>CAWCPQ010000005.1:0-613759 GCA_963797535.1 uncultured Actinomycetota bacterium | reverse complement strand
GCGGCTGGCGCATGTGCTCGGCGCGGCCGACGGCGACGGGGTGTGCGCGAACGTTCTGTTCCCCTCGCCGATCCGGATGCTCGACGACACCGCTCAGGCCGTCTCGCCCGAGCACGCGCTGAGCGTCGAGCGGTGGGCTCCGGCCTCCGCTGACCTGGCCGCTGCTCGAGGTCATCGAGGCCAACGCCGACGCGCCCTGGCTGCGGCTCGCTGACCCAGCACCTCGGCGAGGGCGACGACGACAAGGGGCGCCGGCTGGCCGTCGCCACCCGGCTCGCCCGCTCGTTCGACGCGTACGGGCAGTCACGGCCGCAGATGCTCCAGGCCTGGGCCGCCGGCCGGGACGAGGTCGGCGACGGCTCCCCGCTCCCCGACGACCTCCGCTGGCAGGCCGCCCTCTGGCGCGCGCTCCGCGCTCACCTCGGCACGCCCAGCCCGGCCGAGCTGCTCGACGACACCTGCGCCCAGCTCCGAGCGCACCCCGAGCTCAGCCCGCTGCCCGAGCGGCTCTCCGTCTTCGGCGCCACCCGGATCTCGCCGGCCAGGCTGCAGATCCTCGCCGCCCTCGCCGAGCACCGCGACGTACACCTCTGGCTCAACCACCCCTCCCCAGCGCTCTGGGAGGCGGCCAAGCCAACGCGCCCCTGGTCACCCGGCGCGCGGACGACACCACCAGGTCCACGCTGCGCAACCCGCTGCTCGCGTCCATGTCCCGCGACCTGCTCGAGCTGCAGCTGCTGCTCCGCAAGCACGCCCCCGACGCCCAGGACATCCACCACCCGTCGCCGCCAGCAGCCGGACACCCTGCTCGGCCACCTCAAGCAGGACCTCGCCGACGACGCCGTACGCGACAACCCGCCGACGCTCGACGCCAAGGACCGCAGCGTCCAGGTCCACGCCTGCCACGGCCGTACCAGAGAAGTCGAGGTCCTCCGCGAGGTCATCCTCGGCCTGCTCAAGGACGACCCGACCCTCGAACCACGCGACGTCCTGGTCATGTGCCCCGACGTCGAGACGTTCGCCCCGCTGATCGCCGCCGCGTTCTCCCTCGGCGCCGAGGACGACGCCCCGCACCCCGCCGCCAGGCTGCGGGTCCGGCTCGCCGACCGCTCGCTACGACAGACCAACAGCCTGCTCGAGGTGCTCTCCCACCTGCTCGAGCTCGGCACCGCCCGGGTCACCGCGTCCCAGGTGCTCGACCTCGCCGGGCGGACCGCCGTACGGCAGCGGTTCGGCTTCGACGACGACCAGCTCGACCGGCTCCGCGGCTGGGTCGCCGGCAGCGGCATCCGCTGGGGCCTCGACCAGGAGCACCGCACGACCTGGCAGATGGGCGGCGTCGAGCAGGGCACCTGGCGGGCCGGGCTCGACCGGCTGCTGCTCGGCGTCGCCATGGAGGGCGACGTCGTCGGGCTCGGCGACGTCGTCCCCGTCGACGACGTCGACAGCGCCGACATCGACCTCGTCGGCCGCCTCGCCGAGCTGGTCGACCGGCTGCACAGCCTCCAGCGGCTCTACCAGGCACAAGCACACCGCCGCCGACTGGATGGCCGGGCTCAAGGACGCCGTCCTCAGCCTGGCAGCCACCACCGAGGACCAGGCCTGGCAGCAGCTGCAGCTCAACGACGAGCTCGCCGACATCGCCGAGGCCGCCGCCGACAGCACCGTCGAGATCGGGCTCGCCGACGTCCGCGTACTCCTCACCCACGCCCTCGAAGGCCGCCCCACCCGGTCGAGCTTCCGCACCGGCACGCTCACCGTCTGCACCCTCGTGCCCATGCGCTCCGTACCCCACCGCGTCGTCTGCCTGCTCGGCCTCGACGACGGCACGTTCCCGCGCAACAGCGTCCGCGACGGCGACGACGTGCTCGCCCGCGACCCGTGGATCGGCGAGCGCGACCCGCGCAGCGAGGACCGGCAGCTGCTGCTCGACGCCGTCTGCGCCGCCGAGGAGCACCTGGTCATCGTCTACTCCGGCGCCGACGACCGCACCGGCGCCACCATCCCGCCGGCCGTACCGCTCGGCGAGCTGCTCGACGCCTTCGACCGCACCGCCACCACCGAGGACGGCTCTCGGGTACGGGACGCCATCACCACTCGCCATCCGCTGCAGCCCTTCGACGCCCGCAACTTCACCGACGCCACCCTCGGCACGCCGGGGCCGTTCAGCTTCGACCGGCTCGCCCTCGCCGGCGCCCGGGCCGCCGCCCATCCCCGTACCGAGCAGCCCGCGTTCCTCGCCGATGCGCTGGATCCGTTGCCCAGCAAGGACGTTGAGCTCACCGACCTGCAGCGGCTGCTCGCCAACCCGGCCCGGCAGTTCCTCCGCCAGCGGCTCAGCGTCGACAACGCCATGTCCGACGACGAGCCCGAGGACGCGATGCCGGTCGAGCTCGACGCGCTGCAGAAGTGGGGCATCCAGGACCGGATGCTCACCGAGCGGCTCGCCGGCGTCGACCGCAACGCCTGCATCGCCGCCGAGCGCGCCCGCGGCCAGCTGCCGCCCGGCCCGCTCGGCATCGCGATCCTGCGCGACATCGACCGCAAGGTCGACGCGCTGCTCGCCGCCACCACCAACCTGCGGCTGCTCGAGCCGGAGTCCTACGACGTCGACCTCGACCTGCACGACGGCACCCGGCTCACCGGCACCGTCGCCGGCGTCCGCGGCGACGTGCTGCTCACCCTCACCCCGTCGACGCTCGGCCCACGGCACCGCCTGCACGCCTGGGTCGACCTGGTCGCCCTCACCGTCGCCCATCCCGACCGCGAGTGGCAGGCCATCACCGTCGGCAAGGACGCCTGGTCGAGCACGCTCGGGCCGGTCTCCGCCGACACTGCCGAGACCGTCGTACGGGACCTGGTTGCCTTGTACCGCAAGGGTTTGCAGGCTCCGCTGCCGTTGCCGGTCAAGTCCAGCGCCGACTACGCGTCCACTCGCAACCGCGGCAGCGACCCGGCCGACGCCCTGATCGTCGCGGACAAGCAGTGGGTCGACGGCGACCGGTTCCCCGGCGAGCAGTCCGACGCCGCCTACGGCCTGGTGCTCGGGCAGCGGGCGCCGATCGAGGCGCTCATCGAGGCCGCCGCGTGGCCGGGGGAGCCGTTCTCCGACGAGCCGCACCGGTTCGGCCAGCTCGCCCGCCAGCTCTGGCAGCCGTTGCTCGACGCCGAGAAGCAGGGCCGGCTGTGACCGCGCTCCTTCGACCTGCTCGGGCCGCTGCCGACCGGCACCACCGTGCTCGAGGCCAGCGCCGGCACCGGCAAGACGTTCACCATCGCCGCGCTGGTCACCCGCTACGTCGCCGAGGGCGTCGCGACGATGGACCAGCTGCTCGTCGTCAGCTTCAGCCGGGAGTCGACCCGCGAGCTGCGCGAGAGGGTACGGGAACGGCTCGTCAGCGCCCGCGACGGCATCCTCGGCCCGATCGACCCCGCCGACGAGGTCCTCCAGCAGCTCGCCGCCGTCGACCCCGACGAGCTGGCGCTGCGCAGCCGACGGCTCGAGGAGGCGCTGTCCTCCTTCGACGCCGCGACCGTCACCACCACCCACGGCTTCTGCCAGGAAATGCTGCTGGCGCTGGGAACTGCTGGCGATCTCGACCCCGACGCCGTACTCGTCGAGGACGTCTCCGACCTGGTCCGCGAGGTGGCCGACGACCTCTACCTGCGCCGTGGGGACGGCCGGGCGCCGAGGCGCCGGAGCTCAGCGCCGACGAGTTCCGCGCGCTGGCCACCGCCGCCGCCAACGACCGCACCTCCACCCTGTTGCCGAGGCACGGACGCCGACGGCGTGCCCGGCCTGCGCGCCCGCATCGCCGCCGCCGTGCAGGCCGAGGTCGACAAGCGCAAGCGGCGCCAGCACCTGATCGACTTCGACGACCTGCAGCTGCGCCTCGCCGCCGTACTCACCGATCCGGGCAGCAAGGAAGCCGCGCTGTCCCGGCTGCGCGCCCGCTATCGCATCGTGCTGGTCGACGAGTTCCAGGACACCGACCCGGTGCAGTGGGAGATCCTGCGCGAGCCGTTCCACGGCCACGCGACCCTCGTGCTCATCGGCGACCCCAAGCAGGCGATCTACGGCTTCCGCGGCGCCGACGTCTTCGCCTACCTCGACGCCGTGGCAGCCGCCGGCACCGTGAGCACCCTGCCGATCAGCTATCGCGCCGATGCCGCCCTGCTCGACGGGCTGGCCGCCGTCTTCGGCGGCGCGGCCCTGGGCGATCCGCGTATCCGGGTGGTGCCGGTCTCCGCTGTGCACGACGGCCGGCTGGTCACCGTCGCCGGCCACCCCGCTCCCGTACGGCTGCGGGTGCTCGGCCGCGACGGTCTGCAGCTGGTCAAGAACGGCAGCGTGGCCACGGCCGGCAGCGCCCGGCTCGCGGTCGCCGCCGACCTGACCGCCGAGGTGGTCTCGATGCTCACCGGCGGCGCTGTGCTGCACCCGCGCAACGGCGACCCGGACCGGCCGGTGCAGCCGGGCGACATCGCGGTGCTGGTACGGACCAACAACGAGGCCCAGGTCGTCAGCGCTCACCTGCGCGCCGCCGGCGTCCCGGTCGTCGTCACCGGGCGGACCAGCGTCTTCAGCACCGACGGCCGCGGACGAGTGGCAGCTGCTGCTGGAGGCGCTCGAGCAACCGCACCGGACCACTCGGGTACGCCGGCTGGCGCTGAGCTGCTTCGTCGGGCTGACCGCGGTCGACCTGGCCGAGCGCGGCGACGAAGAAGCCGACGCGCTCGCGCAGCTGCTCCGGGAGTGGATCCGGGTGCTCGACGAGCGAGGCGTCGCGGCGCTGTTCGAGGCGGTGTCGCTGTCGCAGCGGCTGCAGGAGCGGCTGCTCGGCCAGGTCGGCGGCGAGCGGCTGCTCACCGACCTGCGGCACATCGCCCAGGCGTTGTACGAGGCCGCGCTGCAGGGCCAGCTCGGCCTGACCACGCTGAGCGCGTGGCTGCGCCGGCGTCGCGAGGAGGCCGAGCGCGACGCCGTGGTCGAGCGCAGCCGGCGGCTCGACTCCGACGCGGCAGCCGTACAGATCCTCACCGTGCACACCAGCAAGGGCCTCGAGTTCCCGGTCGTGCATGGTGCCGTACGCGTGGAATCACTGGCCGGGCAAGGAACCCGCGACGGCCGTCTTCCACGACGACCAGGGCCGCCGGGTCAGGGACGTCGGCGGCCGCGGCAGCACCGACTGGAACGCGCACGTCAACGAGCACAAGCGCGAGGAGACCGACGACGAGCTGCGGCTCACCTACGTCGCGATGACCCGGGCGCAGTCGCACCTGGTGCTGTGGTGGGCGCCGACGTCCAACACCCCGACCGCGCCGCTGCACCGGCTGCTGCTGCACAACGACCCCGCGACGGTGGCGCCGACCACGATCAAGGTGCCGACGGACGCCGACTGCGCGCGCGGCGTTCGACGCCAGGGCCGCCGCGCAGCAAGGGCGGTCTCGCCGTCGAGCCGGTCGTTGCTCGCGCCGCCGACCAGCTGGTCGCCGCCCGCCGCAGGCCCAGAGTGCCCTGGCTGCAGCGGTTCTCGGCCGCGGGCTCGACCTCGGCTGGCGGCGTACCTCCTACAGCGCCCTCACCGCCGCAGCCCACGACGCGCCCGGATGGGCAGCGAGCCGGAGATCAGCCAGACCGACGACGAGGCCGACCTGTCCGACCTGCCGGCCCTCGACCCGGCGGCGCCGTCGCCCGACGACGCGTTGCGGCTGGTGCACGTCGCGGTGGGACTCGCTCGGCGGCGGCGCGCGGTTCGGCACCCTCGTACACAGTGTGCTCGAGCTGCTCGAACATCCCTGCAGCGACGACGAGATCCGCGCCGCGGTCGCCAAGCAGGTCGCTCGCAGCGGTCCCGCCGTCGACGTCGACGTGCTGACCGAGGCGGTCCTCACCGCGCTCGCCACCCCGCTGGGACCGCTCCTGGACGGCGCCGCCCTGCGCGACATCGCGACACGAGATCGCCTGGCAGAGCTGGACTTCGAGCTGCCGCTCGCCGGTGGCGACACCCCGACCGCCGCCAAGGTCGTGCTCGCCGACCTCGTACCGCTGTGGCGCGAGCACTGCCCCGACCGGCCCGCTGGCCCCGTACGCCGATGCCCTGGCGCAGCTCGAGCCGACCCCGTTGCGCGGCTACCTCGGCGGCAGCATCGACGCGGTGTTCCGGACCAGCCGGACCCCGCTACGTCATCGCCGACTACAAGACCAACTGGCTCGGCCGGTACGACGAGCCGCTCACCGCCTGGAGCTATCGCCCCGACGCGATGGCCGACGCGATGATCGAGGCGCACTACCCGCTGCAGGCGCTGCTCTACAACGTGGCGCTGCACCGCTACCTGCGCTGGCGCCAGCCCGACTACGACCCGGACACCCACCTCGGCGGCGTGCTCTACCTCTTCCTCCGCGGCATGTCCGGCCCCGGCGTCACCTGCGCCGACGGCTCGGCGCCGGGAGTCTTCAGCTGGCGACCCGTCGAGCAGCCTGGTCACCGCGGCCTCGGATCTGCTGGCAGGCAAGGCATGACGTCGTACGGGGCCGACCAGGTGCTCGGCGCCGACGGACTCCTGCGCGACTTCAACGTGGCCGGCGTCCTGAGCGCCGCCGACGTCCACGTCGCCCAGCGGCTCGGGCGTGCTCGCCGGCGAGACCGACGAGGCCGTACTCCTCGCCGTCGCCCTCGTCGTCCGCTCGACCCGGCACGGCTCGGTCGTCCTCGACCTGCTGACCGCGCCCGAGACCACGAGCCGCGACGACGACGAGGACGACGACCCGCGGGAGCCGGAGATCGCGCTGCAGTGGCCGGAGGACTGGGTCGAGCGGTGCGCGGCCAGCCCGCTCGTCGGCGGCCCGCTGCGGATGGTCGGCTCGCGGCTGTGGCTGACCCGCTACTGGGACCAGGAGGCGCTGGTCGCCCGCGAGCTGCTCGAAAGATCCGCCGTACCAACGGAAGACATCGACTCGGCCACTCTCGCTGCGGGCCTCACCCGGCTGTTCCCGCTGGCCGACGACGGCGACCAGCAGCTGGCCACCGCGGTGTGCGCACTGTCCCGGATCAGCGTGCTCGCCGGCGGTCCCGGCACCGGCAAGACGACCACGGTCGCCCGGCTGCTGGCCCTGCTGCGCGAGCAGGACCCGAGCTGCCGGATCGCCCTCGCGGCGCCGACCGGCAAGGCGGCGGCCCGGCTGCAGGAGGCCGTGCGCTCCTCGACCGCCCAGCTCGGCGCCGAGGACCAGGCCGCGCTCGGCGAGCTGCCGTCGACCACGCTGCACCGGCTGCTCGGCTGGCGACCCGGTGCGCGGACGAGGTTCCGGCACGACGCGCACAACCGGTTGCCGTACGAGGTGGTCGTCGTCGACGAGAGCTCGATGGTGTCGCTGACGATGATGGCCCGGCTGCTCGAGGCGCTGCGGCCGTCGGCCCGGCTGATCCTGGTCGGCGACCCGGACCAGCTGGCGTCGGTGGAGGCCGGCGCCGTGCTCGGCGACCTGGTCGACCGCACGACGCTGGGCACCCGTACCACCGGATTCGCGACAGCGTTGCGAGCCGTGCTGCCGACGGCCACGGTGATCGAACGACCCGGCCCGGCCACCCTGTCCGACGGGGTCACGCGCGTTGACGGTCAACCGTCGATTCACGGCTGCCAGCGACATCCACGCCCTCGCAACCGCAATCAGGGACGGCGACGGCGAGGCCGCGCTGACCCTGCTGCGGTCGGGCAGCGCGAGCGTGGAGCTCGTCGAGGTCGCCGACGACGCCCAGCCAACCGCTCGAGCAGCTGGTCGGCCTCCGCGCGGACATCGACGAGTTCGGCGCGGCGCTGCACGATGCCGCCGAGCGAGGCGACCACGCCGCCGCGCTGAAAGCGCTGGAGCTGCACCGGGTGCTGTGCGCCCACCGCCGCGGGCCGCGCGGCGTGCAGCACTGGAGCGCGCTGACCTCGGGCTGGATCGCCGCCGCGCACCCGGTGGAGGTCCGGGGCGACGGCCACTACGTCGGCGAACCCCTGCTGGTGACGCAGAACGACTACGAGATCAACCTGTTCAACGGCGACACCGGAGTCGTCGTACGCGAGGGGCACGCCCTGATCGCGGTCTTCGGCCGCGGAGGTGCGCCGATCCCCGTACCCCTGAGTCGTCTCGGTGCCACCCGCCGGCTGCACGCGATGACCGTGCACCGCAGTCAGGGCAGCGAGTTCCGCGGGGTGACCGTCCTCCTGGCAGCCGCCGACTCGCCGTTGAGCACGCGGGAGACGCTCTACACCGCCGTCACCAGGGCGGAGAAGTTCGTCCGCATCATCGGCTCGGCAGACGCGCTGCTCGCCTCGATCGCGCGGCCGGCGGCACGGGCCACCGGCCTGCGCGAACGGCTGCACTGAGCCCACTCGTACTCACCCCGGCTGGCCGTACTCGCCCAGCCAGTGCGCGAGGCGCCCCTTGCGGCTGACGGCGCGTAGCCGGTGTTCGGTGGCGTCGCGTTGGTGGCGGGTGGTGACGATGAGCAGCTCGTCACCGGTGTGGATCTCCGTGTCGTGCTCGGGGACGAAAGTCTGGCGGTCGCGAACGATCAGGGTCACGACGCCGGGGCTCGGCAGCGCCAGCTCGAGGATCGTGACCGCGTTCAGCAGGGAGCCGGGGGTCACGGTGATGGTCAGCAGCTCGGCGTCGAGCACGTCCAAGGGCGCAACCTCGACCGTGATCTCGCGGGTCACGTCGCGCGGCGACAGATGCAGGGCCCGGGCCAGCGGAGCCAGCGTCGGCCCCTGGATGAGGGTGTACACCACCACGAGCAGGAAGACGATGTTGAGCAGGTCGTCGCTGCGCGGGACGCCCCGGACGATGGCGAAGGTGGTGAGCACGATGGGGACCGCGCCGCGCAGGCCGGCCCAGGCGATGAAAGCCTGCTCGCGGTACGGGAACCGCAGCGCAGCGAGCCCCAGCAGCACGGACAACGGGCGGGCCACGAGCAGCAGCACCAGGCCGATGACGAGTGCGGGCACGATCGCCTTCGGCAGCTGGGACGGCGAGACCAGCAGGCCCAGCAGCACGAACAGCCCGATCTGAGCGAGCCAGCCCAGCCCCTCGGCGAACGAGCGGATCGCGGCCCGGTGCGGCAAGCCGGCATTGGCCAGCACCAGCGCGGCCAGGTAGGCAGCGAGGAAGCCGCTGGTGTGAACCGTGCCGGCGGCGGCGAAGGCCACGGCGCCGAAGGCGAAGGTGGCCAGCGGATAGAGCCCGGACGCCGGCAGCGCCATCCGCGACAGCACCCGCGCACCCGCCCAGCCGACGCCGATCCCGATCACCGCACCGCCGACCAGCTCGAGTACTAGGTGACCGAGAAAATCCCCGGCCGTCGGATCAAAAGGAGTCTCGCTGAACAGGAGTACGAGGATGACGCTCGGCGCATCGTTGAACCCGGACTCGGCCTCCAACAGCCCGGCGATGCGTTTGGGCAGCGGGACGACCCGAAGGATCGAGAACACTGCTGCGGCGTCGGTCGAGGACACCGTTGCTCCCAGCAGCAACGACAGCTGCCAGCTGAACCCGAGCAGCAGGTGCGCTGCCACCGCCGTGACCGCCGTGCTGATCCCCACGCCGGCAGTCGCCAGGATCCCCGCCGGTACGAGCACCTCGCGGATGTCGTCCCACTGGGTCGACAGGCCACCCTCGATGAGGATGACGGCCAGTGCGGCCGTACCCAGGTTCTGAGCGAGCTGTGCGTCGTCGAACCTGACGCCGAAGCCGTCCTCGCCGAGCAGCACCCCCAGGGCGAGGAACAGCAGGAGGCTCGGCAGACCGACCCGGGACGCGACCTTGGTGGCGGCCACGCTGACCAGGACCACGAGCCCGCCCACCAGCAGGGCCTCGTAGAACTGGTCCAGGCTCACCTGTCCTCCCCGTCAGCATGGGCGAATCAACAACCGTGTCGCGAATAAGACATTGGCACAGCTACGAGGAGGCCGACGCCGACGGCATTCCCGGGACCTGACGTAGATCGGGTACGCCGTACGGCTGAGGCAACCCCGGGCAGGCCCCCTTTCAATCTCCGTAGGTGCGCAGCCGCGCGAGGACCGGAGAAGCCGCATGTCGACCATGCCCATGCGCACGATACGAGCGCTGACCGCGGCCATCACCGCGCTGACCCTGAGCGCACTGCTGCCGCTCAGCCCGGCAAACGCAACCCCCGGCGTCACCCGGCACGTCGACGAGCACGCCACCGCCTGCACCAACACCGGCACCGGCAGCCTCGCTGCGCCGTACTGCACGATCCAGGCAGCCGCCGCGGCCGCCCAGCCGGGGGACACCGTCCAGGTGGCGGCGGGCTCGTACAACGAGAACGTCACGGTCAACCACTCGGGCACCGCCACCTCGCCGATCACCTTCAGCCCCGAGCCGGGCGCCGCCGTGACCCTGACCGGCCAGCTGCACGGCTTCACGGTCAGCGGCACGGCGACCACCGCGACCAGCTGGATCCGGATCACCGGGTTCACGGTCAGCGGTACGACGCAGTACGGCATCTACCTCAAGTACGCGGCGCACATCACCCTCGACGCCAACCACGTGACCCGCAGCGGCCAGCCGGTCAACGGTTCGTCGGCGCAAGGCATCTACCTGCTCAACACGACCGACTCGCTGATCATGGGCAACACCACCTACCAGAACACCGACACCGGCATCTACCTCTCGACCGGGAACACCGGCAACGACATCCGCGGCAACACCTCGTACGGCAACGCGAGGCAGTACACCCGCGCGGCCACCGGCATCGACGTCCGCTCGCCCGACAACGTGGTCGAGCTGAACCGGACGTACGGCAACGAGGACTCGGGCATCCAGCTCTACAACGGCGCGGACCGTAGCGTCGTGACGGACAACGTGTCCTACGCCAACGGCGATCACGGCATCGACGTCCTCAACTCGACGAACACGGTCGTGGTGTCCAACAGCGTGTACGGCAACGTCACTTCCGGCATCAACGTCGAGGGCTCCGCGGCCAAGCCGTCGACCGGCGCGACGTTGCGCAACAACATCAGCGTGGACAGTGGCCTGTCCAGCGCGACGACCAAGGGCGACATCCGGGTCGACGTCAACTCGACTCCCGGCACGACGCTCGACTACGACGAGACCTACCTCAGCTCGCCGGGGACGATGGTCACCTGGGGCAGCAAGCAGTACACGACCCTCAGCGCTCTGGCGACCGCCACCGGCCAGGAGACGCACGGCCTGGACAACCAGAACGGTGGCGACCCGCAGTGGGTCTCGCCCTCGACCGGCGACTTCCACCTCAAGGCCGGCTCGCGGGCCATCGACTCGGCCGCGTCCAGCGCTCCCGACGAGCCGGCCACCGACTTCGACGGTCAGGCCAGGGTGGACGACCCCAGCACGCCCGACATCGGGATCGGCCCGCGGACCTACGACGACCGGGGTGCCCTTGAGTACCAGCCGAACCTGCCCCCGGTCGCACGCCTTTCGGTGACGCCCGCCTCGGGCACCGTGCCGCTTGCGGTGACCGCCGACGCCTCGGCCAGCACCGACGACCACGGCATCGCGACGTACGCGTTCGACTTCGGCGACGGCACCACCACCGGACCGCAGGTCGACCCCACCGCGCAGCACAGTTACGACACAGCAGGCACTTTCACCGTCACGGTCACCGTGACCGACAGCAGCGGGAAGGCCAGTACGGCGACGGCCACGGTCAACGCCACCGCCGTCGACCGGCCGCCGTCGGCGGTGCTCGGCCTCACGCCGTCCGCCGGTGCTGCGCCGCTGCACGTGGTCGCGGACGCCTCCGGCTCGACCGACACTGACGGCAGCTCGCCGATCGCCTCGTACACCTTCGACTTCGGCGACGGCAGCGCACCGGTCGGGCCGCAGCCGGCCGCCACCGCGACGCACACCTACACCGCTGGCGGCAGCTTCGTCGCCACCGTCACGGTCACCGACACCAAGGGGCTGACGGACACCGCCACCGCCTCGGTCGCCGTCGGTGACACCACCGTCGACGAAGTCCACTACACCTACGCATCAAGCACTTCCGTGGCATTCGACTGGCGCGGCGGTCCGAGCACGATCCGGTACGGGACCACGTCCGCGTACGGCTCGACCGTCACCGGCTCAGCGCCCAACCCGATGCCGTACTCCTCGACCGGGCCGTTCTGGGAGGCGGTGATCAGCGGCCTCGCTCCCGGGGCGACGTACCACTACTCGATCGGCGGCTCCCCGGACGCGACCTTCACCACCGAGCCGACCGGCGCCTTCCGCTTCGACGCCGAGGGTGACATCGGCGACTCGGTGACCTACCCCAACGTCGGGACCACGCAGGGCCAGATCGCCTTGGACCAGCCGAGCTTCGTGCTCGCGCTCGGCGACCTGACCTACGCCGAGGCGCACCGGCAGAACGCGGCGGACCAGCACTTCAACGACGTGATGGGGTGGAGCCGGTCGGCCGCGTACATGCCGGTCTGGGGCAACCACGAGTGGGAGGCGGTCGGGGACGACCTGCGCAACTACAAGGGCCGGTTCCTGATCCAGAACCAGCACGCCTCCACCGGCGCACCGAGCCTCGGCTGCTGCGGCGACGACTGGGGCTGGTTCGACGCCGGCGGCGTGCGCTTCATCAGCTACCCCGAGCCGTACACCTCGGCGACCTGGCCGGAGTGGCAGGGCGTGGCCGACTCGATCATGGCGGCGGCGCAGGCAGACCCGAGCATCCACTACATCGTGACGTACGGGCACCGGCCGGCGTACTCGACGGGTGCACACACCGGTGACCCACGCCTCGTGACGGTCCTCAACGCGCTGGGCGACAAGTACTCGAAGTACGTGCTCAACCTCAACGGGCACTCGCACGACTACGAGCGCTATGCGCCGATCCACGGCGTGGTCAACATCACGGTGTCCGGCGGCGGCTCCACCCTCGAGCCGCCGTGGACGGCGACCGACCCGCGGACGGCGTTCCGGGCCATGCACCTCGAGCACGTGGCGGTTGACGTGACGTCCACATCGCTTACCGTGCAGGCCATCTGCGGGCCGGCGACACCGCAGGACGACACCACCTGCACTCAGGGCTCGGTGCTGGACAGCGTGACGATCGCTGCGCCGCCGGACCACGACAACCCGCCGACGGCCGCGCTCAGCCTGTCGGCCCAGACCGGCGCGGCGCCGCTGGTGGTCACCGCCAACGCATCGGCCTCGAGCGACTCCGACGCCACGCCGATCGCCTCGTACGCGTACGACTTCGGCGACGGGACAACGGTTGCAGCGCAGGCAAATCCCACCGCGACGCACACCTACGTCAACGCCGGCACGTACACCGTGACCGTGACGGTGACCGACACCGCCGGTCGGCCGGCGACGGCCAGCGCGACAGTGACGGTGACGCCTGCCCAGGCTGACCTGCCGCCGACCGCCGGGCTGACCGTGACGCCGAGCGCCGGCACCACGCCGCTGACCGTGACGGCGGACGCGTCGACGAGCACCGACGACCACGGCATCGTGTCGTACGCCTTCGACTTCGGCGACGGCGCCAGTGCCGGGCCGCAGAGCGGTGCTACGGCGACGCACGTCTACACCACCGCGGGCACGTACACCGTGACCGCCAGGGTGACCGACACCGGTGGGCAGACCTCGGTCGCGACCCGCGCGGTCACTGCGTCGGTCAACGATCAGCCACCGGTCGCCAAGCTCACGGTGCGGCCGGCCACCGGTCCGGCGCCGCTGTCGGTGACCGCTGACGCGTCGACGAGCACGGACGACCACGGCATCGCGACGTACGCGTTCGACTTCGGCGACGGCAGCACGGCCGGCCCGCAGGCGGGGGCGACGGCGAGCCACCGCTACCTCAACCCCGGCAGCTATCAGCTGGTCGTCACCGTGACCGACGGCAGCGGCCAGACCAACACGTCCTCCGTCACGGTGACTTCTCTGGACGACCCACCACCGGTCGCCGTCCTTGCCGTGACGCCCTCCACCGGCCGGGCGCCGACGCTGGTTACCGCGGACGCGTCCGGATCGACGGACACCGGGCCGACGCCCATCGCGTCGTACCGGTTCGACTTCGGTGACGGTACGGTCATCGGTCCGCAGTCCGGCGCGACGGCCCAGCACACCTACGTCAACATCGGGACCTACACGGTCAGCGTCGCGGTGACCGACACGGCGGGGCAGGTGACCACGACGACGAAGTCGGTCAAGGTGCTGATCGCGGCCGGGACCAATTTCGTCACCAACGGCGGCTTCGAGACCGCGACGACCGGGTGGAACGTGGGCGGCCGCACCGGGATCACGCTGAACCGCGTCGCCGACGGGCACACCGGCACCTACGCCGCGATCCTCGCCAACACGACCAGCACGACGGCGGCCGACTGCACCCTGAACGACTCGCCGGACTCCGTTGCCAAGACCGACGGCGGCACCTACACCGCCTCGTTGTGGGTGAAGGCGCCGACGGCCGGGGCCAAGCTCACCCTGCGAATACGGGAGTACAGCGGGTCGACCAACGTGGGGCAGAAGACGGTGACGGCAACGTTGACCACCACGTGGTCGCAGGTGTCGCTGCCGTACACACCGACTGCTGCGGGAGACGACCTGGACCTGACCGCCTACCTCAGCAACGCCGCGCCGGGCACCTGCTTCGAGGCCGACGACGTCTCGGAGGCGGTGTCCTGACGGGCCACCCACGCGCAACCCGCGCACACTTCCGGCCGATCTTGCCGAGGTGCACGTCATTTCGGGCCGGATGACGTGCACTTCGGCAAGATCGGCGGGGAAGGCGGGGCCAGGGGAGCACGCGCGCCCAGCCGGTGCATGAGCGACTAGTACGTGCGGTGGATGTCCTGCTCGTGGCCGTCCCAGGTCGCGAGCGTGGTGACGGTGCCCGGAGCGATCTCGGTGAAGCCGGCGTCGGTGACACTGACCGGCGCCTCGTCCGCCAGCTGCGCCCATGCCGCACGATCAGGCTGTTCCACTCGTACGGGAAAACCTGCGCCGGACCAGGCTTCTCGACGTTCCGGCGTCATCACCCGCCAGGCGAGCTGGGCGGCGTGACCGCACTGAGCCGCCGTCTTGCCCACGGTCATCGACACCTCGGGGGTCACGTACACCGTCACCCCGTCCGGGTGCACCGCCGCGGGGCTGCCCTCGTCCGGTGGCTCGGACCCGGTGAGCTGCAGCTTCGCCAGGGTGTCCGGCACTTCGTCCATCGGGCCGGGCAGGAACACCCGCACCTGTGCCCCGGCGCGGTCGACCTCGACGTGCTCGAGCTCGGCGGTGAGGTCCCACTTGGCGCCCCTGGCCCGCCGGACGATTTTGCGGATCCGCCCGTCCACCCAACGTTGTACGGACTCTGCCCACGGGCCGCCTGGTTCGCTGCGCGGATCGGCGATGAGGCTGACGACTGCTGCGGCCGCGGCTTCGCACAGTTGCGTACGGGTCGGGACGTCAGTCTTTTCCAGGCGCAGCACGACTTGCATCGCCCACGGCACCTCGTCGGCCGACTCGCGCTGGTCAACGACAGCCTCGGACACGTCGGACTCCCTTCATCCCGGAGTCACGCTACCCAGTGCCCGAGGGTCAGCTGACGACCACGGTCATCGCCTTGCCGATCGTCTTGACGAACCCGTCGTGCGCGGCGGTGACCAGGCGCAGGTAATAGGTGCCGGCATAGGGAAAGCGGTAGGCAAACGCCAGGTGACCGGCAGTCGGCGTACCGCCGGTCTCGAAGTTGCGCCAGCCGAGCGGAGTGTGGAGCTGGATGCTCACCGTGTTGCCCTTCTGGAGATAGGGCACCACACAGTTGCCCGAGGCGACGTGCCCTCGCGCGACACGGGTCGGCATGGTGCAGGTGATGTGTGCCCATCCCTGCACCTGGATTGTCGAGCTGCTGGCGCCCAGGACCTTGGTGGCGACGACGGTCGCGGTAATCGTGCCGGGCGAGACTCCGGTCAGCGTTGTCTTGAATTCCCCTAGACGGTAGAGGTGCGTGATGACCTGCTGCGTAGGCCCGAATCTGGGTCGGTAGGTGAGGAGCACCGCTCCGCTCAAGGGGTTGCCGTGAGGGATATCCACGTGGCCGGACACCCAGAATTTCGCTCCGGCGGTGATGGGGCGCAGGATGCGGTTGAGGTGGGCCGTCGTCGGGTGGAAAATGCGCAGCTTCACCGAGGGGCTGTAGAGGTAGTCGAACGAGCTCGGTGCGGTGTCGTGCATGACCGTCAAGCCGGCGACCAGCTGTTGCCCGTCCAGAGCCCTCCACGTGTCCCAGGTGAAGGTGATCGAGCAGGTCCACGGGTCCGGGTCGGTGTCGGCCGTCTCGCAGTCGGCACTCTTCAGGAAACTGTTGTAGTCGTCGCCATACGACAGGCTCATCACCCGTGGCCGGTCCGACACGGCGCCGACGTGGCCGACGACCGTCACGTGGAGGACACCGTTCGCCACTTGGCCCGCCGTCGGACTGACGATCGTGACCGAGGCGGGGCCCGGCGGCGTCGGATCCGCTGTGGCAGTGCCGACTGGCGCCAGCAGACCGAGCAGCAACGTCGCGGCGGCGACCATGGACAGGCGTGCACCTCGCGCGGACGTCATCCTCGTGCTCCCCACCGTTTTCCGTGCCGCCGGAAGCGGTGGCGATCGGATTCGCGGGTGAGCGTAGCGTAAGGATCCGGTCCCTGTCTGTAGTCCTTCCGTGGGCCTTTCGCGCCACTTGGCGCGGGCATTGGCGTGTCCCGCGGCGTGTCACGCCATTTGCCGCGGCCAGGGCCATGGTGGCCACAGGCGATCGCCCTTCGTGGTCAACGGCGTGGTGCAGTCGGCGCCGACGATCCTTATGGAGATCGACGGCGGAGTCGCTGAGATCGTCTCCGATGGTTTGACCGCCGCGCAGGCCGCCGCCATCGCAGCGCAGCTCAACGCGGCAGGCTCCTGACGTTCGATCTTGGTGCTCGCGGGTAAGCGGACCCCGTACGCCTCGATCGACGAAAGGCCATGACCATGCCGAGGAGCTGGAGCGACAAGCGAGAGCGGCAGTACGAGCACATCAAGGAAGGCCTCGAGGACCGCGGCCGCAGCGAGGACACGGCCGAGGAGATCGCCGCGCGCACGGTGAACAAGGAACGCGCGCGGGCCGGCGAGTCGAAGACCGCCAGCAAGACCTCGACGCAGGACATTTCCTCCGGCCGCCGCGGCGGCCTTCGCTCGCACAGCGGACCCGGTGGCCGGACCAGGGCTCAGCTGTACGAGGAGGCCCGGCGCAAGCACGTCAAGGGCCGCTCGACGATGAACAAGGCCGAGCTCGAAAAGGCCGTCGGCTGAGCCTTCGCGTCGGGACGTCGGGCTGGAGCTACGACCACTGGACCGATGTCCTCTATCCCAAGGGAACTCCGGACCGTGCCCGGCTGGCGGTCTACGTCGCGCAGTTCGACACCGTCGAGCTCAACGCGAGTTTTTACCGATGGCCGTCCGACGCGACATTCTCCTCGTGGCAGCGACGATTGCCGCCCGGATTTCAGATGTCGGTCAAAGCGCCTCGAGCGCTGACCCATGCCAAGAAGTTGCACGAGCCGGAGGTCTGGGTCGAGCGGCTGCGCAAGGGCCTGCACCAGCTCGGCGACCGACGGGGCCCCTTCCTCGTACAGCTCGGGCCGAATCAGCAACGCGACGACGCGCGGCTCGACTACTTCCTCGGCCGGCTACCGGAATGGGTCAGGGTCGTCGTCGAGTTTCGGCATCCGAGCTGGCACTGCGACGAGGTGTTGGAGGTGCTGCGTCGGCACGGCACCGCCTACTGCGTGATCAGCGGCGCGAAATTGCCCTGCCGGCTCGAGGCAACGGCCGATTTTGTCTACGTACGGCTGCACGGTCCGGACCACGGCCAGCTCTACGCCGGTTCCTACTCCGACCGCGACCTGCGCTGGTGGGCCGACCGGTTGCGCGAGTGGGAGGTCGGCGGCCGGGACGTCTACGCCTACTTCAACAACGACGGAGAAGGCAACGCTGTGCGCAATGCGTGGCGGCTCAGAGAGCTCGCGTCCGAATGAATTCGGACTGGAACGCTCGCGGCGGGGCAAACTGGCCGCATGTCTTCGCAAGAGCAGGATCCGACGACGTTGCCCGCTGACTATTTCGACTCGATGTACGGCAACGACCCGGACCCTTGGGGCTTCGCCAACCGGTGGTACGAGAAGCGCAAGTACGGGGTGACGCTGGCCTCGATGCCGCTCGAGCGCTACGCCAGCGCGTACGAGCCGGCCTGTTCGATCGGCGTACTGACCCTCGCGCTGTCCGAACGGTGCGATCGGCTGCTGGCGTGCGACGGCTCTCTGGTTGCGGTCGAGCAGGCCCGCGAGCGCACCGCCGGCCGGGACGGCGTGCAGATCGAGCACCGTCGCCTGCCCGAGGAGTGGGCTGTCGGCACGTACGACCTGGTGGTGCTCTCCGAGCTGCTGTACTACTTCGGCGACGACGATCTCGCCCTCGTACTCGACCATGCGGTTTCCTCGGTGGCGGCGGACGGCACCCTCGTCGCTGTGCACTGGCGCCACGTCGTCGCCGACTACCCGCAGACGGGGGAGCACGTGCACAGGGCACTGGCCGCGAAGGCCGACGCCGGCGGCCTGGCCAGGGTGGTCAGGCACAGCGAGGACGACTTCCTGCTGGACGTCTACGTCCGCGTAGCGTGAATTACCCGCGACGGGTGAGCCGCGCGTCGCCGTGAGCCCGCATCGTGGGTGGCGTACACAGGGATGCAACGGGTCGCAGCGCCCACGATCGGAGAAGCGCGAATGAGCTCGCATCGTACGGGAGCCGTTGCTGTTGCGGCAGTGCTCGGGGCGACCCTGGTGGCGGGCTGTGGCAACGGGTCGATCACGCTGCCACGGCCGACGGGCTCGATCACCATCACGCTCCCGACCCGCTCACCGGCGGCGCCCACCACGCAGCCCACGACGACCAAGCCTCCGACGACGACTAAGCCGCCGACGACCACGAAGCCCCCCACGACCACCAAGCCCCCCACGACCACCAAGCCGCCGACGACGACCAAGCCGCCGACGACGACCAAGCCGCCCACGACGACCAAGCCGCCCACGACGACGAAGCCGCCGACAACGACCAAGCCGCCGACGTCGGCGCCAGCAACCTCCGCCGCCGCGACGAGTGCGTCACCGGCCCCGAGCGCCACCTCCGCCACCCCCTCGGCTTCGGCGAGCGCGGAGGCCGCCGGCGACACCGACTCGAGCTCCACTGCCTGGATCTGGATCCTGGTGATCATCGCAGCGCTGGCCGCTCTGGGTTGGCTGATCTGGCTGCTGCTACGGAACTCTCGTCGGCGCAAGTGGGATGAGCGCTACACCGCTGACCTCGCCGAGGCGCGTTGGGCTTCGACGGCACTGGCCGACTCGGTGGCCAGCCCGACGTTGTCTTCGGACGCGGTGACGCTGTACTGGAACGAGAGCCGCCCGCGCCTCGACCAGCTCAAGGCTGAGCTCGTCGCCCTCGGCACGGCAGCGCCCGATGAGGAGCGCCGAGCGAAGTCGACCAGGGTGTCCGAGGGTCTGGACGGCCTCGTCGAGTCGATGCAGTCCCACGTCGCGCTGCGCGGTGCGATGCCGAGTGCTCTCGGCGCCGACGTCACCGTGACCCAGTCCCGTTCCATGGTCGAGAACCGGCGCCGGACCTTGCAGGACGCGATCGAGGAACGGCCGATCACGACCCCGCCTCCGCCTCCGGGACCCGGCGGTCCCGCAGGTCCGCCGCCTCCCCCGCCCCCCGCATGAGCGGCCACCGCAAGGTAGCCGTCGCTACAGCGGCGCTGCTGAGTGCCGTCCTGGTGGTCGGCTGCAGCAGTGGGTCAAGCAGTCGGCCGCGGCTGTCCGGATCCGCGCCGGTGCGACCGACGAACAGCGCGAACGCACCGGAGAGCGCACCAGCCACGTCAGCGAAGCCGGAAAAGACGACGAAGCCGGAAAAGACAACGAAGCCTCCGATCCGGGAGAGCTCCGCCGCTGCCGCGACGACGGCGGGCGCCGGCGCGCAGAACTCCGAGCCCGCACCGGCGTCGGCGAGTGCCGCCACCGCGGAGGACACCGACTCGAGCTCGACGACGTGGGTGTGGATCCTGGTGGCGATCGTCGCGATTGGCGCCGTCGGTTGGCTGATCTGGCTGCTGCTACGGAACTCTCGCCGGCGCAAGTGGGATGAGCGCTACACCGCTGACCTTGCCGAGGCGCGCTGGGTGTCGACAGCGCTGGCCGACTCGGTGGCCAGCCCAACGCTGTCCACGGACTCCGTGACGTTGTACTGGAACGAGAGCCGGCCGCGCCTCGACCAGCTCAAGTCCGAGCTGGTCGCCCTCGGGATCGCGGCGCCGGACCAGGAACGACGGGCCAAGGCGGCCAGGGTGTCCGAGGGAGTCGACGGGCTCGTCGAGTCGATGCAGTCCCACGTCGGGCTGCGCGGCGCGATGCCGAGCGCACCCGGCGGGGACGTCACGTTGAGCCAGTCCCGTTCCGTGGTCGAGAACCGGCGCCGGACCCTGCAGGACGCGATCGAGGAACGGCCCATCACGACCCCGCCCGCGACACCGGGTCCGGGTCCGAGTGGTCCGACCGGCTCGCCACCGCCGCCGCCCCCGCCGGGCTGGAGCGGCTGACCGGAGTACGCGAGGGCGCCCGGGTTCAGTGCACCAGCACGGTGACCGTCCATGTGGCGTCGGCTGCCGTGCAACCCATGGCTTCTCCGCAGCTCGTTCGGGTCGCGGTCAGCTCCGCCGACCCGGCTGCGAGGGCGTCGTACACGGCGGTCAGGGTGCCGCAGCCCCCACCGACCACGCACCCGGACGGCTGCGGGCTGGTGACGGGGTTGTCGTCCGGGCTGAGCACCTGCGAGTGCATCGGCGGCTTCATGGCCCAGTAGGTGCTGTGCAGGACGACGCGCAGTCGCTGGCCGGGGCGCAGTCGGACAGTGCGGCCCTTGTCCTTCTCGGTCACCGTGACCGTCGCAGTCGTCGCCGTCGTCGCCGTCAGCGACGTGACGTGTCCGGACGGGGGAGCCGCGGCCGTCTTGCTGCCCGCACCGCATCCGGTGAGCGAAGCGGCGATCACCAGGCCAGCCAGCAGAGACAGACTCGATCGCGGTCGCACGGCCATGTGGCACCTCCACCGGTCCCGTCCCCGACCTCGTGTGAAACCCGGTCGCTGAGGGGTCGGGAAAGGCAGGGCTCAGCAGAACGTGGCGACGACGGTGCCGGTCCCCGGGTGGCCGGGGTTGCCCGCATATCCGGGATCGGTCTTGACGACGATGATGCTCACGGTGTTCCCCGTGATGTTGCTCCCGGACTTGACGACGCCGCTGGTCACTAGGACGCCCATGTAGGTGGGTACGGTTCCCGGCGGGGACGCGCTATTTCCGGGCGCGGTGCTCCAAGGGCCACCGCACGTTGCCGGTGGGCTCGTCGTCGGCAAGGACACCGTGGCGGCGAAGCCCTTGAACGCCGGTGGGGCTGTTCCGGCGGTCAGAGCGTTGCGGCCGGCCCACTCGGCTCCCCACCAGGTCAGCTGGCTGGTGGGGCCGGCCGCCGCGACGGTCTTGTCACCCAACGCAAAGGCGCCGCGGGCCGGGAACGCGAAGACGGTCGCGGTCTGGCTGGTATCGGCGGACGGCAGGTAGAAGGCATCCCCGGCGAACGTCGCGGCCAGCGGCTCGGAACCCAGCGGACCGGTGAAGGTCAGTGGGCAGCTGGCGAATCCGGACGGGCTGGTCAGCGCGGTGCAGGTCTGCCCACCCAGGCTGAGGGTCAGCGTGCGCCCGGAGATCGGCGCCAGCGGGTTGCCGTCCTCCAGCAGCCGGCCCTGCAACGTCACCCCAGAGGCGCCTTGGAGGATCACGGTCGGCCCGGTGTAGGCGGTGGTGGTCTCCTCCCTGGTGACGGTGAACGCGGCCGATGTCGTGGACACGTCGTACACCGGGTCGGTGGTGTCGGTGAAGGCGACGGTCAAGGTGTACGGACCGGCGGCCTCACCCGGGGTGAGGGTGCAGGAGGCGATGCCCGATCCGTCCGTCGTTCCCTCGCACGTCTCCGTGCCGTTCAGCGTGAAGTGCAGGATCTTGCCTGCGAGAGGGTTGGCTGAGTCGTCGGTCAGGGTCGCGGTCAGCGTCACCGGGTCGTTGAAGTCCCCGCTGGACGGCCTGGAGTAGGTGATGGCGGTCGGGATCTTCACCGGGGTCGTGGTTGCACAGGGGGACGTTGTCTGGGCGGTGAGTGCGGTTCCGATCAGGTCTTGGCCCGCGAGCTGGCCGCAGTTGGTGGCGGCCGTCCCTGACTGCTCCGGCACTGTCGCGGTGACGGTGACGTTCCTGGCCTGGTGCACAGGCAGTGTGTCGTAGGCGACGGTGAAGCTGCCGGTCGTACTGCTTTGCGACGTCGACCCCGGTGCGGACACCGACGTTATCTGATAGCCCGGTGGCGCTGTGTCGGTCAGCGACAGGTTGGTCTCGGCCGCCGTGTCATGGGCGTTGTTCAGCGAGACTGTGTAGTTGATCGTTGAGTCGACTCTTGGGTTCGGGTTGTCGACGGTCTTGGTCACCGCCGTCGTCGGCGCGCACACCTTGCTCACCGACCCTGCACAGAAGCCGTTGGTCGGCAGGTCCATGGCGCAGGTGTGCACAGCGTTGCTGTACTCCTGCTGCATGATGTACGCGTGGCCGTTGAGGAAGACGTCCGCCCCGTTGTCGTTGCGCGGTGTGAAGGTGAAGTTGCAGGCGTCGCCGATCTCGCTGAGCGGTCCGGTCCAGGTGTCGTTGGGGTGCGGGTCGGTCGCCGCCTCGATGATCTCGTGCGAGAACGTGTTGACCTCGGCGTCGGCGTTGATGTCCCCGTTCGGGTAGACGTTCCGCTGCGGGTCGGTGTCTCCGCCGGTCTGACCGGCAACGCAGGTCTTCCCCGCCGCGTGGACGAAGTTGTCGAACGCCATGAAGGCGTACGGGATATCACTGCCGCCGTCGGAGAAGTGGTCGTGGTACGCGCAGAAGCCGTTGCTCGCGCTGAACGTGCACGGGGATCCGCCGCCCATGCATTCGTGGATTCCGGTGCCGGTGAACACGGCGACGATGTGGTTGGTGTCCTCGGTCCAGCCGTTCGTCGTGACCGCGTTGTGCACCTCGGTCCGGATGTCGCCGTCACCCAGCGGGTCGGCAGTAGTGCCGGCGTGCGGGTAGGCAGTCCCCGTGTCGACCCAGGAACCGCCGAACGCCACGTTGTTGTCGATGGTCCCGTTGTTGCCGTTGTACTGCGTGATCAGGTTGTGGAACCCCGAGCCGCCCAGGTCCTTCGACCACTGGATCAGCAGGTTCTCGTAGTTCGTGTCGCCGGCCGCGGTTGACTCGTACTGCTGTCCGGTGGGCAGCCAGAAATCGATGTAGATCGTCATGGTGGTCATCACGTCGCCGCTGCCGGGCGACAGGTCGTTGCCCGCGTTGACCCCGGGTGCGTGCGTGTACGAGGCGTTGCTGGGAGCTTGTGTGGTCGCGGAGCGGCGCAGCGGTGCCGGTGGGCTGGCGATCGGCTCGGCCATCGCTACGCCTGGAGGGCCGATCACCGCCGGCTGGGCGGCCGGTGGGCCAGGGTCTGCGGCACCGGCCACGGACAGCTGGGCCGCCCCGAGCTGGACCCCGAAAGTGGCCACCAGCGACGCGACCACCAGCACGCCGAGCTGCTGAAGCTTCCTTGACCTCATGACGCCTCCCCCTGCCCGCGTCGAAACGGACGTGACGGCGCAAACGGGATGGCCCGAACGCTACTCAGCCGGATGTCACCGTCAAGAGATGTTTTCGTCGCGGGCTGCTCCCGTGCGCGCTCAGGGCTCGGCCATCCGCCAGAGTTATCACGTTTTGTACCGATATTGGCGGTTGACCACTGGTCATCCGGGGGAAGGCCCGCGGGTCGCGAGTTTCCTTCCCTGTGGGAGGACCACGCCGCTTGCCGTCCGCCCCTGACCCGGCGCCAAGGACGGCCCAGTACGCCCGCCTCAAGGAAGAGGACCGATATGAACGTAGGTATCCGACGGCACAGAGGACGGCTCGTCGGCGTGCTCGTGCCCGTTGCCGTGGTCGCCATAGCCGTACCGATCTCCACCGCAGCGCTGGCAGCGCCGGCTCGGCAGGCGAGCGCGCCCGCAGCCAAGACGATCGACCAGAAGGTCAACGCACTGCTGGCCAAGATGACGCTGGCCGAGAAGTTCGGCCAGCTGGAGATGGCCGGCCCGGACGGTGCCAACGGCGCGCCGGGGCCCTTGCTGCTCAAGGGCGCTCGCAACGGCACCATCGGCTCGGTGCTCAACCTGGTCGGCGTCAACAACATCAACCAGGCCCAGCACGCCGCGATGGCCTCCCGGCTGCACATCCCGCTGATCTTCTCGCTCGACGTGATCCACGGCTATCGGACGATCTTCCCGCAGCCGCTGATGGAGGCGAGCAGCTGGGACCCGACCGCGATCAGCCGTGACGAGTCCATCTCCGCCAAGGAGGCCACCGCCGACGGCATCAAGTGGACCTTCAACCCGATGGTCGACATCTCCCGTGACCCGCGCTGGGGGCGCGTCATCGAAGGCGCGGGCGAGGACCCCTACCTCGGCTCGGCAGTGGCCAGGGCCAAGATCCGCGGTTACCAGGGCACGAACTTCGGTGCGCCGACCAAGCTGGCGGCGACGGTCAAGCACTTCGGAGGCGTACGGGGCCGTCGAGGCCGGGCGTGAGTACAACGGCGTGGACATGTCCACCCAGCGCCTGTTCAACGACTACCTTCCCCCGTACAAGGCAGCGGTCGATGCGGGCGCGGCCACGGTCATGAGCGCGTTCAACTCGCTCAACGGCGTGCCGGCCAGTGCGGACCCGTACCTGCTGACGAAGATCCTGCGCAGCATGTGGGACTTCAACGGCACGGTGGTCAGCGACTACCAGGCCGTGCAGGAGCTGGTCGCGTTCGGCTACGCCAGCAACGAGCGTGACGCAGCGCGGCTGGCGATCACCGCCGGCGTGACCATCGAGATGGGCGTCCAGGTGCCGAGCATCAACTCCACCTACACCAACTTCGGGCCGGGGCTGGTCAAGGCGGGCAAGCTGAGCATCGCCAAGGTCAACGCGGATGTCCGGCACGTGCTGCGGCTGAAGTACCTCGCCGGCATGTTCGCCCACCCCTTCGCCGACACCACCCGGGTGGCGACCCAGGAGCTGACCCCGGCCAACCTGGCCGCAGCCAGGGCAACGGCTGACGAGTCCATCGTCTTGCTGCGCAACCAGAACCACGCGCTGCCGCTGGCCCCGTCGACGGGCTCGATCGCCGTCGTCGGACCGCTGGCGGACAACGCCACCGACCAGCTCGGCGGCAACGTGCCGATCGGCCAGAACGCAGTGGCCGAGGCGCACACGACAACGGTGCTGCAGGGCATCAAGAACGCGGTCCCTGCCGCGACCGTCACCTACGCCCAGGGCTGCGATGCCTTGTGCACCACGGATACTGGCTTCGCAGCAGCGGTGTCAGCCGCGAACGCGGCGGCCGTGACCGTGCTGGTCGTCGGTGAGCCGGCGTCCTACTCCGGTGAGGCGTCCTCGCGGTCGAGCATCGACCTGCCGGGCAAGCAGCAGGCGCTGATCGAGGCTGTGGCAGCAACCGGCAAGCCGTACGTGGTCGTGCTGATGAATGGCCGTCCGCTCACGGTCAACTGGCTGGCGGACAACGCACCCGGTCTCCTCGAGGCCTGGCAGCCCGGCAGTGAGGGCGGCAACGCCGTCGCCGATGTACTCTTCGGCAAGGTCAACCCGAGCGGAAAGCTGCCGGTCACCTTCCCGCGCAGCGTCGGCCAGATCCCGATCTACTACAACGAGCTGGCCACCGGCCGGCCCGCCGATCCGGCCAACAAGTACACGTCGAAGTACCTCGACATCGCCAACACCCCGCTCTACCCGTTCGGCTACGGACTCTCGTACACCAACTTTGCGTTCTCGAAGCTGAGCTTCTCCGCGAAGAGCATCTCGGCAAAGGGCAAGGTGACGGTGCGGGCGAACATCACCAATACCGGCACCAAGGCCGGCGTCGACGTGGCACAGCTCTATATCCACAACCGGAATGCCACGATCCTGCAGCCGATGCGGCAGCTCGAGGGATTCCACCGGGTCAGTCTCGCGCCCGGTCAGACCAAGACGGTGACGTTTACGTTGAACGCCAAGAACCTTGGCTACTACGACAACAACGCCACGTTCCTCGTACACCCCGGCGCCTTCGACGTCTGGGTCGGCGACAGCTCCTGACGCGTCGCTGCACGGGCAGTTCTCGCTGCACTGAGCAATGACGAGCGCACGACGGGAGGTCCGGACATCAGTCCGGGCCTCCCGTCGTGGCTTTACCTGTTTGCCGGCTCGGTACGAATGAGCGACAGCGCCGTCTCGACCCCGCGCACGTAATTGGTCGTGGCGGCCAGCTCGGCGTTGAGCCGATCGTTCTCGGCCTTGAGGCTCAGCGCGTACTCCTCAGCACTGGCTGCCGCTTCGCGATAGTGCTCGCGTTCGGCTTGCAGCAGGTCGAGCCACGGGGACGGCGAGGTTACTTTGCCGAACACCATGGGGAAGTGGTTGCCGGTGAGGGTGCTGCGGGTGCGGCCGTCCATGTAGCACGAGGTGAATGCCCGCCGCGGCTTGGAAGTCGGGTTGACGCCGGACCGGTGGATCAGCCAGTTGTGCATCAAAACCCCATGGCCAGCAGGCACTTCAAGCTGATGGACCTGCTCCGGCCGGCAGTGCTTCGCGGCGTCCTCGTCCCGTACGGTGCTGCCGTCCTGGGTGAGCAGGCCGAGCCGCTGACTGCCGGGGATCACCTCGATGCACCCGTTCGCGGCGGTCGCCGGGTCGAGCGCGATCCAGATCGTCACCAGCGGGTCGCGGTCGAGGGCCCAGACGTCGCCGCCGTCCTGGTGCCACGGCAGCACGGTGCCCTGGCCGGCCGGCTTGTTCATCACCATCGCGCGAAACAGCGAGACCGGCGCGTGCGGGCCGTAGTGGTGCCCGGCGATGTCGGCGAAGATGGGCCGCCGCAGCACCTCGCCGAACAGGTCGTCGGTCTCGAGACCCTGGATCTTGCGGTAGAGCAGCGTGCCTTTGCTCAGCTTGTCGACCGCCTCGGGCAGGTCGGAGTAACGACCGCCGGTGTCGAGCTGGAACTGCACGTCGGGATTGACGACCTTGCCGAGGGCCAGGTCGTCGGCGCGGGTGCGCAGCGCTTTCAGCTCGTCAGCGTTGAGGATCTCGCCGAGGTGCAGGAACCCGTTGTCCGCGTAGTCCTGCCACTGCTGCGCCGAGATGTCCACGGGCACCGTACGACTGCGCTTGCGACCGATCACTGGCTGTCCCTTCGTCTGATGGCGCTGTACGTCGCGCGGGCCCGCCTGGTCCACCGCATGATCTTCGTTCGTTGTACCGCCGCAAGCTCGCTGCCTGCTGCGTCAGCCGCCTCGTTGGCCTCGAGGAGCTGTTCCCGCAAGTCCGCGCCGTAGCCGCTGAACCGGCGGACCATCGCGAGCGCGTCCACGTTACGGGCCCGCCAGCCGCCCAGCGCGACCGGGTGCACCGACGGCTGAGCCGGCAGCGTCGATGGCAGCTGCTTGTCGTTCAAGGCATCCGCGACCGCGTCCCAGTAGCGCGACTTGATCTCCCGCTGCTGGTCGACCCGGGCGCGGAGGTCGGTCTCGATCTTGGCCAGCTCCTGCCAGCACTCGGCGATCGCCTCGGCCAGGACGTCGGGCGCGGCGGCTGCGGACAACGCCCACTCGCCGACCCCCATCGGCTCCATCACCCCGCGGATCTTGTGCTCGGTGTAATCGTCGACACACAGGCCGATCGCGGGTACGCCACGGTGCAGCGCGAACACCACCGGGTGGTAGCGACTCGACACGACCATCGCCGCCTGCCCGGTGAGCCAGGCGAGCCGGTCAGGTTGCAGCACGCCGAGCGCCCGTACGCGGGACGATGCGGCGGCGTCGACCAGTCGCTGGTGGAACGCCTCGTCGTGCTCGACACCGACGGTCGAGGACAGGTGCGGCAGCAGCACCACGTCGAGGCCGGTCAGCGTGACCACCTCGACGAGCAGGCCGGCAAGCACCGAGATCCACTCCTGCGTCGCAGCGAATCCGCCGTAGTCGCTGAACGTCGCGGCCACGAACCGGCCGGGACTCAGGTCGTACGTGCTCAGCTCGACCGGCTGGTCGGCAAGGAAGGCGGCGTCGTCAGGCGCGCACCAGATCCGGTCGTGCAGCACGCCCAGCCGCTCGGCGAGCGACCGCTGATCCGGCGTCCCGCACGCCGACGAACCGGGCGCCGGTGAGCGCGCTCGATGCGAGCTGTCCCATCCGCTCGGTGAACCGCGGGCCGAGGCCCTGGCCGCTGGCGACGACGGGTACGGCGAGGGCTGCTGCGATCGCGGAGATGGCCGCGCGCTCGTAGACCTGAGTCGGCCAGTCGGCGGACAGGTTGCCACCGCCGGCAATGAGTACGGCGTCGGCGGCGGCGATGGCCCGCAGCGCGGGGCGGGAGGGATCGTCGGCCGACAGTGCCGCATCGTCGCTGGTCGCCGCGATCAGGCGCTGCAGTCGCTCCGCGCGGGCCGTCTCGTTCGGGCAGGCATCGAATCCGAGTCCCGCGACGCTGCTGACCCCGTACCGCTGAGCCGTCTCGTGCGGATCCTTCGAGATCACGGTCCACTCGACGTCCAAGCGCTGACCGACCTCGGAGAACGCGGTGGCAAGCATCGCCTCGTCGCCGGCGTGCAGGACGGCGCCGGCGCCGACATCACCGAGGGCGACGACGCGCCGAGTCATCGGCCGATACCGTTCGGCCGGAGACGGCCAGCCTACCACGTCTCAGCACTCCCGCCTTCTGATGCCGACAGCCGACTGCTCCGTTAGGCAGTCACCAACCGTGGCCGATTTGTCACACATTCGTGTCTTATGCTCGCCTCACTTTCGGTGCATGCTGGCTTTGGGGAACTGCGTACGCAGGCGGGGTGGGCAGATGGAACGGACACACGACGTCCCGGTACCGGTCGAACGCCGGACGCGGAGGAACAACTACCTGATCCGCAACCAGACGCCACACGAGCTGGTGCTGCTCGGGCCGGCCCGCAAGAACGGCGCCATGTTGGTGCTGCGACTCTCGCCACTGCAACGGCGCTCGATCGGCGGCCATCCGGTCAAGCTGTTCAGCGATGCGGCGAGCTTCGCGCAGCTCGACCACGCGGTCGACTGGGAGGCCGAGCCCGTACGCGGCACCCGCATGCTCACCATGGCGTGGCTGGCAGGCATCGCGTTCGCCGGTCCATCGCTGGTGTGGTCGGCGGCGCGCTCGGGCTCGGAGCATGGGCGGTCGTCGCCGGAGTGCTGTGGCTGTTCGTCTGGCTCGGTCTGGTACTCGTCGCCGCCCGGCGGGTCGAGCCGCGCGAGGACGACAACATGCTCCGCACCGAGATGGAGCCGTCACGCGCCAGGGGTGACTGGTGGGACCTGCTCCGTGACCTCGCAATCAGCGTGGTTCAGGGTCTGGTCGGCGTACTGCTGATCGTCGTCGCGATCGGTGCTCCGGCGCTCGCGATCTACTACGGCACCGAGGTTCACACTGTCATCACGCTCCGCCAGTGGGACCATTGGGAGCTCCTCGGCGGCTCGCGCCATGCAGTACATCTTGGTGGCCCGCTGCCTGCAGCTCGTGCTGCTCATTGTGATGTCGGTGTTGCCAGCGTTGATGTTTTTCCAGTTCGACCGGGAAAAGCTGACCACGCTGATCGATCGTTGGCTGCACTCCATCTTCCGGCTCGACCCGTCGATGCAGACCGTTTCCGACGTCGACGCCAAGTACGGCCGCCGGGTCGAGGAGTTCTTCGGTGCGTCGCTCGCGGTCGGGTGCAGACGAACCGCGGCGCCGGCTGCGCAACCGTATGCCCGTCGTCATTGCCACTGTGCTGATCGCGGTCGGCTGGATCGTGATCCTCGTCAACACCGCCAACTTTGACATCACGACCCCGTCGTTCCAGGACCTCCTTTTTTTTAAAAAAAAAAAAAAAAAAAAAAAAAAAAAAAAAAAAAAAAAAAAAAAAAAAAAAAAAAAAAAAAAAAAAAAAAAAAAAAAAAAAAAAAAAAAAAAAAAAAAAAAAAAAAAAAAAAAAAAAAAAAAAAAAAAAAAAAAAAAAAAAAAAAAAAAAAAAAAAAAAAAAAAAAAAAAAAAAAAAAAAAAAAAAAAAAAAAAAAAAAAAAAAAAAAAAAAAAAAAAAAAAAAAAAAAAAAAAAAAAAAAAAAAAAAAAAAAAAAAAAAAAAAAAAAAAAAAAAAAAAAAAAAAAAAAAAAAAAAAAAAAAAAAAAAAAAAAAAAAAAAAAAAAAAAAAAAAAAAAAAAAAAAAAAAAAAAAAAAAAAAAAAAAAAAAAAAAAAAAAAAAAAAAAAAAAAAAAAAAAAAAAAAAAAAAAAAAAAAAAAAAAAAAAAAAAAAAAAAAAAAAAAAAAAAAAAAAAAAAAAAAAAAAAAAAAAAAAAAAAAAAAAAAAAAAAAAAAAAAAAAAAAAAAAAAAAAAAAAAAAAAAAAAAAAAAAAAAAAAAAAAAAAAAAAAAAAAAAAAAAAAAAAAAAAAAAAAAAAAAGACCCGACGCTGTTGGAGACGTGCTCGAGCACGACGAGTGGATAGCCTACATCTGCAACTCGCGCAAGCACGACGGACCGACTCCGCACCGGTCACGTGTACGACACCTCGGCCGGGCGACACCGTGCGCCCGCAACGAGGACCACAGCTCGCCCTCGACGTACGACCTGACCCAAATCCGCCGAAGATCGACCCGGTCGAGAAGATCGACCTGTCCGACCTGCCAACCCCGGCGGCGACGAAGCCAGCGGTTGCCGGTCAACGCCTAGCCCGCGCCAGCGACTAGCTGTCAGTGGTCGTGGATGCGAGCGGTGAACGCCCGGCCGGACCCGGAAAGCTCGCCGGGGGCGTTCCTGCAGGTAACGGGGTGCGCCCGGCGAGATTCGAACTCACAACCTTCTGATCCGTAGTCAGATGCTCTATCCGTTGAGCTACGGGCGCATGCGCTGCCGAAGCGGCGCCTGACCATGCTACCGGGTCGGAACAACCGCCCGTCCCGGGCGCGTGACCCTGTTAGGGCGCAACCCCGCCGAAGGATGGACCGGCTCGGGTAGTCCACCACCAGGTTGAGTCCAGGCTTCCGCGGAGTTGCGCGGCAACCGACCGGAAGCCTGCTCGTCCGGCGCCCTGTCCCCTTTAGGGCCCTTTCATGTGCATCTGCGTACGCGTAGCATCCGCAGCACAGGGTCGGCAGCGGAGTAGCCGGCGCTGGGACGATCGGGGCGTCCGTGAACGAGCAAGTTGTGGTCACGCTGGACGAGGTCGGCTTGGACGATCTCGCGATGGACCGCGAGGTTCGGTCAATGCGTGACCAGCTGCTCCAGCTCGACGTCGACTCCGTCCAACGCGCCCCGGCGAGCGAGGCAGCACCACCGGGCGCTCGGGCTGTCGATTCCACGTCCCTGACCACGCTCGTCGTGTCCGGCGCGACCTCCGCTGCGTTCCTCGGCGGCCTCGCCCAGGTGGTGGTCGCCTGGATCCAACGCAGCTCCGCCCGCCGCGTCGAGGTCACGCTCGGGGACCGCACGTTGACCCTCGACGGCGCCTCGAAGGCTGACGTGAACGCCGCCGTGCAGGCCTTTCTCGAGGACTCCCGATGACCACCGTCGCCGGCGAGCGAGTGGCGCTGATCGTCGCCGTCGACAACTACGACAACCCCAGCCTGAGCAAGCTGTCAGCACCGATGGCCGACGCCGAGGCCTTGGCCGGCGTCCTCGGTGACCCTGCGCTGGGCGGGTTCACCGTACAAACGTCCAAGAACGAGACTGCGGCCGACGTGAGCGGACGGATCGAGGAGTTCCTCTCCGAACGCAAGCCGGACGACCTCGCGCTGATCCACTTCTCCTGCCACGGGCTCAAGGACGACTCCGGCGAGCTCTACCTCGCGGCGCGCAACACCGTGCCGAACCGGCTTGCGTCGACCGCCGTGGACACCGCCCTCGTGCACCGGCTGATGAGTCGCAGCCGCGGCCGGCGGATCGTGCTGCTGCTCGACTGTTGCTACGGCGGCGCGTTCGAGCGCGGTGTCGTCCCGCGCGGCAACCCGACGATCGACGTGAGCGAGCGGTTCAGCGGCAAGGTCGACGGCGGTCGCGGGCGCGCGGTGATCACGGCCTCCACCGCGATGGAGTACGCGTTCGAAGGTGCCGTCCTGACCAGCGATGCCGAGCCCAAGCCGTCGGTCTTCACCAGCGCGCTCGTCGAGGGCATTCGCACCGGCGCCGCCGACCGGGACGAGGACGGGCTGGTCTCCCTGGGCGAGCTCTACGACTTCCTGTACGAGGCCGTGCGGGAGGTATCGCCCGGCCAGACTCCGAGCAAGTGGGAGTACGGCATGCAGGGCAACGTCGTCATCGCCCGCAGCCCCCGCCGGACCGTGCGCTCCACCAACCTGCCGACCCACCTGCACGAGCTCATCGAGCACCACAATCCCGGCGTCCGCCGAGGCGCGGTCGACGATCTGGCCCGGTTGGCCGGCGGGGACGAGCTGCCGCTCGCGGCGGCCGCGCGCAGGGCGCTGGCCGGACTGGCCGAGGACGACAGCCGGACCGTCTCGGCTGCCGCCGCGGAGGTGTTGGAAGCGACCAAGCTGCGGCTGTCCGCGTACGAGCTGGCCTTCGGTGAGGTGGTCCGAGGTGCCACCAGTCATTCGCTGGACTGCGACCTGCTCGGGCCGCCGCTGGTCGAGGCGGCGACGGTCACGTCCTCGAGTCCCGTTCTGCATTCATCGATCGACGGGCGGACGATCACGCTCTGGCTCGAGCCGGACCAGCCCGGGCCGTGTACGGGAACGGTGGACGTGACCAGCCCCGCCGGGGAGGCCAGGCTCACGTTCGATGGGAGCGTCATGGCCGAGACCGAGGCGGGGCGCACTCGTCGAGCGCCGAAGACCAAGAGCCGTACCGACGAGCCCGCCGTGCGTCCCCGGCAGATTGCGGACCCCTTGTCCGAGGAGGCGCGCATCGCCGACCCAGTGTGGGCACGGCTCACGATCTGCGCGGCTGTCGCGGCGTTGGCCGCGTGGTTGCAGGTGCTGCTGCTCCCCAACGTCTGGGCCACCGCTCCCCGCTACTCGGACAGCGTTCAGCTTCGTCCGCAGCAGTGGCAGGTCGCCGTCCTGTGCCTGTGTGCGCTGACCTTCAGCTGGTGGGCGCTTCGCGGATCGCTGACCCAGCGGTTCCGCCGGCTGGGCGGGATGGTCGCACTGGTGCTCGTGGTGGCGGACGGGATAGCCGTCGCCTCGGTCACCGTCGGGGACTACCACCCCGGCTATGCGAAGGTGGCCTCGTCCCCGGGGAACCTTGCCGCTGCTGCGTGGGTGCTGATGCTGCTGGCCATTATCGCGATGGTGGTCATCGGAATTCTGGCCAGCCGACGGCAACGAATCAGGTGACCACGATCTTGATCGGCGGCCCGAAGGTCTGCACGAACACGCTGTTCTTGGCAATCACCATCCGCAGGTAGAAGGTGCCGGGATGGGGCCAATAGACGGCGAAGCCAAGCACCCCTCCTGCAGGTGAGCTGCCGGTGATGAGGTCGTGCCAGCCACCAGTCTTGGACTGGAGGGCGGCCTTCGTCCCCGCGGGCAGGTGAGCGATCGTGCACTTACCCTGGTCGGCGACGCCGTGCCGAACGGTTGCGCCCATCGTGCAGACGATCCGGGCCGTCGACAGGATGCCGATGCTGGTCTCGCTCGACCCGAACACCGGGGTGGCGGTCAGCGTGGCCGTGACTCTGCCACCGTCGCCCCCGACGAACTTCGCGGCGTAGCGGCCCTTCGCATTGACGGTGGTGGCGACCGTTCGGGCGGAACCACCGAGCGGTCGGTAGGTGACCCGCACCTTCATGCCCGCCACCGCTGACGGGTGCCCGGCCTGCGGGTAGACCACGCCCGTGATCGTGAACGGCTTCCCGCTGGTCACGGGGCTCGGCCGCAGCAGGTAGGTCCTGGTGCCGGTGTGCACGACGAGCACGACGGGGGCGCTGTTGACGATAACCTCGTTGGTGGTCCTGAGCTAGGCATGAAGGCTCCACGCGCCTGCGTGGCCGACCGAGTCGACGAGCACGGTTATCGTGCACACGTTCGGGTCGGGATCGAGGTCCTGGTGGGTGGAGCAGTTACCCCACTCGGCCCAGGCGCCGCCGACGAAGTTGGCCCCGATGAATCCGGGCCTGCCGGTCTGGTCGGGGTCCGTCCGTCGCCGTCACCTTGACCAGGACCTTGCCCCGTACGATCGTGCCGCCGGCCGGCGACACGATGGTCACGGTCGGCCTCGGGTTGGCCCCGATGACCGCTTGCACGTCGGTCGTCACCCAGTGGTTGCCGGTGGTGTTGAAGGTCGCCCGCAGGGTGTGGCTTCCGTTCAGTCCGGAGGAGTCCCACGGCAGAGCAACGGTGCAGACGCCGGGGTCCGGGTCGGTGTCGTCGGTGGCGCACACGCCCGCGGCGAGCAGGTCGCCGTCGAGGTAGAGGTGGATCCAGTCGGGGCTGTCGGCCTGCGTCGGGTCAACCGTGCCGGTGACCGTGACCGTGGTCTTGCCGTGCACCGACCCGCCGACCGCCGGGGAGACGATCTGCACCGTCGGGCCGGTGACCGCGGCGGCCGGCACCACCGGCGCGACCACTCCGGCAACGACCAACGCGCCAGCCACCGCCGCGATCCGGGCCATGAGTCGCGACGCCATGGGTACTCCCCCTTGTACGCGCACACCCGGAGCCCCGACGGGGGTCGGCGGGCGACGATTCCGCGAGATCGTACCTGCAAGATCGCCTGTCGTGTGCACGATTGCTGCGTACGGGTGAAGGGCCACTACCGCGGGGTCGGCGGGCTCACGCTAGGGTCGGCAAGCGTGAACCCCGTACAGCGCATGCTCAAGGCCAACGCCGCCTACGTCAGTGGTCATGGCTGGCGCGATCTGGCCACCCAACCGGCAGAGCACATCGCCGTCGTGACCTGCATGGACAGCCGGATCGACGCCTTCGCCGCCCTGGGGCTCGAGCTCGGTGACGCGCACATCATCCGCAATGCCGGCGGGGTGGTGACCGATGACACCATCCGCTCGCTCACCCTGAGCCAGCGCGCCCTGGGCACCCGGCACGTCATCCTGATCCATCACACCCGCTGCGGTCTGCTCGGGGTGGACGAGGACGACTTCCGCCGCCAGATGCAGGACGAGACCGGCATGAAGCCGCCGTGGTCCCTCGAAGCCTTCACCGACCTCGAGGTCGACCTGCGCAGCTCGGTGACCCGGGTGCGGACGTCGCCCTACCTGCCCCACCGCGACTCGGTGTACGGGCTGATCCTCGACGTCGACACCGGACAGCTCACCCCCGTCGACATCTGAGCCGCCGCCCTCAGCCGGCGTCGCGGTCGGCGTCGAGGATCAGATGCGCGATCAGAGCGGTCCAACCGGTCTGGTGCATCGCGCCGAGCCCCTGGCCGGTGTCGCCGTGGAAGTACTCGTGGAACGGGATGTTGTCCTTCCATCGCGGGTCGGTGGCCAGGATGTCGTTCGCCCCGTGTACGGGACGCCGCCCGTCCCGGTCGGGGACGAAGATCGACAGCAGCCGCTTGACCAGGTCGTCGGCAATCTGACTCAGGGCGGCCTTTTCGCCGGAGTTCGCGGGGTATTCGATGAGCACTTCCTCGCCGAAGTGCGAATATCCGCGCAACGCCTCGATCAGCAGTGCGTTCAACGGGAACCAGATCGGACCGCGCCAGTTGGAGTTGCCGCCGAACAATGCCGTCGTCGACTCGGCCGGCTCGTAGTCCGCGCTGGCCGTGACCCCGTTGGTGACGATGTTGACCGGGTGCTCGCGGTGGTAGGCCGAGATGGACCGAATGCCGTGGCGGGACAGCAGTCCGCCCTCGTCGAACATGGAGTTGAAGATCTTCTCGAGCCGGTCGCGGGACACCACCGTCATCAGCCGGTGAACTCCGCCGTCCGGAGTTTCGCGCTCCAGCACGGAGACGGCCAGCTCGGGATGACTGTGGAGGTACCACGCGGCGCGCTCGGCGAACTCCGGCAAGCTGGACAGGATGTTGGCATGTGACTCGCGGGCAGCCGTGACCGGGATCAAGCCGACGAGCGAGCGCACCTTGATCGGGATGTCGCGTCCGTCATTCAGGTGCAGCACGTCGTAGAAGTAGCCGTCCTGCTCGTCCCAGAGACCGGAGCTGCCTGCGGCGTGGGCGATCGAGAGAAAGTGCTCGAAGAACTTGGTCGCGACGTCCTCGAACGCATGGTCCTGCATGGCAAGCCGCAGCGCCATCTCCAGCAGGTCGAGCGCATACTTCGCCATCCAGGCCGTGGAGTCGGCTTGCTCGAGGTAACCGGTCTCCGGCGGGATGGCCGAGCGGTCGATCGGCGCGATGTTGTCCAGCCCCATGAAACCGCCCTGGAACAGGTTGTTGCCGCCGCGCTCCTTGTTGTTGGTCCACCAGGTGAAGTTGATCAGCAGCTTGTGGAAGATCCTGGTCAGGAAGGCGAAGTCGGTGCCGCCGTCGAGGTCGAACACCCGCAGTGCAGCCCATGCGTGCACCGGCGGGTTGACGTCGGAGAAGTTCCACTCGTACGCCGGGATCTGTCCGTTGGGGTGGGTGTACCACTCGCGCAGCAGCAGGATCAGCTGGCTCTTGGCGAACTCCGGGTCGATGTGGGCCAGGGTGACGCAGTGGAACGCGAGATCCCAGGCGGCGTACCACGGGTATTCCCACGGGTCCGGCATGAGCAGGACCTCGTGGTTGACGAGGTGCAGCCAGTCGCCGTTGCGGATCTTGCCACGGCCTGGCGGTGGCGTCGGCTGACCCGGATCGCCGTTGAGCCAACGGTTGACGTCGTAGTGGAAGAACTGCTTGGACCACAGCAGTCCCGCGTACGCCTGGCGGAGCACCTCGGCCTCGGCTGCGTCGCAGCTGGCTGGCGTCAGCGCGGCGTAGAACGCGTCGGCCTCGGCCTTGCGGGTCGCGATCGTCGCGTCGAAACCGCCGGCCACGTCGAGAGGCTGGGTCTCGGCGTTGTCGGCGCCGACGAGGCGCACCCGGATCGTTCGGCTCTCACCGGCCGGCACGGTCAGCGGGTAGTCGAGCGCCGCCTTGGTGCCTGTCTGTGCCGGGTTGACCGTGTCAGCACCGTGGATGACGTGGTCGTTGATGCCGTCCTTCGGGTACGGAAACTCGTTGGGCTGGTTGAAGAGTCGTTCTGTGTTGGTCTCGTTGTCGCAGAACAGCATCCGCGGCATTCCCTCGCCGACCAGCGCGATGCTGCCGGATCGCGGGTGAGCCCCCACCACCCGGTTGCCCATCGACGTGAGCTGTGGCCGGGTCTGCCCCGGGTAGCCCCACGACCAGGTGTTGCGGTACCACAGCGTCGGCAGAACATGCAGCGTCGCCTCGTCCGGCCCGGCGTTCTCCACCGTGATCCGCATCAGCACGTCGTGCGGGCCGGACTTGGCGTAGTCCACAGTGACCACCCAGTAGCGGCTCTCGTCGAAGATGCCGGTGTCGACCAGCTCGTACTCCGGCTCGGTCCGCGAGCGTTTGCCGTTGGTCTCGATCAGGTCCGCGTACGGGAACTCGTCCTGCGGGTAGTGGTAGCGCCAGGTCTGCCAGGAATGCGTCGGGGTGCCGTCGAGGTACCACCAGTACTCCTTGACGTCCTCGCCGTGGTTGCCCTGTGGCCCGGACAGCCCGAACATCCGCTCCTTGAGGATCGGGTCCTTGCCGTTCCACAGCCCCAGCGACAGCACGAAGGTCTGCGACTCGTCGCAGAAGCCGGCCATGCCGTCCTCGTTCCAGCGGTAGACCCGCGAACGAGCGTGGTCGTGCGGAAAGAAGTCCCAGGCTGAGCCGTCGGCGCTGTAGTCCTCGCGGACCGTGCCCCAGGCGCGCTCGGAGACGTACGGACCCCACGCTCGCCACGAGTCCTCGCCGCTGTCGGCCTCGGCGAGGCGGCGGCGCTCGGCGTCTGGTGAGGCCGCACCTGCCGTTGACCCAGCACCCGCGGAGTCCTTGTGAACAGTCATCGAAACCTCCTGGCATAGCTTCAACGACCCGACTCGGCGGGCCCCCGGTCAACGGCAGGCCGCCTCGCCAGTGATCAAAGCGCGGCTCGGTGAACTGTCGTTGTCCTGTCAGTGAACAACATGGGTTGTCCCGGCAGATTCACCCCCCGAGGGTGAGCGTGCTCCGACCGGGGTCAGCCCACCGGTGCCGGGTGGCTGGCCGGGCGTGGGTGCACCCGCTTCGGCGAGGGCCTGCCGTGGGCCAGGACGAAGGACAGCACCCCTGCGAGTCCGGCCACGATCGCGGTGAGGCCGTAGATGCCGGACAGGGTGTGCCCGCCGGAGATCAGGGGACCGACGCCGAACGCCGCGACGCCGTACCCCATCTGGTAGAACGCGATGATGCCGCCGGCGACGGCTGCCGAGACCGCGGGAAAGGCCTCCTGGCCGAGGCTGATCGTCAGTGGCAGCAGGGCCGAGCAGCCGAGGCCGGCGACGCAGAAGACGGCCACGCCGGCCCATCCGTGCCCGTGCGGCAGCAGGGCGAGCGCAGTAAAGGTGCCGACCAGGACGAACGGCAGGGCGTGGTAGGCCACCCTCGTCGGCACCCACTTGCCGACGGCTGCGAGCAGCAGCCGGCCCACGGTCACCATCGCCCAGAAGCCAGCCAGGGCAACGGAAGCGAGCGCGGTCGAGGCCCCGAGCTGGCCGGTCATGTAGAGCTGCGACCAGTTGCCGTTCATCGTCTCGCAGATGCCGTAGAGGACGGCAAAGGCGGCGAAGAGCCAGAACCTCGCCGGGATGCCGGGCTTGGCCGCACCGGGTGCACGCTGCGGGGCCGCGGGCGTCTCCACGGTCAGGTCCTGGCGTACGCAAGCGACCAGCAGCAGGGCGAGCAGGACCGCCGACAGCATTGGCAACCCCCACCAGAACCCCAGCCCGTCGAACACAGCTACGAACACCGGCGCGAGTGCCGTTCCCAGTCCCAGCAAGGCATTCAGGCTGAGGACGGCCTTGTCCACCGCCCCGGGATGGAAGGCGGCCGTCATCGTGTTCAGCGTCGGCACCGTGAGCCCGAAGCCGAGACCCAGGCCGGTCGTGCTGAGCAGCAGAAGCGCGTACGCGAGGCCGGTGTTGCTGTGCACCGGCCAGCTCAGCAGCAGCAGGATCATCGACGTGAGGTTGGCCGCCAGGCCGTACAGGAGGACCCGCTTCGGCGTCGTGGCCTTGGCCAGACGGGACCCGAGCAGCGAGGCGGCAATTGCGGCGACTACCTGCGGCAAGAACACGTTTCCGTACTGGCTGCTCGATAGACCGTAGTCGGACGGGCTGGTCAGGATCGAGCTGGCAGCCGGCACCGTGACCAGGGTGACGCCCTGCACCAGGGCCGCGGCGTTGACCACCCCGTTGGCGCCGAGTCGAGCCATGGGCGCTCCCTGGTCCGAGGGTTCCTGACCACCAGATGTACACCAGGTTGCACGTGCGGGCCCAGTCGATCTTCGTCGGCCCCACCTTGTTTCCGCCCCGCGCAGAGGGCTACGGTTCCCTTGGGGGCGCTGCCGAACTGTCGACGAGGGAGATTCTCATGAGCCTGGATGGCAAGGTGGCCATCGTCACCGGCGGCAACACCGGCATCGGGAAGGCCGTCGTTCTGGCCCTCGCCGCCGAAGGCGCCAAGGTCGTCATCGACTACGTCTTCAACCCGGAGGCGACCGAGGAGCTGCACAAGCAGATCGCGGCTCTCGGCGAGCAGTCGGTGGGTGTCGAGGCCGATGTCAGCAAGATCGAGGACCTCCAGCGGCTCGTCGACACCGCGGTCAGCACCTACGGCCGGCTCGACATCTTGGTGAACAACGCCGGCATCGAGACCCGTACGAGCACCCTGGAGACCACTGAGGCGCAGTACGACAAGGTCATGGACATCAACCTCAAGAGCGCGTTCTTCGGTACGCAGATCGCGGCCAAGCAGATGATCGCTCAGGGCGGTGGCGGTCGCATCATCAACATGACGTCGGTGCACGAGGACTGGCCGATGCCGGGCAACAGCCCCTACTGCCTTTCCAAGGGCGGCATGCGGATGCTGACCCGCAACGCCGGCCAGGAGCTCGGCCCGCACGGCATCTGCGTCACCGGGGTGGGGCCGGGTGCTGTGGCAACGCCGATCAACACGGCCACGATGAACGACCCCGCCGCGATGGCCCGACTCGACACTGCGATTCCGCTCGGGCGGATGGCGCAGCCCGAGGAGATTGCCTCGGTCGTCGTGTTCCTGTCCGGCGACGGCGCGGGCTACCTCAACTCCACGACCGTGTTCGCTGACGGCGGCCTCATGCACAGCAGCCCTGGCCTCTGACCAAACTTCGCCCGCACCAACGCTGGGAGATCGGGATGTCCGAAAGCTACGACGTCATTGTCATTGGCTCCGGCGCCGGCGGTGGCACGCTGGCGCACCGCCTCGCCCCGTCGGGGAAGAAGGTCCTGATCCTCGAACGAGGTGACTGGCTGCCGCGCGAGGTGCAGAACTGGGACGCCGAGGAGGTGTTCGTCAAGAACCGCTACATCTCCAAGGACACCTGGTACGACGAGAGCGGCAACTCCTTCCAGCCGCAGATCCACTACTTCGTGGGCGGGGCGACGAAGTTCTACGGCGCGGCGCTGTATCGCCTGCGGGAGAAGGACTTTGGCGAGCTCAAGCACGAGGACGGCATCTCGCCGGCGTGGCCGATCAGCTATGACGTGCTCGAGCCCTACTACACCCAGGCCGAGCAGCTCTACCAGGTGCACGGCCTTCGGGGGGAGGACCCGACCGAGCCGCCGTCGACGGGTCCCTACCCCTTCCCGCCGGTCTCGCACGAGCCGCGCATCCAGCAGCTCTTCGACGACATGAAGAAGGTCGGGCTGCACCCGTTCCATGCCCCGTCCGGCGTGATGCTGCTCGAGAACGACATGTCCATCAGCCCCTGCATCCGCTGTGCCACCTGCGACGGGTTCGCCTGTCTCGTGCACGCCAAGTCCGACGCAGAGGTGATCGCCGTACGGCCGGCACTCGCGAGCAGCAACGTGACCCTGCTGCGCAACGCCAAGGTCACCAAGCTCGAGACCGACGCCAGCGGCGGCAGCATCAGCGCCGTCGTCGCCGAGGTCGACGGCGTCGAGCAGCGGTTCACCGGTTCGATCGTGGTGGTCTCGGCTGGCGCCGCCAACTCGGCAAAGCTGCTGCTCTCCAGCGCCAACGACAAGCACCCGAACGGCCTGGCCAACGGCTCGGACCAGGTCGGCCGCAACTACGTGTTCCACAACAGCAGGGCATTCCTCGCGATCTCGCTGGAGAAGAACGACACCCGCTTCCAGAAGACCCTCGGCGTCAACGACTACTACTTCGGTGACGACGACTTCGAGTTCCCGATGGGCAACCTGCAGATGGTGGGCAAGTCCTCGGGTCCGATGTACCGCGGCGAGAAGCCGATCGAAGCCGGCCTCGCGCCGAGCTTTGCTCTCGGCGACGTGGCCGAGCGGGCGGTCGACTTCTGGCTCTCGACCGAGGACCTGCCCGATCCGGACAACCGGGTGACGCTGGCCAAGGACGGCAACGTCAAGCTCGCGTACAAGCAGAACAACCGCAAGGCGGTCGAGGAGCTCTACAGCCGGGTCAAGAAGAACCTCAGCCACCTGGGCATGAACCCGCATCACCTGATCCCGCGGGACATGTACATGAAGAACGACATCCCGGTGGCCGGTTGCGCGCACCAGGCCGGCACCGTGCGATTCGGCCTCGATCCTGCGACGTCCGCACTCGACAGCAACTGCAAGGCACATGAGGTGGACAACCTCTACGTCGTCGACACCAGCTTTTTCCCGAGCATCGGTGCCGTCAACCCGGCCCTCACCGCCATGGCCAACGCGCTGCGGGTCGGCGACCACATCCTCGAACGCCTGGGATAGCCAACGCAAGGAGCAGCATGGGTACATCGCCGTTCCCACCGATTGCTGAGTACGCCTTTCTGTCCGACTGCCACACCGGGGCCCTCGTGGGCGCGGACGGGTCAGTCGACTGGTTGTGCGTTCCGCGCTTCGACAGCCCCAGCGTCTTCGGCAGCCTGCTCGACCGTGGCGCCGGCTACTTCCGGTTCGGGCCGTTCGGCATCAACCAGCCGACCTCCCGCCGCTACGAGCCGGGCACCAATGTCACGGTCACCACCTGGCACACCGCCAGCGGCTGGCTGGAGGTACGTGATGCACTGATCCTCGGTCCGGCGACCGGAGAGGACGAGACTACGCCGCACACCCGGCCGCCTGCTGATGAGGACGCGGAGCACCTGCTGATCCGTACCGCTGTCTGCCTGGCCGGCCACGTCGAGATCGAGCTGGTGTGTGAGCCCGCGTTCGACTACGGGCGCACACCGGCAACCTGGACGCTCGCCGAGCGGGGCGCGCACTCGGCCGATGCATCCGGTGCTGGGCAGACGATCCGGCTCAACACCGACCTCAAGCTCGGCACCGAGGGCAACGCCGTGCGTGCGCGGCACGAGCTCAATGCCGGCGACGCCGTCTTCTGCGCCTTGTCGTGGGCTTCCACCCTCGACGGACCGACCGACTACGCCGATGCCGCCGCCCGGTTGACCTACACCAGTGACTACTGGCGGCGCTGGCTGTCGCGCGCACGCATTCCCGATCACCGACTGCGGCAGTACGTCGAACGCTCCGCGTTGACGATCAAGGGGCTGACCTACATGCCCACCGGGGCAACGGTTGCGGCTCCGACGACGTCGCTCCCGGAGACACCCGGCGGGGAGCGCAACTGGGACTACCGCTACACCTGGATGCGCGACACCACCTTCACGTTGCAGGCGCTGCACTATCTGCTGCTCGATTCCGAGGCAGAGGAATTCATGCAGTTCGTCGCCGACGTGCAGCCCAACACCGACGGCAGCCTGCAGATCATGTACGGCATCGACGGGCGCAGGGATCTGACCGAGACGACACGAGACGAGCTGTCCGGCTATCAGGGCGCTCACCCCGTACGCCTCGGCAACGGCGCCTACGATCAACGCCAGAACGACGTCTTCGGATCCGTACTCGACTCAATCCTCTTGCACACCAAGCGAAGTGAGCGACTCCCGGAGCGGCTGTGGCCGCTGGTCAAGGCGCAGGCAGAAGGCGCGGCGCGGGTCTGGGCCGATCCCGACCAGGGCATCTGGGAAGCCCGCGGTGAGCCGCAGCACTATGTCTCCTCCAAGATCATGTGCTGGGTCGCGATGGACCGCGGCGCTGCGCTCGCCGGCATCTGGGGCGAGCCGGAGCTCGAGTCCAGCTGGCGTGCGGTCGCCGAGGAGATCAAGGCGGACGTCCTGGCCCACGGGCTGACCGACGCAGGGCGTCCTGCGACAGCACTACAACACCGATGCGCTCGACGCCTCGACCCTGCTCGCCGCGCACTTCGGCTTTCTTCCGGGGACGGACAAGCGCTTGTACGCAAGCGTTCTGGCCATTGCCGACGATCTGACCGAGAACGGTTTCGTGCTGCGTTACCGGACCGAGCAGACCGACGACGGCATGTCCGGCAAGGAGGGCACCTTCCTGATCTGCTCCTTCTGGCTGGTGTCGGCGCTCAGCGTGGTGGGCGAGGTGCAGCGCGCCCGCGAGCTGATGGAACGGCTGTTGCGGATAGCATCACCCCTGGGCTTGTACGCCGAGGAGTTCGAGGTGGACACCGCACGGCACCTCGGCAACTTCCCGCAGGCGTTCTCGCACCTGGCCCTGATCGAGGCCGCAGCCCGGATCATTCTTGCCGACCGCGTGGAGGAAATGTCGTTGTGACCGTCGCCCGGGGGGATGCCTCGCCACCCGTTCTCGCTCAGCAGCTGCACGACGACATGATTGCCGCGATGCGGGCCCGCGACGACGTGGTGACCCGTACCCTGCGCATGACCGTCGCCGCGGTCAAGACCGAGGAGGTGGCGGGCAAGACGCCACGTCAGCTCAGCGATGCTGACGTCATTGCGGTGATCAGCCGCGAGGCCAAGAAGCGGCGGGAGTCCGCGGAGGCCTTCACCGGCGCGGGTCGTACCGAGCTGGCCGAGCGCGAGCTCGCGGAGGCGGCCGTACTCGATGCCTACCTGCCGGCCCAGCTCACCGATGCCGAGCTGGCCGACCTGGTGAGGGCTGCCATTGCCGAGACCGGCGCTGAGGGGCCGCGCGGCATTGGTCTGGTGATGAAGACCCTCACTCCGGTCATCGCCGGTCGTGCCGACGGTGGTCGGGTCTCGGCCGAGGTCCGCCGGCAGCTCGGCTGACGGCTAGGGGTGCGCGGCACCCCGACCATCTGCGTCGGCGTCAGTAGCGGTGGATGTGGGTCCCGTCCGGGTCAGCACAGGGGCAGCCACACCCGCATAGCGCCCTCGTCGCGGTTGCCCCACGAGCAGTAGGGGACGAGGCGCAGCGCGACGTCGCCGCCGGTCGTCCGTTGCCGTCCGGAGGCGCTGATCACCGGCAGCTCCTCGTCGTCGATCGGCTCCAGCGGTGCTGCCGGGTCGAGCACGATCTCGTCCATGGCCACCTGCAGGTCGGCTTGCTCGAGGCAGTAGACAACGGGGCCGCGCTCGACCGCCACGCAGCCGCGCACCCCGTCGAGCCTCGGGTCGGGCAATGTCACCCGGACCGGCATGGGCAGGTCGAGCAGCACGCGGTCGCCGGGCTGCCAGCGCCTGGTCAGCCGCAGGTATCCGTCGGTGCCGGCTCGCGCGATTTCGGGCAGTCCGTTGACCGACAGGGCCGGCAGGTCGGCCCATTGCGGTTGTCGGAGCGACAGTGTCCAGGACTCCGAGCCGCAGCTGTCGACGGTGATGGCCACTCGTCCCGTACGGGGATAGTCGGTGTCGATCGTCAGGGCCACGTTGCCGCCAGCGAGCACCGTGGTGAGCTCGCCGGCAACGTACTGATGGAGCTGCAGGCCGGTCGCGTCGGTTGTCGAGACGTAGTGCCCCAAGGAAGCGACCAGCCGCATGAGGTTGGGTGGGCAGCAGGGGCAGCGGAACCAGTGCTGGCGCCGGGTCTGCTTGTCGCCGTGCTCCGGAGTGTCCGCTCTGCGGTGCAGCGTGTTGATGTAGGACCAGGCTGTGCCGTCAGCGGACATGCCGGCCGCGACGACGTTGTAGAGCACCCGCTCGATCAGGTCGGCGTAGCGGCCCTCGCCGGTGGCCAGCAGCATCCGCCAGCTCCATTGCACGCTCGCGACGCCCGCGCAGGTTTCCGCGAACGCGTGGTCCGGCGGCAGCTCGTACGCCGCTCCGAAGGCCTCGTCCTTGCGCCGGCAGCCGACCCCGCCGGTCAGGTAGGTCTTGGTGGCCAGCGTGTCCGACCACTGCCGTTCCAGCGCCTGAAGCAGCGTCGGGTCACCGTTCTCGAGGTAGACGTCGCAGGCGCCGGTTGCCAGATACAAGGCCCGAACACAGTGACCCCGCAGTGTCTCCGCGTCGCGCACCGGCACGTCGTCCTGGTAGTAGCGCTCGCCGTACAGGCCGGGGCCGAGCACCTGGTAGCCGCGCCGGTCGATCATGCGACTGGCCAGGGCCAGGTAGGCGTGCTCGCCGGTGGTCCGGTAGAGCTCGACCATTGCGGACTCGATCAATGGGTGCCCGCACACCGGCTCGAGGTCGGGTGAGCTGAACCGGGCGACCAGGTGGTCAGCCAGTCGGGTTGCGATCGGGAGGAGCCGGTCATCCCGGCCCGTTCTCGTCCCGGCCACCGCCGCCTGAATCAGGTGACCGGCGCAGTAGAGCTCGTGACCCATCTGCATGTTCGAGTAGGGCGGCGGGGAGTCGGCGCGCTGGAACCACGTGTGCAGGTAGCCGTCCGCCCCCTGGGCTGCGGCCATCAGGTCCGTGATCTCGTCCGCGTGATGCTCCTGGGCTCCCGCCCAGAGGGCTGCCTCGAGCGTCTTGTAGACGTCGGAGTCCGCGTACGAGTCCCCGATGTACTCAGACCCGGGCACGTCGATTCGGCGGAAGTTGTCGAGCCGGCCGGTCCGGTCCAGCTGCGCCAGGGCATAAGGCAGACCGGTTGCACGGACCAGCTGCTGGCGGGACCCCCAGAACCGATCCCGCAGCTCAAGCGGACGGGCCAACGGCCGCAGCCGGGCGACCGAGGTAGTCGACAGGGCAACCGGACCGACCGAGCTCGCCATCATGTCCGCTCCGGTCTCAGTCAGCGTGGGCGACAGCAGGAGGGGAGACCGGAGCATGGGCGGCGTCAGCGGCGGTCGACCCGCGGACAACCAGTCGACAAGGCCGAGAGTGAATGCCCGGAGACGGCCGGCCGTCGATCGAGTCGAGCAACAGGGTCGCCGCCGCCCGACCGAGCCCCTCGAGATCCTGGTCGACGCTGGTCAGCATCGGCTGGCTGCCGGTGACCATGACGTCCCAGTTGTCGAACCCGACTATCGCCACGTCCTCGGGCACCCGTCGCCCCGCACCCTGCATGGCAGCACACACGCCCCTGGCGACCTGGTCGCTGCCACAGAACACGGCGTCGCAGTCGGTCAGCTGGCTCAGGATGCCCACCGACTGGCGGCCCCACTGCTCGCTCCACTCGCCGAACAGTGGTGGGCAGACGAGCTCGAGCCCGTTCTCCGCCAACGTTTGTACGGCGGAGGCCGCCCTGGTGCGAGCCGAGTGGTGATGCTCGGGACCGGTGATGTGGGCGATCCGCCGCCGCCCGGTAGACAGCAGATGCTCGATCGCCCGCCGCGCACCGCCGGCCTGGTCGGCTACGACCGAGCAGTCACCGGGATCGGCGGAGCTCATGTAGACGTAGACCACCGGCACCGGCACCTGGCCGCTGAGCGGCGCTCGCGCCTCGGTGCGCCGTCCGGTGACGATGATGCCGTCGACGCCGCGGCTGAGCAGCGTCTTGACGTGGTGCTGCTCGCGGATCGGGTCCTCGCGGGCATCGCAGAAGTAGACCGACATCTCGCCGGCACCCAGTGCGTCCTCCGCGCCGATCATCACCGGGATGCTGAATCGCCCGATTCGGTCACTGGTGATCATGCCGACTGTGTAGCTGCGGCCGCTGAACAGGCTGCGGGCAAGGCTGCTCGGCTGATACCCGAGCCGTGACGCGACCTCCTGCACTCGCAACCGCGTCTCGGGGCTCAAAGTGCCGCGACCGTTGAGCGCCTTGGACGCCGTTCCGACCGACACCGCGGCTGCAGCCGCGACGTCCGAGATGGTCACATTGCGACCGCGCATGGACGAATCGGACCTTTCGGCATTGGCCCCGCGGTGAGAGGGACTCACATGGTGTCGTTTCCTAGATGTTACCAACGATTCCTTGACGACGGCGTTGGTAACGCCTAACTTCCCACTAGGCAACCGTTTGCTTAGGGTTTCCGCCCACGACAGAAGGATTTTGTAGTGGAGTTCGCAGAGCGCTCGGGTGACCTGGCCGCCGGCCCCGTAGACCCGCAGAGCAACACGCGTCTGCGGCCGCTGCCGTTGTCCGGGCTGACCTTGGATGCGGCCGGCTGGTGGGGCGATCAGCAGGCGCGCAACCGCGAGATCACCTTGCCGTACGGGCTCGAAGCGCTGGAAACGGCCGGCAACATTGACAACTTTCGCCGCGTGCTCGGAGAGAGCGACGCGGCCTACCGGGGTTTCAACTTCAACGACTCCGACCTGTACAAGAGCCTTGAGGCGGCGGCCTGGACGATGTTCCAGGTCGACGCGCCGGAGCTGCGGGACTACCTCAAGTCCGTCACCGAGCTGCTGAGCCGGGTCCAGCTGGCGGATGGTTACCTCAACACCTTCGTCCAGGGCGAAGAGGGCCGTAGACGATTCAGCGATCTCGCCGAGTCTCACGAGCTTTACACCGCTGGGCACCTGTTCCAAGCCGCGGTGGCCCATTTCCGGGTGACCGGCGAGCGCGACTTGCTGGAGGTTGCCGTACGGTTTGCCGACCAGCTCGTGGCCGAATTCGGCGACGGACGCCGCCAGGACTACGACGGCCACCCCGAGGTGGAGACCGCGCTGGTGGAGCTGTTCCGTACCACGGGAAACCGTTCCTACCTTGAGCTGTCCCGACAGTTCATCCTCAACCGCGGTGCCCGAATCTTCCCGGAAGACCGCCGAGGGCACGCCTACTTCCAGGACGCCCGACCGGTGCTCGAGGAGACCTCGATCGTCGGGCACGCCGTTCGGGCCATGTACCTCGAAGCCGGCGTTGTCGACGTGGCCGTGGAGACAGGGGATCAGGCGCTGCTCAACTCGTCCCTGGTCCGCTGGAACGACCTCGTCACGAGCAAGCTCTACATCACCGGCGGCACCGGCTCACGGCACAAGACGGAGAGCTTCGGTGACCCGTACGAGCTGCCCCCGGACCGGGCCTACTGCGAGACCTGTGCCGCTATCGCGAGCATCCACTGGAACTGGCGACTGTTGCTGGCGACCGGCGAGGGACGGTACGCGGACTTGCTGGAGCGCACCGTCTACAACGGATTCGCCGCCGGCACGGGTCTGGACGGGATGAGCTTTTTCTACTCCAACCCGTTGCAGCTCCGCGAGGACCACCAAGGGTCGGCGGAGGAAGAGGCGGGGAAGCGGCTGTCCTGGTACGGCTGCGCCTGCTGCCCGCCCAACATCATGCGGTTGCTCGCCAGCCTCCAGCACTACGTCGCCACGACCGACGACGCGGGTGTTCAGCTGCACCAGTACACCGAGTGCACAGTGGATCTGCGACAGAGCGGCAGGGACGTCGTACTCAACGTTTCCACCAGATATCCCTGGGACGGTGACATCGTCATCACGGTGGCGCAATGCTCCGACCCGGATTGGCAGCTGTCACTGAGGGTGCCGCCGTGGGCAGTCGACGTCAGCGTGACGTGCAACGGGCTGCCGGTTGACCCGACGTCGGACAGCGGCTACCTGCGGCTGCAACGGCCGTGGGCAGCCGGCGACATCGTCCGCCTCGAACTGGGCATGCCGGCCCGATTCACCGTGGCGAACCCGCAGGTGGATGCAGTCAGAGGATGCGCTGTCATCGAGCGCGGTCCGTTGGTCTACTGCCTCGAAGCCGCGGACAACCCCGACGTCGACCTGGCGTCGGTTTACCTCGATACCGCCCAGCCCTTGACCCTGGTCGACATCGAAAGCTGGCCAGAGGTACGCGGCGTCATTGCCGGGGCTGTCTCTGTGATCGAACACCAAGCAACGCCGTTGTACGGCGCCGCAACCGAGGACCACGCGGCGCTCCCCACTCGCGTCACCGCCATCCCGTACTACCTGTGGGCCAACCGCGCTCTTGGCCCTATGCGCGTCTGGCTCCCCCTGACGGCTAATCGGCCCACAGGTTGATGACTCCCCCACGAGAGGTCGATCGGAAATGAGCAACAAGCTGCAATGGACGAGAATGGTGACGGCAGGAATTGCCGTTGCCCTGGTGAGCACAGCCTGCTCTTCCGGGAGCTCCACTCCTGCCGCCCCGGCCACCACCGGCGGCGCCACCACCGGCGCCGCAGCTACCAGCGCCGCTGGTACCAGTGCGGCCGCCACTACTTCGGCGGGTGCTCCGGCCACGTCGGCCACTGCTGCGGCGGGAGGGGCGACCATCAGCTCCGTGAAGGTTTGGGACCCGTACCCGCAGAACAAGGACGACTCCGACTGGGCGAAGTACCTGAAGGCCTGCGCACCGACGGGAACCACGATCACCCGCACCTCTGCGGCGACCAGCGATCTGCTGAACAACCTCACGTCCGCGGTCAAGGCCGGCAACGCGCCCGATGTCGTCATTCTCGACAATCCAGCGGTCCCGGATGCGGCGGCATCCGGACTGCTGGCGCCGGCCAAGGATGTCGGTATTCAGACGACCGGGTTTGACCCCAACCTGGCGGGACCGGGCACGGTCGACGGCGTGACCTACGGCGTCCCGATCGGAGCGAACACGCTCGGGTTGTACTACAACCAGGACATCCTGACGAAGGCTGGAGTGGACCCCGCGAGCATCACCAACTGGGCCACCTTGAACGCGGCTCTGGCGAAGGTGAAGACTGCGGGCTACAAGGGCATCACGTTCTCCGGCATCGCAGGCGAAGAAGGCGTGTTCCAGTTCCTGCCGTGGTTCTGGGGTGCGGGTGCCAACCTGAAGGACATCGGGTCCGACCAGGCCGTCGCGGCCGGCCAGCTCGTCTCGGACTGGATTGCCAAGGGTTACGCGCCGAAGTCGGCGGCGACCGACAACCAGTCGGCATCCTGGGACCAGTTCTTGACCGGAAAGTACGCGTTCGCTGAGAACGGCTCGTGGTTCGCCCACGCAGCCGCGACGAACAAGGGCTTCAAGGCCGTGGCGATGCCTTTGCCGGGTAAGGACTCCGGGGCAGCTCCTGCACCAACGGGCGGTGAGTTTGTCTTGGCACCGCTGCAGAAGAAGGACGCGGCGGCCCACTACGCCAACGCCTCGAAGGTCATCCAGTGCTTGGTCGGTTCGACCAATCAGGTGAAGACAGCGGCTGCGTTGGGCTACTTCTCTGCGAACAAGGCCCTGCGTACCGCGCAGATCGCGTCCGACCCGGTCTGGAAGCCGTGGGCTGCATCGATCGAGTCGGCTCAAGGTCGCACGACGGACCTCGGCGCTGACTACACTGCCACGTCGGCAAATCTGTCCACGGCTCTGCAATCAGCACTGAACGCGAACGGAGATGCCAACACGGTCAAGAAGGCCTTCCAGCAAGCCGGGAAGAGCTGACGGCTTCGCGGTGACCGGCCCCCAGCCGGTCACCGCGGGCTGACGACGCGCGCGGTGGCCCCCTGAAATGCGGGCCACCGCGCGGCCCACCTCCTCGAAAGAGATGCAGCGCTGATGAGCACCCAGCCGACGGCGGCAGACCCTCCGGTGATGAAACTGAGCCGGCACGGAGGGGCGGAGGTCAGACCGCGCAGGAGGAAGCGGCCAACAACGTTCTGGGCCGGGATCGCTTTCATCGTCCCGCTCGTCGCCTACCTGGTCGTGCTGTATGCGTGGCCGCTGTACGAGAACGTCTCCCTCAGCCTGCACCGCTACACGCGTGCCACCTTCGTCACCGGCAAGGCCCCCTACGTAGGTCTTGACATCTACCGGGAGGTCATCTCCTCCCCGCAGTTTCTGCCGACGCTACGGCACACCGTGACCTTCGTGGTGGCCTCGCTGTTCTTCCAGTACGTGATCGGGCTCTCGCTGGCGGTGTTCTTTCAGCGAAACTTTCCGCTTTCCGCCGTGCTGCGCGCGCTTTTTCTCGTGCCGTGGCTCCTGCCCATCATCGTCTCGGCCACGACGTGGCAGTGGATGTTCGATGCCGACTCAGGAGTCATCAACCGGCTCATCGGAGTCTTTGGCATTGGGCCGATCTGGTGGCTGAATGAGAACCACTCGCTCGTCGCCGTGACGATTGCCAACATTTGGTTGGGCATTCCTTTCAACCTGGTCATCCTCTACGCGGGGCTGCAGAACATCCCCACGGAGCTGTACGAGGCCGCTGCGGTGGATGGTGCCAGCGGGTGGCGTCAATTCTGGTCGATCACGCTGCCGCTGCTACGGCCGGTGACGGCAATCACCTTGCTGCTGGGCTTCGTCTACACGCTCAAGGTCGTGGACATCATCTGGATCATGACCTTCGGAACAGGCTCCTCCCAGACCTTGGCGACGTGGTCCTACGGCATGGCATTCGGCAAGGGTTCCTCAGCGGTCATCAAGCTCTCGGAGGCTTCGGTGGTCGGCTCCCTGCTGCTGCTGATCGCCCTCGTCATGGGCTTCGTCTACATCTTCAGCCAGCGCCGGCAGGAGGCATCATGATCAGCCGCGCTCGCCGCCCGTGGTGGAAGACTGCGATCGGGTTGGGCCTGACCCTGGTGATGCTGTTCCCGGTCTACTGGATGATCAACGTCTCCCTGACCCAACGTTCTGCGATCAGGGACGCCGATCTGTTCCCGCGGGCGTTCACGTTGGACCACTACCGCGTCGCTCTCCAGGACCAGCTGCCCTACCTGCGCACCAGCCTCGTGGTGGGCCTCGGCACCGTCATAGTCGTTCTCGTGATTGCGGCCCCCGCTGCCTACGCTTTGTCCCACCTGTTTGTCCCAGGTCGGCGCGGCCTCAACTTCCTGCTGATCGCGGCACAAATGATCCCCGCCGTCGTCATATCCTTGGGTTTTTACCAGATCTACAGTGACCTCGGCCTTCTCGACAGCGTTTCCGGCCTCATCCTCGCCGACTCGACCATCGCCGTTCCGTTCGGAGTGTTGCTGTTCGAGGCGTTCATGAGCGGTATCCCGAAGGAGCTGCTGCAAGCTGCGCAGGTCGATGGAGCGTCCTACTGGCGCACTTTTCGTTCCATCGTGATGCCAATCTCACGCAACGCTGCCGTTACCGTCGCATTGTTTGCGTTCCTCTGGTCGTGGTCGGACTTTCTCTTCGCGTCCACGCTCAACCGCGGAGGGGGCAACTGGCGCCCTATCACGATGGGCATCTACGACTACATCGGCGCCCAAAACCAGGAGTGGGGTCCCATGATGGCCACCGCTGTGCTGGCGTCCATCCCCACCGCGTTGCTGATCGTTCTCGCTCAACGCTACGTCTCCGCCGGAGTCACCGCCGGTGCCGTCAAGGACTGAGCCGTTGAATTCAAGTCCCAGCGAACGCCACCGTGGAACTGACGAAACTGCCGCGGATGACTGCTCGTTCGACGTCCGACAGGTTCCGTTCTCGATTCGGGGGTCGTGGCTGAACCTGTCACCTGTCGTGGGCATGCACACCGTGGCAGAGGCGATCCATCTCGTTTCCCATGTCAACGGAATGCGCCCGGTCTTGAGCATGACGCCCGAGAAGGACGGCGCGCTCCAACCTGCCGACTGGGTCGCCACTGCCGCGTCGTTTCAATGGCGAGGCGCAAAGGACAACTACGTCACAGCGGCGTTCGACGGGCCGCGCCGTCTGCTCCTCCGCGGGCGCAGCCTACAGCTGCGGCTCACCGAGCCCGCGGGTGTACTCACCGCATTCACCGGTGGCTACCTGTTCTTGGATCCGGTCGACGACGCGGCGGTGCTGACCTCCTACGAGACAGGCCGCAGGTACCGGATCCGGATGCTGTCCGGGTCCCTGCAGTGCACCGGTTCCGAGGCGCTCGGCCGGGCAGAGCGCTCGATCCTGCTCGGGGCCTCGGCGGAGAACTGGGAGGCCGAGCTCATCGAGGCGACCAGCGGTTCCGAGGGCTCCCGTCCGCGACCCACGGTTGAAGAGGCCGCGGCACAGTCGCGGGCGACCTTCGCGCGGTACGTGAACGCGCTGGCGCCCTGGCGCGACGAGAGGACCCCTGCCGCATCGCTGGCCGCCTACACGTTGTGGTCGGCGACGGTGGCACCGGAGGGGATTCTCAACCGAGAGTCCGTCCTCATGTCGAAGCATTGGATGGACAAGGTCTGGTCCTGGGACCACTGTTTCAATGCCCTTGCCTTGGCACCGGGGCTGCCGGATCTGGCGATGGACCAATTCTTCATCCCGTTCGATCATCAGGATGCCTTCGGTGCCCTCCCGGACTCCCTGGCCCATAGTGAAGCCCTCTACAACTACGTGAAGCCGCCCATTCACGGCTGGGCCTTCCAACGGCTCCGGCAGTCCCTGGGGCGTCCGCTCACGACCGCTGAGCTCGAGACGGCGTACGACCGGCTGTCACGCTGGACCGACTACTGGTTGACCTCGCGGCGCGTCCCTGGCCACACGCTGCCGCACTACCAGCACGGCAACGACAGCGGCTGGGACAACGCCACTGCCTTCGATCATGACCGGGTCATCGAATCCCCGGACCTGGCAGCGTTTCTGATCATCCAGCTCGACGTTCTGGCCGATCTGGGTCGCGAGCTCGGACACTCGATTGACACATGGGAAGCCGAGCGGGACGAGCTGTTTGAGGGACTCCTGCGGTTGTGGACCGCAGACGGCTTCGTCGCCGTGGGTGCGCTGTCCGGCACCCCGAGCACGACGTCCAGCCTGCTGACGCTGCTCCCGCTCGTCCTCGGCGAACGACTTCCCGTCGGAATACGTGAACACATGGCCGAACGCGTACGACTGCACCTCACCGAACACGGACTTGCCACCGAGCTGCCGACCTCGCCGCGATACCAGGCCGACGGTTACTGGCGCGGCCCCGTCTGGGCACCCTCGACGGCGATCATCGAAGACGGACTGCGGCAGTCCGGGTTCGAAGACCTGGCGAATCAGGTCAGCGACAGATTCCGTACCCTGTGCGAACGGTCCGGTTTCGCCGAGAACTTCGACGCACTGACCGGGCACGGCCTTCGCGACCGCGCCTACACCTGGACAGCCTCCGTCTACCTCACACTCGCCGCCGCGTACATCGAACGAACCCGGCTGACCTAACCACCAGGCGACATCGACCAGCCCGGCCACACGGACCGGCACTAACTCGGTCGCGTGAGCCGACGCTCCGGGTTATGGCGGGCGGCTCCGTCCCGCGGAAACTTTTCCCACCGGATCCGGGGGAAAGTATCCGCGCAAAACTCATGGGCCGGTCATGACCCTACGGCGAACTGCGGCAGCGCCCGGCTCGACCCGTCAGCGACGTCCGCGGCCAGCCGGCCAATAGCTGGAGCGAACTTCGCGCCGTGGCCCGAGCACGGGGAAACCACGGTGATGCCGTCGACGCCGTCGATCACGAAGTCCTCGTCCGGGGTGCTCGTGAACAGGCAGGTGGTCTCGGCGTACGGCTCCGGCACGAGTCCCTGGTAGAACCGCTCGACGTGCGCGACCAGCCGATCGCGGCCCTCGCGGTCGATGACCCCGGTCCGTTGGCTGGCCGAGGCAATTGTCCTGCCACCGTTGAACTCGGCGACCTTTTGCCCGGCGAAGCCGGCGTCTCTGCCTCCCGGCAGCCCGTACGCCATCATTTCCGCGTTGTGGTGGATGAAGGTCGGCCACGGGTCGGTGAACTCGGGCCGGTAGCGGAAATGGGCGATCTGCTCCTCGCGGACCTGCAGTGCCGGAAACGCGGCGAGGAAGCCCGATGGCAAGCAGATGTGGTCCAACAGCTCGGGCAGCCAGGCGCCGGCGCAGATCACCACTCGCTCGGCCTCTGCTACCACACCCGACCGGTCGACCACCCGGAAACCATGGCCGGCTCGGTGTCACGTCGGCCACCGTCCAACCGGTGAGTAGGCGGGCACCGGAGGCGATAGCAAGGTCGAGCATCGTCGTCACGGCACGCTCGGCGTCGATCACCCCGGCGTCCGGGTGCCAGACCGCTGGCGAGTCGAAGCGCAGCTGCGGCCAGCGACTCCGGGCCTGGCTGGCCGTGAGCAGCTCGTGGTCGATCCCGACCTCGTCGAAGATCCGGGCCAGCTGCTCAGGGTCGCGGAGACCGCCGAAGTCCACACCGCCGGTCGGTGTGAACAGAGTCGTACCGGACAGAGACTCGAGCTCGGCCCAGCCGGTACGGGCCTGGCGCACGAGGTCGACGTAGAACGGGTCGGCATAGGCGTAGCGAAGGATCCGGGCCGAGCCGTGAGAGCTGCCGCCGCGATGGGCGGGCTTCTCGCGCTCGAGCACCGTGACGTCGTTGCCCCTGCGGGAGAGCTGCCACGCCGTAGCGGCCCCGGCGAGGCCGGCTCCGACGACGAGGTAGGAGCGCCCGCTCACGGCAGGCCCACGACGTTGGGGTGTTGGGACCCGTGACGCCTGTTCATGGTCTGAGCCTCCAACGTGGGCCCGTTGGGGCCCGGTCCGGCTCCATCGCCTCAACCGGGAGGAGTGAGGGCGCCGCCCGCGTGTCGGCGGGGCAGCGGCCGGGTCGCAAGGCAGACTGAAAAGCGTGAAGCCCCTTCATGTATGAGATGAAGGGGCTTCACCGGCTAACGCGTTGCCGCGCTCACCGATCTCCGGTCGTGCTTCCCGCGCTCAACGTGACCTCCGAGAACTGCGCTGCGCTGGAGTTGCCTCCTGCGCTGCCTGGACCTCGGTGTCGCTCGTTTCGCATCTCCTTGCGCGCCTGCCACGGTCCCTCGGACGGGTTTCCCCATCGCGCGTTTCCTGCGGCTCTTGCGTTCGGTGCGGGTCGCCGTGTCCGGTGACGTAGGCAATTTCTAGACCGAGATCGCCTGCCTGACAAGGGTTTTCGGCGAGTTGGGTCAAACAAATTTTCCGTGCACAGGTTTGTCGGACTTGTCCACCGGTTGTCCACCGGTTCGTCCACAGCTCGACCTTGATCGGTGTGGGGCGTAAACAAGTGTGAGGCCCCTCCGAGTATGAGTCGGAGGGGCCTCACTTGGCTTCCGCGTTGCCGCGGTCACCCGCCTCCGGCCCGTACGTCCCGCCTGCTCCGCGTCCTCGCCGTCGAGCCGTCTGCCGCACGCGAGTTGCCCCTCGTACTGCTCGTGCTCTCCTGCTGGTGTCGCGATGCCCTCGTGGGACTGCCTCGGTCCGATCGGCAGGTTTCCCCGCCGGCGTTTTCGTCGGCCTGTCTCACTTGGTGCGAGTCGCCGTTGCCGGTGACGTAGGTGATTTCTAGACCGAGATCGCCTGCCTGACAAGGGTTTTCCGAGAACTCGTGCCAACTTTCTTTGTCGTCCACAACTCCTGGCAGGTTGTCCCCGGGATGAGGCAAGTTGTGCACCGGCTCATCCACAGGGGCCGGGAGGCGGCGACCGTGGTCCGGGCGTGGTACGGGTGGGGCGGGTTGGGGGAACGGTCGTTTTCGTCCCGGTTGGCAGCTCGCCGGCCTACGCCGTGAGGATCGACGCGCCCGCCTTTGCAAGTTTCTGCATGATTGGGCTGGCGGGATCCGCATCCGTGATGACGCCCGCAACGGCGTTCAGCGGCAGCACGGTGATCGCAGACGCAGCGCCAATCTTCTCGCTGCTCGCCAGCACGAAGGTGTCCGCCGCCCGCCGGGACAGCGCCCGCTTCATCGCGGCCTCGTCCGCGTCGCCGGTCGTCAGTCCGGTGTCCGGGTGCACCCCGGTGACGCCGAGGAAGAACACGTCGGCGTTGACTGCGGCGGCAGCCTCGACGGCGGCGGCTCCGCAGGCCACCACTGAGTGCTTGAAGACGCGGCCGCCGAGCAGCAGGATCTCGACCGTCGGGTGCTCGGCCAGGGCCGCGGCTACCGTCGGACTGTGCGTGACCACCAAGGCGTTCAGGTCTGCCGGCAACGCCCTGGCGAGGGCGAGTGCGGTGGTACCGCCGTCGAGGATCACGGTGCTGCCGGGCTGGATGAGTGCGGCTGCGCGTTCGGCGACGCGTTGCTTGCTGCCGACCGCGATGTCTCGCCTCGCGGCGTAGTCGCCGACTGCCGGAGAGGCCGGCAGCGCGCCGCCGTACACCCGTTGACAGAGCCCGGCCGCGGCCAGGTCGCGCAGGTCCCGCCGGACGCTGTCCTCCGACACCCCGAGCTCGGCGGCGAGGTCCTTGGCGATCACCCGCCCGTCCAGCCGCAGACGCTCGAGCAGCAGGTCGCGACGCTGGGCCACCAACATCTGCACGTTCTCCCTTGTTCATGCCGATTATTGCACGTACGGTGAGGATATGACGAAACCCTTGATGATCCTGATCGCCGGCCCCTACCGATCCGGCACCGATGACGACCCGGCGCTGCTGGCACGCAACCTGGAGCACCTCGAGCAAGCTGCCTGGCCGATCTTCCAGGCCGGGCACATCCCGATGATCGGTGAGTGGGTGGCGCTGCCGGCCCTTCGCGGCGCCGGCGGCAGCTCGGTCGCCGATCCCGTTGCCGCGCAGATCATGTATCCCACCGCGGAGCGACTGCTCCAGCACTGCGACGCCGTGCTGCGGCTGCCGGGGGATTCGACCGGCGCCGACCAGGACGTCGCGATCGCCGTTGAGCGCGGCCTGCCCGTCTACTACCGGCTCGAGGACGTCCCCGGCTATGCCGCGGTGACGTGATCACCGCGTCCGACGGGTTTCCGTACAAATTGTTCATCGCCTCGTTACGCCCATCGGGTGAGTGCCGCATCGTCGCGGCCATCAGATGAGGAGACGAGATGAGCAACGAAATGACTGGCCGTACGGTGGTCGGACCCAGCGGGATCGTGGGTGACGTGTACGGCGGAACCGACGAGCGGGCGCCGCTCGTGCTGCTGCACGGCCTCTCCTACGACCGGCGGATCTGGGACCCGGTCCTGCGCGAGCTCCAGGATCCCGGCCGTCACGTTCTGGTCATCGATCTGCCGGGGCACGGGGCGTCGGAGGACCCCTGGGCGTGGCAACTGGCCGATGCCGCGACGGCGCTGCATGGCGTCATCTGCGAGCAGGACATGGACGAACCGGTGGTGGTCGGGCACTCGGCCGGCGCCGTGCTGGCCGTCGCGTACGCGGCGCAGTACCCCACCAACGGGGTGGTCAACGTCGACGCAGTGCTGCGGACCGAGGAGTTCGGGGCGATGCTACGGGCCGTCGCTGGTGCTCTGCGCGGCTCGGGCTTCGAGGACATCTGGAGCATGATCGCGGCCGGCTTCGGCATCGAGCAGCTGCCGGAGCAGGCACAGCGGCTCGTGCGGTCGTACGGGCCTCCGCGTCAGGAGGTCGCACTCGGATTCTGGGGCGACCTGATCGACCGGACACCCGAGGAGTCGACCGAATTCATGGACGCGATCCTCGACAACGTACGGCGAGGTGGTGCCCCCTACCACGAGGTCAACGGCACCCCAAGGCCGGACTACGAGCGCTGGCTCCGTTACCGCCTGCCGGACGCAACCATGGAAGTTGTGACTGGCGGCGGCCACTTTCCTATGCTGGCCGACCCCGTTCGCTTCGCGAGGCTCCTGGCCGACACCGGCCGTTGGCACCGCGACCTGCGACGCTCGGAGGCAAGGGCGGGCTAGTCGCTCACGCCTAGACCTGCCACTGGCTGGGACCACCGGGTCCTGGCTGGTAGCGGCAGAAACCGCCGGTCCGGATCGAGGCCTGCAAGTGGCCTCCGCACTTGGGGGCGGCAGCCGCGATCCGATCGATCGTGGTACGGAGCGCCCGGGTCACGTTGACCCGGGCGCTCTCGGCCTCGGGGTTCACGCTCCGCAGGCGGCCCCCGAGTCCGGTGGCGCCCCGCAGCTGGCGGATCAGGGCCTCGCGTTCGGCCGCCACCTCGGCGCCTCGGAGCTGGTCGCCCGCGCGGTCGGCGGCCGTCAGCTCGGCATCGAGCTGTTCGACCCGGGAGACGTACTGACGCCGCGCCTGCTCATCTATCACCGTGTCCATCGGTTGGGGTGCCGCTGGCACCGGATCGCCGGCAAAGAGGTCGAGCGCGGAAATCTCCTGGCCGGGAGCTGCCAGCAGAGTGCGCAAGTAGTGCAGCCCTTTGGCGTCCCGTAGCCGTGCGTGTTCGTCGTCCGCCGTGAGCAGCCAGTCACCTTCCTGCTGGCGCAGGGACCAGGCCTGGTGCACGGGCTGCTGCAGGAGAGTGACCCCCAGTCGCTGGGCGAGGGCGGTTGCTTGTTCGCGGTCGACCGCGGACCGGGGGTCGTGCAGCTCCAAGTAGGCATCCGAGCGCGCCTCTAAACTTCGGGCCAGCCACGGCAGCGCGCCGATGCGCTGCTCCGTCGCGATGGCAGCCGAGAAATGGTCGATCGCGGCGGGCACCGCCTCGATCTCCAGGGCGAGCAGGCCGAGGTAGTGATCGACCGGGCCGGTCACCATGTTGGCTCCGCCATAGATGACCAGCCGCCCCGCGTACGGGAGAAGCTTGGGGTAGAGCGCCTGCGCCGCAGCGGTCGCGTGTACGGACCTGGCCACTGCGGACAGGTCGGTCATGGCGCCCAGCCAGCGCGGTCCGGAGCCGGCGAGGATGCTGGGCAGCACCCGCTCGAGCTCCGCCAGGGCTTGATCGAACTCGCCACCGATAGCCAGAAGTCGAGCCGCCGTTGCCTCGATGTAGTGGCCGGGCAGCCATCGGGCGTAGCTGAGGAGCAGTGCGGCTGAGGCAAGTGATCCCTCTGCCTCGCCCTTCTCGAGTCCGATCATGCCGCGCAGCGCCCCCACCAGGCGTGACGCATCTCTCAGCCCAAGCCGTTCGCCCATCGCGGCCGTTTCGTCGGTGAGGGCAGCAGCCGATGTGAATCGTCCGCGTAGCGCCGCCAACATGGCTTGGCGACCGGTCGCCATGAAGATGTCATCGGCGTCGCCGGCGTCGCGCGCTGCCTTTTCGAAGCGCGACAAGGCCGACTCGGCTTCGTCGAGCCGGGCCAGTTCGGTCAGGGCTACGAACCGCCAGAACAACCCCCGCCGCTCGCGGCCGGTGTCGGCCACCTCGTGCGCGAGCTCGATGATCTCGTCGGCTGCGGACAACCGGTCCGCTGCCCCCGCCGGGTCCCAGAGGGCGTGCAACCGGGCATCCAGCACCTCGGCGAGAGCTCGTTGGTCACCGCTGCGCCGCGCCAGGCCGATGGCCTCGGCCACCAAGGCGCGGCGCCGGCTGGCCGCAGCCTGGTCGGCCATCAGCTCGTAGGCGAGCCGGCCCCGCAGCCTTGCCCCGGTAGCGTCGTCGCTGGCCAGCCAGAGCGCTCGCTCGATCAGTGCCACGAGGTCGGCGTCGACGTCGAGGAACTCCGCGTTCGAGACGGCGTGGAGTGCCAGGTGAACGGTGGGATCCTTAGCACTGCCAAGGCTCCCGGCAACGGCGAGGGCGATTCCCGGTCGACCGCGGGAAGCGGTCCACAGCGCCCGCGCCGAGTCATCGCTGAGGTCGGGGAACATCGCGATGACGTCGTCAGGTGTGAGGCCGCCGAGGACCAGTTCGTTGCGAATGCCGAGCGGCATGCGACTGGTGACGATCACCGCGGTGCTTCCCGAGGTCAACCGGGAGCTGAGGAGCGGGAGCAGCCCGGTGGTGTCCGAGACCGTGTCCAGGTCGTCCAGCAAGATCAGTCGACGCTGCCCCGACGCGAGGACCTTGGCCGCACTGTCCAGCTCGAGTACCGAGGGCTGGTTGATGAGCCGTTGGGCGAGCCCGTCCTCGCCGATGTCCCGAAGCAGCTGCATCCAGGCTAGCCGGTGTGGCTCGCCGGACGCACGCAGCACCACGAATCCGAGCCGCCGCCCCATAGCATCCGCGGCATCCAGCAGCGCCGTCCTGCCCACGCCCGCCGGGCCCGAGAGCGCGAGCAGTCCGCCGATGCCGGAAAGCGCTGCTTCGAGCAGCTGCCGGATCCGCGCGGTCTCGGTATGCCGGCCGACGAGCTCCACATCGTGAGCCTAGTCCGCGCGCCACTCGGGCTGCCGTAAATGCCTACCATTCTGATAAACTTAACAAGCCCGCCTAGTTAGTCGCCCTGCCGGACGAGGCGATCATTCCCGTACTCCGGTCGGATGGTGCTGGCGCGTCGGCACAGTTCAACCGCTGACTCAGAACCTCGATCAGGTGCACGTCAACTCGGACCCACGTCCGTATCCGATGTCGGGATACAGCTACATGGTGGTGCCAACGACCACGGCCGCACCTTTCAACGCTGCCAAGGGAAAGAGCGTGGCGACGTTCATCAACGTGGTGATCAGTGGTGCCGGGCGCACCGTAAACGGGCGTCATTCGGTACGGGTTGCACCAGTGATCGGTGGACGGGTGATCACTGGTGCGAGGTGCATCGTAAACGGGCGTCATTCGGTACGCCGTGCACCGGTGATCCCCGGCCGGTGATCCCCGGCGGCAGTGGTGGTCCCGGCGGCCCGAGCGGCCCTGAGTCGATCACTGGTGCCGGGCGCACCGTAAACGGCGGCTATTCGGTACGCGTTGCACCAGTGATCGGTGTGGCTGGTGATCAGTGGTGCCGGGCGCACCGTATGCGGCCGCTATTCGGTACGCGTTGCACCAGTGATCCGTTGCACCGGTGATCGGTTCGATGCACCAGTGATCCGCGGACGCCGCTGGCTCAGTGCGTGAGGACATGCAGGTCGGCCTCGAGCCAGTCCGAGTAGTCGAGCCCGGTGACCTGCTGGAGCAGCGCGTTGTCCTCGACGAAGTAGCGCAGCACGGCGGTGCGCTCCTCCCGGGTGAGCCGAGGACGCCGGCGCTTGTCCCGGTGCAGCGCCTTGAGCAGCGGCTGGCTGAAGAAGTCTCGCCACGCAACCGGGAAGTGGTAGCCGATCCGCGCACCGAAACGCAGCAGTGCCAGCAGAACGCGGTTGACCGGACCGTCCTGCACCCAGTTGGTGACGTTCTCGTGCGGCACCTGGTGGACGACGCCCTCGCTCACGCCGAGGAAGGCGCACACCCGGTCGAGGGTGGGTTGCGGGTTGTCGCGCAGGTCGCGATAGCGCAGCAGCAGCACCTGCTCGCGAGGAAAGAGCGCGAACAGGTGCTCGAGCTGCTGCCCGTACAGCCCCAGCGAGATGTAGTGCCAGAAGCTGTCGTAACCCTGGGACTTGCGCTTGAGCTCTCGGGCGCACGCGGTGACGAAGTCGGACTCGGGGTCCAGCCCGTCGGACCACATGTGCTGCCAGTTGGAGTGTGCGCGTTCGACGGGGTCGCGAAGCACCACGATGAGCTTGGCGTCCGGCCGCAGCTTGTGCAGTCGCCGCTGAGCTTCGAGGTCGTACAGGTAGAACGGCGTCGCCTCGCCCCGGAGCGCGTGCTCGGGTGCGTCGTCGAAAAGTGCCTGGTACTCCGAGGGTTTCCAGACGTGCTCCTGGAAGGTCTGCACGTCGCCGGGGCCGCCCCTGGTCGGCGGCGGCCCGTCGGAGAGGAAGTGCTTGGGCTCCTTGACCGTCGGCAGGAAAAGGTCCGGGTGTTGTACGAGGGCTGCGTACAGAGCCGTGGTGCCGGCCTTGGGCACGCCGATGACCGCGAAGTCCGGTGCCGGTGATCGGGTCATGCTGCAGCCCCCTTGTGTACGGTGCCAACGTCGACGAGCTCGGTGCGCAGCTCGTGCGACCCGCCTTCGCGGGTGGCCTCGTAGAACAGCCGGTAGCGTCCGGCGCCCAGATCGATAACGCTGAGGTAGCGAAGTCCGCCCGGCGCATGGGGCGAGACGGCCACGGGACCGCCTGCTACGGCGGCAAACTCGGCAAGGCCGTGAGTCGACCAGGCGAGCCCGGTCCGCTCCTCCCAGTTCTCCGCAGCCGTGGATCTGCCGTCGTAGTAGGCAAAGGCGCGGTCGCCGTACGGCACCACGGCGGCAAACCGAACGCCTCGAGCGTCCCACTCGCCGGGGCGCCCACGCAGGGCAGTGCCCTGCCAGGTCCAGGTCAAACCGTCGGGGCTCGTGGCGTAGTCCGTCGTCATCCGGTCGGTGCCGTCGGGGTCGTCGAGCGGGTGTACGGAGGCCCACAGGTGCCACGTGCCGTCGTGATGGATGATCACCGGATCCTTGACCGCGCTGTGGGCGTCGCCGGGGAGCACCGTTACCGCGTTCTCGGCGCGGAATGCGCTGGGGTCGTCCGCCTCGATGACGACGACCTGCCAGTGCTTGGTGCCGGGGGTGGCGCAGCTCACATACAGCCGCCAGCGGCCCTCCGGGGTGACCGCCAGCGCGGGACGCTCGAGGGACTCGGCGCCGAAGGCGTCGCGCTCGACCGTGCAGATGGTCTCGAAGGTCAGCCCGTCGGTCGAGCGGGCCACGACGTTGGCAAAGCCGCGTCCCTCACCGACCGGCCGACGCAGCCGGTAGGCGAGGTAGTAGACACCGTCAACGAGCAGCGCGCTCGGTGCTCCCGCCCATGCACCGGGACGGTCCTCCGGCGGCTCGACAACGATCGTTGCCTGGTCCCAACCGGGCAGGGGAGCCGCATGCGGAGCCGGTGCGTTCATGCCGGCGACTATACCCTACGAAACCGCTCAGGTATCGGGTCGGCGGTGACCCGGAAATCCGCGCAGGGAGTAAATCCGATATAACCTGTCGGAATAAACGGTAGATCGAGCGAGCGAGGCAGGTCGTCATGAGCACAGCCGTAGTCGTGGGCAACCCCAAGCCCCACTCCCGAACCCGGCAGGCAGCGGTCAACGTCGCCAAAGAACTGACCGGCCGGGAGCCCGACCTGACGCTGGACCTGGCGGACCTGGGCCCGCGGCTGCTCGAGTGGGGCGACCCCGAGGTGGCGAGCGCGCTCAAGGCGGTCGCGAGTCACGACCTGCTGATCGTGGCGAGTCCGACGTACAAGGCTACGTACACCGGGCTGCTCAAGGTGTTCCTCGACCAGCTGCCCAGTGGCGGACTCGCGGGCGTCAGCGCGGTCCCGCTCATGCTCGGCGGTCACTGGGCTCACGCCTTGGCGCCCGAGCTGCTGCTGAAGCCACTGCTGGTCGAGCTCGGCGCGACGGTGCCGACCAAGGGGCTCTACCTGCTCGACTCCGACTTCCTCGACACCAAGCCGCTGGCCGACTGGTTGGCCAGTGCCCGCGGCACCCTCTCCCGAACGGCTCCCGGCGCTTTCGAGGCATGATCAGTGGTGTGCTCGACAGCCACGTGCTCGACAACCCCGTCTGGGCGTCTCTGACCGGTCCGCACGCGCACTTCGCCACGACTGTGGGACAGGCGCGGCGCTACCCGAGTGATGTCGCCGTGTTCGTCGGCCTGTCCGACCATGCCGACTGCGGAGTCTGGGACGACCTCCACCAGCTGGCCGGTCCGGAAGCTGTGGTCGGTCTGACCGGCACGGGCCTGCAACCGCCCAGTGACTGGCCGGTCGTGATGTCCGGCGAGGGCGTGCAGCTGGTGTCGACCGACGCTCTCGAGTCACGGCCGTTCGACGAGGCAGTCGTGCTCGGTGCCGAGGACGCGCAGGAGATGCTCGACCTGGTGGCGCTGACGCAGCCGGGACCGTTCCTGCCGCGGACCTACCTGCTCGGCACCTACCTCGGCGTACGTCATGAGGGCCGTCTCGTCGCGATGGCCGGCGAGCGGCTGCATCCACCCGGCTACACCGAGATCAGCGCCGTCTGCACCCATCCGGACTTCCGCGGCCGGGGCTACGGCACCCGCCTGGTGCAGGCCGTCGCCCACGGCATCCGTGACCGCGGCGAGGTCCCCATGATGCACGCGTCGGCCGCCAACACGAACGCGATCCGGTTGTACGAGTCGCTCGGCTTCGTGCTGCGCAAGCGGACGACGTTCATGGCGGTACGGGTTCCCGCCTGATCGACACGGCCGTTGTCAGCCGTGAGCGTCCACCGTCATCGCTGGACCCTGGCCCCCGAGCCCGCGATCAGAGCCTCCACCTCGGCAAGACTGGCCATGGACGTGTCGCCCGGCGTCGTCATCGCCAACGCACCGTGGGCGGCCCCGTACTCAACTGCCCGTCCGACGTCGCCGGTGGTGAGCAGTCCGTAGACCAGCCCGGACGCGAACGAGTCGCCGCCGCCCACCCGGTCGAGAATCTCCAGCCCCGGCCTGGGGGTCGCTTCGACGAATCCGCTGTCGCTCGACCAGGCGATCGCCCCCCAGTCGTTGACCGTCGCCGAGACCACGCCGCGCAGAGTCGTTGCTACGACGGCAAAGTTCGGGTAGGCGGTGGTGACCTCGCCGAGCATCGCGCGGAAGCTCGCCGTCGGCAGTGACCTGAGGTCCGGGTCGACGTCGGGGACGGTGAAGCCGAGGCAGGCCGTGAAGTCCTCCTCGTTGCCGATCATCACGTCGACCCCGTGAGCAAGTGACCGGTTGACCTCCTGCGCCCGCGCCTGCCCACCGATCGCCTTCCAGATCGACGGCCGGTAGTTCAGGTCGTACGAGACCACTGTGCCGTGCCGTCGGGCCGCCGCGATCGCCTCCGCTGCGACATCGGGGGTGGTTTCGGAGAGCCCGGCGAAGATGCCGCCGGTGTGAAACCAGCGCACGCCCAGGTCGCCGAACAGGTGGTCCCAGTCGACGTCTCCGGCCCGCAGCTGGGACACCGCGGTGTTGCCACGGTCCGACGTACCGACCGCGCCGCGTACCCCGAACCCACGCTCGGTGAAGTTGAGCCCGTTGCGGACAGTGCGACCCACTCCGTCGTACGGGACCCACTGCACCAAGGACGCGTCGACCCCGCCCTGCAGGATCAGGTCCTCGACGAGGCGCCCGACCTCGTTGTCGGCCAGGGCAGTGACGACGCCGGTGCGCAGGCCGAAACAGCGTCGGAGTCCGCGGGCGACGTTGTACTCACCGCCACCTTCCCAGGCCCGGAAAGTCCTGGTGGTACGGACTCTGCCCTCGCCGGGGTCGAGCCGCAGCATGACCTCGCCCAGGGAGACTGCGTCGTACCGGCAGTCCTCGGCCGGCCGCAGGGTCAGCGTCATCGGGCGGCCGCCGCGACGGCTTCCGCGGTCAGCCGGGTGATCTCGTCCCAGTTGCCGGCGGCGATCAGCGCGGGGGCGACCATCCAGCTGCCACCGACGGCCAGCACGGAGGGAACGGCGAGATAGTCGGCAAGCGACGCGCCGGTGATGCCGCCGGTCGGGATGAACCGGACGGTCGTGAAGGGTGCCGACAGCGCCTTCAGCGTCGCAACTCCGCCGAGGCTTCCAGCCGGGAAGAGCTTGACGGTGTCGAGACCGAGGTCGAGCGCCGCAATGATCTCGGTGGGTGTCGCTACCCCCGGGAACACCGGGACGCCGACAGCCCTGGCCCGTTCGACGACGGACCGGCTCAGGCCCGGCGAGACGATGAACTTGGCACCCGCGGCCACCGCTCGGTCGACCTGCTCGGCCCGCACCACGGTGCCGGCGCCCACCGTCAGCTCGGGATCCTCGGCCATGCGCCGCAGAGACTCCTCCGCGGCAGGCGTACGAAACGTCACCTCGGCCAGGGGAAGGCCGCCTGCCTTGAGGGCTGCGCCCAGCGGTTCGGCAGCAGAGACGTCCTCGAGGACCACGACCGGCACCAGCCGGCTGGCCTCGATCAGTGACAGCACCCCAGTCATCGGCCCATCCACCCGCCGTCGACCGGTAGCACGACGCCGCTGACGTAGTCCGATGCAGAGGACGCCAGGAAGACCGCTGCCCCACCCAGGTCGCTGGCATTGCCCCAGCGACCCGCCGGAATGCGCTCGACGATGCTGCGGCTACGGTCGGGGTCGTCCTGCAGCGCCCGGGTGTTGTCGGTGGCGATGTAGCCGGGCGCGATCGCGTTGACGTTGACCCCCTTGGCCGTCCACTCGTTCGACAGTGCTCTGGTGAGGCCCGCGATGCCCGACTTGGCCGCGGCGTAGCCCGGCACGTTGATGCCGCCCTGAAAGCTCAGCAGCGAGGCGGTGAAGATGACCTTGCCATAGCCGTGGTCGATCATCGAGCGGCCGATCTCGCGGGTCAGCGTGAACTGGCTGGACAGGTCGACGGTGATGACGTGGTCCCATAGCTCATCGGGGTGCTCGGCCGCGGGAGCGCGGGCGATGGTGCCGGCGTTGTTGACCAGGATGTCGATGCGCCGGTCCAGCGAGGTCAGGTGCGCTGCCAGCTCCCGTACGGCGTCCCGGTCCGCGAAGTCAACCTGCAGCGCCGAGAAGGTCCGTCCGTGCGCCTCGACCCGTTGTGACACCGCGGAGCCGGCGGACTCAAGCGTGGCACTCACTCCGATGATGTCGGCGCCGGCTGCCGCGAGAGCCTCGGCCATCGCCAGGCCGATGCCACGCTTGGCGCCGGTCACCACGGCCAGCTTGCCGGTCAGGTCGAAGGGGTTCATCGGGCGTTGCGGCAGTCGACGAGCACCTTCATCACCCCGGCCCCGGACTCGAGTGCTCCGAACCCGCTCGCCACGTCCTCCAGCGAAACGGTGCGGGAGATGAGAGCGTCGGTCGGGATCACGCCGGTGGCCACGAGGTGCACGGCGGTCTCGAAGTCGGACCGGTCGTACAGCCGCGCTCCGACCATGGTCAGCTCCCGCCAGAAGAACCGGTGCAGGTTGACCTCACGCGGCTTGCCGTGGATGGCGACCATGACCAGGCGGCCCCTTACCCCGAGCAGGTCGACGGCTGTCGAGACACCGCCGGCCGCACCCGAGACCTCGAAGGCGACCGCCGCCCCGGCGCCGTCCGTCAGCTCGCTGACCGCTGCCGTGACGTCGACCGATCCGGGGTCGAGGACCCGCAGCCCGAGGCTCTCGGCGACCGATCGGCGATAGGCGTCGAGCTCCACGACGGTGACGTCACCGCCGGCGTTGCGGGCCACGGTGGCGATCAGCAGTCCGACCGGGCCGCCACCGACGACGACGACACTTTCCCCTGGTACGAGGGCGGATCGGCTGACGTCGTGGACGGCGACAGCTGTGGGCTCGACCAGCGCAGCGTGCTCGAGAGAGATGCCGTCGGGCAGTCGTACGAGCAGCTCTGCCGGGACCGTCCAGCGGTTCTGCATCGCACCGGGGGCGTCGATGCCGAGAAACACGAGGTTCATGCAGATGTGGGCGTTGCCGGCCACGCAGGCCGCGCACGAGCCGCAGGACTTGACCGGAAGTACGGTGACCGGATCACCGATCGACCAGCCGGAGACGTCGGAACCGATCGCCGCCACTCGACCGGACATCTCGTGGCCGATGACCGCAGGCTGGGAGACCCGACCGTCCATGTCGCCGTGGAAGATGTGCAGGTCCGTACCGCAGATGCCGGTGTAGGCCACCTCGATCTGCACCTCCCCGGCCCCCGGCGCGACGGGCTCAGCGTCCCCTACGGCGAAGGTACGGGAACCGACATAGCTGGCGGAACGCATGATGGTCGAACTCCTCGGATTGGCTGGCTGGCAACGGTTCTGTGGCGCAAACGCACTATCAGTCGAGGTGCCACAGCTCGGGCAGCCGGGTCCATTGCTGGTTGTCGGGGGTGCCGGGGAGCCGTTCCTGGCACGGGTCGGTGAGCGCCCACCAGCGCTGCGTTTCCGGATCGGCCGCCATGCGGGCCATGTCCGCCGCAAAGTCGGTTCCCACGTACTCGTAATAGCTGACGAGCAAGTCGTCATGCAAGAAGATCGAGAAGTTGGTGATGTTGCAGGCCGTGATCATCGCCTCCACACCGGGCCAGACGGCGGAGTGCAGCCGGAGGTACTCCTCGCGCTTGTCCGGCCTCAGCCGGATAACCGAGCCGTACCGCTCCATCTCGCCGGGCATGTCAGGCTCCCACCGGGTCGCCGTTCTCGGGTCGGCCGTTCGGCCAGAACTGATTGTGCACGGGAGCCAGCACGGCGAGTACGTCCGCCAGCAGCTGTTCGTCGATCGGCGTGCCGACCAGGGCGACGTTGCGCTCCATGTTCGCCGGGTTGGCGGAACCGATGAGGGTGCTCGCGACGGCCGGCTGGGCGATGGCGAACTGCAGGGCGAGTTGCGAGATGTCGCTGCCACGGCTGGTGCACAGAGCAGCGGCCTCGGCGCAGACCCGTTGCAGCTCGGGAGGTGCGGGGTGCCAGGACGGAGCCCCGCGTACGGTCAGCATGCCCATGGACAGTACCGATGCGTTGATGACACCGACACCCTGGCTGGCAAAGGTCGGCAGCCAGTCCAGGAGTGACTGGTCCTGGAGGTTGTAGCGGCAGTAGGTCAGGACGGTGTCGACCGGGATCCTCGACGTCACGTAGTTCAACGCCGTCAAGGGGTAGCCCGTCACCCCGACGAACCGCACCTTGCCGGACTCGACCAGCCCACGGAGCGCCGGAACGGTCTCGTTGACAATCTGGTCGAGGTCGCCGAACTCGATGTCATGGCACTGGATGAGGTCGATGTGGTCGACGCCCAGCCGGCCGAGACTCTCGTCGACACTGGCGACAACCCGCTCCGCCGAGAAGTCGAACTCCGCGTCACCGTACCGGCCGACCTTGGTGGCCAAGATGTAGCGGTCCCGGCCTATCCCGTACAAAGCCTTGCCCAGCACAGTTTCTGCCCTCGTCAAGCCGTAGTAGGGCGAGACGTCGATCAGGTTGATTCCGAGGTCGAGGGACTGATGCAGGGTACGCACGGCGGCGCTCTCATCGACGGTCCCGAACACCCCACCGAACGGTGAGGCGCCGAGTCCGAGGACGGAGACGTCCAGGCCGGTATTGCCGAGTGGTCGGTACTCCATGGCTGTCTCGCCTCAGTCCTGAGCTTGACCGGAGGTTATCCGGGACAGCATCAGAGCGACCAGGATGATGGCGCCGTCGAGAGCCTGGATCCACTCGGGCCGTACGCCGGCAAGGGTGAGCACGTTCTGGATCATGTAGAGCAGCAGGACACCGGTGAAGGCGCCGAACATGGTGCCCTTGCCGCCGTTGAGGCTGATGCCACCGATGACCGCAGCAGCGAACACGGTGAAGATTAAGCCGTTGCCCTGGACGGCAGCGACAGCACCGAGCCGGCCGGTGAGCATCAGGCCGCCCAGAGCCGCCAGGGCGCTGCCGAGGATGAGGGTGAGCCAGAGGACCTTGTCGGTGTTGATGCCGGCGGCCCTGGCGGCGTCGGTGTTGCCACCGATGGCATAGAGCGACCGGCCGGGCCGGGTGTAGCCGAGGGCGAAGATGGCGATGGCGAACAGCAGCAGGCAGAGCCAGACCGAGACGGGGACGCCGAACCACACGGCGGTTCCGAGCCACAGCATCGACTTGGGAAGGTCGAAGAACGTCTGGCCTTTGGAGATGCCGGTCAACAAGCCACGCAGGACGATGAGCATGCCGAGGGTCACGATGAAGCCGTTGAGTCTGTAGCGCACGATCAACAGACCGTTGACCGCACCGACCGCAACGCCGACCAGCAGTGTGATCGGAACTGCGGTCCACGTCGGCAGCACGCCGACGGCCGGAGCGGCTGTCAGGGTCAACCAGGCGGCCACGCCGGGGGCCAGGCCGAAGGTCGACTCGAGCGAGAGGTCCATCTTGCCGGAGATGAGGATGAGGGTCTCGGCAAGCACCAGGACGCCGACCTCCGACATGGACTGGAGGATCAGGATCAGGTTGCTCTTGTGGATGAAGATCGGGTTGACCATGTAGCCAACCACCATGACGGCGATAATCGCTGGCACGAGGGCGAAGTCGCGCAGCCTGGCCACCGATGGCACCCGGCTCTGGCGGAGGAGCGGCGCCTCCGGGTCGGCAGTTCCGCCGTCAGTGTCTCGCCCCGTAGTGAGATCAGTCATGAGCGAGGTCCACACCTTCCATAACGGCAACGAGGTCATTGTCGGCCCAGCCGGCGGCGAACTCGCCGGCCCGGTGGCCCTGGAAAAGCACGATCACTCGGTCACAGGTGCGCAGGTCGTCCAGCTCGTCGGACACGACCAGGACCCCGGCGCCACGTTGACGTACCTCGTCGACGACTGCCGAGCAAGGTCTCCTTGGAGCGCACGTCCACACCTGCGGTCGGGTTGATCATGACCAGCAGCTGCGGCTCGTTGGCCAGCGCGCGGGCCATCACCACCTTCTGCTGGTTGCCGCCGGAGAGTGCGCTGACCGGCAGCTCGGGGCCGGGCGTCTTGATGGTGAGGTCGCGGATCAGTCGTCGGGCCAGTCCATCGCGCTTCTTGGGTGAGAGAAAGCCGTGCTTGCCCAGTCGTTCCGGCACCGTCATCGTGACGTTCTCGCCGATCGAGAGCAGCGGAATGTAGCCCTCCGCGTGCCGGTCCTGGGGTACGAGGCCGACGCCCGCCTTCAGCGCTGACGGCACGCTGCCCGGCTTCGGATGCCTGCCGTTGATCTCGATCGTTCCGGACAGCGGCTTGCGCAGGCCGACGATCGTCTCGGCGACCTCGGTCTTGCCGCTGCCACCGCCACCGGCCAGCCCGACGACCTCGCCGGTACGCACCTCGAAGGTGAGCGGCTCCTCGTCCGCGATCGCTACCAGGCTGTCGACGGAGAGGATCGGCTTGCTCTCTGCCGGCAGCGGTGGCCGAATCACCGGCTGAACCAGCGAGAGAGCGTCTCCGGTCATGGCGGCGACCAGCTCACTCGTGGGCAGCCCGGCAACCGGTGCGGTGAGGATGTGCTGGGCGTCGCGATAGACCGTGACGGTCTGACAGATCTCGTAGATCTCCTGCAGGTGATGGCTGATGAACAAGAACGTGACGCCCTGAGCCTGGAGGCCTCGGATGCGCCGGAACAGTCGCGAGATGGCGGGCCGGTCCAGCTGGGCTGTGGGCTCGTCGAGAATGATGAAACGGGCCTCGAACGACAGCGCGCGGGCGATCTCGACCAGCTGTCGCTGCTCGACGGTCAGCGAGGAGGCCGGAGCGTCGACGTCGACGTCGACTTCCCAGGTGTTCAGCAGCCGTTTCGCCTCGCGACGCATCGTGGCCCAGCTGATGGACAGGCCGTTGCCGGTCGGCTGCCGGTTGACGTACACGTTCTCCGCGACGGTCAGGCCGGGGATGATCGTCGATTTCTGGTAGACGCAGGCAACCCGCCGGCGCCAGCCGTCCCGATCGCTGACAGCCGGAGCGAGCTCGCCGTTGAAGCGCACCTCGCCGGAGTCGGGGCTCTGCAGACCGGTGAGGATGCTGACCAGGGTGGACTTGCCTGCGCCGTTGCGTCCGACCAGGGCGTGCGTCTCGCCCTCCTGGACAACGATGCCCGAGTCCCGCAGCGCGATCGTGTTGCCGTAGCGCTTCGAGATGTGGGTGGCTTCGGCAAGCGGTGTCGTGCCGCGGACCGCGGCGGCTCGCTCGCCCGGCGGCACTGCCGGCTCACTCATGGACGCTGGTGCCTTTCGTTGGTCTGTCGCGTAGGCCTGCCCTGCTCACGACTCGGGTCTTACCCCCGGAGACGGCCCTACCGAGGCCGACGATCGACCTCGGCAGGGCCCCTAGCTCCAGGGGCGGTGGAACTCAGTGCTGGTTGCCCCACAGCGACGCGTCGGTCGAGGTCAAGGACTTGACCCCACCGTAGGTGCCGCCGTCAGACGTGACCAGAGGCGCGGAGAGCTGGTCCTCGAGCAGGCCTGGCCGCACCAGGATGATGTTGCTGTTGTGGTCGGTCTTGCCGGGCTGGAACGTCTTGCCGGCAAGTGCCTGCTGGGCGTAGTACAGGCCGTACTTGGCGTAGAGGTCGGCCGGCTGGGACACGGTGGCGTCGATGAGACCGGCGCCGATGTCCTTGAGCTCCTCCGGGATGCCGTCGTTGGAGACGACGAAGACGTGCTTCGGGTCGGTCGGCGGGACGTTCAGGCCCTTGGCCTTGAGGGCCGAGAGCGTGCCGGCGAGACCAAAGCTGGACTCCATGTAGACGCCCTTGACGTTCTTGTCCTGGTTGAGCACGGTGGCGAGCTGGGTAGCCGCCGTCGCGCCGTCCCACTTCGAGGGCTCTCCGTAGACCTTGATGCCGGGGAACTTCGACTTCATGCAGTCGTTGAACGCCTCGGTACGGTCGCGGCCGTTGATCGACGCGAGGTCGCCTTCGAGCATGACCACGCTGCCCTTGCCGCCGGTCTTGGTGCCGAGGAACTCGCAGGCCAGCGTGCCGTACGCCCTGTTGTCAGCCCGGACCACCATGTAGGCCGAACCCTTGTCCGGCCGGGTGTCGATGGTGACGACCGGGATCTTCTTCTGGGCGAGCGTGGCCAAGGTCGGTGCGATGGCGGCCGTGTCCTGGGGAGCCATGACGATGGCCTTGGCACCCTCGCTCAGCAGTGTCTGGACGTTGGCGATCAGCTTGGTGACGTCGTTGGCCGAGTTGGTCGCCTTGATGTTGGCGTTCAGCTGCTTGGCCATGACCGGCGTGTAGCGGATGTAGGCATTCCAGAAGTCCGTGTCGGACCGCGGAATGTCGGTGCCGATCAGTCCGGTAGCTGCGGTTCCGCCACCACCGGAGGTCGCTGCACCCGCGCTGGTCGGGGCGGCACCTGCGCTGGTCGGAGCTGCGGCGGCACTGGTGGTTGCCCCGGCTGCGCTGGTCGGCGCAGCTGCACCTGTGGTGGTACTCGCGGCGGTACTTCCGCTGCCGCTGCTACAGGCGGTCATCAGACTGCCTGCCACGACCGTGCTGGTGAGTACGAGAAGCGTCTTGCGATTCACTTCGTCTCCTTTGAATACAACAGGTGCACGGATGCTCTGCTACGCCCTTTTACGTGGGGGAGGGGTTAAGGCCCCCAGCAGCGGAGGTCGGCAGCGCGAGAGAGCCCTGCCACGCCGAACCGTCAGGGAACGTGTAGTCAGCAATCGATGTGTCGTGCATGCGGGCGCTCATGCCGGGGCTGAGTGGTGCGACGTAGTGCCCACGGCGAATAACGGCGGGATGCGTGAAGTGCTCGTGCAGGTGGTCGACGTACTCGATCATTCGTCCATCTGTCGAACCGCTGACCGCCAAGAAATCGAACATTGCAAGGTGCTGAACGAGCTCGCACAACCCGACGCCACCGGCGTGCGGGCAGACGGGAATGCCAAACTTTGCGGCGAGCAGCAGAATCGCCACGTTTTCGTTGACGCCGCCAACGCGGCAGGCGTCAATTTGCACAACGTCAACCGCCCCGGCCTGCAGCAGCTGCTTGAAGATGATCGCGTTCTGGACGTGCTCGCCGGTGGCGACCCGTACGGGACTCACGGCTTTACGAATGGCCGCATGACCGAGCACGTCGTCGGGCGATGTGGGCTCCTCGATCCAGTAGAGCCCGAACTCCTCCAGCGCCAGCACCCGGCTGATGGCCTCTTGCTGCCCCCAGACCTGGTTGGCGTCGATGGCAATGGGCAGGTCCGGCCCGACCGCAGCCCTGGCCACCCGCAGGCGCCGCAGATCGTCCGCACTGTTCGCGCCCACCTTCAGCTTGATCATGCCGAAGCCGTCGTCGCGGGCCTCGGTGCTGAGTCGGGCCAGCTTTTCGTCGGTGTATCCCAGCCAGCCGGGAGTTGTGGTGTAGGCCGGGTAGCCGGACTGCCGCAGCAGCAGCTCGCGTTCCTCCTTGCCCTCCGCTGACTTGCGGAGCAGCTCGAGCGCTTCGTCCTCGGTCAGGGCGTCGCGCAGATAGCGAAAGTCGACGAGCGACACGACCTGCTCGGGGCTGAGGTCGGCGAGGAGCTTCCAGACCGGCTGCCCGGCTCGCCTGCCCTTGAGGTCCCAGGCTGCGTTGATGACCGCCGCAGCCGCCATGTGCATGACACCCTTGTACGGGCCCAGCCAGCGGAACTGGCTGTCGTCGGTGAGCAGGCGACTGAAGGCACCCGGGTCGTCGAGCACCTCGTCGACGGGAAGCCCGATGACAAGTGGCTCGAGCGCCTTGATCCCGGCAACCTGGACGTCGTTGCCACGGCCGACCGTAAAGGAGAACCCGTAGCCGGCGTCGCCGTCGCTGGTCCGCAGGACGACGTAGGCCGCCGAGTAGTCCGGGAACGGGTTCATGGCGTCGGAGCCGTCCAGATGGCGCGAGGTGGGGAACCGGACGTCGTGCGTCTCCAGGCCGATGATGCGGTTGCTCAACGTCGGTCCTCTCTGGCGAGACCGGGGATTCGGGTCTCGAACATGGGATGTTTGTAATGACCGCGCTGCTTGCACGTCAAGACATCCCATGTCTCAGGAGGGTAACGATCCTACCAACCGTCCGTGACGACGGCTAACCTAGGATCCGGATCACCGCCGGACGGGCGCGGCCCGGCCGCGAGGGGAAGGTCAGCAGATGGGGCTCACCGACGAGGCCATTGCCCAGATTCGCAGCCTGATCCAGTCCGGGCAGCTGCCACCCGGGTCCCGGCTTCCGCCGGAGCCGCAGCTCGCCGCCGAGCTCGGCTGCTCCCGTAACTCCATGCGTGAGGCAGTCAAGGCGTTGGAGACGGCCAGGGTCCTCGATGTCCGCAGGGGTGACGGCACCTATGTCACGAGCCTGGCCCCCAACCTGCTGCTCGAGGGGTTCGGCTTCGCCATCGACCTGCTGCAGGATCACAGCCTGCTCGAGGTGATGGAGGTGCGCCGCATGCTCGAGCCGGTCGCCACCGCCGCTGCCGCCACTCGCATTTCCCCAGAGGCCTTAGCCGAGCTGCGCGAGATCCTCTTTCAGATGCACGAGGTTCGTGAGGACACGGAGACGTTGGTCCAGTACGACATGGCCTTTCATCGCACGGTCATCCGGGCCAACGTCAATCTCACCCTGTCCTCGGTGCTCGAGGGGCTCTCCGGACAGACCCTGCGAGCGCGGGTGTGGCGCGGGTTGCTGGAAGGAAATGCGGCGACCCGCACCCTCAACGAGCACCAGGGCATCTACGACGCGTTGGTTGCGCACGACGCCGCCCTTGCCCACGCGGCCGCCTTGGTGCACATCAACACCTCGGAGTCGTGGCTGCGATCCGTACTCGAGAGCAGTCAGGTCCCGGCGCGGACGTAGAGTCGTGGCCATGGACTACAGGACTCTCGGCTCCAGCGGTTGCTCCGTCTCGGCCCTCAGCCTCGGCACGATGACCTTCGGTTCGGAATCCGACGAGGCGGTGTCGTACGCCCAGTTGGACCGTTTCATCGAAGCCGGCGGCAACCTCGTCGACACCGCCGACGTCTACTCCGGCGGCCGGTCGGAGGAGATCATCGGCCGCTGGTTCAGCGACCGGCCCAGCGACATCACCGACACGGTCGTGCTGGCCACCAAGGGCCGGTTCCCGATGGCGACCGAACCCAACGCCGCCGGCCTCTCGACCCGTCACCTGACCAGGGCGCTCGAGGCATCGCTGCGCCGGCTCGGGCTGGAGGCTGTCGACCTCTACCAGGCACACGCGTGGGACCCGTACACCCCGCTCGAGGAGACGTTGCGCACGTTCGACGGGTTCATCCGGGCGGGCAAGATCCGCTACTACGGGCTGTCCAACTTCACCGGCTGGCAGCTGACCAAGGCGGTGCAGCTGGCTCGCGCGCTCGGCCTCGCGCAGCCGGTCAGCCTGCAGCCGCAGTACAACCTGCTCGTGCGCGAGACGGAGTACGAGATGGTGCCGGCAGCGCTCGACGCGGGCATGGGCCTGCTGCCGTGGTCTCCGCTCGGCGGCGGCTGGCTGTCCGGCAAGTACAAGCGGGACGAGCGGCCGGTCGGGCCGACCCGGCTGGGCGACAACCCCGAGCGCGGCATGGAGGCCTACGCCAAGCGCAATGCGCAGGAGCACACGTGGGACGTGATCGACGCGGTGCAGACCGTCGCCGAGAAGCGTGGGGTGACGATGGCGCAGGTCGCGTTGGCGTGGGTGACCGATCAGCCGTCGGTGACGTCGACCATCCTGGGCGCCCGGACGGTGGAGCAGCTCGACGACAACCTGATGGCGGCGGACCTGCACCTCGACGCCGACGAGCTGGACGCGCTGGCAGTGGCGAGTGACCCCGGCGCCCGCGACTATCCGTACGGTGTCATGGGCGTTGAACAGCGCAGCCGCAACATTCGCGGCACGGCTGGGTGAGGGCGGTCCAGGGCGAGTTGACGTCGGTCTCTTGGAGGCGGTGCGGCTGAGGGTACGCTCGGCCACGTGCCAGCACTTGAACAGCTCCTGAGTCCAGCCATGGTGCAGCGGTGACCTCTCGGCCGGCTATCACTCCGCAGCTGTTGAGCACCGGTCTGATGGTGATCCTGCGTGCGCCGGAGGCCGCAACGCTAGCCTCGCTGGTCCGGATCCTCGTGGACGGCGGCGTTCGTTGCCTCGAGGTCACGCTCACCACCGCAGGAGCCCTGGAACTCATCGAAACGCTGGTGGCCGAGCTACCGAATGACGTCAGTGTCGGAGCCGGCAGCGTGGTCACCCCGGCCGACGCCCGCGACGCTCTGATCGCTGGCGCCGAGTTCCTCGTCGCACCGTCGACCAATGCCGACGTGATCCAGATCGGTTGCGCAGCAGGCAAACCCGTCTATCCCGGGTGCCTGGACCGCAACGGAGATCGTTCAGGCCTGGGAGTACGGCGCGGCCGCCGTCAAGGTCTTCCCGGCATCGGTCGGCGGACCAGCACTGCTGCGCCAGCTGAAGCAACCGCTGCCTTCGATCCCGCTGCTGGCGGTCGGCGGTGTCACTGCGGCGAACGCGGCTGACTACCTCGACGCCGGTGCGTTCGCTGTCGGCGTCGGTTCGTCCCTGACCGACCCTGCGCTCACCCCGAACGAGGTGCTCGAGCGCACCGAGCTGCTGCTCGCGACCTGCGTACCGGCGACCGGTGCTGTCCGATGAGACTGGTCACCATCGGCGAGACCCTCGGTGTCGTCGCCACGTCCGGGCCCGGCCCGGTCGGTTCGGGTGCCGCTGCCCGCCTCGGCATGGCCGGCGCCGAGTCCAACGTCGCCATCGGCGTGACCAGGCTCGGTGCTGAAGCCACCTGGATCGGTCATGTCGGCGACGACCCGTTCGGCAGGCTCATCCTGCGCGAGCTCCGTGCCGAGAGGGTCGACGTACGCGGCAAAGTCACGGCACTGCCGACGGGACTGCTGATCCGCGAGCAGCGCACCCTCAGCCACGCCAATGTCACTTATCACCGCACAGGCAGCGCGGGGGCTCAGCTGTCGCCAGCCGACATCCCGGACGGTGTGCTGGTGGGCGCTGACCTCGTACACATCAGTGGCATCACCCCAGCCCTGGGCGACGGTCCAGCGGCCGCCGTTGACCGGCTCGTGACGATGGCCAACGATGCTGGCGTCCCGGTCTCGCTGGACGTGAACTACCGCGCCGGGCTGTGGACACAAGATGCTGCCATGCAGGCCTTGCGGCCGCTGTTGGCCCGCGCCGACATCGTCTTCGCCGGCGAGCACGAGGCCGCCCTGTTCACCTCGCACACCGAGACGGGCAAGATTGCCCGCGCCCTGTCGGACCTCGGGCCGCGGACGGTGGTGGTCAAGCTGGGTGCCAAGGGAAGCCAGGCGTTCCGGGACGGCCTGGACTATGTCGAGCCGGCGATCCCGGTCGCGGTCGCTGACACCGTCGGCGCCGGCGATGCCTTCGCCGCCGGCTATCTGGCCGAGCTCATGGCGGGCCTCGATCCCGCGCAATGCCTCGCGACCGCAGCAGTGATGGGCGCGTTCGCCGTGTCCACCATCGGAGACTGGGAGGGCTTGCCGCGTCGCGACGAGCTGTCCCTGTTCGCCTCGACAGAAGAGACCCAGCGATGACCGCGAACGTTCTGATCGCCGAGCAGGTCACCGGCCCCTGGGCCTCCCACGGCGAAGGCCCGATCTGGGACAGCGGCGCCGGCATGCTGCGCTGGGTCGACCTGCTCAAGGGCGACATCCTGTCGTGGCGACCGGGCGATGAGCAGCCGATCCGTTGGCACGTAGGCGAAGTAGCCGCCGCGGTGCGTCGCACCCGCTCGGGAGGTTTCGTCGTCGCCATCCAGAACGGCTTCGTGCTGCTCGCCGCCGACGGGACGATCATCGAGGACCTGCCGCCGATCTGGACGGATCCGACCGTACGGATGAATGACGGTGGCTGCGATCCGAGCGGGCGCTTCTACTGCGGGTCGATGGCGTACGACGAAGCACCGGGACGCGGTACGTTGCACCGACTCAACGCCGACCGGACCACGACCCAGCTCCTGGACGGTCTGACCATCTCGAACGGGTTCGCGTTCTCGCCCGACGGCCGCTACGCGTTCCACATCGATACGCCAACCCAGCGGTTGGTGCGCTACACCGTCGATGACGACGGAGGCTTCGGCGCCATGGATGTTGTGGTCGAGATCCCCGACGACCACGGCTTTCCGGACGGCATGAGCATGGACGCCGAGGGCGGCTTCTGGGTGGCGATGTGGGACGGGTCGGCCGTGCGGCACTACGGGCCCGAGGGTGACCTGCGCGACATCGTCCAGGTGCCCGTACCGCGTCCGACGTCCTGCGCCTTCGGCGGCCCGGACGGGCAGACGCTCTACATCACCACCTCGTCCAACGACGACCCGGATCCGACTTCCCCGTCGGGCGCGGTCTTCGCCGTACGGACAGAGGTGGCCGGCGCAGCCGAGGAGTTCTACGCGGACTGATGTCGAAGGCGGCCAACTTCGGCAAACCCTGCGGAAGGGTGGACTCAATCCGGTGCTCTGGCACCGTTCCGGTCCATCCTTCGGCGGGGTTTCGCCGAGAGACGCCTCACCAGGGCAACTTCCAACTCGGGATACGCGGTCTCAGTGCGACTCGCGGGAGATCCAGTCGCCGCTCGAGCCGACCAGGAAGTCGAGGTCGGCCCCGGTGTTCGCCTGCTGTACGTGGTCCACGTACAGCTTCTGCCAGCCCCGCAAGGGTTTCGCGTACGCGTCGACCGTCGCCGAAGAGGCCTGCCGTGTCAGCAATTCCTCCTCGCTGATCTCGACGTCGAGGCGCCGCCCGGCGACGTCGAGCACGATCCAGTCCCCGGTACGCACCAGTCCCAACGGGCCGCCGGCCGCTGCCTCGGGCGCGACGTGCAGCACGACGGTGCCGTACGCGGTACCACTCATCCGGCCGTCACAGATGCGGACCATGTCCCGTACACCTTGAGCCAGAAGCTTTGCCGGCAAGGGCAAGTTGGCCACCTCGGGCATGCCGGGGTAGCCCTTCGGACCACAGCCCCTGAGCACGAGTACGGAGGATGCGTCGACCTCGAGGTCGTCCGAGTCCAGCCGCGCGTTCAGGTCCTCGATGCTGTCGAAGACGACGGCCCGACCGCGGTGCTGGAGCAGGTCCGGCGTGGCTGCTGCGGGCTTGATGACAGCACCGTCGGGCGCGAGATTGCCTCGCAGCACGGCAATCCCGGCGTCGGGCAGCAACGGATCGTCGCGCCGCCGGATTACCGCCGCGTCCCAGATCTGGGCGTCGTCGAGGTAGGAGACCAACGGCCGTCCGGTGACCGTGATCGGCTCCGGGTCGAGCAGGTCGGCGACCTCGCGCAGCACGGCGTGCAGCCCGCCGGCCCGGTACAGGTCTTCCATCAGGAATTGCCCAGCGGGCTGCAGGTCGAGCAGCAGCGGTACGCCTGCCCCGGTGGCGTCGAAGTCATCGAGGGTGAGCTCGACGCCGAGCCGGCCGGCGATCGCCAGCAGGTGAACGACGGCGTTGCTCGACCCGCCGATGGCCGCGAGAGTGACGATGGCGTTGAGGAACGAGCCGCGCGTCATGATGTGGCTCGGCCGCCGTCCCGCCTTGACCAGCTCGACCGCGAGGCGCCCGCTCAGCTGGGCCTGCTCGGCCAGCCGGCTGTCCGGTGCGGGTGTGCCGGCGATCCCCGGCAGCGTCATGCCCAGTGCCTCGGCCATCGAGGCCATCGTCGACGCCGTACCCATCGTGTTGCAGTGGCCCTTGCTCCGGATCATCGCCGACTCGGACTTGAGGAACGCCTCCTCGGACAGGGTGCCCGCGCGCACCTCCTCGCTGAGCCGCCACACCCCCGTACCGCAGCCGAGCAGCTCGCCCCGGAACGTCCCGTTGAGCATCGGTCCGCCGGGGACAACGATCGCCGGCAGGTCGACAGATGCCGCGGCCATCAGCAAGGCCGGGATCGTCTTGTCGCAGCCGCCGAGGAGTACGACGCCGTCGATGGGGTTGGACCGGATCTGCTCCTCGATCGACATCGCGGCGAGGTTGCGCCAGAGCATCGCGGTCGGCTTGACCTGGGTCTCACCGAGCGACATCACCGGCATGTTCAGTGGCACGCCGCCGGACTCGAGGATGCCGCGCGAGACGCTCTCGGCCACCTCGTTGAGGTGCATGTTGCACGGGGTGAGGTCCGACGCGGTGTTGGCGATCGCGATGTGCGGCCGGCCGTCGAACGCGTCCTGCGGCAGGCCCCGGCGCATCCACGCGCGATGGATGTAGGCGTTGCGGTCGGTCCCCGCGTACCACTGCTGGCTGCGTTGCGTCGGTTTCGTCATCGTCACAATCGTCCGCAGAGTCGATCTTCCGGTGCCCCGATCAGGGCCGAGCCTAGCCCGAGTGGCGGGCTGCGAGCGGCCGACGATTGTTGCCCCGTCGGGTGGGCACGGTGCACGGCCTGGAATTCGTGGTGATCGGTGCGCCGACGAGTGCTGGAGCCCATCACGCCGGCCAAGAGCTGACGCCTGCGGCGCTGCGCCGGCACCGCTTCTTGGACCGTCTGCACCGCGGTGGGCCGGTGGTACGCGACGCGGGGGACATCGCCGGTGAGACGTTCCAACCCGACGCCTTCGGCGCGGTGGCGAGGAACATCGAGTCCGTTGTTCGGGTAACCCGTTGACGCTTGGCCGACGCGACGTGGGGTAACGATCAAGCAGGGCAAACACGGCGAAGGCGGAGGCACGACATGCAGTGGTGGACCTGGCTGATCCTGATCGTGGTGCTGCTGATCGTGATCGGGGCCGGGGCCTTGTGGTGGCAAGCCAAACGGCGCGCGGGTGGCGTGATCATCGCGGACAAGGGGAACGGAGTGAGCCGGTCATGAGCGTGCTGATGCGGGCGAGTGAGATCACCAAGCGTCCTGTCGTCACGTTCGCTGGCGAGGACGTGGCGCAGGTCAAGGACATCGTGTACGCGTCCGGTGGCGGCGAGGTCGGCGGCTTCACGCTGAACGGCCGCGGCATGATGGGCGGACCGCTCAAAGTCGCACTGCCGTTGGACGCGGTATCCGCTCTGGGCCGTGACGCGGTGATGATCGTTGATGAGAACGCGCTGCAGCCGCGCGCCGAGCTGATCGCCGGCGACGGCTCGGGTGGCGGGGACATCCTCGGTTCTCGCGTGCTCACGGACACCGGCGTCGATCTCGGCAGCGTCGTCGACGTGATCATTGAGGTGGCCGACCACGACGGCGGTGAGGGCAGTCGGGCCGACGTCGTGGGCTACGAGATCGACCCGTCCGACGCCATGGACACCGGCGGCGTCAAGGTGCTCATCCCGTTGCCGGACACACTGGCGGCCTCGGGCGAGCACCTAATGGTTCCCGCTGCTGCCAAGGACTTTGTCAGCCACGACCTGGCCGGCTTCGGTGCCGCCGTCGAGGCGTTTCGCGCGCAGCTCGAGGAGGGTCACTGATGCGGTTTTCCGAGGCCAGCGGTCACAAGGTGGTCAGCACGGCAACGGCGACGACGGTCGGGCGGCTGGAGGCGTTCATCGTTGATCCGCCAGCCCATCAGGTGGTCGGGCTGTCGCTGAAGAAGACGCTCGGCGCTGGGGACACGCTGCCCTGGCCGGACATCGCGTCTTTCGGCACCGACGCAGTGACCGTCGTCGACGACGCCGTGGTGGTCGTACCCGATGCTGCCCTCAAGGAGCTCGGCGACCGGCGGCACACCATCACCGGCAAGCGCATGCTCGACCAGTCCGGCGTCGACCTGGGCAAGGTGATCGACGTCGACTTCGACCCCGCGGACGGGATCGTGCGCGCGCTGCTGACCGACCGCGAGGAAGTGCCCGGCGACCGCCTCGTCGCCGTCGGCTCCTATGCCGTGGTGGTCACGGCTGCGAGCTGATCTCCGGGGTCGGCGGCAGACAACGGATCAGGGTCACGTCGCCCGAGATCGTGGAGACGCCGGACCCGTGCGGTACGAGCACCGTGTCGCCGCGCTTGATCGGGAACGACTCGCCCTCGGAGGTGTCGTACCTGCCGGAGCCGTCGACGCCGATGACGATCGCGAACGATGCCTCCAGCTCGACCGATCCGCCAGCGGGCGGCTGCACCCGCTCGGCCCGGAAGAACAGGTCGGCGGCGGACGGCATGGTCATCTTGCGTTGGCTGCCGTCGGAGTGCCACCCGGCGCCGCGAGCTCGCGCGATCCGGTCGGCTCCCCACTGGGTCCGGTCGACGGCTTGCAGGGCGGTGGGGAGACCGAGGTCGAGGCTGCCGCGCAGCTCGTCGACGCCGAACTTCGCGTACTCCAGCATGATCGAGAAGTCGGTCGGCTCCTGCAGCTCGATGATGAAGACGCCAGGGCCGACTGCGTGCGGCGTCCCAGCGGGGACAAAGACGGCGTCCCCCACGGTGACCGGGATCGCGTTCAACGAGGCAAGCAGGTCGTGGTCGCCCTGCTCGGCCACCAGCCGGTCCAGGGTCTCCATCGACAGGTCCTCGCGGAAGCCGAGGTAGACCAGCGGGTCCGGCCCTGTCGTGCCGAGGATCAGCCAGGCCTCACTCTTGCCATAGCGGCACCCGAGGTGCAGCTCCGCGAACGAGCGCGGAGGGTGCAGGTGTACGGGCAACCGCTCGCCGGCATCGAGCAGCTTGACCAGCAGCGCGGTGTCAGCCCCGTACGCCGCGACGTGTTCGGCGCCGAGATATCCCTCGGGATCGGCGGCCACGGCGTCGCGCAGCAGCACCCCGTTCGGCAGCACGGTCAGGCCGACGTCCGTACCGAAGGTCGCCGTCGTTGAACCGATCCAATCCTCCGGGGTGAAACCGCTGGCCAGAGGGAGGCCGCGGAATGCCGCGATAGCCTTTCCCCCTCGGTAGAACCGGATGGGCTGGTTCGGCGGGAGTGCGACGGGTTGCATGGCGGACCTCCAAGACGACGCGACGTGCGGCCGATCAGCCAGCGTCCGGGGTGACAGTCAAGTCGACGTTGTCAGAGAAGTCGAGACGAACCGGTCAACCCGCAGGGCGGGGGCGCGTCCCGATTGGCGGGTTCCGCTGTCATAGTTGGACACTCGCAGTTTCGACACGGGACACCCAAATTGCTGGAGGGACGGCTGTGGCGGACAGTGGTGCGGCCGAGCGACCGCCGAGGCCTACGCTGCGTCAGGTGGCGGCCCTGTCCGGGGTCAGTGCCAAGACGGTGTCGCGGGTCCTCAACGACGAGCCCTACGTCAGCGAGGAGACCGCCCGTAAGGTCCGCACCGCGGCGGCGCAGCTGGGCTTCCGGCTCAACACCCTTGCCCGCGAGCTGCGTGCGGGATCGACCTCGCCGACGGTCGGGCTGCTCATCGGCGACCTGGCCAACCCGTTCTACTCGCGCATCGCCCGCGGCGCCGAGCGCACGTTGCGGGCCCGCGGCCTGCAGCTGATGACCGCGAGCACGGACGAGGACGCTGACCTCGAGTTCTCGCTGACCCAGGACATGCTCGGCCGCCGCGTGCGCGGGCTGCTGATCGTCCCCAGCTCGCAGGACCACGGCTACCTCGACGTCGAACGCCGGCACGGCCTCCCGCTCGTCTTCCTGGACCGGCCGCCGAACAACATCATCGCGGACACGATCCTGCTCGACAACGCCGGCGGCGCACGGGTCGCCGTACAACACCTGCTCAGCCAAGGTCATCGTCGGATAGGGCTGGTCGGTGACCTGTCCCGGCTGAGCACGCACACCGAGCGGATGGCGCAGTTCGGCACCGCGATGGAGGCCGCAGGGGCGACCGACTGGCGGCGCTACGTCCGCGCTGACTCCCATGACTCCGCAGCCGCCGAGCAGAACGTCCTCGAGATGCTGAACATGCCGGCTCCGCCTACGGCGCTGTTCACCACCAACAACCGGATCACCGCCGGGGCTCTGCACGCGCTGCGCCGCTGGCAGGAGCAGAAGAAGTCCCGGGTGCTGCCAGCACTGGTCGGCTTTGACGACGTTGACCTAGGTGACCTGCTCGGCGTCACGGTGATCTCCCACGACCCCGAAGCGATGGGCCGGCTCGCCGCGGAGGCCCTGCTCGACCGCATCGACGGGGCCACCCACCCCGCTCGAACCGTTATCCTGCCAACGACTTTGATCGTACGGGGCTCCGGCGAGCGGGCACCGCGAGGCCCCAAGGGCGCCGCCGGCAAGGCCTAGCCCGGCGCAGCTGCACCGCACTGCCGGGGCAGCCCGAGGTCACATCTTGACAACGATGTCGGACCCTCGACGCTCGCACCTCTCTCGGCACTCTTGACAGGCCATCGGCCCTTTCCAACAATCGGGCGCTGACCCTGACAACGTTGACTGGCGGATGCCACCGGGAGTTCGTTCGATGACCGTTCCGCTGATCGAGGCCAGGAAACTGGTCAAGCACTACGGACAGGTTCAGGCGCTGCGAGGCGCCGACTTCACTGTCCATCCCGGCGAGGTGGTTGCCCTCATCGGCGACAACGGCGCCGGCAAGAGCACCCTCGTCAAGCTGCTCTCGGGCTCCGGGTCCCCGGACGACGGCGAGATTCTCGTCGAGGGCAACCCGGTCAGCCTGAGCTCGCCGCTCGAGGCGCAGCACCACGGGATCGAGACCGTCTACCAGGACCTGGCTCTGGCCCAGGACCTCGACGGCGCGTCCAACCTGTTCCTCGGCCGCGAGGCGCTGCGCCCCGGCATCCTCGGCTGGGTCGGCTGGCTGGACAAGAAAGCCATGCAGACCCGCGCCCGCCAGGCATTCAGCGAGCTGGGCGTCGACCTGCAGAACGCCGAGTCGGCCGTGTCCAACCTCAGCGGTGGTCAACGCCAGAGTGTGGCCGTCGCCCGTTCGGTCGCCTGGGCGAGCAAGGTCGTCTTCCTCGACGAACCCACCGCAGCCCTCGGCGTCGTCCAGACCGAACGCGTGATCAACGTGATCAAGCGCATCCGCGATCGCGGCATCGCTGTGGTCCTGATCAGCCACAACATGCCCCAGGTCCTCGAGGTGGCTGACCGGATCGAGGTGCTCCGCCTGGGCACCAGGGTCGCGCAGTTCTCCGCCGCCGAGGCCAACGTCGAGCAGCTCGTCGGCGCCATGACCGGCGCCCTCATTCACCACAACGGAGGTTCGCAGTGACGGCCACGACGGAGACGCCGGTGGTCGAGGAGCACACCGCGAGCGTCGGATCCGTGCTGCTCAAGCGGCTGCTCAACGGCAACACGCTGTGGATCTTTTGCGTACTCCTCATCATCATCGCGGTCTTCTCCGCGATGCGACCGACGCAGTTCGCCACTGCCTTCGAGGCCCGTACGGTGGCCACCAACGTCGCCGTACTGATGGTCGTGTCCGTCGGCATGACGTTCGTGATCATCACCGCCGGCATCGACCTGTCGGTCGGTTCGGTGCTGGTGTTCTCCGGCGTGATCGCGGCCAAGGTGATGAACTCCGTCGGCGGCGGCCTCAAGGCCGGCTGGGGTCCGATCCTGCTCGGTCTGCTCTGCGCCTGTCTGTGCGGTGTGGGCTGGGGTCTGTTCAACGGCTTCCTGATCGCCAAGGCCAAGGTGCCGCCGCTGATCGTCACCCTCGGCACGTTGGGCATGGCGCTCGGTTTCACGTACATCATCGCTTCCGGCCAGGACATCACCGGCGTCCCGACCCGGCTCACCCAGAACATCGGGCTGGGGCGCATTCTCGGCATCCCGTGGATGGTGGTCATCGCCGCGACGGTGGCCATCATCGGCAGCCTGACGCTGACCCGGACGCGCTTCGGCCGCTACACCCTGGCCATCGGCTCCAACCCCGAAGCTGCGCGGCGGGTCGGCATCAACGTCGACCGTCACCTGATCAAGGTCTATGCCCTGCAGGGTTTTCTCGCCGGCCTGGCCGGGTTTCTCGCGCTGGCCTACTTCGACACCACGTCGATCTCGGGTCATTCGTCGGACAACCTCAACGCGATCGCGGCGGTCGTCATCGGCGGCACCAGCCTCTTTGGTGGCTCCGGCACCGTGATCGGCACGTGCATCGGTGTCTTCATCCCCGTTGTCCTCGGCAGCGGGTTCGTCATCATCGGCGTCCAGTCGTACTGGCAGGACGTCGCCGTTGGTGCGGTTCTCATCATCGCGGTCTACGTCGACCAGCTGCGGCGACGGTCCCGTACAAGACGCTGAAACCCTTGCCCCGGTTCAGTTTTTTCAAATCCCACAAGGAGAAGTGCTCATGCGTCCCGCCCTCGTCATTGCTTCTACCGCGACGGTCGCCCTGGCCATCGCGGGCTGTTCCTCAGGCTCGTCGACCCCGGCCGCCTCGACCACGACCGCAGGCGCTCCGGCCACCAGCGCCGCAGCTCCGGCCACCAGCGCGGCAGCTCCGGCCACCAGCGCTGCTGCTCCGACCACCGGCTCCGGCAAGGGTGGTTACAAGATCACCTTCATCCAGGGCGTCAAGGGTGACCCGTTCTACGCGACCATGCAGTGCGGCGTCGAGGCGGCTGCCAAGCTGTCCGGCTCCACGGTGCAGACGACCGGTGGCAACAAGTGGGATGCCACCGTGCAGATCCCGGTTGTCAACTCGGTGACGGCGCAGAAGCCGGACGCCGTCCTGATCGCCCCGAACGACGTCACCGCCCTGCAGGCTCCACTGGCCGCCCTGGTTGCCAACGGCAGCAAGCTCGTCCTGGTGGACACCGGCCTGACCGACAACTCCAAGGCCTCGTCGTTCGTCACGTCCGACAACCTCGCCGGTGGCAAGCTCGCCGCCGACACCCTCGGTGCGCTCATCGGCGGCAAGGGCACGGTGTTCGTGCAGAACGTCAAGGCCGGCATCTCCACCACCGACGCCCGCGCCAAGGGCTTCAACGACGAGATGAAGGCCAAGTTCCCGAACGTCAAGGTCCTGGCCGTCCAGTACAACGACGACGACCCGGCCAAGGCTGCGTCGATCACCACCTCGCAGCTCGCCGCGCACCCGGACCTGGCCGGCATCTTCGCCACCAACGTCCAGGGCGCTGAGGGCACCGCGACCGGCCTCAAGCAGGCCAACAAGAACGGCAGCGTCAAGGTCATCGGCTTCGACGCCGGCGCCACCCAGATCGCTGACCTGCAGTCCGGTGTCGTCCAGGCGCTCATCGCGCAGGAGCCGTACACCATCGGCTACAAGGGTGTTCAGCAGGCCGTCAACGCTCTGACCGGCAAGCCCACCATCCCGCAGATCCAGACCGGCATGGTCGCCATGACCAAGGCCAACCTCGCCACCACCGGCAAGTGGGAGTACAAGACCACGTGCTAGTCAGGACAGCTGTTCCACCCTGGTAGTGCAAGAGAGTGCGGAACGTCCACTGGGTCTCACCGCCCGGGGCGTCTCCGCACTCTCTTGTTTTCGGCGACGTGAATGTGGGGCGGGATCGTGCTGCGGCCTGTGGCGTGGATGTGGCCGGAGCGTCGCCGGCCGACGGTTACCCCGCATCCACGCACAGGCAGCTTGTCGTACGGAGTTTGCGCCCAGTCGTACGCCGCGTCGAGAAGCCGGGCCTGTGGCGTGGATGTGGCCGGAGCGTCGCCCGCCGACGGTTACCCCGCATCCATGAATTGTCCCCGGGGGACGACGTCGGAGCGCAGCACTGTCCGGGTCGGCTTATCCACATCCGCAATTTCGTGCGACCGGAATCGACGACCTGGTGCGAAGGTCGTTGCCATGGACGAGTTCGTACGAGCCCGTGACTATCGCGCACTGTTGCGCGCCCAGCTCGGTCTGATCACGGTCGAGCAGGCTCGACGTTTCGGCCTCGACGAGGCGGCCCTTCGGCGCCGGGTCGCGATGCCGGCGCCGGTTTGGCAACGCGTACTCCCGCGTGTCTACGCCACGTTCCTGCATGGGCTGACCGCCGAGCAAAAGGTGCGCGCCGCCATGCTCTACGCCGGCGAAGGGGCGGCGCTCAGCGGCGCGACGGCAGTGCGTTGGCAGGGCGTCAACTACCTGCCCACGGAGGTCACGCTGCTGCCGGCGCATATCCTGATCCCTGCTCGGCGGGCATGTCTCAGCCAGGACTTCGTCGCAGTACACCGGACCACGCGACTGCCCGACACGATGAACGTGGCGGGCATCGCTACCGTGCACCCGGCCCGCGCCGTCGCTGACTGCGCTCTTGGGATCACCTCGTACGACACGGTTCTCGCCCTCGTGTCCGCAGCGATCAATAGTGGTCGCACGAACATCGATGACCTGGCGCGGGAGTGCGGGCAGGGAGCGCGCCGTGGCAGCAAGTTGTTGAGGCAGGTGCTCCTCGAGGCGGCGCACGGAACGAGGTCGGTGTACGAGGCAAAGCTGCGGCAGCTGGTCGCGATGACTGATCTTCCCGCGCCCGAGATCAACGTGCCGATCCTGGTCGACGGCTTGTGGCTGATTCCGGACTTGCGGTGGGGTTGGTTCATCGTCGAGATCAATTCGAGGGCGCATCACCTGCTCATGCCCGGCACCTGGCAGAACACGATCGACCGGCAGATCACGTTCCGACGAGCCGGTTACGAGGTGCTCCCAGTGTCGCCATCGTCGATCATGGACTGCCCTGATCTGGTGGTGGGGGCGATTGTTCAGGGCTACCGGGATTCGCTCGTACGGGCAGCAGCGCGGGCATCCGCGTGAATGTGGCCGGACCGTCGGCGGGCGACGGTCTTCCCACATCCACGAGCGAGGCGCCCCGGGTGTGCGCGGCCTGCGGTTGTCGGCCGTCGGGCGGCCTCGAGCGAGGCGCCCCGTGGCGGGCCTGCGGTGTCCGGCGCTGGCGTGAATGTGGCCGGACCGTCGGTGGGCGACGGTCTTCCCACATCCACGAGCGAGGCGCCGTCCGGGCTATCGCGCGAGTTTTTGCGCCCCGCTGGCAAGGATCGTCGACGTGAGTGCCCGTACCGCCGGCTTCTCCGCGGAACGCGGGTTGTTCAACAGGATCAGGTCGATCTGACCCAGCTCGGGCAGGTGGTGGTGCGCGCCGAGCACTGTCAGGTCCGCCGGTACGAGGCTGCGGGCGATGCAGGAGACGCCGATGCCAGCGGACACGGCGGCGATGAGGCCGTTGACCCCGCGGCAGATGCACACGTTGCGGTAGGGCATCCCGGCCTGCTCGAGGGCGACCTGCATGGCGGTGCGGCTCAGGCTGGGGCTGGGGTAGACGACGAGCGGAACCGGCCGCTCGGGCGCGAGGCGGGTGTTCTCCGTACCGACCCAGACCAGTCGTTCGCGCTGGACCAGCCGGCCGCCCTCCTCGCCGGTCGGACGCTTGCCCAGGTAGAGGTCGAGCTTGTCGTTCTCCAGCCGCCGGTGCAACGTCCCGCTCTGGTCGACGGTCAGGTCCAGCTCGACCAGCGGGTTGTCCCGGCGGAAGTCGCGCAGGATCTGCGGCAGCCGGGTGAGGGCCAGGTCGTCGGACATGCCCAGGCGCAGCCGCCCGCGCGGCTGTGCGCCGGTGAAGAAGCGCTCGGCCTGCCCGTACGAGGAGAGGATCGCCTGGGCGAAGCCGATCATGGCCTCGCCGTCGGAGGTCAGCGACACCGAGTGGGTGTCGCGCAGGATCAGGTGGCGGCCGGTCGCCTGCTCGAGCTTGCGGACGTGCTGGCTGACGGTGGGCTGCCGGATGCCGAGCCGGGCGGCCGCCTGGGTGAAGCTGCGGGTCTGCGCAACGGCGAGGAAGGTCTCCAGCTGAGCCGGGTCGTACGGCACCGTTATCTCGATTCGTGATGACTGTAAGTCGCTCGATCGACCTTCACGATAGCGCCCGCGCAACGCAGGATGGATAGCGTGGCTTTGTCAGGCGAAGTGTTCTCCGCAATGCGTGTTCGAAACTTCAGGCTCTACACGGCGAGCCAGGGCATCACCACCACCGGCACCTGGATGCAGATCATCGCCCAGGACTGGTTGGTCCTCCAGCTGACCGGCAGCCCCGCAGCAGTCGGCGTGACGATGACCCTGCAGTTCCTGCCCATGCTGGCGTTCGGGGTGTACGGCGGCATGCTGGCCGACCGCTTCCCCAAGCGCCGGCTGCTGATGGCGACGCAGACCGCGAACGGCGTGTGCACCAGCGTGCTCGCCGTACTCATCATCTCCGGCCGGGTGCAGGTCTGGGAGGTGTACGCGATCACGCTCGCCGCCGGGTTCGTCTTCGTCGTGGACAGCCCGGCCCGCCAGGTCTTCGTCAACGAGCTGGTGCCTCAGGTCTACGTCCGCAACGGGATCGGGCTCAACGCCGCGGTGTTCCAGAGCACCCGGCTGATCGGCCCAGCAGTGGCGGGAGTGCTGATCAGTACGGTCGGCTCCGGCTGGGCGTTCGCGGCTGCGGCTGCGTGCTTCCTGCTGCCGCTGATGGTGCTGATGCAGATCCGTACCCGAGAGCTGATCCCCGGTCCGCCGCCGGTGCCGCGAGAGCCGGGACAGCTGCGCGAGACCTTGCGCTACGTCGCGAGCCAGCCGCACCTGGCCTGGACGATCTTCCTGGTCGGGGTGCTGGGGACGTTCGGGCTCAACTTCCCGATCGTGCTGACGTCCGTTGCCCGTGATTCGTTTCACGGCGGGGCCGGCTTGTACGCCCTGTTCAACATCATGCTGGCCGTGGGTTCGGTGACCGGAGCGCTCACCGCCGGTGCCCGTACCCAGGTACGGCTGCGCCAGCTCGTGGTCGCGGCGATGGCCTTCGGCGTGGCCCAGGTCGCGGCCGGTCTGGCGATGGACGAGACCATGTTTCTCGTACTGCTCATCGTGATGGGCGCGACCAACCTCGCCTTCCAGGCGATGGCCAGCTCGTTCGTCCAGCTCGGTTGCTCACCGGCGCATCGCGGTCGCGTGATGGGGCTGTACATGCTGGTCTTCGTCGGTGGGACGCCGATCGGGGCACCCATCGTGGGCGCCCTGACCGCGGCCCTGGGAGCGCGCACGGGCATGGTGGTGTGCGGCCTCGTACCGGCGATCGCGGCGGCGGCGGCCGGCCTCGTACTCCTGCGCCAGGTCTCTCTCACCCCGGCGTTGCGCGCCGGCTGAGCCGCACGCCGTTCAACTGCTGTCCAGTCGATGTTCAACCGTGCCGCCGAAAGTTGCCCTGCTACGTCGCGATAGTCTGCGGCATGGCTGAGAGTGTCGCTGCAGGTCGCCCGTCACCCGCGCTGCGCAAGGTGCTGGTGCCGCTCGCGCTGGCGCAGTTCATCTGCAGCTTCGCCGGCTCGAACATGAACGTGATGATCACGGACATCAGCACGGACCTGGACACGACCGTCCAGGGCGTGCAGATCGCGATCACCTTGTTCCTGCTGGTGATGGCGGCCCTGATGATCCCCGGCGGCAAGCTGACCGACCGGTGGGGCCGCAAGCGCTGCTTCACCCTCGGGCTCACGATCTACGGCGTCGGCGCGCTGATCAGTGCCGTCTCGCCCGGCATCGGCGTCCTGATCCTCGGCAACTCCATCTTCGAGGGCGTCGGCACGGCCCTGCTGATCCCGCCGGTCTACATCCTCACCACGTTGCTGTTCCCCGACCTCAACTCCAGGGCTCGCGCCTTCGGGGTCATCACCGGGATGGGCGGCGTCGGCGCCGCTGCCGGCCCGCTGATCGGTGGCCTCATCACCACCTCGATCAGCTGGCGTGCGGCGTTCGTGTTCCAGGCACTGGTGGTCGGCGGCATCGTCTATCTGTCCCGCAACATCGTCGACCCGCTGCCGGCCGACCCGACCAGGCACTTCGACCTGATGGGCGCCGTGCTCTCCGCCGTCGGTCTGGTGCTGCTGGTGATGGGCATCCTCGCTGCCGACAACAGCCTCGCGCTGATGGCGGTCCTGCTCGTCGCCGGCGCGCTGATCCTCGGCTGGTTCTTCTACTACATCCGGGGGCAGGAGCGGGCGGGCAAGGAACCACTGCTGTCGACCTCGCTGTTCCGCAACCGCACGTCCAACCTTGCCTTGGTCACCCAGAACATCCAGTGGCTGGTGCTCATGGGTACGGCGTTCGTGGTGTCCGCCTACCTGCAGGTCGTACGGGAGTACAACGCGATCCAGACCGGCGTGATCTTCACCGCGGCCACCGGCGGCATCCTGATCGCATCGCTGGCGGCGGAGCGGCTGGCGAAGAAGTATCGGCAACGGACTCTGATCGGGGCCGGCTTCATCACGGCCATCGTGGGCACGCTGATCCTGCTGGCGCTGGCGTCCGGGTCAGCCAGCGCCTGGGCCTTCGCGCCGGGCCTGTTCCTGATCGGCATCGGTCTCGGCGTCATGCTGACCCCGTCGGTCAACGTGGTGCAGTCGGCGTTCCCCGAGGAGAAGCAGGGGGAGATCTCCGGACTGTCGCGCTGCATCTCCAACCTGGGCTCGTCGCTCGGCACCGCGGTCGCCGGGACGATCCTTGTCGCCGGGCTCAGCAGCAACGCCTATGGCACCGCCATGCTGGTGCTGGCTCTGCTGGCGCTGGTCGGGCTGGTGGCGACGGCGCTGCTGCCCAAGCAGTAGTGCCGGCCGGAAGGGGCACGTCATGCGCTTCGCGGGCAAGAACGCGGTGGTCACTGGCGGGGCCAGCGGGATTGGCGCGGCGACCGCTCGACGCCTGGCCGAGGAGGGCGCTGCTGTCGCTGTGCTCGACATCTCCGAGGACGCCGGCAATCGAGTCGTTGCGGAGATCACCGAGGCCGGCGGTCGGGCGGTGTTCTGCCGGTGTGACGTCAGCGAAGGCGGCGATTGGGACGCTGCGGCGCGGGTGGTCCACGAGCAGTTCGGACCGTTGGACGTGCTGCACGCAAACGCCTATTTCAACGCCCCGGGCGGCCCGGACACCGTCGGCCCACAGGAGTGGTCGCGGGTCTTCGACGTCAACGTCGGCGGCCTCTATTGGGGCGTCCGGACGTTCGTCCACGACCTGGTCGCACGGCACGGTGCGGTGGTCGCGACCTCCAGCGTCCACGCGGTGATGGCGTTGCCCGACTACTCGGCCTACGCGGCCACGAAGGGCGCACTGACCGCGCTGTGCCGTCAGCTTGCGGTGCAGTACGCGCCGCACGTGCGGGTCAACTGCGTACTCCCTGGGCCGGTGCTCACCGGGATGTGGGACCTGGACGATCAGGAGGGCATCGACCTGAGCGCCGCTGCGACGGCGGTCGGCAGGGTGGGGCGTCCGGAGGAGGTGGCCGCCGCGGTTGCGTTCCTGGCATCGGACGAGGCTTCGTTCATCACCGGGACGTCGCTGCTGGTGGACGGCGGTTGGACGATCGTCAAGGACTCGCGCTGAGGCTGAAGGCGGGACAGGGAGCGGGTGACGGGAATCGAACCCGCACTGTCAGCTTGGGAAGCTGATGTTCTACCATTGAACTACACCCGCGTGAGCCTGATTTACGCTCAAATCAAGGCCCAGAGGACATAGTAGCCATCCGGACACGGTATCGTCCGCTCCGTGCTTCTGAGCGATCGTGATCTCCGCGCCGAGATCGAGTCCGGACGGGTTGGTGTCGACCCGTACGACCCTGGCATGATCCAGCCGTCGAGCATCGACCTGCGGCTCGACCGCTACTTCCGGGTCTTCCAGAACCACCGGTACGGGTTCATCGACCCGTCCGAGGCACAGGAGGACCTGACCGAGCTGATCGAGCCGACCGGCCACGAGCCGTTCATCCTGCACCCCGGTGAGTTCGTGCTCGGCTCGACGTACGAGACGGTGTCGCTGCCGGACGACCTGGCGGGGCGGCTCGAGGGCAAGTCCTCGCTCGGCCGGCTGGGCCTGCTGACCCACTCGACCGCCGGCTTCATCGACCCCGGCTTCACCGGCCACGTGACGCTCGAGCTGTCCAACGTGGCCACTCTGCCGATCAAGCTGTGGCCGGGCATGAAGATCGGCCAGCTGTGCCTGATCCGGATGACGGGGCCCGCCGAGTACCCGTACGGCTCGGCCAAGGCTGGTTCGCGCTACCAGGGCCAGCGAGGGCCGACGCCTTCGCGGTCCTACTTGAACTTCAGTCGTACCGAGGTCTAGCTCCCCGAGGTCAACTTGCGCTGCGGCTCAATGCCCTGATCGGACGGCCGATCGAAGCGTGACGGCAGCACGGGTGCGGCCGACTCCACAGACTCGGGTCCTGATCATGACTGCATTGGCACCTACCCTGCGCCGCATGCGTAACCGCGGCTTGGGGAGCGTGATCACCGCAACGCTTGGCCTCGGGGTCGTCGTGGGGCGGCGCCACACCAAGGCCCCTTGACAACGGTAGGCGGTGGACTTCGGCCAGCGGGCGCGACTGCGCCCACGAGTGGATCGCTTCTGTGGTCGGATGAGTTCGCCGGAGCCAGTGGGGTGGCTCCGAGCGCGAGTCATTGGGGCTTCGACGTCGGTGGAGGCGGGTGGGGCAACCATGAACTGGAGTCCTACACGAGCCGTACCCAGAATGCGTCCCTTGATGGTCTTGGCCATCTGGCAATCGTGGCAAGGAAAGTGTCGTACGCCGGGTCGGACGGCATCACGCGTGCGTACACATCGGCAAGACTGAGCACGCGCAGGACGTTCAGCTACCTGTACGGGACGGCCGAGGCGCGCATCAGAGTCCCTGCGGGTGACGGACTGTGGCCGGCGTTCTGGCTGCTCGGAAGCAACATCGTCTCGGTCGGATGGCCGTGGTGTGGTGAGATCGAGGCCATGGAAACTGTCAACTCGGCAACGATCATGAGCGTGAATGCTCACGGACCGAACCCGGCCGGGCAGTTCGCCTGGCAAGAGCAGTCGCTGGGACCGCGGATCCTATGCTGCCGACTTCCACACCTATGCAGTCCAGTGGAGTCCGGACTCACTGATCTTCTCTATTGATGGGCGCCGCCTGTCCGCGATTACGCCGTCGACCCTCCCCGCTGGTGATCAGTGGGTCTTCGACAAGCCGATGTACCTGCTGCTCAACCTTGCGGTCGGCGGTGACGGTCCAGCCATCCCACCATCAAGCTCGACGGCCCTCCCGGCGACAATGTTGGTCGACTGGGTTCGCGTCTATGCGCCTTGAGTGGCCATTCGTTGTAACACCGCTGTTCCTCGATCGCCCCATTGGGTAGGCAGACTACCGAGCATGAGCCAGTTCGGAGACGACGTCTCGAACGACCCTATGGGACTCCGACGCAGGAGCCTGATCTCTGCCTCCCTCGTCGGCGTTGCTAGTGCGGCCTTGGTGGCAGTCACCGCTGACCCGGCCATGGCAGCGACCGCCGACCCCCATGTTGTTGACGTTCGCGACTATGGGGCCGTCGGGGACGGGACGACAGACGACACATCGGCGATCGTTGCGGCCCAAGCTGCCCTGGGCTCTGACCCTGGCATCATCCACTTTCCACCGGGGACCTACCTGACGTCCACGGCAGTGGTCCTGAACACCGGGCAATGGCTGACCGGTGCGGGGTACGAGGCCACCCGCCTGGTCCTTTTGCCTGGTTCCAGCAGCAACGTGGTCGAGACCGCAGACTTCTCGACGTTGACGGGGTCCAACCGGGCTGACAGCCCGTACAACTTAGGCATTCTCGACATTTCCGTTGACGGCAACCGGGCTCAGCAGACCGTCGGCGGCAAGGGTGTGGCAATCTACGCCTACGGATACACACTGCGTAACGTGCGGATTCGGGGAGCCACCCGCGAGGGAATCTGGTCGGAATGGTCGGCCCAGTCGGTGTCTCCCGGTCACGATTCGATGGAGGCCATCATCTCGGACTTCAAGGTGCTGAACTGTGGCGGAGACGGAATCCACTTCGAAGGCCCCCATGACAGTCAAATCGGACGGGGGATCATCGCAGCCAACGGCAACGGCGCTGGGTCCTACGCGCTCAACTTGCCGCGAGACGGGGTGGCGAACGGGTCGAACTTTACCCAAATCCACATTTGGGGCGGCACCTACCAGTATGGGATTCGGTGCAAGAGTAGCGGTGTCCGTTTCGACAACTTCGTAGTCGAGGGCGGCCAGACCGCTCAGGTTTGGATCGATGCCGCTCAAGTGCAGTTTCTTGGTCATCTGTACACCGGCACTATCAATACCAGCACCGCTCGAGGCTTCATTCTCGGCAGCAGTGGCAACGTCATCAACGCCACCTTTATCCGCGCCCGAGTCGAGAATTGCGGTGGCGGAGCCGTGGACCTGACCTACGCCGGAGACCACAATGACGTTGAGATTCAGCACTTCTACTACGCGCAGCAGGTGCCTGCGCTGACGACCCTGGGCTTCGTGGGCACGCCAACTCCGAGGAATCGCGTGCAGATTCTGGTGAGTGACCGGTCCTTCGTGCCCACAACGCAGTGCCTCAACCAGCAGGTGGGACCGTCCAAGATCTTCCGCACGCTGGCGAGCGATACCAGGGACCTCATTGATCTGCGTGACCAGGCGGGCAGCCAGCTTTACCGGGTCGACTATCGCGGGCGGCCAAGGGTGGCAGGGCCGTTGCCGGCGGTCGCGGCTGGCGGAGGGGCGGGCTCAGGCGCCAAGGTGTCAGTGTCAGGCGGCGATCACGCGGGCACAGTCACTGTCACGACGGGGACCACGCCGGCCGCAGGTACATTGGCCTCCATCACCTTTTCGGCTGTCTACGGCGCCGCGCCGCATGTCTGCTTGACGCCCAGGGACGGCGGCGGGGCGGCATTGCAAATCTTCGTTGCTACCGCTGCCAGCGCATTCTCCGTCAAGTGCAACGGCGTCCCTTCGCCCGACGCCACCTATCAGTTTGACTACGTCGTTGTCGGCTAGGCGGTGGTTGGCACGGTGACTCGCAGGACCAGAGCCCGGTGGTCGGTTCCGGGTATTGACGCAGTCGCTATAGACGTGGCCGTCACACCACGCACGATGGCGTGGTCGATCGCGATGACCGGGGGCAGCGGTGCGTCTGCCGGGAACGTCGGATGGCTTCCCGAACCGACCATCCTTGCGGCGTCCTGGAGCCCACCCGTGAGGAGAGACCTGAAGTCCTGGTGATCGAGTGTTGCGTTGAAATCACCCGCGTCCACGAGGCCGCCTCGCGTAGCTGTGAGGATGGAATGCAGGCGAAGGAGTTCGGCTGCCCAGGTCGACACTGGACCGGGCCAGGGCGCGACCATGTGCGTTGAAAAGAGGTTCAGGGTGTTGCTGGTGCCCTGAACACGCAGCTGGGCAGTGACTTGGTGGAAAGAGAAGCCACCGAGTTCTCGGCTCGAAAGCAATGGACGGCGACTCCAGAGCCCCACGCCTTGTGCGGTTGGTCCGGCTGCCGTCACGCTGAAAGGCAGTTCATGGTCGAGGCCGGCTTGGCGCAATCGCTCCATGGCGGATGGCGTGAGTTCCTGCAGAGAGAGGACATCTACGCTGTCCCGCTTGACGAGCGCCGTGATGGCACCAGCGTCGGCCAAGCCGAAGCGCAAGTTGCAGCTGACAATGGTTAGGCGGACGCCAGCGGGGGTCGCGGCGGCGGTCGGCAGTAGCAGGGGGATCTGTGCGACGAGAAAGAACGTGGCGAGGCCGACCGCCCCTACGGCGGCTCGCGGCGCACGACCAGCCAGAAAAAATATTGCCGATGCGGTTGCGGGGATCATTCCGTAGGCAGCACCGCAGGCAAGTATGACAGTCAGGTGTGTCCGCGAGTGTGTGATTCTTGCGATTAGCAGAGAGGCGGCGATAAGAACCAACGCGGAGGCTATGATGCGGAGACCCCAGCGCTGCCATGTCGCCGCGGTCAGACCCTGAGCGTGCCCGTAGAATTCTTCGACCTGCGTGGCCATGGATTCAGTATACGAGCCGGGCTCTGTGCGGATGACTCGCCGGGTGCGCTACTGGAACAACTACGGACACCTAGCTCGAATGCGTCCGTCCCCCGGGCAGAAGCCTGCGCCACCAAGATGCGGCTCGGTATCGAGGGCAGGTAGGAGAGCAGACGGAGCACTCGCTACCGCGACGGTAGTGTTCGTGCGCCGCGCGCGGGTGCCCGCACACACATACATCATCGTTCGCTGTCACGTCCACCTCCCGCGACACCCTACAGGGCGAGCTCGACATCGGCATGCATGGCATGCCCGACTTCGTGCCTGGAACCCGCTGGGGATCCCTTGAGTCCGAGTTGTGCGGGCAATCTCGACGACGTGCAGAGTTCACAGCCATGTCTCGCGGCGGTAACTGTCTTCGACGTCGTTCGTAACATGCCCTCACCAGGATAAAAATGTCCGATCTGCGATATCGGATGCGGAAGCAACAACGGCACCCGGTGACTAAAAGGAGTAGCGGTGAATCCAGGACCAGCGGGCGCGCACGTGAGTGCCACCCGACGGACGTCCCATCAACCCACCATTAGCATCGTGGTTCCCGCACGCAATGAAGCACGTAACCTTCTTCTGGTGCTTCCGGAACTCCCGCCTGTTTACGAGGTGATTCTGGTCGACGGCCATTCCACGGATGGAACGGCCGAGGCAGCCTTATCCGTGATGCCAGAGATTCGCATCATCCAGCAAACCAGAAAAGGGAAGGGTAATGCGCTCGCCTGCGGTTTCGAGGCGGCGACCGGCGATATCATCGTGATGTTCGACGCCGACGGTTCTGCCGATCCGGCCGAGCTGCCCGATTTCGTCGCTGCTCTCGAGGCTGGTGCGGACTTTGCGAAAGGCAGTCGGTTCTGCGCCGATGGGGGCAGTCACGACATCACACCCCTGCGCCGTTGGGGAAACGCCGCCTTGAACAGCCTGACCAACGTGTTGTTCGCGCAGAAGTACAGCGACCTCTGCTATGGCTACAACGCATTCTGGAGGGACACGCTGCCGCTGCTCGCGTTGCCGGCTGCCGACCTCGCACAGCCGGCTGGAAAGGGAATGCTCTGGGGGGACGGCTTTGAGATCGAGACATTGCTGTGCTGCCGCGTGGCCGCCCGCGATCTTGCGGTGACCGAGGTTGCGAGTGTCGAAAGACTACGGATTCATGGAGAGAGCAACTTGAATGCAGTATCGGATGGGCTCCGGGTGCTGCAAACGATCCTGACCGAACGGTGGCGCTTGGCTCGCCGCCCAAAGTCTCAGCCCGATGGCGTCCGGGTGCGCTCGCTCGAGCTGCAGGAGGCGTCTGGAGCGCAGCGGACGAGGGGCCTGCGCAGTAGCACCAGCCCGGAGACGCCGCCGTTGCTGGAGGAGATGATCGGATGACGGGCCCCTCGATCTCCGTCGTCATCTGTGCCTATTCCGAACTTCGCTGGGCCTCGCTGGTAGCAGGTGTCACAGAAGTCGCGCAACAGCTTGCCGATCGGGACGAGCTGATCGTGGTCATCGACCACAACGAGCCAATGCTGGCGCGTGCCGAAGCTGCATTTTCCAACGCCGTGGTGTTGGCCAACGTGCAGTCGTCGGGGCTGTCGGGCGCTCGGAACACTGGCGTGTCCAGGGCCTCCCGAGAGATTGTCGTCTTTCTCGATGATGATGCCCTGCCCGAGCCCGGCTGGTTGGACGGGCTTCGTGGCGGCTACGGTCAGCCCCGCGTTGTTGGGGTGGGGGGAGTCGCTCGGCCCATGTGGGTTGGCGACACTCCACGCTGGTTTCCCGATGAGTTTCTGTGGGTGGTCGGGTGCAGCTATCACGGGTTGCCGGAGAAGGTGGGGCCGGTTCGCAACTTCATCGGCGCCAACATGTCCTTCCGTCGCAGCGTCTTCGGCGCGGTCGGCGGCTTCGAGTCACGCCTGGGCCGGGTTGGCACGCTTCCCGCGGGCTGTGAGGAAACAGAGCTCGGCATCCGCATCAGTCAGGTCCTGCCCGGCTCCGTGCTGCTGCACCAGCCGGCTTCGGTTGTTCAGCACTTGGTTCCTGAAACCCGAGCTCAGCTCGGCTACTACGTCCGGCGCTGTTGGTCGGAAGGCCGCTCCAAGGCGATCGTCGCGGGCATGGTGGGTTCAGGGGATGCGCTGAGTAGCGAGCGGGCCTACGTCACCAGAATTCTCCCTGCCGCGGTGGCGGCGGGCGCACGGCAGGCTCTACGAGGCGACGCCTCGGGTATCGCACGGGCGGGCGCCATCATTCTGGGTCTGGTGGTCACGACGGCCGGCTACGCGGCCGCGTTGCCCACTGCCCGTCGTCCGCATGGCGCATCCTTCGCAGGGATGGAGCTCGCGCGTCCGAGGACGACGTCATGAGCAGCCGGCTCACAGTACTGACGCTTGACCAAGGGCAGGGGGTGTGGGGAGCGCAACGCTATCTGTTGCGCCTCGCACCGCTGTTGGCTGCCCAGGGGATCGATCTCGTACTCGGCGGGCCGGCTGAGCTCGAGCTCGCATCCGTTTGGTCGACCGCGGGCTGGCGTCGCGTGCACATCCCGCTTCCGACGGCTCGGTCGGTTCGACGTGACGGTGACACGGGGGCGATCAGCCCCGTGCGCATGGTCCGTGAGGCAAGTGGTGTCCCACGCGTGGTCCGCGACATTGCCCAGGCATCAAGGAACATTGGCAGCGATGCCATCTTCTCCAACGGGCATTGGACGCACCTTGACGCCGCGTTGGCCGCACGGTTGACCGGAACGCCCGCAGTCCTTCATCTCCACGAGCAAAGCGTCGCTGGCGTCGCCAGCCGCATGCGCGAGGCCGCCGTCTCGTTGGCCGACGCGACAGTTGCGGTGTCCGAGTCGGTAGCCGCCTGCCTTTCCAAGGGGCCGAGGCGCAAGGTTTCCGTCATTCCCAACGGTGTCGATGTCCATGAACTCGCTCCTGGTCACCCCGACCCTGAGGTACGCGCCCAGCTGGGCGCCCGGCCCGGCGAAACCTTGGTCGTCGCCTTGACCAGGTTGGACCCCGTCAAGCGGATTGAAGACGTCGTGGAGGCCGTTCGCCTACTGGGGTACCGGTCCGACCCTGGAGTACATCTAGCCGTGGTCGGGACCACGAGCGCGTATCCGGACTACGCCGTACGGGTCGAGGAGCTGGCGCGCCGTGAGCTCGGGGCGAGGGCCACGTTCGTCGGACATCGAAGCGACATTGGCGACGTCCTGCGGGCAAGTGACGTGTTGATTCATGCCGGCACGGTCGAGGGCATGCCGCTGGGCCTGCTGGAGGCGCAGGCGTGCGGTGTCCCGGTCGTGGCCTACGCGGCGGCAGGCGTAGCGCAAGCTGTCAAGGACGGCTCTACCGGCTACGTGGTCCCCGTCGGGGCGGTCGATCAGCTCTCGGTGCAGCTGGCCAGGCTGGTAGCGGATCCGGCCCTACGATCCGACATGGGTGCCGCCGGCCGAAAGCACGTGGTGCGCACGCATTCCCTGACCGGACAGGCGTCCAGCCTCGCTGCGCTGACCCGAGAAGTTGTCGCCGTACGGCAGGGAGTCGCGGCGTGACAGCCGATCTCCTCTCCGAGTCCCCGTCGCTGGCGAGCAACGACGTCCGGCGACGTCGGATGTACAGGGACGCTGCCGCGCTCGTGGGTACGGCAGGGCTCACCGCTGCCGTGGGCTTGATCTTCTGGGCCGTGGCTGCGCGTCTGATCGAGCCGACCCGGCTGGGAATCGACACCGCAATCATCTCCCTCGTCACCGCGACGGCCAGCGCCTGTGCCGTCGGCGTTGGCAACGCCTTCACCGCGCTGCTTCCGGTGGCAGGAGCCCTGCTGAGGCAGCGGTTGTGGCAGGGCTACCGGCTAGTGCTGGGTGCTGCCTTGGTGCTTGGCACGCTGGCCGCAGTTGTCGGGGCGTTCACCTTGGCGGGTCCTCTGGCGACCCCGGTGGGAATGCTGAGTGTCGTGGTCGCCGTCGTCGTGTGGAGTCTGTTCGTTGTTCAAGACGCTGCGCTCACCGGCATGGGTCAAGCGATTTGGCTGCCCTGGGAGAACGTAGGTGTCAGCCTGGCCAAGCTGGCCATGCTGGTTTCCCTGGTCTCCGCAACGACACATCCGGCCACCGTTGCAACGGTGGTGCCCGCAGCCGTCGCCGTGGTTGTAGTTACCGGATTCCTCGTCCCACTCGCTGCACGCCGTCGCCTCAACGACACAGCAGTGTCTCTCCCTCCCACGGGCGACGACCCAGCGCCGGGTCTTCTGGCCGCGTCGTCGGCGGCCGTGATGCGGGTGTTCGCTTTGCGGGACGGCTTGGCAAGCGCCCTGAGCCTCGGCGTACTGATGTTGTTGCCATTTGTCGTGACTTCCGTCGCCGGACCGCAAGAAGGCGCTGTCTTCGGCATCTGTCTGAGTTTGACGATTGGTCTGGATCTGATCTCCGCCGGCATGGGCGTCTCTCTGACCGTTCACGCAGCGGACCGTCCGGAGCAAGCGCGGGACATCGCCTTCGCTGTCTGGCGCAGGCTGGTACTCGTGGTGGCAGCAGCGGCACTGTGTCTCGCCGCTCTGGCGCCGCTCATCTTGTCGTTTCTCGGCCCGACCTACGTGAACAGCGGCGGCGTCGTCATCATCGCCGTGCTGGCGCTGACGTCGGTTGTGCGCACCGTCTTCATCATTTGGGCGTCGCTGCAACGTGCCCTCCGGCACACGGGCCTGCTGCTCGCACTCAACACGGCCGTCGCCGCGACGATGCTGCCACTCGTCATCGGACTGGCTCACAGCTTTGGCGCCGTCGGTGCGGCGACCGGCGTTGCTGTTGCGCAGGTCCTTTTGAGTCTTGTCGTTTGTGCCCATCTTCGCTTTACGAGGAGTCACTAATGCAATCGCGGCCTCGCCGTGTGCTGGTGGTCAACCACTGGCACGACGACAACCGAGGGGACTCGGCGATCACGCAGGGGATCCTGCGGCTATTGTTCGCCAGCGATCAGTTGGCCGACGTCACGCTCGCCGGTCTGACTGAACCAGGGCCGCTGTCCGACCGATCGACGGTTCTGGTCGAGCGAGCATTTCCTCAGGTCGACGTCGTACCGAGCCTGCTGCCGACCGAACTACGTGGCGGTACGGGACGGCGTCCGCGGTCGCGGGCTGTGCTCGACGCCGGCCTCTGGATCGGGCGCCTCGTGCCAACGGGTATTGCTGTGGCCACAGGTCGCCCCGAACGCCGGCTGCGTCGAGCAATCGAAGAGGCAGACCTGGTTGTGGTTGTCGGTGGTTCCAACATCTACGACGACCCATCGGTCTCCAGGGTGATGAGCCTGGCGCGGCTGCTCGCAGTCGCGGCGCCGGTTCATGCCGCGGTGCGAGCTCGCAAACCGGTTGTCCTGCTCGGCCACACGCTTGGGCCGTTTGCCAACACGCTCGGCATGCTTCTCGGGCGCCGCTTGCTTGAAGGCGCAGACTTGGCGGTTGTCCGGGAGCAGTCGTCGGTCGAGGTCGCTCAGGAGCTGGGTGTGAAGCGGGTTGAGACCGCGCCGGATATGGCTTTTGCGATCGAACCCCAGCTCAGCCCGGCGGTCAGGGCGGTTCTGGATGGCCTGCCTTGCCCCCCGTCGCGGTGTCTCGCGATCTCGGTTCGGCAGCATCCCTCGCTCGGCAGTGCTGCGGATCTCAGAGTGGTCAAGGAGCTTGGCGCCGCAGCGCGCAGGCTGGTGGCCGACGGTGTCGTGGACGGAGTGTTGACGGTGGCACACACAATTGGACCAACTCCGATTGAGGACGATCGGGGGATTACTGCCCAGCTCATGGCTGAGTTGTCGGGCGTGCCGGCCGTTTCGATGGAACGAGAGCTCAGCCCCGCCGAACTAGCATCGCTCTACGGGGGAGTAGCGGGAGTCATCGCTGTCCGGCTGCATGCGGCGATCCTCGCAGTTGTTGGCGGCACTCCCGTGTATGCCATCTCCTACTTCACTCGGAAGACCGAGGGAGTTATGGCCGGACTTGGCCTGTCCAACGCGGTCGCGGACTTCGCTACCGTGACTGCTGACCAAATCGTCGAGGCGTTGCCGCCGTTGATGTCCGGTGTGACCAGGTCACGACTTGCGGCGGTGTCGGCATCGCGCCGTGCCGACCTAGACGAGCGATCAAGAGACTGGTTCGAGGGCCAAGCGCCCAAGAACGTAAGGGCGGAGGCGAGGGTATGACGGCCACGCTCCAGCTGGCACGAGTGATGCGAAGCAGCGAGCTCCCGGACCAAGGAGTTGGCGTCTGGATCGGAAAGATTGACGGTCCCGTCGACGCCGATCTTGAGCTCGAGGATTCGATTGGCTATGGCCGAGCCCGCCTGCTGGTGACTGCCGGTTCGGCAACCCGGGGCTTTGTCGAGCTCCCCATCGTGGATGGCGTTGTCGACAGCGGCGCTCTTCGCGCGGCGATCGAAAGTTTGCCCGAGCGGACTGAGCCGCAGCTGGCGACGCGTCCAGCCCAGAGCGTAGTTCTCTGTACGCGTGACCGTCCGGACCTGCTCCGTGAGGCGCTGGAGTCCTTGTTGGCGCTCGACTACGAGAAGTTCGAGATCATCGTCGTCGACAACGCCTCAACGACGGACGCCAGCGAGCGCGTGGTTCGGGAGTTCGCCGATCCCAGGATCCGTCTCATCAAGGAGTCCGTACCAGGGCTCGCCCGGGCTCGCAACACAGGTGCCCTGGCCGCCGCTCACGACATCGTCGCCTTCACCGATGATGATGTCATCGTCGACGCCGGATGGTTGCAGGGTATTGCGCTGGGCTTCGGCCGTGACAGTGGCGTGGCCTGTGTCTGCGGGATCGTTCCGAGTGGGGAGATCCGCAGTGCCTCACAGGCCTACTTCGATCGGCGGGTTACTTGGGCACGCAGTTGCGTGCCCAAGATGTTCGACATGGCCAGTCCGCCGGCCGGAGACCGGCTGTTCCCGTTCCGCGTAGGTGAGTACGGCACCGGTGCCAACTTCGCTGTTAGCCGAGCTTCGCTGTTCGGGCTGGGTGGGTTCGACGAGGCTTTGGGTGCCGGATCTCGCGCTGGCGGGGGCGAGGACATCGATTGGTTCGTCCGCACGGTCGTCTCGGGAGGCCGTTTGGCCTACGAGCCATCGGCCATTGTCTGGCACCGGAATCGGGCCGATGCAGAGTCCCTCGAGCTGCAGGCCAGGGCGTACGGGATCGGTCTGGGCGCGTGGCTTACCAAAGTCATGCTGGATCCGGCCCTTGCGTTCCTCCTCGTGAGGCGCGCCTTCTCTGCGGTGCTACAAGCCCGTCGAATGACCCGGATGGATCCAGTCGATTTCTCCACGTCAGCATCGCAGCCCCGTCGCAGCCTGGGAGGGGTCGAGTTGAGAGCCATCGCCACAGGGCCGCTTGCCTACCTCCGGGCCCGACGGTCCGGGGCACGTCGTGCCCCCTTGAAGGGGCGAACGCCGGGAGGGAAGCCATGACCGCCGTCTCGGTATTGGCTGCGTCACGCCCCCGGCGAGAGCTGATGGGCGCAGGTGCCATCCTGTCCAGCGTATGCGGCATGCTGGCGGCGATTCCGGCGCTCCCCGGCTTGGTTCGTGGCCTGCTTCTGCTCGTCTTTGTCCTTGCAGGACCAGGTCTTGCCGTCGCAGCCTGGACGGCTTTGGGAGGTATCGTCCTCGTGTCAGTAGTCCCCGTGATCGGACTCAGCGCCGTCATCCTCGTGACGACGGTCGCTGCATTCATCGGGCACTGGACGCCGATGGCATTGATGTTCGGTATGGCGCTGGTGTGCCTGGGGTCGGGCGCGATCGCCTGCCGGCGGGCGACGAAAGTGCCGGTGATCTGATGGCGACTGACCTGGCCCTTTCCGAGGTTGCAGTTGGTGCGCCCAGTGGTGGAGGGCTGCACCGTCGGAAGTCGAGACGGTCCCCCTACCTGTGGGGTTGGATTTCGTTGGGTCTCGTCCTTTGGGCGGTCTCGCTGCCTAACCTGGCGTCGGCCAAGCCGAGCACGTACGGCCTGCTCTACGCGGCTCGACCCACTTTCGTCGCTGCCATGGTGGTGCTGCTGTCAGGGTACGTCTGGTCGGTTCGGCGTCGTGATCATCTCGCAATGGGCGCGGTGCTCTTCGGCGTGATCCTGGTGCAGCGCGTCACGGTGACGCTCGCAACTTCCTTACCTATCTACACTTGGACCTACAAGCACCTTGGTGTGGTGGACTATCTGCACAGCACCGGTGGGCTGGCCGGCGGTGTCGACGTCTACAACGAGTGGCCCGGTCTATTTTCAGCGACTGCTTGGTTCTCCGACGTCACCGGCGTCAGTCCTTTGGTGCTTGCGCACTGGTGGGCGCCTGCGATCCACGTACTGACCGCCGCTCTCGTCGTGGCGCTCGGCAAGGTGGTGGGTCTCGACAGGACTGCCTCGATCACGGCGGCCCTCGTCGTTGAGCTCTTCAACTGGGTCGGTCAGGACTACTTCTCGCCGCAGGCCATCGGCTATGTTCTCGCGCTGGCCGTGCTGGTTCTGACCTTGGGCTACAAACAAAGCAAAGCCGCACCCTGGCTCGCCACGTTTGCCTTCGCCGCACTTGTGGTCACGCATCAACTGACCCCGTACTGGATTATCGGCCTCACAGTGCTGCTGGCGCTTACCGGTCGAATCAGGCCACGCTGGTTGCCCCTCTTGTTCGCTGCGATCGCCATCGGGTTTCTTTACCCCAGGCTGGGTGTAGTCAAGGGCTACGGGTTGTTCTCCGGCTCAAGCCCCACCGCGAACGTGACATCCAACGTCCCAACAGTGGGAACGGCGGGACGTCAGCTTACCGAGTTGGCGGTACGGGGCCTGGCCATCGTTCTGTGGCTTGCGACGGGCGCCGCTGCGCTTTGGCAGATGCGGCGACGCGAACCCGTCCTGGTCGGTGCCTGCATCCTGATCAGCTCGTTCAGTCTCCTCCTTGCCCAAAGTTATGGTGGCGAAGCGATCTTCCGGGTCTTCCTGTACGCGCTCCCCGGCTGCGGCCTGATCCTGGGGCCAGCCCTGGTGCGGGCGATGAGCGCGAACTGGCCAGTGAGCGCCCTCACCGGCGGCGCGCTCGTTCTAGCGACCGTCGCAGCAATGCAGGGCTACCTCGGCGGCTGGTTCGTCAATGTTGTGCGTCCGACCGAGCTCGCAGCTGCGCAAGCGCTGCTCGATGATGTGACGGCACCGGCAAACATCACCATGGCTGGACCGATTTGGCCGGAGCGCCCTGACGGGAGTTACGTCAAGTTCGCTCGTTTCAACCCCCATTACGACACGCCCATGGTTTGGGCTGCCGGGTTGGTGGGGTCTGACTTCCGTCAACCTTCGCAACTTGCCAGGGTTGACAAGCTGATGACGGCCAGGCTGGCTGTGCCGAACTACCTCGTCATTAGCACGCAAATGAAGGCCTATTGCGATTACTACGGCATCTTCCCGCCCGGTTCGTTGGACCGATTGCGGGGCTTGATGCTCCTCAGCCCGCATTGGAAGGTCGTCTACGACTCGCCGGATGTCTCGGTCTTCCTCTACACCGGCGTTCATGCTGTGACAGACACCACGGTGTTGAAGTGACCATCGCAGCGCATCGAGGCGGGGCAACGGCCGTCAGGGCCGATCAGCCGGTTGCCGGCGCTACAGAGAAGTCGTGGCGCGTCAGCCTGCTGGACTCCGCCTGGACTCGATCGACTTCTGTGTCGATGGTTGGTCCCATCGACCTTCCCGGCCGGTCGGACCTCGTCCAAGCGCTCCGGCTCATAGCGGAAATCGGACCTCAATCCCGGGTCGGGTTGCGTCTGAACGGGCGCCGGTCGAGGTGGATTTATGACGAGGAACGGCTCGAGGCACTGTGTACAGAATCCGTCGTGGCGATGCCGGAGGCGCCTTCGACGGACGTCGGTGGATTGATCGAGCGGATGTCCGCCGCCGCGGTCCACGATGACAATCCACTGAAGTTCGTCAGCTCAGGAAATTTTCTGGGTCTGAGCGTCGTGCACGCCGTAGGCGACGGCAGGCTCCAGGCAAACCTGCTCAGCGGAATTGTTGAAACTGCGAGGACCGGCAGGCCGCCGGATTGGGCGGGGCAGGAGTCGGTCCATAACCCGCTGAGACTCGCGTTGCGGACTCATTTCCTGTCCGATCGGCGTCGCGTCCTGTCGGCCGTCGGAGCGATGCGACCGTCAATCCCGGCCGCCGGTCGTCGTCAAGACTCGACGGAATGGCGCCCCCGTCCTGTAGCCGTCTACCGGCGGACGACCCCCGAGGTCTTTGGCCAGCTCCGTGAGTGGCGCAAGGCCAGCGCAACGGGGGTTGCGTCGGCCTCGATCGCCTTTGCGGCACTGCACGCGGCGTTGTCGGCTGTGGGGCTGGACCCGCAGGAGAAGTGCCTCGTTCTCTTCGATGCTCGTCGCTACCTGCCTCGCAATGCCCAGGTTCGAGGCAACTTTGCGGTTGGCCTCGAGCTGGCAGTTCCCCAGCCCCGCAAACCAGCCGACTTTGCTGAGGCGGTCGAACGGCCGGCGCTCGCAGGCCGTCCTCTGACGGCCATGATGGCGGGGATTGCTCTGCGACCGCTGGTCTCGCGTCTGGGAGGTCGCCCAGAGGTCCCGGTGGCGCCGCGGCCGTATCTCGGGTTCTCGCACGTAGGTCGTCCGCTGAACATCGTCCGGCTGCCCTGGATCGGCCCCGAACGGGAGCGTGTCTATAGCGGCTTCCTCGAGCCAGCCGGTCCCGAGGGGATCTCCTTCGCGCTGACTGACGTCTCCGACGGACTACAGGTGACTGCGTCCTTCCACGAAGGCGTGTTCGACAGGGCGCTCATAGAGGCGGCGCTGAACCTGGTCTGTCAGGATCCGATTCGGTTGCTGGAAAGCCTCTGACCGCGGTGCGTGTGTCCGTGCGGATGATCCGGTGAGATGTCGATGTTTGGCTGCCGCCCTGTCGGCGGTCGCTCTGGTAACGGGCTGTTCGGGCAACGGAACAGTTAACCTTGCGTCTGCCCAACCGTCGGCGACTTCATCTGTGCGCACCGTCCCTCGGCTGCAGTCCATCTCCACGACGGTGGCGCCACCTCTTTTTGGCGGACTTCATTTGGCGTGGAACGACGAATTCGATGGTGGGGCGGGCGCTTCTCCTGCCCCGGATCGATGGGGATTCGATCTGGGCTCTGGAGGGTGGGGCAACGACGAGTTGCAGGCCTACACCTCCAGTTTGGACAATGCTGCCCTCGATGGAAACGGCCACCTAAGGATCGTTGCGAGGCGGTCGAAGTCTGAGGGAGCCGCGTACACCTCGGCACGTTTGGTAACTCGGAACAAGTTTGCCGTGACCTATGGATATGTCGAAGCCCGTGTCAAGGTGCCGCTCGGGCAGGGGATCTTTCCGGCGTTCTGGCTGCTGGGAAGCGACATCCAGCAGTTAGGGTGGCCACGTTCGGGGGAGATCGACGTCATGGAGACCATGAACGCGGCCACCGTCCTCCACTCCAGCGTGCACGGACCTACGGCGGACGGCACTCGTGCCGGGTGGCACCTCGGCGAAGCGCGTAAGTCCAAGGTGCCGCTCTCGACTGCGTTTCACATCTATGCCGCACGCATGGAACCGGGCCGCGTCACCCTCAGCGTGGACGGCCATGTGGTCTTTCGGCTGACAGAGTCGATGCTCCGGAAGGGCCAGGTTTGGGTGTTCGACAAGCCGTTCTATCTGCTGCTCAATCTTGCAGTGGGCGGTGTCTGGCCCGGGCCGCCCGACCGGTTTACCAACTTCCCCACGTCGATGTTTGTGGATTGGGTGCGTGTCTACGAATGACTGCGCGCTTCGGCCAGGCGACCGCCACACGTCCGGGAACCTACCTGGTGATGGCCTTGACAATGGTCCTCGCCCTCGGCTGTCATGACGGTCCGAGCCCTGCGCATGGCCTCACTACGGACTCGGCTACGGCATCGCACGAACCCACCTCGGCTAAGCCGACACACCCCACGCCTGCGCCTCTGGTCGGCTCGTCCCGGCCAGACGTGCGCGCGGTCAGCTGCCCAGCGGCGACGGTGACTGCCAACTCGGTGGACTCGCTGAGCAAGGCGCTGGCGAACGCGAAGCCGGGGACGGTGATCCGGCTGGCCGACGGGACGTACACCGGCAAGTTCGTCGCGACCGCCTCCGGCACGAAGCAGGCTCCGGTCTACCTCTGCGGCGGCCCCGGCGCGATCCTGGACGGCGGCGGAATCAGGGCCGGCTACGCCTTGCACCTGGACCATGCGAGCTACTGGCGGCTGGTTGGCTTCAACGTACGAAACGCACAGAAGGGCGTGGTCCTCGACGGATCCAGCCACTCGGTGATCCAGGGGCTTACCGTCACCGACATCGGTGACGAGGGAATCCATCTGCGCTCGGCGAGCACGGACGACGTCGTTTCCAACAACACCGTGTCGCACACCGGCCAGCGCAGGGACAAGTTCGGCGAGGGCATCTACATCGGATCCGCCACCTCGAACTGGTCCAAGTACAGCGCCGGCGGCCCTGATCGCAGCGACAACAACGTCGTGATCGGCAATCACATCAGCGCAACGACAGCCGAGAGCGTGGACATCAAGGAAGGCACCACTGGCGGCCTGGTCCAGGCCAATACCTTCGACGGGAAGGGCGGCCTGACCGGCGCCGACTCGTGGGTCGACGTCAAGGGCAACGCCTGGCAGATCGTCGACAACGCGGGGACGACGTCGCCGCAGGACGGGTTCCAGACCCACCAGATCCTCGACGGCTGGGGCACGGGCAACGTGTTCCGCGCCAACCATGCCAACGTCGATGGTCCCGGCTACGGCATCCACGTGACGAACAAGGTGGGCAACACCGTCTACTGCGACAACACCGCCACGGGGGCCGGCGCGGGGATGACCAACCTCACCTGCAGGCGCTAGCCCAGCCGAGCTCGTTCCGGCAGGATGTCGAAATCGGGCTCCGTCGCTCGTCGTAGGGGTGAAGGATCACCCACGAGGAGGAACACATGAAGTACCTGATGATGGTCCGGGCTGACGAGGTCAAGGACTTCGGTCAGCTGGCGCCGGTCGAGCCCTGGGTCGAGGAGATGGAGGCTCGCGGCATCAGGATCCTGGGTGACCGACTGACCGACCCGGCCGACTGGACCACGGTACGGGTCCGGAGCGGCGAGGTGGTCGTCTCCGACGGCCCGTACACCGAGACCAAGGAGTTCTCCGGCGGCTTCGACGTCATCGAGTGCGCAGACCTCGACGAGGCGATGGAGGTCGCGTCCAAGCACCCGGTCGCCCAGTTCGGCGTGATAGAGCTGCGGCCGTTTTGGCCTCTGGACCTGTAGAGGACGCGGTCGCCGCCGCCTTCCGCGACGAGTGGGGGCGGGTACTGGCGACCCTGATCCGGGTCACCGGCGACTGGGACCTCGCCGAGGAGTGCGTACAGGACGCCTTTGTACGGGCCCTGCAGCGCTGGCCGCGGGACGGGGTGCCCGACCGGCCCGGCGCATGGCTGACCACGACCGCGCGCAACCGTGCCCTCGACGTGCTCCGCCGCAGCAACGTCGAGGCGGCCAAGCTCAAGGAGGTGGCCGAGTTGGATGTCTCCACCGAGCCCGGCCACGAGCTGCCCGACGAGCGGTTGCGGCTGATCTTCACCTGCTGCCACCCGGCGCTCCCGCTGGAGGGCCGGGTCGCGCTGACCCTGCGGACCGTGGCGGGGCTGACCACCGAGGAGATCGCTCGCGCGTTCCTGACCCCGACCGCGACGATGGCCCAGCGGCTGGTCCGGGCCAAGGCGAGGATCCGCGCCGCCGGCATCCCCTACCGGGTGCCACCGGCCGAGCTGCTGCCAGAGCGAACCACGGGGGTGCTCGCTGTGGTCTACCTGCTGTTCAACGAGGGCTACTCGGCCACGTCGGGGGCCGAGCTCGTACGGGACGGGCTTGCGGTCGAAGCCATCCGCCTCGGCCGCCTCCTCGTCGCCCTGATGCCGCGCGACGAGGAGGTTCGCGGGCTACTTTCCTTGATGCTGCTGCAGAATGCGCGTCGTGAAGCCCGGGTCACCGACGACGGCGACATCATCGTGCTCGAGGAACAGGACCGCAGCCGCTGGGACCGCGTACAGATCCTCGAGGGTGTACGACTGCTCGGCGACCCGGTCGGGCCCTACCAGATCCAGGCGGCGATCGCCGCCTGCCATGACACTGCTGCGACGCCGGCGGACACCGACTGGATCCAGATCGCTTACCTGTACGGGAAACTCGCAGCGCTCACGCCGTCACCGTTCGTCGGCTTGAACCGCGCCGTGGCGGTTGCGATGGCCGACGGTCCGCTCGCGGGACTCGCACTCATCGATGACCTCGAGGACCAGCTATCCACGTATCACCTGATGTGGGCCACTCGAGCCGACCTGCTGCGTCGCCTCGACCGGCGTACGGAGGCTGCGGAGTCGTACCGGAAAGCCTTGGCGCTGGCCCAGACCGACGCCGAGCGGCGCTACCTGCAGCGCCGCATCGACGAAGTCACCGGTTAGGGGCTGGTGGCGTAGTGATCTATCGGCAGCAACGTGTCGATGGTCGCATAGACCACTCCCCGGGGATCGAGCAACGGGGGGGCCGGCTTGTGGTCGACATAGACCCGGATGTAGTCGGCGCCGCAGCCCGAGTGGTAGAGGACGTAGAGCACGTGATGGCCGCCGAACGTAACGAGGTACGAGGCCCAGTCTCGGCGAGTGGGTGGGACGGTGCATGGATTGGTGAGGACGTCTCCCGTCGTCTTGAGCTGATTCAACAAGGTGTCGAAGTGGCGGGCAGTCGAACCGCCGATGCCGCGATGCTCATCCATACCATCGGTCATGACGTCCGGGGACTCTGACAGCCAGCCACTGGTCAGAGAGGCCGGAATGGTCTCGGCGGCGGTCCGCGAGGGGATGTAGCCGACGTACGCGTCCACCCGAACCCGTACCAGCCCGTTGTGCAGTTGGAAGCCGTCAACAACGAGGTACTGCATGTGCTGACCGGGGTGACCTACCAGCTTCAGCCGCAGTTCGGTGTAGAGCATGGAGTACATGTTGGTGTTGTGGACGGAAGGGCCGTCCGGAACGAAGCCGTGCGGCGCGTGAAGACGGATCCAACGGACGACGGTGTCCCGAACCCCCGTCACGACGTATTGCTGGGGGACGTCGACCTGCCAGGTCCGATACAGCGGCGCGAGCGGCAGGTTGATGTGGGTGACGCTCTTGACGTGGGGAACGACGACTCGGGCGAGCATGACCCGGGCCTGGACCACCGCTTCCTTCTTGGAGTGCGCGTACTCCTTGAGCGGGCTAGGGGCCGCAGCGGCTCCAGCGCTGCCCATCGAGATGCTGGACATCAACAAGCTGGCCAGGCCGACGATGATCACGCGAGATTTCATTGCGTGAGAGTACTGGAGAAGCTGGTGTTCCGGTGGTGTCAATTCTTTGTGATCGCGGCTACGGTTTCCAACCGGTTTGATTGTCGAGCCGGAACACCACGTGGTCGCCGTGCTGGGTCAGGCTGATCCAGTGCAGAACGTTCAGCGGCTTGCGATCGCGTGGCTCCAGCACCAACCGTCGTACGCCGCCCGTGGCAGGTGTCGGTTCGGCGACCACGGCCCACTGCAGCTGAGCCCTGTACCAGCTGACGAGGTCGGACACGTTGCCGAAGATCGTGTAGCACGCGGATCCGTTGACGAAAGTGCCAAGGCCGCGGTAGGCCGGCCGCGACGGGCACTGGTGCGCGTCGACCTGCTCTGTGCCGTAGGGGGTGGGTTCCATCGAGGCCGCGAGCGTCGCCGCCGCGTTGTGCGTGTGCTCCAGGACGGTGACCCGTCGGGGAGGTGTCCGCACCAGTGGTCCCAGCGGAAGCTCTCGTGGGATGGGCGTTGCGATCGTCCCGAGCATCGGCTGGATCAGCTCGTCCAGGGAAGTCGGCAGGTCAATGGCTTGCTGCGACACACCGTCCGCGGTCACTTGAACGCCGTGGCAGTCGCCTTGGTCGAACAAGAAAGTCACATGGTGTCCCCGGTAGTGCAGGCCGACCTCGAACGTTCGACTGAACAGCCCCGCACAGCCGTGGATGATGGGCAGGGTCGCGGTGCCGGCGTTGAGGTCGGCCACCACTCGGCTGAGATTGCTGCCGGTCAGGACGCGGTGGACACGGGCGGGTGCGGCTGGTGGGCGGTATTCGAGCTCGTCCACGGCCCCGGTGTAGTCCAACGTCGCCGAACGCACGGACGGTGGCACCGTCTCCACTGCGGATTTCACGTTGAGCCAGATGACCTGGGCGAGAGCCTTGATCGCGACCCGGTGGCCGACCTGTTCGTACGACACGAACAGCCGGGCGTTGTCCGCGTCTCCAGTGGCAACCGGCGGAAGCATTTGGAAGGTAGTCACGCTCACCCGGCCGTCCGCGCTGCCCATGACGGTGAACCCCTTGGGCGGATGAGCCCGGAGATAGGCGGTCAGGCTTGCCGTCGTGCCGGGAAGCGTCCACCACCGGTGGCCGGCCTCCGGATTGAGGCTCATGGGGTCGTCGTCCCCGCTGGCGTCGAGATCATGATTAGGCGCCCTGCCGACTCGTACCGCGCCTGTCGGCAGCCTGACAGCAGCCAGCATGGCGTTGGCCTTCGCCACGGCGGCGGACTTCGAGAAGACGTCCCCGGCCGGCACTGCCGACGCCGGCTTGGTTGCGGTCGCAGGTATGGCTGTTACCGAGCGACTGGTACAGCTGGCAACGCAGACCAGGCCGAGCACCAGGATCATCAGCCGCAACCGCATGGGGATGTGACGCGACAGCCGCCCGTACGGTTCCCTCACCCCGTCAGCGGGTGCGCCAGCCCCTTCAAGCCCACGATCGCCCGAATCGCCCCGATCATGGCCGCTGAGTTGGCCAGCGGTGGCTGCGGCACCCCGTCTGAGGTCACGGTGACCTGGCGGCAGGGAACGCCAGGCACGGAGTAGACCAGCGTGTGCCCCTCCTGGACGAACGTGATGACCGCCTGCTCGCCCGTGTCCAGGTTGCACTCAGCAGTGTCGGCCACCGGCTTCGACAAGTCGTTGATCACGCCGACGAGGTGGGTGAACACCGAGCCGGTGACGCTGCGGCTGACCCGCATGGGCGGGTGGCCGGCCGGTGCCGTGTAAACGAGGTACGCCGTGCCCGCCGCAGGCTTCGGGGCCGCCGACGGGTTGATCGGCGCAAGGGAGTGAGCCGACGGAGCGGCAGGAGCCGTTGCGACCGTCGCGGTCGGTGCGTTTGAGGGTGCGGTGGCGACGGCTGAGGTGGTGGGCGCTCCGGCGGCAGACCCCGACTGCGCGCCACAGCCACAGACCAGCACCGTTGCTGCCGCGGCGAGGGCGAGCTGCTTCATACCAGTCGGACGCATGGGATCACCGTACGGTTCCGGTGGAGTCGATGTGGCCACCCCCGGCTCGGCCTGACAGGATCGGCTCACGTCGGCAAAGGAGCGGATATGGCACAGACCGAACGGGTGCAGGGTGTGGTCGCGCTGGCCAAGGGTGCGCCCGTCACGCTGGAGACGATCATCGTTCCGGCACCGGGGCCGGGCGAGGCGAGGGTACGGGTCCAGGCCTGCGGCGTCTGCCACACCGACCTTCACTACCGCGAGGGCGCGATCAACGACGCGTTCCCGTTCCTGCTCGGCCACGAGGCGGCGGGAGTCGTCGAGTCGGTCGGGCCCGACGTCACCGACCTCGCTCGTGGGCGACTACGTCGTGCTCAACTGGCGCGCGGTGTGCGGCACCTGTCGCGCCTGTCGCCGCGGCCGTCCCTGGTACTGCTTCGCCACCCACAACGCCACCCAGAAGATGACGCTCGAGGATGGTACGGAGCTCTCGCCGGCTCTCGGGATCGGAGCCTTCGCCTCGCTGACGTTGGTCGCCGCCGGCCAGTGCACCAAGGTCGACCCGGCCGCAGAGCCTGCGGTCGCCGGACTCTTGGGCTGCGGGGTCATGGCCGGCATCGGTGCTGCCGTCAACACCGGCAACGTCGGGCGGGGCGACACCGTGGCGGTCATCGGCTGCGGTGGCGTGGGCAACGGGGCCATCGCCGGCGCTCGCCTCGCCGGTGCCCGTACCATCATCGCGGTCGACGTTGATGACCAAAAGCTCGCGTGGGCAAGGGAATTCGGTGCGACGCACACCGTCAACTCGCGGGCAGACGGATGCTGTCGAGGGCATTCAGCGCGCTCACCGACGGCTTCGGCGCCGACGTCGTGATCGACGCCGTCGGCCGGCCGGAGACCTACGAGCAGGCCTTCTACGCCCGCGACCTCGCCGGCACCGTGGTGCTCGTCGGCGTACCCGATCCGACGATGCGGATCGACCTGCCGCTGATCGAGGTGTTCGGCCGCGGCGGGTCGCTGAAGTCCTCGTGGTACGGGGATTGCTTGCCCAGCAGGGACTTTCCGACGCTGATCGACCTGTGGCTGCAGGGCCGGTTGCCTTTGGACAAGTTCGTCAGTGAGCGGATCGGGCTCGGGGACGTGGAGGCTGCGTTCGTGAAGATGCACGACGGCAAGGTGCTGCGGTCGGTCGTGGTGCTGTGACCGGCGCCCGCATCGACCGGGTCATCACCTCGGGCACGTTCAGCCTCGACGGGGGCACGTGGGAGGTCGAGAACAACGTCTGGTTGTACGGCGACGACGACGTGGTCGCGGTCATCGATGCTGCCCACGACGCGCAGGCCATCGTGTCCGCCGTCGCCGGCCGTCGCGTGCTGTTCATCGTGTGCACCCACGGGCACGACGACCACATCGACGCGGCCGTCGAGCTGGCCGAGCTGACCGGGGCCCCGGTGCTGCTGCACCCCGACGACCGCATGCTGTGGGACGTCGTACACCCGGACCGCGCCCCCGACATCGACCTCGGTGAAGATGACGAGCTCAACATCGGCGGCAAGTTCCACCTGCGCGTCCTGCACACGCCCGGCCACTCGCCGGGCGCGGTCTGCCTCGTCGGCGACGGTGTGGTCTTCTCGGGCGACACGCTGTTCCACGGCGGCCCCGGCGCCACGGGTCGCTCGTACAGCGACTTCCCGACGATCCTCGACTCCATCCGCGAACGCCTGCTGGTGCTGCCTTCCGACACCCGCGTGCTCACCGGCCACGGGGACGAGACCACCATCGGGGCAGAGGCGGCGTCGTACGACGACTGGGTGGCGCGCGGTCACTGAGGATCGTCGCGGCATCGTTGCGCACCTGGTCCTGATCCCGCGTGTATGAGTTGCGGGCATATGAGCCGCGCAACTCATACACGCCGAGGAGGTTGCCCTGCACCCGTCAGCTGGGCGGCTGGCCGGCCGGGCGCAGCGATCGGGCCAGCAGCTGCGCAACGTCAACCACTTCGACGTCGGCCCGCGCCTCGCCCGCGGCCTGCTTCGCGGTCACGGCGTCGGACAGCATCACCAGGCAGAACGGGCAGGCGGTCGAGACCACGTCGGGGTCCAACGACAGCGCCTCGTCCACCCGCTCGACGTTGATCCGCTTGCCGATCCGCTCCTCCATCCACATCCGCGCGCCGCCCGCCCCGCAGCAGAATCCACGTTCCTTGCACCGGTGCATCTCCTCGGTACGCAGTCCCGGCACCGCGGCCAGCACGTCGCGCGGCGGGGTGTAGACCTTGTTGTGCCGGCCGAGGTAGCACGGGTCGTGGTAGGTCACCTTGCGATCGTCGGCGGCCACCGGCACCAGCCGACCTTCCTCCACCAGCCGCCCCAGCAGCTGCGTGTGATGGACCACCTCGTACGTCCCGCCGAGCTGGGGGTACTCGTTCGCCAGCGAGTTGAAGCAGTGCGGGCACATTGCCACGATCTTCCGCGCGCCGACGTGGTTGAGCAGCTCGACGTTGGCAGTGGCGAGGGTCTGGAACAGGTACTCGTTGCCGATGCGCCGCGCCGGGTCCCCCGTACACGACTCTCTCGGTCCGAGTACGGCGAACGACACCCCGGCCGCGTCGAGCAGCTCCGCGATCGCTCTGGTCGACTTGCGGGAACGGTCCTCGAAGGCGCCGGCACAGCCGACCCAGAACAGGTACTCGACGTCGTCCGGGACGCGATCGGTGATGACGCGCACCTCGAACGGCAGACCTTCGGCCCAGGCCAGGCGAGCCGAATCGCCCATGCCCCAAGGGTTTCCCTTGGTCTCGAGGTTGCGCATCATCGCTCCGGCCTCGGACGGGAACGACGACTCCACCATCACCTGGAACCGGCGCAGGTCGAGGATGTGGTCCACGTGCTCGATGTCCACCGGGCACTGCTCGACACAGGCACCGCAGGTCGTGCACGACCACAGCACGTCCGGCTCGATGACGCCGCCGTCCTCGAGCAGCCCGACCAGCGGCCGGTCCGAGGAACCCGAGTGCAGCTCGTCCCGCAGGTTCATGATCAGCAGCTTGGGCGACAGCGGCTTCTCGGTGTTCCAGGCAGGGCACTGCGACTGGCAGCGGCCGCACTCGGTGCAGGTGCTGAAGTCGAGCAGACCCTTCCAGGTGAAGTCGGTGATGGTGCCCGCGCCGAGCACCGCGTCCTCGGCCGGGTCCTCGAAGTCGACGTCCATCGGCAGCAGCGCCCCGAGCGCAACCCCGCCGGACGGGTTGCGCTTGAACCAGATGTTGAACGGGGCCAGGAACCGGTGCCAGGCAACCCCCATGGTCAGGCTGAGCGCGATGACGGCGAACCACGCCATCGACACGACGATCTTGACCATGGCGACGAGGTAGATCCCGTCGACCACGCTGCGGTGGCTGAGCCCGGCCAACAGCGTGCCGCCGACCCACCAGGAGACGAACGCAACCCCGTGGGAGTACGGCAGCGCACCGTCGGCGGCGCGCAGCCCGCGCAGGGCGAAGATGCAGACCGCGATCACGAGGATGGTTCCCTCGACGTAGTAGGCCTTCCAGGTCGAGGAGCCGAGGAAACGGTTGCTGCGGCCCGGCCTGCGCATCGCCACCTGACGCACGCCGATCAGCACCACGATGCCCACCAACGTCGTCAGCGTCACGAGCTCGATGACCGCGCCGTACACCTCGTTGCTCGCCGAGGCCGGGGTAGTCCCAGGCCGGCTTGAACAGCTCGACGTAGGCCTGGACCAAGGTCAGCAGCAGCACCACGAACCCGACCATGACGAACCAGTGCGCTGCGCCCGGCGCCGACCACTTCAGCATCCGGGTGTGGCCGCCGACCTCGCGGACCAGCGTCATCGTGCGCCGGCCGGGGGAGTCCGTACGCGACATCGGACGGCCGCGGCGCACGACGGCGACGATGCCGGCGCTGGCGCGGCCGATCAGGGCCAGGCCCACGGCCGTCGCGATCAACGAAACGATGATCGCGGTCAGCCGCATGGGACCTCCATGTTCAGACACCCTTCAGGTACTCCCGTAAAATAGCGCCTGAATAGCCGCTTTTCCGGCAAAGCCCCCGTGCCGCTCTGGTTGGCCGGTTACCGTTGATGGTCAGGCTGCCGCCCATCCGCTACCCGGGGACCCTTCGCATGCTGTTGTCCGCCCGTCCGGTCACCCGTTCCGGGCTGCGGGGCCTCGCCCTGATCTCCTCGGTGACCGCGCTCGCCATCGCGGTTCCCGTTTCCGCGCAGGCCGTGACGTCACCGCCGCCGACCACGCAGCAGCGCATCGCCAGCAGCCTCGGGACTCAGGCTTCCGGGCTCACGGTTGAGGGCAAGCCGGGCAAGATCACCCGGGTGGTCTCCGCCGCCGGCCACACGTTCGCGCGCCCCAAGGGCGTCACGGCCCACTCGTCGCCCGGCTCCGCCGCGAGCAGCTTCGTCGCCAGCCACCGCTCGTTGCTGGGCACGCCCACGGTCGCCGCAGCGCGCACCCAGCAGACTGAGGTCGGGCGCCTGGTCACGCTGCAGCAGACGGTACGGGGCCTGCCGGTCATCGGTGGCGCGCTCCAGGTGTCGATGACCGCGGACAACAAGGTGCTCTCGTTCAGCGGGCACACGACGACCGACGCTGCCCCGGTGACGCCGTCGGTGGACACCTCAGCGGCGACCGCTGCCCGTACCGCCATCCTGAGCACGGCGCGGGCCGAGTCGGTCGACGACTCCACCCTGGTCGCTTCCACGCCGACAGCAGCGTTCTACGACCCGGCTCTGCTGGGCGTGCCTGGCGGCGACAAGGGCCGCGCGGTCTGGAACATCACGGTCACGTCGTCCAGCAGGCTGGACATCAAGCGCAACGTGCTCGTCGACCAGGTCGATGGCCAGATTGCCTTGCAGTACGACGAAGTACAGCGAGCGGAGTCTCGACTGGTGTGCGACGCCGGCAACAAGGTGGTCGACTACACCTGCCCCAGCAAGGGCGCCCCCTTGGTGGCCAGCGAGGCATCGCCGCCAGCGGCCACTGCCTCCGCGGACGCCGCCGCTGCGTACGCCGAAGTCGGCGGGGTCTACAACTTCTACAAGAAGGTGCTCGGCCGCGACGGCGTCGACGGGCATGGTGCAGCGCTCGCCACGACCGTGCGGGTCTGCGAGGACGGCGACGACTGCCCGATGAACAACTCCTTCTGGGACGGCCGCCAGCTGGTCTTCGGCGAGGGGTTTCCTCAGGCTGACGACGTGGTGGCGCACGAGCTGACCCACGGCGTGACCGCCGCGACCTCGGCGCTGTTCTACCTCTACCAGTCCGGTGCGATCGACGAGTCGATGTCCGACGTGATGGGCGAGCTGTACGACCAGTGGAACGGCACCGGCCGCGACAGCGACGGCAGCGGGGGCACGACCGACTACCGCTGGATGCTCGGCGAGGACCTCCCGTCCAGCGTTGGCGTACTGCGCGACATGCGCAGCCCCGGTCTCGTGCCCACCGGCGTGTCCACCGGGAACTACACCGTGCAGCCGGACAGCATGACCAGCTCGCACTATCTCGCGCAGATCGACACCAAGACCGGCCTGCCGGTGGACAGCGGCGAGGTGCACATCAACAGCGGCGTCGGCAACAAGGCGGCCGAGCTGATGACCGACGGCGGGTCGCTGAACGGCGTCCACGTTGCCGGCTTCGGCGGTGCGGCGCTTGCCACGCGGCAGGCAGCGATCACCAAGACCGCGCACCTGTTCTACCTCACCGACCAGAGCCTTTCCTCCGGCGCCGACTACGCCGACCTCGCGGCCACGCTGTCCCAGGCCTGCACCCAGCTCGTCGGCCACAAGCTCGCCGACGGGCGCGGGGGCACGGTCACGATGGGCAAGAGTGACTGCGCCACCGTACGAGAAGCGGTCTCGGCGACGAGGATGACCACCAACCCGACGCACGGCTCGGCACCCGAGGCACCGACCTGCACCAAGGGAACGCCGCAGAGCTTTGGTTTCCGGGACAACTTCGAGAACACCTCGGTCCGGCTCTGGAAGACGACGTCAGGGTGGTACGACCCGCAGATCCGTTACCCGGGCGGCGACGCCAGCTATGCGACGAGCGGGCGCAACGAGCTGTACGGCACGGATCCCGGCTTCAGCCGCAACAGCACCGCGACCATGGTCAAGACCTACAGCGTGCCGTTGGGCAAGGCCTCCTACCTGCGCTTCGACCAGGCCTATCTGCTGGACTACCTGCCCGCCTGGAACGGTGATCCCGCGCTCTACCTGGACGGCGGCCGGGTCGAGTACTCCCGCAACGGCGGGGCCTGGCAGTCCGCGGCGCCGCTGTTCGACTTCGGCGGCTACAACGGCACGGTGACCGGCTACAGCGTTGACCGGCTGGAGTACACCTTCAAGGGATTCGGTGGCGACAGCCACGGTTACCGCTCCGCGCGGCTCAACCTGTCCTCGCTCGCCGGCTCCACCGTACGGGTGCGCTTCCGGCTCAGCTCGGACAGCTACGGGGCCTCGTACGGCTGGTTCATCGACGACGTGGACTTCTACGCCTGCGGCGCAAAGCCCAGCGCTGTCAAGGTTTCTGCCCGCCGGGGCGAGACCGTGACCGCGCTGGCGTGGTCGCCGCCGGCCGACCACGGGACCTCGTCGCTGACGCGGTACGCGGTGACGATGGTTGACCGTTCGACCAAGCGGACCATCATCTCGACGACGGTGGGCGCCGGGGTGCACAAGCTCCAGGTCGTCACGCTCAAGGGGCACAAGTACTGGTTCAGCGTGGCTGCCTACAACAAGTCCGGCCGGGGCGCCTCCGGGCACGCGGCGGTCTGAACGACTGCGGGATCAAGTCCGGCGATGCGAAAGCCGATTCCTTGAGCATGACCGAGGGGGCGGAGCAGGAGCCGGCACTCCGCCCGCCGACCGCGACCGTGCCCCAAGCTCTGCCGCACCTGAAGTCTCGGTGGTACGCCGGCGCCTCCACGTTCGGGCCGGGCGGCCGGGTGGTAGCGACCGGAGTCGTCATCGGCATACCGCTGATAGTTCTTGCCTGGGGCGTGCTGACCACTGGCGTCATCGGGCTGATGATCCTTGGGCCTTTCGTCTTCATCTGGTGCTTCACGGGTGGCCGGCTGGCACTCACGGACATCTGGGCGCGCGACACCTACTACGTGCCGGTCCCGGTCGTCCCCGAGGCCAAGCAGCTGATCGGTCACGACGGTCGGCGGATCCCGACCATGGAGGAGTACGTCGCCAGCCAGGCAGTCCCGCCCCCGCCGCCCGGCGAGTGAGCGTCAGATCGCCGTAGCCTGGATCGCCGTCACCGCGATCGTGTAGACGATGTCCTCGACCAGTGCTCCGCGACTGAGGTCGTTCACCGGCTTGGCCAGGCCCTGCAGCATCGGGCCGATGCTCACGACGTCGGCGCCGCGCTGCACCGCCTTGTAGGTCGTGTTGCCGGTGTTGAGGTCCGGAAAGATGAAAACCGTTGCCCGGCCGGCAACCTTGGAGTCCGGCCGCTTCGACGCTGCAACGCTCGCAATCGCTGCGGCGTCGTACTGCAACGGTCCGTCGATCGCCAGCAGCGGCGCACGCTCTCGGGCGATCCGGGTCGCCTCGGCCACCCGGTCCACGTCCGACCCGCTGCCGGAGCCGCCGGTGGAATAGCTCAGCATCGCCACCCGCGGCTCGATCCCGAACGCCACTGCAGAAGCCGCTGACTGCAAGGCGATGTCGGCGAGCTGCTCGGCCGTCGGGTTGGGATTGACCGCGCAGTCGCCGTAGACGATGACTTCGTCCGGCAGGCACATGAAGAACACCGACGACACGAGGTCAGCACCCGGCGCGGTCTTGATCAGCTGGAGCGCCGGCCGCAGGGTGTGCGCCGTCGTGTGTACGGCACCGGCGACGAGTCCGTCGACCTCGTCCAGCTTGAGCATCATCGTGCCCAGCACCACGGTGTCGGTGAGCTGCTCGCGGGCCACGTCGACCGTCGCGCCCTTGTGCTTGCGCAGCTCGACGTACGGCCCGACATAGCGCTCGGCCACCTCCTCGGGGTCGATCACGGTGATGCCTGGAGGAAACGACAGGCCGAGAAGTCTTGCCTGGGCGGCAATCTCGTCCGGGCGACCCAGGAGGACGCACTCGGCCAGCCCGCGGTCGGCGCAGATCACGGCCGCCTGCAACGTCCGCGGCTCAGCGCCCTCGGGCAGCACGATGCGCTTGTGCGCGGCCCTGGCCCTGGTCGTGATCCGGTGCCGGAACGCGGCCGGGCTGAGCCGATGCTCGTGGGTGTCATCGACCAGTGCGCGCAGCCACTTCTCGTCGAGATGGTCGGCGACGGCGCGCATCACGATCTCGGCGCGCTCGGCGTCGTCGATGGCGACCTCGGTGCTGACGCTGTGCACCGCGTTGGCCGTCTCGTACGTCGGCTCCTCGACCAGCAGGATCGGCAGCCCGGTCGCCCGCGCCGCGGCGGTCAGCTCCCACAACGCGGGGTCGGGCTCGGATGCCGGCGGTGAGCAGCAGCGCCGCGAGGCGTACCCCGCCCAAAGCCTTGAGGCAGCTCGCCATGATCACGTCGAGCCGGTCGCCAGGGGTGACCACCAGTCGGCCCTCGGACAGCGCACTCAGCACACCGGGCACCGACTGCGCGCAGACCGAGACTTCGTGGATGCGGCGGGTGCGCCAGTCGCCCTCGTTGAGCACGTAGGCGTCCAGCGCCCTGGCCAGGTCGAGCACCCGCAACCGGGACATCTCCGGAGTCAGCGGTACGGCGCCCACGCAGTGCAGCCCGCGCTTCGCGAGCTCGGTGCCGATGAGGTCGGCCGACTCCGGCGGAACCCGGTTGACGATGGAGCCGATCACCCTGACGTCCTCGCCGGCGCGGTAGGTGTTGGCCGCGATCGCCATGTTCTCGGCCAGTTCCTCGACCAGGCCGGAGGTCTCGGCGCTCTCGCTGCCTTCGGCGGGAGCTCCGACGAGGATGACGGAGGCGTCCAGGGCCTTGGCAAGGGCGAGGTTGACCCTGGCGGCGTACATGTGACTCTGCCCCGGTACCAAGCCTTCGATGATGAGTACGCCGGGGCCGGACGCCACCGTTGCCGTCAGCGCCACGACCTGCTCCATCAAGGTGTCGATGTCGCCGATGCTGAGCAAGGCCTCCGCGGCGGCGACCGAGATCGCCTCCGGAGGGTTGAGGCTGGTCGCCAGCCGCAGCAGCGACGCAGTCCGCGCCGGCGCCACCGAGTCGTGGCCCGGCTGGGCGATCGGCTTGCAGAACGCGACCGGGACGCCGATGCGGTCGAGGGCCCGGACCAGGCCGAGGCAGGTCGCGGTCAGCCCGATGCCGTGGCCGGTGGGCACGACCAGGACGGTGTGCGTCACGCGATTGCCCTGTCCACGATCGCGGCCGTGTCCCTGGCGATGACGAGCTCCTCGTTGGTGGGGATCACGAGGGCGACCGGGTGCCCCATCAGGCTCACCCGCCCGCCGTGGTGCTTGCCGTGGTCGGCGTTGGCGATGATGTTCTCCTCGAGGCCGAGAAAACCCAGTAGTGCCAGCACTTTCGACCGTACGACGTTGCTGTTCTCGCCGATGCCGCCGGTGAAGACGAGGGCGTCGAGACGGCCCATGGCGACGACCAGCGCGGCGATGGCCTTGGCCAGCCGGTAGCAGAAGACCTCGAGTGCCAGCACCGCTGCGGGGTTGTCCGTCGCGGCCTCGATCGTGCGCAGGTCGTTGCTCAGGCCGGACAGCCCGAGCAGGCCGCTGCTGTTGTTGAGAGCCTCGGTCACGTCGGCGACCTCCATGCCGGCCCGGTCGTAGAGGTAGCCGAACAGTGCCGGGTCCACGTCGCCGGACCGCGTACCCATCACCAGTCCCTCGAGCGGCGTCAGGCCCATTGTCGTGTCCACCGACCGCCCGCCGAGCACGGCGGCGGCGCTGCAGCCGTTGCCGAGGTGGGCTGTCACCAACGCCAGCTCCTCGACCGGCTTGCCCAGCAACGCCGCCGCCTCTGCGCTGACGAAGCGGTGGCTCGTGCCGTGGAACCCGTACCGCCGGACACCGTGAGCGGCGTACCACTCCTGCGGCACGGCATAACGGAACGCGGTCGCCGGCATGGTCTGGTGGAACGCGGTGTCGAACACCGCGACGTGCGCAACGTCCGGCAGCTCGAGCTTGGCGGCGCGGATACCGGCCAGATTGACCGGGATGTGCAGCGGAGCCAGAGCCTCGACCGCCGTGATCGCCATCACCACATCGGGGTCGATCAGCACCGACGAGGTGAACCGTTCGCCACCGTGCACGACGCGGTGCCCCACCCCGCCGATCACTACGTCGGGCAGTTCGCGTACGAGCCGGATCGCTTGCTGTACAGCGTTTCCGGGCGTCAGCCCCGGCATCGACGTGTCCTGCCACTCACCGCCGGCCACCCGGGTCCGCAGCCGCGCCTCCGGCGTCATCAACCGCTCGGCCACCCCGGAGGTCGATGTCTCGCCGGACTCCGGGTCGACGACGGCCCACTTGACCGAGGAGCTGCCGCAGTTGAGGACGAGGACGGAGTAGGGGGCGGCCACGGGTCCGACCCTACGCCCCGCCCTGGTGGCCGTTAGGGATCTTGGACCTCCTGCCCATCTGGTCCGCGGCGGACGGGCAGGAAGTCCAAGATCGGCGGGGGACCTCGCCCGGACAGGCCCGGTTATCCACAGCCGTGGCCGGCCGTCTGTGGACAACTTCTGCCGGGCCGGGCCACCTGCGCCACGCTGCTGCCCATGACGCAACCGGTGCCAGCGACCCTGCTCAGCGGCCAGCCTTTCCTGGTTGCCGACGCGGTGGCGATGGGGGTTTCGTACAAGCAACTGCGAGGTGGCCGGTTTCGCCGCGTCTGCCGGGACGTCTACGTCGCCGCCGACGTGCTCGACTCCGAACGGCTGCGGCTGGCAGCGATCCGGCTTGTCCTGCCGACCGATGCCGTACTGTCCGGTCTGTCGGCGGCTTGGCTGCTCGGGCTGGACATCGGCCGCACCGACGACCTGTTCGAGGTGACCGTGCCCCGGGGGTTGACAGTGGGATCGCGTGGCCTGCTCCGCGTGCGGCAGGCCGAGCTGCCGCCGGAGGACATCGTTGTACGGGCTGGTGTCCCGGTCACCCGGCCGCTGCGCACGGCGTTCGACCTGGCTCGGCGCCCCGACCCGGTCGAGGCGGTGGTGGCCGTCGACGCCTTTTGGCACAAGGGACTGATCACTCCCGACAGGCTGCTCGACTATGCGGCCGGGCATCCGGGCTGGCGCGGCGTGCGCAGTGTCCCGGCTGTGGTGGCGCTCGCGGACCGCTGGGTGGAGTCGCCGATGGAGAGCCGACTGCGGATGTTGCTGACGCTGACAGCCGGGCTGCCCGGGCTCGAGACGCAGATCAGGGTCTACCGCACCGACGGGAGCACGGCGGCGCGGATCGACATGGGCTGGCGTGCACTGCGGCTCGGGGTCGAGTTCGACGGCCAGATCCACGGTGAGGCCAGGGTTCGCGTACGCGATCACCGGCGGCACAACGAGCTGCAGGGACTGCAGTGGCACACGTTGCGCTATACGGGCGACGACTACTACCTGCGGCCCGAGGTGATCATCGACGAGGTGACCACCGAGTACGCGAAGCGGGTCTGATCTGCGGTACGCGCCGACCTTGGCGATCCTGCCCGTTTCGGTGGCCTCAGACGGGCAGGATCTCCTAGATCGGCGCTGGGTTAGGTCACCCGCCCAGCGCGTCGATCGCCGCCATCTGCTCGTCGGACAGCTCGAACCCGCTCACGTCGACGTTGCCCACGATGCGCTCGGGCCGGGCGGACTTCGGGATGACCACGATCCCGTGCTGCACGTGCCAGCGGACGATCACCTGAGGCACCGTACGACCCAGCTGCGTCGCAATCGCCACCAGCGTCGGGTTGTCCAGCGGCCCCGACCGGAACGGGCTGTAGCCCTCGAGCACCACGCCTCGCGACTGGTGCCCGGCGAGCACGGCGGGGTCGAACAGGAACGGTCCCCACTTGATCTGGTTGACCGCAGGGGTGACCCCGGTCTCGGCGATCAGCCGGTCGATCTGATCGAGCGAGTAGTTGCTCACCCCGATGTCCGCGACCAACCCCTCGTCGCGCGCCTTGATGAACTCGCGCCACACCGGCAGCCCGACCCCGCCGGGCGGCCAGTGGATCAGCCACAGGTCGACCTGGTCCACGCCCAGCTTGGTCAGGCTCTCCTCGATCGTCCTGCGCTCGCGGCCCGCTCGTTCGGCTGGCAGCTTGGTGGTGATGAAGACGTCGGTACGGGGAACCCCCGAGGCACGCAGCGCTGCACCCACCTCGGCCTCGTTGGCGTACATCGTGGCCGTGTCGATGTGCCGGTAGCCGGCAAGCAACGCGTTGGTCGTGGACTCCTGCGCCGAGGCACCGGACAGCCGCCAGGTGCCGAAGCCAACGAGCGGGATGGCGCCGTTGGCGAGCTTGGAGCTGCCGAGGTCGGAGATCGCGGTCATGACGGCCTTTCAGCAGGTGCAGCGGACGGGAATGGAGAGCCTTGCCAGACGTTGAAACAGAAAGTTGAGTCGACCACGCTCAAGTCAGGTTGACGGCACGATCGCCGTGGCGCACACTTGAGCCCGGACGACTCAATTTCACAGATCCACGGTAACCCCATAGTCAGCAGGAGGCATCACATGGCACGAGCGGTCGGCATCGACCTCGGCACCACCAACTCCGTCGTCACGGTTCTCGAAGGCGGCGAGCCCAGCGTCATCGCCAACGCCGAGGGCGCCCGGACGACCCCCTCGGTCGTCGCTTTCGCCAAGAACGGCGAGGTCCTCGTCGGCGAGGTCGCCAAGCGCCAGGCGGTGACCAACCCGGACCGGACCATCCGCTCGGTCAAGCGGCACATGGGCACCGACTGGAAGATCGCGCTCGACGGCAAGGACTTCACGCCGCAGCAGATCAGCGCCTTCATCCTGCAGAAGCTCAAGCGCGACGCGGAGGCCTACCTCGGCGAGGGCGTCACCGACGCTGTCATCACCGTTCCGGCCTACTTCGGCGACGCCGAGCGCCAGGCGACCAAGGAGGCCGGCGAGATCGCCGGTCTCAACGTGCTGCGCGTGGTCAACGAGCCCACCGCAGCTGCTCTCGCGTACGGGCTGGACAAGGGCGAGACCGAGCAGACGATCCTCGTCTTCGACCTCGGTGGCGGCACCTTCGACGTGTCCCTGCTCGACATCGGCGACGGCATCATCGAGGTCAAGGCGACCTCCGGTGACAACCGTCTCGGTGGCGACGACTGGGACCAGAAGGTCGTCGACTACCTCGTGACCCAGTTCAAGAACGGCCACGGCGTCGACCTGAGCAAGGACAAGATGGCGCTGCAGCGTCTGCGTGAGGCTGCGGAGAAGGCCAAGATCGAGCTGTCCACGGTCACCGAGACCTCGATCAACCTGCCCTACATCACCGCCAGTGCCGAGGGCCCGCTGCACCTCGAGCAGACCCTGTCCCGGGCCGAGTTCCAGCGGCTCACCACCGAGCTGCTCGACCGGACCAAGGGCCCGTTCCAGCAGGTCATCAAGGACGCCGGCATCACCGTGGGCCAGATCGACCACGTGGTGCTCGTCGGCGGATCGACCCGCATGCCCGCCGTCGTCGACGTGGTCAAGTCGCTCACCGGTGGCAAGGAGCCGCACAAGGGCGTCAACCCGGACGAGGTCGTCTCGATCGGTGCCGCGCTGCAGGCCGGCGTGCTCAAGGGCGAGGTCAAGGACGTTCTGCTCCTCGACGTGACCCCGCTGTCCCTCGGCATCGAGACCAAGGGCGGCATCATGCACAAGCTGGTCGAGCGCAACACGACGATCCCGACCAAGCGGTCCGAGGTCTACACGACGGCCGACGACAACCAGCCGTCCGTACAGATCCAGGTGTTCCAGGGCGAGCGCGAGATGGCGGCCTACAACAAGAAGCTCGGCATGTTCGAGCTGACCGGCATCGCTCCGGCTCCCCGTGGCGTGCCCCAGATCGAGGTCACCTTCGACATCGACGCCAACGGCATCGTGCACGTGTCGGCCAAGGACCTCGGCACCGGCCGCGAGCAGTCGATGACCATCACCGGTGGCTCCGCGCTGCCGCGTGAGGACGTCGAGCGGATGATGAAGGACGCCGAGCAGTACGCCGACGACGACCGCAAGCGTCGCGACGAGGCCGAGGCTCGCAACACCGCGGACGGCTTGGTCTACCAGACCGAGAAGTTCCTCGCGGAGAACGGCGACAAGCTCGACGAGGCGCTCAAGGGCGAGACCCAGGAGGCCCTGGGCGAGCTCAAGGCGGCGCTCGGTGGCAGCGACATCGCGGCCATCAACGCTGCTGCGTCGAAGGTTTCGGCCTCCAGCCAGAAGCTCGGTGCCTCGCTGTACGAGCACGCGCAGGCCTCGGCGGCGTCCGGCGCGCCTGCCGGCGATGCCACGGCCCCCAACGACGACGATGTCGTGGACGCGGAGATCGTGGACGAGGGAGAGCAGGCGTGAGCGGACGGTTCGAGGACCTCGGCGAGCCCGTAGTCCGCGACCGTCGGCGCATCGACCCGGAGACCGGCGAGCTGCGTCAGCCGCCGGTTGACGTGACCGACGTCCCCGCAGCGGAGGGGGCGGTGCCCGCGGGCGCCGCCCCGCCCGCCGGCGAGGGGACCGACGCGGTCCCGGCTGCCGACTTCTCGGTCGAGCTGTCCGAGCGCACGGCGGATCTGCAGCGCGTGCAGGCGGAGTACGCCAACTACCGCCGGCGCGTCGAGCGTGACCGGGTTGCCACGCAGGAGATCGCGTTGGCCGGCGTGCTCAGCAACCTGCTGCCCGTACTCGACGACATCGGCCGGGCCCGTGATCACGGCGAGCTCGAAGGCGGCTTCAAGTCCGTCGCCGAGGCGCTCGAGGCGATCGTGGCCAAGCTCGGGTTGCAGCAGTTTGCCGTGCCCGGCGACGCTTTCGACCCGCAGCTGCACGAGGCACTGACGCACGGCTACTCGGCGGACGTCGAGGCGCCGACCGCGGCTCAGGTCTACCAGCCGGGCTACCGGCTCGGCGACCGGGTGCTGCGGCCGGCTCGGGTCGGCGTCGTCGAGCCCGAGGATGTCGTGGTGGTCGAGGCCGACACGGTTGACGTGGTCGACGACGTCGCTGATGACGTGGTGGAGCCCGACGCGCCGGGCCAAGAGTGACGTTGGTTTGTTCAGTCGGTACGTCTGCTGAGGGAGGTGCGTCGTGAGCACGCGTGACTACATCGAGAAGGACTACTACGCCGTTCTCGGCGTGCCCAAGTCCGCGCCGGCAGCCGACGTGAAGAAGGCTTACCGCAAGCTGGCTCAGAAGTACCACCCCGACCGCAACAAGGGCGATGCGGCCGCGGAGGAGAAGTTCAAGGAGGTGTCCGAGGCCTACTCGGTGCTCTCCGACGACGCCAAGCGCAAGGAGTACGACGAGGCGCGCAGCCTGTTCGGCTCCGGCCGGCTGCGGTCGAACCCCGGCGCCGGTGGTGGCACCACGACGAGCACGTTCGACTTCGGTGACCTGCTCGGCGGTGCTGGTGGTGGCTCCGGCGGAGGCATCGGCGACATCTTCGGCGGCCTGTTCGGCGGCTCCGGCCGGCGTACCAGTCAGCCTCGCCGGGGCGCCGACGTCACCTCCGAGGTCACCCTCGATTTCGCGGAAGCCGTTGAAGGCGCTACGGTTCCGCTGCGCATGAGCACCCCCGGCCAGTGTCCGACGTGCTACGGCAGCGGTGCCAAGCCGGGGACCATGCCGAGGGTCTGCCCGGTCTGCTCCGGCACCGGCATCACCTCCAAGAACGTCGGTGGTTTCAGCCTCGCTGACCCTTGTGTCGAGTGCCGGGGCACCGGGCGCCTCATCGACGACCCGTGTCCCACCTGCGCCGGCGAGGGACAGGTCAAGACCGAGCGCATCATCAACGTCCGTATCCCGGCCGGAGTTGCTGATGGGCAACGGATCCGGCTCAAGGGCAAGGGCATGGCCGGCGACCGCGGCGGGCCCAACGGTGACCTCACCGTGCTCGTGCACGTCAAGCCGCACGCCGTCTTCGGGCGCCGGGACGACAACCTCACGTTGTCCGTGCCGGTCACGTTCCCCGAGGCGGCGCTGGGTGCGACGGTCTCGGTGCCGACGCTGGGCGGGGCAAACGTCTCGTTGAAGATCCCGCCGGGCACCACGACGGGCCGCACGTTCCGGGTCAAGGGACGCGGCGTCCCGCACAAGGACGGCACCCGCGGCGACCTGCTCGTCTCGATGGAAGTTGCCGTGCCACCAACGCTTTCCGACGATGCCAAGGCCGCGCTGGAGGCCTACGCGGCAGCCACGGCCACCGATGACCCACGCGGCCATCTGTCGCCGGGAGCGGATGGCCGGGCATGACCGCCGGGTGGGGTCCGCTCGACGATGACGCTCCCGTCTTCGTCATCTCGGTCGCTGCCCAGCTGGCCGGTATGCACCCGCAGACGCTGCGCACGTACGACCGGCTCGGGTTGGTCTCCCCTGACCGCTCGGCCGGTCGTGGTCGGCGCTACTCCGCCCGCGACGTCCGCCAGCTGCGTGAGGTGCAGCGGCTGTCGCAGGAGGACGGCGTCAACCTGGCCGGCGTCAAGCGCATCCTCGAGCTCGAGAACCAGGTCGCAGCGCTGCTCGGCCGGGTCCGTGAGCTGACCGCCGAGGTCGAGGCTGCGCGCGGCGACGTGACCCGCCGAGAGGCCGAGGTGCACGCGTCCTACCGCCGTGACCTGGTGCCGCTGCCCAAGCAGGGCGGGCTCGTGGTCTGGCACGCCATCCACGACCCGCGCTGACACCTCCTCCCGGTTGAGGCGGGTTGGCGCGATCAGTGGTGCACGCCGCACCGTAAACGGGGCGCATTCGGTACGCCCGGCACCAGTGATCGCCGACAGCCAGCGCCCGCGGGTGATCAGTGGTGCACGCCGCACCGTAAACGGGGCGCATTCGGTACGCCCGGCACCAGTGATCGCCGACAGCCAGCGCCCGCGGGTGATCAGTGGTGCACGCCGCACCGTAAACGGGGCGCATTCGGTACGCCCGGCACCAGTGATCGCCGACAGCCGGCGCCCGCGGGTGATCAGTGGTGCACGCCGCACCGTAAACGGGGCGCATTCGGTACGCGCGGCACCAGTGATCGCCGACAGCCGGCGCCCGCGGGTGATCAGTGGTGCACGCCGCACCGTAAACGGGGCGCATTCGGTACGCCCGGCACCAGTGATCGCCGACAGCCGGCGCCCGCGGGTGATCAGTGGTGCACGCCGCACCGTAAACGGGGCGCATTCGGTACGCGCGGCACCAGTGATCGCCGACAGCCAGCGTCCGCGCCCGCGGGCGATCAGTGGTGCACGCCGCACCGTAAACGGCGCGCATTCGGTACGCCCGGCATCAGTGATCAGCCGACAGCCACAGCCACCGCAAGCGCCGCGGACCCCTCGTTGTCGGGGTCAGCTCGCCGCGCGGAACGTGCGCCGGTAGGCCAGAGGATTGGTCTGCAGCAGACGCCGGAAGTGCTTGCGCAGCACGGATGCGTCGTCGAACCCGCTCCGCACCGCCACCTGCTCCACCGTCAGGTCGCTGGTTTCGAGCAGCAGCTGAGCCAGTCGCAACCGCTGAGCCAGCAGCCATTGGTACGGAGTGGTGCCGGTGCTCGCGGCGAAGTGCCGGGCGAACGTGCGCCTGCTCATCAGTGACCGGTCGGCCAGCTGTTGGACGCTGAGCGGCTCGGCGAGGTGCTCGCTCGCCCAGGCCAGCGTCGCGGTGAACAGGCTGGCCTCATCGAGGGCCGGCTGCGGCCGCTCGATGTACTGCGCCTGCCCACCGTCGCGATAGGGCGGTACCACTAGTTCGCGGGCCAGCTCGGTCACGACTTCGGCCCCGTGGTCCTGCCGCACGATGTGCAGGCACAGGTCCAGGCTCGCTGCGCTCCCGGCGGCGGTCAGGATGTCGCCGTCGTCGACGTACAGCACGTCCGGATCCACCGTCATCGACGGAAATCGCCGGGCCAGCTCGGCGCACTCGGTCCAGTGCGTCGTTGCCCGACGGCCGTCCATCAAGCCCGCCGCCGCCAGCGAGAAGACGCCCGTACACAGCGACACCAGTCGCGCACCCCTGGCGTGCGCTCGGCGCAGCGCCCGCAGCACCTCCTCCGGTGCCGCCTCGGCCGCCTCCATCGGCGGCACGATGATCGTGTCGGCGCGGTACAGCTGGGTCAGCCCGTACGGGACCACAAGCTGCAGGCCGTTGTGGGCGGTGACCGTGCGGGTGGTGCCACACACCAACACCTCGTACAACGGTCCGGTGCTCGACAGCACACTGCCGAAAACCTCGAGGGCGCAGGAGAACTCGAACATCGTCACGTCGTCGTAGACCACGATGGCGACGGTTCGGTTGCGTGCCGCGACGTTGGCCTTAATTGCGCGCATAACGACAAGAATGCCACGCGATAGACGGCCGGTCACGGGGCACCATGAAGACATGGAACGACACACGCACGACTCAGGACTCAGGACCTCGGCGGCACGATCCCGGGAAGGACTGCTGGCCAGGTGGTACGGGCCCGCCGCCGTACGTCGTCGGCTTGCTCGTGACTGGGAGGCGGTGCTGAGCCAGTCCCGACGTCCCGCCTCGATCCGGCGAGCGCCCCTGGCTCGGCAGCGGGTACTGCTCGCGGCGGGCGACATCCGCCGTTTGGTGGGCGTCCTGTCCGGACCGGGCCCGCTGCCGCCGCGCGGGGTTGCGATGGCTCGGCAGCTGCTGACGGACGGCTCCGGTCCGCTCTACGCCGTCGGCCCGCGGCTCGATCTGGCGCCGGCCCTCGACGCCGTTCTGCGCGAGCTCGACCCGGACCGGCTCCAGCTCACTCACTGACCCGGAAGGTCAGGAATCCCCGGCGCGGCAGGCGAGTTGCCCCCGTACATGAAGGTTGAGATCTGGTCCGACGTCGTCTGCCCCTGGTGCTACATCGGTAAGCGCCGCTTCGAGTCCGCTCTGCAGCAGTTTGCGCACAGGGACGCGATCGAGGTGACCTGGCGCAGCTTCCAGCTCGACCCGCACGCGGGCCCGTCGCCGGCCGAGAGCGGACACCACGTCGAGGAGCTCGCCGCCAAGCTGGGCCGCTCCCGCAGTGATGCGCAGGCGATGGTCGACCACGTCGCCGCAATGGCCGCCGGCGAGGGGCTCGACTTCCGCTTCGACCTCAACCGGGCCGGCAACACGTTCGACGCCCACCGGCTGCTGCACCTCGCGCTGGAGCACGGGCTGCAGGACGACCTCAAGGAACGACTCGACTTCGCCACGTTCACCGAGGGCTCGCCGGTGTCCGACCACACCGCGCTGCGTGGACTCGCCATCGAGGTTGGTCTTCCCGCCGACCAGGTGGACGCGGTCCTCGCTTCCGATCGCTACGCCGATGCCGTACGTGCCGACGTCGCTCAGGCTGCGGCGTACGGCATCCACGGGGTGCCGTTCTTCGTCGTCGACGGGCGGTACGGGATCTCGGGCGCGCAGCCGCCGGAGATCATGCTGCAGACGCTGGAGCAGGCCTGGTCCGAGCGCCAGCCGCTGAGCTTCGTCACCGCCAACGGCGCGGAGGCCTGCGAAGGCGACGCCTGCGCGACCTAGCGCTACTTATCGCGCGACCTATCGCGCCAAGGCTGCGTCAATGTCCGTGGACAGCGCCGTCGACTCCAGCCACACCTGTTCGCCGGCGTGCTCGGGCAGCCGGACGACCCTGGCGCACTCGCCGTTGATGTCGTAGGTCGCCGTCGGCAGGGCGACCACGATGTCGGCTGGTCCCGGTGCGCCACAGGGGATCCGACCGGGCTGGAGCTGGGTGAAGTCGGCGGTCAACCGTCGCGCGTCGGCCCCCGTGACGTGCAGGATCCGTACGGGCGCGGCGTTGGCTTCTTGCACGGTGAGCTGTACCGATGCGGTCGCGGGATGGCTGAACAGGTGCAGCGCCGTGAAGACGATCGCCGTCATCAGGACGAGAAGAGCCACGGAGCCGCGGCGTGGGCCGGGTTCATCGCGAGCCAGCAGGTCGTCGTCGACCGCCATGCATCTGACCGTAGCGCGCTAGGTTGCCCGGCAGAGGATCGAGACGTCGGCCTGCTTGCCCGCTACAACCGTGACCGTGCCCGCGGTGCAAGCAGCCCCTGGTGTTGCGGCCGACACGTCGTACGTGCCGGGCGGCTCGGTCAGCGTCAGGGAGTGGCCATCGGCGACTGTACCGGTGGCGATCGGACTCCCGTTCCGCTTGACCGTGATCGTGCCCTTGGCGTTGAAGCGATGACCCCCGCGTGCCGCATGGTCGGACACGCTGATGTCGGCGATCAGCGTCCCACGGACCGGCCCGGTCGGAGTCGCGAGGTCGGCCGCCACGTCGCGATAGAAGGCCGGCGAGGGCGCAAGGCCTGGCACGGAGGAATGCAGCAGGGTCACGGAACGGCAGTTGCGGTCGTACAGGAAGCGGCGTTCTCCCGCCTTCGTGATGAAGTCGAGGATCACCTCCGGCGTACCCGCCGTGCAGCTGATGCTCCCGCCCGGATGAACGGGCATTGCGTTCAGGTCGGTCACCAGCTGCTGGATCTGGGCGGAGGTGAGCTTCACCGTTTGGAGTGGTGGCAGGTTCGCAGGAGCAACCTCGTCACGCGTGGTCAGGGTGACGGCGCTGACACCGGTCAGTGTTTCGGTAGGTGACTTGGGCACGAGCGGGTCGGCCCACGCCTGGACGCGGATGTACGAACCGGTGGGTCGGTCGATCACAGAGACCACGAGGTTGGGTCCGTCCTCGGTCGGGTTGACCGGCCCGTTCAGCATCGCGTCCGACTCGTTGTCGCCCACGGTGATGTCGAAGCTGGGCCGCCAGGTGCTCGGCAGGTGCTGCTCCAGCCACCTGACCGTCGCTGGCCGCGGTAGCGGCGAGGTCCAGTACGCGTACCTCCGAATGATGCTCGGGTCGTTTCCGACCGTCATCCCTTGCGACAGCCCGCTGGCGTCCGCCGAGATCCGGCTGGAACCGGGCGGTACGGGGAACTGGTTGAGCACGGCAGCCAGGCTCGGCGGTGTGGGAGTCGGTGCAATCTGCACCGGCGGGCTCGAGGGCACCGGCGTTGGCAGGATGTCGGCGAAGTAGGTCCGGAGGTCGGCCTCGAAGGCTGGGGAGGACTTGAGGAGTGGCGGTCCGCCGGTCGCTGACGAGATCAGACCGCAGGCCTCGTCGAACGTCTGCGTCTTGCCAGGTCCTCTGAACGTAAGCGTCACCCTGTTGGCGCTGGGCGGGCAGGAAGACGGTGGATCCTCGTTCACCCACAGGGCGTTGAAGTCTCGCGCCAGCTGCTGGGCCGCCGCGCCGTCCACCGTGACCGACTGCTTGCCGTCGTACGAACCCACGACCGACGTGACACCAGGGCCGACGGTCTCGGCTGCGGTCTTCGCCGGTTTGACGATTTCCCAGGCGGCGGTGGTCAGCTCGGTGCTGCCGTTCGCGGCGGCTTGGGCGTTGAGGAGAAGTCGCGGGCCGTAGAGCCTCGCGGTCTCGGCTGCTCGAAAAGACCCCGTGACGAAGGGCAGTCCGCCTACAGTTCCGTGCCCTTCGTCGACGTAGGTCATCCCCGCCGGCAGGTGAGCACGCAGGGCCTTCAGTGCCGCCGCTGGCGCCAGCTTGGTGGTCCAGTAGCGCACCCGCTGCTGGTAGCCGGCGGCATCGGCGTACGGCGAGTTTCCGAAGTTGTTCGGCCCGAGCGAGGCGACCGGCTTCGCGTCGGGCGGCAGTGAGACTCCAGCGATCAGTTCGGCGAGGGAGGGGGCCGGCGCTGCTGGCGTCGTCGCCGACGGGTGCGCCTCACCGTTGGTCCCGCCGCCGTTGGACACGACGACCGACCCGATGACCACTGCTAGCACCACCGCGACCGTACCCAGCACTGCGGAGACCCGGTGCCGTCGCCGCACCCTGCTGTCCTCGGCAAAGACGTCCGCCATGGAAAAGGCAGCAGGGGGTACGGGACGCTCCCGCGCCGGCGCGAACAGGGCCGACGCCTCGTCCTCATTCATGGCTGCCTCCTACGTTGGCAATGGCCGCCCGCAAAGCGCTCAGCGCGTCGGAGGTCTGGCTCTTGACGGTGCCCGTGGTCACGCCGAGACAGTCGGCGGTCTGCTGGATGCTCAGGTCCTCGAGGAAGCGCAGCACGACGACGGCTCGCTGCTTGGGCGGGAGCTGCATCAGCAGCTCTCGCTGGTAGTCCCGCTCGGCGACGTCGACCGCCTCGGCCGGAGGGGATGCGGAAAAGTTGCGCAGCAGCCCGGACCGGCGCCGCTCGGACCTGACGTGGTCCCGGTAGACGTTCACCAGGACGGTACGGGCGTAGGCCACCCGGTCGACGTCGGGCTTGAGCCGTCCCCACGCGCCGCACATCTTTACCAGCGTCGCCTGCACGAGGTCCTGAGCGAGGTGCCAGTCACCGGTCAGGTAGTAGGCAGGCCGAAGCAGGCTCGACAGCTGGGCGGCTGCGAACCGTTCGAACGCTGCGCTGTCTGCTTCCCGCACCGAACCTCCTCGGCCATCTAACGCTCGCCGGGGCCGCGAGGTTGGCTCGCGAACGGGTGAATTGCAGGCGCACCGATGAGTCCCATCGTGACCGCACGTCTACCGTGCGTGCCCCTCAAGCGTGCAGCCGGGGCGGTACCCGGATTCCGGTTGGCCTTTTGTCGGCGGGGTGCGATACAAGTGATCTACCAGCGCGGGGGCGCCATCCTTGTCAGTTCTCCGCCATGCCATCCGACCGACCCGACTTTTTGCAGGAGAGCCCGATGGATCGCATAGCCAATTTTGTCCTTGCCCATCGACGGTGGGTGTTCGCCTTCTGGCTGGTTGCCTTCATCGCCGGCGGCATCGCTGCGGGTGCGGTCAGCTCGCGGCTGTCCTACGACTTCTCGCTCCCCGGTCAACAGGGCTATGAGACCGAGCAGAAGCTGATCAAGGCCTACGACGGCGCCAACGCCCAGGCCGCCTACGTCCCGGTCGTGACGGTGCCGGCCGGCAAGACGGTTCAGGGGTCGGCTGCCGACGTCGCCGCGGTCTACCAGGCTGTCCGCGACATCCCGACCCTGCGCGTCGTCGACTTCGGCTCCACCAAGGACAAGGGCTTCATCACCGAGGACGGCCGCACCACGTTCGGTCTGGTGTACGAGCCTCAGCCGGCCAACTTCGTCGACCCCAACAAGGCCAAGGTCGAGGACGCCTTCAACGCCGCCCTCAAGCAGCATGGCCTCACGGGTGGCATCACCGGCTACGCGGACCTGGCTTCCGGCGGCGGCAACGACAGCGGCCCGAGCGTCCTGAGCGAGACCTTGCTCGGCGCACTGGGCGCCCTGGCCGTTCTCGCGTTCGTGTTCGCCTCGTTGCTGGCCCTCGTCCCGCTGCTGATCGCCGCGGTCTCCATCCTCAGCACGTTCTTGATCGTGCTGCTGCTGACGTACGTGGTGGACGTCAGCTTCGTCGTCCAGTTCCTGATCGCCCTGGTGGGCCTCGGCGTCGCCATCGACTACTCGTTGCTCGTCGTCTCCCGATGGCGTGAGGAGATAGCCCACGGCCACACCAACGAGGAGGCCGTACGGATCTCGTTGCGGCAGGCGGGGCATGCCGTGCTCGCGTCCGGTGTCACGGTTGCGATCAGCCTGCTGGCTCTCGTGGTGATCCCGGTGCCGCTCCTGCGCTCTATGGGCTTCGGCGGCATGCTGATCCCGTTGTGCAGTGTCGCGGTCGTGCTCACCCTGCTGCCGGCCATGCTGGCGTCCTTCGGGCGACGGGTCGACATCCCGCACATCCGAAAGGAAGGCCAGGCGTCCAAGGGCTGGACCGCGTGGGCTCGTTTCGTCGTCAAGCAGCCATGGCTGGTCGGCGGCGCGGCCCTGCTGATCCTGGTCATCTGCATCCTGCCGCTCCGGCACATCCAGTTCGGCCAGTCCAGCACCAAGTCCCAGGGCACGTCCTCGCCTGCCTACAAGACGCTGCAGACGCTGGAGGACGGTGGCATCGGCAGCGGTGCGCTGACGCCGATCGTGGTTCTGGCCAAGGGCACTCCGGAGCAAGCGGCGACAATCGCGGCCGCCACGGCCAAGGTCAGTGGCATTCGTATGGCTGCCGCTGACAAGCCGGGCGACGGCTACATCGCCATCGACGTCGTGCCCAACGACGAGACCGTCAACTCCAGCTCGGTCGCTGTCGTGGACAACGTCACCAAGGCGGTCAAGTCGCTGCCCGGTTACGTGGGTACCGCTGGGCTTGGTGCCACGATCATCGACTACCGGCACGCGGTCTACGACAACTTCCCGTACGTGATCGCCCTGATCGCGGTCATCACCTACATCCTGCTGGTGCGGACGTTCCGATCACTGCTGCTGCCGCTCAAGGCCGTCGTGCTCAACCTGGTCAGCCTGGCCGCGGTGATGGGCCTGTCGACCTGGTTCTGGCAGCTCGGCCACGGCTCGATGGCGGTGTTCGGGGTGTCGGCGACAGGGGCGATGACCTTCTGGCTGCCACCGCTGATCTTCGCGTTCCTGTTCGGGCTCTCGATGGACTACGAAGTCTTCATCCTGGCCCGGATGCGCGAGGAGTACGACCGCAGCGGTTCCACCCAGGCAGCGGTCGTACGCGGCCTCGGCCGCACGGGCCGGCTGGTCACCTCAGCGGCGCTGATCCTGTTCTTTGCGTTCGCTGCGCTGGCCTCGGCGCCGGGCACCGACATCAAGGTGTTCGCCACCGCGCTCGGCGTCGGCATCCTGCTCGACGCGACGATCGTGCGGGCGATGCTGGTGCCGTCACTGGTGGTGCTGTTCGGCCGCTGGAACTGGTACCTGCCGGACTGGGCCGCCAAGATCATGCGGGTCGAGCCGTCACCGCTACACCCAACCGGTGAGCCGTTGCTCGACCAGGTGGACCTGCATGAGGAGACGGTCAGCGCCGGCTGATCCAAGGACAACGTGGTGAGTCGTCCCGGTCACAGCCGGGACGACTTACCACGGTCGGGACTAGGACGTGACGTCGGACGAAGTGATCCGGGCCCACGCCAGCGAGCCGAAGATGGCCGCGTAGACCAGCGGCAGCTCCAAGCCGGTCAGCAGGGAGCGCACGTGCACGTCCTTGCGCAGCAGCTCGCCGAAGTCCAGCCAGTGGTTGGTCAGCAGGATCGGCCGGATGCTGCTCAGCTGGGGCACCGCCTCCAGCACCGTGAACGTGATGGCCACGGCGATCGTCGCTGCCATCGCGCCGATCGGCACCTCGGTCATCGTCGAGAAGAACAGCGCGATGGCGGCGATCCCGACCAGGTCCATGAACACGAAGCCGCAGACCAGCAGGGTGCGTACGGCGCCGTTCAGCCCGGACACGGTGTCGCCGGAGAGCAGGACGACGTCGTGGACGCCGAACAAGATCCAGCCGAAGGCGATCCCCACGATCGCGACGACGCCGACAGCGCCGGCCAGGTAGGACAGCACCCCGATCGCCTTCACCGTCAGCAGCCGGCTGCGCGACACCGGCACGGTCAGCAGGTAGCGCAGCGTCCCCGACGAGGCCTCACCCGCGATCGAGTCGCCCCCGACCACCGCAACGGCGAGTGGCAGGAAGACCGGTAGGCACACGGTCAGGGCAGCGAAGGCCAGGAACAGCCCGTTGCTGGTGATGAGCGAGAAGAACGCCGGTCCGCCGCCCCCGCGGGGCTGGCCGGACAGCTTGAGTGCGATGCCGATCAGCAACGGGATCGCGCCGAGGACGAACAGCATCGCGATGTTGCGCCGACGACGGAAAATCAGCCGGAGTTCGGCCCCCACCTGGCGAGCGAACGTGCCGACGTAGACCGGCGCCTCAGCGACCGGCCGGTCGATCAGGTCAACTGACGACATCGAAACCCTCCCCGGTCAGCGAGACGAACAGTTCCTCGAGGGTTGGTCGTTCCGCGATGAGTCCGCGTACGGGAACCCCGGCATTGACCAGCGAGGCGTTGATGTCCTCGGTGGGCATGGCCGGCGCGATGATGCTGACGTGATCGGGACCCTTGTCGCCGACGACGAGGCCGAGCCGCTCCAGCACCCACGAGGCGAGGACCACGTCCGGGGTGTCGACCCGGACCAGGGTGGCTGCGGTGCCGATCACCTCGTCGAGGGTGCCCTGGCGCATGAGCCTGCCCGCGCTCATGATGCCGACGTGCGTGGCCACCTGCTCGATCTCGGCCAGCAGGTGGCTCGAGACCAGAACCGTCGCCCCGTCGCCTGCCAGCTCGCGGATCAGCGACCGCACCTCGCGCGTGCCCTGGGGGTCGAGTCCGTTGGTCGGCTCGTCGAGGATCAGCAGGTCCCGCGGGCGCAGCAGCGCAGCAGCGAGGCCGAGCCGTTGCTTCATGCCGAGGGAGTAGCGGCGAAAGTTCTTGCGCGCGGCTGCGGTCAGGCCGACCCGGTCCAGGGCCGACCCGATCCGCTCTCGCGAGGTGGCCGGGTCGGTCGTGGCGTCGTACGCGTCGAGGCGGCGCAGGTTGTCCTGGCCGCTGAGGTACGGATGAAACGCTGGCCCCTCGACCAGCGTTCCGACCCGCGGCAGCACCGATCCGCCCTCCGATGGCATCGCACCGCCGAGCAGCTCGATGCTGCCGCCGTGGGCGTTCATCAGGCCGAGCAGCAGCCGGATCGTCGTGGTCTTGCCGGAGCCGTTAGGCCCGAGGAAGCCATAGACGGCGCCCTGCGGGACGGACAGGCTGACGTCGTTGACGGCCACGTGCTGGCCGAACCGCCGGGTCAGTCCGTCCGTGCGGATGGCGAGGGGATGCCCTTCGGACAGAGGCGGAGTGCTCGTCACCGATGCGATCGTCGTCATCCGCTTCTCCCGCTCACAGGGCTTTGCCGGTGGTCGCGACCTTCTGCAGAGCTGCGGTACTGACCGGTCCGACCAGCACCCGACCGTCGTCAGTGATCAAGACGGTCAGTAGGGCAGTGGTGATCACCCGGCCACCGGCAACCGGCGTGGAGAGCTGGTTCAGCAGGCCGTTGAGGTTGCTCCGCGCGGGCGCTTGGGCCGAGCCGGCGGGAGCCTTCGGCAGGCCTGCGGAGCCGGAGACGATGGGCATCGAGGACTCGACCACGGCAGTCCAGCCGGTCCCGATCACCTTGGTCGCGGTTTCCGTCTTCGTCGCCTCGGCAGCGCCGGCGGCGAGCTTTGCCTTCGCCCCCCGGCGGATCTGCTTCATGTCGTGCGGGAGCGCGGCTTGTGCGTGCAGGTCACCCGTCAGCGGGTTGGACAGCGGCTTGACCGTCGTCCCAGCCGGCTTGACGAAGTCGAACACTGACGCGTTGGGCGCTCCGAAGTGGACGTCGGTGAAGCCGACCTGGATCGCCGGGCTGGTTGCTCCGGCTGCGAAAACCTGCACCCGCAACGGCATCGAGGTCGCCGAGTCGAGCGCGATGCGTACGCTGCCGATCAGCGAGCGGCTGTCCTTGGGGGTCAGCAGGACTTGGTACGAGGAACGTCCGGCCACGTAGGCGGTGCGGTCAATCGTGACGGCGGTTGACGGGTCGATCGCGGCCAGCGCCTTCTGCGCCTCGGCCATCGGCGTCATGCCGGCGGCGGGCACGGACTTCTCCGGTATGTCCGTGGGCTTCGGCAGGGTCCCGTGCTCGACCTCATGCGTGGACGAGCTGTAGGTCCACAAGTCCTTGCCGTTGTGCACGATGTCGCTCTCGGACAGCGTGCCGAGCAGTGCCAGGCGCTGCTTGTCGGGGCCGCCGTAGAAGACCCGCAACGTGTGCGAGCCGCTGACGAAGTTCTGCAGCGAGAGGTCGGAGTTGCCGCCGGTCGAGCCGGTGATGCTCGACAGGTCGGGGATGCCGAGATGTGCCGTCTCGACCACGGTGCCGGAGAGCTCCGGCGTCTTCGCCTGCTCGAGCGTGGCCAGCAGCTGGGCCGCGGTACGGGCGGGGAGCTTGGGCCGGCCGGACGCCGAAGCGGTGACGGAAGAAGTCAGCGACGCTACGGCGACCGCGGCAGCCACCCCGCCCGGAACGATCCAGCGGAGCCTGCGGGAACGAAAGAGTGTGCTCATGCCAGCAACTATCGGCCCGGTGCGTCAGATCGCCATCAGATGACGTTCGTATTCTCAGCCCGGTCACAGGTAGTGCGCTCGGCCTTAGGGTGTGGGCAGGAAACGGACCGGAGGTGACGGGATGCGGCTACTCCTCGTCGAGGACGAACAGCGCATGGCGGCGGCGCTCCAGCGCGGTCTCGCCCATGCCGGCTTCAGCGTCGATGTTGCCCACGACGGAGTCACCGGCTTCACGATGGCGAGCGAGGTTCCGTACGACGCGATCGTTCTCGACGTCATGCTGCCGGGGCTCTCCGGCTACGAGATCACCAAACGGCTACGGGCCCAAGGGGTCTGGACGCCGATCCTGCTGGCGTCGGCGAAGGACGGCGAGTACGACCAGGCAGACGGCCTCGATCTCGGCGCCGACGACTACATCGTCAAACCGTTCGCGTTCGTCGTCCTGCTGGCGCGACTGCGGGCATTGATGCGGCGCACCGCAGGTCCTCGGCCGGTCACCCTCGTGGTCGGTGATCTCGAGCTCGACCCGGCCGCCCGTACGGTGGCGGTCGCTGGCAGCACGGTCGACCTGACCGCGCGAGAGTTCGCCATGCTCGAGTACCTGATGCGCCGGCCCGGCGTCGTCGTGACCAAGGCCGAGCTGCTGACGCACGTCTGGGACACCCCTGACGTTGCCGACAACGCGGTCGAGGTCTACGCCGGCTACTTGCGTCGCAAGCTCGGCCGCGAGCACCTCGAGACCGTACGTGGGGCCGGCTACCGGCTGCGCGACGTGCCGTCGACGTGACGCGGTTGTCGGCCGGCTGGTGGCGCCGCCGGTCGCTGCGGCTTCGAGTCACCGTCGTCGCGACGGCGGTGCTCGCCGTCGGCCTTCTCGTCGGGTCCTTCGGCCTGGCAAGGCTTTTCGTCGCCGAGCGGGTGGCCGCCGTGGACAAGGTGGCGGGTACGGAAGCCAACATCCTGGCCGGACTGGTCGAGAGCGGTGAGCTGCCGACGCCGCTGCCGACCGCTGGCGGGAGCACGGCGCTGGCCCAGGTCATCGACCGGTCCGGGACCGTTCTCGCTGCCACGGCCGGTGCCTCGCCGGTCGTGCAGATCGTGCCCATCGACCAGAACAAGGTCGGTGCCACCGACCGGTCCTACACGACGACGACGAGCAACCTCGGCGGTGCGACGCTGCGGGTCCACGTACGGACCGTGGACCTCAACGGGACTCCGGTGGACCTCGTCGTCGCGATCCCGTTCTCCGACCTTGCCGACACTCTGAACGCGCTGCACAGCGTCATCCTGGTCGTACTCCCCTTGGTGCTGCTGGCCGTTGCCGCTGCCACCTGGCTCGCTGTGGGATCGGCCCTGAGGCCGGTCGATGAGCTTCGGGCCGCCGCCGATGCGGTCGTGGCGACCAGTGGACCGACAGCACCGCAGCTCGAGGTGCCCGAGGGCGCCGAGGAGTTGACCCGTCTCGGGGACACCCTCAACAGGATGCTGGCCCGCGTCCACGGCGCCGGCGAGCAGCAGCGCGCCTTCATCGCCGATGCCGCCCACGAGCTGCGGTCGCCGCTGGCGTCCGTGATCACCCAGCTCGAGGTGGCACTGTCGACCCCGACCACCGCCGAGGAGTGGCCGGTGATCGCCGAGGACGTCTACCTCGATGCTGAACGCCTGCGCCGGATCGCGGACGACCTGCTGCTCCTGGCGCGTCTCGACGTCGGGGCCCCGACCGGCTCGGCGCTCGTCGACGTCAACGCGATGCTCAACCTGGAGGCGCCGCCGCTGGAGGTTCGTGGCGACGAACAATCCCTGAGCCGGCTCTTCGACAACCTGGTGACCAACGCCGGAAAGTATGCGACGACGGTGAGAACCGCTGCCGTACAACAGAACCAGCGGGTCATCGTTACCATCGACGATGACGGCCCCGGCGTGCCGCTGGCGGATCGCGAGCGGGTCTTCGAGCGGTTCGTCCGGCTCGACACTGCGCGCAGTCGCGACGAGGGGGGTACGGGTCTGGGTCTGGCGATCGCCCGCGCCATCGCCAGGGCCCACGGCGGCGACGTCACTTTGGGCGACTCTCCTCTGGGCGGGCTTCGCGCAACGGTGAGCCTGCCGGCGGCTCAACCGGGTCGGGAAAATGTCCGGCCGTGAGGGTGTTGTTACTGGTGCCGCAGGTACACCACCCGAACGAAAGGTAGATGATCGCCCGTATGGATTCGTACAAGCTGACCACCAAGAGCCAGGAGGCGCTGGGCGACGCTGCTCGCAGCGCCGCAGCCGCCGGGCACGTGCAGATCGAACCGGTGCACCTGCTCTCCGCGTTGCTCGGTCAGCACGAGGGAATCGCTGTTCCCCTGCTCCAGGCTGCCGGGGTCGACGTGCCGGCCCTGCAGGCCGCTACCCAGCAGCTGCTGGACAAGCTGCCCAAGGCGACCGGCTCCACCGTCGCCGCGCCCGACCTGTCCCGCGAGGCGCTGGCGGTCACGAACGCTGCCTGGGACACCGCCAGCACCCTCGGCGACGAATACGTCTCGACCGAGCACCTGCTGGTCGGGCTCGCCAGGGACGGGGGTACGGGGTCCGCCGGCGTCGCCACGTTGCTCAAGGAGGCTGGAGCCACGCCGGACAAGCTGCTCGGTGCCTTCGAGCAGGTACGCGGCAGCGCCAGGGTCACCTCGGCCGACCCCGAGGCGACGTACAAAGCCCTGACCAAGTACGGCGTCGACCTGACCGAGGCGGCCAGGGCCGGTCGGCTCGACCCGGTGATCGGACGCGACCACGAGATCCGCCGCGTCGTCCAGGTGCTCAGCCGCCGGACGAAGAACAACCCCGTCCTCATCGGTGAGCCGGGCGTCGGCAAGACCGCCGTCGTCGAGGGTCTCGCCCAACGCATCATCGCCGGCGATGTGCCGGAATCCTTGAAGAACAAGCGTTTGATCGCTCTGGACCTGGGCGCGATGGTCGCAGGCGCCAAGTACCGCGGCGAGTTCGAGGAGCGGCTCAAGGCCGTGCTCAGCGAGATCCGCGACAGCGACGGCGAGGTCGTCACCTTCATCGACGAGCTGCACACCGTGGTCGGCGCTGGAGCCGGCGAGGGCGCCATGGACGCCGGCAACATGCTCAAGCCGATGCTGGCCAGGGGCGAGCTGCGCATGGTCGGCGCGACCACCCTCGATGAGTACCGCCAGCGGATCGAGAAGGATCCCGCCCTTGAACGCCGGTTCCAGCAGGTCTACGTCGGAGAGCCCTCGGTTGAGGACACCGTCGGCATCCTGCGCGGCCTGAAGGGTCGGTACGAGGCACACCACCAGGTGCAGATCGCCGACACCGCACTCGTGGCCGCAGCAACGCTGTCCAACCGCTACATCACCTCGAGATTCCTTCCTGACAAGGCGATCGACCTCATTGACGAGGCCGCCAGCCGACTGCGGATGGAGATCGACAGCCGGCCGGTCGAGATCGACGAGCTGCAGCGCGCGGTCGACCGGATGCACATGGAGGAGCTGGCCCTGGAGAAGGAGGACGACGTCCCCAGCCAGGAGCGTCTGGCCCGGCTCCGGGCCGAGATCGCCGACCGGCAGGAGACTCTCAACTCGCTCAACGCCCGCTGGGAACGCGAGAAGGGCGGCCTCAACCGGGTCGGTGAGCTCAAGAAGCAGCTCGACGAGCTGCAGATGCAGGTGGAGAAGGCCCAACGCAACGGCGACTTCGAGACCGCCAGCCGGCTGATGTACGCCGACATCCCCGCGGCGCAGAAGGAGCTCGAGGCGGCCGCCGCCAGCACCGAGACCGAGCTGGCGGCCGCGCCCATGGTGAAGGAGGAGGTCGGACCGGACGACATCGCCGATGTGGTCGCCGCCTGGACCGGCATCCCGGCCGGGCGACTGCTCGAGGGCGAGACGGCCAAGCTGCTGCGGATGGAGGACGAGCTCAGCAAGGTGGTCATCGGCCAGACCGAAGCTGTTCGCGCCGTGTCCGATGCCGTGCGACGGTCCAGGGCCGGCGTCGCCGACCCCGACCGGCCGATGGGCTCGTTCCTGTTCCTCGGCCCCACCGGCGTCGGCAAGACCGAGCTCGCCAAGGCCCTGGCCAGCTACATGTTCGACGACGACAAGGCCATCATCCGCATCGACATGAGCGAATACTCCGAGAAGTTCTCGGTGACCCGCCTGGTCGGCGCGCCGCCCGGCTACGTCGGCTACGAGGAGGGCGGCCAGCTCACCGAGGCCGTCCGCCGCAGGCCGTACAGCGTGGTCTTGCTCGACGAGGTCGAGAAGGCGCACCCCGACGTGTTCGACGTGCTGCTCCAGGTGCTCGACGACGGCAGGCTCACTGACGGCCAGGGTCGTACGGTCGACTTCACCAACGTGATCTTGATCCTCACGTCCAACCTGGGCTCGGCCTTCATCTCCGACCCCGCGCTCGACGACGACGAGCGCTACGACGCCGTCATGGACGTGGTGCGGTCGGCGTTCAAGCCGGAGTTCCTCAACCGCCTCGACGACATCATCGTGTTCGAGGCTCTCGGCACCGAGGAGCTGACCAGGATCGTCGGTCTCCAGGTCGACCGGCTGGCCAGACGTCTTGCCGACCGCAGGATCGTGCTCGAGGTGAGCCCCGCGGCCGAGGAGTGGCTGGCGCTGACCGGCTTCGACCCGATGTACGGCGCCAGGCCGCTACGCCGGCTCGTGCAGTCGGCCATCGGGGACCAGCTCGCGCGTGCCTTGATCGGGGACGAGATCCGCGACGGTGACCGGGTCCTTGTCGACCTGGACGAGGACGGCACTGCCCTGACCGTCACAGCGGCCACGGCCCCCCCGACCGCGTGAGCGATGGCTGGCCGGCCACCGACGCGTGCGAACAGGGCCGGCTGCTGTGACCGCGGAGCCGATCCGCGACGCGCCGGGGGCAATTGCGCCGAGTGACGCTCTCGCCACAGTGGGTAGGGGGTACCTTCGGGTCATGAGTGACGTCCCGGCCACCGCCGTCGCGCGGCTGCTCACCGCGGAGCCCGACCTGCTCGGCCGCGGGCCGGGAACCGTACGCACCGATCACGTCGTTGTGCTTGAGCCGGGCGCCACCGGCGAGACCACGGAAGACGACGTGGCGCTGCGCGCGCTGCGGTGGCAGCAAGTGGAGTCAGCGCGTGGACAGCGCCGCAATGGGTGAGCAGTGGACAGGTCCGGGGACCATGCTGGTCCTGCACCAGGACCTCGCGGAGGTACGCAGGGCCAGGGCATTCGTCCGCCAGCACTGCGACACCCTCGGCTTCGACGAGGCCGCCTGCGAGGCTGCCGTGCTGCTGACCAGCGAGGCTGTCACCAACGCGTTCATCCACGGCCGCAGCGAGGCCCGGATCCGCGTCACCACCTCACCGGGACGGCTGCACGTTGAGGTCGCCGACGACAACTCGCGTCACCCGCAACGGCTCGAGCAGGACACCGACGCCCTCGACGGGCGCGGCATCGCCATCGTCCAGCAGCTCGCCGCCCGCTGGGGAGTGCGGGACGACCCGTACGGCAAAACCGTCTGGTTCGAGGTGTCCGCCAGCGCCTGAGGTGCGGGTCAGCCGAAGGTGCGCTGCGTGCTGAACGCCTCGACCCTGGACCGCAGGGTGACGACGCGCTCGACATGGTTGACGGCCAGCAGGCTCTCCGGCGCCACCGACGTCATCCAGTCCAACGTGTTCTTGCTCGGGTCGTCGATCATCCGTTGCAGCACCGCGGTCTCGAGCAGCCGGCCGGGGGAGTAGCGCGCCCAGGAGCTGACGAAGCGGCCGTCCATGACCCGGTAGGCGTGCCCGTCGTCGAACCCGACCACGTACGCCGCGAGCTGCCCGTCGAGGTGCAGGGTCGCCACTTCCATGCCGCCTTGGCCGGCCAGCGCCTTGAGCCGGGCAGCGAACAGCGGCCAGCCGGGTGCCTCCTCGGCACTGAGTCCACTCGTCGCAGCAAGGTAGGCACTGCCCACCCCGTGGGCCTCGTCGCGGTCGCGGTACGCCAGTGACATGCCGGGCAGCAGACGCAGGATCCGGTGCCGTTCGCGGGTGAACGCGAGCGTGGCTTCGATGCCGTCGCTGTCGAGCCGGTTGCGCACCTTGCGCAGGGTCCGGCGAACGCTCGGGCTGAGATACTCCGTCGCCTCCGGCGGGCCCGACCGGCGAACGATCGGCACCTCGTTGGAGCCATCCATCGACCAGTCCGGCAGGGCGGTGCTCAGCCGCTCGATCACGGCGTCCTGCCGGTCGACCGGGCCGAGGGCCAGCGTGAAGGTTTGCTGGCGGTCGCGCAGCCGGGCGACCAGCGCTTCGGCGAGCGAGGCCGCGGCGTCGTCGTCCGAGGCGAGCATCGACGTGCGGTAGCCGCCTTCTGCGCCGGCCAACCGCAACGCGTGTCCCGCCGGTGTGCGCGACTCGAGCAGTACGGCTGCGGCGCAGGGATCGCCCTCGTCGTCGCTCAGCACGAGCGCCCAGACGTGCTCAGCCGTTCCCAAGCCGATGGCAGCCTCGGCCGAGGCGATGATCCACGGCATGCAGCCGGTCACCGTCACGTCGCACTGCACGGCCAGCGACTGCAGAGCGGTGCTCGCCAGCTTCAGGGCCGTGAGGCCGTCGAACACCTCCACATGCAGCCGCTGCTGACCACGAGTGGCCAGCGAGTTCGAACGGATCACGGGGCGACCCGCCCCCCGAGCGCCTTCGAGGTTGGGGACTGCAGGTCGGTGCGGTCGGCGGTTGCGTGGCCGGAGTCGAAGGCATGGTCGTCGAGCCAGCGCTCGAGCTGGGCGGCTGGCAGTGCCTTCGTGTAGAAGAAGCCCTGCGCAACGTCGCAGCCGGACCGGGCCAGCTCGGTGGCTGTGGCTTGGTTCTCGACACCCTCCGCGACCAGCCGTAGGCCGAGCGAGTGCGCGAGCAGGATGGTCGAGCGGACGATCGCGGCGGCGCGCGGGTCCTCGGCCATGCTGGTGATGAAGGACTTGTCCAGCTTGAGCTCGTCGATCGGCAGCTCGCGCAGGTAGGCCAGCGACGAGTAGCCGGTGCCGAAGTCGTCGACCACGACCCGGATGCCCTGGGTGCGCAGCTCGACGAGGATCTCGCGAGCCCGCTCGCGGTCGGCCATCAGGAAGTCTTCGGTGATCTCCAGCTCGAGCACCCGGGGCGACAGGCCACGCTCCGCGAGCAGCAGCTCCACCCTGGCCGGCAGGTCGACGTCGACCAGCGAGGACGCGGACAGGTTGACCGCGACGGACAGGGAACGCCCGGAGTCCTGCCAGCGCACGACCTGGTCCAGCGACTGCTCGAGCACGGCCGTGGTGAGGTCGCGCATCAGGCCGGCGTCCTCGACCAGCGGCAGGAACTGGTCCGGAGCCAGCAGGCCGCGGGTCGAGTGCTGCCAGCGCACGAGAGCCTCGACGCCCGTGACGAGCAGGGTCTGCGAGTCGACCTTGGGCTGGTAGTGCACGGTGAGCGAACGGGTGTCGATGACCCGGCGCAGCTCTTCCAGGGTGCGCAGCCGGTCCTGGCCGCCGAGGACGTCGTTCTTGACCGTGTAGACGGACTGGCCGCAGCGGTGGGCTTTGGCGTAGTACATCGCGACGTCTGCCTGGCGCAGCAGGGCGGACAGGTCGTCGGACGTGCCGTCGGTCATGGCGATGCCGAGGCTGGCCTCGACCCGTACGGTGACGCCGTCGACGATGAACGGCGGCGAGATGGAGCCGCGGACACGGTGGGCCAGCTCGATTGCCGCCGCCTCGTCGAGGTCGTTGAGCAGCAGGGCGAACTCGTCGCCGCCGAGGCGGACCAGCAGGTCCTCGGGGGCGCGGACGCACTCCCCGAGGCGCACCGCGACCTGGCGCAGCATCGCGTCGCCGGCCTGGTGACCGAGGCTGTCGTTGACCTCCTTGAACCGGTCGAGGTCGAGCAGCAGCAGCGCCGACATGCTGCCGGGCGGCAGCGAACGCAGCCGGACGGGACCACCCTCGTACAGCGCCCGGCGGTTGCCCAGACCGGTCAGCTCGTCGGTCAGGGCGAGCCGGTGGCTGTGTGCCAGCGACGAGGCCTCGCGGAACGTCACGATGAGTCGGCCGAGGGCCAGCACCACGGTGGTGCCGGCGAGCACGATCGCGTACGGGTGCAGCCGGTGCCAGTGGTCGTACACGAGCAGGTACAGAGCGCTCAGCGCGGACAGGATCGGGATGCTGAGGATGGCCCACGACGGCAGCTGCAGGCCGGCCGGCTTGTCCTTCCAGCCGGGCGCTGCCGCCATGAACAGCGTCGCCAGGATCCAGGCGCCGTCGTTGATCCCGCCGGAGGTGTAGCTGTCGCCGGCGAACAGGTAGAGCAGGTCGGCCACGGCGAACAGGGACACACCGACGGCGAACAGCCACAGCCCGACCGGCGGCCGCCAGTGGAACAGCGACAGGACGGCGATGACGACCACCAGCAGCAGCAGGTCCAGCAGCGGGTAGGCCGTCCGAGTGATGACGGAGGCCAGCGAACCGTTGTTGTCCTTGAGGATCACGCCGACGACCGCCGCCGCGGCGACAGCGGTGACCGCCATGCCGCCGACGAGCCCGTCCAGCCACAGGCTGAACGGGAGCCGCTCGGTGCGCTCACGCAGCAGCAGGAGCAGCGCGGCGAACGCGAACGGGTAGAACGACAGCCACAGGTAGTCGGCGATCGAGGGGAACGGCTCCTCGGCCATCGGCCGGATCGCGATGGTCCAGTAGATGTTGCCCAGCGCGTACAGCGTGAGGCCGACGGTCAGGACCAGCCAGGAGCTGCGGAAGGTCGTCGACTTGCGCAGGCGCAGGTAGCACAGCAGCGGGGCGCACAGGTAGGCGATGTTGTTGAGCCAGCCGTCCATCTTCAGGCTGTAGCCGGCCTCGGACCGTACGCCGGGGATGGTGGTGATGATGAACGCGATCGGCACCAGCACCAGGACGACCTGAAGCCAGTCGCTGACGTCTTTCGGCACCAGGCGACGAGCAAAGCTCGTACGGCCGGCGCTGTTTTCCGAGCCCATTGGCCATCCCTTGGTCGGGTCCAGATCTGCCGTATCGGCGGCTGCAGCTTCGCGCACCGAGGGCCGCGAGGGCGAACTTTGCTGCGCCGTTAGGCCTAACGGGTCTGCGCAGCCTCATCCGGTGCCACCCGCGGCGATGAGCAGGGCCCCGAGCACCGCAGCCGTCGCGCCGCCCGCTTGCACCGGCGCGAGCCTTTCCGCGTGCAGCTGGCGGGCGAGCACGACTGTGACGGCCGGGTAGAGCGAGGCGAGCACGGCGACGAGGCTGAGCGCGCCACCGGTGGTCGAGCAGGCGTACGCGGCGTTGGCCGCCAGGTCGAGCAGGCCGATCCAGGCCAGCGGCGGCAGGTCCGCCCTGGTCACCCTGGGCACGCGGCGCAGGACGATCGCTGCGATGAGGAGGCAGCCGACGGAGGTGAGTCGCAGTGTCAGCAGGGACATCACCACGGAGGTCTGGCTGGCCTGCGCGATGAACACCACGCCGGCACCGAACCCTGCTGCGGCGAGCACGGCGAGCATGATCGGCCGGGCCTTGGCCTGGTGGCGTTCCCGCAGGTCGGGGCCGGATGCGGCCACCACGCCGACGACGGCAAGGGCGATTCCGGCCACCTGGAGCCCGGTCACCTTGTTGCCCTCGGCGACCCCCACGACGAGCGGGACGATCACGCCGCTGGCCGCGATCGGGGCGACGACGCCCATCGTGCCCTCGGCCAGCGCCTTGTAGAAGGCACCCACCGACAGCACGCCGACGATGCCGGCGGCGACCGCCCACGGCAGGTAGGCCAGCGAGCCGCCGAAGGATCCGGTGACGAAGGCGGCAAAGCCGAGGATGAGTACGGCGAGGGCCTGCGAGATGAAGATGACGTCGAACGCGGCGAGGCGCCGGGAGACGGCGCCGCCCATGAAGTCCGACGCCCCCCAGAATGCGCTGGCGGCCAGGGCCAGTACGGCGGTCATGCCCCGGACATCGACGGCACTCTGCCGGACGAGAATCCGCCGTTCGGCGCAACACCTCACTTCCGGCACATGTCACCCGTTTGGCCGCGTGCCCTTTCCCTGGCTCACTCGTTGGACCTGATGTGACGGAGAGTGAACGTTTGGATGCGACTGGCCCGGGCGCTGCCCGTACCCGCGAAGGGGAATGGGTGGTCACGCTCGATCTCGACCACCCGGGGGCAACGGCAGACGAGTGCGAGCTGATCGTGCGCTTGCTGTCCGCAGCCGTCGCCGGGCGCCGTACCTATGTCTCGCCACGAACCTCGGGCTGCTCGTTCACGGTGATCGTGGGCACCACCGGCGCACCGGCCGCACTGGACCGGGCCATCGCGCTGCTCGAGTCGGCGCAGGACTCGGCCAAGGTCGCGGCCGGGACCGTGGTGTGTGCAGAGGTGACGCTGGTCGGCATGCGACCGGTCCCCGCTGCGAGCGCGGCCGGCGGCGGCTGCCAGAATTCGGCCCCATGACCGATCGCGAAGCACTGCTGCAGCTCATCAAGGACCGCGCCGTCGTCCACGGGAAGGTCATCCTGTCCAGCGGGCGGGAGGCCGACTACTACGTCGACCTGCGCCGGGTGACGCTCGACGCCGAGGCAGCGCCGCTGATCGGGCGGGTCATGCTCGAGCTGACGGCCGACCTCGACATCGACGCCGTCGGCGGGCTGACCCTGGGCGCGGACCCGGTCGCCACGGCGATGCTGCACCAGGCCGCGGCCGCCGGGCGCAAGCTCGACGCCTTCGTGGTGCGCAAGGAAGGCAAGGCGCACGGCCTGCAGCGCCGGATCGAGGGCCCCGACGTGGCGGGCAAGCGGGTGCTGGCGGTCGAGGACACGTCGACCACCGGTGGCTCGGTGCTGACGGCGGTCGAGGCGCTGCGCGAAGCCGGTGCCGAGGTCGTGGGGGTCGCCGTCATCGTGGAGCGCGGCGCGGCCGACGCGATCGCGGCCGCGGGGTTGCCGTACCAAGCCGCGTTCTCGTTGGCCGACCTGGGCCTCGGCTGACCTGCTGGCGGCTTATCAGCCTGATTTCAGCCGGTCCGAGTAGTGTTCCGCCGCAAGGTTGGAGCAGGGGCGTTTTTTGGCCGTCCGGACACGTGAGCTGGGAGTGGATGTGCGCGACAGCGGCAGTGGGCGGGTGATCGCTGTGGTGCTCGTCTTCGTCCTGCTGGTGGGCGGCGCCGTGGTCGGCCTCAAGCTGTACCGCCACTTCACGCCCGCCATCGTCGGCGGCGCGGCCTCCCCGCCGAAGCAGCTCCAAGCCGACCATCAGTACAACATCCCGGTGCGCTACAGCGTGCGGGACGGGGTCGGCCGGCGCATCGACGCCGTGCGGATCCCGACCATCAAGGGTCTCGACCTGACCGTGACCGGTGTCGACTGCGACGCCGAGGTGATGAAGCACCCGATCACCGAGGGCCCCAACCTCGGCCTTTCGCTGTACGCGCCCGAGATGTCACCGCGGGCCTACTTCGCCAAGATCACCCGCAAGATCTACGGCTACAAGATCGGCACGGTCAAGGCGCCCGACGTGTGCGTGGTGCTCAGCGCGCACTCCAAGAACCCCGGCAGCTATCACATCGGCGCGCTCGCGCTGGACTGGCGGGCGGGGCTGTTCGTGGGCAGGGTGCACGACCAGAGCGACGCGACGCTGGTGTTCGCCGAGCCCAAGACCGGCTGAAACCGGCGTTTGTCGTACGGCATCGTCGTCCGTACGGCATCGGCGTTCGTTCGTGAATGTGGGGTAACCGTCGTCTGGCGACGCTCCGCCCGCATTCACGAGCGGCGCGGGTCCGCGTACACCTCGGCGTTCGTTCGTGAATGTGGGGTAACCGTCGTCTGGCGACGCTCCGCCCGCATTCACGAGCGGCGCGACGGCTAGAGCAGGATGCCCGGCGCCGGGAAGTTCTTGGTGAGGTCGGCGACCTCGCCGGCCACCCGCTCGACCACCGCGTCGTCGCCGGCCTCGGCCGCGCGCACCACCTGGTCGATCCAGCGCGCGATCTGGCGCATCTCGTTCGGCCCCATGCCACGGCTGGTGACCGCGGCCGTGCCGATCCGTACCCCCGAGGGGTCGAACGGCTTGCGGGTGTCGAAGGGTACGGCGTTGGCGTTGGTCTCGAGCCGGGCCCGGTCGAGCGCTTCGGAGGCGACCTTGCCGGAGATCGTCTTGCTGGACAGGTCCAGGAGCACGAGGTGGTTGTCGGTGCCGCCGGAGACCAGGTCGAAGCCGAGCGAGGTCAGCTCGCCCGCCAGCGCCCGGGCGTTGGTGACCACGTTGGCGGCGTAGGTCTTGAACTCCGGGGTCGACGCTTCCTTCAGAGCGACGGCGATGGCCGCGGTGGTGTTGTTGTGCGGGCCGCCCTGGAGGCCGGGGAACACCGCCTTGTCCAGCGCCTTCGCGTGCTCCTCGCGGCTCATCAGCATCGCGCCGCGCGGGCCGCGCAGGGTCTTGTGCGTGGTGGTCGAGATGACGTCCGCGTACGGGGCCGGCGACGGGTGGGCGCCCCCCGCGATGAGGCCGGCGATGTGCGCGATGTCGGCGACCAGGATCGCGCCGACCTCCTTGGCGATCTCGGCGAACGCGGGGAAGTCGATGGTGCGCGGGATGGCGGAGCCGCCGCAGAAGATCAGCCTCGGTCGCTCGCGCAGGGCGATGTCGCGGACCTCGTTCATGTCGGTGCGGCCGGTGTCCTTGGCCACTCCGTACGGGACCTGCTGGAACCAGATGCCGGTCGCCGACACCGGGTGGCCGTGGGTGAGGTGGCCGCCCATCGCGAGCGCCATGCCCATGACCTTGTCGGCGGGCTTGAGGAACGCGAGGTAGATGGCGAGGTTGGCGGGGGACCCGGAGTAGGTCTGCACGTTGGCGTGCTCGACGCCGAACAAGGCCTTGGCCCGGCTGATCGCGAGCGTCTCGACCTGGTCGACCACCTGCTGGCCGCCGTAGTAGCGCTTGCCCGCGTAGCCCTCGGAGTACTTGTTGGTGAGCACCGTGCCGGTGGCCTCGAGCACGGCGGAGGAGACGTAGTTCTCGCTGGCGATCAGCCGGACGGTCTCGCCCTGGCGGCGTTCCTCCGCATCGACAAGCGCAGCGATCTCGGGGTCGGTGCTGGTCAGCGACGGGTGACGGTCGGACTGGGCGTTGGTCACGGGGCTCTCCTCAGGTCGGCGCACGGGTTCGGCGGTCGACCCGGGGCCCAGGCGTACGGCAACGGGTGCAGGTTTGGTCAGTCGCTCCCCGGTGGTTAGTCCCACCTCGTGCGGCGCCAGTTGCGACGTCTTCGACGGTATCACCGGAACCCGGTCAGCGGTCAGCCGACCGTGCTCCCCTCGGCCTTCTTGGCCCGTGCTTCCTTGCGCGCCTTGACCAGCTCGATCGCCAGCGGAATCACCGAGATCACCAGGATCACGAACACCACCGGCAACACCACGTGGTCGATGTTGCTGCTCTTGAGATGGTTGCCCAGGGCGTAGCCGGCCAGGACGATCACCGTGGTCCAGAACACGCCGCCGACGGCGTTGGCGATGGCGAAGGTCCGCGCATCGGCCTTGACCACTCCGGCGAACGGGTTGATCAGCGTGCGCACGATGGGGACGAACCGGGCCAGCACGACGCCCTTGGCGACGCCGTACTTCTCGAAGAACTCCGCCGACCGGTCCACGTAGCGCTGCTTGAAGAACCGCGAGTCCGGTCGTTTGAACAGCGCCGGTCCCATCTTGCGGCCGGCGGTGTAGCCGGTCTGTCCGCCGATCACCGCTGCCAGCGCGGTGCCGACGAGGATCACCCCGAGGTTGAGGTGGGTCCCGTTCACCGTCTTCGCGCACAGCACTCCGGCCGTGAAAAGCAACGAGTCGCCCGGCAGGATGAGCCCGATCAGCAGGCCGGTCTCCGCGAAGATGATCGCGATGATCCCGATGGTGCCGAACGACTTGATCAGCGAGGTGGAGTCGAGGATGTTCACGGCGAGGACGTGCGTCGTGGGGTTCACCTGACAAGGTTACCGGGGCTGCTGTGGCCACTCCGTGAGACGGATGTGTCCGGCTTGTGACGGGCAATGCGCTCGCGCCCGACCGTGCTGGCGCTTAGGCTGAGCACCATGGCGAAGGTGCACGAGCAACTGGACGGCCGGCTCCGCACGTGGGTCGAGGCGCAGCAGCTCTACTTCGTGGGTACGGCGCCCAGCGGCGACGAGGGCCACGTCAACGTCTCGCCCAAAGGCCACAGCGACACCTTCACGGTGATCGACGAGCACACGATCGCCTACATGGACCTCACCGGAAGCGGCGCCGAAGGCATCGCACACATCCGCGAGAACGGCCGGGTGACCGTGATGTTCTGCGCCTTCGACGGGCCGCCGGACATCGTCCGCCTGCAGGGCAAGGGCCGGGTCGTGGTGCCCGGCGACGACGAGTGGGACGCGCTGTCCGCCCGGTTCCCGTACCACCCTGGTCGTCGGGCGGTGATCGTGGTCGCGCTGGACCGGATCTCGGCGTCGTGCGGATTTGCCGTGCCGTTGTACGAGTACGTCGGCGACCGCACCCTGCTCGACGATCACTTCGCCCGCAAGAGCGACGAGCAGATCGACGAGTACCACCGGACCAAGAACGCCGTCAGCATCGACGGCCTCCCAGCGCTGTAAGTCCGCCCCGGATTTCACGGCGGGGCGCTGGTCGGGGATACTGCGAGGCGGATATCCCCCCAGACGCCGCAAGCCAGGAGCACTCCGCCATGCCTATCGCCACCCCCGAGGTCTACAACGAGATGCTGGACCGCGCCAAGCGTGACCGCTTCGCGTACCCCGCCATCAACTGCACCTCTTCCTCCACGATCAACTCCGCGCTGCAGGGCTTCGCGGAGGCCGAGAGCGACGGCATCATCCAGGTCTCCTGGGGCGGCGCCGAGTTCGCCTCCGGCCAGACCAAGAAGGACATGGTGGCCGGAGCCGTCGCGCTCGCCGAGTTCGCGCACGTGGTGGCCAAGAACTACAGCATCAACGTGGCGCTGCACACCGACCACTGCCCGCCGACCAAGCTGGACGGCTACATGCGTCCGCTGATCGCGATCTCGCAGGACCGGGTGGCGTCCGGCCAGCTGCCGCTGTTCCAGTCCCACATGTGGGACGGCTCGGCGGTGGAGATGGAGGAGAACCTCAAGATCTCCCGCGAGCTGCTCGAGGCGTGCGCCAAGGCCAACATCGTCATGGAGCTCGAGATCGGCGTCGTCGGCGGCGAGGAGGACGGCGTCTCCCACGAGATCAACGACAAGCTCTACACCACGTCAGCTGACGCCCTTCGTACGGCGGAGCTGCTCGGCCTTGGCGAGAACGGGCGCTACCTGCTGGCCGCCACGTTCGGCAACGTGCACGGCGTCTACAAGCCGGGCAACGTCAAGCTGCGTCCCTCGGTGCTCAAGGAGCTGCAGGACTCGGTGGCCGCCGCGCACCCGGGCCACGGCGACAAGCCGTTCGACCTGGTCTTCCACGGCGGATCCGGCTCGCTGCTCGAGGAGATCCGCGAGACCCTCGACTATGGCGTGATCAAGATGAACGTCGACACGGACACGCAGTACGCCTACACCCGCCCCGTCGTGAGCCACATGTTCACCAACTACGACGGCGTGCTCAAGGTCGACGGCGAGGTCGGCAACAAGAAGGCCTACGACCCGCGCGCGTGGGGCAAGCTGGCCGAGACCGGCATGGCCAAGCGCATCGTCGAGGCCTGCTCGGACCTGCGCTCGGTGGGCACCTCCGTCTCCAAGTAGCAACCCGCCTCCGCGAAGGGGCCGGCCGCCACGAAGCTCGTGGCGGACCGGCCTCTTTCCGTGTCTCCGGTGCTGTTGTGTCCGCCCGATGGTGATCACTGGTGCGCAGCGTCCCGGATGGCGCGGTCTTGCGGTACGGGGTGCACCAGTGATCGGCGGCATCGGCACGCAGCCAGGGCTTGCCCAGCCGAGCGAAGGCGTGCATGATTCGTCCTCGTATGGGCGATTAGCCGTGAATCGGCCCGGGCCAGAGCGTGCGTGTCCCGACAAGGTGACCGGAACGTTATCTCCCTGTGATTGACCCAGCGCCCGTCTCGGCCCATTGTGTGTCGGGACCGGTTCCGGTACCGGTTCCGGTACCGGTACCGACGAGGCCTTCGCCCGCCCCACATTCGGCGCCCCGACGAGCGATGAACGGAGAGTGCGTGCGCGTCACGATCGCCGATGTCGCGGCAAGGGCCGGCGTCAGCAAGACGACCGTCTCCCGCGTTCTCAACGTCAAGGGCGACCTCGATGACCGCACCGCTGCTCGGGTCCGCAAGGTCATCGCCGAGCTTGGCTACGTGCCCAGCTCCGGGGCCGTCGGCTTGGCGCGCGGCCGCACCCGCATCCTCGGCGTCCTCGTCCCCTCGCTCAGCTGGCCGTGGATGGGCGACGTGCTCCAGGGCGTGGTGGACGTGGTCGAGTCCGAGTCCTACGGTCTGTCGCTGTTCACCTGCACCCGCGGTGAGGAGTCGATGCGCCAGTTCGCCACCCAGGTCTCGGCCAAGTCCTTCGACGGGCTCCTGGTGATCGAGCCCGAGGGCACCCTCGACTACATCGCCTCCCTGCACGCCATGGGCCTGCCGGTGGTGATGATCGATGACCGCGGCCACGCGCCGCTGTTCCCGTCCGTCGCCACGACCAACCTCACCGGCGCGCGCGACGCCGCTCGTCACCTGCTCGCCACCGGCCGCACCAACCCCGTCGTCGTCCGCGGCGACGAGCAGTTCGGCTGCACCGAGGAGCGGTTGGACGGCTTCGGGCTCGAGTACGCAGCGGCGGGGTTCCCCATTCCCGCCGACCACGTCGTCGACGGCGACTACACCTTCGAGGGTGGTCACCGGGCGGTCACGGGCCTGCTCGAGGCCGGTGTCAGCTTCGACGCGGTGTTCGCCCACAACGACCTGTCGGCTGCCGGCGCCATGCGCGCCCTGCGCGAGGCCGGCCGCAGCGTCCCCGGCGACGTCGCGATCGTCGGTTTCGACGACATCCCGCTGGCGATGCACACCGACCCGGCCCTCACCACTGTGCGCCAGCCGCTGCGGGAGATGGGCGCGACCGCCGCGCGGATGCTGCTTTCGCACTTCGACTCGACCGGGGACGTGCAGGTCCGTCAGGTATTGCCCACCCAGCTGGTCGTACGGGGGTCGTCGTAACTGTTGGGCCTCAACTCCGCAACAACTGGAGCCTGAGGGGCACAAAGCACAAAGGATAGGTCAGGAGCCGACTCACATCGGCCAGGTGCGCGAACAGTGTGAAGAGCATTGAAGGGATTTCGTCCGTGAAGGATCCGAACTCGTTCCCAGCCGACTTCGTCTGGGGTGTGGCCACCTCGGCCTACCAGATCGAGGGTGCGATTGACGTCGACGGGCGCAGCCCGTCGATCTGGGACACGTTCAGCCGGGTGCCGGGCGCGATCGATGGCGGCGACAACGGAGACGTCGCATGTGACCACTACCACCGCTGGGCCGAGGACCTCGATCTCGTCGAGGAGCTGGGCGCCGGCGCCTACCGCTTCTCCATCGCCTGGCCCAGGGTCATCCCGACCGGCACCGGCGCGGTCAACCAGAAGGGCATCGACTTCTACGACGGCCTCGTCGACCGGCTGCTCGAAAAGGGCATCACCCCGCACGTGACCCTCTACCACTGGGACCTCCCGCAGGTGCTCCAGGACCAGGGCGGCTGGCCGTCACGGGACACCGCCTACGCGTTCGGCGAGTACGCCGCCGTCGTCGCGAGCGCGCTCGGCGACCGGGTCGCCAACTGGTCCACTCTCAACGAGCCGCTGTGCTCGGCGTGGCTGGGGCACCTCGAGGGTGTGATGGCGCCGGGGATCAAGGACATCAAGGCAGCCGTACCCGCGTCGTTCCACCTGCACCTCGGCCACGGCCTGGCGGTGCAGGCGCTGCGGGCCAACGCCCGACTGGTCCCCAACGTCGGCATCGTCAACAACCTCAGCCCGTCGTTCCCGGCCAGCGACCGGCCCGAGGACCTCGCCGCGGCCACCCGCGCAGACGGCCACACCAACCGCTGGTGGCTCGACCCCATCCACGGCCGCGGCTACCCGGCCGACATGATCGAGGTCTACGGCGTCGAGCCGCCCGTACACGGTGACGACCTCGCCACGATCGCCCAGCCGCTGGACTACCTGGGCATCAACTACTACATGCGCGAGGTCGCGGCCGACAACCCGACCGGTCACGGGCCCAAGGTCACTCACGTCAAGGTGCCGGGAGCCAAGGAGACCGCGATGGGCTGGGAGGTCTACGCCCAAGGCCTCGAGGACATCCTGGTCCGGGTTCACGAGGACTACGCGCCCCGCAGCATCCTGATCACCGAGAACGGTTCCGCCTGGAACGACACCGTGGATGTTGACGGCAGCGTCAATGACGACGAGCGTGCGGAATACCTCGAAACCCACATCGAGGCGTGCGCCGGCGCCCGGCGTCGTGGAGCCCCCATTGACGGCTACTTCGCGTGGTCACTGCTCGACAACTTCGAGTGGGCCTATGGCTACGACAAGCGGTTCGGACTGGTCCGGGTCGACTACGACACCCAGCAGCGCACGATCAAGTCGAGCGGTCGCCGCTACGCCGAGATTGTCGCGTCGCACGCGGCCGCTTCCCTAGCTGCAGGAGGGAACTGACCCGATGGGTGCCTTCGTACGCAGGCTCGGCTTCTACCTGATCGCTGCGGTAGCTGCTGTGACCTTGGATTTCTTCATTCCGCGCATGGTCCCGGGTGACCCGGTGCTGACGGCCCTTGGTCAGATGAAGGGTTCACTTCCGCCCGAGGCGATCCACGCGATGGAGCTGCAGTACGGGGGCACGCACGCTTCTTTGTGGTCGCAGTACCTGCATTTTTGGCACATGTTGCTGCACGGTGACCTGGGCCTGTCGTTCAGCTCGGGAAATGAGCCGGTGACAAAGGTGATCGGGCAGCACATCTGGTGGACCGTGGTCCTGGTCGGCCTGGCGACGATCATCAGCTTCATCCTCGGCACCCTGATCGGCACGCTGGCGGCGTGGCGGCGCGGGACCTGGATCGAGGCGGTGCTGCCCGCGACGACGTTCCTGGCGGCGATGCCGTACTTCTTCATGGCGACGCTGCTGATCCTGCTGTTCTCGGTGAAGCTCGGGTGGTTGCCGGCGGTCGGCGGGTACGACTACCGCAGCTCGGCGATCGGGTTGAACTGGAACTTCATGAAGGACGCGGCCTACCACGGCATCCTGCCCGCCTTGACGATCGTGCTGGCCTCGATCGCCGGCTGGTCGATCGGGATGCGCAACCAGGTCGTGACGGTCCAGGACGAGGACTACGTGCTGCTGGCCGAGGGCGCGGGTCTGCCGCCGCGACGGGTGGTCTACTACGCCGCTCGTAACGCGATCCTGCCGCAGATCTCGTCCTTCGCGCTGGCGTTGAGCTTCGTGGTCGGCGGTTCGCTGCTGACCGAGATCATTTTCTCCTACCCGGGGATCGGCTTCACGTTGCTCGCCGGGGTGCAGTCGCTGGACTACTCGTTGGTGCAGGGCATCTTCCTGGTCATCACGTTGGTCGTCCTCGCGGCGAACTTCATAGCCGACATGGTCTACGTCGCCCTCGATCCGCGCACCCGACAGGAGGCATGACAGTGGCTATCCTCGACACCACGCTGGAGCAGCCCCCGGCGGTGCCGCCGGCCGAGAACATCGACGTCCGGCGCAAGCGCGGTCTGCGGCTGACCAAGTCCAAGAAGATGACCGCCGGTCTGATCATCCTCGGGTTCTTCCTGCTGCTGGCGCTCATCGGCCCGTGGATCGCGCCGTACAAGCCGTCGGCCCAGGCTTCCCTGGTCGGGCCGCCGCTGCACGGCTCGACGATCCCCTCGCAGCAGCCGGGCTCGCACCACTGGCTGGGCCAGACCAACATCGGCGGGGACGTGTTCTCCCAGCTGCTCGCCGGCACCCGTCCGACGATCCTGGTGTCCTTCATGGCCGGCATCCTGGCCACCGTGATCGGTGTGGTGATGGGGATCACGGCCGGCTACAAGGGTGGCTTGGTTGACGAGATCCTGTCGCTGATCGCGAACATCTTCCTGGTGATCCCGGCGCTGCCGCTGCTGATCGCGATCGGCGCCTTCCTCGGCCCCGAGCACACCGGTAACCCGGCGGTGGTCGGGTTGATCATCGCGTTGACCGGCTGGGCCTGGGGGGCCCGGGTGGTCCGAGCGCAGACGTTATCCATGCGAAATCGAGATTTCGTCGAAGCGGCAAAGATCAGCGGCGAGTCGACGCGGCGGATCATTCTGTCCGAGATCATGCCCAACCTGTCCGCGGTGATCGCGTCGTCGTTCCTGTTCACGGTGATCTACGCGATCGGCGTCTACGTCGGTCTGGGCTTCCTGACCGTGATCAGCGCGGGTGCCGACTACAACTGGGGCACGATCCTGTTCGACGCGACGTCGTCCTCGGCCGTGGAGTCCGGGTTCTGGTGGTGGTACATCCCGCCGGGCATCGCGATCGCCGTGCTTGGCACCTCGCTGGCCCTGATCAACTTCGGCATCGACGAGTTCATCAACCCGCGTCTGCGCACCTCCGGCGGCGACCGCAAGCAGGCCAAGAAGCGGGGCGCGAAGTTCCGTCCGCAGCTCGGCTTCACCCCGGTCGTGCGTTCCGCTCCGCTGGTCGTCAACTCCTCCCAGCGCCCGGTGCAGGACCGCCCATGACCGCCGCAGAGGAGCCGATGTCGACCGCACCCGTCCCGAGCGGCCCGCTCGGGGAGACCTTGCTCGAGATCCGCGGTCTGAGCGTCGACTACGGTCTCGACGTCAACCCGGTGCACGCCGTGGCTGACGTCGACCTGGTCATCCGCCGCGGTGAGATCGTCGGCCTTGCTGGCGAGTCCGGCTCCGGGAAGTCCACCCTGGCCTACGCGGTGGCGCGGCTGCTGCGCGACCCGGGGGTGATCACCGCCGGCGACGTCACGTTCTACGACTGGCCCAAGGGCTCCTACCGTGACCAGGGCTACGACACGCCCACCGACCTGACCGAGCCGAGTGCTGCCGACGCGAACACCGGTCCGCGCCGGGTCGACGTGATCTCCGACGTCAAGGGCTCCCCGGTCAGGGTCGATCTGCTGACCAGCGACAAGCAGGACGTTCGCGCCGTGCGCTGGTCGGAGATCGCAGTGGTGTTCCAGTCCGCGCTCAACGCACTCAACCCGGTGCTGCGGATCGGCAAGCTGCTCGACGACGTGCTCAAGACCAGCTCGGAAAACCTGTCCAAGGCCGAGCGGCGGGTCAGGTCAGAGGAGCTGCTCGGCATCGTCGGGATCAGCGCGGACCGCCTGAGCAGCTATCCGCACCAGCTCTCCGGTGGCATGCGCCAGCGGGTCATGATCGCGGTGGCGATCGCGTTGCGGCCGTCGCTGCTGATCATGGACGAGCCGACCACAGCGCTGGACGTGGTGATCCAGCGCGAGATTCTCGAAGAGCTGATGGACCTGCGCGAGCGGCTCGGGTTCTCGGTGCTGTTCATCACCCACGACCTGTCGTTGCTGATCGAGATCGCGGACACCATCGCGGTGATGTACGCCGGGAAGCTGATCGAGAAGGGCCCGGCGAAGGCGGTGTTCCGCGCCCCGCGGCACCCCTACACCTACGGCCTGACCCGCTCCTTCCCGTCGCTGCACGGTGAGAAGAAGGTCATGACCGGCATCGAGGGGTCCCCGCCGGACCTGCGCCGGGTGCCGTCGGGGTGCCCGTTCCACCCCCGGTGCGCGTGGGCGATGGACATCTGCACCACCCAGGTTCCGCCCGTCATCGAGCTGCACGATGCCGCCGGTGGCCGCGAGGTCCTGTGCTGGCTGCACGACGGGGACCACGTCGTGCCCGAGCAGCTCGCGCTCACCCCGCCGGCAGCCGGCACGCTGGCCTCGCGGCCCAGCATGCGGGCGCTCGGAACCCCGGCCGAACTCGCTGGCTCCGTCGACACGATCGAGGGAGGGAGTGCCCTGTGAGCACCGACAACGTCACCGCCACCCCCGCCAACACCCCGTCAACCCCTGAGCGGCCGCTGCTCGAGGCAGTGGACGTCACCAAGCACTACAAGACCAGGGTCGGCAAGTTCGGCCGGGGCATCGTGCATGCGGCCGAGGACATCTCGGTCGCGCTGCGGCCGGGCACCGTCACCGCGGTCGTCGGCGAGTCCGGGTCGGGCAAGTCGACGCTGTCGCGGCTGCTGGCCCGTACCCAGAACCTCACCTCCGGCAAGCTGATCTTCGACGGCGAGGAAGTCGACCTCAGCAAGCGGGCGTCCGGCCACTACCGGCGGTCGGTGCAGCTGGTGCTGCAGGACCCGTTCTCCTCGCTCAACCCGGTCCACGACGTCCGCTACATCCTGAGCCGGCCGCTGAAGCTGCACAACAAGACCGGCGGCAACCTCGAGGAGGCGATCCTCAAGCTGCTGCGCCGGGTCAACCTCGAGCCGGCCGAGCAGTTCATCAACAAGTACCCCTATGAGCTGTCCGGTGGTCAGCGCCAGCGGGTGTCGATCGCTCGCGGTCTCGCGGTCGAGCCCAAGGTGCTGCTCGCTGACGAGCCGGTGTCGATGCTCGACGTGTCGATCCGGCTCGGGGTGCTCAACCTGCTGGCGGACCTGCGCGACCGGGAACGCCTCGCGATCCTCTACGTCACCCACGACATCGCGTCGGCCCGCTACCTCGCCGACACGATCATGGTGATGTACGCCGGCAAGGTCGTGGAGAGCGGCCCGGCGGACCAGATCACGAACGAGCCCGCGCACCCGTACACCAAGCTGCTGCTCAGTGCCGCTCCCGACCCGTTCAAGGACGAGAAGCCGTGGCTCGGCGCAGCCGGTGCACCGCCGTCGCTGGTCAAGCCCCCGAGCGGGTGCCGGTTCCACCCCCGCTGTCCCTATGCCATGCCCATCTGCTCGGCCGAGCTGCCACCGACGTTCCCCGTCGTCGCGGTCGGCCCCAACGCATCCCTGGCTGCAGTTCACGGCGCCGCGTGCTGGTTGCACAGCACCGAGCCGCTGTCCGCGGCAGCCAAGGGAGACCGAACTTTGCCCGCGAGCACCTCGCCCGCGGTTGAAGGGAGCACGTGATGTCGATCAGCGGTGAATCGGCGGGGACGCTCGCCGACACCGTGACGAAGCGGGCGCCGCCAGCCAGGCGATGACCGCGATTGCACGAGGAAGTTCCGGATTGCCCCCTAGCTCTGGGCAGGACCGGAGGGCTTGAAAAGCCGTACCAGCACCAGGGTCGGCGTTAGCTTGCCCGTTTTGACCGCAACAAAAGTTCGCATTGTATTTCGAGCGTCGGCAAGAAATGCCGACATGTTGGGAGAGGTTCCCTATGCTTCGCAGATCCGTCGCAGGTGCCGTTGTGGGCGTACTCGCCCTCAGCGCAGCAGCCTGCTCAAGCTCCAGCTCCAAGCCAGCGGCGTCATCGCCGACCTCGGGGGCTCCTGCCACTTCGGCTGCGCCCACCTCGGCGGCTCCTGCAACGAGCAGTGCCCCGAGCAGCGCTCCCCCCGCCACGTCCGCGGCCCCGGCCTCGGCAAGTGCAGGCGCTCACGGTGGCGTCACCCTCGCCACCGGAGCTGCGCTGTCCACCACCCAGGGCACCAAGGCACTGACGGTTGAGAACAACCCGATCCCCAGCCTCGTCGCGAACTTCAACGCTTTCGACGCCAACGGGTTCGGCTACAAGACCAACGTCGAGGGTCTGTTCTACGAGCCCATGCTCATGTTCAACGACCTCAAGGCCAACACGGCTTACCCGTGGCTCGCCACGGACTTCGCCTGGAGCCCCGACGGCAAGGCGATCACGTTCACCCTGCGTGATGGCGTCAAGTTCAGTGACGGCACGCCGCTGACCGGTGCCGACGTGGCCTACACGTACCAGGTCATGAAGGACGTTCCCGCCATGGACCGTCTGGGCATCCCGGTCACCGGCACCAGCGTCGACGGCAACAAGGTCACGGTCAACTTCAAGACCCCGCAGTTCCAGAACATCTTCAACATCGCGGGCCAGACCTTCATCGTGAAGAAGGCGGCTTACTCGGCATCCAAGGACCCGGCGAAGTTCGCCGACCCGAAGCCGATCGGCACCGGCCCCTACACCGTGGCCAACGCCGTTGCAGCCGGTTTCACCTTCAAGGCCAACCCGACCTACTGGGGTGGCAAGCCGCCGGTGCCCGAGGTTGACGTCCCGTCGTACGCGACGAATGACGTTGCCCTCCAGCAGCTGTCGGCCGGCAAGATCGACTACGCCGGTAACTTCGTCTCGCAGATCCAGACCAGCTTTGTTGCCAAGGACCCGACGCACCACAAGTACTGGTTCCCGACGGTCAACGTCGTGAGCCTCGAGTTCAACGTGGCCACCGGCCCCGCCGCTCTGAAGGACCCGAAGGTTCGTGCAGCCATCAGCGCTGCGATCGACCGGACCAAGGTTGCCAGTCAGGCCGAGCAGGGTTACGAGCCGCCGGCGACGTCCTCCAGCGGTCTGCTGCTGCCGAACTTCGCCTCGCTCCTCCCGGCCGCCTACAAGGGCGACCTGAAGGCGCACGATGACGCTGCTGCTGTCGCTGAGAACATGAAGGCGGCCGGCTACGCCATGACCGGCGGCATGTGGACCAAGGGCGGTCAGAAGGTCACCTTCAAGATCGAGGACCCGACGGCCTACACCGACTACTACCAGGCGGCGCAGATCATGGCGGCCGACTTCAAGAAGCTCGGTTTTGACGCCACGGCTTACGGTGTGGACCCGAACAAGTGGTACGCCGACCTCGCGGCCGGCACGTTCGACACCGCGATCCACTGGAGCAACACCGGCCCGTCCCCGTACGCAACGTACGAGGCCTGGCTGGACCCGGCACTGTCCACGGGTGGAAACGCCAAGAACGCGAGTGGTAACTACGGTCGGTTCGTCGACCCGGAGGCCACCGCTGCACTGGACGCCTACGCGAAGGCCGGCACCGCCGAGGACGCGCAGACTGCGGTCAACACCCTGGCCAAGGTCGTCTCCACGAAGGTTCCGGTTGCTCCGATCATGTACGCCGCAGGTTGGTACGAGTACAACACCACCAACTACAGCGGTTGGGTCGACCACAACAACCAGTACATGGACCCGGCTCCGAACCCCGCCGGTGTCTCGTACGTGATCCTGCACCTCAAGCCAGGCGCCTGATCTTCGGCGAAGGGCAAGCAGTAACGCTGTAAGTTCGCGATCTGCCCGGTCGGTGCTCGCACCGGCCGGGCAGATCGCGGTCAGGGCTGTCGCCCTGTTCCTGACCTGTGATCGAGCCAGAATGTGCTTACTCGCTAGGAGAACCGAGCCATGACCTCCGTCGACACCACCGACGCAACCGCTAGGGCGAGCGACGCCCTTGCCTTCCCGTCCGCGTTCGTCTGGGGGTCGGCCACCGCCTCGTACCAGATCGAGGGCGCAGCAGCCGAGGATGGCCGCACCCCTTCCATCTGGGACGCCTTCTCGCACACGCCGGGCAAGGTCGCGAACGGCGACACCGGCGACGTTGCTGCCGACCACTACCACCGCTACCGCGACGACGTGGCGCTGATGGCCGACCTCGGCCTCGCTGCCTATCGCTTCTCCGTGTCCTGGTCGCGGGTCCTGCCCGGTGCCAAGGGTCCGCTCAACCCCAAGGGCATCGACTTCTACTCCCGGCTGGTCGACGAGCTGCTCGGCGCCGGCATCTCACCGACGCTGACGCTCTACCACTGGGACCTGCCGATTGAGCTGCACGAGGCCGGCGGCTGGACCAACCGTGAGACGTCCTACCGCTTCGCTGAGTACGCGGCCCTGGTGGCCGGTGCGCTCGGCGACCGGGTGCCGACGTGGACGACGTTGAACGAGCCCTGGTGCTCAGCGTTCCTGGGCTACGCCGCCGGCGAGCACGCCCCCGGCCACACCAATGCCGCCGAGGCGTTCTCGGCCGCCCACCACCTGCTGCTGGGGCACGGCCTCGCCGTACGCGAGCTGCGCGCCATCCTGCCCGAGACGGCTCAGGTCTCGATCACCCTCAACCCCGGCATGGTCCGGCCGGCCACCGACTCCGAAGCCGACAAGGCCGCCGCCGCCAAGTTCGACGGACTGCAGACCCGGATGTGGACCGACCCGCTGTTCCGGGCGTCCTACCCCGCCGACGTTGTGGAGTTCACGTCCGCGATCACCGACTGGTCCTTCGTGCACGACGGCGATCTCGACATCATCGCCTCGCCGATCGACGTGCTGGGCGTCAACTTCTACAACCCCGGTGTGGTCGAGCACGCCGAGACCGGCGGCGGCATGGCGCTGTTCCCTGGCTGCGACGACGTCCGCGGGGTCGACATCCCTGGCGAGCACACCGCGATGGGCTGGCCGGTCGACGAGACGGGCTTCCACGAGCTGCTCGTACGGCTGCACAGCGACTACGGCGTGCCGCTGGTCATCACCGAGAACGGCGCAGCCTACGACGATGTCGTGTCGGCGAACGGCGAGGTCAACGACGCTCCGCGGGTGTCCTACCTGCATCGCCACCTCGCGCAGGTCCACCGTGCGATCACCGACGGCGTCGACCTGCGCGGCTACTTCGTGTGGTCGCTGCTGGACAACTTCGAGTGGGCCTGGGGCTACGACAAGCGATTCGGCATCGTCCGGGTCGACTTCGACTCCCAGCAGCGGACCATCAAGGACAGCGGGCGGTTCTACCAGTCGGTCGTGGCCGCGAACGCGCTGCCGGCGCTGCCGAGCTCGGGCTGACGAGGGCGGCGGGCCCGCGGTCGGGCATCTCCCGCCGCGAGGTGAGGATGATGGGCCGATGGACGCGCCGCTGTTCCGACTGGACCGGGTCACGGTCCGCCGAGGCGAGACGTTCCCGCTGCGAGAGGTCACGCTCGCGATAGCTGCTGGCCGGGTGACCGTGATCCTGGGCCCCAGCGGCGCCGGCAAGTCCACGTTGCTCCGACTGCTCAACCGGCTCACGGAGCCGACGACGGGCACCGTCGCGCTGCATGAAGCGGAGCTGCCCTCGTACGACGTGTTGGCGCTGCGCAGACGGGTCGGCATGCTGCAACAGGCGCCGGTCCTGCTCGAGGGCTCGGTCCTCGCGGATCTTCGGGTCGGCAGGCAGACCTTGACCGCCGGTGAGGCCGGGGAACTGCTGGCCAGGGTCGGCCTTTCGCCGGAGTTTGTCGACCGTTCGACCGAAGGGCTGTCCGGCGGCGAGGCTCAACGGCTCTGTCTGGCCAGGGCGCTTGCGGTCGGCCCGGAGGTGCTCCTGCTGGACGAGCCCACGTCGGCTCTGGACTCGTTCGCCGCAGCGTCGGTCGAAGCGGTCGTACGGGCACTCGTGGCCGATGGGCTCAGCGTGGTGATGGTGAGCCACGACCTGCAGCAGGCCCGCCGGATCGCCGACGACGTCGTGGTGCTGATGAACGGCGTGGTCGCGGCGGTGGGAGAGGCTGCAGCCGTGCTGGACGGGCCGTCGCCGACCGAGGTTCAGCAGTACGTCGCGGGGGCGTCGTGATTCTCGCATCGGCAAGCGTTCCGCCGGACGTGCCGATCCCCAGCTGGTGGGGCGTCGCGCTGTCCGGGGTCCTGGTGGCCATCGCGGGCGTCCTCATCCTGCGCGCCCGCCTTGGCCTGACCAGAGATCTCGCCGTGGCGGTCGTGCGCGCCGCGGTTCAGCTCACCGCTGTCGGCTACCTGCTCTCCCTGGTGTTCAAGCACGCCGGGCTGCCCGGCGCGCTCGGCTGGGTCACGGCCATGGTGCTCATCGCAGGTCGGGTCGGAGCCCGCCGCGGTCGCGGGCTGCCCAGGGCCCAGCTCATGGCGACACTGTCGGTCGGTCTGGCCACGGCTGCGACGTTGGGCCTGCTGGTGGGCGCAGGTGTGGTCTCCTCCAGACCGCTCGTAGTGATCCCGATCGGCGGCATGGTGGTCAACGCTGCCATGAACGCCACCTCGGTAACGATGCTCCGCCTACGGGACGAGGTGCAGTCCTCCCGACACCTGGTCGAAGCCAGGCTGGCGTTGGGATTGCCTGCTGGTACGGCATTCTCGCCACACGCGAGGGCTGCTCTGAGGACATCGCTGACGCCGCAGATCGACTCGGCTTCGACGGTGGGTCTGATTGCGCTGCCCGGTGCTATGACCGGTCTGATCATCGCCGGGGTGTCGCCAGAGGTGGCCATCCGCTACCAGATCATCGTGGTCTACCTGGGGCTGGGGGCGGCTGCGATGGCGGCGGTGACGGTGGTCACGCTGGGACAGCGGTGGCTGTTCGACGAGGCGCATCGGCTGCGCCCGTTGGCCGGCGGCGCCCCCTGAGGTCGTGACCAGATCTAGACCTCGTCGTTTCCCGAGTGCCGCCCAAGCGTGATCCCGGTGTAACAGGAGCCGGGGACAGTGGAAGCATGAGTACAGCACGACGGGTCCGTCGTGAGACAGGCTGGCGCTCCCTCGCCTGCGCTGTCTGCGGCCCTGACACGACCCACGCCCTGATCCGCAGTGGCAACCGCCGCTGGCTGCTGTTCGGACCACCCTCGGGCGACGTCCACGAGTACGCCCGTTGCCTGTCCTGCGGCACCCGGCGCAGCCAGGACGATACACCCCGACGGTCGTCTGGACCGACACGCTGCATCCGGCGGCTGAGACCGATCAGCGTCGACCCGCGCTAGGCGGTCACACCTCGTCCGGGCGAAGCGGCAGCAACAGCTCGCGCAGCGCGGTATGAACGCCGGGCGCCGCCGCCAGCACGAAGTCACCGGTGGGGAATGCGCCCTGCAGGTCGGTCACCACAGCACCGGCCTCCTGCGCGATCAAGATTCCGGCGGCGATGTCCCACGGATTGACGCCACGTTCGAAGTAGGCGTCCGCGCGTCCGCTGGCGACCGCGCACAGGTCCAGCGCTGCTGACCCCATCCGGCGGATGTCGCGGACCTCGGCGATGATCGCCGCCACCACCGCGCCTTGCCGGCCTCGCCGCTGCGCGGAGTAGCCGAAGCCGGTGTTGACCATGCTCACGCCGAGCACGGTCTGCGCCGAGCAACGGAGCGACCGGCCGTTGAGGGTTGCGCCTTCGCCCGAAACTGCCTGGTACAGCTCATCTTTCGCCGGGTCGAAGACCACGCCGACCCGGACGGCGCCATCCACCTCGACGGCGATGGAGACCGCGTACTGCGGGATGCCGTAGAGGTAGTTGACGGTGCCGTCGATGGGGTCGACGACCCAGCGGACGCCGCTGCTGCCCGTACCATGCCCGCTTTCCTCGCCGAGGAACCCGTCATCGGGCCGGGCTTGGTCGAGCCGTGCCCGGATCAGCTGTTCGGCTGCTCTGTCCTTGGCGGTCACGACGTCGGTGTCGGAGGACTTGGTCTCCACCCCGAGGTCGGCGTCGCGGTCCAGGATCAGCGTCCCGGTTTCGCGGGCGATGTCAGTGGCAAGGATGAGTAGCTCGTTGAGTGGGGTCACCCCTGCAGCCTTGCAGACTTTGCCGTTCGAGTTCCAGTTGCACGGCCTGCCAGGGTTTGCCGATCCGAAATCGGTGAAATGCCGGGGAGCGCTGACATCCATTCGGGGCAAGGAGGCTCGGGTGCTCAGGCTCCATCTCAACGCTCTCGACTACATGCTGCTCGCGGTCTACTTCGCCGTCGTGCTCGCGATCGGCATTGCGGCCCGTACGAGTATCCGGACCAGCCTCGACTTCCTGCTCTCCGGACGATCACTGCCAGCGTGGATCACCGGTCTCGCCTTCGTCTCTGCCAACCTCGGAGCGATCGAGATTCTCGGTATGGCCGCCAACGGTGCGCAGTACGGCATGGCCACGGTGCACTTCTACTGGATCGGCGCCGTTCCGGCGATGGTGTTCCTCGGCCTCGTGATGATGCCGTTCTACTACAACGCCAAGGTTCGCAGCGTCCCGGAATATCTACGGCTGCGATTCAACAGACCGACGCACGTCTTCAACGCCCTGACCTTCGCCTTCGCTGCAGTACTCATCGCCGGCGTCAACCTGTACGCACTCGCGCTGGTGCTCGAGAACCTGCTCGGCTGGTCGCTGTTCCTCTCGATCTGCGTGGCAGCAGGCTTTGTGCTCGCCTACATCACCCTCGGCGGTCTCAGCGGCGCGATCTACAACGAGGTGCTGCAGTTCTTCGTGATCCTGGCCGGCCTCATCCCCATCACCGTCGTCGGCCTCGTCAAGGTCGGCGGCTGGAACGGCCTCATGGACAAGGTCAAGGATTCCTCGCTCGGATCCTCCGGCGTGCACGCCTGGCAGGGCACCGGGATCGGCAGCCACAACGCCCTGGGGTCGAACTGGGTGGGCATCGTGCTCGGGCTGGGCTTCGTGCTGTCCTTCGGCTACTGGACGACCAACTTCGCCGAGGTGCAGCGGGCCCTGTCCGCCAAGAGCCTGTCCGCGGCGCAGCGCACCCCACTCATCGGCGCCTACCCCAAGCTGTTCATCCCGGTGCTGACGATCGTGCCCGGTCTGCTCGCGCTCGTGCTGATCCACGGGCTTGGTGCCAAGTCCGGTGACCTGCAGTACAACAACGCGATCCCGCTGCTCATCGAGACCTACCTGCCCAACGGCGTGCTCGGGATCGCGGTCACGGGACTGCTGGCCGCGTTCATGGCCGGCATGGCAGCCAACGTCAGCTCGTTCAACACCGTGGTCACCTACGACCTGATCCAGCCGTACGTGCTCAAGGACCGGGAGGACAGGTTCTACCTCAACACGGGGCGGATCGTCACCGTGGTCGGCATCGTCATCGCCGTCGGTACCGCTGGCATCGCTTCGCAGTACGCGAACATCATGAACTACATCCAGCTGCTGTTCGGCTTCTTCAATGCGCCGTTGTTCGCCACGTTCATCATCGCGATGTACTGGAAGCGGGCCTCGCCGTGGTCCGGCATCTGTGGCCTCGCCGCTGGCACGATCGGCGCGTACGTGACCCATGTCCTCTACGCAGGCCTCAGCGTCGGCCCGATCGACATCTCGCCGCAGATCCACTTCGCATCGGCCCAGGGCGCCAACTTCTGGGGTGCTGTCGTGGCGTTCGCTGCCGACGCCGTCGTGACCGTGCTCGTCAGCCTGGTGACTCCGCCGAAACCCGAGGCCGAGCTGGCCGGCCTGGTGTGGGGCACCGTGTCGACGGAGCCCCCGGAAGCGCCCCAGCCGGGCGACGACGTGTGGTGGCGGTCCCCCAAGCTGCTGGGCTTCGGAGCCCTCGGCATCTGTGTCATCCTCAACCTCGTGTTCATCTAGGAGCCGGTGATGACAAGCGACAACGCAAGCCCCGGTGACAAGGACGAGGCCATCGCGAGCACGGAGGAAGCCGAGCAGCGGGCGCGTGGGGCCCGGCTGTTCGACCTGCGCCGGCTGATCGGTGGCCTGTTCGTCTTCTACGGCGTCGTCCTGGTGATCGTCGGCATCAACGACGGGCACAAGGCGATCACCAAGGCCGCGGGCGTGCACATCAACTTCTGGACCGGCGTCGGCATGTTGATCTTCGGCATCCTGATGCTGGTGTGGGCCTTCACCCGGCCGGTGGTCGTCGACGAGGTGCCGACAACGACGGCCACCGCGGAGCCGGAAAGCTGAGCCCGCCCCAACCAGTTGATCTTGCCGAAACGCACGCCATTCATCGAAGAATGACGTGCGCTTCGGCAAGATCGCGAGCTTGGGTGGCGCCGGGAAGGAGCCCCTCCCGTCAGACGGTCGCGCGGGACGGGAACACCGGCTCGCTCTCGTACGGGACCTGCGGCGCACCGCGGGCGATCCAAGCCGGCGCCCACCAGTTGCGGCGGCCGAGCAGAAGCATCACCGACGGCAGCAGGACGATCCGGATCACTGTGGCGTCAAGGAGAATCGCGGCGGCAAGGCCGACGCCCAGCTCCTTCATGTCGATGGTGCTCAGGGTGGCGAAGACGCTGAACACCGCGACCATGACCACGGCCGCGCTGGTCACCACGCCGGCCGAGGAGACGATCCCGTGCCGTACCGCTTCCTTGGTCGGCTCGCCGCGCAGGGCGGCCTCGCGGATGCGGCTGACGACGAACACGTGGTAGTCCATCGACAGCCCGAACAGCACCACGAACAGGAACAGCGGCAGCCACGCCACCACCGCACCGATCGAGTGGAACCCGAGCAGCGACTCGGCCCAGTGGTTCTGGAACACGAGCACCAGGATGCCGAACGAGGCCCCGGCCGAGAGCAGGTTGAGGCCGATCGCGGTGAGTGCGATGGCCACCGAGCGGAACGTCACGAGCATCACGATCAAGGTCAGCGCCAGCACGAACCCGATGACCCAGGGCAGCGATCCCTGCATGCTCGAGATGAAGTCCGCCTGCCCGCCGATGTCGCCACCGACGGCGTAGCGAGCGTGCGGCACCGTCCCGATCGTCTGCGGGACGAGCACGTTGCGCAGCTCGTTCAGGGAACGGGTGGCCAGCGGCTTGCCGGGTTCGGAGTTGACCCCGATGTTGACCGTGGTGACGGTGCCGTTGGCCGACGTGCGGACCTCGGGCGCCTGGTCGTGGGCGTACAACGGGCTGGCGGCCACCCGCTTGTCCAGCGCTGCCACGGCTGCCTTCACCTGCGGCAGCTCGGACGCCGGAGCCTTGATCGCCACGGTGTGCGTCTCGCTCGAGCTCGGGAACGACGCGGTCAACCGGTCGTACGAGTTCATGATCGGGATCGACCGCGGCAGGTCACTGGCGGTCGGGAGCTTGAGCGTCATGCCGAGGGCTGGCAGCGCCAGCGCCAGCAGCGCCAGGACCGACACCGTCATCGACATCCCCGGCCGGCGCAGCGCCGGCTTGAGCAGGGCCGACCAGAGGCGAGGCTCCGTCGTACGGGCAGCGGTGAGTCGCCACAGGAACGGGATCTTGGGCCGGTCGACCCAGCGACCGAGCTTGGCCAGCAGCGCCGGCAGCAACGTCAGCGAACCGATGACCGCGACGACGACCACGAGGATCGCACCGACAGCCATCGACGAGAACGTCGCGTCGCGGGCCACCAGCAGGCCGGACATCGCAATGGCAACCGCGATGCCGGAGACGACCACGCTGTGTCCTGAGGTCTCCGCCGCGATCTCGATGGCCTCGAGCCGGTCGACGCCGCGAGCCCGTTCCTCCCGCTCACGGCGGATGTAGAACAGCGAGTAGTCGACGCCGACGGCCATGCCGATCAGGAGCACGACGCTGCTCAGCGCGTCACTTTGCGGGAGCACGTGCGAGGCGAACGCCGACAGCCCGATCGCCGCGGCCACCGACGACAGCGCCAGCAGCAGCGGGATTCCGGCAGCGATGAGCGCGCCGAACGCCACCACCAGGATGACCAGGGTGATCGGGATCGAGATCAGCTCTGCCTTGTGCAGGTCGCCGCCGAGGGTCTTGCTGATGGCGGCGTCGAGCGAGGCCCCGCCGACCTCCTCGACCCGGAGGTCGGAGTGCGCCTTCTGCACCGCTGCCGTGATCTTCTGCAGCGGCGCGATGCGCTCCGACGCGGTGTCGGGATCCCCCGCCATCGACACCGGCACCAGCAGCGCCCGGCCGTTCGCCGAGACGACCACCGGGTCGACCTTGCTCACCTGGGCGATCGCCCGCATCTGCTTGGTCACCTCGGCGGCAGCCGCGTTGGCCTCCGTACGACTCAGCGCTCCCTTGCGAGCCGTGATCAGCACGTTCTCGACGCTCGGGTGAGCGAAGTTGCCGCTGGTCTCGATCCGGTCAGCCTGCCCCGACTGGGTCCGCGGGCTGCTGTCCTGGGTCAGCGTCTTGGCGCCGACCATGCCGCCGCCCATGACGCACAGGGTCACGAAGAGCACCCACGCGCCGATCGCCCGCCACGGGTGGGTGGCGCTCCAGCGGGCGACTCTGACCGTCGCCGGCCGCTTCTGCTTTCCTGGCGGTTGCGCCGGGACCCTTTGCCAGCCCTGGCCTTCATGGTGGAGTACGTCGTACGTCTGGTCGGAAGTCATGATCTTTGCCCCTCGCACCTGTGCTGTGACCGCCCCGTCGGCGACCAGAACCAGACTCTCGGGATCGATCTCCAGGGTCATTGGAGCGACCACCCGAGTCGTACGGGGGCTAGCCCCACCCCCCGTCCGGGGGACTGCAGCATGGGCGATCAGGCCTCCGATCTCTACGGTTGGACGGACGCACAGGTCGGCGGACGATGAAGGGAGGGCACCATGGCGAGTCAAGAGACGTACGCCGGCGGCCCGGATCCCTTGCCGGACAACGTGTTCCGGGCGTTCATCTCGCCGTACACCTGGCTGGCTGTCACCCATCTGCTGACCAGCATCTGGGTCGCGATCCCGGCGTTCGTGATCGGCGTCCTGTTCCTGACGCTGCCGTGGCCACTGTTCCTGGCGTTCATCATCCCCGGCGTGGTGGCCTTCCTGATCATGTCCTGGCTCGTGCGCCTGGTCGGGGTGATCGAGCGGGCCCGTTTCGGCGCAACGCTCGGCGTGCGGATCCTGCCGCCGGAGCTGCCACGGTGGGAGGGTCACCCGTTCCGCTACCTCGTGGACACGATCGGCTCCGGTGACCTGTGGCGGCTGGTGGCCTACTGCCTGGTGACACTGCCGGTGGGCATCTTCACCTTTGTGGTGACCACCGCTGTCTGGGCTGGCCCGATCGCGCTGATCCTCACCCCGGCGATGCTGCCGGCCTATCCCTTGCACCGCGCCAACTTCTGGCTGTTCCACATCACGACCTACCCGATGGCAGGTGCCGTGGCCGCGGTTGGTGTGGTGCTCCTGCTGCTCATCCCGATCCCGGTGGTCCGCGGGCTCTCGGTGATCGAGGCTTCGATCGGCAGGTCCCTGCTCGGCCGCAACGTGACCGAGGAGCTGCGCGAGCGGGTCGGCGAGCTCGAGACAACCCGACGCCGGGTCGTCGACTCTGCGGAGGATGAGCGCCGTCGGATCGAGCGCGACCTGCACGACGGCGCCCAGCAACGGCTGGTGGCGCTGGCGATGGCACTGGGCCGGGCCAAGGCGAAACTGCCTGAGGACACGGGGGACCCGGACGAGCAGGCCGTACGCGCCCTCATCGACGAGGCGCACGGCGAGGCCAAGCTGGCCATCGTCGAGCTGCGCGACCTCACCCGCGGACTGCACCCGCCGGTCCTGACCGACCGTGGCCTCGACGCCGCACTGTCGGCTCTCGCGGCCAGGTCTCCCGTACCCACCCAGGTCACCGTCGACCTGCCGGAGCGGCCACCGCCGACGCTGGAGGCGATCGCCTACTTCGTCGTCGCGGAGGCGCTGACCAACGTGGCCAAGCATGCTCAGGCGACCCGGATTGCCGTCTCCGTAAGGAAACTGGCCGATGCCGTACGCGTCACGGTCACCGACGACGGCACCGGTGGGGCGGATCCGCGCCATGGCTCCGGCCTCACCGGGCTGGCTGACCGGGTCGCCGGCGTGGACGGACGGCTGACCGTCGACAGCCCGCCCGGTGGCCCCACCGTTCTGTGCGCCGACCTGCCCTGGAGGGTGTCATGAGCGCACTGCGTGTCGTCATCGCCGAAGACTCGGTCCTCTTGCGGGCAGGGATCTCCCGGCTGCTGGTCGATGCCGGCTTCGAGGTCGTGGCCGCTGTCGAGGACGGCGAGCTGCTGCTTCGGGCCGTCAGCGACCACCAGCCCGACGTCTGTGTCGTCGACGTCCGGATGCCGCCGACGTTCACCGATGAGGGGGTACGTGCCGCGCTGGTGATCCGCAGCACGTGGCCGGACGTCGGGGTGCTCGTACTCTCCCAGTACGTCGAGGAGCGCTATGCCTCCGAGCTGCTGGCCGGGTCGACGCGCGGTGTGGGCTACCTGCTCAAAGACCGGGTCGCCGACGTGGAGGAGTTTCTGGTCGCGCTCAAGCGGGTTGCTGCCGGCGGCGCGGCGCTCGACCCGGAGGTCGTGTCGCAGCTGCTGACCCGGAGCCGGCACGAGGGCCCGCTCGAGCGGCTGACCGGCCGCGAGCGGGAAGTGCTCGGGTTCATGGCCGAAGGTCGCTCCAACGCCGGAATTGCCGCCGCCATGGTCATTTCCGAGGGTGCGGTGGAAAAGCACGTCAGCAGCATCTTCAGCAAGCTCGACCTGATGCCGACCGACAGCGACCACCGAAGGGTCCTCGCTGTCCTGCACTACCTGGAGGGCTGAGATGGCGTCGCCGTTGAGCCCGGGTCGCCGCACCGTTTTGACGTTCGGCATCCCGTTCTGCGTCCTGATGATCGGCTATGGCGTGCTGTCGCTGGTCAACGTGATGGGGCTGACCGGTTACACCGACAGTCGCTCGGTGACGCCGCAGGCCAAGGTCCTCAAAGTTACGGCGGACGAGGGGTACCTGCACCTGCAGCCGAGCAGTGACGGCGATGTCCACGTCCGGCTCTCGGGTCACTACACCCTGCACAAGCCGACGTTGTCCGTGGTCTCCTCGAGCGCCGGCGTCACCATCAAGGGGACCTGCCCCAACCTCATCGACGAGATCTGCAGCCAGGACATGACGATCGACGTGCCGGCCGACTTCGCCGTCACGGCCCGCAGCAGTGGCGGCAGCGTACGGACCCGCGGGCTCACCGGCGCCCTCGACCTGCACTCCTCGGCCGGCGACGTCGAGGCCGACGGCGCGGTCGGCACGCTGGTGCTCTCCTCGAGTGCCGGCGACGTCACGAGCGACGCCGTGCACTCGACCGACGTCAGCGCGACGTCGAGCGCCGGCGACGTCGATCTCACGTTCGCCGTCGTCCCCGACCGGGTCACCGCCCACAGCTCGGCAGGCGACGTCAACGTGGCAGTGCCGGGGTCGGCGTCCTACCGGGTGATCGCCGACGACCCCGACGGCCCGACAGTCGACGTGCCCGTGTCGAGCGCCTCGACGCACGTGATCAACGCGAGCAGCAGCGCCGGCGACGTGACGGTCGCGAAGCCTTAGTCGCGGTCCCAGGGCGGCGTCTCGCCCATCTTGGCGTAGTACTTCGCCAGGTGGCTCTTGACCCGGTCGACGTCCTTGGCCGGCAGGTCGACCCCACCACGGGCGCCCTGCATCACGTTGCCGGCAGCCATCACCCCGCGCGGAACTGCCACGAGCTTGCCGCCCACCACGTCGGCGATCAGCAGCTTGTACGCGGTGAAGTTGTCCTTGTTCTCGCTGTCGTACCAGACATGGGCGTTGCGGTACTTCTCGTTCGGCTCGTCCTGCGCGTCCGCCCAGGAACGCACCCGCTTGTCCGCGGCGTCGCCGTCCCACTCGCGGTCGCGGTCTGCCAACGGCAGGTCCTGAAATCCAGTCACGGACATGGTCACGCCTTCCAGTTCGAGGTGAGGACCGACTGTGCGGCTGCCCGCCGCAGCGACTCGACGATCTGAGCCTGCGCGATCGCGCGGACGACCAGGCGATCGAGCTGATCGACGTCGAGCCGGGAGTCGGACTCGGCGAGGATTCGCAGAGTGACCCAACCGGCCCGCTTGCCCTCGATAGCCATCCCGATGGCCTCGAGCTCGACCAGCGAGTCCAGTGGTGAACGGCCGACGAGCTGGCCGTTCGGCTTGTGGTGAGCTGCCTTCTCCGCCAGCACGCTGGCCTTCTCGTGCACGGCATGGTCGCTGATGCCGAGCTCGCGCAGGATGGAGCGCAGGGTCGCCTGGTCCTGCTCGATCTCCCTGGCCAGCCCGGCCAGCTCCGGGCCAGCCGGTTCGTCCCGCTGAGCCTTGGCCGCGTGCTTGGCCAGCGACACTCCGCCGGCTGCCCCGGCGAGGTGGTCGTGCAGGTAGACGCTGAGCAGGTGGTCGTCGGTGGTGGTTGCTTGCGTCGTCACGACCGTCCATTTACCCCGTACCCGGGTAGGTGAACGTCCGCGCGAGAGCCCGTAGTCAGAGCTCGGCGAGGACCAGCCCAGCCCTGGCCTTGGGCGTGAACCAGGTGCTCTTGCGCGGCATCTTCATCCGGTCGTGGTTGATGGCCACGAAGTCGTCGGTGTCCACGGGCGCGATCATGATCGCCGCCTGCGCCCGGCCGCCGTCGACCTCGGCGCGCAGCCAGTCGGCGCCGTAGTCACCGCCTACGTACGCGATCCGCTTGTCGGCCGCGTCCATGCCGAGCACGCCGTTGAACATGGCTCGCTCGACGACGGTGTGGTCGAGGGTGTCGACGACGCTGCCTTCGGCCTCGGGCAGGACGACGTCGTAGGAGTCGCCACCGGCCGCGTACAGGCTGATGGTGCCCCGCTCGGCGGGGATGTCCGCCGGACCGTCGACCTTGGTGACGGTGAAGCCGTTCTCGGTGAGCTTGGTCAGGAACTCGCCGATCGGCAGACCCAGGTCGCGCATGAGCCGGTTGTACGGCTGGATCGTCAGCGACTGCGGCGCGGTGATGACGGCCATGAACGCGTCGAGGCCGGACTGCTGCGACGCGAGCGAACGGTGGTTGCCGTCGGCGACGATGAGCTCGCCGCCGCCGAGGGCCTCGATCAGGTCGTCGCGCTCAGGCGATGGCCCCATCAGCCACACCGCGTGCTCCTGGCCGAACTGGTCGATGTCGACAGCGTCGGGCTCGCGGCCGGCGGTCCACTTCTCCAGCTGGGCAACGACATCCGGGCCGCGGTCGGACTGCAGCAGCAGCACCGCGGAGATGAGGTGGCCGAGCGCGCCGATCAGCGCGGTGCGCTCCTTGACCTTGTCGAGGAAGACCTCCTCGTTGCGGATCACGAGGCCCGGCTTGTCGGCGGCGTCGGAGATCTCGCTGGTCGCGACCATGGCCCAAACCCCGTACGACGGTCCCTCGGGAGTGGTGATCCGGTAGGGCAGCACGACGTCGGTGGCCTTGGCGAAGTGGCCGTCGGCCTTGAGCTGCTCGAGCCGCGGGAGGGCCTCGGGCAGCGCGTCGAAGAAGCCGAGGTTCTGCGCGCGGCCCGCAGGTGTCGCGTGCGGCATGTCGACGGTGAGGATCGAGGTGGGGTTGGCCGCGATGATTTCGGCGATCTCGTCGTAGGTGTTGAACTCGTCGTAGTTCGGCGCACCGGTGTTGCCGCGGGACACCCACGCGACCTCGATCGGGCGGACGACGGACGTGCTGGGGGAGGTCTCAGTCATGGCGCCGAGGCTATCTCGTCGGTCTTGCGGCAATACTGGCGGCATGACGCTCAGTGGAAACCTGCTCGGTGGCCCGCCACCCACCTACCTGCCCGACGATGCTCCGGTACGCGAGGCGCTGGCCTCCGGGACGGCTCCCGCTTCCGTTGCGGCTTCGTTCCCGGCCTCCTCCGCGCCGTGGGCACTGCTCGCTGACGCTGCGTTCGCTGACGGCGAGGTGGTCGCCTCGTACGCCTATGCCCGTACCGGCTACCACCGCGGACTCGACGCGCTGCGCCGCAACGGCTGGAAGGGGTACGGGCCGGTGCCGTGGTCGCACGAGCCCAACCGGGGCTTCCTGCGCGCGCTCAACGCCCTCGGTCGCGCGGCCGGTGCCATCGGCGAGGCGGACGAGGCCGCGCGCTGCGCCACCTTCCTCGACGACTGCGACCCGGCGGCCGCTGCGGAGCTGGTGTAGCCGGGCGCCTATGGCGTGATCACTGGTGCGGGGTGTCCCGTATCCGGTGCTCATTCGGTGCGGGGTGCACCACTGATCGCCGGGCGGGGCGCTGGGCGACTGCGGGTGATCACTGGTGCGGGGTGTCCCGTATCCGGTGCTCATTCGGTGCGGGGTGCACCACTGATCGCCGGGCGGGGGCGGGGCGACTGCGGGTGATCACTGGTGCGGGGTGTCCCGTATCCGGTGCTCATTCGGTACGGGGTGCACCACTGATCGCCGGGCGGGGGCGGGGCGACTGCGGGTGATCACTGGTGCGGGGTGTCCCGTATCCGGTGCTCATTCGGTACGGGGTGCACCACTGATCGCCGGGCGGGGCGGCTGCGGGTGATCACTGGTGCGGGGTGTCCCGTATCCGGTGCTCATTCGGTACGGGGTGCACCACTGATCGCCGGGCGGGGCGACTGCGGGTGATCACTGGTGCGGGGTGTCCCGTATCCGGTGCTCATTCGGTGCGGGGTGCACCACTGATCGCCGCAACCGGTCAGCCGGTGGCGCTGCCCGACTCGTCGGAATCGTCGAGGTCGGGGCCATCCGCCTCGCTGCCGAGCTCGACCGGCTCCAGCGCCACGTCCACGGCTTCGCTGAGCTCGCGGTCGGCCAGCTCGCGGTCGGCCAGGTCCGTGTCGTCGGCCAGCTCGCGGTCGGCCAGGTCCGTGTCGTCGGCCAGCTCGCGTCGGCCAGGTCGCGTCGGCCAGGTCCGCACCGTCGGCCAGGTCCGCATCGTCGGCCAGGTCCGCGCCGGGGGCAGCGGCATGGTCCCTCGTGGCCATGGCCGTCAGCGCAGCCATCGCCGGGGACAGCTCGTCGTCAGCCTCGTCGGCGGCGTCCCCCGGTTCGTCCTCGACGATCTCGCCGTCGTGAATCTCGGCGTCCAGGATGTCGGCGGCAGCGGACAGCGCGCCGGCCGGCTCGCGGGTGGACAGACCGCGGTTGACGTCACCCGTCGCCGCAGCCGCCAGCCGGTTGAACAGCCCGGTTGCGCCCGAGATGCCGGCCAGCCGGGACAACCCAGCGCCAGCGTCCTCGACGAACGAGGCCATCTTCTCGGTCGAGCCGGTCATGGCCACGATGCGCTGCTGTGCCTCCTTGAGCGCCTGCAGCGCCGGCGTGATCTCGCCGACCGCAGGCTCGACGCTGTCCAGCATCTTGTCGAGGCGGTCGCTGACCGCCTGCGCCTTGCGGATCACCGCCCGCGCCTCGTTCGCCGTCGCGTTGATGTTGTTCGCGGCCTCGGCCACCGCGTTGATCGCGCCCGGCAGCGCCTGCATCGCCTTGGCCTGGGCCTGGGCGAGCGTCACCGCAGCGTCAACTGCGGCCTCGAGATCGGCCATCGTGGGCATCCTCGCCATGCTCCGAGGGTAGCCCGGCACAGCCAGCGGCACGCCCGCTGTGTGGAGCCTGCCGCGCTGTCCGGTAATCTTCCGGCGCGGAAACGTTGAGTGAACCGCAAACCAATCCCCCCGAAAGGAACCATCGATGCCTGCACTCGTGCTGGTAGGTGCCCAGTGGGGAGATGAGGGCAAGGGCAAGGCGACGGACCTGCTCGGCTCTCGGCTGGACTACGTGGTCCGCTACAACGGTGGCAACAACGCCGGACACACGATCGTCATTGGCACCGAGAAGTACGCGCTGCACCTGCTGCCCACGGGCATCCTGACCGCCGGCTGCGTCCCCATCATCGGCAACGGCGTGGTCATCGACCTGTCCGTGCTGTTCGGCGAGATCGACCTGCTCGAGGCGCGTGGCATCGACACGTCCCGCCTCCTGGTCAGCGCCAACGCGCACCTGATCACGACCTACCACACGATCATCGACAAGGTCGGCGAGCGCTTCCTCGGCAAGGCCAAGATCGGCACCACCGGCCGCGGCATCGGGCCGGCCTACGCGGACAAGATGTCGCGGGTCGGGATCCGGGTGCAGGACCTGTTCGACGAGAAGATCCTGCGCCAGAAGATCGAGGGCGCGCTGGACCAGAAGAACCAGGTGCTGGTCAAGGTGTTCAACCGCCGAGCGATCACCGTCGACGAGGTGGCCGAGGCGCTGCTCGCCCACGCCGAGCGGCTGCGGCCGTTCGTGGCGGACACGTCGCTGGTGCTCGGCAACGCCCTCGACGCCGGCAAGACCGTACTCCTCGAGGGCGGTCAGGCGACCCAGCTCGACGTCGACCACGGCACCTATCCGTTCGTGACCTCGTCCAACCCGACCAGCGGTGGCGCGTGCACCGGTTCGGGCATCCCGCCGACCCGGATCGACCGGGTGATTGCGGTGGTCAAGGCCTACACGACCAGGGTGGGCTCCGGCCCGTTCCCGACCGAGCTGCTCGACGAGACCGGCGAGCGGCTGCGCCAGGCCGGTGCGGAGTTCGGCACGACGACCGGGCGTCCGCGCCGCTGCGGTTGGTACGACGCCCCGATCGCCCGTTTTTGCGTACGGATCAACGGCGTCACCGACTTCGTGCTCACCAAGCTCGACGTGCTCTCCGGCTTCGAGACGATCCCGGTGTGCGTCGGCTACCGGCTGCCCGACGGCACGGTGCTGCACGACTTGCCGACCAACCAGAGCGACTTCCACCACGCCGAGCCGGTGTACGAGGAGTTTGCCGGCTGGAGCGAGGACATCTCCGGGGCGACGTCCTTCGCCGAGCTGCCCAAGAACGCGCAGACCTACGTGCGGGCGATCGAGGAGATGTCCGGGGCCCCGTTCAGCGTGGTGGGTGTCGGGCCGGGTCGCGACCAGACGATCGTGCTGCGCGACCTGCTGGGCTGACGGCCGGCAACCGCAGCCACCGTGTGACCTCGTCGCGGCCCTGACCGGTGCGAATTCACACGGTGATCGTCAGACCGGCGCCGTCTCCAGCGCCGGCTCGCTGGGCACCGGAGCGGCGACCCCGCGGCGGGTGACCAGCAGGATGGCGACCCCGATCACCAGGCCGGCGCACAGCACGATCAGCAGCTGGCCGTTGCTCGCGCCGAGCAGCTTGACTCCCGACGCGGACAGGACGACGGCGAGGGCCCAGCGCAGCGGTCCGCTGGGAGCGACGGCCGACATCCGGGCGCCGAAGATCACGCCGGGGATCGCGCCGATGAGCAGCGCGGCCGTCAGCGGCAGCTTGACGTCGCCCAAGAGCATCTGGCCGAGCGCGGCGGCGGCGACCAGCGGGATTGCCTGGACCAGGTCTGTGCCGACGAGCTGGCGGGTCGACAGCCGCGGGTAGAACACCATCAGCGCGACGATCATCAGCGAGCCGGAGCCGACCGAGGTGAGGCCGACGATGATGCCGCCGATCAGGCCGACCATGAGCGTCGGGAAGCGGTTGACCGGGATGTCCTCGGGTCGCGCCGGGGGCACCGTGATCCGCCGGCGGTCGAGGATGGCGCGAGCGGTGATGCCGGTGACGGCGAGCAGCAGGGCCCCGCCGAGCGCGATCTTCAGCCCGTTCTCCAGGCCCGGCGCCCCGCGGAACCGGGTCGATATCAGCACGCCTACGAAGGCTCCGGGCACCGACCCCATCGCCAGCCAGCGCACGACGCCCTTGTGCACGGTGCCGTGCTTGAGGTGGACCGCCCCGCCGAACGGCTTCATGACGACGGAGGCGACCAGGTCGCTGGAGATGGCGGCGAGCGGCTGGATGTGGAAGAGCAGGACCAGGATCGGCGTCATCAACGCGCCGCCGCCCATGCCGGTCAGGCCCACGATGGAGCCAACAACCAGTCCGGCGAGGACGAGGTAGGGGTCGATGTGCACGCGGAGGCCCTTCATTGCCGAGCGTTGCGGTTAATCCTACGTACAAAGTAGAGATTCAGGTCCGCAGCCGTCAACCCCACCGCTGAAGTAGGCATTCCCGACGTGTCCCGGCCCCGATCATGGTTTTTGGCCGCCGGACGGGCAGACTGGGCGCGTGCACATCACCGCCGCAGCCGACTACGCCGTCCGAGCCGCGCTCACCCTCGCCGCCAGGGAGGCTGAGGGCGGGCCGCCGGTCACGGCCGACGAGCTGGCCGAGGCCCAGCAGCTGCCGCGCAAGTTCCTGGACCAGGTGCTCGGGTCGCTGCGCCGGGCCGGGCTCGTCCACAGCCAGCGCGGTGCCCAGGGTGGCTACCGGCTCGCGGTGCACGCGTCGGACGTGTCCGTCGCCGACGTGATCCGCGCTGTCGAGGGCCCGATGGCTCACGTGCGCGGTCTGCGGCCGGAGATGCTCGACTACGAGGGCGAAGCCGTACACCTGCAGTCGGTCTGGATCGCGGTACGGGCAAGCCTGCGCTCGGTGCTCGAGACCACCTCGCTCGCCGACGTGGTCAACGGGACGCTGCCCAAGCACGTACAAAAGCTGGTCGACGCTCCGGAGTCGTGGGAGCAGCACTAGAAGCCGGTACTGCCACCTCGGCCATAGCTGCGGGGGGCCTTCGGGTCGGTTTGCGGCCGGCGCATCCGGTGACTGAGCCGGAGAGCGGCCGCGAGCACCGCCAGCACCCCGATCACCAGAACCTTGCTGGGGGCTCCGCTGCGCCGCGTGGCGGGGATGACGTCGGCCTGCGGCTCGCCGCGTCCGATCGCATAGGCGGGCGGTGGTGGCGTCGCGGAATCAAGCTTGGCGTTGGGGTCGATGTACGGGGCCGCTTTCAGCACCGCGTTCAAGTCGTCGGCGGCGCCAAACACGTCGTCATGCACGTTGCCCGTGGAGAAGATCGCGGTCAGCTCGTCCATCTCCTGCGACCACAGTGCCGGCGGGATGGCCTTCGCGACGCTGGAGCCGGGGTAGAAGCCGACGAGCTGGTCGTCCAGGTCGATGACGACGAGGGCCATCAGCGGCGGGCGCGCCCCGGTGGCCGAGGCCCAGCCGCAGCCGGTCTCGAGACGCTTTTCGTAGGCGTCGAGGTCTCCGGAGGGCACGGAACGGATGATCCGGAACTGCAGCGAGGCTTGCGTGGCCTGAATAGCGGACTCGAGCTCGGGGACCTCCTGCGCTGGGATCGTGCCAACCGCGTCGTACACCACCGCGTCGCAACCCGGCGGCCGGGGCGTGGCCATGGCCGTTGCTCCCGCGGTGAGGACCAACGCACCGGTCACCGCGGCAAGCAGCGTTGCGAGGATGGGCATGGTGTCCGATCGGTTGTGGGCGGCGATGGCACAGGTCAGAAGCCGGACGAGCCGCCGCCGCCGTCGGAGGACGACCCGCCGCCACCGCCCATGCCGCCCCAGCCGCCCGTACCGCCCATGCCGCCGCCGTTGAACGTGTCGAACGGCATGCTCATCCCCCCTTGCCGGAGTCGGCGGCGGCGTGAGCGCACGGTGCCGATGGCGGTAACGATCAGGAGGAACGGGAAGGCCAGCACCAGGATCAGCCCCACCGGGTTGGAGTCGTCCTGCTCCGCCGGCGGGCCGCTGCTGCCGTCCTGCGTTGCGTCTTGCGTTGCGTCTTGCGTTGCGGCCTCCGTCGCCGTCGTCGCGGGCGTCCGCAGCGTTTCGTACAGCGCCCCAACACCTGCCTGCAGGCCGCCGGCCCAGTCCCCCTCGGCGAGGTGGGGCCGCATGTCCGCCTGCTCGATGTTCAGCCAGACGTCGTCGTTGATCTTCCCGACCAACGCTGTCCCCGGGTAGATCCCCATCTGCCGGTCCTTCGTTGCCACCATCAGGACCAGGAGCTTCGGCTGCCGCACGTTGCCAGCGTCCGCCCAACCGCACTGCTGCTGGAGCTGCTTCTCGTAGGCGTTGAGATCGCCGTTGGGCACCGAGGCGACGGTCCTGACCCGCAGCGTGGTCTCCGCTGCCAGGTCGACCGTCGCTGCGGTCAGGTTGCCGAGTTCAGCGGTGGTGAGTACGCCGGCGCCGTCGGAGACCAGCGCCGAGCAGTCCGTCGGAGCTGCTGCCAGAGCCGGCGGGCCACCCAGGGCCACGCCGAGGGCCAGGCTCACCGCGACGAGGTAGGCGCCGCCGTGTCGTACCACTGCGCTCCCGCCCGTGCTCGTGCGGGCCGTCTCACGCGGCGCGACGCGAGCACCGTACCGCGCGCGCAGACGTCGTGGGGGTCGTTACCGTGATCGCCATGACGTCACTGCGGGTACTCGTCGTTGGCGCCGGCGCTCGAGAGCACGCGCTGTGCGTGGCGCTGCTGCGTGACCCGGCGGTGGTGGCGCTGGCCTGCGCGCCGGGCAACGCCGGGACCGCCGCGATCGCCGAGGCTTTTCCGCTCGACGTCACCGATGCCGAAGCGGTCGCGGACCTCGCCGAGCAGTGGCGCGCCGACCTGGTCGTCGTCGGGCCCGAGGTGCCGCTGGTCGCCGGTGCCGCCGATGCCTGCCGGGCCCGCGGGATCGACGTGTTCGGCCCTTCCGCCGCCGCGGCGCAGCTCGAGGGCAGCAAGGCGTTCGCCAAGGACGTGATGCGGGCAGCCGGTGTGCCGACCGCAGGACACTGGGTGTGTACGGGTGACGAGGCGGCCGCGGTTCTCGCGACGCTTGCAGCCGCCGTACGTCGTCAAGCACGATGGCCTGGCCGCCGGCAAGGGTGTGATCGTGACGACCTCGCTCGACGAGGCGATCGAGCACGCGCGCGGCGAGACCGTGGTGATCGAGGAGTACCTCGACGGCCCCGAGGTGTCGCTGTTCGCGGTCACCGACGGCGTGACCGTGGTGCCGTTGCAGCCGGCCCAGGACTTCAAGCGCGCCTACGACATGGACGACGGGCCCAACACCGGCGGCATGGGGGCCTACTCCCCGCTGCCCTGGGCGCCCGAGGGGCTGGTCGACGAGGTCGTTGCGGACCGTACTCCAGCCAACCGTCGACGAGATGGCTCGCCGGGGCACGCCGTTCTCCGGACTGTTGTACGCCGGGCTCGCGCTCACCTCGCAGGGCACCAAGGTGATCGAGTTCAACGCCCGGTTCGGCGACCCGGAGACGCAGGTCGTGCTGGCGCTGCTGAAGACGCCGCTGGCCGGGTTGCTGCTGGCGTCGGCGCAGGGGACGCTGGCGGAGCTGCCGCCGCTGGAGTGGTCGTCGGACTGTGCGGTCACCGTGGTCCTCGCGGCCGCCAACTACCCCGGCACGCCTCGTACGGGTGACGAGATCGTGGGATTGCCTGCAGCGCAAGCGATTCCGGGCGTCGAGGTGCTGCACGCCGGGACGCGGATCGGAGGACGAGACCGTGGTCAGCGCCGGCGGTCGGGTGCTGTCGATCACCGGTGTCGGCGCCGATCTCGACGAAGCGCGGGCCAGGGCGTACATGGCGATGTGGCTTCTGGAGCTCAAGGGCTCCTACTACCGCAAGGACATCGCGGCTGCCGCTGCGGCAGGACTCGTCACCATCCCCTGACGGCGGTCGTAGACCCCGGTCGGGGGCGCCGATATGGTGAGCGCTCAGGCTTGATCAGCCCCATCAGCCACTGGAGTCTCTCGTGCCGCAGGAAGCCCGCGTCGCCGTGATCTATGGATCGCCGACTGACCACGACGTGATGGCCCAGGCAGGCGGCTTGCTCGAACGTTTCGGCGTCCCGTACGAGTCGACCTTCATCTCCCCGCACCGCTCTCCGCGCACCCTGGCCGACTGGATCGCCGAGCTGGAGCCGAGCGGCGTCGAGGTGGTCATCGCCGGCGGTGGAGGGCAGACGGCGTCGTTGCCGGGCATCATCGCCGCGCACGTGACCATGCCGGTGATCGGTGTGCCGCTGCGTACGGGCGCGCTCATCGGCATCGACGCGCTGACGATGATGACCGAGATGTCGACGGGTGTGCCCGTCGCCGTCGTGGGCCTCGGCAACGCCAAGAACGCCGCAGTCCTCGCCGTACAGATCCTGGCCGTCGGCGACCCGATCCTGCGCGCGCAGATGGCGACGTTCAAGGATGCGTTCGAGGCTGCCGCCGCCGGGCGCTGACCCGTTCTTGGCGCGGGTTGTTGGCGTGAGCACGGCTTCTAGCGCGGTCTGACGCCAACAACTCCGGTCGAGGAATCGCGGCCCTCCGCGTGTAAGGGGCGACCAACGGACGGGGGTTGCCGATGAGGGCTCAGGACAGGGCCGATTTCGAGGCCTACGTGGCCGCGCGCGCCGCTGCGCTGCGTCGCACCGCGTACCTGCTGTGCGGCGACTGGCACCAGGCCGAGGACATCGTCCAGAACGCGCTGACCAAGCTCTACCTGGCCTGGCGCCGGGTGGAGAAGCGCGACGGGATTGATGCGTACGTGCGGCAGATCGTCGTCCGGTGCGTCCTCGACGAGCGCCGCAAGCGGCTGGCGCCGCGAGAGCCCGACCGAAGCGCTGCCGGAGCGCCCGCTGGTGCCCGCCGGGTCGTCGGAGGACCGCGAGGCCTTGATGGCGGCCTTGGCCGAGGTGCCGGCGCAGCAACGGGCCGCGCTGGTGCTGCGCTACTGGGAGGACCTCTCGATCGCCGAGACCGCCCGGATCCTCGGCATCTCCGAAGGCGCGGTGAAGAGCGCCACCTCACGCGGCCTCGACAACCTGCGTCGCACCCTGCCCGCGCTTTCGCTGTCCGAGGAGGACTGACATGGAGACACGAGAACTCTTCGAGCGACTGGTCCAGGACGAGCCGGCACTCACCATCAGCCCGGCCGCTTCGTCAGCGACCGCTCACCGCGCCGCCCAAAGGCGTGCGGGAGTGGTGAGCAGCGCGTCCGTGGTCGCGATCGTCGTGGCGATCATCGGTGGGGTCCAGCTGGCCGCCCCTGCCCAGCGCGACAGGGGAGCGCTGGGCGGTTCAGGGGGCACGCACCGCCCGACGAGCACCACGGGCACGACGAATGCGCCCAACGTGGTCACGTCGCTCGCGTTCGCCTCGGCTGCGCAGATCAGCGCGTCCAACGCCAAGGTCTACGACCTGCTGGTCAAGCACGCAGGAGGACCTTCCGCCGTGACGCACGGGTCGCCGACGTGGGACAGCAACCCGATCAGCGACAAGACACGCTTTCTCGGCACCCAGGTGCAGTACGCAGCGCCAGGCGGGGTGGCCAGCCTGACCATCGTCACCGGCGCGCCTGCGGACTCCCGCATCAGGTACCGGGACTTCGGTACCGGCTCGCCTTGCGCGCCGTCCCAGGGCCAGGATGCAGGGTGCTCCAAGACCGAGCTTCCTGGCGGAGCCTTCGTCTGGACCTACCTCGAGCAGTCCCCCCCGTTTGGCAGCGGCCGGTCGAGCTCTGACACACAGGTGCCAGTTGGTCGCGCTGCCCTGCTGTGGGCGCCCGACGGCAGCACTTTGGCAGTGAGCTTCGACGTGGTCGACGCCAAGTCCTCGCCGGTCGCCTTGGCCGACCCTGCGGTCAGTCCCACACTGGCTCAGTTGCGCACGCTGGCCAGGGACGCAGCGTTGGCGTGGCAGCGGGAGGCGGCCTCGGTAGGTGTCACCACCGTGCACAATGCCGGTCCGGCGTCCGTCGCGCCCTGGCCGGTCGTCGTTCACCTGCCGTCCGTCGCGGGCCCGTCCATTCCGTCCCTGCCCTTCGGCTCGACCACGCAGGTCGCTGCCGGGACGGATGGCCTGGCCGCCGCGCTCGTGGACCTGGCCGGGCCGGCAGCCGTGGACCGGCGTCCGGATCGGGTGACGCCCGCCGATCCCACTTCGTACGCCGATGAGTCGCTTGACTGGAAACGCGCCGGAGTCACCTACACCGCACGCATCGATGTGCGGGCATCCGGCGGGCCGAACGTCGGACTGTCCGCGCAAGCACCGCCGAAGGGAGCATGCACCCGGCCGAAAACGTCCGACACTGAGGGAGCGCTGCTGGAGTGCTCTCGTTCCCGGCTGCCGGGCGGAGCGGTCTTGGGGACCTGGGAGATCCACACAAAGCTGCCCGGCGGCGGGCAGGCGGTGGCCGCCCGCCAGGCGACCGTGGCCGCGCCCGACGGTAGTGCTCTCACGCTCTTCGTGACAACGGTCACTACTACCCCCGGCAACCCACCGATGATCTTCCAGGCGCCGCTGCCTTCGGGAGCGCCCAGCATGGACCAGGTGGTTCGGACGGCCCTCGCCGCCGCATCGGCTTGGCGGTCCGCCAACTCCTGATCACCTGCGTGGTTGTTGGCGTGAGCACGCCTTCTAGCGCGTTCTGACGCCAACAACTCCACTGGGCCGGCGGTGGACACTGTCGGCGTACGGGATGATGGTTGCCGTACACCCGGGCCTTGCCGAGAGGGACACGTCAGTGATCGAGCGGTACACCTTGCCCGAGATGGGGCGGGTCTGGAGCGAGGCCCACAAGTACGCGCTGTGGTGCCAGGTCGAGACCCTCGTCGTCGAGGCGCACGCCGAGGACGGCGTGATCCCGAGCCGAGCGGTCGAGCCGGTACGCAACGCCGCGCCGCCGACCCCGGAGGCCGTCGCCGAGATCGAGGCGGTCACCCAGCACGACGTGATCGCGTTCCTGTCCGCCTGGGCCGACAACACCGAGCCGCGCGAGGCCGCCGCCTACGTGCACTTCGGCATGACCAGCTCGGACCTGCTCGACACCGCGCTGGCACTGCAGCTCACCGACGCGACCGACATCGTGCTCGAGAAGGCCGACCGGCTGGTCGCGGCGCTGCGCGACCACGCCCTCGAGCACCGCGACACCTTGCGGGTGGGTCGCACGCACGGCATCCACGGCGAGCCCAGCACGTGGGGCCACCGGGTCGCCGACTTCGCGTTCGCGATGGCCCGCAGCCGCGACCGGCTCCGCGAGGCGCGCAAGGCCGTCGGCGTGATCAAGATCTCCGGTGCGGTCGGCACCTACTCCAACATCGACCCCTCGGTCGAGCGCCGCGTAGCCGACAAGCTCGGGATGAAGGCCGCCGACGCCGCCTCCCAGGTCGTGTTCCGCGACGGCATCACCGAGTGGGTCTCGGCGCTGTCGATCATGGCGACGGTGTGCGAGGCGATCGCCCTCGAGGTACGCCACGGTCAGCGCACCGAGGTTCGCGAGCTGCAGGAGCCGTTCGGCAAGGGGCAAAAGGGCTCGTCGGCGATGCCGCACAAGAAGAACCCGATCATCTCCGAGCGCATCGCCGGCATGGCCCGCATCGTCCGCGCCCAGGTGGTGCCGGTCATGGAGGGCATCCCGCTGTGGCACGAGCGCGACATCTCGCACTCGTCCACCGAGCGCATCGCGCTGCCGGACGCCTCGATCGCCACCGACTACATCCTCAACATCACCCTGCGTCTGGTGAACGGGCTGATCGTCAACGCCGAACGGATGCGCGCCAACCTCGACTCCACCGGCGGCTTGATCTACTCGTCGTCGGTGCTGCTCGAGCTGGTCGAGATGGGGATCAGCCGCGAGGACTCGTACGCGATCGCGCAGTCGGCGGCGATGGACACGTGGAACACCGGGGTCCCGTACCGCGAGACCTTGCGCAAGCACGCCGCCGATCGAGGTCTCGAGCTGGACGAGGAGCGTCTCGACGCGGTGTGCCGGCCGGAGCGCTACCTCGAGCGGCTGGACGGGGTCTTCGAGCGGGTGGCGGCGCTGTCGTGATCGAAGGTCTGCAGCACCTGCACTCCGGCAAGGTCCGCGACCTTTACGCGGTCGGCGACGACCGGGTGCTGATGGTGGCCAGCGACCGGATCTCGGCGTTCGACTACATCCTGCCGACCGAGATCCCGGACAAGGGCGCGATCCTCACCGCGCTGAGCCTGTGGTGGTTCGCCCAGCTGCGCGACATCGTCGACAACCACCTGATTACTGCTGATGTTGCTGACTATCCCGCCGAGCTGGCGCCGCACGCCGACGAGCTGCGCGGCCGGTCGATGCTGTGCCGGCGGCTGGAGATGGTGCCGGTCGAGTGCGTCGCTCGTGGCTACCTCACCGGCAGCGGTTTCATGGACTACACCGACACCGGCTCCATTTGCGGGATCCCTTTGCCAGCAGGGCTTCTCGACGGTTCGAGACTCCCGCAGCCGATCTTCACGCCGGCGTCCAAGGCTGCTGTCGGCGACCACGACGAGAATGTCTCGTACGAGACCGTGGCCGCGCAGATCGGTGACCGACGACGCTTCGGCGTTGCGCGAGCTGACCCTGGCGGCGTACGGGAAAGCCGTTGGCATCGCTGCCGAGCGGGGCATCATCATCGCCGACACCAAGTTCGAGTTCGGCCGCGCTGATGGCGATTTCGTCATCGGCGACGAGGTGCTCACGCCGGACTCGTCGAGGTTCTGGCCCGCCGACGGCTGGGTGCCGGGCGAGCCGCAGCCCTCGTACGACAAGCAGTACGTGCGCGACTGGCTGCGCCTCGAGTCCGGCTGGGATCGCATGTCGCCCCCGCCGGCGTTGCCCGACGAGGTGGTCGCCGCGACCCGCGAGCGCTACGTCGACGCGTACGAGAAGCTCACCGGCCTCACCTGGTCCTGACGCTGACCCCGGCGAACCGCTCGTCCGCCGCTCCGGCGTCGAAGGTCATGTCGGCGGTGTCCATCACCAGCGCGGTGCGCGCCTGCCTGCCCAGCTCGGGGCGTAGCCGACCCACGGTCGCTGCCATCACGTGAAGAGCCGCGCGCGGCAGATGCCGGGGCTTCCCCGCCTGGCCGGCGTTCTCGGCGACCGTGCGCGCCAGCTCGTCCAGGGTGAGGTCCTTCGGACCGCCGATCTCCAACGTCTGGCCACGGGTCGTCTGATCGGTGACGACGCGGTTGACAAGGGCGGCGACGTCGTGGACCGACACGAAGTTGATCGGGTTCTGTCCCCGGCCGAAGACCAGCGGACGGTTCGATCGGCCGGCCGTTCTGGTGAGGATCTCGATCCACAGCTCCAGGAAGGCAGTCGCCCGCACGATTGTGGCGGGCACCTCGCTGGCGTTGAGTGCATGCTCGGCTGCGAACTTCATCCGGAACAGCTCCAGTGGACTGTCCTCGGCCGCGCCCACGACGGACATGAGCACCATCTCGGCCCCCGCGGCCTTAGCGGCCTCGATCAGGTGAACGTTGCCGTCGCGGTCGACCGTGGCAGGGGAACCAGAGCCCGGGCCGACAAAACCCTGCACGGCGGAGACCACGAGTTCGACGCCGACGACGGCCGCCGCGGTGGTGACCGGGTCGCGCACGTCGCCGGTGACCACCTCGACGTGGTCACTGCCGAGGTGGTCCGCGCGCCGCGGGTCCCGCGTCATCACCCGCACGTGCACCCCCTGGGCAACCAGGGCGCCGACGATCAGCGTGCCCAAGCGACCGGTCCCTCCCGCGACGAGCACCCGCCCGATCATGATGTGCTGCCCGAGGTGACCTGATCCCGCACGGCTGCGTCGATCCCCGGGCCACCAGGGTCCACGGGTTCCAGGAAGAAGCGAGCCGACGTGATCAGCCCGTCGGCGACCTCGAAGACGATGACGCCGCGCATGAGATGCCCCGTGCCGTCGGGCCTGGTGCCACGGTGCTCCCATTCGCTCCACACCGTGTCGCCGGAAACGGCGGAGGCCGTGATGTCGGCGGAGAGGTCCGATATCGAGGCGAAGATTTGTGTCCAGTTGCGCCGCACCTGCTCACGGCCGACGAAGCCTCGCGCCGGGTGCAGGGGAGTCTCGTTCCGGTAGTCCGGCGCGAAGCATCCGATCAGCGCGTCGATGTCTCGTGCGTTCGTCGCGTCACGCAACCTGTGCAGGACGGCGGCTGGTGAGGGTGCGACGGACTCCGACATGACGTCCTCCGAGGTGAGACCGGCCGCCGTGTGGCTCGCGGTGTTGCCGGTTGCCGACCGAACGATCTAATCTGTTCCACTAGGCTGGATTCGTTCCATCAATGTGGAGCCAAATTTGCAGACTGTCAAGCGCAGGGGCTACGACGCCAGCCGACGACGCGAGCAGGCGCGCCGGACCCGCGAGGCGATCCTCGTTGCGGCGCGGCAGCGATTCCTCGACTCCGGGTATGCCGCGACCACCCTCGCGTCGATTGCCGCCGCCGCAGGCGCCTCCACCGACACGATCCACAAGTCGTTCGGCGGCAAGGCCGGGCTGCTCAAGGCAGTCTGCGAGGACGCCCTCGGCGGTGCCGGGCCGGTGCCGGCCGAGCAGCGTTCGGACGCGATGCAGCACACCGAGAGCGACCCGCGGCGGATGCTTCGGGGGCTGGGCACGCTCACGACAGAGGTCGCCCCGCGGATCGCTCCACTGCTCCTGCTGCTGGCCACCGCGGCCGAGACCGACGCCGCCGTGGCCCGGCTGCGGGCAGACCTCGACGCCGCCCGGCTGACCCGGATGACTGAGGTGGTGCAGACGCTCGCCGGAAAGACGGCGCTCCGCTCGGGGCTGTCGATGCAGGAGGCCGCCGAGATCATGTGGACCTACAGCTCGCCGGAGCTGTACGGCCTGCTAGTCCTCGCTCGTGGCTGGACTCCTCAACGGTACGGGCGGTTCGTCGGCGATGCGCTCGTCGACGGTCTGCTCGACCACGGCCTGCTCGACGAGGGCGACGGCTCGGGAAACCTCCACCAGGGCCCCGGGTGAGTGGGTTGGTAGGCTCCCCCCCGTGGCCACCGTGATCGTTGACGTCGTGCTCAAGCCCGAGATCCTCGATGCCCAGGGTCAGGCGATCCTCGCGGCGCTGCCGACCCTGGGGTTCAGCGGGGTGAGCAGTGTGCGCCAGGGCAAGCACTTCGAGATTGAGGTCGACGGCGACCTGGATGAAGCAGCGCTGGAGCGGGTACGGCAGATAGCACACACGTTGCTTGCCAACCCGGTGATCGAGGAGTACTCCATCCGCACCGGGACCTGAACCCCGGCTCGGAGGCGCACTCATGCAGTTCAGGCTCAGCCTCTCACTGCCGCGCGACCGGGTCAGTGTGCCGGTCACCCGCAAGATCTGCAGCGACGTGCTCATCGCTATCGGTGCCACGCCTGACTGTACGAGCGACATCGAGGTGGCCCTGACCGAGGCGTGCACCAACGTCCTGGACCACGTCGGCGCCGACGACGACTACGACGTCACGGTCAGCATCGACGGGGACCTGTGCGTGATCGAGGTCATCGACACCGGCCGCGGCTTCGACGCTGCCGAGCTGGGACACGACGACGCGGGGGCCGGCGCCGAGAGCGGTCAGGGGCATCCAGCTGATCCGGGCGCTCGCCGACCGCGCCAGCTTCACCAGTCGCGAGGGCAGCGGCACCGTCGTGCACCTCGAGAAGGACGATCGCCTGGTCGGCGCCGGCGCGCTGACCGGCCTGAGCGCCGGACACCGTACGAGATGGCTCCGCATCGTGGTTCGCCAACTCCGGTAACCTGGAGCCACCGAACCGCGAGCTCTGGAGTGCCTCTTCATGCCTGCCAGCGTGGGTGTCGTGACGTTCCCCGGTTCCCTCGACGACCGTGATGCCCAGCGTGCCGTCCGGCTCGCCGGCGCCGAACCCGTTGCCCTGTGGCACGCCGACGCGGACCTGCACGGGGTCGACGCCGTCGTGCTGCCGGGAGGGTTCTCCTACGGCGACTACCTGCGCTGCGGAGCGATCGCCCGGTTCGCCAAGGTGATGCCGCTGATCGTCGACGCTGCCCGCGAGGGGATGCCGGTGCTCGGCATCTGCAACGGCTTCCAGATCCTCTGCGAGTCGCACCTGCTGCCGGGGGCCCTGGTCCGCAACGACCACCGCACGTTCAACTGCCTCGACCAGCGGCTGCGGATCGAGAACGCCTCCACCCCGTGGACGTCGGCTACGTCGCGGGCGAGGAGATCGTGGTGCCGCTGAAGAACGGCGAGGGCGGCTACGTCGCCGACACCGCGACCCTCGACCTGCTCGAGGAGCGAGGGCCGGGTGGTGGCGCGCTACGTCGGCCGCAACCCCAACGGCTCCTACCGCGACATCGCCGGCATCTGCAACGAGCCGGCAACGTGGTCGGCCTGATGCCGCACCCCGAGCACGCCATCGAGGAGCTCACCGGCCCGAGCACCGACGGTCTGGCCTTCTTCACCTCCGTCCTGAAGGGCCTGGTCTCCGCGTGACCATCGACACCGTCGCGAAGGCCAAGGCCGCTCCCGAGGACGAGCAGCCGTACGCGGCTCTTGGGCTCAAGGACGACGAGTACGCCAAGATCTGCGCGATCCTGGGCCGCCGTCCGACGAGCAGCGAGCTGGCGATGTACTCCGTCATGTGGTCGGAGCACTGCTCGTACAAGTCGAGCCGGGTTCACCTCAAGCAGTTCGGCGAGAAGGTCCCCGACAACGCCAAGGACGTGCTGCTGATCGGCATGGGCGAGAACGCCGGCGTGGTCGACGTCGGCAACGGGCTCGCGGTCACGTTCAAGGTCGAGTCGCACAACCACCCGTCGTTCGTCGAGCCGCACCAGGGCGCCGCGACCGGTGTCGGCGGCATCGTCCGCGACATCCTCACCATGGGGGCGCGGCCGATCGCGGTGATGGACCCGCTGCGGTTCGGCGACGCCGACCACCCCGACACCGGCCGGCTGGTCCGCGGCATCGTCGAGGGCATCGGCTCGTACGGCAACTGCCTCGGTCTGCCCAACATCGGCGGCGAGGTCGTCTTCGACCCGTCCTACAACTCCAACCCGCTTGTGAATGCCTTGTGCGTAGGCGTTCTGCCCGCTGACGGCATCCAGCTCGCCCGCGCGGACGGCCCTGGCAACAAGGTCGTGCTGTTCGGATCCCGTACGGGTGGCGACGGCATCGGCGGTGCGTCGGTGCTGGCGTCCGCGACGTTCGACGCCGACAAGCCGTCGCGTCGCCCGGCCGTGCAGATGGGCGACCCGTTCGCCGAGAAGCTGCTGATCGAGTGCTGCATGGAGATCTTCGCCGAGCGTCTCGTCGTCGGCATCCAGGACCTCGGTGCGGCCGGATTGTCCTGCGCCACAACGGAACTCGCCGCCGCGGGCACCGGCGGCATGGACGTCGACCTCGACCTGGCCCCGCTGCGTGACCCCACGCTGGTGCCCGAAGAGATCCTGATGTCGGAGTCGCAGGAACGCATGATGGCGGTCGTCACGCCGGACAACCTCGACCGGTTCGTCGAGCTGTGCCACAAGTGGGGCGTCACCGCCACGGTCATCGGCACCGTCACCGACACCGGCCGGCTCGTGATGCGTTGGTACGGCGAGACAATCGTCGACGTGCCGCCGCGCACGCTGGCCCACGACGGCCCGGTCTACGACCGCCCGTTCGCCCGCCCCGACTGGCAGGACGCTCTGCAGGCGGACACCCCGGACAGGCTGCCGCGACCTGCGACGGGCGATGAGCTGCGCGAGACGTTGCTGACCATGGTCGCGTCGCCCAACCTGTGCTCCAAGCGCTGGGTCTGGGAACAGTACGACCGCTACGTCATGGGCAACACCGTGCTCGCGATGCCCGAGGACGCTGGCATTCTGCGCCTCGACGAGTCGACCTCCACCGGCATCGCGCTGGCGACCGACGGCAACGGGCGCTACGCCAAGCTCGACCCGTACACCGGTGCTCAGCTCGCGCTTGCCGAGGCCTACCGCAACGTGTCGGTGACCGGTGGCCGGCCGATCGCGGCCACTGACTGCCTCAACTTCGGCAGCCCCGAGGACCCGGACGTGATGTGGCAGTTCGCCGAAGCCACCACGGGTCTCGCCGACGCCTGCCAGACGCTGGGCACCGTCATCACCGGCGGCAACGTCAGCTTCTACAACCAGACCGGGTCGACCCCGATCAACCCGACCCCGGTGGTCGGCGTGCTCGGCCTGGTCGACGACGTCAACCGCCGCACCCCGGCCGGGTTCCGTACCCCCGGCGACCGGATCATCCTGATCGGCGACACCCGGGACGAGCTCGGCGGCTCCGAGTGGGCCTGGACCATGCACCGCCACCTCGGCGGAATGCCTCCCGTTGTTGATCTTTCGGCCGAGATCGCGCCCTCGGCGAGGCACTGGTCGAGGCGGCGGCGCAGGGCCTCGTCACCAGTGCGCACGACCTGTCCGACGGTGGACTCGCCCAGGTGCTGGTCGAGTCCAGCCTGCGTCACCGCAAGGGCGCGTCGGGTGACCCTCGAGGGCGACGCGTTCGTCGCGCTGTTCAGTGAGTCAGCGGCGCGCGCGCTGGTCACCGTCGCGGCAGGGGACACCCGCCTGGTCGACCTGCTGGCCGAGCGGGGGATCCCGTTCGCCGAGATCGGCGAGGTCACCGGCGAGGACGCCCTCGAGGTGACCGGTCAGTTCACGGTTCCCCTGGCAGCGTTGGACTCTGCCTACGAGGACACCCTGCCGGGGTTGTTCGCCCACCGCTGATGACGCGGTTCCAGGTCGGTCCGACCCTGGCAGCGTACGAGGCCCAGCGGGACCTGCTGCGGCCGTGGCTCGACGCTGTACCCGAGCAGGCCTGGCACCGCCCGTCGGTGCTCGACGGCTGGACTGTTCTCGAGCTCGTTCGCCACGTCGCCCACGTGCCAGCGGCCGCCGCGGGAGTGCTGGCCGCGGGCGACGTGCCCGAGCGGCCGCTGTCGCTCGGCGATTACACCGCCGCCTGGGCTGCCGCGGCCGGCGAGATCGCCGAGTTCTCCGTCGCCGCGGCCAGTGGCATGAGCCCGGCGCAGGTGCTGGCCCTGCTCGATGAGGCCGGCCGCGCGTTCGCTGCCGCCTCGGTCCCCGCCGACGTCGTCGTGCTGGCCAACCGCGGGCCGATCCGCCTCGGCGACTACCTCGCGACCAGGGTCAACGAGCTGGTGGTCCACTCCGGCGACCTGTCCCGCTCTGTCCCGGAGCTCGAGCCGGTGCCGGTCGACCGCAACGCCCTCGCGGTGGCCTGCCGGATGCTGACCACGATCCTCAGCGACCGCAACCCCGGTCACTCGGTCGAGGTACGGGTGCCGCCGTTCGCCGCGGTCCAGGTGATCGAGGGTCCACGGCACACTCGCGGCACTCCGGCCAACGTGGTCGAGACCGATCCGCAGACGTGGGTGCTCATCGCGACCGGTCGGCTGCCGTATGAGGAAGCGGTGAGCACCGGCAAGGTCGCCGCAAGTGGTCAGCGCGCCGACCTCGGCCCCTACCTGCCGTTGTTCTGAGGCCGCTCACCGGCGCCGAATGTGGAAGGCCGCGCAGGCCGAGCCGTTGTCCCGACGCTGCGAGCCGAAGGCTCAGCGCACCAGGTGGCTCAGGCCGCGCGGCCCGCCGTACCGGGGACCCCGGAAGGTCTGGTGTCAGGTTCCCCGACTTTGCCCCGGCGCGCAAGGGCATTGTCCGGCCGGCAGGCGTGACAGCGAGACACCAGCCTGTTGTCAGGGTGCCGGCATAGCGTGGAGCACTGCCGGGTTGGACCCGGCGAGAGCAAAGGGTGGCAGCGGATGGCGATGGGCATGGGCCGGGTGATGGCCGGCGGCATGGGCGGCGGGATGCATCACGGTGGGATGGGCTCGGCGGAGAAGGTTCCGATGCCGGACAAGGCGGTCATCGGCCGGGTGGCTCGGCTGTTCGGCCCGTACAAGCGCGACGTGTCCATCGTGGCCGTCGCGATCCTCATCGCCTCCGGGCTCGGGGCCATCAGCCCGTTGCTGATCAAGCCGGTCTTCGACAAGGGGTTGTTCCCGCCCGGCGGTCCCGACATGGCCGTGCTCGGTTGGCTGGTGGCGGCCATGATCGCGATCGCCATCGTGTCCAGCATCATCGGCGTCTACCAGTCCTACCTCACCAACGTGGTCGGCCAGCGGGTCATGCGCGACCTTCGGGCCAAGTTGTACGAGCACTTGCAGGGCCTGTCGTTGCGGTTCTTCACCTCGACCAAGACCGGCGAGATCCAGTCCCGTCTGGCCAACGACGTCGGTGGCCTGCAGAGCGTGATCACCGACACGGCAAGCACTCTGCTCGGCAACTCGGTGATCCTGATCAGCACGCTGATCGCGATGACCTTGCTGTCGTGGCAGCTCACGATCCTGTCGCTGCTCCTGCTGCCGGTGTTCGTGCTGCTGACCCGTACCGTCGGCCGGGCCCGGCGCAAGGTCGCTGCCGAGACCCAGGTCGCCCTGGCCGAGATGAGCGCCACCACCGAGGAGACGCTGTCCGTCTCCGGCGTGCTGCTGAGCAAGGTCTTCGGTCGCCAGGCAGGGGAGAGCGAGCGCTACCGCCAGCAGAACGAGCGGCTGGCCAAGCTGCAGGTGCGCCAGCAGATCATCGGCCGCTCCTTCTTCGCCGTGGTCTCCACGTTCTTCTCCATCACTCCCGCGATCGTCTACCTCGTCGCCGGTCTCACCATCGAGCGCGGCCACCCCATCTCCGCCGGCACCCTGGTCGCGTTCACCGCGCTGCAGACCCGGTTGTTCCTGCCGATGGGCCAGCTGCTGCAGACCTCGACCGAGGTGAGCAGCTCGCTCGCCTTGTTCGAGCGGGTCTTCGGCTACCTGGACATGGAGGCCGACATCGTCGATCGCGCCGGGGGCACGTGAGCCCGCAGCAGCCGGTGCTCGGCGCGGTGTCCCTGCGCGACGTCTGGTTCTCGTACGAGACCGGGCCCGCCGGCGTTGCGGACACCTCCGACTCACACGCCGACGCGGCAGTCGAGGAGGCCGAAGAGCTCGTGGCAGCGGCCGCGAGCGGGGTCGAGCCGGCCTGGATCAACGAGCCCGTACCCGAGGAGGGCCGTCGCTGGGCCCTGCGCGGGGTCGACCTGGACATCGAGCCGGGACAGCTCGCGGCCATCGTCGGGCCCAGCGGTGCCGGCAAGACCACGATCTCCTACCTGGTGCCGCGGCTCTACGACGTCAGCCGCGGTGCGGTGCTGCTCGACGGCAACGACGTCCGCGAGCTGACGCTGGCGTCGATGTCGGACACGGTCGGCATGGTCACCCAGGAGAGCTACCTGTTCCACGCCACGGTCAAGCAGAACCTGTCCTACTCCAAGCCCGACGCCACCGACGCCGAGATCGAGGCTGCGGCCCGCGCGGCGCAGATCCACGACCGGATCATGGAGTTCGACAAGGGCTACGAGACGGTGGTCGGCGAGCGCGGCTATCGGCTCTCCGGCGGCGAGAAGCAGCGGATCGCCATCGCCAGGGTGATCCTCAAGGACCCGCGGGTGCTGATCCTCGACGAGGCAACCTCAGCGCTGGACACCGCCAACGAGCGGCTGGTCCAGGCGGCGTTGCAGCCGCTGATGTCGGGCCGGACCACGATCGCCATCGCGCACCGGTTGTCCACCATCCGCGCTGCCGACGTGATCTTCGTCCTCGACCGCGGCCAGGTGGCCGAGCGGGGCACCCACGACGAGCTGCTCGCCCGCGGCGGGCTGTACTCCTCGCTGTATGAGCAGCAGTACGGCGGTGGCTTGGTCGAGGCGCAGTGCGAGGACGGCGTCGTCTTCACCGACGGCCACGTCCTGAGCATGCCGCACGGTCGCACCGAGGACGATCACGCGGCCCCCGCCCGGCGGAGCTGAGCTCGCAGGGATGTCACCCGTCGGTGGCAGCGAAGTCCACCGCGTCCGTCGGGATCGTGCCTGCGCGCCGGCCGGGAGCGGTGTGGTTCTGCCAGTAGATGTTGGTGTGCGCAATAACCAGTTCCGGCGGCGGGGCTCCCCACGGGGACAGGTCCTCCGTTGTGTGCGCATCGCTGACCAGCGTCGCGTCGTAGCCCCGGACGATCGCGCCATGCAGCGTCGAACGGATGCATTCGTCCGTCTGCGCACCGGCCACGATCAGCCGGCCGACCTTGCGCTCGGCCAGTGCCGCCTCCAGGTCGGTAGCTTCGAACGCGTCGCTGTAGTGCTTGTGGATCAACGGTTCCGACGCCTCACGGGTGAGCTCGGGGACGTAGCGCCAGGCGTCGCTGTCCGCCGGCAGGTTGTCGTCGGAGTGCTGAACCCAGATGACCGGTACGCCCTGCACCCGTGCCCGCCGCACGAGGACGCCGATGTTGGCCACGACCGCGTCCCTGTTGTGCGTGCCGCCCACGACCCCGTTCTGGACATCGAGGATGACAAGAGCGGTGTTGGGTCGGTCGGTCAGTAGCGTCACGGTGCTCTCGTAACCGCAGCCCACGAACGCAAACATGGACAGGAGCGCTACCTGTTCCACCCCGCGCGGCGGAGCTGACAAGATTCCCGGGTCCGCGGCGGCCTGGATCGCGTAACCCCCGCCGATGTGTATGAGCTGCTGATGGGTTGCGGGCTCACAAGCCCGCAACCCATCAGCAACTCACACACATCAGGAGGGCAGGTCGCTCCCCGCTGGGCGGGCCAGTCAAATTTTCGCTGCCGCTGCAGCACCCGCAGCCGCAGCCTCAGCCGCAGCTCTCGTACGCGAACATGTACCAGCCGATGTTCTTGGCCGGTGCTGCGATGAACGTCGAGTGGCCGGTCTTGCCCCGGCCCATCGAGCCGCGGTACCAGCTCGGGTAGTCGTGGTCGAAGTAGCAGGTGTAGTCGCCACCCTGGCGCGGTTCGCAGTGGTTGAGCCGCAGGTTGACGGCCTCCATGTGCATGCCCAGCAGCTGCTGGCGGGCGGTGGGCTCTGTCACGTGCCGTAGGTCGGTGATGTTGCCGGAGTTCCAGGCGACCGTCAGATAGCGCATCGCCGCCTCGGGGGTGCTGAAGTGCAGTCCGGTGTGTGCAGCTGCGGCGACCGTTGTCTTCGGCGCGGTCTGCAGGGTCGTCGCGGTCGGCTTCGGCGTGGGGCTCAGCGACAGCGCGGGCTTCGTTGTCGCCGCCGCACGGGTGGTCGGGGCAGCAGCGCACCGAGGTCGTCGGTGCAGGTGCGGCTGTCGTACGAGGTGCGGCTGTCGTACGAGGTGCGGCTGTGGTACGAGGTGCGGCACGGGTGACCGAGATCGCCTGCGGTGCAACGGTTTTCGGCGCCTGCACCTGGTCGACGCTGGTGGCGGCATGCTGCTGGGCGCCACACGCCGCGAGGGCGAAGGCAAGGACGGTGACGGCGGCGGTAGTGGCCCCAACGGCGTGGCTGCGGTGCATCGGATTCCCCCGGGCTGGATGTTCCTGTGTTTCAGGTCACCCAGAAGACCCACGAGTGGTCACCCCGGTTGCATCACGATTCGGCAACGTCGAACGGGACGCACGAGGCTCAGCCGGAGAAGGTCAGCCCCGGCTGCGGCCCGCGCTGGATGCCCCAGCGCACGACCGACTCGCCTCCAGCCTCGATCCGGATCACGTCCTGGCCGGTCTGGAAGGCGTTGGGCGGGCAGGTCATCGGCTCCATGGCCAGTCCGCGGCGCCGCCACTCCGCCGCGAAGACGTCGCCGGTGCAAGCCTGGAACCACGGCGCGTTCGAGGCGTCCCACCACATGCTCGTGGCCTCAGCACCCCCCGGCCCCCACAACGTCGCCCAGCTCAGGCCGTCGGGATCAACGTCGATGTCGGTGAAGGCGTTGTCGATGTCGTGGCCCACCAGGAGGGCGCCCTTGCGGAAGTCGTAGCCGGTGCCATCGACGCCCAGCGCCTCACGCGGCTTGAGCTGCTCGTCGACGAGCAGCACCGTCCCGGCATTGAGCTGCAGCGAGCACACGTCGAGGTCGTGGTCGCCCACCCGCAGGTAGGGATGCGCTGCGAACCCGTACGGCGCGGCATCGACGCCCATGTTGGTCGCCGTGAGCGTTGCCTTCAGCCCAGCGGCGGACACGGTGTAGTCGATCTCGAAGTCGATCAGGAACGGGTAGCCGTCCTGCGGGCACAGCCGGTAGCCCAGCACCGCACGGTCGGCCTCGTGCAGGCGAACCTCCCAGATCACCCAGCGCACCAGCCCGTGCAGGGCGGAGTCACGCGCAGCCTCGTTGATCGGTGCCTGCTGCTCGACGCCGTCCCAGGTGTAGCGGCCCTGATGGATCCGGTTGGGCCACGGGATGCACAGCTGGCCCCTCCCGTAGGGGACCGGCTCGGACTCACTGAATCCGTCCACCAGCGGAGTGCCGTCCTGGCTGAGGGTTCGCAGCGCGGCCCCGAGGGTGACGATCACCGCCTCGGTGCCACCGGCGGAGATGCCGATCTGGTCGGCGGTGGGACTGGCCGGGATCGCGTCGTCGCGTCGGGTCATGCAGTGAGTGTGGCAGCCACGCCGGTTCCGAGCCAAGGACCACCCGAGTGAGCCGTGTCCCCGGGTACACTGGGAGTCATCCGGGCTTCCCCGCCTGTCGTGACTCCCTACCGGTTTCCGCGTCGTACCGCGATCCTGCAGGTACTGCCAACACGAGGAGCTCGCCCGTGCCGATCGGCAACGGCCAGCCAACCCCCGACAACCCCGTTCTCGACCTTGTTGACCTCGATGACCAGGGCGAGCAAGCACCCAAGGACGCCTGTGGTGTCTTTGCGGTCTGGGCGCCAGGCGAGACGGTGTCCAAGCTCACCTACTTCGGCATGTACGCGCTGCAGCACCGTGGCCAGGAAGCCGCTGGCATGGCAGTCAGCGACGGCTCCACGGTCGTGGTCTACAAGGAGCTCGGCCTGGTCTCCCAGGTCTTCGACGAGTCCACCCTCCAGGCTTTGCACGGCCATCTGGCGATTGGCCACACCCGCTACTCGACCACGGGATCGTGCACGTGGGAGAACGCCCAACCGTCGTTCCGGTCCATCCGGGGCGGCGGTTCGGTCGCTCTGGGCCACAACGGCAACCTCACCAACACCGCCGAGCTGGCGGCCCTGATCGCTGCCGACGGTGACGACGGCCAGAGCCTGGGCGCGACCAGCGACTCCGACCTGATCACCCGGCTGCTGTCCTCGTTCCCCGACCTGTCCCTCGAGGCCGCTGCGCTGCAGGTGCTGCCCAAGCTGCGCGGCGCGTTCTCGCTGGTGTTCATGGACGAGACGACGGTGTACGCGGCTCGCGACCCGCACGGCGTACGCCCGCTGGTCCTCGGTCGGCTCGAGCGGGGCTGGGTGGTCGCGAGCGAGACCGCCGCGCTGGACATCGTCGGCGCCAGCGTCGTGCGCGAGGTCGAACCGGGCGAGCTGCTGGTCATCGACGAGCACGGCCTGCGGTCGTTCACCTTCGCCGAGCCGACGCCCAAGGGCTGCCTCTTCGAGTACGTCTACCTCGCCCGCCCTGACACCCGGATCGCTGGCCGCAACGTTCACGAGACCCGGGTCGAGGTCGGCCGCGAGCTGGCCCGCGAGGCTCCGGTCGACGCCGACCTGGTGATCCCCGTACCCGAGTCGGGCACTCCTGCTGCCATCGGTTACGCCGAGGCCAGCGGCATCCCGTTCGCCATGGGCTTGGTCAAGAACGCCTACGTCGGCCGCACCTTCATCCAGCCGTCGCAGACCATCCGCCAGCTCGGCATCCGGCTCAAGCTCAACCCGCTGCGCGAGGTGCTCAAGGGCAAGCGGCTGGTCGTGGTCGACGACTCGATCGTGCGCGGCAACACCCAGCGCGCCCTGGTCCGCATGCTCCGCGAGGCCGGCGCGACCGAGGTGCACGTGCGCATCTCCTCGCCGCCGGTCAAGTGGCCCTGCTTCTACGGCATCGACTTCGCGTCGAGGGCCGAGCTGGTCGCCAACGGGCTCGACATCGACGGCATCCGGGCCTCGATCGGCGCTGACTCGCTGGCATACGTCTCACTGGACGGACTGGTCGGGGCAACCACGATCCCCGAGCAGCGGCTGTGTACGGCATGCTTCACCGGGACCTACCCGATCGAGATCCCGGACCCGGACCTGATCGGCAAGCATGTCCTCGAGGGGATCGAGCGGGTCGTGCGCAGTGACACCGAAGCAGCGCTGCGCCGTGACGTCACCGTTCCCGAGGGGATCGACCGGCTCCTCGTAGCCGGCGGAGCAGAGGATGCACTCAGCCGTCCATGACGAAATCCCCCGAACGCCCCGGCGCGACCTATGCAGCCGCTGGCGTCGACATCGAAGCCGGCGACCGCGCGGTAGAGCTGATGAAGGCCAAGGTCGCCAGGGCCACCCGGCCCGAGGTGGTCGGTGACCTTGGCGGCTTCGCTGGGCTGTTCGCCGTCGACTTCAGCAAGTACACCAAGCCCTTGCTCGCCTCCTCGACCGATGGCGTCGGCACCAAGCTGACCATCGCGCAGGCGATGAACAAGCACGACACCATCGGCCAGGACCTGGTCGGCATGGTCGTCGACGACCTCGTCGTGTGCGGTGCCGAGCCGCTGTTCATGCTCGACTACATCGCGTGCGGGCAGGTGCTTCCCGAGCGGATGGCCGAGATCGTGGGCGGCGTCGCCGAGGGCTGCCGGATCGCCGGCTGTGCCCTCGTCGGCGGCGAGACCGCGGAGCACCCTGGCATCATGGGGCCGGACGAGTACGACCTGGCGGGCGCCGGCGTGGGCATCGTCGACGCCGATGCGGTGCTCGGCAGCGAACGGGTCCGCGAGGGCGACGTCGTCATCGCGATGGCCTCGAGCGGCCTGCACTCCAACGGCTACTCGCTGGCCCGTCACGTACTCCTGCAGTCGGCGCGGCTCCCGCTCGACGCCGAGCTGGACGAGCTCGACGCCACGCTGGGCGAGGTGCTGCTGACCCCCACCAAGATCTACGCCAAGGACTGTCTGGCGCTTGCTCGCGAGGTCGACGTCCACGCCTACTCCCACATCACCGGCGGTGGCCTGGCGTCCAACCTGTCCCGGGTGCTGCCGGAGGGACTCGACGCCGTGCTCGACCGCTCCACCTGGTCGTTGCCAGCGATCGTGCGGTTGATCGCCGACCGCGGTCGGGTCGACCAGATCGAGATGGAGCGCACGTTCAACATGGGCGTCGGCATGGTCGCCCTGGTGGCCGCTGCTGACGCCGACCGCGCGCTGGCGGTGCTGATGGGCCGGCACGTGCCGGCCTGGGTGATCGGCACGGTCGTCAAGGGTGTTGGCTCGGGCGGCGTCGCGCGGCTCAACAGCGCGTACGCGCAGGCCTGACCCGGCTCACCCGAAGGCTCAGAGCTGGGACTTGGACCAGTCGATCGCGACCGGCGGCGGCGCGTCCTTGCCCACGTTGAGCTGGATCGCCGAGTGCGACGACAGCGGGATGCTCGCCGGGTTGCCGCTGACCTTCTTGCCGTTGACGTAGGCAGTCACAGTGCCCTTGGCCGGCCCCACCTGGGTGCTGCTGAGCGGCAGGCCCCAGATCGCGAAGAAATCCCCGAGCGTGTAGATCTTGGTGGTCGGTGACTCGACGTGCAGGACGCCGTCGTTGGTGTGGGTGTGCAGCCAGTAGTAGCACTGCGTCGCGGTTGCGGCCTGGCCGCCGTTCTCCGTCGTCTGCAGCTGTGGCTTGACGATGCCGACGCCGAGGGCGACCGGACGCAGCACACCGTCCTGGTAGATCGCGAGGTGGCTGTGGATGTGGTAGGCCACCTGCTCCTGAGCGGCGCACTGGATGCCGTTGACGGTCTTGCCGGTCGCGGCGTTCTGGAGACCGGCAAGCGGCGGGCCGAGCTGGAGCGGGATGCCCTCGTAGCTCAGGCCACCGGTGCCGGTGCTGCCGCTCGCCGGCGCTGCGGTGGGCGTGTTGTTCGAGCCGCCGTCGTGGTTGATGAAGGCGAAGACTCCCACCAGCACGAGGACGGCCACCACGATGCCGACGATGATCAGTCGGCGCTGGCGTCGCTCGGCCAGCTCGTGCTGGCGCTTGAGGGCAGCCGCACGCTGAGCAGCGGACGTCTTAGCCCGTGCGGCGGACTCGCGGCGCGGCTTGTCAGGCAGAGCGATGGTCCTGACTGCTGCCGCCCGGGTCGTCGTCCACGTCTGAGTCGTCGTCGTCGAGCTGGTCCGCGTACGGGTCCGCGTACTCGTCGTCGTCGTCGTTCTCGGCTTCGCTCGGCACCGGACGGACAACCGGTTCACCAGCGAGCTCGGCCCGCAGACGGTCCAGGTCGGTACCGCCGCTGCTGTACTTCAGCTCGCGGGCGACCTTGGTCTGCTTCGCCTTGGCTCGGCCGCGCCCCATGGCTCGACCCCCTCGGTTTGACGGAGGCGCGCGGCTCTCCGGCATGATCGCGTCGTTCACTCCCAGCGGAACCTGCTAGTGCCGCTGCCCAATGGCCAGGCTACCGTTTGGCCCGATTGTTCGCCACGCGGCACGTCGACATCCGATACATCCGCTCGGCCGGAGCCCGGCACCGATGCCCGGTCGTGCCACGATGGCCAGGTGATCTCGTACGCCGCGTCGTTGCGGGTCTACGAACCACTGCGAGCCTTCCCCGAGCCGGAACGGGCGCAGTGGACGGAGTATGTCGCCCGCGGACTGGCCGTCGACCCGCTCGTCGGATCGGCCGCCGAGCACGCGGCCGGCGTCGCCGCGACCATCTCGCTGCCGCCGACCGGAGCGCCCGAGAACGGCGACGAGCTGGCCTTCCTGCGGGTGCACGAGGGCGTCACCTACATCTGCCCGGCGCGTACGCGGCTGCGCTCGTGGCAGGCGCTGTCGGAGTTCCGCGCCTCGATGCCCGAGGTGGTCGCTGGCGCCTTCGTCCCGCTCGCGGTGATCGAGAATGCCGAGAACGCGCTGGAGAAGTGGCTGGCCGAACACCCCGACCGGCGGGCGCACGTACAGAGCATCACCTACCAGGTGCCGCTGCGCTGGTTGCTGCTGGTCAACGAGGGCGAGCGCGAGCTGGTGCTCGGACCGAGGTTCGACGAGGCCGGCGACCCGGCCCGGCCAGGGGAGACACCGGCGCAGGAGCAGCGCCGGTGCGCCTACGTGACGACCATGGCGCAGGCGCGCCGTCGGGCGGCCAGGGCGCTGAACGTCGTGCGCAAGACCATCGAGGACGGCCCCGTCGTCGCCGGTGTCGAGGGCGTCGCGCGGTGGCTCGAGGAGTTTCACCCTCATGCTCTGGTTGAGGTCGACTACGGCGGGCTCGTCCATCTCATCGACGATGCTGACCTGGTCGCGGACGAGTCGCCGGCACTGGTGGCCAAGGCGCTGAAGTGCCTGGAGTCCGGCGACACCGAGGGCGCTGGCGAGGCCTATGAACAGGTGATGGCGTACTGGCACGAAGTTCAGGCGTTCGAGACCGTCAACTAGCTGCCGGCTCCGGAAAATGTGCTTCCCCCGGTCGAGTTGGACGGTTAGTGATGCCCTGACTACGCCAATTGGCGTAGAAATCATGCCGAGTCGTCCTATCGCTACCGAAAGATAGTCCGGATGGGCCATATCGGACATCGCGGGTCAACCGTCACTATCAACAGCAGGTCGGCGCGGAGCCGACCGCACGTTGTAATGGAGGGGACGACCCATGACCGCCCGTACCACCGAATCCGAGCCGCTGCTCACCCCGGCCGAGGTCGCCACGATGTTCCGTGTCGACCCCAAGACGGTCACCCGCTGGGCCAAGGCCGGCAAGCTCACCTCGATCCGCACCCTCGGCGGTCACCGTCGCTACCGCGAAAGTGAAGTTCGTGCTCTTCTCGGCGGCATTCCCGAGCAGCGTTCGGACGTCTGACCCTCACGACACGCCCCGGCTTGCGCAGCGGGGCCCGGTAGTGGAGCGCGCGCAGGGGGGCTGCGCCGCCCTACTTCCGTACCAGCCCGAGACTTTTCTCCGAAACTGTCCGGCACGTCCCTACTCGTCCGACCTGCCCCGCGCGGTATAACCGAGCGAGACCTTCAGCCGAGGAGCGGACTTCCATGCGCGTGAACGAGAACGGCCAGTACGTCAGCGATGACGGGTTCTGGGTATGGGACGGCGCCGCATGGATCCCTGCGGACGGTTCCGCGACCCCAGCAGCCGCTGAGACCGCTGCGGCCACCGAGCAGACCGCCGACGCCGGCGCAGCCACCGACCCCGTCGACGCCGGGCCGGAGGCCTCCACCGAGACCGCCCCCGCCGTGGACTACGCGAGCGACACCACCAGCTACACCGATCCGGGCACCTTGTCCGCCGGCGACGGCGTGGTGCCCAACGTCGACAACGCCCACCCGATGTCCCCGGACGGCCGGCACTGGTGGGACGGCGAGAAGTGGATCGACGTGTCGACCACCGCCGCGGCCGGCGCCATCGCCGAGCAGACGGCGGCCGAGTCCTACGTCGCGCCGGAGCCGGAGCCCGAGCCCGAACCCGAACCGGAGCCCGAGCCTTCGCCGGCCCGCCAGCTCTCGCCGGACGGCCTGTGGGAGTGGGACGGCAGTCAGTGGGTCCCCGCAGAGGCCCAGGCCGCAGCAGCGCCGGTGATCGAGGCCGAGCCGGTCCAGCCGGTTCAGGCCCAGCGTCAGCTCTCTCCGGACGGTCACTGGGAGTGGGACGGCAACGCCTGGGTTCCCGCACAGCAGCAGGCAACAGCAGTGGTGCCGGCCGACGCGCACATCTCGCCGGACGGCCACTGGTGGTGGGACGGCTCGCAATGGCTCCCCACCGGTCGCTAACCCCGCGCAGCCTTCCCGTCCGGACGATCAGCTCCGGGCCGATCCGATGAGCGACCAGGCGCCACTCGACGATCTCGAGATGTCAGCCTGGCGAGCGTTGCTGCGCGCCCACGCCTCGATCGTCCGGCGGCTCGAGGCCGAGCTGGTCGCTGAGCACGGGCTCTCGCTGCCGGCGTACGAGGTGCTGGTCAAGCTCTCCGGCGAACCTGACCGGTCGCTGCGGATGAGCGAGCTGTCCGAGGCGGCGCTGCTGTCGGCGAGCGGGGTGACCCGACTGGTCGACAAGCTCCAGCGTGACGGCCTCGTCGTTCGTCGCCGCTGCGGCTCGGACGCCAGGGTGATCTACTGCGAGCTGACCGAGTACGGGATGGCTCGCCTGGTCGAGGCCTACCCGACCCACCTGCGCGGTGTGCGTGAGCACGTGATGGACAAGCTCGGCCGCGACGACCTGCGCGGTGTCTCCGAGTCGATGACCAAGCTGATCGACCCAGCGCCGTGCGCGGAGGTCGAGGACGGCGCAGAGAACGACCGCGAGGCCGGCTGACTCAGCGCAGCCACCAGCCGGCGAGGTCGGCCAGGACGTGGGTGATGGCCGGCGCCGCCCAGCCGCCGGTCTGCTCGCGCAGGACGCCGAGCAGCAGCCCCACCGCCAGGTCCAACGGTGCGGATCCCCACCCGTACAGCGGCAGGTGCAGCGCTGCGAACGCGACCGCCGTGACGATCAGGGCCGCGGTGTCGTCGGACTTGCCGCGCCAGTCCCGGACCGCGGTGTAGACCGCGCCGCGCATGAAGGCTTCCTCCGCGACCGCCACGATCGTCACCACCAGCGCCCAGTGGGCATAGCTGCCCTGGGGACGTACGCCGGGATGAACGGTGTGACCGATCAGTGGCGGCACGCACAGCACCGCGGCCCCCGCCAGGCCCAGCAGCACCGCCTTGCGGCTGAAGGCGGGGCTGGCGCCCCCCAGGGCGAGCGTGAGCAGCGCCAGCGCGCCGGCGAAGACCAGGGCCGCGGTCTGGGACCCGGCGATCGCACGTCCGCCGATGGCGACCCGGACGAGTACGGCGGCGGTGAAGCCGATCAGCGCCAGCGCGACGGTGAGCAGGCCGCCGACGCTGCGGCCGCGGATCACGTCTGCGCGGACTTGCGGCGGCTCAGCCGGATGAGAACGACGGTGCCGGCCATCGCCACGACCGCGACGATGAGCACGACGACGATCGTACGCGGCCCTGAGCTGCTGCTCTTGGCCGTGGCCGGCGTCAGCGCGTACTCGCCGCTGCCCTGGAGGTAGGCCTGGAACGAGTCGGTGCCCAGGCGCTCGTTCGGCACGGTCACCCAGGCGGCGCTCGGCGTCGGCCGGAACAGGAAGGTGACCGCCGGGATCTTCGCTGACGTGGCCCGCATCGCGTAGACCAGGCTGTCCTTGCCCTGCGCCGACAAGGTGGCAGTCGGCGACGTGTCGGCCCACAGGGTGACCTTGAAGATGTTGCCGTCGATGACCCCGTACGGCGTCTTGGCCGTGGGTGCGGCCTCCGGGGTGCCGGTGATGCGCAGGACCTTCGTCGTGGTCGGTCCCTGCAGGGTTTGCTTGGTCACGAACACGCCGAACTGCGCCGAGACCTCCTTGGTGCTGGCGTAGAACGCTTTGGGGTTGGTGCCGTTCTCGGCCGGTGTGGAAAAGCTCATGGAGCTCGGCGGCGGCGTCTTGGCCGAGCCGGCCGGCGGGTTGACATAGCGGTAGGGCTCGTCGGGAATGCCGATGCCGTCATAGAGCGGCACCGCGCCGGGGGTGGCGATCCACGCCACGAGCAACGCGGCCGCGGCACACCAGAGCCGGACCGCACCGCGACGACTGAGGGACCACCCTGGTGCGGTCACGTGCTTGTCCTCCCCGAGGGCCCGGTGCCCGGCCTTCACCGTACCGACTCCCGACGTCCGGGCGCGTCCGGTTCCAGCCCTATCCGACCGATCGTTCATCTTCCCGGCGTTCGTCGTTCTCTCGTCCGTGAACGGCAATCTTTCCGGCCCCGACAGAGTCGGCGCGTCCGTACGACAGGTGACACCCGAACCGCATTCCCCCGGTGGGTCTCGCCCCCGCGTGCGGCTCTTCGGTGTGCTCACCGAACGGCAGCGGTGCGGGAGATGGTCGAAGGGAAGTCGGGTTGGTGGCGGTACCGCGGTTCCTGTTCGTGTCCGGAGCTCAGGCCAGTCGAGGTGAACCTCGGGGCGAGCTCACCCGGCTCACCGGTGTCTCCTGGCGACTGCTCGGCGGCAACAACCGGGAGCTCGGTCGCAGTGCCGTCCCGTTCGCTGAGCTCGACGCCTGTCACGTGGCCGCGATGCGGGTGCGGGAACGAGTTGCGGACGCGACGGTGGAGCTGAGGTCCGAGCAGGCCACCGGTCGCTGGACCTGGCAGCTGAGGCTCGACGGCGAGCCGGTGGCGATCGCGGGTCGGTCCTACCTGCGCCTGCGCGAGTGTCAGTACAACCTCGGTCAGTTCATCGCATTCGCACCGGGTGCCGGCGTGGCCCACGCCAGCATCGGCCACCGCCGCACCGGGGGTGTCTTGCAAAGGATCGACCTGACAGTCCCGCAGCAGCAGGCGATCGCGGTCGACCCGGCGACGTCGGCATGACGACGGAGACGTTGCTCCCGCCGGACGAGCCGCGCGTGGTGGTGGGTGAGCTGGATGCCTCGGACAAGATCTTCCGCGGTGTCCTGCGCAGCGCCGGCCTGTCCGTACTGCTGATCACCAGCTTCGTCGGCCTGTTCCTGCTGCTGCGGGGTTGGCAGGCGTTGAAGGTGGCCAAGCTGCGCTTCCTGACGACGTCGGTATGGCAGCCCGACATCAACCATTTCGGGGTTCTCGGACTGATCACCGGCACGGTCCTGATCGGCACGATCGCCATCGTGATCGCGGTTCCGCTGGCGCTGGCCATGGCGCTGTACATCTCGGAGTACGCGCCCCGGCGGATCAAGCGAAGCCTGATCAGCATCGTCGACCTGATGGCGGCCGTGCCCAGCATCGTCTACGGGCTGTGGGGCTTCTACCTTCTGCGCGACCACGTGGCAGACGTCTCCCGCTGGATCGTCACCTACCTCGGCTGGATCCCGTTCTTCCACGTGAACGGCGCCGATCCGCACGACCCGTTGTCCTCACCCACGGTCTACACCTCGTCGTCGTTCATCGCCGGCATCGTGGTCGCGCTCATGGTGACGCCGGTCACGTCGTCGATCATGCGGGAGGCGTTCTCGCAGGCGCCGGTCGGCGAGCGCGAGGGCGCCTATGCCCTCGGCGCGACGCGCTGGGGCATGATTCGCTCCGTCGTCCTGCCGTACGGCAAAGGCGGCATCATCGGCGGCTCCATGCTCGGGCTGGGCCGCGCGCTCGGCGAAACCATCGCTGTCTACATGATCGTGTCGCTCGTCTTCGTCCTGCAGCCGCACATCCTCGAAAGTGGCGGCAGCTCGGTGTCCTCGGCGATCGCCTCCCTCGCGCCCGGCGCCTCGCCGTTCGGGCTCTCCGCGCTCTTCGCTGCCGGACTTGCGTTGTTCCTGCTGACGATGGGGCTCAACTTCCTTGCCTCGTCGGTGATCGCGCGCAGTCGCTCCGGCGCCGGAAGCGAGGTCTGACATGACGACCACGCTCGAGACGCCGGAGGCCGGAGCCGCCGAGAAGGCCGCAGCGGTGGAGGCGCCGGTACGCGTACGCAGGCGCACGTCGACGTTGCGGCCCGAGGACACCTATGCCATGGTCGGCGCCTTCATCGCGGCGCTCAGCACGGTGACCCTGGTGTACACGGTGCTGCTGCCGTTCTCCGGCGCGTTCGGTTTCGTGCTGCTGACCTGGCTGAGCTTCATCGGCTACTACGCCCTGCTCTGCAGCATCTCCGTACCGGGGCCAGCCGCCAAGGACAAGATCATGGCGGTGCTCGTGCAGAGCCTCGCAGTCGTGCTGCTGGGTGCCCTGGCGTGCGTCATCGTCTACGTGATCTCCCGTGGCATCACGGCAATCCGGCACGCCAACTTCTTCCGCCAGGATCTCTCCGTCACCAAGCCGACCGATCCGCTCAGCGTCGGTGGCATCAAGCACGCCGTCATCGGCACCCTCGAGATGATCACTCTGGCCGTGCTCATCACCGTGCCGCTGGGACTCGCCTGCGCCGTCTTCCTCAACGAGATCCCGGGCCGCTTCTCCCGCACGGTGCGTACGGTCGCAGAGGCAATGACCGCGTTGCCGTCGATCGTGGCCGGCTTGTTCATCTACGCGACGTACATCCTCACCTTTCACGGTCCGGAGTCGGGCTTTGCGGCCTCCCTCGCCCTGAGCGTGATGATGCTGCCCATCATCATTCGCGCCGCGGATGTCGTGATTCGCTTGGTACCAGGGTCTTTGAAGGAAGCCTCCTTCGCCCTCGGCTCCGGGCAGTGGCGGACGTTGTGGCAGGTCACCCTGCCGACGGCGAAGTCGGGTCTCACCACGGCCATCATTCTCGGCGTTGCTCGGGGCATCGGTGAGACCTCGCCGGTGCTGCTGACGGCGGGCTACACGACGCGCGTCAACGTCAACCCGTTCGAAGGTCCGCAGGTCTCGTTGCCCCTGGTGGTGCTGCAGCTGACCCGGTCTCCCCAGCCCGACCTGATCATCCGCGGCTTCGGCGCCGCGGCCACCCTGCTGGTGCTGGTGCTCGTCCTGTTCGCGATCGCCAGGACGATCGGCGGCCGCGGCCCGGGAAATCTCAGCAAGCGTCAGGAGGCGAGAGCCGCCGCAGCATCTCGGAAGGAGCTGGCCAAGTTCGAGGCCCGGCATGCCGCGCAGTCCGCGACCACCCCGGAGATTCCGCACGTGATCGTGCTCGACGCACCAGAGGGGGAACAGCCGTGAACCGCTCGAAAGTCTCGGCTCAGCAGGAAAGGCGTTCCGTGTCGTTGCTGGTCAGGGCTCGTCGTAACACCGCCCGTACCGCTGCCGTGCTTGTCGCACTTGTGCTGACGGTCGGTGGTTCGGCGGCTCATCCAGCGTTTGCGACCAACGGCACCCTGGTCCCGATCCAGGGGTCGGGCTCGACCTGGAGCTCGAACGCGATGCAGCTGTGGGCCGCTGACGTGAAGCAGTACGGCCTGAACGTCGACTTCAACCCCAACGGTTCGGGCCTGGGCCGGTCGGACTTCAAGAACAAGACCACGGACTTCGGTGTGTCGGAGATCCCGTACGGGCTGACCGACAACCACGTCACCGACTACCCGCCGAGCGACCGCAAGTTTGCCTACATGCCGATCGTGGCCGGTGGCACCTCGTTCATGTACCACCTGACCATCGGCGGTCACCAGGTCACCAACCTTCGGCTGTCCGGGCAGACGCTCGCCAAGATCTTCACGGCGAACATCACCAACTGGTCGGACAAGGCGATTGCTGCCGACAACCCCGGAATCACCTTGCCCGCCAGGCGCATCGTGCCAGTAGTGCGCGGTGACAACTCCGGTACGACGGCGCAGTTCACCACCTGGCTGAGCAAGACCTACCCGGCCATGTGGAACGCCTACTGCCAGCGGGCCGGTCGAAGCGCCCCGTGCGGGGAGACCTCGGAGTTCCCGCAGGTGCCGGGTCTCGGCTACATCGCCGAGACGCAATCCTCGAGTGTCGCTGGCGAGGTCAAGGACCGCGGTGGCGAGGGAACCATCGGCTACGTCGAGTTCTCGTACGCGAAGTATGCGAACTACCCGGTGGCCAAGATCCTCAATGCTGCCGGCTACTACACCCAGCCGACTCCGGGCAACGTCGCCGTCGCCCTGCAAAGTGCGCTGATCAACTCCGATCCCACGTCACCGCTGTACCTCACCCAGAAGCTCGACAACGTCTACACCAGCAGGGATCCACGTACCTACCCGCTGTCCAGCTACAGCTACATGATCATCCCGACCAGCCTTGACTACCCGATGAACAAGAACAAGGGCTTCACCCTGGGCAGGTTCGCCTACTACTTCTTGTGTCAAGGACAGCAGACGGTCGGCGAGATCGGGTACTCACCGTTGCCGATCAACCTGGTCCAAGCAGCCTTGCACCAGGTCACCAAGATTCCCGGCGTGGCGGTCGAGAACACCAACATTGCCCAGTGTCACAACCCGACGTTCACCCCGAGCGGTGCGAACCTGCTGGCCAAGACGGCGGCACTGCCGCTGGCGTGCGACAAGGTGGGCGTCACGATGTGCCCGAACCCCACGGGTGGCGCCACGACCGCTACTCCGGTCACCGGCGGGCAGACGACCACCGGTACGCAAGGGAACGGCAACGGAAGCGGCAGCAGTAACGGAAGTGGCAGTAACGGAAGTGGCAACAGCGGAAGCGGCAGCGGTAACGGAACCGGCAACGGCGGCGGATCCAACGCCAACACTTCGTCCGGGTCCGGCGGAAGCGGAAGCGGAAATACCAACGGTGGCAGTGGCAGTGGCAAAGCGAACACCGGGACCACGGCCAACGCCCCCGCCGGGGCGGGGGCGACCGGCACCACCAAAGTTGGCAAGACGCACGTCATCGCGGTGAACCCGAAGGCCATCGATCCGGAGCAATCGGGCCTGTCCGCGGACCAGCAGAACGACGGATCCATCGCCGGCGGCGCGGTCACCGCGGTCCCGGTGACGTTGGCCGGCTCGACCGGCTGGACGGTCGACGACACGTTGATGGTCTTCGCCGTACTCATCTTCGTCGGCCTGGTCGTAGGGCCGCCGATCATCTCCCGGCGGCTGTCGCGGACGCCGCCATCATGAGGCCGTCGATGCGCAAGCTCAGGATGCACCTCGGAGTCGCCTGCCTCGTGGCCGCCACGGCGATTGCCGTACTGCCGGGCACTCTCGGGCCGACGGCTGCCGCGACGGCTGCTGCCCCGGCGAGCTCGGCCGTGACGGTTTCCGGCAGTGGGCCGTTCTCGTCGCTGAAGGTTTCCGTCAGCCAGACCAGGCACCTGATCGACCAGATCGTCGAAGTGGACTGGCACGGTGCCGCACCGACGCTGCCGGACGGCGGTTCGCAGGCCAACTACTTGCAGATCATGCAGTGCTGGGGGGACAGTCCCTCCGGCCCGGACCGCACGCAGTGCGAGTTCGGCGCTCTGTCCGGCACGGTGGACGCCCTGCCGAGCCTGCAACCCACGCGTGAGGTCTACGCGGGCAGTGCGATTATCGACCCGGCGGAAAAGTTGTTACCCACCAAGGACAATCCCAACGCCGACGTCCCCTTCGCGCCGGTGCACCCCAACACCGGTCCTGGCGCCGACAACAGCCCCGGGCAGTTCTACGGCATCCAGACGACCAACGAGGTCCCCTTCGGCAAGACGCAGGCGGACGGCACCGGCAAGGTCTTCTTCGAGACGCAGACCACGCGGGAGGCGCCTGGACTCGGCTGCGGCGAGCAGCTCAAGAAGGCCGGGCACACTGTCGGCCGCTCCTGCTGGCTGGTCATCGTGCCGCGCGGCGAGACCGAGGTGAACGGCCACCCCTACACGGAGCAGGGCTACGGCCTGGTCACGTCACCGCTCAGCGCCACCAACTGGGCACAGCGGATCGTGGTGCCTCTGCAGTTCGAACCGGTCGGTCTGCTGTGCCCGCTCGGGGCGGACGAGGAGCGGACTCTCGGCCAGGAGATGGCGCAGGAAGCCGTCGGTCGGTGGCAGCCAACGCTGTGCACCCGCACCGGCACGGCCTACGGTTTCACGCCGGTCTCCGATGACACCGCTCGCGCCAAGCTGCTGACCGCCGACCCGGGGCTGGAGTTCGTCGGCGCTCCCGAGCCGCCGGGGCTCGTGCCGAAGGGCACCAAGATTGCCTACGCCCCGGTCGCGATCTCCGGGGCGGTCATTGCGTTCAACGTCGACGTGGCCACCTATCGCGGGTCTCCCGCGGCCCTGAAAGCCAGGAACGGCACGCGAGTGCCGGCCATCAACTTGACGCCCAGGATCGTGGCCAAGCTGATCACCCAGTCCTATCGGCTGGCTTCGCCGGCCTTGAACCCCAAGGTGGCAAAGAACCAGCCCAACCTGGTGTCCGATCCCGACTTCGTCAAGGTCAACCCCGGTCTCGCCGGGCTGGCCGAAGCCTCGCTCGCCGACGTGCTGATGCCGTTCACGTCCTCTGACGCCATCAAGGAGCTCTGGACCTGGATCAACGCCGACAAGGATGCCAGGGCCTTCCTGCACGGCGCCGCGGATCCCTGGGGGATGAAAGTCAACCCTGTCTACAAGGGGATCGCCGACCATGGCGCGCCCAACGACTTCCCGAAGAACGATCAGTACTGCCAGCCGCCGACCATCGCCGGCCAGACCCGGCTGTGCACGCTGGACAGTCGGCCCTACGCCAACGACATGCACGATGCTGCCCGATCGGCAGCGCGCGGCGACACGTTGTCGCGGGCCTTCTGGGACCCGACGGCAATCCCACCGGCGTACAAGAAGGTCCCGACCCAGTTGAGCGGGAAGCGCTCGGTCATGGCCTTCACCGATGCGGCGACGGCAGCTCGCTACTCGCTGCCGGTGGCTCACTTGCTCAACGCCGCAGGCAAGTTCGTGGCTCCGACGGCAGGCGGTCTCGGTGCCGGGCTGGCGGCGATGAAGCCCAGCGCAGTAAAGGGCGTGCTTTCCCCCAACCCCACCACGCACTCCGCCGGTGCCTATCCGCTGACCTCGATCACCTATGCAGCAACGGTTCCCGCGGCGTTGACCCCTGCGTCCCGGAAGTCCCTGAGGACGTTCGTGAGCTACGCCGTGACTGCCGGACAGGTTCCAGGCCTGGACGCCGGGCAGTTGCCGTACGGCTATCTGCCGTTGACGGCGGCACTGTCCAAACAGGCTCAGCAGATGGCGGTCTCGTTGACGGCACCGATCGTCACAGCGACTCCGACTCCGACTCCCACTACGGCGCCGCCGAAGCCGACGACGACGCCGCCGACGACAGCTCCGGCCGGCGGCAACGACTTCTCCGGCAACGACTTCTCCGGCAACGACGGCACGACGTCAACCGGAAATGACGGCAGCTCTTCGGGCAATGGCTCCCAACCCGATTCCACTTCACCCACCCAGCTGCCCACGTCCACGGTTAACGCCGGACCAACAAAGACCGCCGTCATCGTGCGCACCGCACCGAAGCCGACGGCGACCGCGACACCGGAGACGGTAAAGCTCGTCGCCGTGGCGACTCAACCGGTTGCTCCGGGCACGGGGCGCTACATCCTGCTCATCATCTTCGTCGTCGGCGCGCTATGTGCGTTCAGCGGACCGCTCCTGATCCGCCTGAGCAACAGGAGTTCTCGGTGATTCGGCGCAGCTCCGACCGTCCCGGGGCATTGCGCACAACTGTTGGTTTCCCGTACATCCAGCGCGCACTCCGGTTCAACCCTATGGGCTGGCCGGGTGTAGCACGCTCCTCGCGGCGCCTCGATCCTGCGGGTGCTCCGCTTGTCTCCATCGAGGGCCAATCGCCCGCGATCTCTTTCCACCGAAAGGAACAGCTGTGATCTCCAAGAACCGCTTGGCCGTAGGAGCCATCGGCGCGGGGCTGGTCATCAGCCTCCTCGGCATGGGCGCTGCCCAAGCCGAACCGTCGGGCGCCCCCAGCCCGAGGGCACTCAACGGCGTGGGGTCGGACACGACCCAGGACGTGATGAACCAGCTTGCGAACGATGTGCAGATCGGTGGCGTCAAGCAGCTCGGGTCGTTCAACGCGACCGGCTCGGCCACCATCACCACCAAGCCGGGTTGCACCCTGAACCGCCCGAACGGCTCGGGTGCTGGCCGCACCGCGCTGCTGAACTCCCTCAGCGCCAACGGCGGAGCCGGTGACGGCTGCCTTCAGTGGGCCCGCTCCTCGAGCCTCAACGTGGCCGCGTCCTCGCCGAGCCTGACCTACGTCCCGTTCGCCGTGGACGCGGTCAGCTTCGCGGTCACGAGCGACAGCACCCTGGGTCGCAACTTCTCCCTTGCCGACCTCCAGGCCATCTACCACTGCGACCCCTCGGTCGTTGGCACTGCCCCGAACTTCGACGTCACGCCGATCCTGCCGCAGGCCGGCTCCGGCACCCGGAGCTACTGGGAGGCGCAGATGGGCATCACCGACGCTGACGTGGTCGCCAACGCCTACCCCTGCATCATCAACGGCACGAAGAACGGCAACGTCATCGAGGAGCACACCGGAACCGCCCTCGACGCCAAGTCCATCGAGCCGTTCTCGATCGGCCAGTTCAACTCCCAGGCGAGCGGCCTGATCGCTGACCGTCGCGGCAAGGCCGTCCTCGGTGTTATCGACGGCACCGCGCCGCAGCTCACCAACGGCAACTTCGCGATCAAGCGTGACGTCTACAACGTCATCCCGACCAGCCAGATCGGTACGGCTCCGTACAGCACGGTCTTCGTCGGCGGCGGCTCGCTCATCTGCGCCGACACCGCCAGCATCCTGCGGTACGGCTTCGGCGTGAACCCGAACTGCGGCAGCACCAGCAACCACAGCTAGTGCTACTGCCCTCACACTTTTTCGCCCCACAAACCAAAGGAAGACAATGAAGCGCTCAATCCTGCGCCCCGTTGCCGTCGGCATCGCGACGCTGTCCACCGTGGCCGGCCTGGCCATCGGTGCAGTCTCCTCCCAGGCCGCGTCGGTCGGAACTCTGACCTTCACCCCCTCGAGCGGCACTGACCAGACGCCGTTGCTGGTCACCACGTCGGGCCCCTGCCCCGGCGGCACCAACCTTCAGGTCAACGTGACCGGCGCCGGTTTCCCCGCCGCAGGTCAGAACGTCACCCCGAACAACGACCAGACCATCTTCCCCACCGACGCAGTGACCGGTGGCTACCTGGTGCCGTTCTCCGACACCATGCAGTCCTTCGCGTCGCAGCAGACGCCGCCGGCGACCCTGTCCGGTGACTACAACGTCTCGTTGATCTGCAAGGCGCACCTGGGCTCGGGGACCTTCGGCTCCTTCGACGGCGTCATCACGTTCAGCCAGCACGCTGGTGGCTCCCCGACCTTCGCGGCCAAGGTCGCAGCGGTCAACTACACCACCACGACCGCACTCGCGTCTTCCCCCGCGAGCCCGGTCAACACCGGCGTGCCGGTGGCCTTCACCGTTCACGTCGGCAGCACCCCGGCCGGCGGTGCCACCGGCACCGTTCAGCTCCTGGACGGCGTCACGCCGGTGGGCAGCCCGACAGCCGTTGACGCCTCCGGCAACGCCGTGATCAACACGAGCTTCGCGACCGCTGGCAGCCACAGCGTCACCGCCGCCTTCACCGGAAGCGCTGCAAACGTTGGCAACTCGGTCTCCACGCCGATCGTCTACACGGTCAACCAGTCGCCGGCCACGCCGACGACGACCGCACTGTCGATCAGTCCGGCGTCCGCCACGTCCGCTGACACCGTCACGCTGACGGCGACGGTCGGCCCGAACGGTGCTGCCGGTCACGTGCAGTTCGCTGACGGCGGCACCAACGTCGGTGGCGCGGTGACCGTATCAGCCGGTGGCACCGCTACTCTCTCGCAGACCTTCAGTGAGGGTCAGCACTCCTTCACCGCTGCGTTCACCCCGAGCGACGCGGCGGCCTTCGCTCCGTCTGCCTCGACCTCGCAGGCGTACACGGTCAGTCACTTCGCCGGACAGCAGGCGACCGGCAACCTCCAGACCACGATCGCGGCCGGCTCGCTCACCATCAGCACCGACCCGACCACGGTTGTTCTGCCCGCGCCAGCTCTGAACGCGACCGCGACGTTCCTCACCACGGCCGGGTCCATCAACCCAGTCACGGTTACCGACACCCGTGCCGGCAACCCCGGTTGGGTCGTCAGTGGTCAGGTCAGTGACTTCACCAGCGCTGCCAGCCCGTCCACGCCGATCAACGGCTTCAACCTCGGCTGGGTACCCAACCTGGGCAACTCCAGCCCCGGCCAGGTGGTGCAGGTCGGCGGCAAGATCGACCCGGCGGACGCGGTCACTGCCGACCTGCCCGGCACCGACGGCCACGGCCTGAAGGTGTCGCGTCAGCTGGCTAAGACCGATCCCCTCAAGGGCACCGGCACCGCAGTTCTGGGTGCCGACCTCACGCTCAACGTTCCGACCTCGGTTCTGGCCGGAACCTACTCCGCAACGCTCACGCTCACCGCAATCTGATCCACCACCACAGCTCGGTGGGTGGAGCGGGCCGCCTCGGCTCGCTCCACCCATCGGGTGCCTCACTTGCAGTCCGAAGCGCCACTCGAGGAACGGATCAACAGCTCCGATGACCACAACGCTCGCTGCACGTGTCCGTGGACGCAAGCCCTTCGCCGCCATCGCGGTCACGGCGCTTCTGTCCTGTGCTTTTCTGCTGCCGGCAACGGCAGCGCGAGCGGCCGCAGTGGACACCGCTCAAGCCCCACAAACCTTTGGGATCAAGCCTTCTCACGCAACGCTGAGAGCGCCGATCGATGCGCGTTCGAGGTTCGACTACTCTGCCACGCCGGGCGCGGTTCAGCCCGACTTCGTGGCAATCACCAACGACGCCAACACCTCGGCGACGCTCAGCCTTTACGCCAGCGATGGCTTCAACACCGACAGCGACGGCTTCGACCTGTTGGTTGCCAGCAAGAAACCAGTCGATGTTGGCTCGTGGATCACCTTGAAGTCGACCCATCTCGTGGTTCCGGGTCGTCGCACCGTCGTGGTGCCGTTCACGCTGCGAGTGCCGGCCAAGATTGCCCCTGGTGACCATGTGGGCGGGATCGTCGCCTCCCTGCGCACGATCGAGCTGGACAAGAAGGGCAACAAGGTCGCCGTCGACCACCGGGTCGGTGTGCGTGTCTACGCCCGCATCCAGGGCCCGCTCGACCCGCGCCTCGCGGTGACCGGGCTGACCGCGAAGTATCACGGCACCTGGTGGAATCCCTTTGCCAAGGGCAAAGTCACGGTCTCGTACGTCGTGCGCAACCCCGGCAACGTGCGCCTGGGCGCGCACCAGTCCGTGAAGGTCACCGGGTCCTTTGGCGCCCCGGCGGCTGCAGTCGTGCCGGATGTGGCCGAGCTGCTGCCGGACAACCAGCATGCCGAGGCGATCATCGTGAATGGCGTCCGGCCCGCGTTCCGCGAGAAGGTGCTGGTCAACGTCGAGCCGTTCCCGCTGCCGGGCGATATTGACGGCCGGCTGACGACGGTCACGGCGTCGAACAGCTTCTGGGCGGTTTCCCTGCCACTGCTGGGAATTCTGATTCTGCTGATCGCTCTGGCCGGGTTCGGGCTGTTCAGGTTGGCCCGACGCCGCGGGCCCAAGGCCGGTCCGCCGGTCTCCGGAACACCGCGTACGAGCGTGAGTGTCCAGCCGTGAGCCTCCTGCTGCGACTGAGCGTCACCGCCGGTGTGCTCGCTGCGTCGAGCGCGATCATTCCGCCGGCCTCGGCGGCGACGGTCGGGACCATCACGGTCCGGCCGGCAACGGGCACGGACCTCACCCCGTTCACGCTGACCACGTCCGGCGCCTGCCCGGCGGGCACCAACGTCATCGCGACCATCTTCGGGCCGGGTTTCACCGCTGACGGCGAGAACATCGTGCCCAACCTCTCGACGACGATCTATGCGCACACGACCACAGGCGGTGTCGTCCTGCCGATCAGCGACACCCTGCGGGACTTCGCCAACGACCAACCGGACCCCCAGCCGCTCAAGGGAAAGTACCGGCTGCGCGTCATGTGCCGGATGAACGCAAAGCTGGGTGACCTCGGCGACTTCGTGGGTTCCATCACGTTCAACGGCCATCATGGCTACGTCGTGGTCAACCCCGACATCCCCGAGTCCGTGCTGGCAACGATCGCGCCCGTTCCGCAGGCAGCACCGCCGTTGCCGACGTCGACGGCCACGCCCCGACCGGGCAGCGTCAGCCAAGCCACGGCCAGTCCGGTAGCCGTTGCCGCCAAGCCGGTAGCCAAGAGCACGGCCACCAGCAGCGGGCATCAGCCGTGGCTGGTGCTGGTCGGCGTGCTGACCGTCATCGGTGGAGTGGCGCTGGCGCTGAGCAACCGGCGTACCAAGAAGAAGGCGGCATGACTCGCGGTCGTCTCCACCCGGTCGCGGCGGCCCTGGTTCTCGCGGTTGCTGCCTGGACGCTGATGGGCGTCCTCGCAGCACCGAGCCGTGCGGCTACCACCGGCCGGCTCAGCTTCGAGCCGCATGCCGGCAACAGCGCCACGCCGCTGTCGGTGGTGAGCTCGGGCCGCTGCCGCGACAGCCGGGCGACCAACGTCCTGGTACGGGTAACCGGCCCCGGCTTCCCGTCCGTCGGACAGAACGTGGCACCCAACCAGCGGGCCGAGATCTATCCGGTCGACCCGAGCTCTGGCGGCTACACGGTGCCGTTCCAGGACACTCTGCAGAACTTCGCCGCGGAGCAGACACCCCCGGTGACGTTGTCCGGCCGCTACCAGTTCACCCTCGTATGCACGCAGAAGTACGGCCGGGGCACGTTCGGCACGTTCACCGGGGCACTGACCTTCGGCTCCGGGACGCACTTCACTGACGGCGTGAAGGCCGCGCCGGTGGCGGTCGCTCCGGGCCGGACCACTGCCGCACGAAGCACGCACACCGCGCGTCCGCCGTCACCGTCCCCGAGGGCAACGGTTCACCCGACCTCCTCCGTACGCACCCCCAGCGCGCGAGGAACGGCTGCCCCAGCTGTGCACTCCGGAAGCGCTGCTGGCCGGGCAAAGCCCAAGCCGACGACGCCGCCCCGTCGGTCAGCTGGGGCGCCGACGTCCGACACTGCCGCTTCATCGGCCGCCGCAGTCGCGGTGGATCCCGCGGCAGACCGTGCGCCGAGCCATGACGCGTGGTGGCTGCTCGTCCTGGCCGCCGTCGCAAGCACGGTGGGCGTTCTCGTGGCTTCGGCCGCACGCCGCCGTCGTCTGCGCATGCGGGACGGCTTCTGATGTCACACCCTCCCGACCGCACCGTACGCATCGCCGAAACCAAGGAAAGGTCTGTCATGAACCTGGGAATACGCCGACTGCTCGCGCGCACAGTCGCGGTTGCGGCCGCACTCTCGATCGGGATTCCCGCGCTGGCGACGGCAGCCAGGGCTGAGACGTTCGGGCCCAAGCTGCCCGGATTCCTGACGATCATGCCGTCAACGGGCTCGGACACGACGCCGATCGACATTGCAACCCCCGGCCTGTGCCCCGGCGGCACTCGCGGGCAGCTCCGGGTATTCGGGCACGGGTTCCCGGCCAGCGGTCAGAATGTCAGCCCCAACAACGACCTCTCGATCTACCCGATCGACCCGACGACGGGCGGCTACGACATCCCGTTCTCGGACACGATGGGTTCCTTTGCGGCGCAGCAGGTTCCACCGGCAACCCTGGCCGGCATCTACAACATCTGGATGCTGTGCCGGCCGCACCTGGGCACCACGGACTTCGGCTACTTCTCCGGGGCCATCAACTTCACCTCGAAGAAGCACTACGTCCTCGCTGGTGGGCCGTCGTCGGCCAAGCTCTCGCTCTCGGCCAGCGCCGGCACTCTCGGTCAGACGGTCAAGCTCACGGCGGCGGTGACACCGGCCAACACCGCGGGATCGGTCAAGTTCTTCGATGGCGCAACGCTTCTGGGCTCCGCGGCCCCGACCAAGAGTGTCGCGAGCCTGAGCACGTCCAGCCTCGCCGCGGGGCCGCACATCCTGACGGCGGAGTTCACGCCGACGGGCGGCGACAAGGCCACCTCCGCCCCGGTGACGTACCGGGTCAGTGAGAGTGCGGCCGTGATCACCCTGCCGGTCGGAACGGTCGTACGGACCTCCCCGGCGGCTGCCTGGACCAGGGACGGTGCCGTGGTTTCCGCGCACGCCAGCGCCTACATCCTGACCGCAGCCCAGGTGGGTCACATCGTGGCTACCGCTTCAGGTCCTGCCATCTCCGTCGTTCTCGGCGGGCCGCTGCACGCGGTCGTACCGCCGTCGCTGGTCGGGACCGGCAAGGTGGGCACCAAGCTGGTCCTCGCCCCCGGTGCGTGGAGTCCCGCGTACACATCGCGGGCGGTTCAGTGGCGGGTTGACGGCAAGCCGGTCGCCGGAGCCGTGGGCACGTTCTACGTGGTCAGGGGCGCGAACAAGGGGCACAAGATCTCGGCGCTGCTGACGACGCACAGGGCCGGCTACGCGGACGGCAGGGCAGCAACCGCCCCGGTTGTGGGTTCGGCAACCGCGAAGGTGAAGCACGTCGCCATCGCCGGCTCTCTGCCGGCCGCCGTGGTGGGTGCGGTCAAGGTCGGGGCCGGCCTTACCGTGCCGGTCGGTACCCGGATCGGTTGCCGGGCAGCCACTTTCGGCAATGTGATCGGGAAGGCGAGCTGGGTGATCAACGGCAAGGCCTCGGCCGCCGGCTTCCTGACCATCCCGGACGCTGACTACGGCAAGACCATCGTCTGCCGTACGACGGCGGTCGTCGGGGGAGCTGCAACTGTGCTCAATGCCGTGGTGCACGTCGGCCCCGGTACCGCTCTGCGGGCCCTGGTCAAGCCACGCGTCAGCGGTGTTGCCAAGGCTGGCAAGAGGCTGGCGGCCGTGCCAGGCAAGTGGACTCCGGTCCAGACGGCGGTCGCCTACCAGTGGCTGCTCAACGGAAAGGCCATCAAGGGTGCGACCAAGGCGACCTTTGTCGTGCCGACGGCCGACCGACACAAGAGCGTCTCGGTGAAGGTCACCGTCAGCCGCAAGGGTTGGCTGCCCGGCACCGCTGTCACAGCCGCCGTGAGGATTGCGTGACGGAAACCTCGGTTCCCGCAGCGGAACCGGTTGTCACGGAGGCTCCGGACCCAGCGCCCGAAGCGGGCCGGGTCCGGGCCCCCGTGTCGCCTGCACTGGCCATCTACGGCGCTGCGCTGTCCATCGTCGCCGTGCTGTTGCTGGGCTTTCTGGTCGACCTGACCTTCGTCGGCGCGCTGCACCAGAACCGGGACCAGAAGATCGCCTACGCCGACCTGCGGCTGGCACTGGCCAACGGAGTCGCTCCGGTCGGGCCGACGGACTACAACGGCGTGCTGCTGGCGCCGGGTACTCCCGTTGCCCTGCTGGAGATCCCGCAGCTCGGGCTGAAGGAGGTTGTGCTCGAGGGCACGACCTCCGGCGTCCTCATGAGGGGCGCTGGGCATCTGCGCACGAGCGCCCTGCCCGGCCAGGCGGGCATCAGTGAGGTGATGGGGCGCAGGGCTGCGTACGGCGGCCCGTTCAGTGGCATCTCCGGGCTGCGTCCCGGGGCAAAGATCATCGTGACCTCCGGTCTGGGCACCAGCACGTTCGCGGTGATGGACGTGCGCCGTGGCCACGACCCGAACCCGCCGCTCGTCGAGGGGGCGAGCCGGCTGGTCCTGGTCACGGCTGCCGGGCCGCCGTTGCGCCCGACCGGGGTCGTCCGGGTGGACGCCAAGCTCACCTCGCAGGAGTTCGACTCCGGGCCGGTCCCTGCTGGTATTCCGCGGTTGGCCGGCTCCGAACGGGCGCTGCACGGGGACAGCTCGGCGTTGTTCGTGCTGGTGCTCTGGGCGCAGGCGCTGCTGATCGCCGCTGTGGCCGTTGCGTGGGCTCGGCTGCGCTGGGGTCGCTGGGAGACCTGGATCGTGGGGCTGCCGCTCCTGATCGTGCTGGGTGTGACCGTTGCCGACCGGGCAGCGCAGCTGCTGCCCAACCTGATGTGAGGAGACGAGGATGACCGCTGCTGCTGGGAACGTGATGTTCGGCGACGTCGAACGGTCGTACGGGCCGGGCGCGGCCGAGGTCGGTGCCCACGACGTCAGTGCCTGGTTCGGCAGTCACAAGGTGCTCGAGCGGGTGTCGCTGACGATGCCGGCCGGACGGGTGACGGCACTGATCGGACCGTCCGGGTGCGGCAAGTCGACCTTCCTGCGCACGCTGAACCGGATGCACGAGCTCGTACCGACGGCCACCTTCGGCGGCGAGGTCCTGCTCGACGGCAGGGACATCTATGCGCCGGGCCTGACCCTGGCGGATGCCCGCAAGCAGGTGGGCATGGTCTTCCAGCGGCCCAACCCGTTCCCGGCGATGACGGTCTACGACAACGTGGTGGCGGGACTTCGCCTGGTAGGCATGAAGAGTACGTCGGCCGAGCGCGATGCTCTGGTGGAGGAGTCGTTGACCAGGGCCGGTCTGTGGTCCGAGGTGAAGGGTCGGCTGCGCCAGCCGGGGGGTGCGCTGTCCGGCGGCCAGCAGCAGCGCCTGTGCATCGCCCGGTCGCTGGCGGTCCGGCCGCGAGTGCTGCTGATGGACGAGCCGTGCTCGGCCCTGGACCCCACGTCGACCGGTCGGGTCGAGGAGACCATCGCCGAGATCTCGGCAGAGGTGACGATCGTGATCGTGACCCACAACATGCACCAGGCCCAACGGGTCTCCGACTTCTGCGCCTTCTTTCTGGCCGACCACGAGACGCCCGGCGTCATCGTCGAAGCCGGGCCGACCAAGGAGCTGTTCGAGTCGCCTACCGACCCGCGGACCGAGGACTACGTGCATGGGCGCTTCGGCTGAGGCTGCACGCGAACCTCCCGTTCAGCCTGCTGGGGAGCGGTAACGTAGGTGGATGGCCGCCGAACACGTTGCAAACACCAGGGGTACGAACAGCGAGCACCGCAGGTCGGTGCCGCGGTCCGCGCACGCCCACTGGATGCCCAGCCCGGACCGGCCGGACCCGGTCAAGGTGCTGCTCGCCAACGAAGACGACAAGCTGAACGACCTGATCAGGTTGCGCAACGGCCGGATGGCGACGAGCCCCGCGGCCTACCTTCGCGGGTCCGCGAACTTGATGGCGGCCGACCTTGCACAGACGCCCAACGCCGGCATCCGGGTGCAGGCCAGCGGTGACGCGCACATCAACAACTTCGGCATCTTCTCGACGCCCGAACGCAACATTGTCTTTGACCTCAACGACTTCGACGAGACGTTGCCAGCCCCGTTCGAGTGGGACCTCAAGCGGTTGGCGGTCAGCATCGAGGTGGTCCTGCGCGACGGTGGCGTGCCCCGCAAGGCCAGGGCCGACATCGTGACCGGTGTCGTCGCGACCTACCGGCACCAGGTCGCGGAGTTCGCCGGCTGGCGCACGCTCGACATCTGGTACGCGCGGATCAGCGTCGCGGACCTGGTCGGAGTGATGCCCAAGTCGGCGCGAGCCTCGATGTTGCGCGACCTCGACAAGTCGCGCCGTAAGAATCACCTCGGCGCCTTCAACAAGCTGACCGCGGTGGTCGACGGTCATCGTCGGTTCGTGGCCGACCCGCCGGTCCTGGTGCCCGTCGAAGCCGGAGGTGCCGACCGCTACGAGGTCGACGCCGTCATCGCGAGCTACAAGCGATCCCTGTCGGACGCCCACCGCGCGTTGTTCGACAAGTTCACCCTGATCGACGTCGCGAGCAAGCCAGTGACGGTCGGCAACGTCGGAGCCCGGCGCTGGATAGCGCTTCTGGAGGGACCGCACCACCCCCCCAGCGACCCGCTGATCCTGCAGCTCAGGGAGGCGGGGCCGTCCGTGCTCGAGTCCTATCTCGGCCGATCAGCGGTCGGGCACCACGGCCAGCGGGTTGTCGCCGGCCAGCGCACGATCCAGTCGGCGCCCGACGTCTTCCTCGGCTTCGCCACGGCTGCGGACTCAGGCCGGCACTACTACGTGCGCCAGCTCTGGGACGTCAAGGGTTCCTTCGACCCGACCCGGATGGACCTGGGTACGGTGACCCGCTACTCCGGACTGTGTGCGTGGGTCCTCGCCAGGGCGCACGCCCGTACCGGAGACGCGGCCTCGATCAGCGAGTACATGGGCAAGGGCCACGGGTTCGACCGTGCGATCGCGGAGTTCGCGGCAGCCTACGCGAGGCAGAACGCCGCCGACTACGCCGCTGTCACCAGCGCCATTGCCGACGGCGTTCTGCCCTCGTCTTCCTGACGGATCAGGCGGCGTTGCGGGTACTGCGCCACGATGTCGACGGCCACGGCAACGGCCGGCTCGGTGGTCGGGCTCGCGCTCGCGCTGGTCTGACCGGTCTGGGACGGGATCAGCAGCAGCACGCGGCTGCCGACCGGCACGCCGATGAGCTGGTCGAAGACCGAGGGGCTGGAGGCGTTGCCGACCGGGAACGCCTCGGGAGAGCCGGTGGTCCAGGTGGAGTCGATGGTCTGACCGGCCCAGGACGCGGCGACGTACTGCACCACGACCGTGCCGGCGACGACCGGCTTGCCGGTGCCCTTGGAGATCACGGTGATCGACTGCTTGGTCGGCGCCTTGCCGCCCTTGAGGATCGTCACGGTCGGCGCACCGGTGAGGGCGCCGGTGACGGAGACCCCGGTGCTCGCGGGCACCGGGGTTGTCGTGCCCTTGGCGTCAGCACTGGCGGTCTTGTTGTACGTGCCGATGATGTCGACGACGAAGACGAGGGTGTCCGTACCGGAGATGCCGGCCTGAGGCTGGCCGGACGCCGCCGTAGCCCTGCGGCCGGCGGGATCGACACCAGGATGCGGGTGCCGACCTTCTGGCCGACCAGGGTCGAGTCCCAGCCGGGGATGACCTTGCCGGCGCCGATGGTGAAGCCGGTCGGGGCCTTGCGGTCGTAGGAGTTGTCGAAGACCTTGCCGTTCCAGATCTGGCCGAGGTAGGCCGCGACCAGCAGGTCATTCTTGGCGACGACCGGGCCGGTGCCCTGGTGCAGCACCTTGGTCTGGACCGTGGTCGGCGCGCCGGTCGTCTTCGGGAAGGTCAGCGTCGGCTTGTCGCCGAAGCTGCCCGTCGCCGTCGGCAGCTCGGTGCCGGCAGGGAGGGCCGGGCCGGTGGTGGTCGCCGCTGAGCCGGAGGCCGCTGGTGCCGTGGTCGCGGCCGCACCGGTGGTGGTCGTGGCCGAGGTGTTCGAGGCCTTGGAGGAGGTGCTGCTGTCCGAGCAGCCGGTGAGCGCCACAACGAGCGCGAGCGAACTGGCGAGCACGACGGGGAAACGGCGCACGAGGCGACCTCAGGCTTTCATTCGAAGAAGCGACCAATGGACCCTAACCGGTCAACCTGAAGATTGAGTTGTTGCTCAGGCTCGGGACTCAGCCCTCGGTACGCACGACCGGCAGGTCGACCTCCTCGGTACGGCAGCGGCGCGCCACGACGAGCAGCCCGGTCATGGTGGCCAGGGCGGCGCCGGCCACCGCACAGGCACCGCCGGCATACGCGAGGAACAGGCGCGGGCGGCTGGTCGGCTCCGGCACGCTGAACGCGGTGATCAGCAGCGCCGCCGTACCGGCCGCCAGCAAGATGGCAGCGACGATGCTGAAGAAGGTGACGGCGAGGATGTACGCGCTGTCGTCCGGCTCCGGGTCCGGGTCGGGGTGCGGCTGGGGGCGGATCACGATGGCGGCGGCTCCGACCAGGGCGACCCACATGGCCACGACGAAGCACCCCGCGACGACGTCGCTCGGCCGGTGCCAGCCGGCGGACATGGTCGCGATGCCGGTGGCTGCGCCGTAGACCGCGCCCACCACCGCGAACGTGCCCCGCATCCGGGCCGGCGCCACCAGCGCCATGGCGAGGCCGACGGACAGCGCGACCGTGGTGTGACCGCTCGGGAGCGTGTTGAACGCGAGCCCGTCGGCCGGGTCCAGCAGCGGCCGGCTGAAGAGCTGGTACTTGATCACCTCGGTGGTGACGTTGCTGCCCACGACCAGGGTGACCGCCAGCAGGGCGAGGATCGGGCGCCGGCGCAGGAACGCGACGACGGCGAGGGTGATCGTGGCAACGCCGAGGGCGGTGACCGAGATCAGGTCGAGGATGTTGTGGACCGGGTTGATGATGTGCCGCCGGCCGATGGTGGTGCCGCGCAGCGCCGCATCGTCGACCCACTGGCCGCGGGTCGTGCGGACGAAGACCAGGTAGGTCACGACGATCAACAGCGCGCACACCGCCGCCGCCGCGAGCAGGCGGACCAGGGCGGAGCGCCTGCTGTGCCACCACGGCCTGCCCGCCACCGGACCATTCTCGCGTGGGCGGGCCGACAATGGGGCACCAGGCACCTGCGGGGCGTCGCGCGAGGGGAGCCGGATGCGGATCGAGGTCGTACGCGGGCGACATCACGGCGCAGGTCGTCGATGCTGTGGTGAATGCCGCCAACTCCACCCTGCTCGGCGGTGGGGGCGTGGACGGAGCCATCCACCGGCGAGGTGGGCCGGCAGTGCTGCACGCCTGCCGCGAGCTGCGCGCGACGACGCTGCCGAACGGACTGCCGGCGGGTCAGGCGGTCGCCACGGTGGCCGGTGAGCTGCCAGCGCGTTGGGTGATCCACACCGTGGGACCGGTGTACGACCCCGTACACGATCGGTCCGAGGTCCTTGCCATGGCCTACGCCGCATCGCTGGCGGTGGCCGACGAGCTCGGCGCGCGCTCGGTGGCATTTCCGGCCATCTCCACCGGCGCCTACGGCTGGCCGATGGTCGACGCCGCTGGCATCGCGGCGCGCGCGGTGGCTGCGGCGGAAACCCGGGTGGAGCTGGTGCGCTTCGTCCTCATCAGCGAGAAGCCGCTGGCCATCTTCACGCGCGCGGTAGCGGCGGCGACCGGGACTGTGCGGTAACTCCTCCACCGTTTCCGGGGGAAAGGTCTCCGCAGTGGGCATGGCTGACACAGGTTCGCGATCCACTGCCTCGCCGTCGGCACCTCTGGCGTGGTGCAATTCGCCTGACCGGTGAACAATTCTCGGCGGAACGAGGCTCGTCCGTGACCAACCTGGTCGACCGCATCCTCAACCTTGACCCCATGCTGGTCTACCTCGTGGTCCCCGCGCTGGTGTTCGCCGAGGACGCGTTGTTCGTCGGCTTCGTGATCCCCGGCGAGACTGCCGCGATCCTGGGTGGGGTGCTGGCCAGCCGGGGCCGGGTCAACGTCGAGGTCCTGGCCGCGCTCGTTGTCCTGGCCGCAGTGCTCGGAGACACCGTCGGCTACGAGGTCGGGCGGCACCTCGGCGGCCGTGCCCTGCAGCACCGGATCCTGGACGGGAGACGGGACCGGATCCTGGCGGCGCAGGAGTTCTTGCGTCGCCGCGGTGGTGCTGCGGTGTTCCTCGGCCGGTTCATCGCGTTCTTCCGAGCCGTCATGCCAGCGCTGGCCGGCACTGCCCGCATGCCGTACCTCACGTTCCTCGTCTACAACGCGGCCGGCGGCGTCGTGTGGGGGGTCGGGTTCGTGCTGCTCGGCTACCTCGCCGGGAACTCCTACCAGCGGGTTGCCAAGACCGTGGGCACGTCCGCGACCATCGTCGCGGTGGTGCTCATCCTGCTGGCGCTCGGCGTCTGGCATTTTCGCAAGCGCGAGCAGCACGATGAGGCGACCCCGGAAGAGGACCCCGTCGGAGGGAACAAGCGATGAGCGGATCCGCCCTGTTCGTCGCCGTGTTCCTGGCGTGCGCGGTGGAGGCTGTCGAGGCGCTGACGATCGTCCTGGCTGCCGGTACGGCGCGGGACTGGCGCTCGGCGATGACCGGCGTCGCTGCCGGGCTGGTCGTGCTGGCAGCGCTGGTGGCGGTTCTCGGTCCGGCGATCTCCGCCATCCCGCTGAGCGCGCTGCGGCTCTTCGTCGGTGGCTTGCTGCTGATCTTCGGCCTGCAGTGGCTGCGCAAGGCCGTCCTGCGCGCCAGCGGGCACAAGGCTCTGCACGACGAAGCGCTGATCTTCCAGGCTCAGCTTGCCGCCGCAGGCACCGCCCCGGTCGAGCGGCGGCGCTTCGTACCCGACTGGTACGCCTTCACCCTCGCGTTCAAGGGCGTGGTGCTGGAGGGGCTCGAGGTCGTGTTCATCGCGCTGACGTTCGGCAGCAACCAGGGCAACATCCCGCTCGCGGCACTGGCCGCTGTCGCAGCCGTGGTCACGGTCGCTGCCGTCGGATTCGTGGTCCGAGCCCCGCTGGCTCGCGTCCCGGAGAACACGATGAAGTTCGCGGTCGGGGTCATGCTCACGTCCTTCGGCGCCTTCTGGGGTTCGGAGGGCGCCGGGGGCACAGTGGCCGGGCGACGACGCAGCCCTGCTCTGGCTCGTCCCGGCGGTCACTGTCTTTGCGCTGGCGCTGGTGCGGGTCTTCCGTACCCCTGACGAACCCGCGTCGGGGACCAGGGTCCCATCGTCGGCCGGGGCGATCTCATGATCGGGCGCCGGATCAGGGCCTTCGGGGCCTTCTGGTACGACTTCGTCATCGGTGACGACTGGCGGGTCGCTGTCGGCGTCGCCGTGGCTCTTGCGATCACCTACGTCCTCGCCCACCACGGGCACGCCGGCGTCTGGTGGCTGATCCTGGCCGCGATCGGGGTGCTGCTTCCCCTCAGCATCCGGCGGGTCACCCGGTCGCGGCCAAGGCCGGGGCCGGAAGAGTGACGCAGGCCCCCACCGGCGTTTCCGCTGGTGGAGGCCTGGTTGCTGGGCTGTTGTTGCCGCGGTGGTGGCCAGGGGCGGGGTCGAACCGCCGACCTCCCGCTTTTCAGGCGGGCGCTCGTACCGACTGAGCTACCTGGCCCCGGTCGTACGGCCGGGGAAAAACCGGCCGGGGTGGATCGACCAGCGGTCCTGACGGGATTTGAACCCGCGACCTCCGCCTTGACAGGGCGGCGAGCACTCCGTGCTGCTCCACAGGACCTTCGCGCCCGCCACGAGTGCGGGGTGGAACCGTGCCCCCAACGGGATTCGAACCCGTGCTGCCGCCTTGAAAGGGCGGTGTCCTGGGCCACTAGACGATGAGGGCGATGAGGCGAGTGTCTCGCACCAGCCCCGGCGTCTGCCGTCGGAGACGCTTCAGCATAGGGGACAAGACGGCCGGCCGCCAAAATTACCGCGGAACTGATGGACTTGCCGAGGACGGAGTGCTCGAGGTCGAGGGTACGGCAGACGGGCTCGGCGGTACGGGGTCGGTGCCGCCCTTGATCTCGCTGTCGACGGCGTGGCGCTGGATCTGTACGGAGGTCAGGCCCAGCCCTCCCACGGTGACGTCGTCGTAGGCGATGAGCCGCTGCGTGCCGGCGTCGAAGTAGAGGATGGACGCATCCAGCGGCAACGGTTCCTGCCCCTCGAGACCGCGCAGGCCGGCCCCGCCGGTGGATCCCTGCGTGAGCATGAGCGTGCCGTCCTGCGTCGTCACGTCCCGATGGTGGAGGTGGCCGGCCAGGATCAGCGGCGCGTAGCCGAACAGCGGGTCGGACATCGCCGGGTCATGAATGACGGCCACGTCGGCCTGACTGTCCTGAACGGTCGTGGCCAGCTGCCGGCCGTAGTCGGCGAGCAGCTTGTCCTCGTCCGCGTTGCTCGGCTGGGCCGTCTTGTTCGGTGTGAAGCGCGGGTCGCCGATGCCGGCGAACGTGATGCCGGCGACCGTTGCGGCGCTGTTGTCCAGGACGGTGACGTTCTTCATCCGCCGTACGGTCGCCACCGTGTGCTCCTCGGAGTCGTGGTTGCCCTTGACGTAGACGTAGGGCACGCCGAGGTGAGCGATCGGCGCGTACAGCGTGTCCTCGGCGGCGGTTCCGTGATCGCTGAGATCGCCGGAGTCGACCACTGCCGCGACGCTGAACTGCGTGATCAGCGACTGCATCACGGTGAAGGCCTCAGGGTTGTCGTGGATGTCCGACACCCACAGCACCGCAGTCGTGTCGGCTGCGGGCAACGACGACGGCAGCGTCGACGCGACGTCGTACAGCTTGGTGACGTTCGTCACGAGCTTGGCCAGCTCGGCGCGGTAGGCCGTGAACCGCGCCGAGATGTCACGTACGTCGCCGATGGCGGCGGGGGCGCTCGCGAGCAGGCCCGAGAATCGCGGCTCGCTCAGCGCGCTGGAGCGGAAGGTGCCGGCGGCGTAACCGCCAGAGCAGGCGACCAGCACCAGCGCCGTCGCTGCTGCGCCCAGCGCCGGTTTCGGCCGGTGAAACACCAGCAGGGTCAGGACAACCGCCCCGACCACCGCTGCGGCCGAGCTCCGGATCGCCAGCTGGGTCAGCGCCGACCTGACGTCCGAGGCAAGGCCCTCGCCGATGCTGTCGGTGCTGCGCGGACTGCTGATCAGCTGCTGTACGGCGGCCACGTCAACCTGGTCGATGCTCACCCGCAGCTTGAGTGGGCCCCGGTGGTCGCGCAGAACGATGTTGCCCAGCGGTGGGACGTTGACCTTGGTGCCCCCGTGGCCGACGCCGAGGCGTAGTCGGAACGTCGCCTCGACCGGCCCGACCTGGTGGGTCACGGACCCGGCGAGGACGACGCCGATGCCTGCGCCGAGCAGGGCGACCAGGACGATGGCCAGCGCCCGACGGACACTGTGCCGCTGGAGGAACTGCAGCACCGGCGAGGTGCGCACGTGCCGCCAGCGCCAGAACGTCGCGTCAGCGTCGGTTGCCGGCTCGGCAGGTTCGGTCGACTCCGTGGTCCGGGGGGTCTCGTCGTCCATGCGGCTAGAACAGCGTCGGGTTGGCCGGGTCGCGTCCGCGCAGGGCGTCGTAGTCCAGGGTCACGCACTCGATGCCGCGGTCGAGTGCGAGTGTCCTGGCCTGGGGCTTGATCTCTTGTGCCGCAAAGATTCCCCGTACGGGAGCGAGCAGTGGGTCCCGGTTCATCAGGACGAGGTAGCGGGTCAGCTGCTCGACGCCGTCGATGTCGCCGCGGCGCTTGATCTCGATGGCGACGGCGCGCTCGTCGGCGTCGCGGGCCAGGATGTCGACCGGACCGATCGCCGTCATGTACTCGCGGGTGACCAGCCGCCAGCCCTCGCCGAGGGTGGTGATGTGCTCGGCCAGCAGCTTTTGCAGGTGCGCCTCGACGCCGTCCTTGACCAGGCCGGGGTCGACGCCCAGCTCGTGCTCGCTGTCGTGCAGCACCTCGTCGATGGTGATGATCAGCTGCTCGCCGCCCTTGTTGGTGACCTGCCAGACGCCCTCGGCGACCTGCAGCGTGCACGGCGGGCTCATCCAGTTGAGCGGCTTGTACGCGCGGTCGTCGGCGTGGATGGACACGCTGCCGTCGGCCTTGACCAGCAGCAGCCGGGTCGCGGTGGGCAGGTGCGCGGTGAGCCGCCCGACGTAGTCGACGCTGCACTTCGCAATGACAAGACGCACGGGCCGAGCCTACGCGAGCGCTGGGCCGGGACCGGTGCGAAGGCGGCTACTCGCCGCCGGTCGGGACCGCGGCAGTCGCCGTGGCGTCGGCGACGGTGGCGTACATCGGAAGAACGCGGTCGAGGCCGGTGACGTTGAGCAACCGTTCCATGTGCGGCTGCGCGCCCGCCAGCAAGAGCCGGCCGGACCGGCCCAGCCGGCGTCGGCTCAGGACCAGGAGCGACATGCCCGTGGAGTCGCAGAAGTCGACGTGTGTGAGGTCGAGCACCAGCTGTGGATTTGGCTCCCTCAGCAGCGGCTCGAGCGCTTCGCGCAGCTGCGGCTCGCTGGCCAGGTCGATCTCGCCGAACACGGAGACAACCGTGAACGCGCCGGCGCGTTCCGTACTGATCAGCAGTGGCATCACGCTGATCACTCAATCAGGTCTGGGGCGGGCTTGGTACACCCCAAAGGGGGTAATGAGCCCACCATGACCTCTCCTGCAGTCGCTGGCCCGATCACGGTGGCACTGGTCGACGACTACGACGTGGTGCTGGCCGGGGTGGCGCAGATGTTCAGCCACTACACCGACCGCATCACCGTCGTGGAGCTCGACGCCAACGTTCCGGTGTCGCAGCCCGTCGACATCGTGCTGTACGACGCTTTCGCCCAGCCGGAGTCCGACCACCAGGAGATCGATGTCCTGGTGCGCAACCCGTTGGCGCTGCGCGTAGTCGTCTACACCTGGAACTTCCACCCGCTCCTGCTCGAGAGCGCACGGCGGCAGGGCGTCTCCGGCTACCTGTCCAAGACGCTGCCGGCGGCGGAGCTGGTGGCAGCGCTGGAAGCCGTCCATGCCGGCGAGACCGTGGTCAGCCGTCCCCCGACCCATCCGCGCACCGCGCTTGGGCTCGACTGGCCCGGCCGCAGCGAGGGGCTCACCGACCGGGAGGCCGAGATCCTGGCGCTGATAACCCAGGGCAAGAGCAACGCCGAGGTCGCGGCGCTGACGTTCCTCAGCCCGAACACGGTCAAGTCCTACATCCGCACGATCTACCGCAAGATCGGGGTGGAGAGCCGTACCCGGGCGGTGTTGTGGGGCGTGGACCACGGCTTTGTCCCTGACCACCACCGCATCGACGGCTGGCGCACGGAGGCCTAACGCGTCGTACGGTCGCGGCCGATCCGTACGGCCACACCGGGGGAGTGGTGCAGGATCGGGTCGCCGTCGGGCGCCGGGAGTCCGGTGGCCGTGACGAGGGTGTCGTCGAGGTGCAACAGCTCGGCCCGGTGCAACGGCCAGGCCGGGTGGTCAGCCGGCGTCCACCGGAGGCCGCGCCGGGTGTCGGCCCACAGCGCGAACCTCGCTGTGAGGTAGTGGTCGCGCGGGGTCAGCTCGTCCGGGGCGTAGGGCTCGCCGATCCGGACGTGGACCACCGATGATGCCGCCGGGCGGGGCCAACGCCGCTGCGCCGCGTACAGGATCTGCCGGCCGTTGTCCTGTTCCACCAGCCGCATCCGGGACCAGAAGTAGGGCAGCGAGTAGGCCAGCCGAGCGGCAGCGACCGCGCCGAACCGGGACGCGTCCAGGGACAGGAACCACACCCCGGTTCGGCCGTCCGGCCCGCGGACGTAGGTGCGGACGTTGGTCTCCCAGAAGTGCGACGCCCACGGCAACGCGGGCGACTTCGGCGCCGTGGCCATCATCTCGAACGGCACCAGGGCGACCCAGGCCTTCCCGTCGTACGTGTCGACGCGTGAGGCCCTCTGGCAGCAGCGCCTGGACGACCGCCGGGTCGTACGCCCAGTGCAGGAACGTCAGCCGGCGCCACTCCTGCTTCATCACCGTCGTCGACGGCGGGTTGCTCGAGGTGGGCGAGTAGGTGGTCACGTGGTCATCATCGCCCACGCGTCCCGTACGGTGATCGGCATGTCCCTACCCGAGGTTGGCGTCGGTCCGTACGAAGGGCCTTGGCCCGATGATGCCCGCCTCGACCCGCAGCTGCTGGCCGAGGGCGACCGCCGCAACGTTGTCGACGGCTACCGCTACTGGCGGCACGAGGCAATTGTGGCCGACCTCGACAGCCGCCGGTTCCCTTATCACGTCGCCATCGAGAACTGGGAGCACGACCTCAACATCGGCACGGTTGTCCGTAATGCCAACGCTTTTCTGGCGCAGGCCGTGCACATTGTCGGTCGCCGTCGGTGGAACCGTCGCGGTGCGATGGTGACCGACCGCTACCAGCACGTGCACTACCACCCGGACGTGGATGCCTTGGCAGCGTGGGCTTCCAGCCACGACGTGGTGATGATCGGCGTCGACAACCTCCCCGGCTCGCTGCCGATCGACGAGTACGCGCTGCCGGTCCAGTGCCTGCTGCTGTTCGGCCAGGAGGGTCCCGGCCTGTCCGCCGAAGCGCGTGCTGCCGTACGAGATGTCTTGCACCTCAAGCAGTTTGGCTCGACGAGGTCGATCAACGCCGGCGTCGCCTCGGGGGTGGCGATGTACGAGTGGGTGCGCCGCCATGCCGCTAGTGTTGAGCCGTGACCGTCCTGCTCTCCACCTTGACGACGCTCGGCCTCGGCGGCCCGGCGAAAAGCCTGGTGCGCACGGACTCGACCGAGGACTTCGTCCGTTGTCTGCACGCCGCTGACAACTCCGCCGAGCCCGTACTCATCCTCGGCGGCGGCAGCAACCTGGTCATCGCCGACGAGGGCTTCCCCGGCACCGTGGTCCTGGTCGCCGGGCGCGGCTACAGCTGGGTCAACGAGTACGTGACGGTCGAGGCCGGGACGCCGTGGGACGAATTCGTCGACGAGATGGTCTCCGCCGGTTTCTCCGGGGTGGAAGCGCTGTCGGGCATCCCCGGCAGCAGCGGCGCGACGCCCGTACAAAACGTCGGCGCCTATGGCCAGGAGATCGCGGACACCTTGCACTCGGTGCTGGTGATGGACCGGACGACGGGCTGGGTCAGCGAGCTGCCGGCGGCTGAGTGCGGGCTGTCCTACCGCAACAGCATCTTCAAGCACCGGGACCGCTACGCCGTGCTCGAGGTCACCCTGCTGCTGCGCCGCCAGCACGGGATGTCCGAGCCGATCCGGTACGCCGAGCTGGCGCGGGCCCTCGGCGTCGAAGTCGGCGATCGTGCCGGGCTGGCCGACGTCCGCTCGGCGGTGCTCGCGCTGCGCGGCGGCCAAGGGCATGCTGATCGACCCGGCCGACCCGGACTCGCGCAGCGCCGGCTCGTTCTTCACCAACCCGGTGCTGACCCCGCAGGAGTACGCGGCAGCGTGCGTCAGAGCGGGCGTCGAGCTGCCCTCGTACGAGGCGGTCGACGGCCGCAAGGTGCCTGCGGCGTGGCTGATCGAGCACGCCGGCTTCGGCAAGGGCTGGGGCGACGGCAGGGTCGGGATTTCCAGCCGGCACACGCTCGCGCTGGTCAACCGCGGTGGCGGGAATACATCCGAGCTGCTGGCACTTGCCCGCTCGATAAGGAATGGCGTGCACGACCGTTTTGGTGTGACGCTGACCCCGGAACCAGTTTTTGTCGGTACCTCGCTCTAGCGTCCGAACGGTCAGGGACGCAGCAAGGGCAGCAGCACCGTGTCAACCAGCTGCACCACGAACGCAGTCGGGGACCGGGGGTCCTTGCATGAGGTATTGGTGGGCCAGCAGTGCCGGCCCGACCTCGGCAGTTCGCGTGTTGACGGCGTCCGGCCGCACCTCGCCGCGGTCCCTGCCCCTGGCGAGCGCATCCACGAAGGCCCGCTGTCGCGGCTCCATCACCCTCGACTTGACCTGGGCGATCAGCTCCTTGTCCACCGACTGGTCGAACATGAAGGCCTGGAGAGCGCAGCCGCTCCGCGAGTTGACCGCCTCCAGCATGATCCGCATCAACGCGAGCAGGTCCTCGCGCAGCGAACCGGTGTCGGGCTCCTCGGTCATTGGCGGCAGCGCGTGGCTCATGGCGTCGACGAGCAGGTCTTCCTTCGACGGCCAGCGGCGATACACCGAGGCCTTGCCGGTGTGGGCGGCGGTGGCGACGCCCTCCATGGTCAGGCCGGACAGTCCGTGCTCGGCCAGGATGTCCAGGGTCGCGTCCAGGATCGCCGTCTCCAGGTCGACGCCGCGGCGGCGGGTCGGACAGCGGCACCGGCGCGGGCCGCAAGGCGCCGCGCCCGGCCGCCTTGGCCTTCATCCCGCGAACGACACCGCGCAGTGCCTTGCTCATGGCTGGCTCACGGTGTCCTTCCGCTGACTTGTTAGTGAACGGTTGCGTTTCTTAACTTGCCGAGTGTACCGTTCTCGATTAGAGAACGGAAGCGTTCCTTAGACGGATGGAGTTCGTCCCATGGCTACGACCACGGCTTTGCCCACGGTCCCGGTTGGCGGGGCCGCCAGGCGCGGCCACCACCCGGGCGCCGCTTTGGGTGTCATCGTCGGTGCTCAGCTGATGATCGTGCTCGACGCGACCATCGTGAACATCGCACTTCCGCACATCCAGACCGCACTCGGATTTTCCTCGACCTCGTTGTCGTGGGTGCTCAACGCCTACACGCTGACCTTCGGCGGTCTGCTGCTGCTCGGTGGCCGCATCGGCGACATCATGGGCCGGCGGCGCACCTTCCAGGCCGGCATCGTGATCTTCTCGGTGGCCTCGCTGCTGGGCGGTTTTTCGCAGAACTCAGGCACGCTGCTCGCCTTCCGCGCCTTGCAGGGTGTCGGTGGCGCGCTGGCCTCGCCCACAGCGCTCGCCTTGATCACCACCAACTTCGCCGAGGGCGAGGAGCGCAACAAGGCCTTCGGCGTCTTCGCCGCGGTGTCCGGCTCCGGTGCCGCGATCGGTCTGCTGCTCGGCGGCATCCTGACCGAGTGGGCCAGCTGGCGCTGGGTCTTCTTCGTCAACGTGCCGATCGGCATCGCGATCTTCCTGCTGGCCCCGCTGTTCATCAACGAGTCCGAACGCATACCCGGCAAGTTCGACCTCGCCGGAGCGCTGACCTCGACCGCTGGCATGACCTTGCTGGTCTACGGCTTCATCAACGCCTCCAGCCTGCACGGCTGGACCAAGCCTGCGACGATCGCCTCGTTCGTCGGGGCGGCAGCTGCTGCTGATCGCGTTCTTCCTCATCGAGCGGACGACGGCCGAGCCGATCACCCCGTTGCGCCTGTTCAAGGACCGTAACCGGGCCAGCACCTACGTGATCATGCTGTTCCTGGCCGCTGCGCTGTTCTCGATGTTCTTCTTCCTGACCCAGTTCGTGCAGGAAGTCCTCGGCTACAGCCCGATCCAGGCCGGCCTGGCGTTCCTGCCGGTCAGCGCCGGCATCATCGTCTCGGCGACGGCGTGCTCGCGCTACCTCGCCAAGGTCGGTCCCAAGCCGTTCCTCATGGTCGGCTCGGTCCTGGCAACCGGCGGTCTGGCGTGGCTGTCCCGGATCGACGTGAGCAGCACCTACGTCAGCGGCATCCTGTTCCCGATGGTGATCTTCTCCGTCGGCATGGGCTTCATGTTCGTCCCGTTGACCATGCTGGCGGTGTCCAAGATCAGCAACGAGGACTCCGGCGCCGCGTCCAGCCTGCTCAACGTCATGCAGCAGGTCGGTGGCTCCATCGGTCTCGCGGTGCTGGTGACGGTGTTCGGCACCGCGTCGCGCAACGAGGCGACACACCTGGTCAAGACCGGGGCCGCAGCAACGCTCGGCAAGGCCGACTTCGCCGCCCACGTCCTGGCCAAGGGCGCGAGTGCCGGGTTCGCGGTTGCCGTACTGTTCGCCCTTGTCGCGTTGGTGGTCTCGTTCGCGGGCATCAAGGCCAGCAAGGACGACGTGGACCTGACCAACGTCCAGGGCCTGGGCTGATCTTCTTCCGGTCGGCTCGCACGGCAGTTCCGTAGGACGGCTCCGCAGTACGGCGGCACCTCGGGCGCTTCGGCGTTCGGGGTGCCGCTGTCATTTCAGGGGGTGTGCGATCCGGCGGCGATCACGGGTGCACCGCGATCACTGGTGCACCGCGATCACTGGTGCCGGCGATCACTGGTGCACCGCGATCACTGGTGCACCGCGTACCGAATGGCGGCCGGATACCGTGCGCTTGGCACCGGTGATCGCCCGCTGCCCCGGCTTTCAGCCCGCTGCCCGCAGCGCCGCGGTGACCTCCGCGACGATCACGTGACGGCGCTGGTAGTAGTCGGCACCGGAGTAGTGCAGCACGTGCCACCGGGCGCCGGTCAGCTGGTTGTGCCGCCGTTGGTCCCTGACCCGAACGGTCTTCTCCTCGTGTATGCGCCCGTCGAACTCGACGCCGAGCCGGAGCCGGGGGTACGCCAGGTCAAGGCGAGCAACGAACCGCCCGTCGGTGGTCCAGACCTCGTACTGCGTCTCGGGCTTGGGCAGTCCGGCGTCGAGCACGAGGACCAGGCGCAGCCGGGTCTCCATCGGACTCTCCGCGCCGCTGTCCGCCAGCGCCAAAGCCGCCCTCAACCGGGCAGTGTCCGGCCAGCGGCGGGCGGTGGCGAACGCCAGGAGCTCGTCCGGCGTCACCAGCCCCGCGTGCCAGAACGCATCGATCGCGACTACGGCTTCACGAAGGTCGCGGGTGCGGGCAAGGTCGTACACCGTGCGGATCGGGGTGGTGGTCAGCAGGCCGTCAACCTCGATCAGGTCCTCCTCCGGTAGCGGTGCCCGGTGCGACCGCAACAGCTTGCCTCGCCGAGGAACCCACAGCGCGCTCGTCGTGACGTCCACCGGCTCGACCACGGCCAGGCTGACGTCGACGCCGTACTGCATCGCGGCTGTGGCACCGGAGATGGCGGCCCCGGCCGGCAGCACGAGCCGAGCGGCATCGAGGAACAGCTGTGAGCTGTCCGGGGTCGACGCCGCCACGTAGAGGTCTTGCCCCAGCGAGCGCCACAAGCCGGAGCGCAAGCGGGCGCGGCTGACCCCGTACCCGAGCGCGTCGGACAGCCGAAACGGGGCACCCGTCAACAGGGCAGGCTCGGCCAGTGGTCTGCGCATGCTCGCACTCTGACGGCTCTCCGCCGTACACGAAAATCGTTGTCCACAGGCCCTGCTGCGGTGCGGGTGATCAGTGGTGCCGGGCGTACCGAATGCGCCTCGTTTACGGTGCGGTGTGCACCAGTGATCGCGCCGGGCGGTGCTGCGCGCGCCGGGGCGGTGCGTGCGGGTGATCAGTGGTGCCGGGCGTACCGAATGTGCCTCGTTTACGGTGCGGTGTGCACCAGTGATCGCGGCGGTGCGCGCGCCGGGGCGGTGGTGCGGGTGATCAGTGGTGCCGGGCGTACCGAATGTGCCTCGTTTACGGTGCGGTGTGCACCAGTGATCGCGCCGGGCGGTGCTGCGCGCGCCGGGGCGGTGGTGCGGGTGATCAGTGGTGCCGGGTGTACCGAATGTGCCTCGTTTACGGTGCGGTGTGCACCAGTGATCGCGCCGGGCGGTGCGCGCCCGGGGCGGTGGTGCGGGTGATCAGTGGTGCCGGGCGTACCGAATGTGCCTCGTTTACGGTGCGGTGTGCACCAGTGATCGCGCCGGGCGGTGCTGCGCGCCGGGGCGGTGCTGCGGGTGATCACTGGTGCCGGGCGTACCGAATGTGCCTCGTTTACGGTGCGGTGTGCACCAGTGATCGCGCCGAGGCCCTCAGCGGGCGGCGAGGCTTGGCAGCCCGCTCCCGGCGGCGCTCGCAATACCGGCGAGCACCGACTCGATGGTCTTCATCAGCCGGTCCAGCCGGTGCACCTCGGCATCGTGGAACGCGGGGCCGTCATTGCGCCCGACCAGCACCACGCCCACCCCCGTCACCGCGGCCACGGCCATCTCCGCGGACAGGTCGTCGGGGATCTCGAACGACCCGTAGCGCATCACCCGGCTCGAGCGCAGCGGCTGCCGGCCGGACCAGGGGACGTCGGGTGCCCACGCGGTACGGACCCGGGCGACCGGCTCGTCGGTGGCGTAGCCCAGGCCCCAGTCGGCGGCCAGGATCCGCGGGCAGGATTCGGTCAGGATGTTCAGCGCCCGCTGGGGATCACGGGCGATCGCGGAGACCAGGTCGAGCTCCGGGCTGCTGTCCTTGGTCGTCATCGAGCGACGCAGGCCGAGCACGACGACACCGGGGATACCGCCAAGCGCGGCGGCCAGACCCTCGATCTGGGCCGGTTCGCCGTCGAGGAGCAGGTGGTCGACGGCCTCGTGCGCCCTCCCGCCGAGCACGTCGATCGCGCGCACGTCGATCCGTCGGTCGGCGATCAGGCCGGTGATCGACGCGAGCATGCCGGGCCGGTCGGGCAGGGCAACACGGAGCGCGTACAGCACGGAGTGTCCTTTCCAGGGTCACGCTGTTTCTCGGCCGCGAACGTTTCCGGTAGGTGAATGCGCGGCTACATTCCGGCTAAGAGGCCACGAGGATGGCGGGACACATTCTTCGGGTACGCGGGACCGGCCTTCACCTTCGCGCGCGGACAGGCGTAGCATTTGCCCGAAACGTCGTTCACGTCCCGGCTACCTTGCCGTGCCCCTTCGGTCAGTTCCGACCGGTAGTTGCAGGGTCTGCGTTTCCTGGTTCCGGACGTTCGCACACAATCATCGGAGCCGAACCGCGTGTCGCCAGTGATCATCTCGTTCGTCGCTGTCGTCGTCGCGACTCTGGCCGGTGGGCTGTCCTGGGGAGGCTTCCGAAAGCGGAGGACTGTCCCGTCGGACCAAGCCGTCGACCAACTCCCGCCTGAACCCGTCGCGCAGCCCCCCGAGGCAGTCGACGTTGTCCCCGACCCCGCCGAGCCAGTCCTGGTCCCCGCCCAGTCCGACCACGAGCACCGGGAAGCCATCGATGAACTCCAGCCGCTGCCGTTCCCCAAGGGTGTGCTGCCGCCCGGCGTCCGTCAGCCTCGCGTCATGACCTCGCCTGTGCCGATCCGGGCCGAGGTCGCCAGCACTGCGCACCCCGACCTGCGCGGCTATCGCCTGCTGGCCGACACCGAGGACCTCGACGACCCGCTGCTGCTGGGGCCGGACGGCCGGGTCCTGGACACGTGGCGGGAGGGCTACCCGTACAACGAGCGGATGGCCCGGCCGGAGTACGAGCGGCACAAGCGGCTCCTGCAGATCGAGCTGCTCAAGATGCAGTCGTGGGTCAAAGAGTCCGGCCAGCGAGTGGTCATCCTGTTCGAGGGGCGTGACGCGGCCGGCAAGGGCGGCACCATCAAGCGGTTCATGGAGCACCTCAACCCCCGCGGCACCCGGGTCGTCGCGCTGGAGAAGCCCAACACCCGCGAGGCAACGCAGTGGTACTTCCAGCGCTACGCGTCCAACTTGCCCTCGGCAGGGGAGATCGTGCTGTTCGACCGGTCCTGGTACAACCGGGCCGGCGTCGAGCATGTGATGGGATTTGCCGACCCCGACCAGTACACCGAGTTCATGCGCCAGGCGCCGCAGTTCGAGAACATGCTGGTCCGTGACGGCATCCTGCTGATCAAGTTCTGGTTCTCCGTCTCGCGGTCCGAGCAGCAGACCCGGTTCATCATTCGCCGGATCGACCCGGTACGGCAGTGGAAGCTGAGCCCGATCGACCTCGCCTCCCTCGACAAGTGGGATGAGTACACCGAGGCCAAGGAGGCGATGTTCTTCTACACCGACACGCCGCACGCGCCGTGGACGGTCGTGAAGAGCAACGACAAGAAGCGGGCCCGGATCGAGGCCATGCGCCACGTGCTGTCGCGGCTGGACTACACCGACCGCGACCTCGACATCATCGGCCAGTCCGACCCGGCCATCGTGGGTCCGGCCGCCTACGTCCTGGAGACCGGCGAGCGCGCCGACCGGTCCTTCCCGCCGCTCTAGCCCTCGGTTCCCGCCTCGACCCACTCGCCGGTCGGATCGTCGTCGGGATCGACGGTCCCCGATTTCGGGTGCTTGCTCGGCTTGCTCAGCGGACGCAACCGCCCGAGCGCCTCGGCGAAGTCTCGTTCGGCGTTCGCCCCGCGCCCTTGTTCGCGCGCCAGCAGGATGCCGTACGTGAAACCGTTGCCTCGTTTCGCTCCGGTACGCGCCGCGAACTCCCGCAGCAGCTCGGCCATGACCGCACCGTCGTGGACATCGCCGAGCGTCTCCTGCAGCGCCTCCATCTCGCGGTCGACCTTGCGCGCAGCCTTGGTGTCGTGCATCTCGTACACCTCAGCGGCGTAGCGCGACCGCTTCGCCGCTCGACGGGCCTCGTGCAGCTTGACCATCCGGCTGGCCTCATCCTTGATGGCCAGGCCGTCGGCACCCTTCTTCTGCACCTTGTGGACCGTCCGGTTGACCGCGTGCGCGGCAACCTTTCTGGCCGGTCCCGCTGCCAGCTCGGACAACGGCGGTGCGGCGAGGAAGGCCTCGATGTCGTCCAGCAGCGACACGTAGTCGGCGCTGTCGAGGTAGGCGCGCGTCTCGCGCTTGGCCTGCGCCAGCGTGTTGCCCATCCAGCTGTCCACGTCGTGCCGGACCGGCCCCATGATCAGCTCCGGCGGCAGCCCGTCGATGGCCTTGTCCATCCGCTCGAGCAGCACCTCGGCGTCGCGCTCGGCGCCGAGGGTACGGGCGAAGTCGCCGACCTGCTTCTCGAGCCGCAGGTGGGCATCGCCCTCGAACAAGCTGTCGAACGCCTTCAGGGCACTGCGGAAGCGGCGGCTGGCCACCCGCATCTTGTGCACGCTGTCCGGTCGGTCGAGGCGTACGGCCGGGTCGTTTGCCAACAGAGCGTTGCGCTGACGCCGGAGGTAGGCGAGGACCAGGGCTCCGGCGGTCAGGTCGGGATCGAGCAGGTCGGGGCGCGGAGGCTTGACGCTGGTGCCGATCGCCTTGGCCAACTTCGATCCCGAGCCGGACGGGAGGGCGCCAGCCTCGGTCAGAACGTCGGCGAGCGGGCTGAGGTGCTCGAGCTCGCCGTCGATCACCTCGATCTCGATCTCGCGCCAGCTGGTTGGGACAGCGTCCTCGTGCAGCCGCTGTGCGATGACGGAGTCGTCGGCAAGCTCGACCAGGACCCGGCCGCTGTCATCGCGGAGCCGGTAGGCGGTACGGGTGTTGCGCAGCCGGGCGATCGGGACCAGCTCCGCCCCGCGGGTGGTGGCGGTGACCAGGGTGAGCAACGGGTCGGGAACGACGAGGTCGTCGGTGAACGGCTCGTGGTACTCGACCCGCACACCCTTGCCGAGCGGCAGCTTGAGGTGCCAGCCCTCGTCCTCGCCGCCGGCACGACGGCGCAACGTGATCTTGCGCGCAGCCAGGCGCAGGTCCGCGGTGTCGAAGTAGATCGCCTCGAACTCGATCACGACGGTCTGGACATCGGTCACGCTCGGCACCACGTCGGCCAGGGCTGGCAGGGCGAAGGAGGTGTCGACGTCGAACTTCTGCTCGATCTCGGTGTGGGCTTCGGCCATGGTCGACATCTTGCCCGGAAGTTGCGCCGTCACGCATGAAGCGGCGCTAGAACAGCGCGCCGTCCGTGCTGCGGTGCGCCGCCTCGATGGCAAGCAGCCGCAGCTTGGTGGATACGCCGCCGTGCGCCGAGAACCCGCCGGTCTTGCCGTTCGCCGCCACCACGCGGTGGCACGGAACGATGATGGGCCAGGGGTTCTGCCCCATCGCCCGTCCGACAGCGCGCGCCCCGCCCGGCTCGCCGAGGTCGCCGGCGATGTCTCCGTAGGTGCGGGTCTGCCCTGGCTGGATCGTGCGGATGGCCTCGTACAACCTGCGGTTGAACGGACTCACGTGCGCCATGTCCAACGGAACGTCGCTGAGGTCGACGTTGTCGCCGTTGGTGAGTGCTACGACGGAGTCGATGATGACCCGGATGTCCTGCGGTGGCAGGGTTTCCTGCGGGTCGTCGAGGTGCCGGGTCAGTCGCCGACGGGTGAGCTCGTCGGTGCCTTCCGGCAGCTGCAGCGACAGCAACCCGACGGGTCCCCAGGCCAAGCCGCACCTGCCGATCGCCGTGTCGAACAAGGTGTACGGGGTCACTCCTCGACCTCAGCGCGGCGGAGTCCCGAGGTCAAGGCAATTCGGCGGTTAGATTTGGCACTGATGCTCCGGTTTCAGCACTGAAGGAGAGCCCTCGTGGTGGACGCGATCGTGGTCGACGCCCTGATCAAGAACTATGGCGACGTGACTGCCCTGGACGGGGTCACCTTCACCGTCGAGGAGGGCACGGTGTTCGGTCTCCTCGGCCCGAACGGGTCCGGCAAGACGACGACCGTCCGCATCCTGGCGACCGTGCTCAGACCCACCGGCGGCAGCGCGACGATTCTGGGTACGGACGTGGTCGCTCACCCGGCCAAGGTCAGGTTCGACATCGGCCTGGCGGGACAGTTCGCCGCAGTCGACCCGCAGCTGACCGGGCGGGAGAACCTCCGCCTGGTCGGCAAGCTCGCCCAGCTCAGGCCCAACCTGATCGGTCCCAGGGCCGACGACCTGCTCGAGCGGTTCCAGCTCACCGACGCCGGCAACCGCCCGGTCAAGGGCTACTCGGGCGGCATGCGGCGACGGCTGGACATAGCGGCGGCGCTCGTACAACGGCCGCGGGTGCTCTTCCTTGACGAGCCGACGACGGGGCTGGACCTGCAGAGCCGCAACGAGCTGTGGGGCATGATTCGCGAGCTGGTCCGCGGCGGCACCACGGTCCTGCTCACCACGCAGTACCTCGAGGAGGCCGACCAGCTGGCCGGCCGGATCGCGGTGATGAACCACGGCCACGTCATCGCCAACGACACCCCGACCCGGCTCAAGGCGCAGTTCGGCACGACGATCCTCGAGCTGACCTACGCCGATGTGGCCCTCGCCGCCAGGGCCGTCGACGTGCTCACCCACGGTGTCGCCGACCACGTCGAGCAGGACGGCGAGATGGTCCGGCTCAGCACCGGGAACAGCGCCAAGGTGCTCACGGATGCCTTGCCCCGCTTGGAGAGTGCTGGTTTGTCGCCGGGTCATCTGCTGGTACGGGACCCCAGCCTCGATGACGTCTTCCTGGCGCTGACCGGCAGCGGGAAGCCGGGCGACTCAGCGGAAGGGAGTGCAGCATGACCACCTTCGAGGAAGCCCGCAGCGTGGACGAGCGCCGGCCGCCGAGCTGGCTTTCCCCCGTACGCGACACCTTTGCCGCGACCTGGCGCAACCTCACCGCGATCCGGCGGGTGCCCCAGCTGATGGTCTTCACCCTCATCCAGCCGGTGATCTTCGTGCTGCTGTTCACCTACGTCTTCGGCGGCGCGATCACCGGCCTGCCGCCCGGCCTGAGCTACGTCGACTACCTGATCCCCGGCGTCTTCGTGCAGACAGCGGTCTTCGGGGCCATCGTCACGGCGATCGGCATGTCCACCGACCTGCAGAACGGCATCATCGAGCGATTCCGTTCGCTGCCGATGTCGTCGTCGGCAGTGCTGGTGGGACGGTCGCTGTCGGACCTGACGCGCAACGTCTTCGTCGTGATCCTCATGGGCATCGTCGGGTTCATGGTCGGGTTCCGCTACAGCAACGGGTTCGGCAAGTTCATCCTCGGCATGCTGCTGATCCTGGCGTTCGGCTATGCGATGTCCTGGATCTTCGCCCTCGTCGGGATGGCGGTGAAGGATCCCGAGACCGCGCAGGCGGCGTCGTTCCCCATCCTCGCCCCGCTCGTGTTCGCCTCGTCGGTCTTCGTCCCGGTCGACACCATGCCGAGCTGGCTGCAGCCGTGGGCCGAGAACCAGCCGGTGTCGCTGACGGCGACGGCGGCGCGCGGGCTCATGGTCGGTACGCCGGCCGGCAACGACCTTTTCTGGTCCTGCGTCTGGATTGTCGGCATCGTGGCGGTCTGTGCTCCCCTCGCCGTCTGGCGCTATCGCCGGGCGATCTAAGGCCCCCGTCGGTACGCCAGTTGAGCAGAGTTGGCTCCGCTCGACTCGTTTCCTGGCATGCTCACCGCGGAGACCTGAGGGCTGATGACACTCGCAACGATCGAACCGCGCCCGGTGGCGCCCCCGCCACACCGGAGGCGGCGGCGTGCCCTGATCATGCTGATCAAGATCACGATCGCCGTCGCCGCGTGCGTCTGGCTGGGGCGGCTGCTGCGCGGGGTCGACTGGCAGCAGGTTGCCTCGGCACTCGGTTCCCTGACGGTTCTCCAGTCGGGCGTGCTGCTGGTGCTGCTCGCGGTTCGCCAAGTGCTGAACGCGGTGCCGATCGCCTCCTTCGTGGCTCCGCTGGGGCTGCAGCGTGCCGTCATCTGCGACCTGTCCTCCGGGGTCGTCTCGACGACCGCGCCGCCGCCGAGCGATGTGCTCCTGAGATTCTCGATGTTCAAGTCCTGGGGCGTGGACTGGATCCTCGGCTCGGTCGGGTTGAGCCTCAGCAGCATCGTCACCTACTTCGTCCGCTTCGCCGCGCCCGTCCTGGCCTTCTTCCTGTTTCTGACGTTCGACGGCTACGACGTCACCTACCTCATCGTCGCGATCGTCTGCGGCATCATCGCTGTGGCGATCGCCGTTGCCATGGTTCTCGTGCTGCGCAAGGACAGTTTCGCGGCCTGGTTCGGGCTCACGGCCGGAACGTTGGCGCACCGGCTTCGGCCGGACCGGGTCGACCCGCAGAAGTGGTCCGCGGCGTTGGTCGACTTTCGGATGAGCGCCGCGGAGCGGGCCAGGGCGCGGGGAGCCTTGGCGGTGCTGGCGATGTTCGGCCTGGTCCTCGTCGAGGGCGTGATGCTGACCCTGACGATGCGCTTCATGGGATTGCCGGCGTCCCAGCTGACCTTCGCCGAGATCATGGCCGGGCTGCTGTGCGCCTATCCGCTCACCTGCCTGCCCTTTGCGGGGATGGGCATCCTCGACTCGGCCCTGCTCGGCTTCTACACCTACCGCGGCGCCAGTGACGAACCCACGGTCATCGCCGCGATCCTGGTCTGGCGGGTGGCGACGTTCCTGGTGCCGCTGTTCGTGGGCATGGTCACCCTGATGATCTGGCGACGGTCAAACCCGGAAGAGGCGCGTCAGGCGAGAACGGCCGCGCGTACCGGCCAGCCCCTCGCTGCGGAGGCGCCGGTGCCTGCCCTGCAATCATCGATCCTCGACGACGCTGGCATCCCTGAGCCTTAGTACTGGGCTGTAGGCCGAACGAGGCTGGTTTGCCTGCGAGCAGAGCTGGGACGCCACGCGCGTAGGCTGACGCCGGACCCAACGCTCAAGGAGAACAATGGCGCGCGTAGTGCTTCGGGGGCGTGCGCAGGACATGGAGACGTTGTCCTCCGTGTTGGCAGCGGCCGCGGGCTCCCGGCAGGCAGCGATCGTGGTGGTCGACGGACCGCCCGGTATCGGCAAGAGCGCTCTGCTCGCCTCGTTGGTCGCGGTTGCCGAAGGGCTCGGCTTTCGTGTGGGCAGCAGCAAGACCGATGAGATCGACAAGATCGCGTTGGGCGCACCGCTGCTGGTAGCCCTGCGCTCCGGGCGCAGGCCGCTCGTCGACGCCGAGGCGTTCAACAGTCTGGCTCCGCTCTACGACAAGTATGTCTGGCTGATCGAGCGCGTTGCGCTGCTGCTGAACGGGCTTGCACACGACGGGCCCGTCATGATTGCGATCGATGACGTTCAGTGGGCTGACCCCCTGACCCGCTTCGCCCTGCGAGTTCTGCCGTCCCGACTGGCCGAGCTGCCGATCGTTTGGCTGCTGACGAGTCGGCTCTCGCCGCACCACGTGGCCGATGAGGTCGTCGCGTCCGTGGAGGAACCGACTGTGGTCGTGCAGCTGACCCTGGAGCCGCTGCCCGGCTCGGCCATTGATCAGCTGGCTCGGGACCGGCTCGGGACGACACCCGTCGCCCGAGTTCGCGAGGCGTTGCGCGGCGCGGGTGGTAATCCGTACTGGGCCGTCCAGGTTCTTGACGGATTCTCCCGGCTCGATGCCGGAGGCTTCTCAGCGGAGGGGCTCGAGCTCGACCTCGGTCGCGCCCCGCGACATCGACTCGAGTCCCTGTCGCCGGAGGCACGAGACTTGGTTGAGCTGGCGTGCGTGTGGGGGCGCATGCTGCCGCTGGCGGATGCCGCAGACTTGCTGGGGCGCAGGGATGTCAGCGCGTTGCGGGTAGCCGAGGACGCTGAGGACAGCGGGCTCATCCTTGTCGAGGACGGCGCCGTTCGGCTGCCGCACGATCTGCTGCGTGAGGCCATCTACCGGGAGATCCCCAGCGATCGTCGGGTCTCGTGGCACCGTCGCATCGGGCAATTTCTGGCGAGCCGACCGGGATCGGCACTGATGGCGGCGACTCACTACCGACAGACTGCCGCGCCCGGTGATCTGGAGGCCGCCCGGGTGCTGCTGTTGGCGGCAAGGGACAGCATCAACGGTGTCCCCGAGCAGGCGGCTGAGCTGGCCATGGAGGCCCTCGGCCTCGTCCCTGAAGCGGATCCGGCCTGGCAGCAGCTGGCACGTGACGTTCTGGACCTGTTGGTGCTGGCTCAGCTGCCCCATGATGCGGTCATCGTGGCGGATCGCCTCATCGCCGTCAGCCCGGACGCGCAGTCGACGGCATGGCTGGAGGTGCAGGCCAGTCGAGCCTTGTGGGAGCAGGGGTCCTGCCAGGAAATGGTTCGCCGTTGCGATGCCGCGCTGGCCCTTCCGGCCGTGACCGCGACCACGCGGACGCAGCTGCGGGCGGTTCGAGCTTTGGCCAAGACCCGCCTCCCGAGCGCGCTGTCAGCGCCGGAGGAGGCGCAGCAGGCTCTGGCCGAGGCGCAACTGCTCGGCGACGATGTGGCGGCACGGCTTGCGCTGCACGCGCTGTCGGAGTCTGCGCGCAACAACGGCCGGCACCAGCAGACCTATGACTACCTCCGGCGGCTGCGGGCCATTGCTCGTACGGCGAACCTGCCCGAGGAAATCCGCGCTCTGCAGCACCTTGATCGCTATGACGAGGCGGATGCACTGCTCCGCTCCGCAATGCGCGAAGGCAACAACGACATGGAAAAGGTGCTGCCGACGCTGCAGTGGGTGCAGATGTGGCAGGACCACAACCTGGGTCGCTTCGACGCCGCGGAAGCGGACGCCCGAGTGATCCTTCGTGCGACCGAGCTGACGGCCAACTACATGCTCGAGATGAACGCACGGGTCATTCTTTGCTCCGTCGCCCTCTACCGCGGGGAGCTGACCGCGGCCAGGGCAGCTTTTGCGCCGGCAGCGCACCGTGGGGAGGCGGACGATGCTCTTCGAGCCGCTCGGCTTCGGGCCACAGAGGCATGGCTTCTGGCCGAAGAAGGCGATCCGGAGGCGAGTGCCAGCATCCTGCGACCCCTGCTGGCCGGCGCCGGTGACGGCCGGCAGAACTGGGTCTGGTCACCGCCGTGGATGTGCACGTTCGCGCGGATTGCCGTGGCCACAGGCGATCTCGCGATCGCGCGGGAGGCGCTACTCCTCTCGGGACTGGCAGCAGAACGTAACCCCGGTGTGCGCACGCTGCAAGGTGTCGCTTCTCAGGTCCGTGGGGTGATCAACGCCGACCCCGTCCAGCTCAGGCGGGCGGTCGACCTGCTACGCGGGGCTCCACGCCCGCTGTTGCTTGCGGATGCTCTGGCCGACCTCGGGAGTGTTCTGGTCGACGACGGTGCGATTCCCGCGGCAGCCGTCGCTTTGGAGGAGGCGTCCGGGCTGTTCCATCGGCTGGGTGCTGTCGGCCGGGCTGCTCCGACTGATGGCTTGCTGGCGTCCATAGGCACCAGGGCGACAACCCGCATCCACCGACCGACCCGAGACTCCCACGGTCTGGACTCGCTGACCGAAGCCGAGCTGCGAGTAGCCCGACTCGTCGCCACGGGTGACAGCAGTCGCGATGCGGCCCGGCGACTGAATGTCTCAGTCAACACGGTCAACAGTCAGCTGCGCTCGGTTTTCGCCAAGCTCGACGTCACCTCGCGAGTGCAGCTGGTCAACGTCGTCCGCGACCAGGACGAGGGACTGCCCTAGCGGAACGACAGCTCCAGGACATCGACCCCGACCAGCAGCGGCTGTGGCACTCGGTCGAGGTTCTCGTCGTACGCGAAGATGCGTCGTCGCGTGGGAACGACAATTCCGTCGAACGTCTGCAGGTCGGTCGCGTACAGCGCTCCGGTGGCCCCACCGAGGATGTCGACGGTGTACTCATGCCGGCGTAGCAGCCCGTCGGGTCCGAAGGCGGAGGTCTGTCGGCCAGTGTGACTGGCGACCGTGTCGGGGAAGTCGACCTGCAGCCGGCGCCACGTCTCCCCGTTCTCCTCGCGTGGTTCAACCTCGGTGGCCACGAAGCCCGGGTGGGTGTAGAGGAACGGGAGGGTGAGGTAGGTCCACAGCGCTTCCGTGGCGAAATAGGCGGCCTGGAGGTCGGACCACGGCTCGTCGGGCGCCTGCTCCGCGTACATCGAGGCCGGGTTCTGGCGGCGTTCGATCACGCGACCCTCGCTGTCCACCAAGCTCAGGACATCGTCGCGATACACACTGCACAGTCCGGCCCAGCTCGACGGCCTGAGAACGACGTGCTGTTGGTGCAGGTCAGCCTCCAGCGTGAGCTCCTTGAAGATGTCGGGCCGGCCCTTGGCGTGCCAGATCGCGCCGGTGACCGAGAAGGTGCCTGTGGCGGAGGTCAGGTCCTGCCAACGGTCGAGCCCGCCGTGGGCTTGCACTGCCAGCTGCAACAGCTCGGTCATTGGGTCCTCCGGGTGGGCCGCCGATGTGCGAGAGATCCCATTGCATCCTTGGTGGGCGTTTGCCGCATCGCCGGAACTAGTGATGTTCGGCCAAGCCGGCCAGTTCGCGCTTCCGCCAATGCTCGTCATTTCCTGTTCAAGGCTCACCACTTTCAACGATGTGGCGCGCCTCGCGAACCGGTCGAATGAGGTTGTCCCCGCCTCCGCACCGACGGAGGTGTCGTCCACGAAAGGACTGGTCATGACAACGCCCTCCACACCGACCGTCGTGCTCGTACACGGTGCATTTGCTGACGCCTCGGGGTTTGCCGCGGTCACCCGTGAGCTGCAGAGCGCCGGCCTCACCGTTCGGGCGCCTGCCAACCCGCTGCGCGGCATCGCCCACGACGCCGACGCTGTCGGTCGTTACATCTCTCAGATCGAAGGGCCCGTGGTCCTCGTCGGCCACTCGTACGGCGGGGCTGTGATCACGCAGGTTTCCGGCATGTCGGACAAGGTGGCAGGGCTGGTCTACCTCGCCGGTTTCGGCCTCGACGTGGGGGAGAGCATTGGCGGCATCCAGTCCGGCTTCACGCCGCCGCTGCTCGCGCAGACCGCAGTGGCGTCGACGTACGATGCCCTCGACGCCCCTGGTGGTCCTGACCTTTTCGTTGGTATCGAGCGCTTCCGGGAGACCTTCTGCGCTGACCTGCCGGTCGACGTCGCCGCCGCGATGGCAGTGGCACAGCGCCCGGTGGCTGCGGCCAGCCTGGGCGAGAACTGCACGGCGGCCGGATGGCACACGATCCCGAGCTGGTACATGGTCAGCGAGCAGGACAACGCGATCAACCCCGAGGTTGAGGCCTACATGGGTAAGCGGATGGGGGCCACCGTGAAGTCGATCAACGCCTCCCACGTCGCATTCATGAGCCGTCCGGTCGAGACCGCTGACTTCATCCGGCTGGCCGTCGCGTGATGACGATGAGTTCGCGACCTCGGGGCAGAGTCTCCACCCTGGTCGGCTCGGCGCTCGCGGTGCTGCTTCTGGGCGGGGTGGGCCTTGCCGCCGTTCCTGCGAGTGCCCACAGTCCGAGCAAGGTCAAGCCGACGATCGTGCTCGTCCATGGTGCCTTCGGCGATGCGAGTGGCTGGAACGCGGAGGTTGCGGCTCTCACCAAGCGTGGCTACACCGTCCTGGCGCCGGCGGATCCGCTGCGTGGCGTGGCAAGTGACGCGTCCTACATTCGCCACTTCTTGGCGACCATCAAGGGCCCGGTCGTGCTCGTCGGTCACTCGTACGGCGGCATGGTCATCACCAACGCGGCTGTTGGCGCGCCCAACGTCAAGGCGCTCGTGTATGTGTCCGCGTTCATCCCCGCCAAGGGAGACCCCGCGGCCTACTTCACTGATCCGGCCAACTATCCGGGTTCGCTGCTCGGGTCAACGACGCTGCTGTTCCGGCCGACGGTGAATCCGGCCGTCAAGGGCGGAAAGGACACCGACGTCTATATCGCACCGACGGCTTTTCATGCGATCTTCGCCGGCGATCAGTCGGCGAGAAGGGCGCAGATCATGGCCGCCGAACAGCGACCGGTTTCGCTCGCCGCTTACACCGAGAAGTCCGGTGTCCCCGCCTGGTCCTCGCGACCGAGCTGGGCACTGATCAGCCTTGAGGACAAGGCGATTCCACCGGCTGCACAGGAGTTCATGGCGGCCAGGGCCGGTGCTCACGTCACGCTGGTCCACTCGGCGCATGACAGCTTGGTCTCCCACCCGGCAACCGTGGTCAGGTTGATCGTGCAGGCCGCGACGAGCGTCTCGTAGCCCATTGAGGCCGGCGCCCCGTCAATGCGGATGGGGCGCCGGCTTCGTTGCAGTGGCTGAGCGCCGCCCGTACACCTCGAGCCAGTGCACGAGCTGGTGGTGCACCTGGTTCGACGACACCAGGGCGTCCGCGGGCGAGGACCACTCGGAGGGGTGCAGGAGCACGGCGCGGGTCTGGGCGCCACCGGCGCCACCATGGCAGCCGACCAGCTCCTCGAATGCGGCCACCTCCTCGGTGCCCTCGTCGAGCAGACTGCACACCACGATGTCGCCGACGTTGTCGCGGGTGGAGTGCTCGAGGAGGTCCGCCGCGATCTGCTCCCCGTAGCGGGCAAGGGGATCCGTACCCTCGATGGTTCCGTCGTTCAGCACCCGTAGGCCCGATGGGCTGATGACGACGGGGCCGCGCTCGTCGGTGTTGACCACGACGAAGCCGATCCCGGGGTGCGCAGCGAGTCCGGTGATGAGGTCGGGATGCAGTGCGGTCAGGTCGTCCAGGGTGAGCCGGCCGGGGTGGCGCGGGAGGTAGAGCATGCCCAGGTTGCCTGATGCGATCACGAGCAGGTCGGGCCGCTCGGGGGTGCCGGGTTGGTCCGGAGCGGCGTCGCCCTCAACGGCCCAGTGGGTGCGCAAGCTCGCCCGCGACAGCGCGGAGCCGACCGCGCTCTTGGAGGTGAACTCGGTGAGCATCGCGTTGATCGGACCCCATTCCTCGGTCCGCTCGGCGTGGGCGGCAGAGGACACGGATCCCGACATGAGCGACCGCGCGACGTCCTCCAACGTGGTGCCGTACCGCTGCTTGAACGTCGCGCCCTGGCTCTGGCCGTGGTCGGAGATCACCACGATGTTGTACGGGTAGGGGCCTTCGGTCGCGACCGTCTCGAGCTGACCGATGACGGAGTCGAGGCCTTGCAGAGCGGCGAGAGACTCGGGACGGGTGGGACCGGCGTGGTGGGCGACCTCGTCGTAGTCGACGAAGTCGCAGTAGATGACCGGGGCGCCGCGGCCCATCTGTTCGGCGATGAGCACGGTGTTGAGCTCACGGAGCAGGACGTTGGTGGCTGCGCGCAAGGCCACGTAGGAGCCGCCGCGGTGGATCCGGGGTTGGACGTCCTGGCGCCGTTGCCGACGGGCCTGGTAGAGCTCCTTGACCATCTCCCCGACGGTCAGCACGAGGGCACGGGAAAGGCCGTTGGGACTGACCAAGAATGTGGCCGATCCGCGTGAGGTCTGGCTCTTCCTGGAGACCCGGCTGAACGTCAGCACGGAGGACTCGGCGTCGCCGGAGAAGACGTTGCTGATGCTGGCCCCGCCGCCGCTGAGCAAGCCGGCGCCGTCGCTCATGATGTGCTCGACGTACGCGGCGTCCGCCGGACGGTTGGTCACGACAAGGCGAGCGGTTTCCTTTTCGTACCAACGGAAAGCCGGCACATGCTGTGCGCCGCCGTGCAGGATCCCGGCCTGGCTCGCCGGCGTCGTGGACGGGATTCCGGTGTGCCACTCGACGAGCTGATGGCTGCCCTGGCGAACCCAGCGGCTGAGGGTGGGCAGGTTGCCGGCCGTGAGCATCCAGGTCAGCAACGGAGCGGACAGCCCGTCGATTTGCACGATCAGGACGCCGGGGTTTCCTTGCTGCGACGGGATTTCCCCGCGCCCGGCTGCCCGCCGCATCGTGACGGCCAGCAGAGCGTCGGCCTGGTCCGCGTCGCCCACCCACGCGACGAGCGCCGAGAGGATCGCACCGAGCCACGCAGCAAACAAGGCCCACCAAAAGCTGGCCACGGATACGCCCGGCGCGACGGCCAAGGCGATGTAGACGACCAGGGCTTGAGCGAACAGCCCGAGCAGCAGCGCCGCGAGCGGTCGCATCATGGCCGCGAGCGCCACCAGGAGCGGCCGGAGCAGGGTTGAGACGATCGCCATGGCGATGATGGCCAGGAGCACCGACACGTCGCTGCTGACGTCAATGCCGGGGCTGATCAGCAGCACGACGGTGAAGACGATGACGGACATCACGGTGTTGAGGACCAGTGACAGCAGCCGGGACCGGGTCGGGTGCCAGGCGCGGAGGATGGCCCACGCTGCCCTGCGCTTGCTGGTGGCGCTCTTCTGGCTGGTCGTGCTCTCGTCGACGGTCACACGAGAATCCTCGCAGACGCGACTGCTTCCCCAAAGCGCGTCCGCTCGACGTGGTGTCCCGAGGAAGCGATGATCGACCGATGTCGAACGGCCGTTCATGCTGGTGACGTGGTGGGGCCACAGCACGGTGACCACCCAGTGGGCCGGCACTCGCCTCCTGTTCGACCCGGTGCTGACTGGTTCGGTCGCGCACCTTCGCCGTCGCCGGGGGCCGACCCCGACGTCGGACGCGTTGAGCGCCAACGCCGTACTGATCTCGCACCTGCACCACGACCATTGCCACCTGCCGTCGTTGCGCATGCTCGCGCCGGGAACGCTGGTGATCGGCCCCGTCGGCCTCGCGGGGCTGCTGCGCTCGGCCAGGGGAGGATCTGCACTGCGTTGCCAGGAGATGGAAGCCGGGGACGAGGTGGAGGTGGGCGGCCTCACGGTTCGGGGTCTCCATGCCGACCACGACGACCGGCGATCGCCTGCCAGCCGCCACCGTGCAAAGCCGCTGAGCTTTCTGGTCAGCGACAGCGGGGGAGATGCGTCGCCGTTGTGGTTCGGCGGCGACACGGCCCTGAACGATGGCATGGCCGATGTCGCGCCGGTCGCCGTCGCCTTGATCCCTGTGGCCGGTTGGGGGCCGGGCCTGGGACCGGGGCATCTCGACGGCGAGCAGGCCGCAGAAGTCGCGGCAAGGTTGTCGGCGGGGCTGGCGATCCCGGTGCACTACGGAACGTTGTGGCCTCGCGGCATGAGCCGGGTGGGCCGTGACCAGTTCCTGGGGCCCGAACGTCAATTTGCCCAGCGATGCCAGGAGCTCTCGCCCCGTACGACGGTACGGATCCTTTCGCCGGGCGAGACTTTGGACACCGGCTCAACGTGACGTGTGCCCAGCCGCTGACGGCCGCCTCCGGCAGGTCGGCCTCGTCGTCGGTGAACAGCCGGCTGCGGATCAGGAATCGAACGGGTTGCCTGTGCGTCGGCGCTGCAGGTGTGAATGATGTCAGAAGCCGACGCCGTTGAGGGTGCGGGGGTCCCAGGCCCACCTAGCCCTCAACGCCCCGCGCCGGCATTGAACTTTGGTCGACCTCAGGGGGTTCTGTGAACGAGTGGCTGCCAGTGGACTTCGTCCATCCGATGCGGGTGGACCTGGAGAGCGGTCTCCACCTGAGACCCATCCGCGAGTCCGACATCGATCTCGACCTGCCGGCCGTACGGGGCTCCCGCGAGCGTCTGTGGTCGATATTCGGTGAGGCCTGGGGGTGGCCGGCCGAGTCGATGACGCGGGAAGAGGACCAAGCCGACCTCGCCCGGCATGAACGGGAGATCGCTGCCCATGAGTCGTTCAACTACGCGCTATTCGACGCAGGCGAGACGGAGTTGCTCGGCTGCGTCTACATCGACCCGCCGGAGAAGGTCGGGGCGGACGCCGACGTGTGCTGGTGGACCGTCGACCGTCTTGTCGGGTCGGCTGCCGAGCGTGAGCTTGTGGGCTTGGTTCCGCGGTGGCTGGCCGCCTCGTGGCCGTTCCGTTCCCCGCGACTCATCGGCATTGATCTGTCGTGGCGGCAGTGGCTGGACCTGCCCGACCTGGTCTGAGGGCGCGGCGTGCCTCGGCGGGTGATTGGCGCCCGGCTTCGGGATGATGGGAGACTGTGAACGTTGTGTCCCGCGCTGGGCGTACCCCTCGGGGCGCCGGGCGTGCGTCGTGACGTGCTGGGCCGTTAGCTCAACTGGCAGAGCAGCGGACTTTTAATCCGCGGGTTCTGGGTTCGATCCCCAGGCGGCCCACCCCTTCTGTGTAGTAGTTCGGGTGATGCTTGACAGTTCGGTGTCGGGTGATGCTTTACATGGGTTCGGCTGATGCTTGACAGCTAGTTTCGGCTGATCCTTGACACTCCCTCGCATGAGGGAGTTGAGCGTGGTTGAGCAGAGGTATCAGGCTGTTCTTGCGGTGATCGCGGATGGCCGGACAGTCTACTGAGGTGGCGGCGCAGTGGTCGGTGTCGCGGCAGACGGTGCAGACCTGGCTGGCCCGGTATGAGGCGGGTGGTCTGGAAGGGTTGGCGGACCGGTCTCATCGGCCGAGGTCCTCGCCGCTCAGATGCCGGCGAGCGTCGAGGCGCGGGTGTTGGAGATGCGCCGGCTGCGCCCGTACTGGGGTCCGCGGCGGTTGCGGGTGGAGCTGGCCAGGGCTGGGGTGTCGCCGGTGCCGTCGGCCTCGGCGGTGTACCGGTGTCTGGTGCGGGCCGGGGTGATCGCCCCGGCGCGGCGTCAGCGTCGCGGTGAGGGCTGGCGGCGTTGGGAGCGGGGCCGGCCGATGGAGCTGTGGCAGATGGACGTGGTCGGCGGGTTCCTCCTCGCCGACGGTTCCACGGCGAAGGCGTTGACCGGGGTCGATGACCACTCGAGGTTCTGTGTGTCGGCCCGGTTGATGGCCAGGGAACGCACCCAGCCGGTGTGTGACGGGTTGACCGCGGCGCTGCTGGCTCATGGGGTGCCGGAGCAGATCCTGACCGATAACGGGAAGGTGTTCACCGGCCGGTTCCATCACCCGCCGGTGGAGGTGCTGTTCGACCGGATCTGCCGGGAGAACGGGGTCGAGCATCTGCTGACCCAGCCGCGGTCACCGACGACGACGGGGAAGATCGAACGGTTCCACCGCACGCTGCGCCTGGAGTTCGACACCAACCAGGTGTTCACCTCGATCCTCCACCGCGCAGGCGGCGCTGGACGAATGGGTCGGCTACTACAACACCCAGCGCCCGCATCAGTCGTTGGCTGATGCGACCCCGGACAGCCGGTTCCATCCCGGCGACGGGCAGGGCGCACCGCCGCGGCGGGTCCCGGCCAGGACCTCGGCCAGGGCCGGGGAGCACTGGGTGGCCCGCAAGGTCGGCGCGCAACGGGGTGGTCTGCGTCAGCTGGCAGCAAGTCAGCGTCGGCAAGCACCACGCCGGTGATCGCTGCGACGTGCTGGTCACCGACGCCCTGCTGCAGTTCTGGGTCGGCAACGAGCTGCTCAAGACCGTCGCCCGCACCAGCACCGGCGAGATCCGCAAGAAGCACGCCTCGGAGTTCACCGCCGCGGGCCTAACATCACACACGGAGTGTCAAGGATCAACCGAACACGATCCGTCAAGCATCAACCGAAGCCGGACAGGCCCACCCCTTCTGACCAGGCCTTATACGTAAGTACGCATAGATCAAGACGACGCTTTGTGAGCGAAGTCGGCCCAGATTTGCACGTTCGTAGTTGTTGATGTTGACGAGATGTTGGCGAGAGTGACGTCCCGGCATCTGCGAGCCGGACCCGGCAACACGAACCACGCCCAAGCGAGACTGTTCAGCACGGAGCCGGACAGGAGACGGCGGATAGAAATCCGCTGCGTCTGTCGTGTGAGCCAGGTGGCCTCCGCCCCAGGGCGTGGCGTGGCCGCCTGGGCGGATTCCGATGCCGCCGTTGCCAGGCTCGATGGTCCCTCCGGCCGGTCGCTTCTGACGAGAATGCCTGCACACCAGCGGATCTGTGGCTCTGGTGGCAAGGCAGCGGACCTTGCGCGCAACAGCCGGCGTTCCGACAACCCGGATCCGCGCCGGTCGGGTTTCGTTCAGCCGTGGCTTGTGAGCACCGATACATCGTCTGTGCTTCGTTCCCCGCGTTCCTTTGCTCACCGGCGGCTCCGCGAGACGCGACGGCGCTTTCTGCGTGCCAACGCCGTCGCGTTGGTTGGGTTGGCGGTTGCCCTTGAGGCCATCGTGGTGGTGTCCGGTCATTGGGAGACGACGTACTGGCGCGGTTTCCTGCAGGGCCTGGCACTCATGGCGTTTGTGGCTGCTGTCGCGGCGGCCTTGGTGCTGCACACCCGGGCGGTCTTCGAGACCGCTGGGGTCTTGGGTGAGGACAGCACCCGCGACGTGCTGCGGGCGGCAAGGCGCAAGCGTGTGATTTGGGGAGCCGTGCACAACATCGAGATCGGCCGGTTCGACATCGACCACTTTGGTGATTACCCGGGCCGGTGCTGTCGCTATCGAGACGAAATGGCATCTGGGCGAGGTGAGGCCGGAGGTGCTGAGTCGGGGCGCGCAACAGGCGACGGCGGCGGCGGCCAAGGCCCGATCGGTGCTGCGCAGCGAGGCCGTCAAGGCAACCACGGATGTGCGACCGCTGGTGGTGGTCTGGGGCGGCACCGCAGCTGCACTACCCGCGCAGGGTTACCTCACCGACGGGGTGGAGGTCATCCCCGGCCCCGAGCTGATGCGGTGGCTCGGAAGGATGGACGGGGACCTGATCAGCCGGCAGCCCGCCCGGGTGACGCTGAAGCGGCTGCGTGCCTTCAAAGCGACGCAGCGCGTGGCCACCTGAGCCGATGCCCGAGTGTCCACCCGCGCACCGGGCGCCGGGTTGTTGTCGACTCGACCTCAGGGGCCTTGGCGGCGACACCGGCTTCGGTCCCGGCCGACCCGGAGGCCAGACGCGGGTCCGCCCATTCGATGAGAATTAACTAAGAATTGCGTCCCCGCTTCGGGCGCGGGACCGATGCCGCGGCGGAAATTTGCGGAGGCGATCGTCGATCGGTTGCGCCGGCGGCGGGGCCGGCCTCGCCACCTCATTCACCCGAAAACCAGACTCGGTGTGGGGCACGAGCCGGAGATGTATGGGGTGGCGAAATACCCGTTGACCGGTTGAGACGGTTTGGGTGGCGCTGGCCGGAAACGCGCTGTTTCGAATGCTGTCTGGAGTCAACCAAAGACCGCGGCAGCATGGCATGGTTTTTGTCGGTTGGATAGGGCTGTTCGGGTGGCGCGGCAGCATTTTTTTGACGCCGTTCGGTCGTTTGCAATGCGGCAGGTATTGAGATATAAAACGCCGCACGTTCGCCGCCGGCGCGGATGAGGTTTTGATGTGACGGGGGTTTCGATGGCGCGCCGGACATTGACTTCGCGGTTTCGTGTTGTTGCGGTAGGCCTGTCCGTTTTCGCTCTATCGGCGAGTGTCGCGGGCTCGTTGCCAACCACGGCAGCGTCGGCTCAGACCGGGACCGCCGCAACATCGGCGCCCGCTGCCGCACCGAAGCTCGACGGTGTCGACGTGCCGATTCCCTCGCTGGCCGGGACTCCGAAGGCACGCCCGAAGGACCCCGCGGCAACGTCCGCGACCATTCCGCAGCAAACCCTGCCCCAGGCCGCTGCACCGGTCGGGACCGCGGATCAGGGAACCGTGCCCAGCGCGGTCACCGCGACGACGGTCACGTCGGTGCCGGCGTCCGGCTGGGTGGCCGGCCCGGGCAGCGGACTCTCCCTGGGGCACCCGGCTCAGGGAACCCCGCCGCTGACGATCAGCGCTAGCGCGATTGATCCGGCGGTTGTAAAAGCCGCGGGACTGCACGGTGTCGCGTTCTCGTTGCACCGCGACGACGGCGGCAACGCCGTCGCTGCGGTGGCCGCGAAGATCGACGTCAACGCCTACAAGTACGCGTTCGGGGCTGACTGGGCGTCGCGGGTGAAGTTCACCCAGTACCCGGTGTGTGTGCTCACCACGCCCGACGTTCCCGCTTGCTCAACCCCGGAACCGGTGACGTCGAGCACGGATCAGGCAACGAGCACGGTGACCGCGACCGTGTCGGTGGACTCGGATCCGGGTGCGGCCTCCGCCGACCCCGGCGGTGCGAGCACCTCAACGGCGACGCTCGCCGCCACGGATGCGGTCGCGCCGGCACAGACGGACGCCACTGCCGGTCTTTCGGCGACGGTGCTGGTCGCGCAAGCGGCCGCGGCCGGACCGGCGGGTGACTTCACCGCCTCGACGCTGTCCCCGTCGTGGAACTGGAGCCAGTCGGGTAACTCCGGTGCGTTCACCTACGACTACAACGTTCCCGCTCCCGCCGTCGACCGGCGGTGACGCACCTGTCGGTGGACCTGGACTACAACTCCCAGGCTGTTGACGCGCAGACGGACAAGAGCAACGGTCAGGCGTCCTGGGTCGGCAACGGTTGGGACCTGAACCCAGGCTTCATCGAGCGTCACATGATTTCCTGCGCGGCGGTCAGCCGTTTCGGTACGGCGGACACCTGCACACCGACGATCGAGGACTACACGTTGTCGCTGCCCGGCCAGTCCGGTGAGATTGTGCTGGACACCGCTACCGGCACGATGCGCCTGGCCAACGACCCCGGTTGGTCGATCTCGAAGGTGACCGACTCCTCGGTGCCGGCGACGTACAGCCAGCACTGGGTGTTGGTCGACCCGAAGGGAACCCAGTACTACTTCGGCGAGGCCACCGAGCCGGGCACCGGCGCGGCGACGAACGCGCAGCTGAACGAGCCAGTTTTCGCTACCTCCGGGCAGGCGTGCTATACCGCCACCGCGGCGACTTCGTTCTGCCAACAGCAGTGGCGTTGGATGCTGGACCGGGTGGTCGACCGCAACGGCAACGAGACCGCGCTGTTCTGGACGAAGGAGTCGAACAACTACCGGTCCTCCGCAGCGGGCGCAATTGAGCCCTACAGCACCAACGCGGTGATCTCGAGGATCGACTACGGCTTCCAGTCCGGGACCGAGGCCACGACGACGCCGCACTCCAAGGTGGTGTTCTACTCCGGTTACCGCTGCAAGCAATCATCCGGTACGCCCGACATGAATTGCGCGGCGCCCGTCGCCGGGACGTCAACCGGGGCGCAGTTCCCGGATGTCCCCACCGATCAGCTGTGCTCCGCGACCAGCTGTGGGAACTACGCACCCACGTTTTTCACCACCCGCTTCCTCAGCCAGATCATCACCTACTACTACAACCGCGTGGCGGCCGTGCAGGCTTACGAGCCGGTCACGGTGATCGACCTCGCCTACACGTTCCCGGCCACCCCGGGCGCCGGCGTGGTCAAGATGTGGCTGTCGAACGTGACCCGTACCGGCGACAACGGCCCCGGCGGCACCACCGGCGGGCCCGGCAACAGTATCGCGTTGCCGAACGTGCATTTCGGCGGGACGGAGCTGCCGAACAACGTCAACACGGCCGTGGCCGGGGACACCATGCACGTGTACCGGGTGGGCTGGATCGACAACGAGATGGGCGGCGAGCTCCTCGCTGAAGTACGGCCAACAGGACCCCTGCACCAGCGCGTATGTGGACACGGTCGACGGCACCCCGAACGCCAACGACGTGAACGATCATGATTGCTTCGTCGTCAACGACGGCTCGGGGTGGGACTGGTACAACAAGTACCTGCTGATGAAGGTCACCCAGAAGGACCTGACCAACGTCTCCCAACCGGACGTGGTGACCAACTACACCTACGGCGGTGTGGCCATCCCCGGCGGCGTGGCCGGGGGCACGGCGGCGTGGCACCACGACGACGACATGCTCGCGCCGGGCAGCACCCAAAGTTGGGCGCAATGGCGCGGCTACACCCAGGTGAAAGCGGTCACCGGCACCGGTGGTGCGAACAGCGAAACCGGCAAGCAGACCACGACCACCACCACGTACTACCGGGGCATGGACGGCGACAAGACGGCCGCCGGCACCCCCCGCACGGTCAACCTGCAGGATTCCCAGACCACCACGGCGGACTCCAACGCCTTGGCCGGGCAGGTCCGGGAGGTGCAGAACTTCGACGGGGCCACCGCCCCCAACGACACACCGACGACCTACGGGTCCACCGAGCTCAGCGGGACACTGACAACCTACGGGTTCAGCGCGGTGACGGTGAACGGGTCCACCGGCAACAGTTTCCAGCCGCACAACGCGGTGATGATCCGCCCGACGAGCACCGTCACCCGTACCACCCGTTTCAGCGGTGGCACGCCGACGTTCAAGTGGCGTACGCACACCGTTAATGACGCCTATTACCCGGCCGGGCCCACCAACGCGTTGCTGCCGACCGGGGGGCTGCTGCAGTACGAGCACGACACCGGTGACCCGATCACCGGCGCCGGTGACGTGTGCAAGGCCTACACCTACTCCACCAACCCGGGCGCGAAATGGTTGATCGACTTTCCGCAGTGGGTCGAGTCCCGGACCGGCGGATGCACCGGAACGACCGTGGGCGGGACCAGCTACCTGTACGACGGGGTCGCCGCGGGTGCTGTCAACAACGGCAACCCCACCGCGGTCAGCGTCTACCGCACAGCCTCCACCGGAACGGGCCTCAACCGGACCAACTACAGCTACGACACCTTCGGCCGGGTCACCGGAAAGCGCTCCCCGCAGGGTGTCGCCGACGGGGGCGGCAGGGCCTGACCACCACCGTGTACACCGACCCGTCCAGTACGTCGTACCTGACCACGGTGACGACCACCACCCCGTCCGGGAACGCGACCGTCGTCGTTCATGAGCCCGCGTACGGCGCGGTCGTTTCCACCAAGAACCCGGGGAAGCTGGTCACCACCGCTGACTACGACGACCTGGGCCGCCTGGTCGCGGTGTGGACGCCCGACAACGCCAAATCCGGGTCCTCCCACGCCAGCACGAAGTACGCCTACACGGTCAACCCGACAGGCGGCACCCCGACCTGGGCCAGCAGCGTGGAGACCGACCAGCAGCGCACTGCCGGGCTGAACGACTACATCTCCAGCTGGACCTACTACGACGGCCTGGGACGGGCTCGCCGAGGTGCAGACCCCCTCGCCAAAGTCAACGACCAACAAGATCGTGGTGGGCACCACCTTCGACGACCGCGGCCAGCCGTGGCAGGTCACCGCGCCCACCTTGTTCACCAGCGCCCCCGGGTCCACCTTCAGCACCGTGGACCCGACACAGCTGCACTCGGTGACCTTCACCGGCTACGACGCGCTCGACCGGCCCAGCCAGACCACCCTGGAGGACAAGAAGGTGCCGTACAAGGACGCCGCGGGCAACGTCCACTCCTCGGCCACCGCCTACTACGGGGACCACTCCACCACCGTGCCGGCGGCAGGGTCACCGACTGCCACCTACACCGACGCGAACAACCGGACCACCCAGGTGTCCCAGACCAATGGCACCGGCGCCGTGGTGACGAACTACAGCTGGGACTGGGCCGGTCACCTCAAGTCGATGACCCGAGATGCCACCGGAACCCCGGCGACCTCCACGTTCGGCTACGACATGGCCGGGGACCAGATCTCCGCAGCGCTGCCCGACTCCGGGACCTCGACGACCACATACGACAACGACGGCAACCCGATCCAGGTCACCGACGCCAACAACCACCAGCTATGGACCACCTACGACTACGACGACCGGCGCACCGCGTTGCACGATTCAACCAAAGAGCGGCACTGTGCTGGCGTCGTGGAGCTTCTAGACCACGGCCCCCAACGCCGGGTTGCCGTACCAGCAGATGAGCGTCGGGGACTCCGCGACCGGGACCAGCTACACCACCACTGACAACACCTACGACCAGCTCGGTAACGTCACCCAGGCAACCACGGACCGTCGTCGGCGGCGCCCTGGCCGGCAGCTACGTCAACAACTCGACCAGCAACGCAGATGGGCCAGCTGACCTCCACCACCTACCCGACCGGTGGCGGGTTCGGACCGGAGACGATCAACTACGGCTACGACCTGACCGGGCGGATCACCTCAGCGGCCAGCAGCAGCTACACCTACCTGCAAAACGCCACCTACGACGGGATCGGTGAACTGACCGACCGGGTGTTCGGGTCCACCACCGCCACCGTCCCGCTGCCGGTGTACGACCGGCACATCGGGATGGACCCGACCGACCAGACCGTGCAGGAGGTCTCGACCAGCACTGGCACGGATCACACCGTAGGCAAAATCCAGGACGACTTCTACAACTGGGATGCCGGTGGCAACCTGACCAGCGTGCAGGACACGATGACCGCGACGGCCCAGATTCAGTGCTACCACTACGACCCCCTCAACCGGCTGACCCACGCCTACACCGCTCAGAGTGCCTGCGGCACCGCGAATCACGCGATCACCTCGATCGACGCACCGGCCTACGACCTGAGCTACACCTACACCGGGGCCAGCTCGATCAGCACGGTGGTCGACGCGATGAAGTCGACCGGGAACAGCACCAATTACGTCTACGGCACCCCCTCGCGGCCCGGTCAGGTCACATCGGTGACCGGCAACTCCAACCGGGGACCATGGTCGGCGGGCATCCGAGTCACCGGCACCTACGGCTACGACGCGGCCGGGCAGATGACCTCCTCCCAGCCCCCAGCCGGCACCCCCAACCTGGTGTACAACTCCCGGCACGAGCTGACCTCGATGACCACCAGTGCCGGGACCAGCAAGTTCGACTACGACGCAGTCCGGGAACCGGATCGCGAAGATCGACCCGAACGGCACTACCACGCTGTACGTCGGTGGCGAAGAGATCATCCAGACCAGCACCCCCGGCGCGGCCGGGGCATCCCTGAACCGCTACTACACCGCCGGCGGCACCACCATCGCCGAACGCACAGGTGCTTCCAGCCCCAGCAGCACCATGTTCTGGGTGCTCAGCGACCAGCAAGGTTCCACCTCGTTAGTGATCGACACCACCAAAACCGGCCTTGCTGCGGCTACCCGGCAGCGGTTCCTGCCCTACGGCGCGCTGCGCATACACTCCAGCGTCCCCACCGACCACGCATACGTTCCTCGGCCAGCCGCTGGACGCGAACCGGGCTGCTCGCCGACGGCGCCCGCTACTACAACCCGGCGCTCGGTGTGTTCACCTCGCCGGACCCGCTAGCGGCCTCGGCGCCGTCGCCGAGCGCTGCCCGTCTACCTACGCAGCCGCCAACCCCACCACCTACAGTGACCCCACCGGGCTATGCGTCTACGGCAATGGCAACCAACAAGCAACCTCAGACTGCTTCGCCCACACCGGCTCACCAACGATGGACACCTGCGATGTCGAATGCAACACGGGGCCAGTCAGCGTGCCGTCCCCGCATACCTCTTGTGGGTGGTGGTGTAGGCATCAGAATGATGTAACACAAGCGACCACCGCTGTCGGGGATGCGACCACCGCTGTCGGGGATGCTACCAAGTCCGCACTCAAAGCCACCCCGAAAATCGCACGAAGCGCCATCGATGCGCCTTTGACGCTCCCGGCCGTGGATTGGGCATACTTCCATGGTGGCAGTTGTTCCTGGAACGGCACTAGAGCCATGGCGGTCTGTACGGGGATGAGCTCTGGCTATGGACCTCGGGCAGGTGTGACCGTCGGCAGCACTTACCTGACTGGGGCGCAGTCAGTTGACAGTGGTCGGCTCAGGCATGAATCCAAGCACGCGAACCAGTATGCGTGGTTCGGCGGTGGCCCGCTATTTCCTCTGGCGTATTGGGTGGATGAAAAGGTGACCGGAGGGGAGCAGAATAACAACTTCGAACAACAGGCGGGACTGCATGACGGCTGCTACATTTATCGAGATGGCTGTCATGCCGGGAGTTGAGGAAGGGCAGCGATCGTGACCAAACGCCTCGGTTGGGAGCACGTTAAGCTCGCCATCAGAAGGGCACGGGTGGGGCTGAGTTGCAGCCTTGACTCCATCTCACAGTGGAGAAATTCACTCGAGTGCGACGCCACGGACTAACCGCATCCGCTTGCCACGCGAGGGACGCAGTCGGATGGCACGATGAGCGTTGACCAGTGAGCAACGTGAGGTTGCCGGAGGATCGGAAGGGGCGGAAGGGCGTGGCCAGTGTGACTACTAAGATCGGGATGCGGACGATGCGAGCGACTCCGATAGGACCGAGCTGCAGTCGCCTAATTTTAGCTATTGCAGCATTCGGTTTCTTAACGGCTTGCTCGCCCGCCACTCACGCTATCAGCGCCATTGGCTTCGACAACCAGGGAAGGTTGATCGGCGGGGTCAAGTCATGCGGCGAGTCCATTGTGGTGGCGCACCTTAAGCCGACTGCGCCGGAGAATGCCACGGACCTTGCCACCTGGCGCCGTGACTCACCGCTGAAGGGAACCGAGTACTGGCCGCTGGGCCAAACAAAAGACGACCCGTGGCACTTGTCTATTCATGGTTCCGAACCGCTCGAGTTGGATCGCAGCACTGGTTACGTGTTCTGGGCGGCAACGAGTAACGGTGGAGGACGCACCGACTTCCTGGTTTTCCGCTACAGCGATCTCGCTCGGCTTTCCCGGCAAGGTCATTGTCGAGTTCGATACGGGTGGGGCTGCACCGCTGATGAAGGTCATCCCGATGGAAGAGCTTTCCCTACAGAAATGCGGACGCAATTCGTAGCAGCGACTTTGGTCCGGGCACGTGGGCGCGGCATGTCAGATTTTGGGATTGGCTGGCCAGGATACTTTCCGTTCTGCCCTCAAATTCTGAACTGTCTGGCCCGCGGTCTGGTCCATCTAGCCTGAGCGTTGGACCGGACGTGGGAGCTGGCGTGTGTCCGTCCCGCCGATGTCTGGTCATGCTGCCTGGGAGCCTGATCTGACGCGATTTGGATCGCCCGGGAGGTGCCGGAGGCGACGGGGCAGGTCTTAACTCGGCGCGTCCGGTAGGGGCTTCCTGGCGGCGTCGATGTGGTCGAGCAGGTCGTTGAGCCATTGGTGGAACTCGGTCTCGGCGGTGTAGGCCTCGTCGGGGAGGTCGCCGCGGGTGGCCCAGTCGGGTCCGTAGCGGGTGGTCATGATGGTGTCGACGGTGCGGTGGTAGTCGGCGATGAGCGCGTCGACGTGGTCCCGGTAGGTGCTCGCGGACCGAGTCCAGCTCGGCCGTGTGTGGTGGCGGTCATGGGGTTCCTCCTGGGTTCAGGGGCGGCGGCGGAGCAGCCCGGCGGTGGCGGCGTCGACGCGTTGCACGGCGGCGGTGGTGGTGAGGATGGCGTGCTGGGTCCACGGCGGTGCGCCGACGCCGGCGTTGAGCGCGGCGGCGATCTGGTTGACGTTGACGGCGTAGCGGCGGATCTGGGTGCGGGCGGCGATCAGCTCGTGCAGGGCTTCCCGCCAGGTGATGTCGGCGGCGGTGTCGATGCCGCGGGCGGTGTTCACCGCGGCGACGGCGGCGAACCCGGCCGGGGTCAGCCCGGCCCGCCGGGCCCCTTCGATGACGGCGGCGTGCTCGGTGTCGTCGAGGCGGATCAGGATCGTGTGCGGTCGGGCCGGGCGTTGGTGCAGCCGGTGCCGGGCCGGCCGACCGGGCGGCTCCCGGTCCGCTGCCGCGGTCTCCGGCTGGCTGCTCGGTCATGGTCCGACCGCCCGCAGACCCGGCACCTGGGCGGTCGGCTCCTCGACGGGAAGTGCTGCGGGGGCAGCGTGTCTCGTCGTTGAGGTCGCGGAGCAGCCGGCGGGCGTAGCCGGGGGAGATGGCCAGCCGCTCGGCCAGCACCGCGGTGGTGAGCGGCTGCCCGCTGGCCTCGAGCTCGGCTCGCACCTCGCGCGCTTTGGCCAGGGTGACGGCCTTCGGGCTGCGGGTTGCCTTCGCCCGCTCGGTGGCTGCGGCGACGGTCACCGGTCGTGCCGGCGGTGGCGGTCGGTCCGGTCGGTGCCGCGCGGGACGTCGACGACGCTGTGCCGATGGTGGCCGTCGCGCGCACCGGCCGCGGCTCGTGCCCACGGCTGCGGCGGCCGGTGCGTGGAGGCGGTGGTGGATTTGCCGCATCAGCAGCTCGAAGGACAGCACCAGCGCCAGCGGTGGGATCGCGGCGACCAGCTGCGCCACCAGGTTGTGTGGTGCGTGCAGGATGTTGAAGGTGACGGACAGGGCGGAGAAGGCGAGCACCAGCAGCCACGGGTAGTAGCGGCCGTCGGCCGGTGTGCACGGCCTGCAGCACGGCGAGGGACGCGACGATGATGAACCCGTCGACGATCAGCGGCCACAACCAGGCCAGCACCGCGGGGACGTGGCTGGCCCGGGCGAGCTGGTGCAGCGCGTCGTAGGAGAGCAGGAACGCCCCGGCGGCCAGCCCGGCGACGCCGGCGGTGGTGACCCGTTGGATCCGCTCCCCGGCCAGGTCGGCACGGTCACAGTCGTCGGCGTCGTCATGCGGACATCGCCTCCTGCTCGCGGGCCGCCAGCAGCAGCTGGTGGGCGCGGCGGGTGACGGTGGCCCGGGTCAGCGGCGCGCCTTCGGCGGTCGAGCTGCTCCCGCGCGGTGCGCTGCAGCACGATCCGCAGCCCGTCGGCTTCGGCGAGCTCGGCTTCCGCCTGCTCCAGCGAGCACTCTTCCGCTGCCCGGCAAGGGATCCGGCTCCTCGTCCGGAGCCGGCTCGGCCGGGGGGCCGATCGCTGCGGTGCCGGCCTGGTCCCACCACGGGCCGGCTTCGGCGACGCGCATCGGGGAGCGGGTGGCCGGGTCCGCCGCGACCGCCTTCAGCGCGGCGGCCGCGGTCTCGGCCGGCCAGCCTCGGGCCCGCACCGCGGCCTGCAGGGCGGCGACCAGCGGTGGCCGGGACCACCGCCCGGTCGACGCGCCGGCGTCGGCGCGCAGCGCCTGCACCTCGGTCGACGAACGCGGCCATGTCGGTGATCCCGAGGCTGGTCAGGAATCGGTCCTCCTCCTCCCGCCACCGGTTCCCCGGATCCGCACCGGCGTCGTCGGCATCGGCGTCCGGCGCGGGGGAGGAGGTTGATCTCTGGGTGAGGTGCTCTGGGTTGGGCCGCAGATTTGCGGCTACCCCCGCCGCATCGGTGCGGCTACCCCTGGCCGCATCCGTGCGGCCACCCCCCTCGAGCTCCACGCTCGCGGCTCGGCGTCGGCATCGCCGGGGTGGCCGCAAATCTGCGGCTACCCCCCTCCGACCGAGGCCGGACCTGCGGGTGGCTTTGAGGTGGTAGAGGTTGGTCAGCCGTTGCCCGCCGGCGTAGCGGTGCTCGACCTGCACGGCGCCGATCTGCTCGAGCTCGTGCATCGCCCGGTCGACCGAGTCGGTGGACTTCTTGTGCAGCCGGCGGGCCAACGTGGCCCGGCCGGGCATCCGCGCCCCGGAGGACTGCCCGTACCGGAGCAGCACCGCGTACAGCCGGATCGCGGCGTCGCAGATGTCGGCGTCGAGCAGCCATTCCGGGACGATCGCGAAATGGTCCTCGACAACCAGCCCGGGGGCGGCAGATACTGCCGCGGAGACCTCCATACCGGCGGTCACGACAACACCCCGAGAACCGTCGGCTCGCCAACATCTCGCCAACACGGGAGGCAACACCAGGACCCACAAGACAACACAGGACGGACAAGTGCCCGGACGAAACACCAGGTCAGCGCACTGCGCGGACCCAGCCGGACAGCACGGACGCCGTCGTTCTGACTTTTAATCCGCGGGTTCTGGGTTCGATCCCCAGGCGGCCCACCCCTTCTGACCTGGGGTTTTACAGAACGAGCGTAGATCAAGACGACGATCAGTAACCGATCTCCGGCCGGATATCACGTTCGGTGACCAACTCCCATGCCCTCATGTCGTCCACAATCCGCTGCTCCTCGCCCGGATCGGGCAGCACGAGACACGTTCAGGCGGCAGCAGCCAGCAGGGGGCGGCACGGAGCGCGGCGCACACGAAATCTGCTGGCACCCCTACCTCTGTGTGTCATCTGGTGCTTGGCCGTGTTGGTTCGTTCCCGTTCGCCGTTGCGGCTCGCCGGGCCGCGACGTTGCCGCAGCTTGTCGGTGTTGCGACTCGGGATCGCCTGCTAGCTAAAGGTTCTACTGCTCGCGGTACTGCCAACGCGACGCCGTTCTTGCCCGCGGCGTGACCAGAATGCCTGCGACTTGAGGGTTCCATGGCTCCGGACTCTGCGGAGCTTGAGGTCCGTGACGTCGACCTCCCTACTGAAGCGCCGCTCACCCTGCTCGACGACTACAAGGGGGCGATGCGCTTCGGTTACCAGTTCCACGAGGAGTTTCACCGCCAGCTCGCCGGCAACGGCGAGGGCGCCAGCCAACCTGGCGCAAAGACTTAGCGTGACCTCGGTAAGCTACGGTGCCCCGTCGACCACCTGCCCCTCTGTCCACAGTCAGCGGCGAGAACTAGCAAGTTAGCCGATGCACTAGTGGTGAACTTGACTGCGTCCGCCTGATGCAGGGCCTCACCGCGCGACGACAGCCTTCTGGGTCGAGTTCCGGATGCACAACCGGGGTTGTAGCTGACAATGAGTCGCCGAAAGCCTTCCGTCACGAATGCGCTCCATGATCATTTCGATCGCGAGCACGCCCATCTCTTCTCCGGACTGGTCCACGGTCGTGAGTGAGATCAGCGGATGCCCGGCGAGGTCGATGTTGTCGTAGCCCACCACCGACACTTGCTCCGCGCTGAGCCCCAAGTCCGCCACCGCGCGTAGCACGCCGACGGCGAGTTCGTCATGAGCGGCGAAAATAGCGGTTGGGGGATTGGACTGCTCCAGAAGTGCAGTTGCGGCGCGGTACGCATCTTCCTCCGTCGAGTCGATGTGGATCACTTGCGGATCGAGACGCGCAGCCGACATCCGGCTCTGGTAACACTCAAGGCGCACAGCGTGCGGTCCCAACTCGACCGGCATGTGAATGGTCAGTTGGGCGATCCGTCGGTGTCCCAGCCCCAACAGATGATCCATCACCAGATTCACGCCTGCCTCGTCATCGTTGGTCAGCGTGTCATATCCCGCAGCCACATCGTGGCGACCGAGCAGGACCACTGGGATATGTTGGGCGAGATCTTCCACCCAGCCGGTAGGGACGTCCGATGATGCGGCGAGGATGCCGTCCATTTGACGGTCTGCGAGGGCCTCTAGCACGGCGGTGCCGCTGCGGTAGCCGAGTCCGGGCGCGAGCATCAACTGGTATCCCGACCCTGCAAGGTGCTTGGCAGCCCCCTGCACCAACTGCGTATAGAACTCATTCCCGAGGTGTGGGATCTCGAAGCCGATGGTGAAGCTCGGGCCGCGCATTGAGCGGGCACCGACCCGCGGCCGGTATCCCAGTCGATCGATCGCAGCATCGACCTGGGCACGCATTGCCGGGCTCACACCGTAAGCATTGCGGATGACCTTGGAGACTGCGGCCTTCGACACCCCCGCCTCGAGCGCCACGTCGGTGATCGACGGTCGCCTCTTCGACCGCGCGCGGGTATCGCCGGACACAGGTCCTCCCTCGGTCAGCGGCTCGGGCGTGCACAGGTGGCCGACTTGGATCAGGCGGGTCCAAGCTCGTGGTGGCCTGCCTCGAGTTCCACGTCCGCATCTGCGGATCGTCGGACCACTACTGTGACGCCGTCGGGCACATCGACGGCCATTGTCTTGAGGGCATCGCTCACAGCCGTCCAGCGGACACTCACGCGGCCATGCGGTGTGTCCAGAGCGGCGTGCGCCCAGGTGATGTCGCCTCCGGGCTGCGGGGCCACGAGCACTCGCCGATAGCCCGGCTCCAGGGGGGCGATGCCGCCGATGGTGCGGTGCATCCAGTCGGCGACGGCTCCCAGGGCGTAGTGGTTGAAGCTGGTCATCTGGCCAGGGTTGATGGTTCCGTCGGGCAGCATGGAGTCCCAGCGCTCCCAGATGGTGGTGGCGCCCATGGTGACCGGGTAGAGCCAGGACGGACAGGCCCGTTCGGTGAGCAGCCGGTAGGCGGTGTCGAGGTGGCCGGTCCGGGTCAGGGCGTCCAGGATGTACGGGGTGCCGGCAAACCCGGTCGCGATCGTGAACCCGCCCTTCTCCGCCAGCTCAGCGAGCCGGTCCCCGGCGAGTGCCTCGCGGGCCTCGTCGAGGAGATCGAAAACGATGGCCAGGGCGTACACAGTCGGGCAGTCGCTGAGGACGATCCCGTCCGCGGTCACGTAGTGCTCGGAGAATGCCTGCCGCACCTGGGATCGCAGAGCGTCGAAGGCTTCTGCGTCGGTGGTGTGGCCGAGCAGGCGGGCGGTTAGCGCGGTCAGCTCGAGGGTTCGGTGCAAGCACGCGGTGGCGACCACTCCTACGTCCGCCTTGGCCTGGAACGGGTTGTCCGCGGGCGCCGTCGGGTCGAGCCAGTCGCCGAACTGGAAACCGGTGTCCCACAGCCCGTTCGGCGAGAGCAGACCCTGGACGTGACGTACGTGGGCGGCCATCGGCGGGTAGTGTCGGCGCAGCGCGTCCAGGTCCCCGTACGCCTGCCAGAGCGCCCAGGGCACCCACACGGCGGCGTCGGCCCACACCGCGGTGGACTCCTGCTCGCGGAAGCCCTCGGGTCGTTCGTCGTGCTTGATGTTGTCGGGAATGACGAACGGGACCATGCCCCCTGCGGCTGATTGTTCCGCAGCCAGGTCGGCCAGCCAGTCGTCGAGGAAGGGTCCGACGTCGTAGAGGTAGGCGGCGGTGGGGGCGAACACGGCGAGGTCTCCGGTCCAGCCCAGTCGCTCGTCGCGCTGGGGGCAGTCGGTGGGCACGTCGAGGAAGTTGCCGCGCTGGGACCACACCACGTTTTGGTGCAGCTGGTTCAGCATCGGGTCGGAGCACTCGAATGTGCCGATACGACGCAGGTCGGAGTGCACAACCACGGCTTCCAGGTCCGTACTGCTGAGTGTGCCGGGGTAGCCGTCGACCTCGACGTAGCGGAAGCCGTGGAAAGTCTGGGTCGGCTCGAACTCGTCGTCGCCACCGCTGAGGATGAACCGGTCGGTCGCCAGGGCGGTACGCAGTGGACGGACCCCGAGTTCGTTGTCCTCCAACACTTCTGCGTGGCGGACGGTGATGGTTGTGCCGGCGTCGCCTTTGGCGCGCAGCCGGATCCAGCCGACGAGGTTCTGGCCGAAGTCCAGGAGGGTGCGCCCTGCAGGGGAGGTCCAGATCGTCAGCGGGGAGATGGTTTCCTGCCGCCGGACCACCGGGCCGAGATACGGGGTGAGCCGGCCAGTGTCGAAGTCGATCGCGTGCACCCCGACCCAGTCGGTAGGCACCGGGCCGGGCTCAACCCAGGAGTCATCCCGGCGCCGAGCGTCGATGGTCTGACCGTCATAGAGATCGTTGGCGAGCACCGGCGACGGGCCGGCCGCCCATTCCGGGTTGGTGCCGGTCGTTTGCAGGTGACCGTCGGCGAACTGCACCTCCAGCTCGGCGATCGCAGCCAGTTCGTCGCCGTAGATGGCCCGGTTGCCCAGGAAGCCCAGTCGTCCCCGGTACCAGCCGTTCCCCAACGCAATCCCGACCACGACCGGCAGCCGCCAGCTCGATGCGGCAGCGACCAGCTCGGTGACGTCGTACTCCCGGTACCGCAGCCGCCACTCGTACGCCGACCAGCCGGGGCTGAGCACCTCGTCGGACACCCGCTGACCAGCAAGGAAAGCCTCGAATATGCCCAGGCTGGACACATACAAAGTGGCCCGGACCACGGCACCGTGACCATCATCGAGACGGACCTCGCCACGCAGCCGGGGAGCTCCATCGAAGTCGTCGTCGGGGGCAATCATCGCGGCGTTCCAGATACGGCTCATCGTGTCCTTTTCCGAGGGTCAGGTGGCTGAAATTCGAGATGCCGGCGGTGCTCGGCGCGATGGTGCCCGTTAGGCTCCCCAGCCGGCCTGGGTTCCTTCTCCGCGTTCGGCGATGATGCGATCGGCGTAGCCCGATTGTGCGTAGGCAGCGATCGGGTCGGGGTGCAGGCCGATGTCTCTGCGGATGTCGGCGAGCAGTGGCCGTACGTCGGTGTTGTAGGCGTCCATGAGTACGGCGTTGGCGCCGAGGACGTCGCCGGCTGTTTGGGCTGCGGTCAGGGCTGTCCGGTCGACGAGTAGTGCTTTGGCGGTGGCCTCCTGCACGTTCATCACCGACCGGATCTGGCCGGGAATCTTGGGTTCGATGTTGTGGCACTGGTCAAGCATGAAGCTGACCCCGAGCTCGTCGTCTCCGCCGGACCCTCTGGGCTTCAGCGCTCCTGCCTGAACGACTTCGTGCATGATCCGGAACAGCTGGAAGGGGTCGGCAGCTCCCACCATGAGGTCGTCGTCGGCGTAGAACCGGGAGTTGAAGTCGAACCCGCCGAGCTTTCCGGCTCTCAGGAGGAACGCGACGATGAACTCGATGTTGGTGCCGGGTGCGTGATGCCCGGTGTCGACCACCACCGCGGCCTGGTCGCCGAGCTGCAGGCAGTGGGCGTAGGCGGTGCCCCAGTCGGGCACGTCCATGGTGTAGAACGCCGGCTCGAACAGCTTGTACTCCAGCAGCATTCGCTGGTTCGGTGCCAGCCGTGCGTAGACCTCGGCTAGTGCCGCGGCGAGGCGGTCCTGCCTCGCCCGGATGTCGTCCTGGCCGGGGTAGTTGGTGCCGTCGGAGAACCACAGTTTGAGCTCGCGGGACCCGGTGGCGTCCATGATGTCGACGCACTCGAGCAGGTGGTCGGTGGCCTTGCGCCGGGTTGCCGGGTCGGCGTTGGTGACCGACCCGAGCATGTAGTCGTCGTCTTGAAAGACGTTGGCGTTGATGGCGCCGATCCTGATGCCTTCGTCGCCGGCATGGGCGGCCAGCTTGGCGTAGTCGTCGACCCGGTCCCACGGAATGTGCAGCGAAACCCTCGGCGCCACGCCGGTGAACCGGTGGACCTGGCCGGCGTCGGAGATCTTCTCGAAGGGGTCGCGGGGGACGCCTTGTTGGGCGAACACCTTGAACCGGGTGCCGGAGTTGCCGAACGCCCAGGAGGGCAGCTCGATCTGCTGATGGCGCAGCGTGGCCGCCACCGTGTCGATTGCGTTCACTGCTGTCACCCTTTCACTGCGCCGGCGGTGATACCGGAGACAATTTTGCGGTTGAAGATGATGAACAGGATGAGCAGTGGAACGGTGATCAGCACGATGTCCATGAACAGCAGGTTGTACTGGGTGGTGAACTGGCTGCGGAAGTTGAACAGGGTGAGCTGGACGGTGGCATTGCCGTCGCCGGGCAGGAAGTACAGCGGGTTGACGAAGTCGTTGAAGATGAAGACCGACTGGACCAGGATCACGGTGATCGTGACCGGGCGCAGCAGCGGGAAGATGACCCGGAAGAACAGGCTGAAGCTGGAACACCCGTCGAGGACGGCGGCTTCGTCGAGCTCGCGCGGGATCGTCGCGACGAACGCGCCGAACAGCAGGATGGAGAACGGGATCCCGACGGCGACCTCGATCAGGATCAGGCCGGACAGCTGCTTGAACAGGTGCACATGCTGCAGCACCCAGATCGTCGGCACGATCGCGGGGGGGATGATCAGCCCGGCCAGCACCAGCAGCCCGACCAGCCCGGCGATCTTGCCGCGGCGTCGTTGGACCACGAACCCGGCCATGGAGCAGATGACGACCAGGATCGCGACCGAGGCGATGGTGAGGATGATGCTGTTGCGAAACGCTGTGACCAGCTGGCGGTTGTTGGCCGAGAAGACGTCTTTGATGTTCTGCCACACCGGCCAGGAGGTGGGCCAGCTGAAGGACAGGTCCGTCGCGTCGGCGGAGGTTTTCGCTGCGGTGAGGAAGATGAAGACGAACGGGACAATGAATACAATGACCGCGACGGCGATCGCCAGGACTTCGGCGGTGATGCGTCGGAAGGTTCTCATCACATCTCCACCTCTCGGGAATTGAAGTACCGCGACAGCGGGAAGATGATGATCGAGACCAGGATGAACAAGACGATGTTGCCGGCGGTGGCCAGGCCGTAGAAGCCGGCCTGGTACTGCTTGTAGATGATCGAGGCGATGGTGTCGGAGGAGAATCCGGGTCCGCCGCCGGTCATCGTCCAGATCAGGTCGAACGAGCGCAGCCCACCGATCAACGACAGCAGGATCACGGTGAAGGTGGCCGGCCGGGCCAGCGGCAGGGTGATGTTCCAGAACTGCCGCCACGCCCCGCCGCCGTCCACGGCGACCGCTTCGTAGTAGTGGTCCGGGATCGAGGCCAACCCGGCGATGTAGATCACCGTGGCCAGTCCGACGCCTTTCCACACATCGACCAGGGCCACCGCGTACAGCGCGGTGTGCGGCCTACCCAACCAGTCCGGTGCGGTGTAGCCCACGGTGCTCAGCGCACTGGCGAGCACCCCGGTGTCCGGCTGCAGCAGCACACTGAAGGTGATCCCGACCGCGACGGTGGAGACCAGGACCGGGAAGAACACCACCGAGCGCAGGAACCCGCGCGAGCGCAGCTGCGAGGTCAACAGCACCGCGAACGCCATCCCCAGCACCACTTTCAGGCCGCTGGTGATCACCGCGTAGATCAGGGTGTTCTTCAACCCGATCCGCAGCGACTGGTCCGAGAAGAACTGCCGGAAGTTGTCCAGCCCGATGAAGTGCGAGTCGAACAACGTCCACCGGGTCAACGAGAAGTAGAACGCGACCAACGTCGGGATGATGAAAAACACCCCGTAAATCACCCCGGTCGGCAGATAGAACCAGTACGAGTACGGGCTGGGGACCCGTCGTCTTCCCTTGCGGCGGCGGGGACGGGTCGACGACAGTGCATCCGGAGGGCCCCAGTTGGGCCCCGCGTTGCCGCGGGACCCAACCGTCGAAGCCTGACCAGGGCCAGAGTCCGAGTCCATCACCATCCGGGGAGTCCGAGCTGCTTGGCCTCCTTGGTGACATCCGCGTCGTACTGCTTGGCCGCAGCCTCAGCCTTGGTCTGACCGGTGGCTACCGCCGTGGTGATCTGCTCCAGGTTCGGGCCCTTCACCGGCGACAGGAACTCAAGAGCCGGGCTGGTCGCCTTCGCGTCGACGTAGGCCTGCAGGTCCTTCGCGGCCTGCGGGGCGGTGTCCGGCAAGCTCGAGCCGTCGACCAAGTACGGACCGGTCGGCGGCACTGCGGCGTTCTCGGCCACCGTGCCCGGCACCGAGGCCGTGAACGCGACAAACGCCTTGGCCGCACACAGCTTCTTGGTCGACTTCGGGATGTAGGCGCCATTGGGCTCCCAGACCGTTGCCCCGTTGTCAGCGGCGTTGGTGCCGGGAAGCCCGAAGAAGCCGATGTTGGCCAGCTGCGCAGGGGTCAGCGGAGACACGACAACCGACAGCATCGGGTACTGGCCCGCCTTGCCGGCGGCCAGGTTCGCCAAACCCTGAGCCTGCGTCGTCGAGCCAGCATTTTTGTTGTAGTAACCCTTGTCGGTCAGCGCCTGCATCTTCTGGAAGCTGTTCAGCGCCGCCGGTGTGGTGGCGTACTTCGCCTTGTTGGCGGTGTAGTTCGCCGTGAACGTCGGGTCCGCCTTCTGCAAGTTGAAGTAATCGCCCAGGACGATCAGCTGGGTGGTCCAGGTGTCCTTGAACGACCCCTCGATCGCCGTCAGCCCGGCGGCCTTGATCTTGTCACTGTTTGACAAGAAGTCAGCCCACGTCTTCGGCACCTGCAACCCGAGCTTGGAGTAGACCGCCTTGTTGTACAGGACCCCGCCACCGAACGAGCTGCCCCACGGTGCCCCGTAGACCTTGCCGTCGAAACTGACCACCGGCAGGTAGGACTTGTCCACCGCGGCGATGGTCGGGTCGTTGGTCAGGTCGACCAGGTTCTTGGCCGGCGACAGCGCCTGCAGCAACGCCCCGGAGTTGTACCAGAACACGTCCTGCATGTCCCCGGTCGCCAGCTTGGTCTTCACGATGTTGTCGCCATCCGTGCCGCCCGGACGCTGCGTCACGCTCACCTTGATGTCAGGGTTCGCCTTCTCGAAAGCGGCCACGACCGCCTTGGACAGAGCGACCGTCGTCGCCCCGTTGTCGATGAGAAGCGAAATGTCACTCTTGCCGCAAGACGCGGCGGCGGCGCCCCCGGAGGTGGCGACCGCTGCACTCCCCGAGGCGACGGCAGCACTCCCCGACGCTGCGGCTGCGCTCCCGGAGGTGGTGGCAGCGCCGCTCGTGGTCGGGGCGGCACCACCCGTGGTGCTGGACCCGCTGGAGCAGGCCGCAACGGCCAGCAGCGGGAGGACGGCAACGGCCGCCAGTCTGAACCGGGTGGACTTCATGAAGGAACCTCCAGAGCTGGGCGGATGGAGTTTGACTTGGATCGTTTCAAGACGGAGACGTCTTAACTGTTCAACGCTCTGATTAGGACACTGAAGTTCGGCAGGGCACGGGCCTCAGCACGTGCGGCTGCTTCGAAAACGTGGAAGGTTCCACACTCAAGATGGACGGTAAGTTTCGTCGGTGTTGCCGTCAACCCCCGCAGGCCCTAAACCGGGATAACGTTTGTGTATCGAGTCTCTTGACCGACTGATGGGGGAGGACCGGGACCGTCCAACGCGACACGGCACCGGTCCGGTGGCAGCGGCGCGTTGCTACTGCCGACCGTCATGTAGCACAGTGTGTAGACATCACTACGCATAGAGGTGGCGGCTTTGGCAGCACTGATGAGGCCGCGGCGGGTCACGATCCTGGACGTGGCGCGGGAGGCCGGCGTGTCAAAATCGGCGGTCTCGAAGGTCCTTCAGGACGCCTATGGGGTCAGCCCGCAGATGCGCGAGAAGGTCAAGCGAGCCATCGACACCCTGGGTTACCGACCCCAGGCGGGGGCTCGGGCCATGAGAGGGCGCTCGTTCACGATCGGCGTCATGCTGGTCGACCTCGGCTCACCGTTCGTGCCACAGATCATCGACGGCATCCTAGGCGAGCTGGACGGCGGACCGTTTCAAGCGATGCTCGGGGCGGGGGGACAATCACCCGACAGACAGCGCACGACTATCGAGGCGATGGTGGACCACCAAGTGGATGGCCTGGTCCTCATCGCACCGGGCATGGCGACCAGCTGGCTGGAGGATCTGGCCGCGCACGTGCCGATCGCGGTCATCGCACGTCACGGGAAGGCGAGGAACTTCGACACTGTCGTCGACGACGACATCGCGGGGGCTGGGCTCATGGTGGACCACCTCGTCGGGCTGGGACACCGGCACATCACACACATCAGCCATCCGCGGGGTGGCCTCAGACGCCCGGCGGTGCTCTCACACACGGCGCGGGCAGATGGCTATTCCGCCGCGATGAAGCGCCACGGTCTCCATCCCGATGTGGTCGAGGGGCACTACAGCGAGAGTGGCGGCTACGAGGCAGCCCGCGAGGCGCTTTCCCGTTCGCGGCGACCGACGGCGATCTTCGCCGGCGCCGACATCGCCGCCGCAGGTGTGCTGCGAGCCGCGGACGAGTTCCACCTTCGCGTACCGGAGGACTTGACGGTGACCGGTTACGACAACACCGTGATGTCCGCCATCCCGCAGATCTCCCTCACCACCGTCGACCAATCAGGAGAGCTGACCGGGGCCACCGGTGCGCGCTTCGTCCTCGAGCGACTCAACGGACGATCAGCCCCCGTCGTCTTCTCCGTAACCCCCACGCTTGTCGAGCGGCGCTCAAGCGCTCCTGCGGCTGGAGGCTGATCGCCGCCCTCCAACACCAGTGGCTAGTCGGCCCGGCGCTGATACCTGGCCGTCCTCACCGCACGATTGACAACGGGCATCCCGCTTAGCGCCGCTGTACCAGTTCGAATTCAGGACATAGCGCCGGGGGATCACGGTGTGCTGGGCGTCCCGCACGGGGGACCTATGCGGAACGGCTCAGTCGGGGTTAGGCAATCGGGACCACGAGCTCAGTGACGAACTGGGCCGGATCGTTGCTCCCTGAGAAGCCGACGATGTACAGCTCGTAGCCGGGAGCCCGGCGCTGGTAGCCGTGTTCGGCGATCCAGCCCCAGACCTCCATCCAGGCCTGACTCATCCGCGACTCGCCCTCGGCCTCGTACGGGCCGCGCAACGTCCCGACCACCGACCGTCCGCCACCGAACGTCCGTGATTCGACACCGGCGTCGTTGGCCGGGACGTCAGCGTCAAGGGACAGCGAGATGCCGGCGACGACGGTCAGGTCCTGAGGGTCGAACTCCTCGTCGGGGTAGACCGCGAAATCGGTCCCGCCGCGCAGTGCCCCTTCGCGCAGGACGCCGGCGATCTGGGGATACGCCGAGCCTAGAACCTGCGCCAGCTGCGCCTGCTGGGTTCTGCGCTCGAGGCAGGCCCCCCGTACAGGGCCGACGTCCCGGATCTCGATAGGCACGTTCACTGACTCCATGAGGGTGACTCCCTTCTGCATTGCGCGAAGGACGTTCAGCGCCCGCTCCGCGTCTTCGACCCTGGCCCTCAGTCGTTCCGCGTGGGCAACCAGCAGCCCGGGGAGCTCGCCCAGTTCGGACAGCGCGGTACGGACGTCATCCAAGGGTAGATCTGCGGCCCGCAGCAACCTGATGCGTTCTGCCTCCGCAGCCTGCGAAGCAGCGTAGTAGCGATAGCCGCTCTGCTCGTCGACCCATGCCGGCGTTAAGAGGCCCTCGCGGTCGTAGAGCCGCAGAGCACGCACGGTCAACCGGGTGAGCAGCGAAAACGGCCCGATCGGCACGAGAGGAACGGTGGGTTTGTCCATGACTCGCTCATTGTGCGGCTCTGACCCAGGGAGAGAGTCAAGTACCCGCCCCGCCCTGCTGTCTTGGCTCCGATGCTGTGGGTCTGCTCGACGACACCGGTGAACGCCACACGGTGGACTGCGGGGCGACGGGGTCGCGAAGACGCGGCTATCGGTGACGAACGGAAAGGTCCTAGCGGGACTGGTCGAGCCGCCGTCGCGGTGTGCCGGACACGGTTCCTGCTGCGGTCTACCGAGCCTCCCGCATCGCCCTCGACTGCCGAGGCGCACCGAGCACAGCGCCGGACTGCGTCGAGCAGCGCCAGTCCTCGTTGATGCCGTCCGTGGTTGACACTAGTGGCTAACGACGTTAGGTTGTACCTAACGCGGTAAGCCAACCAGGAGGATGTCATGACCAAGCACCTGCACGTCGGCGAGAACACCATCGCCTACGACGTCAGCGGACAGGGCCCTTTGGTGGTCCTGGCGCACGGCATCGGCGACAGCCGCCACTCCTACCGTTTCCTCGCTCCGGCCCTGGCCGCGGCCGGTTACCGGGTGGCCAACGTCGACCTTCGCGGCTGCGGTGAGTCCAGCCTCGGCTGGGACGGTTACAGCCGCACCGACATCGCCGGCGACCTGCTCGCGATGGTGCGTCACCTCGGCGGCCCGGCTGTGCTCATCGGCCAGTCGATCAGTGGCGGCGCGGCGACCATCGCCGCGGCCACCGCACCCGAGCTGATCAGTGGCGTCATCGAGCTGGCGCCGTTCACCCGCAAGCAGCCGGTCGACCTCGGCGGGCTGATCCGGGTCAAGCGGTTCCGGTCCGGATACACCCAGCTGGGACAGGTTGTCGTGCGCGGGCGGCTGGCCAACTGGACGAAGTACCTCGAGCTGGCCTACCCGGCCAAGCCGGGCGACTGGGACAGCGAGCTGGCCCGTATCCAGGCCAAGCTGAGCGAGCCCGGCCGGATGAAGGCCCTGCAGGCCATGTGCAAGACCAAGCCCAGCGACGCCGGCAACCAACTCCCCCACGTACGCTGCCCGGTGCTGATCATCGAGGGCAGTCTCGACCCCGACTGGGCCGACCCCCGAGCGGAGGGCGAGAAGATCATCGCCGACCTGCCAACGGGGCTCGGTGAACTTGTCGTGATCGACGGTGCAGGTCACTACCCGCACGCCCAGGCCCCCGAAGCGGTCCTTGCGCTCGCCCTGCCGTTCCTGGCCAAAGTGGCTGCCAATGCCTAGGGCCGGGCTCACGTCGACGACGGTGACCGAGGCCGGCGCCGGTCTGGTCGACGAGGTCGGGCTCGCCCAGCTCAGCATGGGCCTGCTCGCAGAACAGCTCGGGGTCAGGACCCCCTCGCTCTACAAGCACGTCGCCAGTCAAGCCGACCTCACCCACCGAATCGCCATTCTGGCCATGACCGAGGTCGCCGACACAATCCGCGACGCCACCCAAGGCAGGGCCGGTAGCGAAGCCCTCGCCGCCGGCGCGCAAGCCTTACGGGCGTATGTGAAGGAACACCCTGGCCGTTACACCGCGGCCAACGATGCACGACCGACCGGGCCCGACGACCCGTTGATCCCCGCGAGCAATCGGGTACTCGCCTCCCTTTCAGCCGCACTGCGCGGCTACCAGCTGGACCCCAGCCAGGAGATCCACGCACTACGGATGCTGCGCAGCGCCTTGCACGGATTCGCCACCCTGGAAGCCGCAGGCGGATTCATGATCGACGCCGATGTCGACGACAGCTTCACCTGGATGATCGACCTCATCGATCACGGTCTGCAGTCAGCGCGAGTTCCCCGTGACGTACCCACGACGACAGTTCCTTGCTCGACCGAGTAATTCTGAAAAGGTCACCACTCGTCGGCGGCTGCGACTTAGTCTTTCAGCGCAGTTGGGCGGTAGCGAAGCTGGTCATGCCGGTGTCGAAAGCCACAGCAGCGTTGAAGCCGAGATCCTTCCGCGCGGCGCGAGCAGAGGCGACGATGTGCCTGACATCACCGAGGCGGAACTGTCCCGTCACTTCAGGATCGGGACCGCCGAAGGCTTTGGCAAGCGCGACAGCCATCTCGCCGACCGTGTGTGGTTCGCCGCTGGCGACGTTGTAGGTCGCCGCAGACACGCCGGAGCTGGAGACCTGTTCGAGCGCCAGCAGGTTGGCTCTTGCCACGTCGCTGACGTGGACGAAGTCGCGCAACTGCCCACCGTCCTCGTACACCCTGGGTGCCTCGCCACGCTCCAGGGCGGAGCGAAAGATAGACGCGACGCCGGCGTACGGCGTGTTGCGGGGCATCCGCGGACCGTAGACGTTGTGGTACCGGAGCGAGATTGCCGTGCCACCAGTTGATCCGGCCCAGGCCGAGGCGAGCTGTTCCTGGCTGACCTTGCTCACGGCGTAGGTGTTGCGTGGGTCGAGGCGGTCGTCCTCGGTCACCCGCTCGATGACGAGGTCGGCCCCGCAAGCAGGGCACAGCGGCTCGAACCGACCGGCTCGCAGGGCTTCGGGCGTTCGAGGAGGTGCCGGCACGCGACCATGGATCGAGCAGCGGTAGCGACCTTCGCCGTAGACGACCATCGATGACGCAAGCACCAGCCGGGAGATGGAGGCCCTGGCCATGGCGGCCAGCAGCACAGCGGTGCCGAGGATGTTGTGCGACACGTAGTCGGGCAGGTCGTCGGAGTCCACTCCGAGCCCGACCATGGCCGCTTGGTGGCACACGACGTCGACGCCGTCCATGCACCGGTCAACGGTGAGGGCGTCGCGCACATCACCGACGACCAGCTCTGCCCGGTCGTCGAGATATGCCGGCAGCATCCCCTGATGAGCGAGCGGCAGTAGGCAGTCGAGGATCCGGACGTCATGGCCGCCGGCCAGCAGCTCGTCCACGACGTGCGACCCGATGAACCCGGCACCGCCGGTGACCAGGACCTTCACCGACGGCTCCTGACCCAGCGCACCAGGCACAGCAACGCGACGACTCCCCAGGTGACGCCCAGCACGATCAGCAGGTTTCGGGCGTACGGGAGCGGCACGTGACTTGGGTTGTCGGCCTCCTTGCCCTTGCCCAGCAGCAGCGGCAGCGAGAACAGGGTCACCACACCACTGACGATCAACCCACCCTGCACCGCGGGCCGATAGGCACGCGGGACGAGCGCACGAACGACGAGTCCGACCAGCAGAACGAGCGGCGCGACGAGCAGGTCGTGCGCAACGGCGCCGCCGGCGTAGTAGATGGCGGTGCCGAAAGGGTGCGTGCGGTGCTGGTGCAGCACCAGCCCGATCGCCCCACCGAGCATGGTCAATCCGCCGAGGACGTACAGGATGCGGGCGTGCTTCCAGCGCGGCGGTTCCTCGAGGCCGGACAGGGTCAGCGGCTCGTGGTGGGTGGTCACAGGACCACCACCCTGGTGACCCACTTCGTCTGCAGCACGCCCGGTCGGTCGGGTGCGATCAACCGCAATGGATAGCCGTGATCGAGGTGGAGCACTTCGCCATGAACATGCGTCGCCAGCAGTACCAGGGGATCTCGGCACGCGTCGGCGTCCAAGGTCGACGTCGAGTACAGCCCATGCTTCTCCAGCGACTCGACGCGCACCCTGGCGCCGGGGCCAGCGCCTGCCATCGCCAGCAGGTCGAGCACGGCGATGCCGGACCACTGCGCGGTCGCACTCCAACCGTCCACGCAGGCGATCGGCAGCGTCGCCCGCGAGGTCGCTATCGCCTGCAGGGCAGCAACACTCAGCGAGAGGGGCGTCTTGACCGCGCCGGAGACCGTGAGCCGGTAGGCCGGGTCGGTGGCAGTCTTGACCACCCCAGCGCCCGACGCTGATGCCCGTACGGGCAGGCCTTGCGCTCCGACCGTCGGCTTCTTCGGCCCGAGCAGGTCGAGTCCGGTCAGCGGCCGAAGGGTCTGGCCGACGGTGGTGATGGTGACCACACCGGTCGCGGCGGTCACGGCACCCAGGAACTTCCGGCGGTCCAGCGCGTCCTCTGGTGACGTCTCGGCCCGTGGTCGGGACAGTCCGCGTCGGGTCACCGACGCCTTGGTCCCGATGTGCACGATGAGAGCGCCGATGGTCAGCCAGGCCACCCAGAAGTGTGTGGTGGGGAAGAAGAACGGCCATGGGTACCACTCGATGATGTTCAGCAGTCCGCTGACGGTCTCGAAGACGGCGCCGCCGACGAGCACCAGCAGTGTGCCTCGCTCGAGCGCGTGGGCGATCGTCCGCGCCGGCGGCCACTCCCACAGCTTGGGGTAGACGGCCCACAGCTTGGCCAGCAGGAGCGGGATGGACGCGATGCCGGTCGCCACGTGGACGCCTTGGGTGACCTGGAACAGCCGAACCGGCCGCTGCGGCAGAGCGATCAACGGGTGGGCCAGCTGCGCGTCCCAGTCGACCAGCCCGGTGACAAGGCAGACGGTGAACGCGATGCCGAGCCAGAGCCCCAGCCACGAGGCGACCCGTTCATCACGCAGTCGGCTGGTGAACGCTCCTTCTCGGAACGGCCCGACCCGCAGCGAGTCCGGGGGGACCGGCAGCGGAGCATCGAGCCGGCTCACCGGCTCACCTCGGCGAACCATCGCCCGTGTGCCTGCCACAGCGTACGGGTGTGCAGGCCGGCTCGTTCGGCGAGGGCTTCCAGACCGTCCGGACCGACGTGCGCCCAGCGGAACCAGCCACCGGCCCCACCCTCGTCGTTCTCCAACCGGACCACGACGGTGGCGCCGGTCCCCTGCTGGTCGAGCTCGACCAGCAGGGACCCGTGCGCTGCCATCAGTTCGCGTGCTCGGGAAAGGAGGGCCACCGGGTCACCGCCGATCCCGATGTTGCCGTCGACCAGCAGCAGCGTCTGCCACTGGCCGCTGCCGGGGATCCGGGAAAAGACGGACCGGCGCAGCGCCGCGCCCCCGGCCGCGCGGGTCAGGGCAACTGCCGCGGCGGAGATGTCGATGCCCAGGGACGGCACCCCGCGCCAGGTCAACGCGGCGGTCAGCCGGCCGGGGCCGCAGCCGATGTCGAGGACCGCGCCCGCGGCGGCCGCGAGCAGCTCCTCGTCGCCCGGCCTTGGACCGCACCAGGTGGCGAGGTCGACCGGTGCGTGGCTGCCGTCGCTGTAGCGCAACCGCCAGCCCGGCATAGCGGCTTCTCCTCCCGACACTGCACGGAGCAGTCCAGCGTCGTAGAAGTCGAGAGCCGACGCGGTCATGCGGCGCCTCTGTTGAGCTCGAGGGCGACCGCCGCAAATCGGGAGCCGGGGGCGAGGGCTGCGACCCTTGCGACATCCTCGGGTGTGTCGACGTCGCTCAGCGCCTCGACCAGTCGGGTCCGCAAGCCGAGCCGCACCAGTTGGGCCAGTTGCCTGCGCCCGGTGTCGGACCGCGACATCGGGACGCCGGCAAACACCCGCGCGTCCGGGAGCCGGAGCCCCAGGCACCAGAAACCACCGTCATCGGCGGGGCCGAGCACCGCTTCCGAGTCGTCGAGACCGGCCATCGCTTCGTCCAGCAGATCCGGTGTCGCCTGCGGGGTGTCCATACCGATCACCAGTACGGGCAACGGTTTCAGCGCGTACGCATCCGCGACCGCGCCGGCGAGCCGGTCACCGAACGAGCCGGAGCGCTGCCGAAGGACCGTCACGCCGTCGGGCAGCCAGGCGCCGACCTCGCCGTCCAGCGCCAGCAGGACCTGAAGCGCTCGCGAGCCGTTGGCGGCATCGAGCGTGTCGAGCAGAGCTGCGGTTGCGAGCGCTGCCGCACCGACCATGCCGTAGGCGGGTTCCAGCCGCGTCTTCACCCTCCCCGGTAGCGGCTCCTTGGCCATGATGACGAGCTGTGCCCCGGTCACGTTGCCATCACCTGGCGCATGTCGCGGACCGCCCGAACGGTGCCACGTACGGTGCCGGTGACCTTGGAGCGACCGATGCGTGGGTGATACTGCACGGCTACTTCCTCGATGCGCCAGGCATTGTTGGCTGCTGTCAGGACCATCTCGAGCGGATAGCCGAACCGTCGATCGGTCAGGTTGAGAGCCAGCAGGTCGAGGCGGCGAGCGGCGCGCATCGGCCCGAGGTCGTGCAGCGGCAGCCCGGCCCGCCGACGCAGCCGCCAAGCCAGAACGGCGTTGCCGGCCCTGGCATGGGTGGACCATGCCTTGCGGCTGACGGGTATCCGGCGACCGAGGACGAGGTCACTCGTACCCTGCAGGACCCGTCCGGCGACCAGCGGCAGTTGTCCCGGGTCGAGCGAGGCGTCGGCATCCATGAAGCAGACCACGTCGGAGGTTGCCGCCAGCAATCCGGCATGGCAGGCGGCGCCGAAGCCCCGCGGCGCCGCCCGCACCACCGTGGCGCCGAAGGACAGCGCGACCTGGACCGAGTCGTCGGAGGATCCGTTGTCGACGACGATCGCGTGATAGCCCGCAGGGATGCGCTCGAGGACCCAGGGCAACGCAGCGGCCTCGTCCAGGCAGGGCAGGATCACGTCGATGGCGCAGATCTTCGGCAGCACAGGCGATCTCGGGTCAGGGGACTGAGCCATGCACAGGAACCTACGGCTGAATGCGACAGCGGGACCGGCCATGCGGCTTACGGAAGGCTTACGTCGGAGTTGCGAATCACGGCCGCGGCTTCGGAGCCCGTACGGTCGGACCATGGCATCCGGCTGGTCGATCCGTCGGACCTTGGCGTGCTGGGTGCCCGTCGTCCTCGTGTTCGCGGCACTCAGTCACGTGCCGTGGCTGTACCACCGCCTCTACCTGGGGCCGGCCGCGCCGCTGGCCGGAAAGGTGCAGTCCAGGGTCAACCTCGGGCTACTGGCCGCCGTCGTCCTGGCCGCCCTACTCGTGCGCTGGGCACCGTCCGCCACTGCCGGACTACGGTGGAGGCCGCTGCTCATCGTGAGCTCGCTGGCCGCGGCCGCATGGGCTTCTGTGCTGGCCCTCAACGACGGATTGTCCGTACTGGCAGGACATGTAGCCGGTCCGTACCAGGTGTGGAATGACCTGCCTGCTGTCCGACGGCTCGGCGCGGGCGAGTTTCTCAGGTCCTATGTGCACGACCTGCCCACCTACGCCGTCCATTCCCAGGGCCACCCACCCGGCGGGCTGCTGGTCGAGTACGGCTTCGACCGGCTGGGAATCCCCGTGGCCGGCGCAACGGCGACGCTGGCCATCCTGGCGGCCGGCAGCGCGGTGGCGGCCGTCGCCCTGGTTGTTCGGCTGGTCGCGGACGAGGCGACGGCACGCCGGGCCCTGCCGTTCCTCGTCCTCTCACCCGCCGCGATCTGGGTGGCCACCTCCATGGACGCGCTGTTCATGGCGGTCTGCGCCTGGGCTATCGCCCTGGTGGCGGTCGCGGTCAGGACGACAGGGTGGCGGATGGTGGTCTGCACAGTAGGCAGCGGACTCCTGTGCGCCTGCGCGATGCTGCTCTCGTACGGCCTGCTGCCGCTCGGCCTCGTCATGCTCGCCGCGGCGATCGGCGGCAGGCGACGGGTGGTCGTGCTCGTCGGGGTGGGCGTGATAGCCGTCGTGCTGCTCGCCGTGCTGTCGCTGACCGGGTTCAACTGGCTGGCCGGATTCTCCGCCACCCACCATGCGTACGTCACGACCGTGGCCAGCGCGCGGCCGTACCTCTACTTCCTGCTGTCTGACGTGGTGGTGCTCTCCGTGGTCGTGGGTCCGGCGGTACTGTCCGGGAGTTTCGCGCTGCGGGACCGCCGGGTTGCCCTGGTCGTCGGCGCGGCCGCCCTGGCGCTGGTCTGCACCGACCTTTCCGGCTACACCAAGGGTGAGGTCGAGCGAATCTGGCTGCCGTACGCGATCTGGCTGTTCCCCGCAGCGACGGCGCTCCCCCCGTCCCGCGAGCGGTCCTGGCTGGCTGCACAAGCCGGAACTGCGCTGGTCGTGCAGGCGTTCCTGTTCTCCCTCTGGTAGCCGTTGCCCCGGCCAGCCGTTCAATTCGAGTTCAGTGGGCTCTCACGATCGGACGGGACGCTGAGGACTTCCGCACGGCCCTCAAGAACAGTTGGTGGTTCAGCAACCGGCCCCTCACCGCTGCTCGCATGGGATCAGGCTTGAATCCGCCCGCTCGAGGTGATGAACAGGTCTTTGCAACGGTTCGCCCTCGACCGTGAGATCGCCCATCCCGATCGACGTTCGCAGATGTCGATCGGCGAGTGCGACGACGGGACTCCCCAAACGGAGCCGGGCCGCTCAGCTGAGAGGTTGTCCGAACGTGCCTGTTGACGGCAGTACTCGGGGTGGGACGGCGCTGACGTCGAGACGGTGCGCTGAGGATGGCTCGTGGCGACAACGGAGATCAGAACGTGGGCGGGCGTTTCGGTGACGATGACTCGGCGGCCGAGTTGTCGGGCAGGAGACCAGGTCGCGCAAGCCAAGTCGCTCCTGGACTCCCGGCGATTAGGCAGGCGCAGTACGGTACGCTGAGGTCCGCCGCCCTCGGCCTGACCATTCATGCGCACTTTTCGCACTCCGACGCAAGGGGATGCAGGGTGACAAACACACCGCTGGATGAACTCGGACCCGTCGACTACGTGGTCGTCGAGTTCCCCGCCGGGCAGAGCAACTTCTCCGGCGAGATGGCCAAGGAGCTCCTCGCGCTCGTGAACGCCGGAACCATACGGGTGATCGACATCCTGATCCTCACCAAGGACGCGGACGGTTCGGTCGAGGCGATGGAGATCTCCGACCTCGATGACCTCGGCGAGCTGCAGGTGCTCGAAGGCCAGCTCGCCGAACTGCTTGCCGAGGACGATGTCCTGAACCTGGCGGCGGCGATGGATCCGGGCAGCACCGCTGGCGTGCTCATCTGGGAGAACCTTTGGGCGGCGCCGTTCGCCTCGGCGGCCCGCCGTGCGGGCGGACAGCTGATCGCCGACGGCCGGATTCCGATCCAGGCAATCATTGCGTCCATCGAGGCCGATGACGCAGCCGCTATCGAGGGAGACTGACATGCCGCTTGGGCCTGCACGAGTCGGAAGAGTCGGTGTCATCGGACACCCCGTCGCCAAGACCGCCGTTGTGGTGAAAGCAGTCACGCCGGGCCCCGCCCCGGTGGCGAAAACCGCGGTGGTAGCGGCCGCTGTCACGCCGGGGCGCCGTCGCCGCATCTAGCTCAGAACGACGTGCACCAGCCGCAAGTCGTGGCCGCGGTCGCGATCACGAAACGGCAGCCGACCAAGGACACCTGTGGGGCTGCACGTCTGACCGACCCCGACGGCCCCGTCACTGTCTGGATGTGGCGACCCTGGCGATCTCAGCGGGATCGATGAGATGGGAATGGTCGTCATCGCCGACGTCGATCTGCACGACGTCGATGCGGCCGTTGAACTTGCTCGCACCTGCGTAGTCTGCGCTGACCGGCATGCCGTAGTCGTCCCCGATGTCGGTCGTGTCGTCGGCAGAGAAGATCAGCGGCTGAGTGGCCTCTATTCGACCGGCGCCTACCGGCGCGCCGTCGTAGTACAGCGTCACGGTGCCACCCTTGGCCAGACCTCCACCGTCATAGGCAAACTCGGCGCGGATTTGGCTGCTGCCGCTGGGGATCTCCGCGGTGGCCGTCGTCGTGAACACCTGCATGCCGAGCACGTTGTACGCAAAGGCTGCGTGGCCGTCCTTGACGTAGAACACCCAGCCGCCGAAATGACCACCCTGGGCAATGACCACGCCGTTGGTCGGTCCGGACCTGGCTGACTCGATCGCCGCGGTCACGGTGAACGATCGGTTCTTGATGTCGATGACACTGTTCTCGCTCAGCCGCTTCATGCCGGGGAAGAACGTTTGCGTCGTGCCGGTGATCAGTTGCGGCCGTCCGGCGATGGTGGCGTTGAGCCGCTCGAAACGGCGGTCGTCGATCGGTAGCACGTTGTACTTCACCGCCTCGATCAGCCACAGCCGTTGCAGCTTGGCGAGCTGCTCGGGCTGCTTCTCCGCCAGGTCGTTGGCCTGGGTCCAGTCGTTGATGCCGTCGTAGAGTTCCCAGACGTCGGCGTCCAAGTCCGGCAGCGCCTGCATGGGCTCCCAAGGAATGGAGTGTCGTGTCACGGCACTCCAGCCCTTGAAGTAGATGCCGCGGTTGCCGGCCATCTCGAAGTACTGCAGGTCGTGGCGTTCCGGCGCCTGCGCCTGGTCAAAGCTGTAGACCATGCTGGTGCCCTCGATCGGCGCCTGCTGCACGCCGTTGACGAACTGTGGGTGCGGCAAACCGGCGGCCTCGAGCACCGTCGGCGCGACGTCGATCACGTGGCTGAACTGCGACCTGGTCTCGCCGCGGCTGGTGATGCCGGCCGGCCAGTGCACGATCGTGCCGTTACGCGTGCCGCCCCAGTGCGACGCAACTTGCTTGGTCCACTGGTACGGGGTGGACATCGCCCAGGCCCAGCCGACGGCGTAGTGGTTGTAGGCCTCGACCGTGCCGAGCTTGTCCTTGACCGAAGCCATGAACTCCGGCGTCTCGATGGCAGCCATGCCGTTGAAGTTGGCCATCTCGTTGAACGCACCGTTGATGGTGCCTTCGGCCGAAGCGCCGTTGTCGCCGATGATGTAGTAGACGAGCGTGTTCTCCAACGCACCGACCGACTCCACGGCGTCGATCAGTCGACCCACGTGGAAGTCAACGTGCTCGAGGAAGCCGGCATAGACCTCCATCTGCCGCTCGAGTACGGGCTTGAGCGCCGGGTCCATGTCGTCCCACGCCGGGATCTGGTCGGGTCGTGCGGTGAGCTCGGCATCAGGACCGATGGCGCCACTGGCCTTTTGACGTGCGAACGTGGCCTCGCGCTGCGCGTCCCAGCCCCCCGCGAACTGACCGGCGTACTTGTCGGCCCACTCCAGCGGTACGTGGTGAGGGGCGTGGGTGGCACCCGGCGCGAAGTACATGAAGAACGGCTTGTCCGGCGCGAGTGCTTTCTGGGTGCGCACCCAGTCGACGGCCTTGTCGGTCAGGTCCTCGGTGAGGTGGTACCCCTCCTCGGGAGTCTTCTCCGGCTCGACCGGCGAGGTGCCCTCGTACAGCGCCGGGTAGTACTGGTTGTTCTCGCCGCCGATGAAGCCGTAGAAGTACTCGAAACCTCCGCCGCCCGAGGGCCACGAGTCGAACGGGCCGACTGGTGAGGTTTGCCACGGCGGCACCTCGTGGCACTTGCCGAACTGCGCCGTCGAGTAGCCGTTCAGCTTCAACGTCTCCGCCAACGCCGCCTTGGTGTTGGGTCGCAATCCGTTCGACCCGGGGGCTGCGGTGGCTGTCTCAGTGATGAGGCCCATGCCCACTGAGTGGTGGTTGCGGCCGCTGAGCAGGGCGGCCCGGGTGGGCGCGCACAGAGCCGTGGTGTGGAACCGGTTGTAGGTCAGCCCGTCGCGCTGCAGTCTCTCGGCGGTGGGGGTGTTGACCGGCCCACCAAAAGCGCTCGCGGCGCCGAACCCGACGTCGTCGAGCAGGACGATCAGTACGTTCGGCGCACTGGCCGGGGGCAGCAACGGTTCGATCGGCGGGAACGAGGTGTCCGGGTCCTTGGCGTCATAGGTCATCAGTCCCAGCTGTTGACGATCCGGGATCGGGAGAACTCCCCGCAACGTGGCCGAACGGTCCGGCATAACCAACCTCCGGTTCCAGGGCACGCCATCGTGCGGCCCGACACAGCACAACCTGTCACGAATGAGCACGCCGGGGATCATGTGGGCAGGGTGAAACGCCCGCCGGGCAGGAAGGGGCTTGCTCGCCCACGTACCTCACCGTGTTGACTCCTCTAGACTGTGCCGGTGCGCAAGGCTGTGCAGATTAGGGTGGCTGGCGGGCCGTATCTGATGGGTTCGGACGCGTTCTATCCCGAGGAGCGCCCCGTACGGGAAACGACCGTCGGCGATCTCCTGGTCGACGAGCACCCGGTGACCAACGCCGAGTTCCGGCGCTTCGTCAAGGACACGGGCCACGTCACCGTCGCCGAGCAGGAACCGGACCCAGCGGACTTTCCCGACGCCGACCGGGAGTTGCTCGTCCCGGGATCACAGGTGTTCACTGGCACTCCCGGACCGGTGCCTCTCGACGACTGGACCCGCTGGTGGTCGTGGGTTCCGGGCGCAGACTGGCGGCACCCGTTGGGTCCTGACAGCACGTCTGCACGGTCTGGAACTCCACCCCGTCGTTCACGTCGGCTGGGAGGACGCCACCGCGTACGCGGCCTGGGCCGGATGTCGGCTGCCAACCGAAGCCGAATGGGAGCATGCGGCGCGCGGAGGCCTCGATGGTGCCACCTACGCCTGGGGGGAAGATGTTCGACCGGGCGGGCGCACGATGGCCAACACCTGGCAGGGTCGCTTCCCCTACGAGAACCTCTGGCCGCCACAACTCGCTCGCACCTCTCCCGTCCGCAGCTTCCCGCCCAACGGTTTCGGGCTATACGACGTCATAGGAAACGTCTGGGAGTGGACGGCTACTCGTTGGACCAGCGACCACGGCGTCCGCCTCGAAGAGTCGCAAACGTCCTGCTGCGCGCCCACACTGGCGGTCAGAGAACAGGACAGGTACGTCACCAAGGGCGGATCACATCTGTGCGCACCCGAGTACTGCCACCGATACCGACCCGCCGCACGGCAAGGGCACGGAGCGCGTAGCACCACAAGCCACGTGGGTTTCCGATGCGTGCAGAACGCCGACTAGCCAGACATTCCGGCCGCATAGCCGAACGCCGGCCGGGACGTCACGCCGTGGTCCCCTGGACGGGGCACCCGGCGCAACGTCCAGAAGATAACGACAGGTTTCACCGGGTGGCCGCGGGTTCCTGCCTCCCTACCGCATTCGCACGAGTGAGGACCGGCTGTGCCTGCGGAGTTGGGCTAGACCGGCATGGCTTCGCGGACCTTGGCGGTATCGACGAATTGTTCGAAGCGGACGATGAGGCCGCCGCGGACCACGAAGTGGTGGGCGACGCGGACGTTGATGTCCTTGCCGGTGGCCTTGTTGCTAGCGGTGTAGCGGGCCAGGACGACGACGTTCTCCGCTTCGACGATGTAGGTGTCGTCGTGGGCGGTCCAGCTGTCCCAGTCTCTGCCGAGCCGTTCCATGACGGCGGAGGTGACGCCGTCGGGGGTGCGGTAGGTGCCGGCCAAGGGAAAGCCCGCCATCTCGGTCCATTCGACGTCGTCGGCCAAAGTGGCCCGCAGCGCTTTGAGATCGCCGTTGGCGGAGGCGAGGTACTGGCGCCGCACGACGTCGCCGGGGGCGTTGGATTCGTCGAAGCGTGTTGTCTCGTTCATGGTTCCTGTCCTTTCTGGTCAAGTCGGCAATGAGGGAGCGGGTCAGCCCCAGGTCATTTCGCCCTTGGCGACCTTGGCGCCGAGTTGGGCTGCGATCAGCATGCCGGCGTCGGGGTAGCGGGCGACCAACGCGTCGGTCAGGTCCGCACCGCTGTCGGCATTGGCCAGTTCGACCTCGAACGCTGTGAGGTAGTCGCGGGTGTAGGCGATGGGGCTAGCGTCGAGAGTAGTTGTGGGCAACCGGTGGCCGGGCACGGCGATAACAGGGTTCAGATCTGTCATCTCATCGAGCAACTCGATCCAGACCGCGCGGTCTGCGGGGGTCGCGGTGTCGGCGACCCAGACGTGCTCATTCTGGAACAGAAGGACTCCGCCGAGGATCACTCGGTGCTCGGCCTGCCACAGGTAGTGGCGGTCGGGCAGGCTGGGGTGGCCGCCTTTGAGCTCGAACACGTGACCCTCGAAGGTGATGTCGCCGGTCAGCTCGGCCAGCTCGACCAGGCGGGCGGGCCGGTTGACACCGACCGCCTCCCAGGCTTTGAGCTTGCCCTCATAAGCGGCCTGGATGTGCTCGATCACCAGCGGGGTAGCCACGATCTCGGCGCCGGGGAAGGCGTCGGCGATGACCTCGGCGCCCCAATAGAAGTCGGGGTCGGCGTGGCTAATGAAGACCTTGGTCAGGGACTTGCCGGCGTCGAGGATCTCGGCGGCCAGGCGGTGGCCGTCAGCGCGGGTGAAACCGGCGTCAATCAGGAACGCCTGCTTCTCACCGGAGATCAAGGTGGCGGTCTTGTTCTTGGAGCCGACGGGGAAGTCCAGGTCGATGACCTTGATGTCGAGGGTGCTCATGGGCCAATTCCTTCCGTGCACGAGGACTGGCGGGGGAGAAGGTGGTCAGGACGAGACGGTGAAGGCCTCGAGGCGTCGCTGGATCTGGTCGACGCTGGCATGACCCACGGCCAGGACCGTTGCGCTGTGAGCGTTGACGGCCAGCAGGGTGGGAAAGCTGTCAACGCCGAGGCTGGCTGCCCGGTCGAAGTCGTCCTTCGCGGCGGCAGAAGCAGCCTTCCCACCGAACGCGCGGACCACGCTGTCCGCGTCCAGGCCGGCCGATTCGGCGATCGCGCGATAGGTGGCCGGGTCGGACAAGCTCAGGCCCTCCACGTAGAACGCGTGCTGAACAGCGGCGACCAGCTCCAGGTCGCGACCCTCGGCGGCCTGCCGCAGGGCGAACACACCCCGGGCAGCGGCCTCGGAATCCATAACGAATGTGCCGTCCGCAATCAGCCGTTCATAGCCGGCCCCGAACTTGGCCCCGGTCAGCTCACTGATCTTGCGGTTCGCGCCCTGCACGTACCCGAACTCCCGGATCGGCACGCGGCGCGGGCCGATGAAGAGGCCACCGCAGACCACTTCAACGTCCAGGTCGGGGTGACGTCGGACGATCTCGGTCGCGGTCGGTGCGAAACCGTAGGACCAGCCGCAGTACGCGTCAACGACATACACGAGCTTCATGGGGGGCGCCTCCTCGGTTGCCGGGCCGCTTCAGCACCGGTTCACCTCTGAGAACAATACCTGACTCGTCAGGTATTCCACCCGGGGCTCGTCTCAGCGCAGCCGAGGTAGCGCGTCACGCGCGGCCAGGCTCAGTGTCCGCAGGTCGCGCGTGAATTGCTCGCGATGCTCCGCGGGCAGCGGGTCGAGGAGAAGCCTTTGCACGTTGTCCGCGTGCACCCGGGCGGCCCGCACCACAGTCTCTTCCCCGAGCTGCGTCAGTCTGACCAACCGACCCCTGCGATCCCCCGGATTCTCATCACGGGCCACTAGGCCCGCCGCCTCCATCCGGTCCACCAGCCGTGTCACCCCACCCGTGGTGAGCACCCGCTCCTGGGCGATCGAGCCCATCGACATCCCCGGCCCGCCGGCCCGGCCCAGAATCAGCAGCACCTCAAACATCAGGTGACTGATCCCGGACTCCTCCACGATGGCCCGCCCCAGGATGTACTCCAACCGGTTCGCGGCCCCCTGCAGCCAACCGAACGCCAGCACGAGCCGGTCGTTCGCAGCCTGCTCGGCTGAGCTGATCTGTGCGTTCGGTGCCACCGACTCACCCTTCTCCCTCATTCGTGGCGCGGCCGCCCCATCGATCCCGCAACGGGCGGACCTGACAGTCCCTCCGTCGCTGGCCCTCGCCACTCCGGCTCTTGCTTCTCGCGGTGCGACAGCCATGCATGAGGATGTCACCGATGGCTTCCTAGTCCTGGCACAATCCTCGTCGGTGACGTCAGGAATTCGCGCCGCCGATTTCTGTTCGTCGGCGGGACGTGAAGACTGACCCCTGGCGGGGGTCTGTCCGACGAGCGGTGTAGCTGTTCTGGTCGACACCCCGGGCTCAGCTGGGCGGGAGGATCAGCATTGACCGCGACGATAGAACCCATGAGTGCAGCGACGGATCAGCAACACCTTGCCCAGCGATCGGCCACGATTTCTGGTCCATCTTGGTGAGAACCACTTCCGACGTGAGGGGGCCGGTGCTAGCCGCGGTGTTCAACTGGGCGCTTCTGGTAGGGGTCTCGCCGCGGCGTCGATGTGGTCGCGGAGGTCGTTGAGCCATCGATAGAAGTCGGTCTCTGCGGTGTAGACGTCGTCAGGTAAGTCGCCTCGGGTGGCCCAGTCGGGTCCGTAGCGGGAGGTCATGATGGTGTCGACTGCACGGCGGTAGTCGGCAATAAGCGCGTCAACGTGTTCCTGATAGGCCTCGCGGACCGCGCATGAGGCCAATGCTGTGTCGGGCATGTGCTCTCCAAGGTCAGGGGCGCGTCGCCGGAGCAGCCCGGCGGTGGCGGCATCGACGCGCTGCACGGCGGCGGTCGTGGTGAGGCTGGCGTGCTGGGTCCACGGCAGTGCGCCGACGCCGGCGTTGAGCGCGGCCGGCTCGCGGATCTCGTTCTCGACGGCTTCGATGGCCGGCCGCAGCGGGCTGAGCCGGTGACGACTCATCCGCAGGTCGGTCACGCGCACGCTCCCCTTTCGTTTCGTCGGTCGAGCGTGCCACCCACGAAGATGATCTGTCAGCCCGGGCGATGTTCGCGTCGTCCGACATGCCGGAGCCCGGCACCCCAAGGGGAGCCGGGCTCCGGCAACTCGCCGGTGCTGCGCTTACTGCCAGGCAGAGGTGAAGCCTGCGGCGTTGGCCTTCGTCACCAGGGTGGTGCCGGTGTCGATCTTCGCGATGAACGGCTTGCCCTCGAGTGCAAGGATCGCGTTCGTGATGCCCAGGTAGGTCATCTTGAACGGCGACTGAGCCATCGTTGCGGTTGTCTCACCGGACTGGATCATCTTGGCCATCTCCGGGTCGCCGTCGTAGCCGAAGATCTTCACGTTCGCGCCCTTCTGCTTGACGACAGCGGCGGCACCTTCGGCCGGGGAGTCGCACGCGGAGTACAGAGCGGTGAGGTGGGGGTACTTGGTGAGCAGGTCCTGAGCGACCGTTCCACCGATCTTCGGGTCACAGGTGGTCTGCTGGCCGCCGTAGACGACCTTGACCCCGGTGCCCTTGAGGGCGTTGGCGACCCCGTCGATGCGCTGGTCGAGGTTGGGAACGCCCTTGACCGCGACCATGAGGCCGATGGTGTCACCGGACTTCAGCTGGGTCTTGATGTAGGCACCGGCCTTCTGGCCGCCGACGATGTTGTTGGTGGCGGAGACAGCGGTCGGGGTGATGCCGTCGATCGTGTTGTCGAGGAACACGATCTTGACGCCGGCCTTCTGAGCGGCGAGCAGCGCTGGCAGGACACCGGGGCCCATCGGGGAGATCGCGATAACCTTGGAACCCTTGGTGACCGTGTCCTGGATCTGAGCGATCTGGCAGGGCGTGTCGTCGTTGGTCTTACAGGCCAGCGTGTTGAGGACGATCCTGGACTTGTTCGCACTCGCGTACTTGTGTGCGCCGGCGATCATGGCGTCCCAGAAGCCGCCGGTGGCCTTGGTGATCAGGGTGACCTTGACCGGGCCGGACGACGAGGGCTGTGCCGCAAGGCTGGTGGGCGGCGAGCTGCTCACGACCGCCGCCGCGCTGGTGGCGGGTGCTGCTGCGGCGCTGGTGGTGGGGGCCGCCGCGGCGCTGGTGGCGGGTGCTGCCGCCGATCCGGTCGTGGGGGAAGCCCCCGTCGACTTCGAGCTGCTGCTGCACCCGGCGATCAGGATTGCCATGGCTCCGAGGCCGGCTACTACTTTGAGTGGTGAGGTCACCTGCGTTGCTCCTTCTGGTCGAAAACCTAGAGACGAGTGGCGCGGGTCAGGTGGTGCGGCTTCAGACGGCACTGCCTCCTCGGGCCCCGACGATCCAGGACACGAGTTGTTGTTGGTTGGCCTCGGTCGCCTCTACCTCGCCGATCTTGCGGCCGCGGCGCATGACCATGGCCCGGTCGGCGACGGCCATGACCTGGTCCATGCTGTGGGAGATCAGGATCACGGCGACGCCGTTGTCCTTGAGCCGTCCGACCAGCTCGAGCACCCGCGCCGACTCGCGCAGGCCGAGCGCTGCTGTCGGCTCGTCGAGGATGACGAGCTTGGAGGAGAAGGCCACGGCCCTGGCCACGGCCACTGCTTGGCGCTGACCTCCGGACATCAGCGCGACATCCGCGTCGAAGTCGGGCAGCCGGACCTGCAGGCGGTCGAGCAGCTCGCGAGTGCGGCCGGCCATACCGCGCTGGTCGAGCCACTGCAACGGCTTAGGAAGCCACTTCGGCCCGGAAGCCTCGCGCCCGGCGAAGAAGTTGGCTGCCGGGTTGAGGTTGTCGAACAGCGCGAGATCCTGGTAGACGGTCTCGATCCCGTGCTCTCTGGCCTGGCTCGCCGACGAGATCTGGACCGGCGCCCCGTCGATCCACATCTCACCTCTGTCCAGCTTGTGCACTCCGCTGATGCACTTGATCAGCGTCGACTTTCCCGCGCCGTTGTCGCCGAGCAGTGCAAGGACCTCTCCTGAGCCGACCTCGAGATCGACCCCGTCGAGCGCGACGACGGCGCCGAACAGCTTGGTTGCCCCGCGGACACTGAGGACCGGCGCCGCAACGCTCGTGGTGGCGGTCATGCGAGCCTCGCTTGAAGACTGCGGAACTTGTTTTCGTAGTAGGCCCGGATCACGTCGAGCTCGACGGCGATGACGATGACGACGCCGGTGGCGATGTACTGCCAGTTCGGGTCGTAGCCCAGCAGGTTGAGGCCGTTGTGGATGACGCCGATGATCAGTGCTCCGGTCAGGGCGTTGAGCACTGTGCCGCGGCCGCCGAGGAAGCTGCCGCCGCCGATGATCACGGCTGCGATCGCGTTGAGCTCCATGCCCTGCCCGGTGAAGGGTGACCCGGCGTTAGCGCTGCCCACGAACAGCAGGGCGCCGATGGCTCCGGACAGGCCGCTGAGGACGTAGACCGAGATCAGGACGCCGTTGTACGGGAGACCGGTCCGGACGGCTGCCTCGGGGCTGCCACCGGTCGCGTAGATCCAGCGGCCCCAGACGAGCTTGCGCAGGATGATCCAGCAGATGATCGTGAAGCCGACGACGACCACCGCTGCCCAGGGGAACCAGCCGATCTTGCTCACGCCGGGGATGCTGGTGATCCGGCCGCCACCGAGGAGGTCGACGAGCCACGGAGCTCCCACGATCGTGTTGCCGTCCGCGAAGGAGCTCGCGATGTAGAGAGCCAGGCCCGCACAGATGCTGAGGGTGGCGAGGGTGGCGATGAAGGGGTGCGGCAACCGGCCCTTGACCAGGATCACGCCGTTGACGACCCCCACGGCAAGCCCGGTGAGGACGGCCGCCGTAATGGCCAGGAAAGGCGAGTGGGTGTCGCGGTAGACGACGGTGACGATCACGCAGCAGAGGGAGACGTTCGAGCCGATCGACAGGTCGATACCCCTGGTGAGGATGACCATCAGCTGGCCCAACGCGATGATGCAGACGCCGGCGGACTGCTGGAGGACGTTGCCGATGTTGCCGAACGACATGAACACGTGATTCTCGGTAAACGCCCACAGCACGATGACCAGCAGGCCGAGGATGAACAGCGGGCCACCCTTGAGCGCGAAAAGCACGGCCTTGATCGTCTTGGAGTCGCCCTCGATGACGGGCGCTGCCTCGGGTGGGTCGGTCGTCGCAGCGCCGGGCTCGACACCGAGGGTCGATCCGGCCGCAGCCGACTGCGGATCCAGCACGCTCGAGCCCCTCTCGTGGGCCTCCGGCCCGGTTCGGGTGGTGGGCTGAGAATTTCCTATAGGATGTAGCGTAGGGGAGATCGGCGGTTAAGGTAACCCCTTCCACCGCGTTATGGCCTCCTGCAGGGAGGACCGTTACCAAATCGCAGCAATCTCGTGCCCTGTCAGCGATGTCCGGCGGGCTGCTTGCTACTTTTTGCGGCGCACGCTATCGTCCTCTGTTGCCGATTGGAAAGATCCTATAGGATTCCTGAAGGGTTACCCAGCCGAATGGCGCGTTTCGCCGCTCTCGCAACTCAGGACGTGAGGTTCCCGACCTCGCAGCACCTGGATGGTTCCGACGCGATGAACCCGGCACCGGACTACTCCGCCGCGTACGTCGTTATCTCGACTGATGCCGATGACGGGCTCGAGGGTCATGGCTTTGTGTTCACGACCGGTCGCGGCAACGACGTGCAGACCGAAGCGATCCGCGCCCTGGCTGGCTGGATCGTCGGGAGAGACGTCGAGGACACGCTGCAACATCTCGGTGACCTCGGTCGCGAGCTCGTGGCAGAGCCACAGCTGCGCTGGCTCGGCCCCGAGAAGGGCGTCATCCACATGGCCACCGGCGCTGTCCTCAACGCGCTGTGGGACCTGCGAGCCAAGCGCGAGGGCAAGCCGCTCTGGGAGCTGCTGGCCGCCCTGTCACCGGAGGCGATCGTCGACCTGGTCGACTTCCGCTACCTGTCCGACGTCCTGACCCCCGACCAGGCGCTGGCGATCCTGCGCGCCGCCGAACCCGGCAGAGCCGGTCGAGCCGAGCTCCTCCGGGAGGAGGGCTATCCGGCGTACACGACGAGTCCCGGCTGGCTCGGCTACGACGACGCCAAGCTTGAGCGGCTCGCGAAAGAGGCGGTGCAGGACGGCTTCCGGATGATCAAGCTCAAGGTTGGGCGCGATGTCGAGGAAGACGTTCGCCGGATGGGCATTGCCAGGGCCTGCGTGGGGCCGGACATCGACATCTGCGTCGACGCCAACCAACGTTGGGAGGTGGGTGAGGCGATCGACTGGATGCGCAAGCTGGCCGAGTTCCGGCCGCTGTGGATCGAAGAACCGACGAGCCCCGACGACATCCTGGGCCACGCAAAGATCCGGGACGGCGTCGCGCCAGTGCTCGTCGCGACCGGCGAGCACATCGCCAACCGGATCGTGTTCAAGCAGATGCTCGCCGCTGGTTCACTGGACATATTGCAGCTCGACGCGACCCGGGTCGGAGGCGTCAACGAGAACATCGCGATCCTCCTGCTCGCCGCCAAGTTCGGCGTGCCCGTGTGCCCGCACGCCGGGGGAGTCGGGTTGTGCGAGCTCGTGCAACACCTTGCCATGTTCGACCTGGTTGCGGTGAGTGGCCGGTCGGAAGGCCGGGTCATCGAGTACGTCGATCATCTTCACGAGCATTTCCTGGAACCGGTCGTCATCGAGGACGGCCACTACCGGGCACCCAGCCAGCCGGGCTTCAGCAGCCAGATGTTGCCGGAAACGCTGGCGGACTACCGCTTTCCCGATGGGAGAGTGTGGTCCGAACAAGCCTCGTAGCTGACCTGCAAGGATCTCTGCCGCGAGGTGACCCATGGGCCGGCTACGGCTTGCTGGCTGCCTCGCGAGCGAAAACCGCGTCCAACCGCTCCATGGCGGACTGGAGGTGGACCCGCATCGCTTCGGCGGCAGCGTCCGGGTCCTGGGCGGCAATCGCCTTGGCAATCGCGAGGTGCTCGGGCCTGGTCGCCGCGGCCTGACCGGCGTGGTGGTACAGGCGGTACATGTGGAGATGGCTGCGCAGCTTGGCCAAGGTGTCGCGGATCACCTGGTTGCCGGCGAGGTCCGCCACCATGTCGTGGAAATGCGCGTCATAGGCCATGTCCAGCCGGTTGGCGGCCAAGTCATTCTTGCCGCTGCCACCGGTTCGCGCGAAGGAACGCAGCTTGCTTGCCTGCCCGGGCGCAGCGTTGGTGGCCGCGGCTTCGGCGGTCGCCGGTTCGATCAAGAGCCGTAGGTCGGTCAGGTCCCGCAGCTCCTGCAGGCCGATCAGCGGGGCAACGGTGTAGCCGCGACGGGGCTCACGATCGACCAGTCCCTCCGACTCGATCCGGGCCAGTGCCTCCCGTACCGGGGTCGGCGAAACGCCCAGCACGCGAGCCAGCCCCTCGATGTTCAGCGGCGAGCCGGGTGCCAACGTATGGTTCATCAGCATGTCCATCACGACGTCGTAGACGTCACTGGTGAGCGAGTAACGCTGTGCGAGGCGTTCACCCGCAGCGCTGACACCAACTGCTCCGTGAAGTTCATTCTGCGGCATGATGTTCCCATTGAATCATGCCGATTTCCTATAGCGAAGCGCTTTCACGAGTCCGGGACGAAACATGGGGGAAGATCTCCGTCGTCCAGACGTCGGCGCGCCAGCAGGCTCACGTCCTGTCAGCGCTGGCATCGGTCGCGAGGGAGTCGGCCTGGTCGCGCTGCAGTGCATTTGTCAGGTGGGCCCGCATGGCAGCAGCCGCCCCGACCGGGTCACGGCTGGCGATTGCCCTGACCACCGCCAGGTGTTCTGACCTGGTGACCCGATCCGGGCCGGCGTTGTAGTGCAGCCGATACGTGTGCATGTGGCTGCGCAGACGCGCCATCGTCTCAACGATGATCGAGTTGCCGCCCACCTCTTCGATTCGCTGGTGGAGGGCCGCTTCGTACATCAGGTCCGACCGGCTGGTCGGTTGTGGCTCGCTCCGGCTTGTTCGCAGCGAACCGGCAAGCGCGCGCAGGTCGGCGATGTCGGCGGTGCTGGCCCTCAGCGCGGCCCTGGCGGCGCAGGTCGGTTCGATCAGCAGCCGCAGCTCCATGAGCTCGCGTACCTGACGCATGTCCATCAGCGGGGCCACCGTGTAGCTGTGGCTGGGACGCTTGATGATGAGGCCGTCGGCCTCGATCCGGGCGAGTGCCTCACGGATCGGCGTCTGCGACACCCCGAGTATCCGGGCGAGATCCTCGATGCTCACCTTGGCGCCCGGCGGAAGGGTGCCGGTCATGAGCATCTCGGTCACCAGCTGGTAGACCGACGAGGCAAGTGGCTGGCTCTGCAGCGGAAGTACAGGCATCGGTGGCAGCTCGACACCCGTCCTCTGCGACCGCTTCATCCAGCCTCGTCCCACCGCACGCGTCGACAGAGAATGTTGGCCATACTATCCATCACGCGGCAAGAGAGGTTTAAGAGAGTGTCCGGCCCCCGAATTCTGGTCCGACCCGGGTGAGAGTCCGACCAAGTGTGAGGGCCGCCGCGAGTCGCTGCTGGCGACAGCGAGGCCGCGCGACTTCAGCTCGGCGCGTCCGGGATGGGCTTCGCACCGGCGTCGATGTGGTCGAGCAGCTCGCTGAGCCATCGGTGGAAGCCGGTCTCGGCGGTGTAGGCCTCGTCGGGCAGGTTCCTCCCGGTTCAGGGGCGGCGATCTCTGTCAGCGCCAGGTGACCAGGTCGCGGCCCACGTCAGCCGGGCTGGTGGCGCCGGCCAGCGTGAGCGCCTCTGCCGTTTCCCGTACGACGTCCTCGAGCAGGTGCTGGACCCCATCGGGTCCGCCGGTGGCCAGCGCCCACAGCACCGGCCGGCCGAGCAGCACCGCGCGGGCGCCGAGTCCCAGAGCCCGCAGGACGTCGATACCGGTGCGCACGCCACCGTCGACGTAGACCTCCGTCTCGCCCACCGCGTCGACGACCTCGACGAGCGCCCGCGGAGCGGGGACCACCCCGTCGAGCTGGCGGCCGCCGTGCGTGGACACGACGATGGCCGAGGCACCATTGTCGAGACAGCGCTGGGCCTCGTCGGCGCGGAGCACGCCCTTGACCACCACCGGCAGGCCAGTGAGCTCGGCCAGTCGGCTGATGTCGTCGGGCCGGACCGGCACCTGCAGCAGCCCGGTCTCGCCGGCCTCCCGGCGATCGAGCGCCTCGATGACCCCCTGCAGCGGCATCCCGGCCGGGTAGCCACCGACCGCCTTTGCCGTCACGAACGGCGTGTCCACCGTGAGCACAATTGCCCTCGCCCCGGCCGCCGCCGCCCTGACCGCCACCTCGTCCGAGACACCGCGATCGCTCAGCACGTAGATCTGCTGCCAGTACGGGCCGGCTGCGGCGACCGCCTCCACCCGGCTGCTTCCGCGCATGGACAGCACCATCAGCGATCCGGCGGCGGCGGCTCCTCTGGCGCTAGCGGCTTCTCCATCGGTGTGGGCCATGCCATGGCCGGCTGTCGGCGCGACCAGCACCGGACCTGCGACAGGTGTGCCCAGCACCGTCGTCTTCGTCTCGACCCGGCTGGTGTCACGCAACAATCGAGGCCGCAGCAGAACCTCGGCCCACGCGGTTTCCTGCGAGGCGAAGGTCTGCCCTTGGCCGGAACCTGCGGCGTAGTAGGCATAGACGTCGGGCGGCAGCACCTGACGGGCGCCTTCCTCACGGTCGGCCGGCGACATCATGCGGCCAGTCTCCCCTCGATGCCAGCTCGGCGCTCTCCCCGAACTCGGGCTGAGAGATCGCCCCGTCGACCGCTGATGCCCACGCGACTCGCCGACTCGTCGTCGGGCACGTCGCGCCTCCTTTCCTGCATCATCAGGATTGCGCAGAGCACCATATCCGAGAACCTATAGGATAGACGATTTGGATGCGGTAGCGTAACCGGTGGAGAACCGGCTTTGCCTCAGGTGTGCTTCGGGCTGATGGCGGACGACGACCTCCCGCGCTGTCGAGATCGGAGCCGGAGCGCGAGTGCAGCGACGACGCCCGCATCGCCGACGGAGTTGGAATGGGAGAACCCGAACGGAGGGAGAGCTTGTCCAAGCCAGACGGTCTCTCGATGCCGAACATCTGCCTAGGAACGAGCCCGCTGGGCGGTATGCCGGACACGTACGGGTACGACGTAGACGAGGATCAAGCGGTTGCGACCATCCGTCACGCCCTCGATTGCGGTCTCACCTTCATCGACACCTCAAACGAATATGGTAACGGCGAGAGCGAACGCCGAATCGGTACCGTGCTGCGTGAGTTGGGGGCCAGCGGGCAGCGGGTCGTCATTGCCTCCAAGGCAGACCCCGCGCGGGGCCAGCGCATTCTCGACGGCGACCGGGTACGCGAGTCGTTCGCTGAGAGCGCTGCCCGCCTGGGCGTTGATCGCCTCGACGTCTACTATCTCCATGACCCGGAGAGGTTCGATTTCGCCGACATGGTCAAACCCGGCAGCTCCCTGGACGCGATCCGCGAACTCAAAGCCCAAGGACTGGTCGGTCTCATCGGTGTTGCCGGCGGCGATCTGGGTGAGATGCGACGCTACCTTGACACCGGCCTGATGGACGTCATCTTGAACCACAACAAGTTCACTCTTCTGGACCGTTCGGCGAGTCCACTGATCACAGACTGTGTCTCCGCCGGTGTGGCGTTTGTCAATGCCGCGCCCTATGCGAGCGGGATCCTGGCGAAGCCCCTCGCGTCAAGCCCGCGCTACGGATACCGAGCACCGTCTCCTACGCTGGTGGCGACGGTCGAGTGGTTGCACCAGATCTGCGGCAAGTTCGGTGTCCCGCTAGCCGCGCTCGCGCTTCAGTTCTCGACCCGCGATCCGCGCATCCGTTCAACCGTCGTCGGCGTAAGCGCACCACAGCGGATCGACGAGCTCATGCGCAACGCCACCCTCTCCATTCCAACGGAGTTGTGGGAGCTTGTCGAGGATCGGCTAGCTCCTCATACCGGATAGGTGCTGACCTTCTGAGTCTGAACCCGGGGCGGTTCAGAGAGCCGCAACCCATAGGAGAGCGGCAGGAAACCTCCACCGGTCGTGCAGGTGGTGGCGGCACGGCTGGCGCTGCTGGGACGTTGATGACGTCTTGCTCCGGGCGGCGGGCATGAAGGCCAGCCGTACTGGTGCTTACGGTCACCGCGGTCGCTGGTGTGTGCAGGCGGTGGTGGATTTGTCGCATCAGCAGCTCGAAGGACAGCACCAACACCCACGGGTAGTGCCAATTCGGCAAGTCCTTGACGGCGCACGCCGCAGAAGAACCGACTGCGCGAGCGCAACAGTGGCCGAGAGCGTGGGACGACCGGTAGGGAAGGAGGAGTCGGCGAGTCGCGCAAGTTGCAGCGACTGCCTTGGTCAGCAGACGCCCGCTCAGTCCTTCGTGCTTCCTGCGGTCAGCCCGGCAAGGAGATAGCGTTGGGAGACCAGGAAGACGAGCACTACCGGCACGACAGATAGGAGCGTCCCCAGAGCCAGCACGGGACTAGCTCTTGGTAACTCCGCCAACCCGACCTGTAGGGGATAGCCATCGCTGCTGGGCAGCATCAGAAGTGGCAAGAAGTAGTTGTTCCAGTTGGCCACGAAGCTGAACAAGGCGATGAGCGCGATCACAGGCTTGGACAACGGGAGGACGACCCGTAGAAACACCTGCAGCTCCGAACAACCATCGATGCGGGCGGCGTCGAGCGCGTCGCGCGGGATGCTGGTGGAGAAGTAGAGATACGCGAGGAAAACGCCGAACGGGAAGAACGAAAACGGCAGGATTACCGACAGCGGGTTGCCGATCAGGTGTGCGGCGTTCATCTCGAGAAACAGGGGTAGCACGAGAACCGTGTTGGGGATCAGCATCAGCAGCAGCGTCGCGAGCAGCAGCGGGCGTCGCCACCGTTGGTCACAGATGGCTAAGCCGTAGCCGGCCGGGACGTCGACGAGCAGCACAATGAACAGCGCACCGAAGACGTACTCGACCGAGTTGCCGAACCAGGCCAGGTAGGCGTCGCCGTTGATGGCGGTGAGCGCGTGCCAGTTGCGTGAGAGCTGATGCAGACTGCCCCACCCGAGCGGTGCGCCGAGCTGCAGTTGCGCTCCGGACTTGGTCGTGGCGAGCACCAGCCAGAGCAGCGGGACCGCGAAGAAAACGGCAAACAGAAGAAGGATGCCAGTCCTCAAGCCGCGGACGGCGACGGCTCTCACGCCGGGGCGTCCTCTGTGATTCAGGGCTGTCAACACCGCCTCCCGTCGCAAGGCCGGTCGCACGACGCATCCGAAAGTGCCCGAGTCTCTCCGAAAGAGGAGGTAGTCGTGGCCGGATTCAGGCGCCGGCCTTTCGTCGGGGCTTGCGAGGGCGGCGACGCTGCCACGAGCTCGCGATGTGCTGCGCCATCAAAGTCGCTGCTGTGTCGGCATTCGCCGCCGCCACGGCGTCCAGGACGGCCCGGTGCTGTTGGTTCGTGAGCCTGCGGTCCGCGTTGTTCGAATGCCCGAGGTAGCGGATGCTTTTGCGCGCCTCTGCGTGCACAGTGCGCACGACGGCCCTCCCGAGCACATTGCCCGAGACGAGCATCAGCCGCTCGTGGAACGCGACATCCAGCTCGTCCATTTCGTCGGGGTTGCGGATCGAGGCATCGAGCGCATCCATCAGCGCCGAGAGCTGGTCGAGGTCGGCCCGAGTAGCCCTTCGCGCGGCCTCCGCAGCCATGTCGGACTCTAGAGCGCTCCGGACAGCAATGAGCTGGTCGAGCACGTCGTACTGCTCGTCGTGCCGGACGATGGCAGCGAGCACCTGCCGGTCGAGCAAGTTCCACGATTCCTGTCGCGACACTAGCGTGCCCACGCCCTGGAAGGCGGTGACCAGTCCCTTTTCCTCGAGCGCTTTGACCGCCTCGCGTACGACCGTCCGACTCACCCCGTAAGCCGAGCAAAGAGTCGGCTCGGTCGGCACGGCCCTGCCAACTGCGATGTCGCCGGCGACGATGCGCTCGACCAGGTCCTCGACGACCGCGTCCGAGCGCCGCACGGGTCGGCCGGAAGCCGGACGCTGAGCCCCTTGCAACTGGGGCGCGAACACGATCACCCATACCTCCGGACATGCTGTGGCTGTCGGCCAAACCGACACAACGGTACCAGGTCATCATACCTTTCTTCGGGACACGACACGACAGGCGCCGCTGCGAAAACGACAGGAACCGGGTGACCGTTTGACACGATACGTCATTCGTCGTACCTACGCTCGGCAGAGCCGTGGGCCCGTTGTGTCGTGGCTACGCATGCCGGAGCTGACCCCCTAGCGCAGCGCGTGCACGTCCAGCCGCACGCCGGCGTTCTGCGGACGCACCTGGGAGCCGTGCGGGGTGGGGATGCCGGTCTGCCTGCGCACCGCCAGGATTGCCTCCTCGTCAACGGTCAGTCCGAGGCCCGGTGTGTCCCCGAGCACGAAAGCGCCATTCTCCACGGACATGTCGACGGTCAGCCCGGTCGGCGGAACGAGATCCTGCAGCTCGGTCGCCATGTGGTTGGGCAAAGAGGTGGCCGCATGGAGCAGGCCGATCGGCGTGGTGCCGATCCCGCTGACCGGCAGGTCGTAGGCATGGGCGAGGTTGGCCACCCGCAAGAAGTGGGTGACGCCCCACACCGAGGCCGTCTGCAAGACATCGACGGCGCCGGCAGCCAGCAATGGCCGGAAGTTCTCCAGGCCGGTGAGGTTCTCCCCGGTGGCGATCGACGCTCGTACGGAACGCCCTACCATCGCCAACCCTTCGGCGTCCCAGCGGCGAACCGGTTCCTCGACCCAGGCCAGGTCGAGGGTCCGCTCCAGTGAGGCGACGTGGCGGACCGCCTGCTTGCGCGTCCAGACCTCGTTGGCATCGAGCATCATGGCGGGCACTCGACCATCGTTGGCATCGGTGAGGATGTCGCGGACCAGCGTCAGCCTGACCCGGTCGCGTTCGACGTCGAGGCCGCCCTTCAGCTTGGCCGCTTGCAACCCGCGCTCGGCGTAGGTTGCGTACAGGGCCGCCAGGTCATCGTCGCCCAGCGCAATGTCCAGGCCCGACGCGTACGCCGGCACGACCCGGTCGCGGCCACCGAGAAGCCGCCACAGCGGCTGTCCGGCCTCCTTGGCCTTGATGTCCCACAAGGCGGTGTCCAGTGCACCGATCGCGCCGAACACCGAACCGCCGTGGCCGCTCTTGAACACGTTGCGCAGCATCCGGTCGTAGAGCGCAGTCGTCGCCCGCGGGTCCTCACCCTCGATAGCGGAGAAAACCTGGTCGATCTCGGCGACCAGGCCCATGCTTACCCCGGTGATGCCCTCGTCGGTGTCCACCAGCACCACGCCGACTTCGAGAATGCCGTCCTGGAATACGCCGTTGACGTCACCTACTGGCCGACCCCAGTCCTGAGACGTGGTCAAAGTCCGATATCCGGTGATACGCATGTCAACCCTTCGTGAAGCCTGCGACGCAGCAACAGCGGTCATGGGCTGCGGTCGGGCGAAGCCTAGGAATCGGAGACGTCGCGCCGGAGGTGGGCCGGCCGGGTGCCCATCACTCCTTCACGCCCCCGCCGACGAGGCCGCGGACCAGTGACCGCTGTGACACCAGGAACACAATCAGGACAGGCAGAATCGCCAGCAGGGTTGCCAGGGCCAGCTCGGGGCGGAAGATCTCGACTCCCTGTCCGCCACCGCCGGTCGCCGGGTTGAACGCCGGGGTCGACGACAACATCTGAGACAGACCGACCTGGATCGGATACTGCTTGGAGTCTGCCAGCACGGTGAACGGCAGGAAGAAGTTGGTCCAGTCGGCGATGAAGCTGAAGAAGAAGACCAACGCCACGAGCGGCTTGGCGAGCGGCAGAGCGATGTAACGGAAGGCGAGCCATTCGCCGCAGCCGTCGACCCGTGCCGCGTCGAGCAGTCCGGGCGGGAGCGCCGTCGAATAGTAGATGTAGGCCAGGAACACCCCGAACGGAAAGAACGAAAAGGGCAAGATCACCGCTAAGGACTTGCCGATGAGATGGACCGCGTTCAGTTCGAGGAAGATCGGCAGCACAAGAGCAGCCGAGGGCATGATCATGACGATGAGCGTCAGCGTCAGCAGTAGCTTGCGGCCCCGGAACTTTCCGAAGGCGAGGCCGTAACCTGCCGGGATCGCCGTGACCAGCACGATCGCGGTTGCACTGAATGAGTACAGCAGCGTGTTGCCGATCCACGCCCGGTAGATGTGGTCACTGAAGGCGTCCAGGTGCCGCCACGCAACGGCGACCTGGTGGAAGCTGCCGAACGCCAAGGAAGGCTTGTCCACCAGGTCCGTGTTGGTCTTGGTCGGCGCGAGGATCAACCACACCATCGGTACCAGGAAGAAAAGGGCGAACGCAGCGAGTACGGCGGCCCGAACGCCGCGTGCGGCCAGGCGCATCAGTCCTCCGTCTTGAACAGGCCGGTACGGGTCACGATGATCACCGCTGCGATCAGGCCGATCACCAGCAGGTCAACAGAGATCGCGGCCGCCCCATTGAAGTCTCCGTACCGGAAGGCCAACTGATAGGCGAGCTGGTTGGAGGACCAGGTGTCAGGCACCATGCCGAAGCTCGCCTGATTGACCAGCTGCGGCTCGACGAACAGCTGCGTGCCTGTGGCAAAAGACAGGATGGCCATGTAGGCGATCCACTTCTTGATCAGCGGCAGCTTGATGCGCAGGGCGATGGTCAATGGCCCTGCCCCGTCGATACGCGCCGCTTCTTCCAACTCGTACGGGATCGTGTTCAGGGCGCCGTACATGACCACGATCCAGCCGCCGGCCCCTGTCCAGAATGCGATCATCGCGAAGATGAAAGGCAGTTTGGCCGGGGCGATGGATTGAACGAACAAGTGTGATCCCAGGACATGGTGCAGAAAGAACGAGCCGGGGCTGACGATCGGGTCGAGCATGAACAGCCACACCAGCACCGCCGACGCCCCGGCAAGGGCGCCCGGCAGGTAGTAGAGGTAGCGGTAGCTCGAGGAGACCCGGTTGGCCCGACCGTGCAGCAGCAGCGCGAGCCCGACCACCAGCACCACGAGCATGACCAGCCAGGCAGCCGTGTAGACCAGGACATGTCGCAGCGCCGGCAGGAAGCGGTAGTCATTGAACGTGCGGCTGAAGTTGCTGAAACCGGCCCAGCCGCCACCGTCCTTGGTAACAGCGAGAACGAGTGCGTATCCCATCGGCAGCAGGCCGAACGCGATGAGCAGCGGCAAGTAGAGAATGACGAACGGAACGCTCCCCGCACCGCGCAGGCGACGCTTTCGCGTGACCTGCGCGGTGCGGGAGGAGCGAGTGGCCGAAGGGCCATTCCGATCGTCAGTGTTGACTGACGTCATACCCCGCCGCCTGGGCCGCCTGCTTGAGTGCGTCACCCAGGGGCTTCATTTGTGAACTGAGCGACGAGCCGGACACGAGCTTGGTGACAACCGTGTTCGACCAGACCGGCTGGTCGGGATAGGTAACCAGGTTCCACCCCGTCCAGATCTGCGTCGTGGCCGCCTTCAGAGCAGGCCCAGGGTCAGCTGCGAAGTACGGGTCCTTGCTCACGGCGACCAACCACTTGTCGGCAAGGGGCTGGTAAGCCGGGTAGCCGCCGCGGGCGTCTTTACCCGTCGGGTTGAACGTCGTGGTCGCATAGGTGACGAAGTCAGCGGCCGTGTTGATGTTGGAGGAGTGCTTGGAGATGATCCATGGTCCGCCACCAACCTGACCGGTCGTGGCCGTGGTCGCGTTGCCCCAGAGCAGCGGCGCCACCGCCGTCATCTCCTTGGCGGGAATGTTCAGGGTCCCGTCGAAGACGCCCTTCGTGTACCAGGACGGACCCGGCATCATCAGCACCTTGTCAGTGGCGCCGCCGTACTTCTTCGCGAAGTCCGGGGTGAAGATGCTCAGCGGCGGCACCGTCCCGTTCTTGATCAGCGGGTCCAGCAGGCTGGCCATCTCGGTGCAGTGCGCGTCAGCCGAGTTGATCAGGATCTTGTTCCCGCCTTGAGTCTGCTGGATCGGGCACTGGTTGCCCCACAAGTAGACCCAGTGGCTGTAAGACTCACCGATGTTGCCCACGATGTAGCCGGGGTGCTCGGTGGCGACCTTCGCACCGAGGGCTGCCCATTCCTGCCACGTGGTCGGCGACTTGTAGCCGAACTGGTCCATCAGCTTCTTGTTCTCCCACAGGACCACCTGCGCCATGTTGTCCTGTACGCAGATCTGGACACCGTTGACCGTGCACTGCGCGGTCGAGGGAGCGGGCCACTGGGCCAGCACGTTGTCCGGGATGAGGCCCTTGACCGGAGCGGCGAACTCGAACGGCTTCTGCGCCATCCACACCGGGTCTTGGACCTGCTCGCTGAAGATCACATCGGGCCAGCCCTTGCCGGTCCGGTTCCAGAGCTGGATCTTCGCCTGGAGGGTCGTGGCTCCGTTGCCGTCACCGTCGAACGTGACGATGTTGACCTTCACGTTCGGGTGGGTTTTCTGGTAGAGCTTGGCGACGGGAAGGCGGGCGGCGTCAACCCAGACCGTGATGGTTCCTGACGCCTTGCTGGCGCCCGTGCTGGGCGCAGCTGTGCTGCTGGCCGCAGGGCCGGCGCTGGTTGGGGTGGCGGCGGAAGTGCTCGCAGGGGGTGCCGCCGCAGTGGTCGCGACAGGCGCGGCTGCGGTCGTGGTTGTCCCAGCGGACGGCGTGCTCGACCCGCTACTACAACCGGCTAGGGCGGTGATCGCAGCCGCCACGACGATGAGGGGCCGAAGGTATCTCTGAGTCATCAGGGCTCACTTCTGTGTGGGGGCCGGAGGGATCACGACGGCCGCTGATTGCGGCGCAAACGTAAAACGTGTGATGTCTCATGTCAAGCCCCGTGTGTGGGGTTGGCCCGCCGTGCCGCGTGGTTGTCGTGCCTCCCGGGATGGGTCGTATGATCGCAACCGGCCATCCTGGTCGGGTTGTCGCGCACTAGTGGCTAGGGAGGATGCGCCCGTGGCGACGTTCGCGCCGCAAGCAGCTGGCGCCCAACGCCCGGCGTCTGGACGTCCGGTCCGAAGGTCGGACGCCGTCGTGGACGACCTGGTCGAGGGCATCGTCTCCGGTGCGCTCGCCGTCGGCAGCCTGCTCGCCACGGAGTCGTCGCTGTGCGCCTCGTACGACGTAAGCCGCACTGTCGTCCGCGAAGCAGTGAAGGCCCTCGAGGAAAAGGGACTGGTCACCGCCTTCCAGGGCGTCGGCACGCTAGTGTCGCGACAGGAATCGTGGAACCAGCTCGACCCGATTGTCCTGAGCGCTATCGTGCGCCATGACGAGCAGTACCACGTGCTCGACCAGCTCATCGCCGTCCGAACTGCGATGGAGTCGCACATGGTTGCCGAGGCGACACGGCGGGCTACGCCGGACGACCTGCGTGAGCTGGAGGAGCTCATGACGGAGCTCGACTCCCTGGTCGGGCAGCCGCTCGTCATGGACGACGTCGACGTGGCGTTCCATCAGCGCATCATGCTGATGTCCGGCAACACTCTCGGTCGGGCGATCGTGCGATCTGTTCATGCCGAGGCCCGCAGAAGTATGCGCTATCTCGGGCATTCGAGCGTTGCAGACCGCAAGCTGACGAACAGTCAGCACCGAGCCGTCTTGGACGCGATCACGATCGGCGACCCAGAAAGCGCCAGTGCCCTCATGGCTGCGCACATCGGCGATGCGTGGGAACGCCGCCGGCCGTCCAAGCGGGGACGCCGCACCAGCTGAGCGTCGATTACGCCGGAAGCCGACCTCCGACTCACCGTTCGACGAGAACCCTCACGTCCCAAGGACCCAGCGCGATCTCCTGTCCGGGCACGAGTTCTTCGCCGGTGAGGACATCCGTGAAACGGCCAGGAGACGCGACAGCTATGGGATTCCAGTTCCAGTTGTGCACGAACCGCAGGCGACGGCCATCCCGCGAACTGGCACCGGTTGAGGTGACCTGGTCCGGCAGGTCGACCCAGGCAGACGATCGGCTGGCAGCCGCCCAGCGCAGGACTTCCCTTGCGAGCGCTCCATTCGGGACCGTTCCCACGTAGGTGATCCGGCCGTTGCCGGCCTCGCGGGTGGTGACGGCGGGCCAACGACCGAAGTGTGGGTGCTGGTACGACGCCAGCGCCGTGGCGCCGTCCAGCTGGAGACCGTCGACCCAGCGGGTAGCGGCAGCCCCCGGCGGCAGATGCAATGGCGAGTCGTCCGCTGCGGTCACGTCAATGGGGGTCAGCAGGTTGCTGAACTCCTCGTAGCTCACTCCCGCCAGATCATGGAGACCTGCCGGCATGGCGACCGTCCTTGCCCGCGCCTCATGGTCGGCGTAGCCGGTGCGCGGCCCGAGCACGAGGTGTCCGCCAGCCAGGGCGTAGGCGCGCAGCCAATCCAGTGTCTGCTCGTCGGCGATGTAGAGGCCCGCCGCCACCAGCACAGGGCAGCTCTCGGCCACCGCTGCCGGTGAGAGCGCCTCTCCGTCGAGCAACGACAGCTGGTCGGCGTGCAGGATGCGAGTCTGCAACGCAGCCTCGAAGGCTCCCCGATAGAACGGCTCGAAAAGTCCTTGGTACGCACGGTCATCCGGCGAGGCGTCGGGATGGCACAGCGCCGGGAACTTCTGCATCAGCCAGCGACTGGGCATGGAGAAGAGCATGGCAACGTCAGCGTCGGGGGTCAGCCCCGTGACCAAGTCGCCGGCGGCCTTCAGCTCACTGCCGAGCCGGGACACTTCGGCGTACGTGCGGCCCGGCTCGCCGCTGTGCGGCAGGACGCCACCCCAGTACGTCTCGGTCCCAAACGGCAACGTGTTCCAGTGCCAGTATTCGATCATCGCGGCACCGCGCGAGATCAGAGCCCAGGCGGCCTGGCGCCACTGCCCGTCGTACGCAGGTTGGTTGTCCCACGTCCTGGCGATCGAACCGGCGTTGGTCTCGGTGACCAGGAAAGGCTCCTGGCGCGAGGAGTACATCCGGTCAGCGCTCAGGTAGAGAGACCAGGTGCCGTCGGTGCGCCAGTTCTGCACCTGCTGGCGCTCGTCCGGCATCGCCAGCCCGTCCTGCATGACGTAGTAGGCGTTGCCCGAGGTGACGTCGAGCCGTGATGCGAGCTGTTGATCCTCGATACCTGGCTGGTCGTAGGCGATACACGTCGTGATGAACTGCTCCGGGCTGGCGTACTGACGGACGATGTCCGCCTGCCAGCCGATGAACTCGTTGACCAGCTGGGCTTGGAACCGCCGCCAGGCGAGCTCGTACTGCGGCTGTGCGTTTCCGTCCGGACGCCACAGGTCGGCCCAGGTGGAGAGCCGGTGAGACCAGTAGACGAGTCCCCACTCCTCGTTGAGTCGCTCGACTGTGCCGTAGGTGTGCCGCAGGTGATCGACGAACCGTTGAAAGACCCCGTGGTTGTGCAACAACTCGTTACCTGGCTCGTTGTCGACCTGGACTCCGATGATCGACGGGTGGTCGACATACCGTGCCACGATCTGGCGGATGATCCGCTCGGCGTGGAAGCGGAACGCTGGATGCGTGTAGTCGACCTCTTGCCGTGCGCCCCAGGGGATCGGCTGTCCGCTCTGCCGTTCGCCGGCGATCTCGGGGTAGAGCCGGGCCAGCCACATGGGCACCGCGTACGTCGGCGTTCCGAGGACGACGGAGATGTCCCTCGCCTTGGCCCCGTCCAGGACCGGCTCCAGCCAGTCCAGATCGAAGGTGCCGTTGTCCGGCTCCCATGTCGACCACACCGACTCACCGACCCGGATGACGTTGACGTCAGCGGCCAGCATCAGGTCGAGGTCGCGGTCGAGCCGGTCGGTGGTCTGGTACTCGTGATAGTACGCAGCGCCGAAGAGCACGCGGCGTGGAAGCTCAGGCACGGCTCGACTCCGATCCCGAGCTGACTGGAATTGTGATCGTCACCCTAGTATCGGGTCAGTGCCAGGACAAGCCCCGTGCGGCCACGTACCGGACAAGCTCAGGACGTGGTAATTGCCTAGCCCTAGGCGTGAATGCGCTGGATCCGATCTCGAGGACGCCGGTAAGTCCGCTCACGCGGACGAATGTCGAACTGTTGGCCATGCTGCCATTTCCCAGCCGGCCGCCCGACCCGTGTCTCCGAGCCGACACGTAGCCGTCAGTCTCTGCCGAATACAAGCCCCAATGCGCGGTCTACAACCGCGACGCTTATCCGATCGATGTTCTCGGCAACGCCGCACGGTTGTGGAAGCGCTGGAACTCCTGGCGCAACGTGAACGTCGCCCACCGCGTTGGCTACCTCGACTAGCGCCCGCGGAGCGGGGACCACCACCGGCAGCCCAGTGAGCCGGGCCAGTCGGCTGATGTCGTCGAGCCGGACCCGCACCTGCAGCAGCATCACGAGCGCGGGGGCACCTCGGTAGTCAAGGCGACGGGAAGGGTCGCCCGCACGGCGGTTCCCCCTCCGAAGGGGCTGACGATGACGAGGGTCCCGTTGTTTGCGTCGACTCTATCGCGCAGGCCTGTCAGCCCCGACCCGTGGCCCGGGTCCGCGCCGCCGACGCCGTCGTCGCTCACCTCGATGTCGAGCTGGTTGTCGTTCAGGGATACAACGACGGTCGCGCTGCCGGCGCCGCGCATGCTTGACCACATTGGTGAGTGCCTCGGCGATGACGAAATAGGCGGTTGTCTCTGTGTCGGGTGGGAGCCGTGGCACCGAGACATCGAGGTGGACGGGGAGCGAGAAGTCCGAGACGAGAGATTCCAGACCGGTACGCAGGCCTCCCCTGGTCAGCGCCGCAGGGAGGATGCCGTGGACGATGTCGCGGAGCTCGCTGTTGGCGCGCTGAGCGTTGTCGAGGGCTTCATCGATGAGATCGGCAGCGCTCGCCCCGTCGGCTATGGCTCGTCGCGCAAGTTTCAGCGTGATGATGGTGTGGACAAGGCGTTGTTGGGCGCTGTCGTGCACGTCGCGTTGCAGCTGGCGTCGGGTCTCGTCGGCGGTGGCCACAACACGGGCGCGAGAGGCCGTGAGCTTTTCCTTGTTCTCTGCATTCGCGATCGAAGCTGCAGCCAGTTCCGCGAAGGCGGTCAACCGATGTTCTGTACCTATCGGCAGCGGCGTGTCTGACCGGACAACGAGCGTTCCCCAGACGCGTTCCTTCCACCGTGATGGGCACGGCCACGCTGTCCGCGGCGACATCCGAAGCGACGTCGTGGTCTTGGTCGTGGTCGAACCGGTACGGAGCTCCCGTACGCAGCACCTCCCCGGCTGGTGTGCCGGCCCTGGCGAGGAGCTGGCTCCCGGGCGCGGCCTGGCTGTTGCAGGAGGCCATCACCACACCGAGCTCCTGCTTGTCGTAGCGGAGGAGCACTGAGTCATGCTCGCCGAGCAAGTGCGAGGCCTCGAGCACGACGGTGGCAAAGACTTCGGTCGGGTCGACTCCGCGAGCCACAAGCTCTGCCACGCCGCGCAGCGCCGCGTGCTCTGCGGCGAGCTGCTCGAGCTCCCGACGCCCCTGGGCCGCCGCAATCGCTGTCGCGGCAAGGTCCGCGAAGCGAGTCAGCTGAGTGTGAATCTCGAGCGGCAACGGCCTGTCCCGTCCCACCACGACGAGGACGCCCCACAGCGTTCCGCGGATCAGTATGGGCACAGCAGCGCTCGTCGTGAACCCGTGGCCGCGAGCCACTTGCGCCCACTGGCTGGACGCAGCCGCAAGGTTGTCGATGCGGGCTGGCCGGCCGGTTCGCCACACCCGCTGGGTCGCACCATCACCGCTCGCCGGGGCCCGCATGCCCACGGTAACGCCCTCCGGAGCCCCGTCGAGGGCGGCGATCTCGGTCGAGCCGTCGGGTTCGAACCGGAGCAACGTGCTGAAGTCCACGTCGCTGAGCCGCGACGCTTGTTGAGCAACCGCCGCAAGCACGCGTTCGGCGGGGACATCCTGTGCGGCAAGCTCTGCGACTGACCGGAGGGCCGCTTGCTCGTCAGCGAGTGCTTCGAGCTCGGCGCGGGCTTGGACGTTCGACATGGCAGCGCTGAGCAGCCCGCTGAACTGGAGGAGCCGCTCCTCGGCCCCTGCCGGCAACGGACCGTCAGCAGAGGTGGCGGTGAGCATCCCCCAGGCCTTACTGCGCACTGAAATGGGCACCGACACAGCGGCGACCATGCCAAAGCGTGACGCGAGATCGGCGTCCAGCTCACCGGTGTAGTCGTCGACGCGCACTGCGACGCCGGTGCGGCGGGCTCGGTCGGGCAGTGTCCCCGCTTCGTACGAGATGTTGGTGCCGACCGGAGCTGGTCCGCCACACGTCGCCAGCACGACCAGCTCTCGCTCACCCCCGAATCTGGTCAAGGTCATCGGAGCGTCGTCGAGCAGACGGGATGCGTTGGCAGCGATCGCCGTGAAGACGGCTTCTGTGGGTGCGGTCCGGGCAATCAACTCGGCCACCTCGCGGAGCGCGGCCTGCTCATCGGCTAACCGCAGCAGCTCTGCTCGTGCCTGTGCGTTGGCGAGTGCTGCGGCCATCAACTCAACGAACTGCCCCAGCCGCTGCTCCGTATCCGAGGGGAGCCGACGACCGTCGATCGTCGTGGCCAGCAGGACGCCCCAGATGCGGTCGTCGACGACCACCGGGACTCCGACCGCCGAACCCACCCCGAAACGGTCCCTGGCGATCGCTGGCCCGCCTCGTCCCACGTAGTCATCGCGGCGGGCGGGCCGGCGCCTTCGGGCGATCTCGGCCAGCAGCCCCTCGTCGTCGGCGCCGACGGCGAATTCAGTCCCTACCGGTGCAGGACCACCGCAGACGGCGATGACGGTGTAGGCCCGCTCACCGGCGACCCGCAAAAGCGAGATGTCCTCCCGGATCATGCGGGACGCCTCTAGAGCGACCGCTTCGAACACTTCACCTTGCGGCACTCCCTGGGCAACGAGCTCCGCCACCCGGCGAAGTGCCAGGTGCTCAGCAGCCCGTTCCGTGTGCAGATCGCCGGCGGAGCTCATCGCACACTGTGGCGTTGGTGGACGAACACCAGCACGGCCTGTACCCGTCTGTGCTCGGTCGTCGTCGGGCGCGATGTCGAGCTTGCGGAAGATCGCGGTGACGTGCTTCTCGACGGCCGCCTGGCTGATCAGCAGGGCCTGCGGCGATACCCAGGTTCGACTTGCCCTCGGCCATCTCCGCAAGCACTGCGTACTCCCGCGTAGTGAGCGCTGTGCAGGGCATCTCCGGGGGCTCGGCGTCCGAGCATCCGGCGGACGACCTCCGGGTCCAGTGCGCTGCCGCCTGATGCGACCCGTTCGATCGCGTCGGTGAAGCTGGCGACGTCTCCGACCCGTTCCTTGAGCAGGTAGCCGACGCCTTCCGGGCGGTCCCCGATGAGCTCGCACGCGCGAGCGACGGTTCGCAGTACTGCGACAGGATCAGCACAGCGATGCCCCGGCAGCCGCTGTCGTAGCTCTATGGCGGCGACGCAGACCGTCGTCCTCGCGACCAGGGCGGCATCTGTACATCGACGATGGTCGACATCGGGGCGGTACGCCAGGGTCTTGCTGAGAAAGTTGTCGGCGTCTCCTGTCCTGGGCCACGACGTCGATCCCGGCGTCGGTGAGGATCCGGCTGATTCCCTCGCGCAGAAGAACGTCATCCTCTCCCAGCGTCCACTCGGAGCGGGCGGCGCACGCTGCCAGCGCCATCGGCTTCTCACCGCCTTCGATGAGCTGACGCAAGGCGTCACTCGGACAGCTCGTCCTTCGGCAGAAACCCGTCGCGCCCCTGCCCGACGCGCGGCCTGCTCCGTGGTGCTGGTCGCTGTCGGAGGAGGTCAGAGCACCACGTGCATACCCCAGGCAGCGCGATGCAGCTGTTCGGTGAGTAGGAAACCGTCGCCGTCCGGCAAGCCGATGTCGACGAGCACCCCGTCCGGACGCAACTCGGTCCGCCTTCGCTGAGCGCCTCCGCGACGCTGCCCGCCTCGCCGATCACATGATGACCCCAGCCAGCGAGAATTCTCGTGGCGAGATCGCGAAATCGCGCATCGTCATCCACGACGAGCACCGAGCGAGACATCGCTTCATCGTCTCAGGTCGCACCGGCACTCGCTGACAGTAGGGCTAGCCAGTACAACATGATCTCCGGCCAATCGGTCTGGCCGGCACCGCCGCGGTTACGGCCAGCGTCGAACGGTTGTATCAGCAGTCGGCCACGAGCCCCGAGGAGGGACCATGGGCACCATCACCGTCGGCCAGGAGAACTCCACCCCGATCGAGCTGTACTACGAGGACCACGGCAGCGGACCGGCCGTCGTCCTGCTGCACGGCTGGCCGCTCGACAGCCGCTCCTGGGAGCCGCAGGTGCACCCGCTGCTCGCCGCCGGGCTACCGGGTCGATCACCTACGACCGGCGCGGGTTCGGCCGGTCGAGCCGGCCGACCGAGCGGCTACGACTTCGACACCCTCGCCGCCGACCTCGACGCGCTGCTCACCGACGCTCGACCTGCGCGACGCCACCCTGGTCGGGTTCTCGCTCGGCACCGGCGAGCTGGCCCGCTACATCGGCACGCTACGGCACCGACCGGCTGCGCGGCGCTGCGTGTTCATCGAGAGCCTCGCGCCGTCGTTCGCGAAGTCCGCCGACAACCCGAACGGGCGTCGACCAGGCCGGCGTCGACGGGGTCCAGCAGGCGATCCTCGACGACCGGTTCGCCTGGCTGACCGGCCTGCGTCGGCGACTTCCTCAACCTCGACGACTACCTCGGCAAGCGGGTCAGCGAGGAGACCGTCGCGCGACCTCTGGAACGCCGGCGCCGACGCCTCGCCGCTACGCGACCTGGGCCTGCCCGCCCGCCTGGCTGGAGGACTTCAGCGACGACATCAAGCGCATCGACATCCCGACGCTGATCCTGCACGGCACCGCCGACCGGATCCTGTCGATCGAGGCCAGGGCCGGCGCCTGCACGCCGCGCTGCCCGACGCGCAGTACGTCGAGATCGAGGGCGGCCCGCACGTCATGTGCGTCACCCACGCCGCCGAGGTCAACCGCGAGCTGCTCGCCTTCCTCAGACTGCGCCAGCTGACGCCACTCCGAGCCGACTCACCTCAGCGAGCAGCCGCCATGTCCGTCCATCCCCGCATCGTCCTCGAGCCCGCCGTCGCAAGAGCTCGCCGACGCCACCGCGAAGCCGCCGTTCCTCTACGAGCTCGGCCCGAGGCTGCCCGCAAGGTCCTCGACGACCTGCAGGCCGCACCGGTCGACAAGCTGCCGCGTCGACGAGGAGTGGGTCACCGTGCCCGGCCGCCGTCGGTGACGTCCGCGTGCGGATCGTCCGGCCGCCGGCGCCGACCGGCACGCTGCCCGTCGTTCGTCTACATGCACGGCGGCGGCTGGATCCTCGGCAACGCCGCCACCCACGACCGGCTGGTCCGCGAGCTCGCCGTCGGCGCCCGCGCGCGCAGTCGCCTTCGTCGAGTACACCTCCCTCACCCGAGGCGCGCTATCCCGTCGCGATCGAGCAGGGCTACGCCACCGCGCAGTGGATCGTCCGCGAGGGCGCCGCGCACGGTCCTCGACGCGACGCCGCATGGCGGTCGCCGGCGAGTCCGTCGGCGGCAACATGACCGCCGCGCTCGCGCTGATGGCCAAGCAGCGCGGCGACGTCACCTTCGTGCAGCAGTCGATGTACTACCCGGTCACCGACGCGGCGATGAACACCGACTCCTACGACGAGTTCGCCGACCGGCTACTACCTCAGCCGCGAGCGCGATGGAGTGGTTCTGGGACGCCTACGCCCCCGACCGCGCCCAGCGCAGCGAGATCACCGCTTCACCGAACCAGGCCACCCTCGAGCAGCTCGCGCGGCCTGCCGCCGGCGCTGCTGTTCGTCGACGAGGCCGACGTCCTGCGCGACGAGGGTGAGGCGTACGCCGCCAAGCTGCGCGCCGCCGGCGTGCCGGTCACGACCGTGCGCTACGACGGCACCGTCCACGACTTCATGCTGCTCAACTCGCTCAGCCAGACCCGTGCCGCCCGAGCCGCGATCGCTCAGGCGACGGCGTTCCTCCGTGCCGCTCTGGGCACCGTAGGATGCGTCTTATGAGCTACGTGGAAGCGTCGACCGAGCGGACGACTCTCGCCTACCATCCCTGTAAGCGCACGGAGAATCCAGCGCGCGGCCCTCGTCGATACCGGGACGGGAGATGGTGCAGGTCCGCACCGAGATCCCCTGTGGCGTCGCCTCCGGGTGGCACACGCATCCCGGCGAAGAGGTCGGCTACATCATCGCCGGCACCGTACAGATGGAGATTCGCGATCATCCCACGTTCACTCTGCTCGCCGGCGACGGCTTCCTCATCCCACCTCTGTGCCGCACAACGCCCTGGACCTCGGGCCCGAGACAGGGGTGATGCTGTCTACCTATCTCGTCGAGACCGGTCAGCCCATCGCCACGTTCACTAGCTGATGTTCCTACCTTGAGCACCTCTTAGGCGCTGATCTCTTTCACTCCAACGTTCGGGACCAGCAAGCCTCGCCTAACTCTACAGCTTCAGCTCCTCAGCAAACCGCTCCTACTCCATTCCCGAATCTATACTCAATACACAACTCTCCCTCACTAAACTGGAATTGTGAACGTCACCCTAGTATCGGGTCAGTGCCGGGACAAGCCCCGTGCGGCCACGTACCGGACAAGCTCAGGACGTGGTAATTGCCTAGCCCTGGGCGTGAAATGTGTCCGCCTCACCACTGGGTAGGCACCCGGCACGGCGTCTAGATTCCGTAGACGCGACGAGCAGTGCCTTCGAAGATCGACTGCCGCTCGGCATCACTGAGTCCAACCAGCAGGGTCTCTGTTGTCGCCACCACACCGCCGTAGGTCGCAGCCAGCAGGCACACCGGCCAGTCCGTACCGAACATCAAGCGCTGAGGCCCGAACTCCGCGATGGCCACGTCGACGGCGCTCGAGAGGTCGGTGGCCTGCCACGTGGCCCAGTCCGCCTCGGTGACCAGGCCCGAGACCTTGGCATTGACGTTGGCTTGAATGGCTAGCAGACGAAGTTGCGCAGCCCATCGCGTGAGATCCCCGGTACGGAGCGGAGGCTTGGCCAGGTGGTCGAGCACGAACTGCGTCCCGGGGGTGGCGCGGACGGCCGCGATGGCGGCCGGCAGCTGCGGCAAGCGGACCAGGAGGTCGAAAACCAAGCCGTTCTCTCCGACGGTCCGCAGTCCACGGAGGACGTCCTCGCGCCGAAGCCAGTTCGGGTCGAGCTCTGCTTCGGCGACGTGCCGTAGGCCGACGAGGCGATCTCCGCCCGGGCCTTCACGCCACCGTGCCAGCTGGTCAGCGAGATCTGGCGCCGTCAGGTCGGCCCATCCGACGACGCCTGCGACCACCCCGGAGCGTCCGGCCCGCCGCAGCAGGTGATCTGTCTCTGCCGCGACGTGGACCGTCTGGACGACAATGCTGGCAGATACGCCAGCCTGTGTTGCTGTCGCGTCGAAGTCCGCCTCGTCAAAGTCCCGGTCGATCGCGGACATGGTCGACGGATCCATCCAGGTCTGCGGGTGCTCAGCTCTGACCCACAGATGATGATGGGCGTCGACGTAGCCCGTCATCGCTGAACCCGTGCGCGGACGCCGGACATCAAATCCTGGACCTGACCGCGCGAGATGGCCGGAACGGGGCCTGTTCACAGGTTTGAGGCTCCTCAGCGCGCACGGGCGTCACGTGTCAACCTGGCTGTCGTCCTCGGGCGCCATGCGCAACGCTGCTCGGGCCGGGCGGATCTGCCGATCCGCTAGCGGCCGCCACGAGGGGTCACCGCCGAGTGTTGCGATCTTGTCCTCGTCGAGCGAGATTCCGTGGCCCGGCTGGTAACCCAGGACATAGCCACCGTCGGTGATCTCCTGGTCGACCATGAGGCCCATCGGGTAGGCGAGGTCCTGCACCTCGATGGTCAGCATGTTCGGCATCGCCGCGGCAGCACTCGCGATGGCCGGTGTGAAGCCGACGGGGCTGATGGGCAGCGCACGTGCGTTCGCCGCCGCGGCGACGCGCAATGCCAGAGTGGTGCCCCAGCCCCAGCCGACCTGAACGACGTCGAGAGCATTCGCGTCGAGCAAAGGCCCGAACTGCTCGAGCCCCGTGAGGTTCTCGCCGCTCGCCACACCGGCTTTAATGCCGCTGCGAACAGCGGCAAGGCCCGCGCTGTCCCAGCGCCGGACCGGCTCTTCGATCCACGTCAGGTCGATCTCGCGCTCAATCTGGGTCACGTAGCGCACAGCCTGTGAACGATGCCAAGCCTCGTTCGCATCCAGCATGAGTGCTGGCGACTGGCTGTTGGCCTGGTAGACCTCACGCAACAGCCGCAACCGGGTGAGGTCACGCTCGAGATGCCGGCCGCCTTTGAGCTTGGCACCGCGGAATCCACGGTCCGCGAACCGCGTGTGCACGGCGACCAGTTCCTCGTCACTCAAAGCGATGTCGAGCGGCGAGGCGTATCCGTGTACGAAGCGGTCGCGCGCTCCGAGTAGCCGCCACAGCGGCTCACCGGCCGCCTTGGCCTTGATGTCCCACAGCGCCATGTCGAGAGCGCCGATGGTGTTGGCTACCGATCCTTGATGACTGAGCTTGAACACGAAGTCGCAGAGCCGGTCGTACAAGGCGACGACGCTCCGAGGATCCTCACCCTCGAGCGCCTCGAACAGCTCGGGGATGTCCTCGTGGTTGCCGAGCCCGACTCCCTCGATACCCTCGTCGGTCATCAGGACGAGAACAGGGACAGGGGTCCGCGTGGCCGTGCTCACATAGTTGACGTCGCCGATAGGGCGACCCCACTCGTGCTGGGCCATCAGGCTCCGGTAGCCGACAATCTTCACTTTCTTACCCCTCCGCCCACGATTCCCCGAACCAGGGCGCGTTGAGACAACATGAAAACGATGGCGACAGGCACGACGGCCAGCAGTGCGGCGAGGGCTGGCTCAGCACGGAAGAGGGTGACCTGTTGCCCCCCGTGGCCCGCGGCGGGATTGAATAACGGCGTCGACGACAGCAACTGCGATAAACCCACCTGAATCGGATACTTCGACGAGTCGGCGAGCACAGTGTAAGGCAGGAAGCCGAGGGGGTTCCAGGGTGACGCGTTCGGCCGCTTGGTTCGGTCATTCCGTCGACCGGGCGTTCGGTGCACTGCTGCTCCTGCTCCCAGTGTTTCTGAGATCAACGACCGGCATCGGATCGGCAACCCGCTGGCGGTGATCCTTCCATTCTCCTTCTTCCCCTTCGGCGCCTAATTGGCCTTACCTCTACTTTTCCTGCCGCATTCCGTGGGACGTGCTCGCAGCAGCCCGGCTGGACGGTTGTTCGGAATGTCAGGTGTTCCGGGCCCGCAGTCGCCTTGGTTGCTGCTTTCACCTTGCGTGAGCAACTGGAACAACTTTTTCCTGCCATTCGTGATGCTGCCGTCCAGCAACCGTTATCCGTTACAGGCCGGGCTGGCCATCTACCCGGGAGCAGCCCGGTGTTAGCCGCCGACATCGTGCCTCATCCGGGATCTGGTGGCGCGCCAGCGCCGCTCAGCCGACCTGCCGGGTGCGCACGCGGCGTACCGCGGCATTCGGCTCGCGCAGCAGCTGCAGCACCGCAGCCTCGACCGCACCATGGGTGGCAAGCGAGCCGTAGGCGGTGTGATGGCCGAGCTCGCCGAGCGCTCCGGCGATGGTGATGCCGTCGTCGTACCGGTCGATGACCCGCGGATCGATGTAGGAGGCGCGGCACACGGCCGGGGTGTTGCCGAGGTAATGGGCGACCTCGCTGACGGTCCGGGCGACGGCCCTCTTGCGCGCCGACGCTGAACTGCTGGCCGGGGCGGATACGGCAAGCCCGACGGCGGCGAGAACTGTGGCGTGCCAGGTGCGGAAGTCCTTGGCGGAGGTCTCTATCCCGAACAGGTTCTGCAGGTACTGATTGACTTCCCCGCTGCGAGGGTGGACCCAGACCCCACCTGCTCCGCGGTAAGCCAGGAGTTCTTCGCCTCCGCCGCGCCTGCGCTTGAGAGCGGCGATGACCTCGGCAACGTCGGCGTCCGCCACGGTTTGGATCCGCTGTTTGCCGTGCTTGGCCGGGTAGTCGAAGATCAGGAGGTGGTCCCGAGATATGCTCACGTGCTCCTTGAGCAGGGTCGCCAGACCGTAAGTGTGGTTGGCCTCGGCGTACTCCTCATTGCCGATCCGGAAGAAGCCCAGGTCCAGCAACCGTACGGTGGCCGACAGCACCCGTTCGCGGGTGAGTCCGCTGGTGCCGAGGTTGGCCACCAGCCGCCGCCGCACATCCGGCAGTCTCTCCGCCATGAGCAGCACCCGATCGAACTTCTCAGCGTCACGCTGCCGGCGCCAGTCCCGGTGGTAGAGGTATTGCCGGCGGCCCGCGGCGTCGGTGCCGACCGCCTGGATGTGCCCGTTGGGGTGGGGCGAGATCCACACGTCCCGCCACGCAGGCGGGATGACCAGGCTGTCGATCCGGGTGATCGCCGCATCGTCGGAGATCACGGTGCCGTCGGCGGCGACGTAGCACCAGCGTCTTCCCTGCCGTCGGCGGCGAAGGCCAGCCGCTGTCACGTCGGAACGGCGCAGCCTAGCCATCGAGGGATCCGATACGCCGCAGGTACGAGCCGTCCAACATGCCGGTTGCTTACCGCGCACCCGAACTGCCAAACCGCGGGTGCCTTGGTGGCGGGGAATTGATCGCCTCTCGCCCCTGCCAACAAGGCCCCGTAGCGAGGGGAAAGCGGCACCCTTGAGCACGACCGGACGGTTGACCGCCGATCGGAGGGGCAGGGCAGCAGTATGAGGCTGTCGGTGACCAGTGACCTGTGGTGGAAGAACGCCGTCGTCTACTGCGTCGACGTCGAGACTTTTGCGGATGGCAACGGCGACGGCATCGGCGACCTGATGGGGTTGACCGAGCGGATCGACTACCTGGCCGGACTGGGTGTCACCTGCCTGTGGTTGCTGCCGATCTACCCCTCGCCGCGGAGGGACGACGGTTACGACATCACCGACTTCTACGGCGTGGATCCGCGCTTCGGCACTCTGGGTGACTTCGTCGAGCTCGTCCGTACGGCCACCGACCGTGGCATGCGGGTGCTGGTCGACCTGGTCCTCAACCACACCTCGGACCAGCACCCGTGGTTCATTGACGCGCGGAGCAACCCTGACTCCCCGTACCGTGACTTCTACTGCTGGCAAGGGGAAAGACCGCCGAACGACACCTCGGGCATCGCCTTTCCGGACAAGGAGAAGAGCACCTGGACCTATGACCGCAAGGCCAAGGCGTACTACTTCCACCACTTCTACAAGTTCCAGCCGGACCTCGACATCGACAACCCCGCCGTACGTGACGAGCAGGAACGCATCGTTGGGTTCTGGCTCGAGCTGGGAGTGGCCGGCTTCCGGCTCGACGCGGTGCCGTTCTATCTCGACAGCGGCGACGGCGGTGGCGACGCCGCCGACCCGCACATGCACCTGCGCCGGCTGCGCGGCTACCTGAGCCGGCGAAGAGGCGACGCGATCATGCTGGGGGAGGTCAACGTGCCGTCCAAGCTGCTGCCCCCGTTCTTCGGTGGCGACGACGGCGACGAGCTGCACCTGTCGTTCGCGTTCCCGGTGATGCAGGCGCTGTGGCTCTCGCTGGCCCGCGAGCAGACGGCACCGCTGATCCACGCCCTGGACGGGCTGCCGGAGCTGCCGATGACCGGCCAGCTTGCCCAGTTCGTCCGCAACCACGACGAGCTGACCCTCAACCAGCTGACCGCATCGGAGACCGAGGAGGTCTTCCACGCCTTCGCCGACGACCCTGACATGCAGCTGTACGGCCACGGCATCCGCCGCCGGCTGGCACCGATGCTCGGCGGCGACCAGGCCAAGCTGCGTTGCGTGCAGAGCCTGGTGTTCTCCCTGCCCGGCACCCCGACGCTGTTCTACGGCGACGAGTACGGGCTCGGTGACAACTTGGAACTGCCGGACCGGTTGGCCGTACGCACCCTCATGCAGTGGTCGGCCAGGCGCTGCGGCGGGTTCTCGACAGCTGAGCCCGATCAGCTGGTCCGCCCCGAGCTGCCCACCGGTGCCTTCGGCTACCGCGCCTGCAACGTCTCCGATCAGCGCCGTGATCCCGAGTCGCTGCTGAACTGGACCGAACGGATGATTCGCACCCGCCGTGAGACGCCGGAGATCGGCTGGGGCGCTCTGGGCATCCTGTCCACCACGCATCCGTCGGTGATCGCCCACCGGATTGACTGGGAGACCTCGACATTGGTGGCCGTGCACAACCTGTCGGGCACGCCGGCCACCGTTGACCTCGCCATCGATGACATCGGTGCCGACGCCGAGTGTGAGGAGGTGCTCTCCGACCTCTCCGACTATCCGCCGCTGTCGAGAAACCAGCAGCTGAACCTGCCGCCCTGGGGCTATCGCTGGGTGCGTGTGCACCGGCCCACTCGCATGGTGCGACTGGGGGCTCCCACCGCCTGATCGCCCCGCGCGATGACCGACAGAGCGAGCAGCGGCGGGTGCGGCCAGCCGGGGCGGGTATGGGCCGGTGGCGTCCACCACAGGAGAAGGCATGCCAGCACGCACAAGGTCCGGCACTCCCACCCGAGTCCTCGCCGCGCTTCGTTGTGCCTGGGGCATCGCGTTGCTGGGGCGCCCCGACCGGGTGCTGGCGGCGTACGGGCATGCGACTGGCCAGCGTTCACCCCGCACAGTGCTGGGTGTCCTGGGCCTTCGCCACATCGTGCAGGGAGCCACAACCTTTGCCGTACCGCAGAAAGCGGTCGTTGAGCTCGGGGCCGGCGTCGACGCCCTGCACGCGCTGAGCGGGTTCGCGCTGGCGGTCGCCTCGCCGGCCTGGCGCACCCCCGCCCTGTCCGACGCCTCCGTGGCCACGGCCTTCGGCGCCGCCGGTTTGCGGCTACGTCCAACGTCAGAGCTCCGTCGCACCCATGACCCGAAAGGACGATCGACCATGACCCCACGCAGAGTTGCCGTTGTCACCGGAGGAACTGCCGGCGTCGGGCGATCCGTCGTCCGTGAGCTCGCCGATCACGGTTGGGACGTCGGGGTCCTTGCCCGTGGTGAAGCCGGGTTGGACGGCGCCGTCGCCGAGGTCGAAAAGCTCGGCGGCCGAAGTGTCGCCGTGAGCACCGACATGGCGGACACGACGCAGGTACGTGCTGCCGCGCAGCAGATCGAGGCCGAGCTGGGTCCGATCGAGCTGTGGGTCAACGTCGCTTTCTCCGGCTCGTTGCGCTTCTTCTGGGACACCGATGAGGAGGTGTTTCGCCGGATCACCGAGGTCACCTACCTGGGAATGGTCAACGGCACCCGGGTGGCTCTGGAGCACATGCGCCCACGGAACAAGGGCGTGATCATCCAGACCGGCTCGGCACTGGCCTTCCGGGGCATCCCGCTGCAGTCCGCCTACTGCGGCGCCAAACATGCGCTGATCGGGTTCAGTGAAAGCGTGATCACCGAGCTCAAGCACGAACACAGCGCCGTACGGGTCTGCATGGTGCAGCTGCCGGCCGTGAACACCACCCAGTTCGACTGGAACGACAGCCAATTCTCCGAGCACCCGATGCCGGTCGCTCCGATCTTCCAGCCTGAAGTGGCGGCCCGCGCCATCCGTTACCTCGCCGACCACCCGCGCCGAAACTTGTGGGTCGGCGCATCGACCGCCGGCACCATCCTGGGAAACCGGCTGATCCCTGGCGCGCTCGACTGGTACCTCGGCAGGACCGGGGTCAGCAGCCAGACCACCGACAGGCAAGGCCCGCGGTACGGGTCCAACGTGTTCACTGCCAAGGACGACGAGCAGGACCGTGGGTCGCACGGCATGTTCGACGACCAGGCCCACACCTCCGACCCGTGGTCGGCCGTGTCGATGCGGCGTGCCCCGATCCTGGCCGGCGTCGCCGGCAGTCTCGGCGCGGCGGCCCTGCTGGCGCTCGCCCGCAGCCGCAGGTGAGAACCGCGTAGCCGGATGCCTGATCGGGGGTAGGCAACGGCCAAGGCGAGGCGCCATGTGCTCGCCACCGGGAGACGACTCAGCGAGACACCGAACGAAGTCCACAAGCCGGTGCTGGCGATCACCGGCATGCAGGAGACGCAGCGTCCTCGGAACCGGATACCAGCAGGAGGTGCACCTCGAGGCGCTGTACCAGGACGTTGCGGACTACAACGTCATGATCAGCAACCCCTCTGCAGGTGGAGACCGCGGTCGACCTGGCGATCCGGACCGCTCTGGCCCGCCGTACGGTCAGTCTCACATCACCTTCCCGAACGACATCCAGTCGTCTCCGGCAGGGGAGGATCCCTACACGCCACCCGGCACCGGCCCGGCCCCCGCGACGGCCGCCACGTTCTTCCCCGCGCCTGGTCGGCCACGGGAGGAGGATTTGCGCCGCTTGGCCGACGTGCTCAACGGCGGCACGAAGATCGCGATCCTCGCCGGCGCGGGCGCGCTGCACGCTCGCTCCGAGCTGCTGGAGCTGGCGGACCTGCTGGGCGCACCCATCGTGAAGACGCTGCCGGGTAAGGCTTGCGTGCCCGACGACTCGGAGTTCACGACCGGTGGCGTAGGCCTGCTCGGCACCGGACCGTCTGAGACGGTCATGGCTGAGATCGACACGCTGTTCATGGTCGGCACGCAATTTTCCTTACACCAAGCACCTGCCGGAGCCGGGCAAGGTGCGGACGGTGCAGATCGAGGCCGACCCGGTACGGGCGGGGAACCGCATGCCGACCGAGGCTCCCGTGATCGGGGACGCCAAGGAGGGCCTGGCCGTCGTTGCTTCCGTTGCTGCGCCGCAGGACGGACCGCTCGTTCCTGGAGTCGACTCAGAAACTACATGACGAGGTGGCGCGAGCAGATGGTGGCGCTCGAGGACGCGGAGCGAAGCCCCATCGCCCCGCAGTACCTGATGTCCGTGATCGATGCGCAGGCCGGCGATGACGCGATCCTGACCTGCGATTCCGGGTACTATCGCCACCTGGGCCGCCAGGCACTGGACGATCCGCGGCGACCGTGAGTTCTACCTCTCCGGCAATCTGGCCACCATGGCTCCCGGCCTGCCGTACCGGTCGCCGGGGAGGCTCAGGCTGTTTCACGGTCCGAGGCTCGGGCAGGAGCGGCTGGTGTCGGACTGAAGGAGGGCGGCGTCAATGGTTGCCGTCACGAACAAGGGCGAGCCGGACCACCCCGAACGGGACCAGGCGTGGGACTCGATGGCCCGTGACGAGACGGAGATCGAGCGGCTCGACCGGAACTGGTCCGAGCTGCTTCAGGAGCTTCGGGTCACCCAGACCGGGGTCCAGCTGTTGACCGGATTTCTCCTGACGCTTCCGTTCCAGCAAAGGTTCGAGCTGCTCGACAGCGCCCAGCGTCGGACCTACCTGGCAGTGGTCGCGTTGTCTGCCGCCGCAACCACGCTGCTCGTCGCGCCGGTGCTGATGCACCGGCTGCTGTTCCGTCGGCACCAGCGGCGGCAGATGGTGAGCTTTGCCCACCGGTGCGCGATGGCGGGCGCTTACCTTCTGGGGCTCGCCCTGGTCGGCGTGACCTACCTGATCTTCGATGTGACCGCGGGCACTGCCGCGGCAGTGATCGCCGGAGTCGTGGTCCTCGCTGCAGTGTTCGTTCTGTGGCTGGCCCTTCCGTGGTGGATCAGGCGCGACAGGTCGGAGGGCCCGTAGGCTGCTGACCTGACGGGCTTCAAAGCTGTGAGGATCACGTCCGTCGCGGGGGTCCGGCCGAGAGGTCCGCCGTCGACCGATCAACTGGTCCACCCTCGTACTCTCGTCGTGGCGGACGATGGCGGCGAGCACCTGCGCGTCCAGCACGTTCCAGCTCTCCCACCGGGGGCGGGCCTGGGTGCGAACAGGTCGCCATACGAATTCGAACCTCGGCCCATGGCGGCTCGGGCATAGTGAGGCGTGGCTTTGCGGTGCGGTGGACCCGTCAAGTCGTTCCGGTCATGATCGTATGAACCGGCGGGCGGAGAACCGGGCGCGTGCGCGCTGTCGAGATCGTCGCTGACGGACGCCGACAGATCGGGCTGAGGAGGAGCGGGGTCGTGGCAGCTGGTCCGGCACTCGCGGCGGCGGTCTGGTGTGCGCTCGCCGCCATCCTGCTGGTCGGTTACGCCACGCTTGACCGCGGTCAGCTCGTGGTCGGCGGCGCAGCGCTGGTCGCTGCGCTGGGCGGTGCCGTACTCGTCGCCCTGGCCAACCGCGAGCACACAGGTGCCGGGCCAGGCGCCGCTCCCGGAAGCGGCTCGCACCCATCGGGCGCTCGCTTGATCTTCGATATTCTCCTGCTCGCCCTGGCGAGCACGGTGCGCCCGACGAGCCTCGCGGCCGTCTCGGCGATTCTGTCGCACGAGTCCCGCCGCCGCCTGTTGTTCGCCTATGTCGTGGTCGGCCTGGCGTTTACGATCGCGTTCGGTGTGGTCGTGGTCGGTGTCGTTCATGGCATCCACTTCCACTCGGGCAGCGCTCGCACCAAAGGCGTCGCCAACATCGCCGGAGGCGTGGCCGCACTGCTCTTCGGCTGCGCGGTACTGGCCGGACTGATCGGGCGAGGTCAGGATCAGGACGTTCCAGGTAAGGGCATCGACTGGACGGCTCGCCTCGACCGGCGGCTCACGGTTCGCACCGCGGCCATCGCTGGCCCACTGACCCACATCCCCGGGCTCTTCTACCTGATCGCGCTGAATATCATCGTCGCCCACAACCCGCGGCTGCCCGGCGGCTTGCTGGCCGTCTCCACGTACGACGTCATCTGGTTTGCCCTGCCGCTGGCCGCCTTGGCGATGTGCATCGTCAATCCGGACGCGGCGCGCCAGGCGGTCGTATCGGTGCAACGCTGGACCGGGCAGCACTCGCGCACTCTCCTCGTGAGCACCTCCTTCGTCGTCGGCGTCGCTCTCGTGATCCGGGGCGCGCTGGCTCTGTGAGGCGCGCTTGTTCCATGGTGGCTGACGGGCACATCAGGCTCGCCGTTCCCGAGAAGCGCGATACGCGCGCGGGCACTTCCTCCCCGGCGGCGCCCGCGCAGCGATCGTGGTTGCCCCCATCACGACCCCGGCCGTGCCTTTCGCGGCGTTGAGCCACACGGCCGTGGCGTCGCCCTCGATCGCAAGCACGACCAACGAGCAGCGTGACTGCATGCTGCACGTTCAGGGGATCCGGACGGCGCGCACTGTGAACGAGGGCGCACGCACGCTCCTGACGACAAGCTGTTGCTCACCGCTGCTCACGACCGTTCAGCCAGCCGAGCGCACTCTCGCTAGCCACCGAGCTGCCCACGCTCGAACCGTCTAAGGGCCGAGATTGCGGCGCCACGGGCACCCGCCATGTCCCGGTCGGGAACGATGGCGAAGTCAGCAACGGCGAGTTGCTCGGATCGCAGCGAAGTGTGCTTGCGGACCTCGTCCAAGAACCAGTCCCGGAAGTGCGGGGCATGCTCGACCACGCCGCCGCCCAGGAAATAGCTGTCCGGGTCGGTGAAATTGGACGCGATGGTGAACAACCTGCCGATGGTCATCGCCTGCTGCTCGAAGATCCGCAGGGCCATGGCATCCCCGGCCTCGGCATAGTCCCGTACCTGCAGCGCTGCGGAGTGCGGCGAGGCCATCTCGGCGAGCGGGTGGCCGGGAAAGCGGGTCAGCCAGTACGGCAGCAGGTTGCCCTCGATGGCCGACAGCGACGCCAGGCTCTCGGCGTCGCCGGACACCCCGCAATGACAGACGGGCACCGGCTGCCCCTCCTCGAGCAGGCCGTCGAGTGCCAGCCGAACGTGGCCCAGTTCCCCCGCCATGCCAGCAGCCCCGCGAACCACACTGCCGGACTCGATGATGCCGCCGCCCAGACCGGTGCCGACGACAGCAGCAACCGAGGAATGGTGTCCCGCCTCACTGCCGTAGCGAACGTAGTGGGCGTACAGAGCTGCGGCGTTCCCATCGTTGTCATAGCTGACCGGAAGCTTCAACCGATCCTCCAACGCGCCACGAACGTCGAAGCTGCGCCAGGCCGGCTGGGAGAAGTTCGTGGAGCCCTTGGAGGAGATGACGCCACTGGCGCTGGCCGGTCCCGGCGTGCCCAGCCCAACGGCGCGGACGTCGGCGCGATCGAGGCCGGTCATGGTCAGCACGTCGTCGAACGCCACCGCAAGACACTCGATGGCGACGTCGGGGCCGTCCTGCACGCGGCTCGGGGTCTCGGTCAGGCTGCTCACCAGGAAGTTGCCCGCGCTGTCCAGCACGGTCGCGTTGTTCTTGGTGCCACCGTTGTCGAGCCCCACGACGACCCAAGGATGCATGGTCACCTGACAAGGGTACGACGGCCGGGGCAGGCCTCCCTGGCCCGTCCATCTGACTGACGGTGCGGCCGGAACACCCTCATCGTCGGCCTTCCTCTTTCGGCTGCGGACTCGCAGGAGCCGGACGGCGAAGTGGGCCTTCGCTCGGCGTTTGAGTAGCCACTGCTCATGGCGAGTCGCTCACTGGGGCGGAGTCTGAAACCGGTGCGACCACGCACTCCGTCCCGGAAGGAAACCTGATGTTGTACGTTCTCTTGTTCCTCGGTCTTGCATTTGTTCTTGGCGGAACTGCGCTTTCTCGACGCCGCAAGCGATGGGTCCCGTACCCCCCGAACGGGAACGACCCGCAGTTGCGACCCTCGTACGACGTCCGGCTCGGCCAGTTCCACTGGATGCTGTGAAGAATTACGGCTGGGGGACGACGTGCAGGCCGAACGCTTTCACCATGGACGTCGCCGTTGCTGCCTGGCGCAGCGGCCGAGCGCCGGCGACGTCGTCGTAGAGCCGGGTCAGCGAATAGTGGTTGAGCGGTGCGGAGACCACTGCGCTGCTGACTCCGGGACCGACGACCACCGTGAGCACCTTGTTGGCCGCCGTGTAGTCGTCTTCGTCAGCCGTGACGACGATGGCGAGCCGGCCGGTGCGGAAGTCCGGCCCAGCCATCATCCGCGGCAGCCAGCCCTTGAGCCAGTTGTCCGCCTCGCCAAGGCTTCCGTCGTGTGCGTCGTGCAGCAGGTTGGGTACGAGCATTCCGACCGTCGGCAGGTTGCCGGCGTCGATGTCGCTGATGAGACTGCCCCCGCCGGGCGTCCCGGGATCGACCATGCCCCGTTCGCACTCCCTCCGCTCGTCGACGTAGTAGGCCCAGGGGGCGTGCCGGGCGGCGAACTCACCCTCGTTGGCAGTCGCACACGGTGACGGCAACGACTCCGCGTAGAGTCGCGCGGTCTTCCCAGCGCTCAGCGCTTGCCCGAACACGGAAGGTCCGCGCAGCTGGTGCGCCGATGGCAGCTCGTCATCGGTGATGCCAAAGGTGGATCCGCCGCTGATCGCGAGATAGTTCGGCAATGAGGGGTGCCCTGCCGCTTGGTAGTTCATGGCGTAGCCGTACTTGCGCGCAAGGCCGTACAGGTAGGGCATCCCCGATCGCATCTCGCTCAGGCTGTGGTTTTCCTCTACGACGACGAGCACCTTGCTGATTCCGTGGACGCCCACTGTCTTCGGCGTCGGACTGCTGGCGCCCGACGTTGCCATAGCAGAGGTGGTCGAGGCAGCTGTAGAGGCCACAGCCGTAGGGGACCCGACTGCGGTGGGGGCCGGCTGCGAAGGGGCGCGAGAGGCTGCAGCCGGCGAGCCGCTGCAGCTGGCCACCGCCAGACACAGCGTCGTCGTCGCGATGACCTGCCGCCGTACCTGCCTCATGATGACGCTAGTTTCTCTCGTCGGTGCAATTGCTGCCCTGGGTGCCGTCGTACCACCCGATCCCGGTAGCCATTGACCTTGTCCCCCGTGTAGCCGCGGTCGTTGGCGATGATCAAGACGGGAAAATAGGTCAGCGGCTTACTGATCGGGGAACGAGCTGCACCGGACGGTTGTCACTCGGCCTGCCCGAGTGCTAAAAACGAAGTCTGACGCGCGAAGGCGTGGTCACCACCCAGCGCCTCCCGCGCGGCCCCGTCGGGCCGACCGGCTCGACGCACATCGAGTCCTGGAGGTGGTTGTGGTGGTACCCCGTTTCGACCCGTTCCGTGACCTCGACCGGCTCACCGAGCAACTCCTGTCCCAGGCTGGCGAGGGCCAGCTCGGGGTGCGGGCCATGCCGATCGATCTCTTCCGGTCCGGCGACCAGTTCATCCTGCACTGCGACCTGCCCGGCGTTGACGCGAACTCGATCGAGGTGGGCGTGGACGGTCGGATCCTGACCATCCGCTGCAAGCGGTCCGCTGTCGGAGGGCGAGCAGGAGTGGCTCACTCAGGAACGCCCGACGGGCACCTTTGCCCGCCAGCTGAGCCTGGGCCCGACGGTCGACCTGGAACATATCGACGCGGACTACACCGACGGAGTCCTGACCTTGACGCTTCCGGTTGCGGAGGCCGCCAAGCCCCGGCAGATTCCCGTGACGCTCGGCCGGTCCGGGGAGCAGCACGAACTCATGGACGGTGCTGTCTCCGCCAGGTGATCAGGGGTGGGCGGCGGTCGGATGTTCGGCCGTCGCCCACCTGTGTCCGCTCACGCCTCCTTTCAGCAATAAGGCGAAAAGCCTTGCGCGGTAAGTCTTCGCTGATCGCTTACGACCTGGAGGGCGGGGAACGGTAGCGGAGCGGCTGACTGCTGGCGAGTGGCCGCCCGGGATCGGCAACGCCCCCACCTGACCCGTTCGACGAGGAGGACCCCATGAAAGCTGTTGTCTACAAGGGACCGTTCGACGTAGCCGTCGACGAGGTGCCCGACCCACGGATCGAGCGGCCATCGGATGCGCTGATCCGGATCACCACCGCCAACATCTGCGGCTCGGACCTGCACCCGTACGAAGGCCGCGCGCCGTTCGACTCCGGCATGGTGCTGGGGCACGAGAACATGGGCGTGGTCGTCGAGGTGGGCGGCAGCGTCGATCGGATCAAGGTCGGCGACCGGGTGTCGGTGCCGTTCAACCTGGCCTGCGGCACCTGCCGCAACTGCAACGACGGGTGGACGTCGGCTTGTCTGCGAGCCAACCCGTCGGGAAACCCCGGCGCTGGCTACGGCTACCCGAAGATGGGCCCGTACTGGGGCGGGCAGGCAGAGCTGCTACGCGTGCCGTGGGCTGACTTCAACCTGCTCGAGCTGCCAGCCGGCACCGACCACGAGACCGACTTCGCGATGCTGTCCGACATCTTTCCGACCGGCTACCACGGCACCGAGCTGGCCAAGGTCTCTCCCGGTAAGACGGTGGCGATCTTCGGGGCCGGCCCGGTCGGCCTGATGGCTGCGCACAGCGCGATGCTGCGCGGTGCCTCCCAGGTGTTCGTGGTCGACTTCGAGCCGGACCGGCTCGCCCTCGCCGAGAAGTTCGGGGCGACAGCCGTCAACCTTGCCGACGGCGACCCGACCGAGGCGATCATGGCGGGTACGGACGGGTTCGGGGTTGACTGCGGCGTCGAGGCGGTCGGCTACCAGGCGCACGACCCGGCTGGTCAGGAGCACCCGGCGATGGTTCTGGACAACCTGGTGTCCGTCGTACGGGCTACCGGAGCGATCGGCGTCGTTGGGGTCTACGTGCCGCAGGACCCGGGGGCGGCGACCGACGAGGCTCAGGAAGGCAGGATCGCCTTCAACTACGGTGCGGTCTTTGAAAAGGGCATCAGCATCGGCTCCGGTCAGTGCCCGGTCAAGAAGTACAACCGTCACCTGCGCGACCTGATCATTCACGATCGGGCTCACCCGTCGCTCATTGTGTCGCACGAGCTTGATCTTGCTGAAGCGCCGAACGCCTATGAGCAGTTCGACAAGCGAGTGAACGGCTGGACCAAGGTGCTGCTGCACCCGTCCGCCGCCTGACCCCCATCGGTTCGGCCGGCACGTGCGTGGTGCCGGCCGAACCTGTGCGGCGACGTCACGCAAGTGCGGCACCGGGCACCCCTAGCTCGTGGGCGAGGGCGCGACACTCGACATGGCGTTGTTGGCCAAGATCGCCGCCCCTTGCAGGACCGCGTCCGAACCGAGGGCGCCGACGACGACATGGACATCTCGTGCGATGTCGGGGGGTGCGAACCGAGCCAGGGCTTCGCGTACGCCGGCCTCGACTGCCCCGCTACCACCGCCCAATCCGCTGTCCAGGACGATCCCATCGGGATTCATGTAGGCGCAGAACGTCGCTAGCGAACGGCCCACGGCGCGGCCCACGTCGGTCAGCACCCGCATCACGGCGGTGCTTCCGTTGCCGGCGAGGGTGAGGACGTCGGCCATCGTGGCCACCTCCGGATGAGCGGTCTGCACATCCTCGACAATGGCGTTCGGGTTCACCCTGGCGAGGAGGCAGCCGCGACCACCGCACCAGCACATCGGGCCTTCGTCCGTCATCGGGGCGTGGCCGATCTCGCCCGCGAGACCACTGCGACCACGGTGCAGTCGGCCGTCGAGCACGACAGCGCCGCCGGGACCACCGGCAAGCTTGATGTAGACGAAGTCGTGCATGCCTCGCGCGGCACCGAGCGCTGCCTCGGCGAGTGCCTCCAGGTTTGCGTCGTTCTCGGTCCAGGCCGGCACCCCGAGCGCTTCACTGAACAACAGGGCCGGGTCACCCGTGAACAGCCAGGGTGGCGGCGTCGGCAGCTGCAGCGGCATGACGGCACCGGCGACCGGTCGCATCTGATGCGGAATCGGACCACGGCCGGGCAGGAAGGGCATCGGCACCGACGCCACGGCGCAGGTCACTGACGCGCGCGACAGCCCGGCGTCACCCAGCGCGGCGTCGAGGGCCTCGAGGCCGCTCACCGGCCCCTCCGTCAGCCGGTGCAGCGGGGTGTCCACCTGCCGCGACGCATGGACGGTGCCGTTGAAACCGACGACACCCACGCGGAAAAAGCGGTGGCTGTACGCGAACACGGCGATGACTCCGTCCCGACGCACCAGCTCGACCACCTTGGGACGTCGCCCGGTGGTGCCGGGACGGGCGGGGGCGTTGCCCTCCACGACGAGGCCGAGCCTCGTCAGTCTCTTGACGCAGTCGGTGACCGTGGTGCGGGGAAAGCCCGACCGGGTGCCCAGCTCTGCCCGTGGCAGCGCCCCGAACCGCTCGAGCAGGTCCAAAAGCCGGCGGTCCGTGAGCCGCAACGATCCAAGATCAGCCACGTCTGGCACTCTATCGCCGTCGGGCAATAAGACGGAAACCGTTTAAAGAGTCTCAGCGAACCGTGACAAAATTGACACTTGACCCGACTCTGGTGACCGACCTACTGTCGCCGGGCGCAATAGGGCCACAAATCATAGTCGTAATTAGACGGTTTCCGACCAAAGACGCCTGCTCGTACGGGACCCAGTCGCACGAGCGCAGCCCCATCCACCCAGTTGTCAGAGAGGTCCACGTGACACTTCGCATGCACAGCGGCAGAACTGCCGCCTCGCCATCGGTCATGGCTCGCACAGGCTCAAGGGCAGTGTTCACCTTCGCCGTCGCGTCATCGCTGGTCGTGTCCGGCCTGAGCGCCGGACACGCTGCCACCACCAACCCGAACCCTGGCTCGCTCGAGCTCCAGAACGGTCAGCTCTCCCGCTCGGCCGCCGCGCAGGGCATGGTCCTGCTCGAGAATCACGAGGCGGCCCTGCCGATCGCGAAGAACGCCAACGTCGCGTTGTTCGGCCCCGGCGCGTACGGGACTCCCAAGGGCGGCACCGGCTCGGGAGCCGTCAACAACCGGTACTCGATCAACGTGCGGACCGGTCTGGAGAACGCGGGCTACAAGATCACCACGAGTCCGGACTACTGGAACGCGATGCAGTCTGCGTACGACACCAAATATCCGCCCGGCGCCGGAGGAGGCATCCTCGGGGGCAACAAGGACTTCGCCTCGGTCGAGCAGCTGCTCACGCCGACCTCCGTACAGCCGACCGCGCCGACCGACACCGCCGTCTACGTCCTGTCCCGCCAGTCGGGTGAGGGTGCTGACCGGTCCGCAGGCGCGGGTGACTACCAGCTGAGCAACACCGAGCTGGCCGACCTTGCCGCGCTCGGCCACGCGTACAAGCACGTGGTGGTCGTCCTCAACACCGGCGGCATCGTCGACACCTCGTTCTACAACACGATCAACGCGAGCGGGACCGACCCGGCGGGCGGGCTGCCGCTGGACTCGATGCTGCTGATGAGCCAGGCCGGCCAGGAGTCCGGCAACGCGGTCGCCGACGTGATCGACGGCGCCGTCACCCCGTCGGGCAAGCTCACCGACACCTGGGCCTCGAAGTACAGCTACTACCCGGCCTCGGCGACGTTCGGCAACAACGACGGGAACACCGCGGCGGAGTCGTACAACGAGGGCATCTACGTCGGCTACCGCTACTTCGACTCGTTCTACAAGACGATCAACCCGGCCTCCCCGGCAAGCGTCGTCAACTACCCGTTCGGGTTCGGCTTGTCCTACACGGACTTCCAGACCGAGACCCAGCAGGTCACCGCGGACATGCACCACGTCACGGTCAAGGTCCGGGTCACCAACGTCGGCGCCAAGTACAGCGGCAAGGACGTCGTAGAGGTCTACTTCTCGGCGCCGACCGGTGGCTTGGACAAGCCGTACCAGCAGCTGGCCGGCTTTGCGAAGACCGGCACCCTCGCCCCTGGTGACTCTCAGGTCGTCACGGTCACGTACAACACGACGGACATGGCCTCCTACAACGACGCCACGGCCTCCTACGTGATGCAGCACGGCGACTACCTGGTACGCGTCGGCGACTCCTCGCGCAACACCCACGTCGCAGCCAAGCTGAGCCTCGGGGAGAACCTCACCACCGAGCAGCTCAACAACGAGCTGAACGACGCGACGCCGAGCAGCCCGCTGACCAGCACCCCGGCCAACTTCTACGGTTACGCCGGCGAGGCCGCCGAGATCGCTGCGGCGCCAAGGGTCACCCTGAGCACGACCGGGTTCACCACGGTCCACAACGCCTCGCAGTACGAGCAGACCGTCGGGGTCGACAACACGTCGCCCTACTACGCCATCGACGGCGCGAAGATCTCCTCGACCACGGCCTACGTCGACCCCGACCAGTCCAACTGGGAGGGCAGCGGCGCTCCGTACGCGCCGAAGACGGGTGAGACGGTCGCCAACGTCCAGACCAACCCGGCCAACACGCTGTACGACGTCTACAACGGCACCATCTCGATGAACCAGTTCGTGGCCGGCCTCAATGTCAGCCAGCTGTCGAACATCGTCGAGGGTGCCAGCCTGGGCGCTTCCACCCTGTCGGCGACCGGCGCGGCCGGTTACACCACCGGCAAGTACGAGAGCCTCGGCATCCCGCAGATGGTCCTCTCCGACGGACCGGCCGGGCTGCGCATCAATCAGCAGCTCAACACCACTCCGAAGTCCTACCAGTGGGCGACGGCGTGGCCGATCGGCACCCTGCTCGCACAGACCTGGGACCGTGACCTCATCCAGCAGGTCGGCAAGGCGATCGGCGAGGAGATGCAGGAGTACGGCGTCAGCCTGTGGCTCGCGCCCGGCATGAACATCCACCGGGACCCGCTCAACGGCCGAAACTTCGAGTACTACTCGGAGGACCCGCTGGTCTCCGGGCTGACCGGAGCAGCGACCACTGCCGGCGTGCAGTCCGTTCCCGGTGAGGGCGTGACGATCAAGCACTTCGTCGCCAACAACCAGGAGGCGAACCGCAACGCGGTCGACGAGACCATCGACGAGCGGGCATCGCGTGAGATCTACCTGCGCGGGTTCCAGATCGCGGTCGAGACGGCGCAGCCGATGGCTGTGATGAGCTCGTACAACAAGGTCAACGGGACCTGGTCCGCCTCGAACTACGACCTGCTCACCGACCTGCTCCGCGGTGAGTGGGACTACAAGGGCATGGTCATGACCGACTGGGGCGGCTCGCACAACCCGGTCGCGACGATGTACTCGGGCAACGACCTGATCGAGCCGGGTGGCAACCCGACAGAGATCGCGGCCGCGACGAAGAAGCTGGTGCCGACCGTCGATCTCGACGGGCTGCCGGCGTACGTGAAGACGGTGTTCCCGCCGTCGTTCCCGTTCCCGCCCTCCTACAACTGGAACTTCGGCAACCTGACGCCGTCGGCCACCGGAGGCACCAGCATCAGCACCACGGTGGATGCGAGCACCGACCTGTCGCAGACGCCGTTGTCCACGACCGCGACCTACGACTCGAACTTCGGGCAGACGATCGCGCCGATCGCTCCGTACGGAACCGTTGACGCTGCCTACCAGGCGGTTGAGTCGTTCGTGACGGGGACGGCACTGAGCGCAGCTCAGAAGGCTGGGATCAGCGTGACGGATGTGGTGCACCAGACGCCGGGTGACGACACCACGCCCGTCGTCTCGTACACGGTCACCGTGAAGGGCGACTACCCGACCACGTATGCGATGCGCCTGGGAGACCTCCAGCGCAGTGCGGGACGGGTGCTGAACACGGCCATGCAGTCGGCCCAGTTCGCTCAGCTGGCGTCCATCAACGGCGTCTCGGGCGTCAAGACGGTGCCGTACGACAGCAAGCTCGACCTGGTGACGTGGATGACCGGCACCCTGGGTCCGGTCGTCAAGCACCAGACCGGCAACGGCCCGGCCGTCACGCTGAAGGCGACGACCTCGCCGAATGCGAGCGGTTGGTACCGCGGACCGGTGAAGGTGACCGTCACCACTGCCGCTGATGCCACGGCTTACATCGACGTTGACTCCGGCGTGCTCGGCAACTACACCGGTCCGGTCACCGTCAGTGGCAACGGCGTTCACGAGATTCGAGCCCTCGCGGTCAACGAGGCCGGCGAGTACTCCAAGCTCAAGGAGCTCACCGTCAAGATCGACACGGTGGCTCCCTCGGTGTCCGTCAGCTCGAACAAGAACGCCACCCTGGCACTGAAGGCCAGCGACAAGTTGTCCGGGGTCGGCTCAGTGCAGTACGCGATCGGCTCGGGTGCATGGCACAGCTACAGCCACGCTGTGGTCGTTCCCAAGGCGCCGGTGACCGTCCGGTACCGCGCCACGGACAAGGCTGGCAACGTCAGCGCCGTCCACAGCGTGGTCGTCGCCGGCAAGCTGACCCTGAGCAAGCCGGTCGTGACGGGCAAGGCTGTCGTCGGCAGCAAGCTGCTCGTCGTCATCGCCCACCACACCGCCGGTGCGCACCTCACGTACCAGTGGAAGCGGTCGGGCAAGGCGATCGCCGGTGCGCGGTCGTCGCACTACACCCTCGCGGCGGCAGACAAGGGCAAGCGTCTTTCCGTGACGGTGACGGAGTCGAAGCTGCACTACACCACGGCATCCGCGACCTCGGCCAGCACCGGCGTGGTCAAGGCTGCCGGATAGGAATTGCGTCAAGCACACCGAAATTGATCGGCGACAGGAGATGGCCCCGGCAACGACGCCGGGGCCATCTCCTTTTGCCTCCGCCAGTAGCAACGACCGAGATGCGATTCCTCTACGCGGATGTCGCGGGTGCAGTGAATGATCGTGCCGCGTATGGAGATCTCCTCAGTTGACGGACGTGGCAGCTGCGGGGGCGACCTCGTCAAGGGCGCGCAGGGCGTTGAGGGTGCGGGGATAGCCGATGAACGGGATGAGCACGGTGAGCACGCTCAGCAGCTGGGCGCGGTCGTTGCCGACGTTGAGGTTGGCGGCGACGTGACCCTTGACCTGCGGGTCGCAGCCGCCGAGCGAGCTGAGCATGGCGAACGTGATCAGCTCGCGAGTTGCGACGTCGATCCCGGAACGGGTCAGGTAGTCGCCGAAGCAGTTGGCGGACAGGTAGCGCTGGAGATGCTGCTCGTCCGCGGGCGCGGCTTGGTACATGGTGTCGACCCGGTCGCTGCCCACGATCTGCTTCTGCACGGCCAATCCGCGCTCGAGCCGGGTCTCCGGTGTGGTGGTGGCCTGGCCGGCCAAGGGCAGCTCAACCCCGAGTCCGGCCAGTAGCTCGTTGACAGCGTGGAGGAAGTCGTACACCTTCCCCATCCCCACGTACGGGACGGCCTGGTAGACGATCTCCTTCAGCTCCACCGGGGTCAGGCCGACCTTCAGCGCAGCGGCGGCCATGACGCGAAACTCGCTGAGCGCCTGACAGGCAATGAGAGCAGCCAGCTGCACCATCAGCCGGGTGCTGAGGTCGAGGTCGCTGTCGGCGATCACCTCGCCGAACGCGAAGTTGTTGAATTGATCGACCAGCTCGGGGTCGGTCCGGGCAAGAGACGAGCTCTGCTCGGGGAAGAGCTGGTCGTGGTTGCGGCGGGCCGCCTCGCTGATAGCCATGGGATGTTCCTCCCTGCGTCAGGCGGCGGCGTTGGCCGCGGCGTACTCGGCGTCGGTCACCGGTTCGAGCCAGGTGGTGGCGTCGCCGGCGGCGGTCTCCTCGAGAATGGCGTAGTGGCACATCATGTTGGCGGCGGTTCCGCCGTGCCAGTGCTCCTGTCCGGCCGGCGTCCACACCGTGTCACCGGCGCGCAGGCGAACGGTGTTGCCGTCGCGGGTCACGACCAGGCCGACGCCGTCGGTGCACTGCAGCAGCTGCCCGTTGGCGTGGGAATGCCAGTTCGTCCGCGCCCCCGGAGTGAACCGGACCAGGGCGACGACCAGTCGTGATGTGCCGTCTCCGTTGAAGATGGGGTTCAGGAAGACGTCACCGGTGAAGTTCGCAGCGGGGGTCTTGACCGTGCTGGAGAAGGGCCGGCGTTCCATGTTCGTACTCCTTGTTGTCATGGGGATCGAGGTGCTCGCTCCCGCTACTTCCGGGCCAGATCGCCGTACCACCACCACGGTAGGCGGCCCGGTCCGGGAGTGGCAGGTACTGGCATTACCTGTAGCGGCTGGCACTCGCGGCGGGGCGCCGTGGGCCTAGGCCCGACCGCCCTGGTTGAGAAATCGGCTGATGGGGAGCGTCGCGGCGCCGACGGCAACAGCGTCGGGGCCAAGCTCAGCCGGGACTATCGACACTTGAGCGAACAACAGAGCCAAGGCGTGGCGGGAGGCGACCTCACGTACGGCGGGGAGCAACCGTTCGCCCATAAGCTGCCCTGCCCAGCCCCCGAGGACGATGCGTTGTGGAGCGAACAGGTTGATCAGGTCGCCGAAAGCGGCGCCGAGGATATTGGCTGTCTCTGCGAAAACTTGTGTGGCGGCACGACTGTCATCGGCGGCGAGGGCAGCAAGCCGGGTGGCAACGGGAGCCACCGGCTCGCCGTGTGGTCGTCGGCGCAACCGGTCGTACCGCTCGACTAGTGCACGTGCACCGACATAGGCCTCGAGGCAACCACGCGATCCGCAGCGACAGGACTTGCCGTCCACAACCACGGTGGTGTGCCCCCACTCCCCAGCGCTTCCCGACCGGCCGTGATAGACCTCCCCGTCGACAAGGATGCTGGTCCCCACGCCGGTGCCGAGCAGGACCACGACCGCGTGGTCGACGTCTTGGGCGGCCCCCAGCCAGTGTTCGGCCCGTCCCATCGTTTTGGCGCCGTTGTCGACGATGACGGGCAGCGGCGTGCCCTGCGCCAGCATCGCGCCGAATGGCACAGCATCCCAGCCGATTGTCTGGGCATGAACGGTTCCGGCATCGCCGGGTTCAACGGCGCCCGGCACGGAGACCCCCAAGCCCACGACAGCGTTGAGATCCACCTCGGCGTCGGCGACGACGGAGTGCAGACCGCGAAGAACGTGCTCGGCAGCGACGTGCGGGTCAAGGCCCGGTGAGGTCACGGCGATCGAGCTCGAGGCGAGCACGTGAAGGTTGAGGTCGAAGATCTCCACAAGAACTACCAGCTCGCCGACTGCCGCGCCGACGACGTAGCCGGCAGTCGGGTTGATCTGCAGCACCTTGTGCGGCCGTCCGCCCGCGGACGGTCGATCTCCGACCTCCATCACGAGACCTCGACCGATGAGGTCACCGACGATGTTGGTGATCGAGGCGCTGCTCAGGTCGCCGTCGGTCACCAGCTCCCGCCTGGTCGTGGTGCCACTGCGGTAGATGTCGGTGAGAACCCGGGCGGTGTTCGTCACCCGGAGACTGCGACTGGTTGTCGCTGTTCTCAGGGTTGGACCGGCGACGGTGGGTGGGGCAGCCGCGTTGACTGCCCCGCCCACCGTCGCCGCACTCGTCGGTCGGCCTACCGCGCGAACGATGAGTGGAGCCGGAGGTCGGCGGAGGATGCACCCACGTAGACCCGATACGTGCCAGGGGCGGTCTTCCAGCTGTTGCTGACGACGTCGAACCAGCCGAGCGGGTGCGTCCCGTCTGCCGGGTTGATCGTGACCGTCGCTCGCTTGGTCTGCCCCGGCGTCAAGGTGACCCGGGTGAAGCCGACCAGGCGGCGGGGCTCACCGGTGCTTGTTGGCAGTCCGAGGTAGACCTGGGCCACCTCCGACCCACGCACCGATCCGGTGTTCTTGAGATTGAATTTCACCTGCACCTTTCCCCCGCTCGCGTGAGCAACGGCGATCTTCGAGTAGGCGTACTTCGTGTACGAGAGCCCGAAGCCGAACGGGAACAGGGGGGTGATTCGCGCCTTCTGGTAGCCCTTGTACCCGACGTTGAGCCGTTCGCTGTAGACCACGTTGAGGTTGGTCGACCCGGCCCACGGGCTTGTGATCCCTGGTGGGGTCGCCGTCTCGCTCCTCGGGTAGGACGTGGGCAGCTTGCCGGTCGGGTTGACCTTGCCCCACAGCACAGCCGCTAGCGCAGCGCCGGTCGCCTGGCCGCCGAAGTAGGTCTCGACGACGCCGGGAACGGAGGACAGCCACGGCATGGTGACCGGTCCGGAGTTGGCCAGTACGACGATGGTCCGGGGGTTGGCCGCCCGTACCGCCGCGATGAGCTGGTTCTGGCTCTGTGGCAGTTTCAGGGCCACCCGGTCGCGCTGCTCACCTTCGTAGGTCCGTGCGTAGACGATGGCGACGTTGGAGTGCGCGGCGGCGGTAACCGCTGCCCTGATCGCCGGCGACACCGCACGCGCTGGAGTCTTCCACTGCAGCAGCAGGGTTCCGGGTTCGAGCGAGTCGAACGGGTGGTCGGCCTGGAAGGTGATGTGCACCGTGTGCCTGACGCCCGCCACCAGGTTCACCGTCGCCGACGTGGCGCTTGCCAGCGTCCCGTCCGCGCCCGACATGGTGATGAACGGCTGACCGTCGAGCGTCATCGTCGCATCACCGAAACCGGTCAGGTTGAACGTGTAGGCACCGGTGGTCGGGGCCGTGATCCCGCCGTCGTACACGACGGACTGCTGCTCCGCCGGCCCGTTGACCGGTGGGACTGGCACTTGCGAGGTCTGCCCGGCCCAGGAGCCGAAGGTGCTCAGGAACCCGACGTCGTAGGTGACCTGCTTCTCGATCCGCGACACCGCCGGGGGGCCTTGGAAGGTGGGGTTGTGCCAGAAGAAGGTCTGCAGGCCCCGGCCGACGCCGTTGGTGGGCGAGAGCACGGACGAGGGAACGGCGGTCATGTCGGCCCGTTCCAGCATGTTCGCGGCGTTGACCGGGTCCCCGCCGGAGACCCAGTGGACCGAGGTGCCCGCCGGCGCTCCGCCGGTTATGCCGTCGAGGACGCTGGATGTCTTCGTCGGGCTGACCCAGGGTGCACCGCTGGGTGAGGCGAGAATGTTCGCATCGGCGCCGATCAGGGCGATCGACTTGGGCGCACGGGTCAGCGGCAGGATCTTGCCTCGGTTCTTGAGCAAGGTGATCGCCTGCTCCTCGGTCGTGAGGGCGGTCGCGTTGTGGGCGTTGACCGGAATCGGCGACGGTGTGTAGGAGGTGTCGAACACGCCAATGCGGAACATCGTGGTGAGGATCCGCATCACCGAGGCGTTGGCCTGTGCCAGAGATGCGGTGTGGTTCTGCAGCGCTGCCAGGAGAGCCCCGTCGTAGATCGTCGTGGTGCCGGTCTCCATGTCGGTGCCGCCTGAAAGTGCCTTCAAGGTGTTGTGGATCGCACCGAAGTCGGTGATGACGAAGCCGGTGAATCCGATCCTCCCCTTCAGGACATTGCGCAACGTCAAGGCGTTCTCGCAGGAGTAGGCGCCGTTGATCTTGTTGAAGGAGCACATCACCGAGCCGACGTTGGCCTGCTTGACCACGGCCTCGAAGGCCAGGGTGTAGACCTCACGCAGTGTCCGCTGGTCGAGGATGTCGTTCTGCCCGCTGCCGCGGTTGGTCTCCTGGTTGTACGCGGCGTAGTGCTTGAGGTCCGCGATGACCTTGTGCGCCTGCACAACCTTCGTGTACGCGCTGGTGATGTCGGCGTTGAGGATCGGGTCCTCGCTCTCGGTCTCGTTGATCCGGCCCCACCAGGGCAGTCGCTGGATGTCGGCGTCAGGGCCGAGCAGCACGTTCTGCCCGGTCTCACGGGTCTCGGCGGCGACGACCGCCGCATACTGCCGCACCACCGGAAGCGACCACGTCGCTGCCAGGGCCTGCATCGACGGCATCGCTGTCGCGTTCTCCCCGGTGTTGACCAGGGACCAACCGCGCGGCGCGATACCAGCGCTCGCGTCCGCCATCTTCAGGGCCGGAATCCCCAGCCTCACGATGGGAGCGTTGTAGTACGCGTACGGGGCCTCGCCCTGGTTGCCTGTCATCAGGTCGACCTTCTCGGCGAGGGTCATCTGGTTGAACACCAGCCGGGCCCGGGCTGTCGGGGACAGCTCGGGGTTCAGCCAGGGCCTCGCCAAGACTTTGGCAGCGCCGGGCGTGTACCCCTGCGACGTCGCCGCCGTTCCGACCCCCGTCGTAGCCGCGAACGCGGCCACCGCAACGGCACTGGTGATCCGGACCGCTCTGCGTCCTCGCACGTACATGGCCACTCCTTGTCTGGACGAAGGAACTTTGCCTAGCAAGCCACGGCTCGACGGCTGCCTGCAATGGGATGAAAGGTCGGATTTCGGACTATTTGTCCCTTACGGTGACGGGACCCCTACCCAGCGCGACCTGGTTCCGGGGTGGCACCAGCGCGGGATGGTGCGGCGGCCGGATCGGGTGGACGATGGGCCGCAACGACAGCCTCAAGGGCGAGGCTGCCGGGCAGGTGAGGACTATGCCTAGCGACGATGGAGTCGGGGGCCGAAGCTCGTTCACCACCGGCAGTCCGGTGGATCGGCTGATCCTCGCCACCCTTCGAGATCGCGGCCCGAGCACTCGCGCAGAGATCGCGAGAAGGGCCGAGCTGTCGAAGTCGACGGTTACCGAACACCTGCAATCGTTGCTCCGGCGCGGACTCGTGGTCGAACGGGATCAGTCGCTCTCGGGCCATCGTGGCCGCCCGGCGAGGGTCATCGACTTGCCAGCGAGCAGAGGTGTGACGGTGGCCCTGGTGCTCAGCCACGGCGACTCCATGGCCCAGGGCCCGGTTCAGTGCGCGGTCGTCGCCGCCAGCCCTGCGGGCAGCTCGTTCACCGTTCTGCCCGCGGGCAGTCGTCCGGTCCAGCGCGGCATCCGGCAGCTCGCCACGATGATCGCTGAGCACGGGTTGGCGTCGGCGGGTGTGGCCCACGCCGTCCTGGGCGTGCCGCTGCCACTGGATCTGTCCCACGCCGAGACGGCCGCTGCAGTGGCTCCCGGCAACCGAGTGATTGCCGGCATGGCGCACGTGATCGGCTCCAGCCCGCAGGATGCGATGACCCGCGCATTCGGTGTGCCGGCCCAGCTGGCGAATGACGCGGACCTGGCAGCACTCGGAGAGGCCGTGGCCGGGGCCGGTGTCGGCGAGTCCGACCTGGTGTTCCTCATGTGCCTCAATGGCGGAGGTGCCGGCGTGATTCGCGGTGGGCAGCTCCTGACCGGCGGCCGTGTGACGGCCGGCGAGTTTGAACACGTTCAGGTGGTGGGCGGAGTGCCCTGTGTCTGCGGTGCCCCCAGCTGCAGCGGTGAAGGCGAGCCGAGGGCGCTCTGGGCGCGTTTGCACAGGTGGGGGGCCCGGCCGAGCTCCATGGCAGAGATGCTCGCAGCGAGCGCGGCAAAGGACCCTCGAACGGTGGAGGCACTAGGTCGGTTCGGCGAGGCGCTGGGTCTCGGGCTGGCGAACATTCACCTGGTCTTCCAGCCGTCCCTGATCGTCCTCGAGGCCGGTCTCGGAGCTGCATACGGGCCCCTGGCCGACGGCTTGGCCCGGGGCGTTGGTCAAGATGTGCCGCCCTGGGCACGCATTCCAGTACGGATTGCTATTGCCCAAGCCGTCCCATCGTCCGAGATCTGCGGCGCCGCCAGCGTGGCCAGTCTCGTGGTCTAGACCGCGGTCGTCCGCTTCACGGCGCAGGATGCGTTTGCCCCTATCCAGGCAGTGCATGCGGTTCTGACATTGGGGTTCGATGTCGCGAGATTTGCCGTGACTGGTGACTTTCGACTCTGGGCCGGCTTCGGCGCAGGGACGACAGTCGAGTTGTTGCACCAGTGGCCCGCGGGGTGTCTTGGCTTCCCGGCCACCGGGCAGCGTCGCTGTCCGCACGCCGGTGAAAGGAGCACGCGATGAAGGCCATGGTATTTCACGGTCCGAACCGCCGCAGTTTCGAAGAGGTAGCAGATCCGACCATTCTCGACGACAGGGATGTCATTGTGGCGGTCGAGGCCGTCACGATCTGCGGCACTGATCTGCACATCCTCAAGGGGGATGTGCCGGAGGTACCGGCCGGGACGATCCTCGGTCACGAGGCTATCGGAACGATTGTGCAGGCAGGGAGTGCGGTTCGCGCCCGGAAGGTGGGCGACCGTGTCCTCATCTCGTGCATCTCTTCCTGCGGGAGCTGCAGATTCTGCCGCGAAGGCAGCTACGGACAGTGCCAGGGCGGCGGGGGCTGGGTGTTGGGTCACACCATCAACGGCACCCAGGCCGAGTTCGTCCGCGTGCCGTTTGCTGACCTGTCGACCTACGTCCTCCCGGAGCTGCTCGACGCAGGAACCGCGGTACTGCTCGCCGACATCCTGCCGACGGCGTACGAGGTCGGCGTGCTCTCGGCCGGGGTGGCACCCGGCGACACAGTCGTCGTTGTCGGCGCGGGACCGGTGGGTCTGGCGGCGGTGGCCACGGCGAAGTTGTTCTCGCCGGCGCATGTCGTCGTCGTCGACAAGGACGCCGGCCGGCTACAGGCAGCCAAGGACCTCGGCGCGGATGTGGTCATCGAGGCGAGTGGCCAGGTCAGCGAGACCGTCCTGCAGCTGACCGGCGGGTTGGGCGCTGATGTGGTGCTCGAGGCGGTCGGAGTTCCCGAGACGTTCGAGCTGTGCACCTCGCTCTTGCGGCCCGGAGGACACCTCGCCAACATCGGCGTTCACGGAAAGCCAGTGGTCCTGCACCTGGAATCCCTGTGGGCGCGGAACATCTCGATCAGCACCGGCCTCGTCGACACCCGGACCACGCCGGTCCTCATGGGGATGCTCGCCTCCGGTCAGCTCAGCGCCGAGCGCATCATCACGCACCGCTTCGGCTTCGACGAGATGCCGGAGGCCTACGACGTGTTCTCACGCCCGGCCGAAAGTGGGGCGCTCAAGGTGATGGCCTTCCGGTAACCGGATGAGGGCAGCGCGCCGGTACGGCAGGAGGTCCGTCGTACCGGCTCCTGAGCGTGTCAGGCGCGATACTGGTCCTCGAGCGCTGCCCAGGCCTCCGGTGGTATGGGCGCTGACTCCCATGCGACGTCCGCCGCCGCCTCTGCGGGCGAGCGCATACCGACGACCACGCTGACGACAGCCGGGTGCCGCAGCGGGAACTGCAGGGCAGCATGCGGCAGCAGGAGTCCGCGCCGCTGACACTCCTCACCGAGGGCGCGGGCCCTGGCCAGCAGGTCGGCCGGGGCCGGCAGGTAGTCGAAGGTCGTTCCGGCGTCCGGCGCACTGCTCGCCAGCAGGCCGGAGTTGAACGGTGCCGCCGCAACGACGGCAACGCCCGCCCGTCGGCACTGGTCGAGCAGGGGCAACGCAGTACGGTCCAGGAGGGTCCATCGGCCGGCCACCATCACGACGTCGAGGTCCGTTTCGATCACCAGACGCTGCAGCGGTTCCACGGTGTTCATCCCGGCGCCGTATGCGCCGATCACCCCTTCGGCTCGCAGCTGGCTCAGCGCCGGCGCCGCCTCATCGATGGCCTGCCGCATGTGGTTTTCCGGATCGTGGAGGTAGAGGATGTCGATCCGGTCCACCCCGAGCCGGGCGAGGCTGGCCTCGATGCTTCGCAGCACTCCGTCCCGCGAGTAGTCCCGGACGCGCAGGCTGTCGTCCGGCACGGCAAACCCGTGGGCGAGGTCATTGCCGATCGGTGTCGGGTTGGGTACGAGCAGCCGGCCGACCTTCGTCGAGAGGGCGTACTCGTCGCGCGGGCGCGAACGCAGCGCCCTGCCCAGTCGGGACTCTGACAGCCCGAGGCCGTAGTGCGGAGCAGTGTCGTAGTAGCGCACTCCTCCGTCCCACGCGGCATTCACCGTCGCGAGGGCCATGTCATCGTCGATCGCGGAGTGGAGGTTGCCCAGCGGCGCACCGCCCATACCGAGCGGAGTGACGGGGAGAGACCGGACCTTGGCCGGGTGCCGGCTCATCGGGGATACCAGCAGACTGGCCATTCCGAACCACACATCACCCGGTCGCGGCCGACCGAGGCGAGCAGGTCGGCCGACCCGACGACTCCGAGGACCGTGCGCCTGGTAGCGGCCAGGTTCAGGAAGGCTCGCGTCTCCTCGCTCGAGAGCCGGGTCTGCACCAGAATGCCGGCGTCGATGGCATTCTCGACGAAGATTGGCCCGAGGTCATCGAGGGTGAAAGCCCTGTGCAGCACCGGAAACGGCTCAGCCCACGGCGCATCGCGTACGGATTCGTCCCAGACGTGGTGGTGCGAGTCAACTCTCACTGCCTCAGTCTTCCCGTGCGGCCCGTGAGGCACCATACCCCGAGGAAGTGCTGGCGCCAGCGCTTCGGCTTTGGCGGCACCCCGCTCTCAGGGTGCCTGGCTGCCATCGAGGTCCGAAGCACCAGGGAAAGCCGCTATCAACCTAGGTGTGACCCATCACCACTTTCACTCGCGGGCAGCGACTTTGGCACGAGCCCTAGATCGGGCCGGGGCCCGGCGCGTTGAGTTGCGGATACGCAATTGCGGATCCTGTTGATGGTGCGTGGCCGCGACTCTGCCGTGACGTATGCGCTCCATGAGCAGCTCGATGGCGGCGACACCCATCTCCGGGCCGAACTGGTCGACGGTCGTCAGCGAGATCAAAGGATGTGCTGCCAGGTCGATGTTGTCGTAGCCCACCACGGAAACCTGGTCTGCGTCCAGTCCAAGTTCGGCGACGGCGCGGAGAACTCCGATCGCGAGCTCATCGTGTCCGGCGAAGATCGCCGTGGGTGGGTAGCGGCGTTCGAGGAGGTTGATGGCCGCGCCATAGGCGTCCTGTTCCGTCGAATCGGCGTGTATCACGCGTGGCACGAGTCCCGCTCCGGCCATTCTCGCGTTGTACGTGTCAAGGCGCACGGCGTGCGGGCCCAGAGGGATGGGTCCGTGGAGGGTCACGTGGGCGATGCGCTGGTGACCCAGGCCCAACAGGTGGTCCATGACAAGGTTGGTGCCCGCGGCGTCGTCATTGGTGACCGTGTCGTACTCCTGCGTCGTGTCGTGACGGCCGAGAAGGACCACCGGGATGTGCTGGGCGAGACTTTCCAGCCAGGGCATCGGGACGTCGGCTGACGACGCGATGATCCCGTCCATCTGACGATCGGCGAGGGCTTCCAGCACGGCCGGGCCGCTGCGGTAGCCGAGCCCGGGCGCGATCATCAGCTGGTAGCCGGATCCGGCCAGGTGCTTGGCGGCACCGTCCACGATCTGGTTGTACAGCTCGTTGCCCAGGTGGGGGATCTCAAAGCCGATCGTGAAGCTTGCGCCACGCATGGCACGAGCCCCCACCCGAGGACGGTAGCCCAGGCGTTCGATGGCTGCCTCGACCCGCTCGCGCATCGCTGGGCTGATGCCGTAGGCGTTGCGGATGACCTTGGAGACCGCAGCCTTGGACACGCCGGCCTCAACGGCGACATCGGTGATCGAAGGCCGCCTCTTCCGCGGCACGATCACATCATCTGACATGGACCCTCCATCGCCGTCGGTGCGTCGCCTGGGTTGAGCGTAGCGTGCCTGCGTAGACCGGTCCACGACTCCGGCCCCAGGCGTTTATAACGATTCAGTAGACCCCTTCATAACGATCCCGTAGACCAGTTGACACGGTTCGGTGGTTGGCCTACGTTCCTCGATCACAGGGCCTCGCGCTTCATTGACGCCCCGACTGACGGGTACCTCGAGAGCCCTTCCGGACGAAGCACCGCTCGTATCAGATGAAACGTTTCATCCGCTGGGAGCGCAACGCTCCCACTCCTTGGAGGTTCGTTAATGAAGTCCACCCGCACGAGACTGGTGGCCCTTGCCGCCCTTCCACTGTTCGCCGTCGCCGCTTGCTCGAGCGGTTCCAGCAGCGCCGGCGGCGCCGCCGCAACCACGGGTGGCTCCGCCGCGGCCGCAACCACGGGTGGCCCCGCCGCCGCCACGTCGGGCAGCGCTGCAGGCACCACCTCAGGAGCCGCGGCCGCTGCCTCCTGCGGTAAGTCGAACATGTCCCTGTTGATCGACAACAGCCCGACGAGTGTCGCCCTGGCTAAGGGCGTGGTGGCCGCCTTCGAGAAGGCGAACCCTGACATCAAGGTGAGCCTGGAGCAGCATCCGGGCGGTGCGCCGGGCGACAACCTGGTCAAGACCAAGCTGGCGACCGGCAGCATGAACGACGTGTTCTGGTACAACTCCGGAGCCTTGCTGCAGGCGCTCTCGCCGGCCAAGAACCTGGTCGACCTGACCAACGACCCGGCCATCGCTGCGGTGGACAAGTCCTACCTACCGGTCGTCAGCTTCGACAACAAGGTCTACGGCGCGCCGTGGGGCAGTTCCTTCGCGGGTGGCGTGCTCTACAACAAGGCGGTCTACTCCAAGCTGGGCCTGCAGGTGCCGAAGACGTGGGCTGATTTCATCGCCAACAGCGACAAGATCAAGGCTGCTGGCCTGACCGCGATCGAGGGGTCGTTCAAGGACACCTGGACCACCCAGCTGATCGTGCTTGGCGACTACTTCAACCTGCAGAAGGCCGACCCGACGTTCACGGCGAACTACACCGCGAACAAGGCGAAGTACGCGACCACTCCCGCCGCGCTGAAGAGCTTCCAGAAGATGCAGGCGCTGACGGACAAGGGCTACTACAACAAGGACGCCGGCTCGACCACGGAGCCTCAGGGGCTGGCCGCGCTGGCCGCCGGCAAGGCCGGCCAGTACCCGATGCTGTCCGCGGTGGTCTCAGCGCTGCCGGCTGCCCAGACGGCCAACCTGGGCTTCTTCGGCCTCCCCGGCGACACGGCTGCAAGCAACGGGGCGACCGTCTGGGAGCCCAATGGTCAGTACATCCCGAAGTCGACCAAGAACCTGTGTGCCGCCAAAGCGTTCGTCGCCTACACCGCCTCCGTGCCTGGCACGGCAGCCCAGAGCGCGGCGGTGCCGCCAACCGGTCCGTACCTGATCACAGGATCCACGATTCCGGACACTGCCCCGCAGGCCGCCAAGGACCTGCAGGCCTACGTCGACGCGAAGGCGACCAGTCCGGCGCTTGAGTTCCTGTCCCCGGTGAAGGGGCCGAACCTGGAGCAGATCACCACGGCGGTCGCGACCGGGCAGACCAAGGCTGAGGCTGCAGCCAAGCAGTACGACCAGGACGTCACCAAGGAGGCCAAGCAGCTGGGTCTGCCCGGATGGTGATGGACCACGGGGCGAGCCAAGCTCGCACGGCCGGATCCCGCGAACTCGCGGGGTCCGGCCGGGCCACCCCGGACACAGTGCCCAACCGCAGGAAGCACGGGAAGTTGCCCACCCCGTACTCGTACTGGTTCTACCTGCCGACCGCGGTGATCTACGGCATCTTCTTCATCATCCCGACGCTTGTCGCGTTCTACTTCTCGTTGACCCGCTGGACCCTGTTCGACTCGCACTTCATCGGGCTGGGCAACTTCCGTGAGTTCTTCTCGGACCAGTCGCTGCGGATCGGGTTGAAGAACACCCTGATCTACGCGGTGATCACCAGTGGCCTGAAAGTGGTGCTGGGGATGGCTTTCGCGGTGCTGCTGACCTCGCAGCTGCGTTCCCGCGGGTTCCTGCGCTCGGTGGTGTTCTTCCCGGTCCTGGTCTCCACGGTCGCGGTCGGCATCACCTTCAGCGTGCTGCTGCAACCCGACACCGGCGTCATCGCCTCTGCGCTGAGCACCGTCGGCTACACCGCCCCGGACTGGCTCGGTAGACCACACACCGCGCTGTACGCGGTGGCCCTGGTCGACGTGTGGAAAGGCGTCGGGCTGGCCACGGTGATCTACATCGCCGGCCTGGCCTCGATCCCGGAGCACTACTACGAGGCGGTCGCCGTCGACGGCGGCGGCGCGTGGCGGCAGTTCTGGAACATCACCCTGCCGTTGGCCCGACCGGCCACCTTCACGGTAATCCTGCTGTCGTTGATCGGCGGCCTGCGCTCGTTCGACCTGATCTGGACGATGACCGGAGGCGGACCCGGCTTCTCCTCCGACACCATCGCCTCGATCATCTACAAGCAGTACCAGGCCGGCTTCTACGGCCTGGCCACCGCCGGCAACATCGTGCTGTTCATCCTGGTGGCGATCATCGTCTTTCCGCTGGCCCGGTTCTTCAACACCCGACAGGTGGAGATGTGATGAGAACCTTCCGTCGGGTCGCTCTGGAAGTCGCCGCCGTCCTGGTGGCAGTCGTCGTGTTCATCGTCCCGTTCGTGTTCATTTTCCTCACCGCGGCGAAGACCTCCGCGGATGCGACGAACCTGTCGTTCAGCTGGCCCACCTCCTGGCCGGTGTGGCAGAACATCAAGGACGTGTTCAGCTACAACGACAACGAGCTGGTCACCGCGTTCCGCAACAGCATCATCCTCACCGTCGCCTCCGTCGCGATCATGATCGTCATCTGCGCGATGGCCGGGTTCGTCGTCCAGCGACGCCGCGGCAAGATCGCCGGACTCGTCGGGCTGCTGGTGCTGGCCGGGCTGATCATTCCGCCAGCGGTCGTGCCGACCATCTGGGTGCTGCAGCACGTGCACCTGTTCAAATCGCTCAGCGGGCTGATCCTGATCGAGGTCGCCTTCGGGATCCCGTTCTCCATCCTGCTCTTCGGGGCCTTCGTCGCCACCATCCCCCGCGAGCTGGACGAAGCGGCCATCCTCGACGGATGTTCCAGCTTCACCCTGTTCTTCCGGGTCATCTTCCCACTGCTGCGACCGGTCACGATCACCGTCGCCCTGGTCCAGTCGGTGTTCGTCTTCAACGACTTCGTCAACCCGCTGTACTTCCTGCCCGGCAACGGCAACGCGACCGTCCAGCTCACCCTCTACAACTTCGTCAGCCAGTTCACCACTCAGTACAACCTGCTGTTCATGGACATCGTGCTCATCACCGTTCCGCTGCTCATCATGTTCATCCTCTTCAACCGCAAAATTGTCTCCGGCATAACCGCCGGTGCAGTGAAAGGCTGATGACAGTGGCTACGACCGATGAGGTGGCGGCCGCGCTGCGCCACCAGCAGATCGAGCTGCCTTCCTGGGCGTTCGGCAACTCCGGCACCCGGTTCAAGGTGTTCGCCCAAAAGGGGGTCCCTCGGGACCCGTTCGAAAAGATTTCCGACGCCGCGCAGGTCAACGCCTGTACCGGGGTGGCACCGCGGGTGTCTCTGCACATCCCCTGGGACCGGGTGGACGACTACGCCAAGCTGGCCCGCCACGCCGACGACGTGGGTGTGGGCATCGGGGCGATCAACGCCAACGTGTTCCAGGACGACGACTACATGCTCGGCTCGGTCACCAACCCTGACCCCGGGGTGCGGCGCAAGGCGACCGACCATCTCCTCGAGTGCGTCGACATCATGGACGCCACCGGGTCACGCGAGCTCAAGCTGTGGTTCAGCGACGGCACCAACTATCCCGGCCAGGACGACATCCGGGCCCGCCAGGACCGGCTCGCAGAGGCGTTGGCCGAGGTCCATGACCGGCTCGGACCCGACCAGCGCATGCTCCTCGAGTACAAGCTGTTCGAGCCTGCGTTCTACACCATGGATGTGCCTGACTGGGGTACGGCGTTCGCGCACTGTCTGACGCTCGGCGACAAGGCCCAGGTTGTCGTGGACACCGGGCACCACGCACCCGGAACCAATATCGAGTTTATCGTCGCCTTCCTCCTGCGGGCCGGAAAGCTCGGCGGCTTCGACTTCAACTCCCGCTTCTACGCTGACGACGACCTGATGGTCGGATCAGCCGATCCCTTCCAGCTGTTCCGGATCATGCACGAGGTCGTGAGAGCAGGTGCGCTCACACCCAGGGGAGTCATTGCTGGGGCTGAGCTGGGCGTCAGCTTCATGCTCGACCAGTGCCACAACATCGAACCCAAGATCCCCGGCCAGATCCGGTCGGTGATGAACGTCCAGGAAGCCACCGCCAAGGCCCTGCTCGTCGACCGGGCAGCCCTGGCCGCAGCACAAACAGCCGGCGACGTCCTCGGCGCCAACGCGGTGCTCATGGACGCCTACAACACCGACGTACGGCCACTGCTCGCCGAGATCCGCGGCGGCATGGGCCTGCACCCCGACCCGATCGCCGCCTACGCCCTGTCCGGGCTACGCCGATCGCATCGTCGCCGAACGCGGAGAAGGCACCCAAGCCGGGTGGGGAGCCTGACCCGGCTACTGAGCAGCGAACGAATCTCGCCACGGCATCGTCGTGCCGTCACAAACTCGAGTTCAGAAATTTGACCCTCGGAAAAGGACATGATGAGCCGCACCTGGAACGTCCCGATGATTGCCCCCGACCACGACTTCGATGGAGCTCCCCGCCTGCGTGGTGAGATCCGTCTCGACGAGGGTCACGGTGCCGTGGCCCGGGCGCGCCTGTATGCGTCGAGCCTCGGGATCTTCGAAGTTTTCCTTGCTGGACAACGGGTTTCCGACGAAGTTCTCAGCCCCGGCTGGTCGGCGTACGAGTGGCGGCTGCGTTACCGCGACTACGACGTGACGGAGCAGGTCGCTTCAGCGGCCACGTCTGGCCAGCCGATCGTGCTCGGAATTGCTTTGGGAAACGGTTGGTATCGAGGGAGGCTCGGCTTCCAGGGCAACCGCGCCGTGTACGGGGACGAACTCGCTGCGGTAGCCGAGCTGGAGGTGGAATTCACCGATGGTTACGTGCAAACGGCCGGCACCAACCCGCAATGGGCGGCCGGGCCATCACCGGTGACTGCCAATGACCTCTACGACGGGCAGACCATCGACGCGCGCCGTCAGGATGACTCGTGGGTGGATTCCGCCACTACCCGAGCGGACTGGGTCGGCGTCCATGCAATCGACTTCAACACCGACCGGCTCACCCACTACCTGGGTCCGGTCGTGCGACGACAGGACACCCTGAGCCCACAACGGATCTGGACCTCGCCTGAAGGCAAAACCCTCGTGGATTTCGGCCAGAACCTCGTCGGATGGGTCCGCCTCCGCGCCCTGGGCGAGGAGGGGCAGACCATCACCGTCCGACATGCCGAAGTGCTGGAGGACGACGAGCTCGGCACCCGTCCACTGCGCAGCGCGAAGGCCACCGACCGGTTCATCCTCAGCGGCGGCGACGACGAGTTCGAGCCGACGCAGACCTTCCACGGTTTTCGCTACGTCGAGGTCGACGGCTACCCAGGGACGCTGACCGGCAACGACCTCGAGGCGGTTGTGGTCCACTCGGACCTGCGACGCATCGGCGCGTTCGAGTGCTCCGACCCGATGCTGAACCAGCTGCACAAGAACGTGGTGTGGTCCCTGCGCGGCAACTTCCTCGACGTGCCGACGGACTGCCCGCAACGTGACGAGCGGCTGGGGTGGACCGGCGACCTTGCAGTTTTCGCGACGACCGCCGCCTACCTCTACGACGTGGGACCGTTCCTCGACGACTGGCTGGCCGACCTGGCAGCCGAGCAGTCCGCCGCCGGCGGCATGGTCCCGTTCGTCATCCCGGACAACCTCAAGTACGACGAACGGCCTGAGTTCTTCCCCGAGCAGGAGTCGACCGCCGTCTGGTCGGATGCCGCCGTTTGGGTGCCGTGGGCGCTGTGGGAGGCCTACGGGGACCGGGAGGCACTTGCCAGGCACTACCCGTCGATGGCCGCGCACGCGCGCCACGTACAGCACCTGACTTCGCCGACCGGGCTGTGGGACACCGGTTTCCAGTTCGGCGACTGGCTCGACCCGACGGCGCCCGCGGACAACCCGTTCCAGGCCAAGGCGGACGTAGGAGTGGTCGCCACCGCGTGCTTGCATCGAACCCTCGAGCTGACCGCAAGGGCAGCAAAGCTGCTCGGTCACGACGCCGACGCCGAGGCCTTCGAGCACATCAGATCGACGGTGCAGCAAGCGTTTGTGGAGCACTACGTCACTGACGAGGGCATTGTTCTCAGCGACTGTCCGACCGTGTACGCCCTGGCGATCACCTTCGATCTCCTCGACGAGCGTCGTGAGGCGCTGGCGGGCGACCGTCTCGCTGAGCTTGCCGAGAAGGCTGGCTTCACGATCGCGACCGGATTCGCCGGCACCCCGTACATCCTGGACGCCCTGACCAGGACCGGGCACCTCGACACCGCCTACCGACTGCTCACCGAGCGTGCATGTCCATCCTGGCTGTACCCGGTCACCATGGGTGCGACGACCATCTGGGAGCGGTGGGACTCGATGCTCCCGGACGGCTCGATCAACCCCGGCGAGATGACCAGCTTCAACCACTACGCGCTGGGCGCCGTAGCCGACTGGATGCATCGCAGCATCGGCGGGATCGCACCTCTGGAACCGGGCTACCGTCGGGTGCTCATCGCGCCGGCACCGGGAGGTGGGATCACCTCAGCCGAGTCGTCCCTGGAGACTCCGTACGGTTTGCTCGCCGTGCGATGGACCGCCGACGGTGAGGGTGAGCTCACGACACTCGCAGTGGACGTGCCGTCGGGGGTGACTGCGGTGGTGCGTCGGCCCGGACTCGCGGACGTGGAGCTCGCCGCCGACCATCGCGGTTTGGTTCCACTCGGATAGCAGCGGCGGGTAAACCCGCTCGGGCTCCCGCTCACGCCGCGACCGTCACCCGAGCCAGGGGTGCACAGGGCGTTTGTCGCAGCCGCTGAGGGCAATCTCCTAGGAGCTGCTCGACCGTTCCAGGAGCTCGTCATGACCGAGGCACAATTGCCGCAAGGATTCCTCGAGTTCGCCCTCGCGCCGGTCGTGACGTTCAACCAGGATGTGGGCCGGTATGCGAGGCTTCCCCGTGCCAACCAGGCCTTTGCCATCGCGGAGCAGGCGTTCGACGAGCTGCCGGACGACCGCCCGACCAGGGAGCAGTGAATGGACAAGACCGTCGCGTCAGCAGCCGAAGCCGTAGCAGACATCTTCGACGGGGCCACCCTCGCCGTGGGCGGGTTCGGGCTCAGCGGGATCCCATGGATCCTCATCGATGCCCTGCTCGAGCAAGGGGCCAGCGACTTGTCGGTGGTGTCCAACAACTGCGGTGTCGACGACGCCGGTCTCGGCAAGCTGCTCGCCGCGCACCGCATCCACCGGATCATCGCGTCGTACGTGGGGGAGAACCAGGAGTTCGCCCGGCAGTTCCTCGACGGCGAGCTCGAGGTGGAGCTCTGCCCGCAAGGCACCCTCGCTGAGCGGATGCGGGCGGGCGGTGCCGGCATCGGCGCCTTCTACACCCCCACCGGCGTCGGCACGCAGGTAGCCGAAGGCGGCCTGCCCCGGCGCTACCACCCCGACGGTTCGGTCGCGATCGCCTCGCCACCAAAGGAGGTGCGAGAGTTCGCCGGCAAGCTGCAGCTCCTGGAAGAAGCCATCGTGACGGACTTCGCTCTGGTCAGGGCTGCCGTAGCCGACACCCACGGCAACGCGGTCTTCCATGCGGCCGCCCGCAACTTCAACCCGAACGCTGCGATGGCCGGGCAGCTGACAATTCTTGAGGCAGAGCGAGTGGTTCCGGCCGGCACGCTCGACCCGGACGAGATCCACCTCCCCGGCATCTACGTCCACCGGGTGGTCCCACTCAGCGCGGAAGAGGCGACCCGCAAGGACATCGAGAAGCGCACGGTACGAGCCCGGCTCGATCCGCAGGCTCCGGACGGAGATGCCTCGTGACGACTGCTGCCGGTGGGCGGTTGACCCGTGCGCAGCTGGCGGTCAGGGCCGCGCAGGAGCTCGTCGACGGCAGCTACGTCAACCTGGGCATCGGCCTGCCGACCCTCGTGGCCAACCACATCCCTGCCGGCGTCCATGTCGTGCTCCACTCGGAGAACGGCGTCCTCGGGGTGGGCCCCTACCCGTACGAGGACGAGGTCGACCCGGACCTGATCAACGCAGGCAAGGAGACGGTGACGGTTCTGCCGGGGTCGGCGTTCTTCGACTCGGCAACCAGCTTCGGGATGATCCGGGGCGGCAAGATCGACCTGGCTCTGCTCGGTGCGATGCAGGTGTCCAACCGTGGCGACCTGGCCAACTGGATGATTCCCGGAAAGCTGGTCAAGGGCATGGGCGGCGCGATGGACCTGGTCACCGGGGCCCGCCGGGTTGTCGTGATGATGGAGCACGTCACTCGCGACGGCGGCCCCAAGATCCTCGACGAGGTCGACCTCCCGTTGACCGGGCGCCAGGTCGTGCACCGCATCATCACGGACCTGGCGGTCATCGACGTGCTGCCCGACGGCAACGGGCTGGTGCTGCGCGAGACGGCACCCGGCACCGATGTCGCGACCGTACGGGCGGCGACAGGTGCGCCGCTGCAGGTCGCAGCCGACGTCCGGACCATGCAGCTGTAGCCGGGTCAGGACCGACGCAGGACCCGGTCCCGGACGGAGCGACCGTCAGGGTCGTACACCGCCCTGGACAGGGGAACGGCCCAGACCTTGTCCCGTGCGCGGACCTTTTCCGGCTTGTGGTTGCGCAGCCGCCCTGCTGGTCGTGGCCCGACGCAGCCGCCCTCGTACCACTCGTCAAGCGCGGCGGCGCTGGCAGCCGCTGCCCCGAAGAAGCTCGCTGCCTCCAGCAGATCGGCGTCCTGCGAGCCGTCGGCCGGTCGGTCGAGGTGCTCCCTGGCCAGCTCGAGCCGCAGGTCGCGGGCGAACGTGCGTGCGCCGTCGCCGAGATCGGCCGGATCCAACGGTTCCCGGTGATCGCGGGTCGCGTCGAGCACCGCGCAGGAGAGCTCGCTGTCGTGCGTCCAGGACCGGCGGTTGAGGTTGTCAGAGCCGACCATGGCCCAGACGTCGTCGATGATCACGACCTTCGCGTGCACGTACACCGGGGTGCCCTCGAGGTTCTCCACGTCATAGATCGCGAACCGGTCGCCACCGGAGGCGCGGCAGATGTCGATCGCCCGTTCGCGCCCGAGCAGGCTGGGTACGGCCGACCGTCCTTCCTTGTCGGCGAAGCGTGGCACCACAGCGATCAGGTGCAGCGCAGGGTCGGCGGTGAGCGCGCTGGCGAGCAGCTTGGCGATGCCGGGCGCCCAGAGGTACTGATCCTCGATGTAGATCAGCCGATGCGCCCTGCGCAGGACCTTGCTGTAGGCGGCCGCGATGCTGCGCTCGCCGAGGGGCGCGAAGGGGTAGCGACGCCAGCGAGCCGGATAGGTGCGCAGCACCTGCACGGCATGGGGTCCGGCCTCGGGCGGATCCGGCAGGGCAGCAGGCAGCTCGCCGCCGGTCATCTTGCCGGCGTGGTAGGTGCGGTCCCAGAGCATGCGCAGCGGGCTCGGCAGGTCGAGCACGGTGCTGCCTTCCCACCGTTCGCGGAACGTGAGCTCCAGGTCGCTGACCGCCGGCCCCTGGACCTCGAGCTGGACGTCGTGCCAGGGCGGCCGCTTGCCGTAAACCTCGGGGAAGGTCATGGCCAACGGGTCGCCGTCATGCGCGCTGTCGTCGTTGCGGCTGCGGGCGAGGTCGATCCCGCCGACGAACGCGACGTCGAGGCTGCGTGCGTCCGGGTGCTGGGCCACGACCAGCTTCTGGTGGTGGGACCCGGCTCGCCGGGTACGGGCGTCCAGCAGGATGTCACCGCCGGCCTCCTGGAGATCGCGGACGAACTCGGCGTTCTCCTTCTCGCTCTGGTCCATCGCATGGGGTTGCGATCGCCAGACCAGACCACGGATCTCGACTCCTCGATGCGCTGCCGCAGCGAGCACCGATGAGATGGTTGTCCCCGGGCCGTCGAGCAGCTCGTCCCCGTCGACCCGAAATGCGGACAGCGACAGCCGATCGCCGAGACTCATCGCGGCGACAACCGCGCTCAGCCGGGCGAAGTATGACCGGCCGTGCACATGCGCCCGCACATCGTTGCCGATCGTGTACGGGCGCAGCCCCGACGCGCGGTTGCGTCGTTCGTTCGCGCCGAGGAACCACTCCGCCAACGCATCATCCGGTTGTGTCACCCGGTGATCTTGCACCATCCGCATCGTGACAGCAAAGGGTGGTTCAGACCCGCCATTGCTGGGAACCACGACCGGGACGAAAGGGTCCGCACATGACCACGGCAACTGCGGGAACGGCCCGCCGAGCAGCAAATTCTCCCCTCATCGACCGCCTTGCGCGCATTGGATTCGCAGCGCGCGGCACCACCTACGTGCTCATGGGGTGGATCGCGCTGCAGCTCGGCCTCGGCCACCACCCCGGGCATCAGGCAAACCAGAAGGGCGCGTTCCAGGAGCTGGCACAGCACTCGTTCGGTTCCGCGCTGCTGGTGGCCATGATTGTCGGGTTGGCCGGCTACGTGATCTTCCGTGCTGTCAACGCAATCTGGGGTGAGCGTGGGGACCACGGTCTGAAGCGCAGCGCGAAGCGGATCGGGTCCGCCGGTCGCGCCGTTGCCTACGCGGTTCTCGCCTACGGGGCGTGGGCTGTCCTTGAGCACCGCCACTCCTCAGCGGGCGTCGGCAGTGGTGCCGGGCTGATGAAGCACGGGTACGGGCGGTGGATCGTCGCAATCGCAGGGATCGGCCTGGTCATCGGTGGGCTCGCGCTGGTCGTGAGCGGGCTCATGCGCAGGTTCGAGAAGAACATGAAGATGAGCGAGATGGGTCACCGTACGAGCAAGGTCGTCGTCTTCCTGGGCATGCTGGGCACCATGGCCCGAGGTGCTGTCTTCGTCACCATTGGCGCCTATTTCATCGATGCAGCAAAGACTTTCGACCCGGCCAAGGCGAGGGGGCTCGATGCGACCCTGCGTGACATCGTCCAGCAGCCCGGCGGCCGGGCCATCCTGGTGGCCATTGGCGTGGGCTTGATGGTGTTCGGCATCTACTCCTGGTGCGAGGCACGCTGGCGCCGGACCGGCAAGGAGGGGCAGCTCACGGGTCACTCCTCGCCGATGGACGCCATTCACAGCATGTCTGCTCGATGACCGCCGCCATAGCCCCGAGCCGCAGCAAGGCGTCGACGCGGGAGCCGCAGTCCCGCAGCTCCATCGCCGTACACATCGTCGTGGCCGGCCTGGCCGTTCTCGGGCTCATGTTGCTGCTCGGCCTGCTGCTGATCCACGTGCTCGCCCACGGTTCAGTGGGGCGACTCGACGACTCGATCGAACGCAGCCTCCTGGGTGGCCGTACCCCGTTCTGGAACACGCTCACGAACGCTGGCACTCAGCTCGCCCAGCCCATCACGGTCGAAGTTGCCCTGGTAGTGCTGGTGATCGCCCTCGCGATCGGGACGCGCAGCCTGGCCGCTCCGCTGTTCCTCGCCGTCGTCGTGGGGATCGAGAGCGGGATCTACTTCGTCACGAGCACGCTCGAGCACCGGGCTCGCCCCTCGATTCCCCGGCTCGGGATAGGTGACCCGCAGGCAAGCTATCCGTCCGGGCACGTCGCTGCGGCAATCTGCCTGTACGGCGGCCTTGCCGTGCTCGCCTGGGTGCTGACCGATCTGCGCTGGCTGCAGTGGACTCTCACCGTCGTCGCCATCGTGGTGCCGCCCGCTGTCGGGCTGTGCCGGATGTATCGCGGATTCCACCACCTGAGCGACGTGGTTGCCGGCGCTGTGCTCGGTCTGCTGTGGCTGACCGTCACTGTGCGGTTCCTGCTGCTGCCGATGCTGGCCAGGCGGAGAAGCAAGGATGAAGCCCCACTGGCTCCGGGAGTCGAGCACGGGAGCGCCGTCGCAAGCTAGCTGACCGCATTCGTTTCCTGCTCGGCAGACAGGGGTTCAGAAGCGGGTCGGGCCAATGGCTATGAATGGAGTGAGAAAGCGGCGAATGGCGGCAAAAGCCCCCCACTATGAATTCATGGTGGGTTCGGCTACTCCGGTCGCTGAGCAGGCACGCCGGGATGGGGGCGCCCAGCAGTTGTCCCCTGCGGGCGTGAGCCTTCGCCAACGGTCCCGGCTCTCTCGATGGCTGCGCTCCCCCCTGCCGGGCGGCGCCGGAGGCGGACCGCCGGTCTGGTCGGGGATCCTGTTCGCTTCGGCGGCATTTGCCCTGGTGGGGGCGCCACTCGCAGATGAGGACAGCCTCACCGACCTGCTGCGCTCGGCCAGGGCAACAGGCGAGTTCGCTGGCACCTTGCGTTGGTTCCTGCTTTTCCCGCTCATCCTCTGCGCGGTGCTGCACTTCGTGTGCGCCGCGGTCGCCTTGCAGGCGTCAGCCGGCTGCCGGACCCCGTTCGGCCAGCGGTTCCTGGGTCAGCTGGCTGCCTCGACGGCGAACCGTGTCACGCCGGCCGGCCTTGGCGGCGCTGCCGTCAACGTGCGGTTTCTGTCAGTGCGTGGTGCCCGCTCGACCGGAGCAGCCGTCGGCGCGGTGACTGCACTTGCGCTCTTCGGCGCCCTCGCCGACATGGTCGTCTTCACGGCCTTGCTGGCGCTCAGCATCTGGACGCGGTGGGGTGCCTCGTCCGGCGAGCTCCCGGCGCTGCGCCGCCGAGTCGCCGAAGTCGCAGCGGCAGGCCCCGTGGGCCCGGCACAGGTGGTCGCCATCGTCGCGGTGGCCGCGCTGCTGGTGGTGGTGGCCTTCCGGCGCCGGCCGGATAGCGAACGCGCGGGTCGCGCGTGGGCGGGCGGCGCGCGGGCGGCCTGGTCGCAGCTACGCGACATCCTGCATCGGCCGCACGATCTCTTGGTGCTGCTGACAGCTTCGGCGGCGACAACCCTCCTGATGGGAGTCGGACTGGCGACTGCCGTGAGGGCGGTGCCGGGCGCGCTGCCGGGCGCTCCGTTCGGCGCGCTCATCATCGCCTACATGGTGGGATCCGCGGTCGGCTCCGCGTTGCCGACTCCTGCCGGCATCGGGGGGACCGAGGCCGGGTTGGTGGCGGCCCTGTCGCTGGCCAGCGTGCCGGTCGGTCACGCCGTTCAGAGCGTGCTGCTCTTCCGTATCGTCGCCTTCTGGGCGCCCGCGGTTTGCGGGGTGGCTGCCGCGCGGAGGCTGCGTGTCCTGGGAGCCTTGTAGTCGCTACGGATCTTCGTCGTCGCGTCGGTTGATCAAGCGCCGGTGAGACCCGGGCATGAGTGGGGCGGTCCGGGGTAGTCCACGGCCATGGCAGCAGTGGGCGGGCCCTCCACAGCCCCCGCTGAGCCGTCGGGCCGCCTCGTCGTGACCGTACCGGCGGCAGTTGCGGTGGTGCTGGCCGTTGTCTACTACACGCACGCCCCTCTGGTGAGCGACCTCGCGGCGCAGACCGCCAGGGCGAACCTGTTCACTCGCAGCGGCAACGTCCCCTGGTGGGGCAGCTGGTACGGGGGGCTCGTGACCTCGTCGTACAGTCTGGTCACGCCGGCCCTGCTGAGCAGTTTTGGCCCGGTGCTGCTGGGTTCCGCATGCCTGGTCATCACTCCGTTGGCGGCGCTGCCGATTCTGCGACTGGCCAGGCGTCCGGTAGCCGGCGGTGTCGCCCTCGCCGGCACCGCGGCCGCTGACGTCACCTCCGGCCGGACCACGTTCGCGCTGGGGCTCGTGGTTGCCCTGCTGTCGTTGAGCTTGGCCAGCCGGGCGCGGCCACGGTGGGCAGCCGGGGCCGCGGCTCTGGCTGCGGTGACGAGCCCGGTCGCTGGAGTGCTGGGACTCCTGGTGTCCGGCACCGTGGCGGCGGCCCAGCCGCAGCGACGAGCCTGGTTGGCGTCTGCGGCGGGTTCGTTGGGCGGAATCGCGGTGCTCTGGTGGCTGTCCGGGGGCGTCAGTGCGGGAGTGCAACCCATGGGCACTGCCAACCTGCTGCTGACGATGGGCGGGGCACTCATCGTCCTCGTTGCTCCCGTCGGTCGGGTCGTGCGATCGGTTGCCGCCGTCAGCATGGTCGCCACCGTGTTCGTCCTCCTGGTGCCGTCACCCGTCGGCAGCAACCTCAACCGGATCGTCCTGATCGGCATGGTTCCCGCGATCGTCGCGAACGCGAGGCTGCGCCCGTCGGTGTTGATGACCGTGGGCCTGATCAGCATCGCTTTGCCATCGTTCAACCTCGCGGGGGACTTGCTGCAAGCCAGCAGGCCCGGCAGTTCCGAGCAGTTCGTCGCCGGGTTGCGCAGTCAGCTGGCGACCGAGCCACTGCTCAAGGACCACCGCTTGGAACTGGTAGACGTGGCCACGCACTGGCCGTCCACCCGGCTCGTCTCCACGGTCACGTTGGCCAGGGGGTGGGAGCGACAGGCTGACGAGGCTTTGAATCCCGAGCTCTATCCCGGGCCGACCCTGACCAGTGCCGGTTACCGGTCCTTCCTTGATCGAAATGCTGTCGCTTTCGTTGCGCTGCCGCGCAATGCGCCGTTGGACATCGGGACCCAGAGCGAAGCGACCTTGATTGCCGGCGGACTCCCGTACCTCACCCTGGAGTGGAGTGACAAGGTCTGGAGGCTGTACGCCGTTTCCCGGCCGACGCCTATCGTCGCGACGCCGGCAACGGAGGTGCGCTTGACCGACACGGGCGTCACGTTCTACGCGCCACGGGTCGGGCAGTACCGGACCGACCTGCGGTGGTCGCCCTACCTGGTCGCCGGTGATGCAACGGTTACTCGCGATGGCAGGGGAGACGCCGTGGTCACCGCGTCGCGCGCAGGTGTCCAGACGGTGCACGCGGTGTGGAGGTTGCCATGACGCTGCTGCCGACCATGCGGGCGGCGATGTCTGCAGGCATCCCCGGCCCCGGCTGTACGACAATGTCGCTCGGGTCATGGACTTCGCCGCAGGAGGCACAGCTGACTTGCTGACTGACGGAGTCACCGCAGGCTGAGTGCGTGTAGAGGATGGGCGGGCCGGCCGGCGCCGCCCAGCGATCTCCCCACGCGGTCAGCGCGATGACGACAGGAGCCAGCTCACGGCCGGCCTCCGTCAGCACGTACTCGAGCTGATCGGAACCGCCGCGTTCCATCAAGCCCGCGGCGACGAATCCATCCAGCCGGTTGGCCAGGATGTTCGTCGCGATCCCGAGCCGGGCGAACTCACCGAACCGGCTCGCACCTGCGAACAGTGCGTCACGGATGATCAGCAGGCTCCAGCGCTCGCCCACGAACTCGAGCGCACGCGCGGCGGAGCACACCTGGGAGTCGTACGTCTTTCCGAGCACAACGACATCTTAGCCCGGGGCACTTGCATCATGAAAGCACCACGGCGCTACACTCGGTTCAGGAGGCCCGACATGCGCTACGTGCTCATGATGTGCGACGACGAGTCGCTCCTGACCAGCCCTGCTGATCTCGACGTGGACCCGGTTCACCGGCACTGGATCGCGCACGTTCAAGAGCGCGGGGTGTTCGTCGACGGGATGCAGCTGCGACCGGTCGTCGACGCCACCACCGTGCGGGTGCGCGCCGGCGAGACGTTGATCACCGATGGACCCTTCGCGGAGACCAAGGATGTGGTCGGTGGGTTCGCCGTGCTCGACTGCGCCGACTTGGACGAGGCGATCGAGATGGCGGCGCTGCACCCGTACGCCGCCCGCGGGTCGGTCGAGGTGCGCCCGGTGTGGTCCGGCTGATGGAGCCGGTCGAGGCGGCCTACCGGCAGGAGTACGGCCAGGTGGTCGCGTCGTTGATCAAGCTCACCGGGGACTGGGAGCTGGCAGAGGACTGCGCGCAGGAAGCGCTGGCAACCGCCCTTGAGCGGTGGCCGCGCGACGGAGTGCCGGACAAGCCGGGTGCCTGGTTGATGCGGGTGGCCCGCAACCAGGCGATCGACCGGCTCCGCCGCGAAGCCCTGGGCCTAGCCAAGCTGCAACAGCTGGACCGGCCCGAACCCCAGCCCCGAGCGGACAGCTTTGGCGACGACCGGCTCGAGCTGATCTTCGCCTGCTGCCACCCCGCCCTTCCGCTGGAGCACCAGGTGGCGCTGACCCTGCGCACGCTCTCGGGCCTCAGCACCGCCGACATTGCCCACGCCTTTCTCGTCACCGAGGCGACGATGTCGCGGCGGCTGATCCGAGCCAAGCAGAAGATTCGCGAGGCGGGCATTCCGTTCAGAGTTCCTGCGGCTGCGGTGCTTCCGTCCCGGCTGGCCGCCGTGCTCGGCGTGCTCTACCTCGTGTTCAACCAGGGCTACGCCGGCAGCTCGAGCCTGCGCGGCGAGGCCATCGAGCTCTGCCGGGTACTCGGGCGGTTGATGCCCGGCGAGCCCGAGATCATGGGTCTGCTGGCCCTCATGCTGCTGCACGAGGCACGCAGCCCGAGTCGTCACGACGAGCTCGGGGCCATCATCCCGATGGAGGAGCAGCGCCGGGACGACTGGATCGCCGACCTCATCGCTGAGGGCGTGGCGGTGCTGGAGCAGGCGTTGCCCGTGCAGCGGCCCGGCCCGTACCAGGTCCAGGCGGCTATCGCGGCCTGCCATGCCACCGCAGCCTCGTTCGATGCCACCGACTGGGGCGAGATCGCCGCACTGTACGAGGTTCTCGCCACGATGACCCCTTCACCGGTGGTCGAGCTGAACCGCGCTGTTGCCGTCGCGATGGCGGACGGCCCGACCGCGGGCCTGGATCTGCTGGACTCACTCGACGAGCCGCTGCGCGGTTTCTACCTGCTTCCCGCCACCCGAGCCGATCTGCTGCGCCGGTTGTCCAGGCTGCACGAGGCCGAGGTCGCCTACCGGGACGCGGTTGCACTGGCGCCCGGTGACGCGGAGCGTCGATACCTCCAGCGCAGGCTGGCTGAAATTAGCTGACCCGAACCTGTCGGGATCGCGGTTGCCCGTTCGTCGGTGGCTCACAGAGACACCGTTGATCGGAGGACCGGATGTTGCTCGTGGACAAGACAGTGTTGGTGACCGGGGCCAACCGCGGTATCGGTCGGGCCCTGGTGGAGGAGGCGCTGCGACGCGGCGCCAAGCAGGTGTACGCCGGAAGCCGGCGGCCACTGACGCATCCGGACGAACGTGTCGTTCGGTTGGAGCTGGACATCACCGATCCGGCACAGGTGCGGGCGGCTGTCGATCGGGTCGAATCGCTCGACCTGCTCGTCAACAACGCCGGCGTCAGCGTCATCGACGACTTGACCGACCGGGCCGCTCTCGAACGGCACCTCGAGGTCAACCTGTACGGGACGTACGCGATGACGAAGGCCTTCCTGCCGTCGTTGATCCGGTCACGCGGTGCAGTCGTCAACATCCTGAGCTTGGCCTCGTTTGCTGCAGTGCCAGTGCTTCCGGCCTACTCGGTGTCCAAGGCGGCGGCTTTCTCGCTGACCCAGTCGCTGCGAGCGATGCTGGTTGGCCGAGGCGTCGATGTGCACGCCGTCATGCCAGGTCCGGTGGACACGGACATGGTCAAGGACCTCGACCTGCCCAAGTCCTCGCCGGAGTCGGTCGCCAGGGCGGTCTTCTGGGGCGTGGAGAGCGGCGAGGAGGACATCTTCCCCGACGCGATGTCCGCTCCGCTTGCCGGCGCTTGGCGCGACGGAGCACTCAAGGGCCTGGAACGTCAGAACGCCACCCTGATCCAAGACCAAGCCGTGGCGTCCTAGCCGCCACGGCACCCGAAGGAGAGGAAATTCCATGACTGACAAGGACTTTTCGGTCGCCATCACGGTCGACGCAATTCCCGAGGAAGCATTCGTCGCCATCAACAACGTCCGCGGCTGGTGGTCCGAGGAGATCGAGGGGACCACGGACACTCTCGGCGGCGAGTTCACGTTCCTCGTACCCGACACTCACTACACGAAGTTCCGGATAACCGAGCTGGACCCGGGTCGCCGGGTGGTGTGGCACGCCGTCGATGCCTACCTCTACTTCGTCGAGGACAAGACCGAGTGGACCGGCACGGATGTGATCTTCGACATCACGCCGAAGGGCGCGCAGACCGAGATCCGCTTCACCCACGACGGTCTGGTGCCGGCGTTCCAGTGCTACAGCCTGTGCTCCGAGGCCTGGAGCTCCTACATCACCCGCAGCCTGCACGATCTGATCACCACCGGCAAGGGCGACCCGTTCCGGGCTGGTGGCAGCTTCGAGACGGAGCAGGCCAGGCACAGCAACGCCGTCGGTTAGTGCGGCCAGCGCCCGCCCGACCTGGCAGCGGTGATCGCCGCCGGGCCGGGCGGGCGCATCAGGTCGCGGACGTCGAGGAAATGCTGGTTGAACATCACGCCGAGGATGTTGCCGAAAGGGTCGACGACGGACGCCGTAGTGAAGCCGGTCCCACGCTCGGTCACCGGCTCGTACGGCGCAGCCCCCATCGACGTCAGTCGCTCCACCGTCCCGGCGACGTCGTCCACATGCCAGTAGACGGTTGCGCCACCGGGGCCGGCAATTGCGCCGGCGGGAGCGTACCGGCTGTCGATCAGTCCGAGCTCGTGCTGGTAGTCGCCGACTCGGAACTCCGCGTAGCCGGGCCGTTCGAAGTACGGATCAGCCCCCAGAAGCTCGGTGTACCAACGCTTTGCGGCCTCGTGGTCCTCTGCCCAGAAGCTGACGGTGGTGAGTCCTCGCAACATCGGTGGTCTCCTTCGTCTCGGTCCGCTGTTTGGTGACATCCCCGAGGCTAGCCACCTAATAGGACAGGGAATGTCCGCATAGCGTGGCAAGATGGCCGACGTGCGAAACCCGTCGGAACGCCTGCTGCAGCTGCTGTCCCTGCTGCAGACCCCACGTGAGTGGCCGGGCACCGAGCTTGCTGGCCGGCTGGGTGTGACGCCCCGCACCATCCGCCGTGACGTGGATCGCCTCCGTGAGCTCGGCTATCCCGTCGATGCGGTCCGTGGCAACGTCGGCGGCTACCGGCTCAGCGCCGGTAAGGCGATGCCGCCGCTGCTGCTCGACGACGACGAAGCCATTGCTGTCGCGATCAGCCTGCGGGCGGCGGCCACCTCGGCAGTCGCCGGCATCGAGGAGACGTCGCTGCGCGCGTTGACCAAGCTCGAGCAAGTGATTCCGGTACGGCTGCGCCCTCGGGTCACCGCGCTGTCCAAGGCGGCAGTCGCTCTGCCCCGTCCCGAAGGACCCGCGGTGGATGCCGACGTCCTGGCCACGCTCGCGGCGGCGTCCCTCGTACACGAGAAGGTGCGGTTCTCCTACACCAGGGCCGACGGCGGTCACAGCGACCGGTTCGTCGAGCCGCAGCAGCTGGTCGCGTCCGGCCGGCTCTGGTACCTGGTGGCGTTCGACCCGGGGCAGGACGCCTGGCGTTCCTTTCGCCTGGACCGGATCACGAACACCGCCCGCTCGGGTGTACGGGTGCCCGCCCGAGAGCTGCCCGGCGGGGTCGACACCGTGACCTGGGTGACGCGGGCGATCGCTCGGACGCAGGTGCGCGCGACCGTTGTCCTGCTCGTACCCCTCGACGTCGCCCGAGTGAAAGTGCCCGCGTGGCAGGGAGATCTCGAGGCGATTGGCGGCGCTTCCTGTCGCCTGCTGACGCCTCCGGATTCGCTGGAGTTCCTGGCCTACCGGCTGATGCAGCTGCCGGTTGACTACACCCTGGTCGACCCGCCCGAGCTTCGGGCACACCTGGCCGAGGCTGCCCGGCGGGCCCGCAGCGCGATCAGGCGCCGTCCCGACTGAGCGGGCGGGTGATCGCCTGTTGCACCCAGCCGGATAGGCTGCCCGGGCAGCACCGGTCAACTGTCCCGAGCGGAGGATCAGGCACAGATGTCACCGCGTGCGCAAGGGCAGGCGACGCTGGAGCAGGTTGCCGAGCGGGCTGGTGTCTCGCGTTCGGCCGCCTCCCGGGCCATCAACGACGCTCCGTATGTCAGCGAGGCCACGCGCTCGGCCGTCCTTCGGGCGGTTCGAGAGCTGGGCTACGTACCGAATGCCGCAGCCCGCGCACTGGCCAGCAACCAGGCTGGTGCGGTGGTGCTGGCGGTGGCCAATGAGAACGCACTGCTGTTCGCAGACCCGTTCTTCGCCCAGATCGCCGTCGGGATCACGGCCGGCCTGGAAAGCACTGAGCTGGACCTGATGTTGATGCTGGCGCACAGTGCCGGCGGCCGGGCACGACTGCAACGGCGGCTGCGTTCGCCCAGAGCCGATGGCATCTTGTTGGTCTCGTTGCAGGGCGACGACGACCCGGTGCTCAAAGCCGCCACTGCGTCGGGGCTGCCGGTGGTGCTCGGCGGCCAGCCACTGCGAGGTTCGGTGCCCTGGTACGTCGACGCCGACAACAGGGGCGGTGCTGTCCTGGCTGTCCAGCACCTGCTGCGTACCGGCCGAAGGCGTATCGCCACGATCAGCGGCCCTCAGGACGGCCAGGTGGGGGTTGCCCGACTGCAGGGGTTTCACGAGACGCTCACGCTCGCTGGCCTCGCCGCCGACAGGGTGGAGGCCGGCGACTACACCGTCGCTGGCGGCGCTGAGGCCATGCAGCGGCTCCTGACCGGGTTCCCCGACCTGGACGGCGTCTTCGCGGCCTCGGACAACATGGCGGCCGGGGCGCTCCAGACGCTCAAGGCGCAGGGCCGACGGGTCCCTGACGATGTCGCCGTGATCGGTTTCGACGACCTGCCGATCGCCACGCACACCGATCCGACGCTCACCACGGTCTATCAGCCGCTCCGGCAGCTCGGTCAGCAGATGGCCACCATGCTGCTCGAGGCCATGGCCGGCAAGGATCCCAGCCCCCTGATCCTGCCAACCCGGCTGACCGTCCGGGACTCTGCCCCCGACTGACCCGATCCGACCCTCACCGCTGGGTGGACTCGCTCCGGTAACGGCTCGATAACGCTGAGAGCGCTCCCATTGACAGCGAGCCGTTCGACGCTGACAGTCACTCCAGCAGTCACTCTTGGCCGGACACCGCTCCCAGATTGGGGCGATCTGGTCCCTCTCACGTACTGAGGAGCTTGTTCATGAGCAATCGCCCCAGATGGACCGCAGCCCGCAGATTGCCTGCCCTGGTCGTCGTCGCGGCACTAGCCACGAGCGCGGGGCAAGCCACCGCCCTCGCGACGACCACGACGAGCCATCAGCTCGCCGCCAACACTCGTTTCGCGTTGCATCAGCCGGCCCCGGCGGCGGTTCAGCAGGTGGGTCAGCTGCTGCGGCAGCACGACGTCAAGGACGCGGCGTTGGTGGCTGGTGAGCTGGTGACGCCGCAGGCGGACTGGTTCACCAAGGGCACCCCGCAGGAGGTCCAGCGGGCGGTGCACACGTCGGTGGTGCGGGCCGCGGCGTTGCGCACCGTGCCGACGCTGGTGGTCTACGACGCGCCGGGGCGGGACTGCTCGCAGTACTCCTCCGGTGGGGCGGCGACCGATGCCGCGTACCGGGCCTGGATCGATGGCTTCGTCAAGGGTCTGGGCGCCGCCAAGGCAGTGGTCGTCGTCGAGCCGGACGGGTTGGCGAACCTGCCCAGCGACTGCGCCGGGGCCTACCCCGGTCAGGACGTGGCCGCGTTGACCGCCGGTCGGCTCGCGGACGTCAAGTACGCTGGCGACGCGCTGGAGAGCCACGACCCGAACGCCTCGGTCTACCTCGACGCGGGTAACAGCGCGTGGCAGAACGTCGGTGAGCTGACCCGCCGGCTGCTGGCCGCCGGGGTCAACGACGTGCAGGGCTTCTCCTTGAACGTCTCGAACTACCAGTACACCGCCAACTCCAACTTCTACGGCACCTGGGTCGCCGACTGCCTGCTGTATGCCACCACGATCAGCCCCGGCGGCTACGGCGACTGCCCGAACCAGTACTGGAACGGCGGCCCGTCGAACAACTGGACCGGGGTGGCCCTGGACCGCTACGCCGTGTGGAGCGCCACCAACACCGCCGACCCGGTGCACTACGTCGGCGCGATCAACGAACGGTTCACCTCGATGCTCGGCGGTGCCACCCCCACCGCGCACTTCATCGTCGACACCAGCCGCAACGGCACCGGCCCGAACGACATGAGCGCGTACGCAGCCGCCCCGTACAACCAGCCGGCCGCCGTCATCACCGCCCTGCAAAACGGCAACTGGTGCAACCCGCCCGGCGCCGGTCTGGGCGTGAAACCCACCGCGAACACCGGGGTGCCCCTCGCGGACGCCTACCTGTGGGTGAAAACCGTCGGCGAGTCCGACGGCCAGTGCAACATCGCCGGCGGAGCCCGCGCCTGGGACTACACCGCCTACAACGGCTGGGGCTGGAACTCCGCGCAGCAGCAAGCCAACGACCCGCTGTGGGGCATCACCGACCCCGCAGCAGGCGCCTGGTTCCCGCAACAAGCCATCCAGCTGGCAAAGAACAGCCAGTAGAACCACCATGCTCGCCCGTCGGCGGTCGCACCTGAAGCGTCCGCCGACGGGCGTCAGTGGCACGGCAGGCTAGCTGAGCTCCTTGGCCGAGTCCGCGACAGCGGCGCTGACCTCGTCGCCGCTGACGTCAAGGGTCTTGGAGACGTGCTTGTCGGCGTTCAGTTCCGCCTTCTCGATCGCGCTGCCGATGGTCGTCTCGCCCACGATCAGCAGCGCAGCCTCGCCGGAGTCGATCAGCTCGCCGAACTCCTTGACGTCCGAGCGCGACAGCCCCTTCCACAGATGCCCACCGACGGCGCCGACCGAGCTGGCGACGGCGGCGGAGGCGATGATCGACGGCGGGAACAGGATGCCGACCAGGGCACCGACGGCGGCGCCGCCCCAGGCGCCGTGACGGGTGGCGGTCTCGTCCTTGTCGACGTGAACCTTCTGCTTCTCGTCCTTGGTGATGACTGCGGCGTCGTAGGTGCCGATGGCGTCGAGCGAGTGCAGGTCCTTGATGATCTCGTAGTCGCTCCGCGCGGCCGCTTCATTCGGGTAGACGCCGATGTAGAGAAAAACCCCATCTGCCTTGGACACAATTGCCTCCTCGTTGAGTTTGAGCCAAAACCTACTGTCTCCGTGATGCGGCCCTCAACCGGGGCAGGTAGCGTGGCGCCGAGACCACCACAAGGGATTCGGAGCGCCCATGTCAGTCAGCGACGACGACATCGTCGAGGCCTATCTCTACCTGCTCGGTCGGGTCATCGTGCTGCGGCAGGAGAACCACGACATCGTCGAGGAGCGGGTCGGTTACAACGTCATCAAGTACAACCCGCTCGGTGCCGAGGCCGCGGAGTTCGTCAATCCCAATCTCGACGTGGCCTACCTCGAGGCATGGATCGCTGTCGACGCCGACCATGCAGTCGTGCTCAACGTGCCCGAAGTGAGGAACCGCTACTACACGGTGCAGATCCTCGACGGCTGGGGAGAAGTGATCGCCAACGTCAACGAACGAAACTTCCCGGAGCACCCGTACGGCCGGGTGGCATTTGTTCTCGCCGGCAGCAGTCCCGCGGTCCCCGACGGGTCGCTGCGGATCGAGCTGCCCGCAGAAAAGGCCAAGATGCTGGCGAGGGTCGAGCTGGCCGGTGACAACGACGGGGCGCTGCGACTGCAACGGGCGTTCAGCCTCGACGTGCCCGACGGCATCGGGATCGACCCGCCCGTGCAGGTACCTGCGTTCACCAACGCGGCACTGCTCGGATCGGAGATCTTCACCTGCTCGCCACGGGTCTTGAGCTCCTGTCCCGACTCCATGCCGAGCGCCGCGAGCCGGGCAGAGACAGTTGGTCGGGTGCTGGCCGAGCTCGCCACGGACGATGGTGCGAGTCGGGTCGACCGGGTGATCAGGGCAAAGGCGGTGCCGGCGTTCTTCGCTGGCGCCAAGGGATTTGGTCGACATGAAGGTGGCTGGTCAGTCTCGTACGCCGCCGGAAATTTCGGCGACGACATCCTGGCAAGGGACATCATCAACTACGGCGGGTTGTGGGCCAACACGATCGACGAAGCGATCTACTTCGTTGGTCTCACCGACGCGGCCGGCACCCTTCTCGACGGGTCCGGGACGTACGAGGTGCGGTTCGCCGCTGACGCGCTTCCCGCGTCGTTCGTCGGTGCCTTCTGGTCCTGCACGCTCTACTCGGTGCCGGACTACCACGTCGTACCGAACAGCATCGATCGCTGGAACCTGAATTCCACGATGTCGCTGGAGCCCAATGGCGATGGGTCGCTCAGTCTCTGGCTGGCGCCAACGCTGCCGGAAGCGACGCCGGAACCGAACTGGCTGCCTACTCCTGAGGGGCAAGGGTTTGCGCTGACTCTGCGCCTCTATGTTGCCAAGCCCGAAGTGCTCGACGGACGCTGGTTCCCGCCCCCGTTGACGTCGGTCGACTAGGCACTACCCGTCGCCGCGAGGCGGTACCAGCACGGGCTGGTCGCGCTCGACTGGCTCGTCCTGCAGTGCGGTGAGCCCGAGCAAGCGTGCGGCCAAAGGCGCCGACAGTCCGTACAACGTGACCGTCCCGACGATGACCAGGAACGTCGCCGGCAGCAGCTTGCTCGCTCCGGCAATACCCGAAGCAGCCAGCGGAGCTCCGAAGGTTGCGGCTGTTGAGGCTGCGACGATGCCGCGCGGATCCATCCAGCCGATGAAGGCTCGTTCCGGGATCGACAGGCTCGTCCGCCAGGTCGAGGCTGCGGCCACCAGAGGCCGAACCACGAGCACCAGAGCAGTGATGAGTCCGAGCGTCGGCCAGAGCACCTGACGCACCGACTCACTCGTCACTGTCGCGGAGATGGAGATGAACAGCACCCCGATCATCAGCTGCACGATGGTCTTGAAGAATTGCCGGTCCTCGGGCATTCCGACGTTGGGTACGTTGGCCAGCGCAACCCCCATCACAATGGCAGCGATCAGCCCCGTGTCGTCACGGAGCGCGTCGCACAGCGCGGCCGTGCCGACCACCACCGCGACGACGGCTTCGGTGGCCAGGACACCGCTCAGCTTGAGCTTGCTCAGGAGTAGCCAAAGGACAGCGGCTCCGACCGCCCCGCCCAGGGCGCCAAGCCCCACGCTGCGCAGGAACGCCAAGCCAGCAGCGCCCCGGCCGAGGTTGACGTTGTTGATCAAGCCCTGGAAGACCAGCGCGCCAATGATCGCGCCGATCGGGTCGATCGTCGCGCCCTCCCACCCGAGGATCAATGACACCCGCTTGCCGGGTCGCGCTGCCTCGAGCAGGGGTGCGATGACGGTGGGACCGGAGACGATGACGATGGCGCCCAACATGATGGCTGCCTGGCCGGACAGGCCGAGGATCGGCCAAGCGAAAAGGGCGGCGCCCGCCCAGGTGATCGGGATCCCGAGGTAGAGCAGTCGTCGAGCCACACGTTGTGAGTGACCCTCGAGGTCCCGGAAGACGAGGTCGAGGCCTCCGTCGAACAGCACGACCGCGACGGCAAGGCTGACCAGCGGTGAGAAAGCGGGTCCCAGGCTCTTCTCGGGATCCAGGGCGCTCACGTAGTGCCCGGCGATGAAGCCGACCGGGAGCAGCAGCAGAATTGCCGGCAGCCGCAGGCGTACAGCAACGATCTGGCAACCCACGGCGAGCAGCACCGTCAGTCCGAAGCCGACGAAGATGTCGCTGCTGCTCACCCGGCGAATGCTAGTGGTAGGAGATCAACGAGGACCAGGTGTTGCAGATGAGTTTGCCTGCTGTGCAAGCGAAATGACGGTCAGCGGGGACCAGCAGTCAAACGGCAGAAGTACGGTAGATGAACGGAGTTCCCTTTCATCCTTTCCGGGTGAGGTGAGCATGCGGCCAGCGGGCTTCTACTTGCTCCATGACCGGCTCAGCACAACATCGGGTGGTTATTGTCGGCGGCGGGTTCGGCGGCCTTTTCGCGGCGAGGTTCCTCAAGCACGACGACGTCAGTGTCACGCTCATCGACTGCAACAACCACCATTTGTTCCAGCCCCTGCTCTACCAGGTCGCGACCGGCATCCTGTCCGAGGGCGAGGTCGCTCCGCCGATCCGCCAGGTGCTGCGCCGACAGCGCAACGTAACCGTGGAGCTCGCCACCGTCACCGAGTTCGACCTGGACCGACGCCTCGTGTCGGCCACTCGACCCGATGGCTCGCCCCGTACCTACCCGTACGACAGCCTGATCGTCGCTGCTGGCGCCGGCGGGTCCTACTTCGGCCACGACGAGTACGCCCGCTACGCCCCCGGCATGAAGACGATCGACGACGCACTCGAGCTGCGCGGGCGCATCTACGGTGCCTTCGAGATGGCGGAGACCGAGACCGACCCGGACGCGCGCCGAGCGTGGCTCACCTTCGTCGTCGTGGGTGGTGGCGCGACCGGTGTCGAGGTAGCGGGTCAGATCGCCGAGCTCGCCCGGCATGCGCTCAAGGACAACTTCCGCACGTTCGTGCCTGATGCCGCCAGGGTTCTGCTCTTTGACGGCGGCAAGGAGGTGCTGGCCAACTTCGGCGACCGGCTGTCGGGGAAGGCGGCCAGCGAGCTGCAACGACTCGGGGTCGAGATCCACTGCAACAGCAGGGTTGTCGGTCTCGATGCGTTCGGCGCCGATGTGCAGGCGGCCGATGGCACGGTGGTCCGGTTCGAGGCGAGGACCAAGGTCTGGGCGGCCGGTGTCCAGGCATCGCCGCTGGCAAAGCTGCTGGGCGATGCCTCCGGTGCCCCCTGTGATCGAGCCGGGCGGATCGAGGTGCTGCCGGACTGCACGCTGCCCGGCCACCCCGAGGTCTTTGCGGTCGGCGACATGATGTCGCTGAACCACCTGCCCGGCGTGGCCGAGGTGGCCATGCAGTCCGGCATTCACGCTGCCAACACGATCAAACGCCGACAACGCGGCGAGACTCCCGTGCCGTTCAAGTACCGCGATCTCGGCTCGATGGCTACCGTCTCGCGGTTCCGCGCCGTCGTCAGCTTCCGCGGCTTGCGGCTGTCGGGATTCCCCGGCTGGCTGATGTGGCTGGTGGTGCACCTGACCTTCATGACCGGCTTCAAGAACCGCGGGCAGGCCCTGCTGCACTGGACCAACACCTTCATCGGCGGAGCCAGGGCCGAGCGGACCATCACCGCGCGCCAGGTGATGAGCCGTGTCGCGATCGATGAGGCCGGTGGAGACGCGTTCATGAACACCCTCATGCCGCTGCACGACGAGAGTGCGGAGCATCCGGCCGAGCATGAGTGATGCCCCGGCCCCTGTCCGCCGGGGTATTCGGCCGCTCCTATGATCGGCACTGTGGTGGACACAAGCGCGCCGTTGGTGGATCACCCGGCCCCGGCCGAGCCACCGGCCCCGCGGCGGGCCAGGGCCGGCCCGATCGACCCACGCCTGCTGGCTTACACCCGGGGCACCAGCCGCTTTCTCGTCCTGGCTGTACTGCTCGGTGCCATCACCGCGGGGCTCGTCCTGCTCCAGGCTTGGCTGATCGCCAGCACCATCGCCGATGTCGTCGCCAAGGGGGAGCACCTGGCGCAGGTGAGGTCCCGAGTCGTGCTGCTGCTCCTGGTCGTCTTCGGCCGCGCGCTGCTCGGCTGGCTGCAGGAGCGAGCCGCCGCCCGTGCCTCCGCGGCGGCCAAGTCGGACCTTCGCTCGGCACTGATGGAGCGGATCGCCCTACTCGGGCCGGGGGGACTCGACCGTGAGCAGTCCGGCCGGCTGATTGTCCTTGCTACCAGCGGGATCGACGCGCTCGACAGCTATTTCGCGCGTTACCTGCCGCAGGTGTTTCTCGCCGTCATCGTGCCGGTGGCCGTCGTTGTCGTGGTCCTCGGGGTGGACTGGATCTCGGCGGCGATCATCGCCGTGACCGTACCCCTGATCCCGGTCTTCATGGTGCTCGTCGGCCTTTCGACCAAGGAACGGATGGCGCGCCAGTCCGAGTTGCTGACCCGGCTGGCCGGCCACTTCCTCGACGTGGTCGCAGGTCTGCCGACGTTGAAGATCTTCGGCCGGGCCAAGGCTCAGGCACAGGCGATCCGCGACATCACCAACGACTACCGCACCGCCACCATGGCCACGCTCAAGGTCGCCTTTCTGTCCTCGCTGATCCTCGAGCTGCTCGCCACGGTCTCGGTCGCCCTCGTCGCGGTGGCCGTGGGACTGCGGCTGCTCGGTGGTGACCTGACGTTGGGCTCGGCGCTGTTCGTGCTCATCCTGGCCCCCGAGGCCTACCTGCCGCTGAGGCTGCTCGGGACCAACTACCACGCCAGCGCCGAGGGTGTTCAGGCCGGCGAGGACGTCTTCCGGGTACTCGAACAACCGCTGCCGGTACGGGGAACGCGCACCGTGGTGCCGGACGTCACCAAGGCCGCGCTCACTGTTCACGATCTCGAGGTGCGCTATCCGGGGCGGCAGGTGCCGGCGTTGTCGCTGCCGCACCTCGAGGTGGCGCCGGGGGAGATCCTCGCTGTCGCCGGCCCGAGCGGATGCGGCAAGTCGACGCTGCTGAGCCTGATCCTGGGTCTGGTCGTACCAGCCTCGGGTTCGGTACGGATCGGTGACGTCGACCTCGCCGACCTGGACCCTGATGCCTGGCGGGCGCAGCTGTCCTGGTTGCCGCAGCGGCCGCACCTGTTCGCGCGCTCCATCGCCGACAACGTACGCCTCGGCCGGCCAGCGGCGACGGAAGCCGAGCTGCGGGCTGCCGTCACCCGCGCCGGCCTTGACCCGGTGGTGGAGCGGCTGCCGCAAGGGCTCGGCACGCGCCTCGGTGCCGACGGTGCAGGGCTGTCCTCGGGCGAACGGCAGCGGGTCGCGCTTGCCAGGGCCTTCCTGCGCGATGCGCCCTTGCTGCTGCTGGACGAACCCACGGCCAACCTCGACGGCGAGACCGAGGCCCTCATCCTTGCTTCGGTACGGGACTTGATGGTTGGCCGCACCGTCATCATCGCCGCCCACCGCCCGTCCCTGCTGACCCTGGCTGACCGGGTCGTGCTGCTGCCAGCGGGCGAGGCGCCGTGACCGTGCAAGAGGCAGCGAAGGCGCCGATCAGGCGGACGTTGGGGATCGCCCACCCGGCCGGTCGGGTCGTGCTTGCCTCGGTCCTCGGCGCTGGTGCCGTCGCCGCCGACATCGCACTGCTCGGCACAGCCGCGTGGCTGATCTCGCGCGCCTCCCAGCACCCCAACGAGTCCGACCTGACCCTGGCCATCGTCGGCGTCCAGTTCTTCGGGCTGTCCCGCGGGTTTCTGCGGTACGGCGAACGGCTGGTCGGCCACGACGCCGCGTTCCGGGTGCTGGCCAACCTGCGGGTGCAGGTCTACCAGCGACTGGAACGCCTTGCCCCTGTTGGACTTCCGGCGTTCGGCCGTGGTGACCTGCTCGCGCGCATGGTGCGCGACGTCGACTCGTTGCAGGACGTGATCATCCGGGTCATCCCGCCCTTTGCGACTGCCTGCGTGGTCGGGCTGGTCACAGTCGCGATGATGTGGTGGATGCTGCCGGCCGCCGGCCTCGTGCTGGCCGTAGCCCTGATTCTGGCGGCCACCGTGGTGCCCCGGCTGACCTCCGTTCTCTCCCGGCGGCGGGAGTCGAGGTTCGCCCACGTGCGAGGTGAGTTGTCGGTCTCGGTGGTCGACATGGTCGAGGGTGCGGCGGAGCTGACCGCGTTCGGGGTGACGCTGGACCAGCTGGACACGGTTCGACGCCACGACGCGGATCTGACGACGATCGCCAGGGCTTCGGCTGGCAACGCCGGTGTCGGTCTCGCCCTGACCACGTTGTTCTCCGGCCTGGCCTGCTGGGGCTGCCTTGTCGTCGGCATCCCGGCCGTCTCGTCCGGGCAGCTCAAGCCGGTGCTGCTGGCGGTCATCGTGCTGATCCCACTGGCGGCCTTCGAGCTGGTCGTCGGTCTGCCGATCGCGACGCAGACGTTGGGTACGGTGCGCCAGGCCGCGGCCCGGGTGTTCGAGGTTACCGATGCGCCCGTTCCCGTGACCGAGCCGGTCGTGCCTGCTCCGCCGCCGGCAGCCCCCGTGTCGATCGAGCTCCGCGCCGTGTCCGCCGGCTACCCTGGCGCGACCGTCGCCGCCCTGCGCGGCGTCGACCTGAGCCTCACCCCCGGCCGACGGGTCGCCGTGGTGGGACCGAGCGGTGCCGGCAAGTCCACTCTGGCGGCGGTGCTGCTGCGTTTCCTGGGGACCGCATCGGGTGCCGTCACCCTCAACGGCGTACCGCTGGGCGACTACGACGGCGACGACGTGCGCGCAGTGGTGGGCATGGTCGGTCAGGACCCCTACCTGTTCGACACGACCCTGGCCGAGAACCTCCGGATCGGGCGGCGTGAGGCTACGGAGGCCGATCTGCGGGCCGCCATCGAGCGGGTCGGACTTGCCTCATGGGTCGACGAGCTGCCGCTCGGGCTCGGCACCGAGGTCGGCGGTCACGGGGTACGGCTCTCCGGCGGTCAGCGGCAGCGCGTTGCCCTCGCCAGGGCCCTGCTCAGCGACTTTCCGGTCCTCGTGCTCGACGAGCCCACCGAGCACCTCGACCGCGCCGCAGCCGACCTGCTCGCCGCTGATCTGCTGACGGTGGCGGCTGGGCGAACCCTGGTGCTCATCACCCACCAGCTGTCCGGTCTCGAGGAGTTCGACGAGATCGTCGTGATCGAGGACGGCCTGATCATCGAGCGCGGCGGGCACGATAGCCTGCTCGCGCGAAGTGGTCACTACTCCCAGTGGTTCTCCGAGGAAGTGGAGCCAGGCATGAGCGATCCAGTCTCCGGCGAAGGCGGGATGTCCGATGACCACTGACCTCGCCCGTTGGCAGTTCGCCACCACGAGCATCTACCACTTCTTCTTCGTACCGGTGACCATCGGGCTCGCTTTTCTGGTGGCGCTGCTCCAGACCAGCTGGTACCGCAACGAGAACCCGATGTTCAAACAGCTCACCAAGTTCTTCGGCAACCTGCTCCTGATCAACATCGCGATCGGTGTCGTCACTGGTCTCGTGCAGGAGTTCGAGTTCGGCATGAACTGGTCCATCTACTCCCGCTACGTCGGCAACGTCTTCGGCGGCCCGCTGGCGATGGAGGGGCTTGCCGCGTTCTTTCTCGAGTCCACTTTCCTGGGAATCTGGATCTTCGGCTGGGACCGGTTGCCCAAGAAGATTCACCTCGCCTGCATCTGGATCGTGTCCGGCGGGGCGATGCTGTCCGGCGCGTTCATCATTGCTGCCAACTCGTGGATGCAGCACCCGGTGGGCTACGTTCTCGACTCCGCCGGCAACCCCCAGCTGAACAACATCTTCCAGCTCTTCACCAGCTCGATCTTCCTCTGGGGCTACACCCACGTAGTTCTCGCGTCGCTGATCACGGCGTCGCTGATCATGCTGGCGATCTCGGCCTGGCACCTGCGTCGGGAAAGCTCGGTCCTGGCTTTCAAGCGCACTGCGATCATCTCGATCGTGGTCCTCCTACCCGCGATCTTCCTCAACCTGTTCGTCGGCAGCGAGCTCGGCGTGCAGGAAGGCAAGTACCAGCCGATGAAGATTGCGGCCGCCGAGGCGCTGTGGGACACCTGCGACTCGCACTGCCCGTTCTCGATGTTCCAGGTCGGCGGCGGCAAGGGCGACAAGACGCCAACCAAGATCATCCTGATCCCCGACCTGCTGTCGATCCTTGCCACCAACCACGTCGACGGCGAAGTTCAGGGCATGAACCAGCTGCAGGCCCAGTACGAGAAGCAGTACGGCCCCGGCGACTACATCCCCAACGTCTTCATTCAGTACTGGGCCATGCGGGTCATGGCCTACCTGGGGACGGTGGTCATGGTGTTCGCACTGTGGGGAGCCTGGCTGCTGCGCAGGAAGCGGCTCGAGAAAGCGAAGTGGTTCCTACGGGTGGCGCCGTGGTTCTTCATCGTGCCGTTCGCCATCAACACGGCCGGCTGGCTGCTGACCGAGAGCGGGCGCCAGCCCTGGATCGTGCAGGGCCTGCTCAAGACGGCCGACTCCGCTTCGCCCAACGTCACCACCACGGACATCGTGATCAGCCTGACGACCTTCGTCCTGGTCTATCTCGCACTGGGCATCGCCAATGTCTACCTGATGGTCCACTACGCCAGGAAGGGTCTCGCTGAGGATCCGCACGGCGACGTCCACCCTGACACCGACCCCGAGGGCGCTGTCCCTCCTGATGACGCGGCGCCCGGTCCGACGCCCGCGCTCATCTACTAGGAGCCCGCCATGAGTCTGCCTGATCTCTGGTTCATCATCATCGCGTTCTTCTGGTCCGGGTTCTTCTTCCTCGAGGGCTTCGACTTCGGTGTCGGCATGCTGCACTCGTTCGTCGGCAAGACCGACGTCGAACGGCGCGCGGCCCGCAACTCGATCGGCCCGTTCTGGGACGGTAACGAGGTCTGGCTCGTCGTCGCCGGCGCGGGCACGTTCGCTGCCTTTCCCGCCTGGTACGCGACCATGTTCTCCACGTTCTACCTCGTCCTGCTACTGGTACTGGTCGCGCTGATGGCCAGGGGTGTCTCCTTCGAGTACCACCGCAAGATCGACGACCCGCGCTGGCGTGGCGCGTGGCAGTGGTCGCTGACCATCGGCAGCGCACTCGTACCGCTGCTGCTCGGCACCGGTCTGGGCGACTTGCTCGTCGGGCTGCCGATCAACAAGAGTGGCGACTACACCGGCACTTTCTGGCAGCTGCTGCAGCCGTACGCGCTCTACACCGGGGTCACCCTGACCGTCCTGTGCGTGTTCCTCGGGGCCACCTTTCTGGCCATCAAGACCGATGGCCCGGTTCGTGAGCGGAGCGGTCGGCTGGCCAGCAAAGTGGGCTGGCTGTCGGCGGCCCTTGTCGTCGGGTTCGTGGTCTGGAGCCACCTCACCGCCGGCGTCGGCTTCGTCCCCAACGTCCTGGACGCACTGGCGGTCGTCGCGATCGCCGGGGCAGCCTGGGCGGCAGAGTCCGGCGAGGAAGGGTGGTCGTTCTCGGCAGCGGGGGTCGGCATCGCCAGCGTCGTGGGTGCGATCTTCGTCGATCTGGCGCCCAACGTCATGATCTCGAGCACCAACGCCGCGTACAACCTGACCATCACCAATGCGGCGAGCGGCCACTACACCCTGCAGGTGATGACGGTCGTGGCCGTCGTGTTCACGCCACTGGTGCTGGTCTACCAGGGCTGGAACTTCCACGTCTTCCGGGCGCGGATCTCTTCGGTCTGACGGCGCTCAGTCGCCAGGGGGCAGTGACGGAGCGGCCGAGGACAGACCGGGCAGCTTGAAGCCGAGCTCGGGGATCACGGGCAGCCACTGGCTGACGATGTACGCGACCACGACGGCGACGATGACCAGAGGCACCACCGCGTAGCCATCGCTGGTGAGAAGCACGGTCGCGAGGAGTACGGACGTGAACGGCAGTCGCAACATTGCGGCGCACATGGCCCCGATGCCCATACCCACGGCCGGAACCAGCGACAGGCCAGGAAGGTGCGAGGCGAGCACACCCAGGGCGCCGCCGACGAACATGCTCGGGAAGACCGGGCCGCCCCGGAAGGCGCTCAGGGACAGTGCGTAGGCCAAGGACTTGCAGACGATCAGCACGACGAGGGCGCCCACGGACCAGGTCGTCGCTTGCTGGATCAGGCCGGGCAACGCGTCCTGACCGGAGAACAGCACCTCCTGGTTGCCCTTGCCGGTGATCTCGGTGAACACGATCGCCAGGGTAGCGACCAGCAGACCCAGCACGATGGTGACCGGAATCCGGTGGGCGTGGACGAAGGGGCGCAACGACCGAGCCATTGCATAGATGCCCCAGGCCAGCAGCGGCGCGAGCAGGCCGAAAACGATGGCGTACACGAACATCGCGCCGGTGGGCGTGGTGAACGTGGGCAGGTCCGGGATCGCCAGCGAGAACGTGCCGCGACCGGTCAGGGAGTCGAGACCGACGAAGATCAGGGCCCCGATGCCGGCGGCCAGCAGTCCTGGCAGCAGTGCGACGACCAGCATGGCGCCGCCGACGCCGGCCGCTTCCAGCAGCAAGAAGGCGCCGAGCAGCGGAGACCCCAGCAGGGTGCTGATCGCGGCAAAGCTGCCAGCGGTCGCCATCAGCAGGGTGGCTGTCGGCGGGGCATCCTTCTTCACCAGCTTGATCGCGAGTGCGCCAAGCCCACCGCCCACGGCGATCAGCGGGGCCTCTGGACCCAGGACCGCTCCGAGGCTCAACGTGGCCAGGGCGGCGAGGAACACGCCCGGCAGATCGATCGGCAGCGGTGAGCCTCCGGTCTTGAAGCCCTCGGACGGCGAGTGTCCCGAGTTGCCGGGCAGGTGCTTGATGCACAGCGCGACCAGCAGGCCCGAGAGCGCCAGCAGGGGCAGCGCCCACCACACCGGCGGCTTGTCGAAGCCGAGATGCCCCGGCAGCTGGGTGAACAGGAACTTCTGCAGCCACGCGACCAGAGCCAGGAAGCCGTAGGCAACGGCTGCGACCGGAATGCCAATGAGTGCGGCCAGGATGAGGGACACGATGTAGGGCCGGGAGCGAAGCAGGGCCTGGGGGTCGATCGCCGGGGCCGCTGCCGGCGCCGTTGCCGGGGCCGCCGCTGGGGCCTTGTCGCGGGGACTACTCATGGTGTCGCAGACTCCTCAGGGCCGCAGCATGCTCGCTGAAGCAGAGGCTATCGGATTGATCACCCACGGCGTGCCCTCACCTGCCTCGTCGCCGGCGAAATCGTTGCAGCAGCAGGGTCAGGGTGCCAGCGAGGAGCAGCATGGAGATGTTGACGGCGAGGACCGCGAGTGCCCCCAGCGCGGCATGCGCCTCGTGCTCGGCGATCGCTGAACCCATGTAGGCGGCCGCCGGGATCGTCGTGATGGAGATGGCGACGCCGACGGCTGCGCTCGATCGGGTCTCGAACGCGAGAATGCCTGCTATCCCGGCAAAGAAGGCCACGATGACCGTGGAGGCATTGACCGTCGGCAGGCCGCCGAGGCCGCCGTCGCCGAGAGGCGAGTTGGCAGGGCCATAGCCTCCCGCCCGCAGGATTGCCGTGATCACGAGCGCGGCCACTCCGGCAGCTGTGAGTCCGATCACCAGCGCGGCGAACGCGCGCACTGCGAGCCGCGGCCGCCGGTCGGCGATGCTGACGCAGGCGGCACACAGGGGGAGCAGGTCAGGGCTGATCGCCATGGCCCCCACGATGAGGATGGTGTTGCGGGTGAGGACGCCCAGCGCCGCGATGACGCCGGCGCAGGACATGAAGATCAGGTACTGCGGCACGGCCCTGGCGTACTGCCGTGAGGCCATGGCCAGCTCGGTCCAAGCCAGGCCGCCGGATCCGGCCCAGCTCGGGATGTCGCCGGTACGGGACGCCCCGAGCGGGCGGCTGGTCTCCTGGTGCACGACGATGATCTCGTCGCCGGAAACACCGCAGTCGATGATGGCCGGCAGCAGCACGTCGAGGACGCCCACGTCGACGTCCGCGGACAGCAGGGTCAGCGCGCTGTGGCTGGCGAGGCCGAGGCGCACGACGTGCTGCACGCCGTCGTGGGCGCTGAGCAAGGACTCCACCTGCGTCAATGCGCCCTCCGGCACGTAGGCCTGCAGAGCAAGCATGGCTCTCCCACCGGTGCGCTGTCCGGGACGTTGTCGACAGCCGTGACAATGGCACCCCTGGCAGGCCGAGGTGCTCATCCGTAACGGGTGATCCGGTGTTCGGCGCCGCCGCCATAGCGTGGTCGGGTAAGAGCGGCCGACGAAGGGAACTCGGGATGGACCAGCACCTGATCGAGGAGCTCGAGGCCGAGGAGTCGATGTTCGTGCAGACCGCCGCCGGGGTGGTCCTGGCCAACGGCACCCTCACCTTGCAGGGGGTCACCCCGTCGACGCTCTATTTCTCCGACCGTCCGCAACGGGTCGTGGGGCACATGACGACGGCCGACTTCATCGAGCTGTGGGGCGAGGGCGAGAACAGCTTCGAGTCCGACCCGCCCAACGCCGTCCTCGCCTTCGTGCCCGACGGGGCGGCTGTCCCTCAGGACGCGGTCGTCGTCATCAAGGAGCCACGACTGGGTGACGGCACGTTGTCGTACTCGATCGAGGTTCTCGAAGGGGAGATCCCCGCCGAGGCCGGCCCGGTCACGCTGTTCATCGACCCGTTCGGCCGGCCGCTGTCACCGGTGTCGGTGTGCGGTGTCCGCCGGCGCGAGCGCCGTCGGGACCGCCGCCGGCCCTGAGCCGACGTCAGCGCTTGCGCGCCACCCAGGTGGCCCGCAAGGTCGCGTCGTCGGCCGGAGTCGAGGTGTATTCATCGGAGACGGTGATGACCTCGAAGCCGCTGCGCAGCAGGCCATCTCGTACGGTGGCGTCGCTGTGGAAGTACTGCCGGTGGTGCTCGCTGAACGCATCGGCGTCGCTGAGCCGGGTCATCTCGACCTTCGTGTCGCAGGTCCGGGCCGCGACGTCAACGGTGTTGGTGATGGTGAAGGCGTGGCCCTGGTCCTCGCCTGAGACCACCGGATTGGCGAGGGTGAATTCCATCAGGGCGTCGGTGTGCAGGTCGAAGATGAGCCAGCCGCCGGGCCGCAGGGCACCAGCGATGGCAGCCAGGCTCGCGTCGAGATCGTCGGGGCTCAGGTAGTTGAGGCCGTCGAAGGTGGACACGGCGGCGTCGAAGACCCGGTCGACGCCGAGCAGAGGCAGCGTCTCCCGTACGAGGGGAACGCCAGGGCCGAGCAGGGTCGCCGCCCGCGCCAGCATCTCGGCAGAGGCGTCCATGCCCACCAGGTCGTAGCCGAGGGCGCTGAGCTCGTAGGTCATCAGGCCGGTGCCGCAGCACACGTCCAGCACCGAGCGCACCGGGAAGTCCGGCGCGGAGGACCACAGCTGATCGACAAACGCGGCCCAACGCGAATAGCAGGGGTCCACGACGATCTCGTCGTAGACCCCTGCTAGTCGTGAGTAGGGCGGTGACGCCTGCTGGGCAGGCACGAGCGAGCTCAGATCCCGAGGATCTTGGCCTTGGCGGCCGCGAACTCCTCGTCGGACAGAACGCCCTGACCATGCAGCTTCGCCAGGTCCTGGAGCTTGGACATGTCGTCGTCAGGCGCCGGAGCGGCCGCAACCGGAGCGGGCGGCGGCGCCGCGTACTGCTGGGGCGGGGGTGCTGCAGCCTGCTGCTGCTGGTAGGCCTGCGCGTCAGCCTGCTGGTCGTACTTGTTGGCCTGACGGCGGGCCACCCGGCCGGACACCGCGGTCGCGGTGCCCGCGACGACGGCGGTCCGGGTTGCCATGCGAAGGAGTCCCATGGTTGTTGCCTTTCAGCTCGTAGAGCGGATCTAGACGGCGCTCAGGGCGGCGTCGACGACGTCGGACGGGATACGAATCTGGTCGATCACGAAGCCGTCGGCGGCGCGGACCGCGTTGACGAACCGCTCGGCCCAGGCGTTCTCGAACGCGATGAGCAGAGCGGAACTGTTCGGCGGCAGGTCCTCGCTGACCTCGTCAGCGTCCTCCGGGCCGAGGGCTCCCGGCTCGACGACGGTGATGTCGAGGAACCCGATGCCGTCCTCGTCGAGCTCGGCGGCTTCAAGAGTGGTGATGACGCCGTCGGCGTCCTTGCTGATGAACAACAGGTCGATCACTCGAACGGTGCCGTTGGCGACCAGCTCGAGCACGGCGGGTGCGACCTCGCCGTTGAACTTGTTGCCGGGGAACCCGATGATGACGACGTCTACCGGTCCGACTCCCATGGTGCCTCCTCTTGTCAGATCGCCGCCAGTGGGCGTCTTCAATGCCAGTGCTGCTGGACGATACTCAACACTGCCGCAGTCCGCCTGGCGTCATCCGAGCAGGGTGACTTCAACCGGCCGCTGGCTTGCGCCTGCGCTCACGCCCGTACGACTAAAGTAGTGCGCAACGGGGAGTCAATGCCGTGTGCCCTACGTGTGCGAAGGGTGGTCCTGGCGGTGTTCGGCGCAGAGCGTCGTCACGTGATCCTCGAGCTGCTACGTGTCAACGGCGCCTTGTCGGTCAAGGACCTCGCGTCGACGCTGGACGTCTCGACCGTCACGGTTCGGCGCGACCTCGAAGCGCTCGTCAAACGCGGTGAGGTAGAGCGACGCCACGGTGGGGTGGCCCTCAAGGGCATCGACGCGGGCGACGTCGTCGTCCTCGGGGCAGCGGCCACCGTTCCTCGTACGACGATGTTCGGTGCCGAGCGGCGCCAGCTGATCCTGACCTTGCTGCGGGCCAACGGCATGATGTCGCTGACCGAGCTCGCCTCCGCCGTTGGTGCCTCCGACGTCACGACCCGCCGCGACCTGTCCATCATCGAGAAGCGCGGCTTCATCCGGCGTGAGTTCGGCGGGGCTGTCGTGGTCAACCAGCCGGAGTCCCGGCTGCTCGCCGATGCGCCGTTCCGCCGGCTGGCCGGCACCGTGCGCGACAGCGCCCGGGCCGGTGCCAAGGACGCGATGGCACGGATCGCCGCCGAGTTCATCACCGACGGGGACGCGCTGGTGCTGGGCGCCGGCACCACCATCGAGGCGCTGGCTCGCCATGTGCCGTCCACCGCCAACCTCACCGTCCTGACCAACTCGGTGCTCGTCATGCGGGTGCTTGCCACCGCCCCGGGTGTGCAGGTCGTCGCCACCAGCGGCCGGCTCGACCAGAAGACGTTGGCGATCGTCGGCGCCGAGACCGAGCAGGCGATGGGCACCCACCACGCGCGACGGGCGTTCATCTCCGGCCAAGGAGTGTCGGCCGGCCGCGGGGTCTCGACCAGCCACCGCCCCTCCTCGGCCATCGATCGCATGATCGTGGCGTCGGTCGACGAGCTGATCGTGCTTGCTGATCACACCAAGCTGGGCGTGGACTCGACCTACCAGACCGCCCCGCCGGAGCGCATCGCCCACCTGATCACCGACTCGCGTGCCGATCCGCGGGTCGTGGCCAGCCTGCGCCGACGTGGTGTCGAGGTTCACGTCGCCTGATCGGTGCTGATCGTTTCCGCACCAATCGGACGACCCGATGCCCCGTCGGGCCCGCACGGCTGTCCGGTTGGTCGAACCCTGACCGATCGCGGCGGTGCCTCGCGGCCACTAACACCCGGAACGGTCGTTCGAGGACAAAATCGATCGTTCGTTGCGGTACCGTCAGACGCATGCTTGCTGCCGATCGGCGCCAGATGATCCTCGAGATCGTCCGGCAGGACGGCCCGGTGTCGCTGCAGGCCCTGTCCGAGGCGGTGGGCTCGTCGGTGGTGACCGTCCGCCGCGACCTGCGGGCGTTGGAAGAGCAGGGCCTGCTCTCCCGCCGCCGCGGTGGCGCGGCTCTGCCGCCGACCGCGCTGCGGCTGCCGGGTCCGCCGCCCGAGGAGCTGGCCCCGCTGTCGCGGGAGAAGATCGCGATCGCCGCGCTCGCGGCAAAGCTGGTGGACGATGGCGACGCTGTCATCCTCGGCGCCGGCACGACCACGAGGGAGCTGGCCAGACAGCTCACCGGTCGGCGAGAGCTCACGGTGGTGACCAACTCGTTGCTGGTCGGCGAGGCACTCGCGGAGTCACCGGGGATTGAGGTCGTCATGACCGGTGGCTCGCTGCGCGGCAGCACGCTGGCACTCGTCGGGAGCTCGGCCGAGAAGTCGCTCGACGGACTGCGGGTGCGGTTGGCTTTCCTTTCCGGCGACGGGCTGACGCTCGAGCGGGGCCTGTCGACCAACGCGATGCTTTCCGCCGGGGTCGACGGTGCCATCGCCAACGCCGCCCGGGACGTCGTCGTGCTCGCCGATCGTAGGAAGATCGGTGTCGAGGCGATGTTCCAGACTGTGCCGGCCGCACAGATCACCCATCTGGTCACCGACCGGCTACCCGAGAACGCGCTGGTGACCGGGCTGACGGCCGTCGGCGTTCATATCCATGTGGCACCGGCCGACGGTGGAGATGCCGAACCCGGCCCGGTCGACGCCGCAGCGCCCCAGCCAGAACCCGGCCGCGGTCGGGCCTGACATCACCGTTGGGTGCGCATCCAGCAGTAGTGCTCTCGGATCACACCGGCCGCCACAACGACAAGGAGAACCGTCCCTCCCCGTCGGTCCACCAGCCGTCGCTCGCGAAGCCAGCCGCGGTGAGCTCGGTGTCGAGCCCGTCGCGGCGGAACTTCGCCGAGATCTCGGTGCGGATCTCCTCGCCGGCAGCGAAGGCCAGGTCGAGATCGAGCCCGGCTACGCGTACGAGCTGATCCCGCTGTGACCGCAGCCGCATCTCGATCCACTCGTTGTCGGCGTCCCAGATCGCGACGTGGTCGAACGCCTCCGGCACGAAGTCGGCGGCCAATCCCAGGTTGAGCACCTCGAGCACGTTGCGGTTGAACGCGGCGGTGACCCCCGCGGCGTCGTCGTAGGCGGGGACGAGCACGTCGGCGGACTTGACCAGGTCGGCCCCGAGCAGGAACCGGTCGTGGGGCCCGAGCTGCGCTCGCAACGAGGCCAGAAAGGATGACCGGGCGGCTGGTTCGAAGTTGCCGATCGTGCTGCCCAGGAAGGCGATCAGCCGTTTGTCGCCGCGTGGCAGCAGGTGCAGCTGGTGCTCGAAGTCCGCGACCAGGGCGTGGATCCGCAGGCCGGGGTGGTCGCGGACGAGCCGCTGGCCGGCCTCGCGCAGGGCGTCCTCGCTGACGTCGAGCGCGACATAGCCGGTGAGTGGCTCGCCCATGGCCTCGATCAGCAGCTGGGTCTTGATCGAGGACCCGGAGCCCAGCTCGATCAGGGTGTCGCAGGCCGAGGCTGCGGCGATCTCGGGCGCGCAGTGGGTGAGGATCTCGCGCTCGGCCCTCGTCGGGTAGTACTCCGGGAGCAGGGTGATCTCCTCGAACAGGACACTGCCCTTCTTGTCGTAGAACCACTTCGGTGGGATCGACCGCGGGGACGCGGTCAGCCCCGCGAGGGCGTCACGGCGCAGCCCCTCGGCGGCGAAGTCGGGCGGTAGGTGGACGTCGACGTGGAATGACGGCATGGCTCAGTGCTCCCCGTTGCTCGCGTTGCGTACAGTGCGGAATCCGCTGAAGATCTGACGTCGGATCGGGTAGTCCCAGTTGCGGAAAGTGCCGCGACAGGCGGAGATGTCGGTGCCGAACGACCCGCCCCGCAGCACCTTGTAGTCGGTGCCGAAGAAGACCTCGGAGTATTCGCGGTAGGGCCAGGCGCGGAAGCCGGGGTAGCCGTGGAAGTCGGTCGCGGTCCACTCCCACACGTCGCCGAGCAGCTGCCTGACGCCGTAGGCACTCTGTCCCTCGGGGTAGGCGCCGGACGTCGCCGGCTGCAGGTGCCGCTGGCCGAGGTTGGCGTGGGCGGCCGTGGGCTCGGTGTCGCCCCAGGGGTAGCGCCGGGACCGGTCCGTGACCGGGTCGTGCCTGGCCGCCTTCTCCCACTCGGCCTCCGTCGGCAGGCGGCGACCGGCCCACCGGGCGTAGGCGTCGGCTTCGTACCAGCAGACATGGAGTACGGGCTCGTGGTCCGGCAGCGGTTCGACGTGGCCGAAACGCCGTCGCAGCCAGCCGCCTCCCTCGCGGATCCAGAACAGTGGAGCCGTGAGTCCCTCGGTGCGGCGATGCACCCAGCCGGCCGGCGCCCACCACTGCGGGTCGTCGTAGCCGCCGTCCGAGACGAAGGCAGCGTAGGCGGCATTGGTGACAGGGACGGTGTCGATCCAGAAGGCGTCGACGTGGACCCGGTGCGCCGGCTGTTCGTTGTCCAGCGCCCACGGCTCGGTCGAGGTCCCCATGGTGAAAGCCCCTGCTGGTATGAGGATCTCAGCCGGCAGAGAGGTTGGGTCGGCGGTCGGCGGCTGCGGTGCGTAGAGCACCTGGTCACCTTGGCGCAGCTGGTGGGTGGCCAGCATCGTCTCGTCGTGCTGCTGCTCATGCTGGACGATCATGGCGAAGGCGAAGCCCTGCTCGGTCAGTCGCTTACCCTCGAACGGGACCCGTTCGAGCAGATCCATCACCCGGCCACGGACGTCGCGGACGTAGACCTTGGACTCGACCGGGTCGAGCAGCGGCAGGGCTGGGCGGTCCCGGCGGGGATGCTTGAACGCGTCGTACAGCTGGTCAACGGCGGGGTCGAGCAGCGGCTGACGGCCGCCGACGTCGCGCAGCAGCCACTGCTCCTCCTGGTTGCCGACGTGGGCGAGGTCCCAGACCAGCGGGGACATCAGCGGCGAGTGGACCCCCACCAGGTCGGCGTCGTCGACCGCCTCGGTGAGCAAGGTGGTGCGGTCGCGGGCACGGGTCAGGTCGAGGTCGAGCCGTTCGCGTAGTGCGTCGTCGGAGGGGAAGGTCATGGTGTCGTTGCCCATCTGCATGAGGTCTCCATCACGTCGGTTGCCCAGGGCGGTCGGGCGAGCTGATCGTCGGCGGGGCACAGTCCCCGTGAGGTGTAGCGGTCGACGAAGTCGTCGACCTCGGCTGCCAGGTCTGCACTTCCCTGGCGCTGCAGGGCATCGGAGGCAATGAGCAGGCAACCGGTCGCCGCCTGCGCCAGAGCCGGATCGCCGGTGGCCACTCGCGCGGCACGGTCCCACTGGTCGAGCACCGGCTGGACGAGGTCTCGGGCGACATCGGCCGCATGGGGGTCGTCCAGCAGGGCGGACACCACGGCTGTCGGCACCCGCCAGCCGTCGCCGGACTGGGCGTCGAGGCAGCGCAGCTCGAGCGGCCCGCGCGGGCGTACGGGTGGGAACAGCGTGGTCAGGTGATAAGCCAGGTCGGCGGCGGTGGGGGCGGGCAGATCCGCTGGTGGGTCGAGGATCCAGTCCCGGAACGTCATGGACCCGGGGCGCTGTCCAGTCCTCACCGGGCCGTCGGACGAGCATCACCCGCGCATCCAGGGCGTAGCGCCCGTAGGACTCGCGCGGGTCCTGCCCGGACCGTGATCGGGCAGGCGAGGTGCGGGATGGGTCGATGCTGCGCCAGGCGGCGAGGCGCGAGCTCTTCCAGCCGGACGGTTTGCCGTGGTGGTAGGGGGAGTTGGCAAAGGCCGCGATAAGGGCGGGGGCCAGCGCGTGCAGCAGGTGCCACCGCTCGGCGATGCCGCCGTCGCCGTCGAGGTCGTCGTGACCGGCCTCGACCGTGAGCTGCAGCGCTGCGGTCGAGCACATCATCGTGCGGCCGCCGGTGCCCCACTGGTCGAGGTGGTGCTCCATCGCGACGTAGCGCGGATGCTCGGTCACCCGCACAGGCGCGCGCAGCGGGTCGAGCCCCGTGCCGAGGAGATGGAGACCCGCGCCCTCGAAGGCGGCGCGCAGGGCGTGGACGTCGCGAGAGGCGGCGTCAACGGCGTCCGCAAGGGTGGGGGCGACGGTGGTGCTCAGCTCAACCTGACCGCCGGGTTCGACACTGAGGGTGCCGCCGGCCGGCAGCGGATGCAGGGAGCTAATGATTGCTTGGACAACGTGATGGTCAACAGGGCGCGACCAGTCTCGGCCCTGAGCCACGAGAAACTCGAGCTCGACGCCGAGCCGGCCCGGTGGGCCGGTCTTGAAGCAGGTGCTCGCCACATAGACCTCGGCCGCGCTGAGACTCAGCGGGATCCTCGGATCTTCGAGCAAGGTGTCCGTCATCGTGCCTCCGATCCTGAAGCCTAAGCGATGTCGGTAAACACCAATCCAAGCAGTCAGCACTGACAATTCTTCTGTAAGAAGTCGTAAGGACGCCCGGTGGTCGTGTGCCGGGAGCCTGCTGCTACTGGATACTGGCCACGTGACCTGGCCTTTGACCGTGCCGAGCGACCGGTTGCGAGCGCGGACAAGTGCCAAGTGGGATGGTCGCCAGGCCGACGTCCTGTCCCTGTCCGTGGCCGAGCTGGACGTCGATCTGTCACCCGGAGTCGCAGCGGCTCTACGGACAGCGATCGATCTCGGCGACACCGGCTATGCCGGGCGGCCGGAACCTTTGCAGAACGCGTTTGCCGGATTCGCCGAGCGGCGTTGGGGTTGGACCGTGGAACCCTCGTCGGTCGCCGGCTGCCCCGACATCGCCACGGCAGCGACGGAGATCCTCCGCGCGGTGCTGGCACCGGGTGACGAGGTCATTGTGATGACGCCGGTCTACCCGCGGTTCGCGGCATGGGTCACCGCAGCCGGTGGCCGTCCGGTGGACGTGCCGCTGGTGGACCTCGAGTCGGGCGGCCGCCTCGACCTTCCAGGGATACGGGCCGCGCTATTGGCCGGCGCGCGAGCGGTAATGCTCTGCCACCCGCACAACCCGGTCGGGCGCGTGCATGCGCCGGACGAGCTCAGGGCGCTGGCCCTGTTGGCAGACGAGTTCGACGCATTGGTGCTCTCGGACGAGATCCATGCACCGCTGACCATGCCGGCACACGACTTCGTCCCCTACCTCTGCGTCTCCGCCAACGCACGTCGTAGCGGCATCGCATTCTGCGGCGCCTCCAAGGCCTGGAATCTGTCTGGTCTCAAGTGCTCACTGACCGTCGCTCAGGGGGATCGGCCACGCGAGCTGATCGACCGCCTCGCGCCCAACTTTTCCTACGGCGTAGGGCATCTGGGCGCGATCGCATCGGCCGAGGCCTTTGCTGCTGACGCACCCTGGCTGGATGAGCTGACGGCTGCGCTCGCCGACAACGTGCGGCTCCTGCAGACAGCGCTGGCTGAGCTGTTGCCTGAGGTCACGGTGGTGGCACCGCAGGCGGGATACCTGGCCTGGCTGGACTTTCGTCGCACCGCGATCGCGCGGGACCCGGCTGCCCGACTGCTCGAGTCGGCGCAGGTCGAGGTCAGCCCCGGATCGATGTACGGGCAGGGCTTCGACGGCTTCGCACGGCTCAACTTTGCCTGTAGCGCCGATACTCTGAGCGATGCGGTGCGCCGAATCAGCGTTGCTGCTCGGACGTCAGGGGGCTGACAGGGCGCCGTCCGTGCCCCGCACCTGCAGTGCCCAGCGTTCGAACTCGAACCGCCTCGGCGGGTACTTCAGTGCGGCTTCCTCGTCGATCTCGATCCCCCACCCCGGCTGGTCGGACGGGGAGAGGTGGCCGTTGACCGGGTTGGGTGCGCCGGGGAAGACCTCGAGCACCTCATCGCTGTAGACGTGGCACTCCTGGATGCCGAAGGCATGCGTCGACACGTCGAGGGCGACGTTGGCGGCGACGCCGATCGGGGAGACGTCGCCCGGCCCGTGCCACGCCGTCCGTACCCCGAGCAGCTCGCACAGGGCGGTCAGCTTGCGGGCCGGGGTGAGGCCGCCCACGGTCGAGACGTGCACGCGGAGGTAGTCCACGCCCAGCTCGCGCACCATCCGCACGGCGGTCGGCATCGAGGACAGCTGCTCACCGACTGCCAGCGGTACGGGGGAGGCGGCGCGGATCTCCGGCAGCCGGTCATAGAAGTCGGGAGCCACCACGTCCTCCACGAAGAACAGCCCGTACGGCTCCAGCGACCGCATCAGCCGGACCGCGTCCTTGGCCGTCAGCCGGCTGTGGACGTCGTGGATCAGCTCGACCTCGTTGCCGAGGGCGCTGCGGCCCGCCTCGAAAAGCGCTGGTGTTGAACGCAAGTAGGTCTCGACGTCCCAGCCGCCAGGGTGCGGGCGCCCGGCGTAGTCGCCTGAGGCCGGAGTTGCGCCGTAGGACCCGCCGCCGCGCTGCCCCACCTGGAGCCGGATGTGCCGCCAGCCGCGGGCAACCAGACCGCGGGCACTGTCGAGGGTCTCCTCGATGTCACGGCCGGAGGCGTGGGCGTAGGTCGGGACCGCCGTCCGGACGCGCCCGCCCAGCAGCTCGTACACCGGCATCCCGGCTCGCTTGCCAGCGATGTCCCACAGTCCCATGTCGAGGCCGGACAGGGCGTTGTTGAGCACCGGCCCGTCGCGCCAGTAGGACGACAGGTGCACCATGCGGGTGATGTCCTCGATGTCCGCGGGGTGACGGCCGATCACCAGCGGCGCCACGTGCTGCTCGACCGCGGCGACGACGGCGTGGAACCGTTGGGTGAAGGTCGCGCAGCCGAGGCCGTACAACCCTGGTTCGTTGGTGTCGACTCGAACCACGACGAGCGGAATCCCTTGTGGGGCAGTCACTATTGCGCGCAACCCGGTGATGCGCAGGTTGTCGCGGTTGGCCCATGGCGCGGCGGTGAGTGCCTCGAGGCCGTCAGTGTCGGTCATGCCGGGTCCATTCCGGGGTTGTCCGCTCCGGGCAGCTCACGCGGCTGCACCGGCCAGGGGTGTTGGGCTCGGAACCCGAGGACCTGCATTGCGAGGGTCAGGTCGATCGGCGTGTCCCGCCCGGCGAATCTACGTCGCCTGGGCACCGATGGAAGGAACCGGTCCAGGAGTGCCTCGGTCGGGTAGGGCGTGAGGTTGTCGGGTGCGCCGACGCCGATGACCATCGAGTCGCCGCCGGTGCGGTCCAGGGCCATCGCCACCGCGCAGGCCGCGTCGCGGGTGTCGAGGTAGGACCAGAGGTCCGCGCGACCGACGCCGGGGTTCGCGGCGAGGGTAGCCGCCTGCTCGGCCAGTCGGTCGTCCGGTGTGGCCAGGAACGGCAGCCGCAGTGCCGTCGTCGTCATGCCGCTGGACCGGCTGATCGTCGCGGCCGTCGCCTCATCGGTGATCTTGGACAGCGCGTACGGGTCGGCCGCCTGCGTCGGCATCGCCTCGTCGATGGGCAGCCACTGCGGCTCCGCGCCGTACGGGGAGAACGGCAGTCCGGTGGCCGAGAAGCTCGAGGCGATCACGGCTGTACGGACGCCCGCTTTTGCTGCGGCATCGAGGATGCAGAACGTCGCCAGCGTGTTGTTGCCGAAGACGATGTGGTCGCGGTCGAGCCCTGGTGCCGGGATCGCCGCGAGATGAACGACCGCGTCCACGCCGGCCACGGCCGCGGCCGCGACCTCCGGGTTGTGGGCGTTGCCCACTTCGAAACGTTCCAATGACTCGAGTCGCTCGGTGCCGGCTGGCGACTGGACGAGCCCGACGACCCGGTCTCCGCGGCTGGTGAGCTCGGCGACGACCCGGCTGCCCAGCCGACCGGCCGCGCCGGTGACCAGCACCCTGCGCCCGGTCATGACGTCTCGATCGCGGTGCCGTACGGGAGCAAGGTCACCGTCTCATTCTGCAGCAGGTCAGGTGTACGCAAGGGTTTGCAAGAAATCGACGCAAGAATGGCACAAGTTGACGATCTTCCGAATATGTTCGACAGGGGACTTGTGCTGTCCCTTTCGTAGCCTTATGGTCAGCCCTCGTCATCCGACTGTGTACCGGTCGGCCAGGCATCGTCGCCAGGGAGTTGTCCATGTCCAAGATCACCGGATGGGTCGGCCGCACCGGGACCCGTCGCAGGCCGAGCGCCGTACTGACCGCGTCAGTGCTGGCCGCGGCGGTCGGAACCAGCCTCGCGATCGCGCCGGCAGCAGCCAACGCCGGCCCCTCGCCCGCTGGTGTCGCCACCAGGGCCGCGCTCGCGCCGTCGCTGACCGCCGGGCGCGGCGCCGACGTCGGCTTCGTCGAGCAGGAGGCCGAAGCCGCCACCACCAACGGCACGATCATCGGCCCGTCCACCGCCGCGTACACCCTGCCCGCTGAGGCCTCGGGTCGCTCCGCAGTCCAGCTGAAGGCACCCGGCCAGTACGTCGAGTTCACCCTGCCCAAGGCGGCGAACGCGGTGACCGTGCGCTACAGCATCCCCGACGCTGCTAACGGCGGCGGCATCACTGCGCCCATCAGCCTGCTGGTCAACCGCCATCGGGTCGCGACGCCGATCCTGACGTCGCAGTATGCGTGGCTGTACAACGAGTACCCGTTCAGCAACGACCCCAACGCCGACGTGCTCCACCCCGACTGGTGGGCCACCGAGTGCTCGTGCGTGCCGAACCAGACGACCCCGACGCCGGTGTTCGCGACTCCGTTCCGGCCCAACCACTTCTACGACGAGCAGCGGGTCAAGCTGAACCGGACCTACCCGGCCGGCTCCAGGGTGCGGCTGCAGGTGCCCGCTGGCAGCGCCGTGACGTACACGATCGACCTGCTGGACTCGCAGGTCGTCGCCCCGCCGAAGGTGGTCCTGGCAGCGGCCAACGCGCGGCTGTTCGGCGCCGACCCGACCGGGCGGCACGACTCGGCCGATGCCATCGACCGAGCGATCGCCTTCGCGAAGAAGTGGCACCTGCCGGTCTACGTCCCGCCGGGCACGTACCAAGTCAGCCGGCACATCATCGTCGACAACGTGACGATCGAGGGTGCTGGCAGCTGGTACACGATCTTCAAGGGGCACCAGGTGACCCTGAGCTCCCCGGCGGCTGACGGCTCGGTGCACACCGGAGTCGGCTTCTACGGGAAGTACGTGGCCGACGGCGGCAGCTCCAACGTCCACCTCAAGGACTTCGCCATCGAGGGCGACGTCCGCGAGCGCATCGACCTGGACCAGGTCAACGGCATCGGTGGTGCGCTCTCGGACTCCACCGTGGACGGTCTCTACATCCACCACACCAAGGTGGGCATCTGGATCGACGGCCCGGCCAACAACCTCAAGATCTCCAACATCCAGGAAGCCGACCTGATCGCCGATGGTGTCAACTTCCACACCGGCGTCACGAACTCCTCGGTGACCAACAGCTTCATCCGCAACACCGGTGACGACGCACTTGCCATGTGGTCGGAGAAGACCGAGGACGCGAACAACACCTTCGACCACAACACCGTCCAGACACCGGTGCTGGCCAACGGAGTCGCGCTCTACGGGGGCACCGACAACACCGTGTCGAACAACCTGATCGCCGACCCGGTCCGCGAGGGAAGTGGCATCCAGCTCGGCTCGCGCTTCGGTTCCGAGGCGTTCACCGGGCACGAGTGGATCACCAACAACACGACGGTGCGGGCCGGCACGTTCGAGCTGAACTGGAACATCGGCCTGGGCGCGATCTGGATCTACGCGCTGGAGAAGAACATCGACGCGGACGTGGAGGTCGTCGGGGACAACTTCCTCGACAACACCTACAACGCGATCATGTTCGTCTCCGACTTCCCGGTGAAGGACCTGTACTCGATCACGAACGTCCACTTCAAGGACGTCAAGGTGGACGGCACCGGGACGTCGGTGCTCTCTGCCAGGGCGGCCGGGTCGGCCAGCTTCGAGAACGTGGACGCTCGCAACGTCGGTGCCGTCGGCATCAACAACTGCGGGTCGTTCCACTTCACCCCGGCCGGCTCGGAGTTCAGCGTCGTCGACAACGGCGGCAACGACGGCGGCGGCACCACAGGTCCGTGGATGGCGTCGTGGGAGCTGCCGAACACGATCACTTGCGATGACCGGCCGCCGGTCGTCGTGCCGCCGGCCCCCACCCCCTGGCCGTAAGCGGCAGCGCAAGGTCGCATGGGTGCCCGCGGGTCGGAGCCGCGGGCACCCATGCTGGCCGTCCACCCCTCGCCGGTTGACGCGCTCCCGCCCGTACCGTGTTGGCGGTTGCGTGAATGCGGGGAAACCGTCGGTGGGCGACGGTTGGCCCACATTCACGGTGCGGTCCGGCGGCCGCGGCCCGGCATCCCTGGCGTGGAACCCGTCCACCTCTTGGCGGTTGCGTGAATGCGGGGAAACCGTCGGTGGGCGACGGTTGGCCCACATTCACGGGGCAGGCATCGACCGGGGCTGCACGCAGAAGCCCCCGGCTCAGAAGAAGTGTGTGACCGGACGCTCCACCGGCTTGCCGTCGATGAACATGTCCACCTTCTCGTTGTAGAACGCGATCAGCCCGGCGATCGGCAGCATCAGGTGGGTCGGGAAGTCGTACACCCAGGCGAGGTTCTCGTACGTCCCCTGCCCGGTCACGACGGACCAGTAGCCGGTGGTCCGCCCCTTGTACGGGCAGGCGGTCACCAGGTCCGCCGGCACCAGGTGCTCGAAGTTGATCTCGGTCCGGTTCAGGTAGTAGCGCGTCGGCAGCCCGGTCTCGAAGACCATCACCGGCGACGACGACTCGGCCAGCACCACGCCGTCGAGCTCGATCCGGATGGTGCGGGTCGAGCGCAGCGCATCGACTCTGGTGTACGGGTTGCGGGGATGGACGAAGACCTCCTCGTCCTCCTCGAACCACGCGTCCATGGCGTCCCAGTCGAAGCGCACCATGTCGACGAGACCCTCGAGCGCGTCCTCGCCGTAGACGCTCGCAGCGGCTGGCCGGTGGACGTCGCCTACCCGCAGTCCGACCCGGTTCGTCGTCCCCCGGCGCACCTTCTGTACGTGGCCCTCGTCCACGAGCAGGCCCGGCACCACGTCGGCGGCGGGGATGTAGTACTGCGGGAACATCGGCAGCTCCCACACGTACATCGCCCTCGTCGTGTCCAGCACCATCCTGCCGCCGAGCATCGCCCTGATCCGCCGGGGCACGGGTTCGATGTGGTTGTCTTCGGTGATCATGCGCGGGAAGTCGGTCACGTTGCGCTCCTCGGAGTCGGGTGCAGGTCCCATCCTGCCACCGGTTTGTCGGCGGCTTCCCGCTCACGCAAGGATGGGGTTCGGGCACGACTGGGAGGGCGGATCGGATGCACCCGTTGCAGTGGCTCGCGCAGCACGACCGCGACTACGTGGCCCTTCGACGGGCAGGGCGCACCGCGATCATCATGCCGCTGCTGTTCGCCTTCGGGGACAAGGTTCTCGACGACCCGCAGGTCGCCACGTTCGCCGCTTTCGGCTCGTTCGCCATGTTGTTGCTGGTCGACTTCAGCGGGCCCATGCGCATTCGGCTGCAGTCCCAGTTCTTCCTCGGGATAGCCGGCTGCGCCCTGGTCTTCCTCGGCACGCTGCTGTCCCGGAACACCGCGGTGAGTGTGATCGCGATGGCCGTCGTGGGCTTCGCGCTGATCTTCGTCGGGGTGGTCAGCTCGGTGCTGGCCGCCGCCACCACGTCGTTGCTGCTCGGGTTCATCCTGCCGCTGACATTGCCGGGGCCGGTGTCGTCGGTGTGGGCGCGGATGGCCGGCTGGGGCATGGCGGCCGCGGTTTCGGTGGTGGCGGTCGGGATCCTGTGGCCGGCTCCGGTACGCGAACCGTTGCGGGTCGCCGCCAGCAATGCCTGCAAGGCGCTTGCCGCGCGGCTGCGGGCAGAGGTCACGTTCCGACTTGGTGACGGGCAGGCTGAGTACGCCGAGGATTTCCGTCACGCGGCCGAGGCCTCGGACCAGGCGCTGGCCGCACTGCACAAGACGTTCCTCGCGACCCCCTACCGTCCCACTGGCTTGAGTACGTCCGCCCGTACAGTGGTCCGGCTGGTCGACGAGCTCGGATGGCTCAACCGGATCGTGCTGCAGTCGGCGCTGGCCAAAGGGCCGCTGAGCGCCCACCACGATCCGTGCGAGGTCAAGCTGGCAGCGGCAGCCGTGCTCGAACGCGGCGGCGCGTTGCTCGAGGTGACCGGCGGCGATCCGGCGCCACTTCGGCACGCCAAGGGTGACCTCACCGACGCGCTCGCCCAGCTGGAGCTGAAGTCGCTGACGCGGCTGCCGGAAGAGGCCGAAGGTGTGGACGGCGCCACGGCCTTCGTCAGCTCGCTGGACCCGAGCTTCCGCGCCCAGGAGCTGAGCTTCGCGACCTCAGCGATTGCGGACAACATCGACCTGACGGCGTCCGCAGAAAGGCGGAGCTGGGTCGAGCGGATGCTCGGCAGGCAGCCGGAAGGCTTGTCCGGCACGCTTTCTGCGGCCTCGCAGCGGGCGACGGCTCACGTCGAGTGGCACTCGGTCTGGCTGCACAACAGCGTGCGCGGCGGTGTCGGTCTGGCCCTGGCCGTACTCGTCGCCGATCTCACCGGCGTTCAGCACTCGTTCTGGGTCGTGCTGGGCACGTTGTCGGTGCTGCGGTCCAACGCGTTGAGCACCGGCCAGAACGTTCTCCGGGGCCTCGGCGGCACCATCGCCGGATTCTTCGTGGGGGCAGCGATTCTGCAGCTCGTCGGCACCAACACCAACGTGTTGTGGGCCCTCCTGCCGATCGCCATCCTGGTCGCCGGAGTCGCCCCGGCGGTCGTGTCCTTCGCGGCCGGCCAAGCGGCATTTACCTTGGTACTCCTCATTCTTTTCAACATCATCTCGCCGGCAGGCTGGGAGATCGGCCTGACCCGAATCGAGGACATCGCGCTCGGTTGTGCGGTCAGCCTCGTGGTCGGCCTGCTGTTCTGGCCGCGAGGCGCGGCCGCAGCGCTGCGCCGGGCGCTGGCCGAGGCCTACACCGACAGCACCGACTATCTCGTCGCCACCGTGGACTACGGGATGGTGCGTTGTGACACCGGTGCAGGGGAAGCAATCGCTCCGACCCGTGAGGCGCTGAAAGCAGCAGCCGCGGCCCGCCGGCTCGACGACACCTTCCGCAACTACCTGGCGGAGCGCGGTGCCAAGCCGGTGCCGCTGGCCGACATGACCACGCTGGTCACTGGTGTCGCCGGCGTGCGCCTGGCCGGGGACGCCGTCCTCGACCTCTGGCAGCGCGACGACGGTGCACCCAGCGGCGACCGGGCCGGTGCCCGAGCCGTGCTGCAAGGTTCCGCTGACGTGGTGCAGCTCTGGTACGCCGAGCTCGCCGGCCATCTGCTCGACCACGGCGAGCTGCGTGACGCGCTGGAGCGCGACGAGGTGGCGGACGGCCGGTTGGTTGACGCCGTACGGCGGGACCTCACCGGGGAAGACCGGATGGCTACTGCGACGGCCGTGCGGATGATCTGGACCGGCGACCACCTGGACGCCGTGCGACGTCTGCAGCAGTCCATCATCGAGCCGGCCAGGGTCACCGCAGCGGCCGGAGCGGCCCGCAGCTGAGCCGCCGCACACGCCGTTCGGCTGCGCAAGGATGATTTGGGTCCGTCCGGTCACGCTCAGTAACCAAGGTGGTCGTTGCATCGTCCACGGCGACGGACAGTAATGAGATTCTAAGAATCGTCTGGGAGAATTAGCCCGCTTTGGCCGCAAAATGTCGCAGAGAGTGACCGGACACCCTTCCACTGAGGTGTCGCTGCTGTTACCGTCCAGCAGGCTGGTGCCACATTGTGCCGGCGGGTGTTGCGCGGACCGGGGCGACCGGCGGGGACAAGGGAACGACGATGCGAAGAGGTTTCCGCCGACGGACGATCGGGATCGTGGCGCCGTTGGTGGTGCTGATCGGCACGGCCGTCGCCCTGCCGATCGAGGCAACGGCCGACGTCGTCACCAACCAGAACGACAACGCGCGCACCTCCTGGGACCCGAACGAACCGGGTCTGAGCCCCTCGTCGGTGGCGGCATCCGACTTCGGCCTGCTGTTCTCCACCCAGCTCAGCGGCCAGGTCTACTCCGACCAGCTGGTGGTCAAGAACACGGTCATCGCGGCCACCGAGAACAACAACGTCTACGGCCTCAACCCGGAGACCGGCGCGATCCTCTGGCAGCGCAACGTCGGTACGCCGTGGCCGTCCTCCGTCCTCGGCTGCGGTGACCTTACGCCGAACATCGGGATCACCAGCACACCCGTCTATGACGCCGCCACCGACTCGGTGTACTTCGTGGCCAAGGTCAACGATGGTCCGGACCTGCAGCACCCCAACATCTACATGCACGCGATCGCCCCCTTGACCGGCGCCGAGCGCGCCGGCTGGCCGGTCAAGATCGCCGGGCATCCGAGCAATGACCCCACCCGCACCTTCGACGCCGAGACTGCGGGTCAGCGCGCAGGTCTGCTGCTCCTGGACGGCGTGGTCTATGTGGCCTTCGCCAGTCACTGCGACTACGGCTCGTACGTCGGAACAGTGGCTGGTGTGAAGACGACGACTCCCGCCATGTCGACCATGTGGTCTGCCGAAGCCGGCACATCCAACGGCGAGGCCGGCATCTGGCAGGCGGGCGCCGGTTTGGTCTCCGACGGGCCGGGCCGGATCTTCCTGACCACCGGCAACGGGCTCTCGCCGGCGCCCGGTCCCGGTTCGTCGCCGCCGGCGAACCTCGCGGAGTCGGTCGTCCGGCTGCAGGTCAACGGCGACGGAACCCTTACCGCCAAGGACTTCTTCAGCCCGGCCAACAACACCAAGCTCGACCAGGACGACGTCGATTTCGGCTCCGGTGGCCCTCTCGCGCTGCCCGACCAGTTCGGCACTCCCGCCCACCCTCATCTGCTGGTGCAGGACGGCAAGGAGGGCCGGATCTTCCTGCTGGACCGGGACAACCTCGGTGGCGACGCTCAGGGCCCCGGTGGCACGGACGCCTCGGTCGGTGCGCCGATCGGCCCGCACGGCGGCATGTGGGGCCACTTCGCCTTGTGGGGTGGGGATGGCGGCTACGTCTATGACATCGAGAACGGCAGCTACGTCCGGGCATTGAAGATCGGTGTCGACGGCAACGGCCTGCCCTCGCTCTCCGATGCCGGTCACACGTCCCAGCTGTACGGCTACACCTCGGGCTCGCCCGAGGTCACCTCGACCGGCACCACCTCCGGCTCGGCCGTCGTCTGGGAGGTCTACAGCAGCGGCGGCACTGGCGCGAACGGCGTCCTCCAGGCCTACAACGCGCTGCCGGCCAACAATGCGCTCAAGCTCATCTGGTCGGCGCCGATCGGTACGGCCGCCAAGTTCACCACGCCGACAACCAACAACGGCCGGGTCTACGTCGGCACCCGCGACGGCAAGGTCCTCGCGTACGGGCGGCCGACCACCTCGTCGCTGAACTCCTCGCCGACCGACTTCGGCAATGTGGCCGTCGGCAGCAGCAAGCAGGCGACGGTCACCGTCACGGCCACGAAGTCCACCACCATCACGGCGATCACCACGCATGCCCCCTTCGCGGTGAACGCGCCGACGCTGCCGGTCGACCTCAACGCCGGGGGCACCCTCAGCGTCCCGGTGACGTTCTCGCCGAGCGGGCCGGGTGGGGCTGACGACAGCCTCACATTTGCCACCAGCGCGGGCACGGTGCCGTTCGACCTGCACGGGACCGGCACTCAGGCCGGACTCGGGGCGACTCCGTCGACGCTCGGCTTCGGCACCGTACCCACCGGTGCGCACAAGACCGCGAGCGTCACGATCTCCAACACAGGTACGTCTTCCGTGACCGTCACCGGGTCGACCGCGCCCACAGGAGACTTTGTCGCGACCGGTCTTCCGGCAACCGGGTCGACCCTTGCCGCCGGTGCTTCGGTCTCGGTGTCGGTGACCGACACGCCCACGACGGAGGGCGCCCAGAGCGGGTCGCTGGAGGTGGACAGCGACGCGGGCAACGTCACGGTTCCGCTAACCGGCACGGCCGTGACCGGCGCGTCGCACCTGTCGATCACGCCCAACCCGGTCGACTACGGCTCGGTTCCGCTCGGATCATCGGTGACCAAGACGTTCACGATTGCCAACACGGGCAACATCGAGCTGACGCTGACCAAGGCTGCACCGCCAGCAGGCGAGTTCACCACCGCGACCCCTGTGTCGGAGGGTCAGCAGATCTCGCCAGGCGACTCGGTGGTGCAGTCGATCACGTTCAAACCCACGGCCTTGGGGACGGACACCGAGCAGTACTCGATCACCGGCGACGACGGGCAGGGGGCCGTACTCGTGAAGTTCACCGGCGTCGGCGTTCCGGTGTCCACCACCACCTCGATCCCTTCGCCCGCTGCCGGAGGCTGGCACCTCAACGGGTCGGCGGCCCTCAGCGGCACGGACGTCGTGCTGACTCCTGCCACGGCGAACCAGGCGGGTGACGCCGTCTACCCGACGGCGGTCAAGACCGACGGACTGCACGTGCACTTCACCGCGCAGCTCAGCGGCGGCAGCGGGGGCGACGGCTTGACGTTCTCATTGCTCGACGCCACCAAGGCCACCAGCACGTCGCTCGGGCAGTCCGGTGACGCGCTCGGCTACGGCTCGCTCACCGGCGTCACCGTGGCCCTGGACACGCACAAGAACGGTGTCGATCCCACGGGCAACTTCGCCGGAATCGGGGACGGGTCGGCCGACTCGCCGCAGTTCGACGCGATCAAGTGGGCCAATACGCAGAGCCTGTCCGGATCCCTTCGTACCGGCACGCACAGCGTCGACATCACCATCGCGGCCAGGCTGTTGGCGGTGAGCATCGACGGGGGGACGCCGTTCAAGGCGACGATGGGTCACATCAACCCGACAGCGATCCTTGCGTTCACCGCAGGGACGGGCACCGGCACTGACAAGCAGCTGGTCCGTGACGTGACCATCACCACGCCGGGTTCGGGGTCGCCCCCGCCCAGTGTGATCACGTTGCCGGCGCCGACCGCTGCCGGCTGGGTACGCAACGGCACAGCCGTACTCAAGGGGACGGACCTGATGCTGACCAAGGCTGGGCAGGCGCACCTGGCCGGTTCGTCGTTCTACGCCACCCCGATCCCGACCACGGCGATCCACGCAACGTTCACCGAGTCGATCTCGAACGGTGGCGGCCAGGACGGTGAGACCTTCACCCTGGTCGACGCGAGCAAGGGTCAAAGCAGTGCCCTCGGTGGTCACGACGGCGGGCTCGGATTCGTCGGCATTCCGGGCATCACCGTGGCGATGGACACCTACCGGGACACGGGCGAGGTCTCGGCGAACTTCGTCGGTATCGCCACCGGGGGCAACGCATCGGGGCTGCCCGGCTATCAGGCGACCTCGACCGCGATCCCCAGCTTGCGCTACCAGACCAACGTGATCGACATCGTCGTCGGAAGCGGCAAGGTGGTGGTCTCGGTCAACGGTGTGCAGAAGCTGTCGCTCGCCGTCACGCTGCCGAGCATGGTCTATGCCGGGTTCACGGCCAGCAGCGACGTCCACACCGACGATCACGTGGTGCGCGGGGTGACGATCACCGCCCAGCAGTAGGTACGTCTTCTCCGCCGTCAGGCGCGTTCAGCCGGCGGGTGACTCCCCAGGCGAGCAGCGCCGCCAACGCATCCTCGGCGACGCCGGCCTGCCAGTCCGGCGCGTGCTTGGCGGCCAGGCGTCGCCAGCCGTTGCCGGCCAGGGACCCCGCGAGCGCGCCGGCCGCGCCGAAAGAAGTGGCCACGATCAGCGGCTCGCCGCGACGCCTGGCAAGCCCGGCAGCAGCGACACCGCCGGACACCATCCGGGCGCCGAGTGCCCCTGGCTTGAGCCGGCTCGGGGTCTGGGGCAGCTTGTCCACCACCACCTCGCTCCCGGCCGACAGCAGGCTGACGCCCGAACGGATCCTGCGCAAGGCGCTCGGAGGCTTGCCGTGGCTCAGCGCCAGGGCCACCGGGCCGAAGCTGGCCCTGGCTCCGGACACCCAGCCGATGAGGAACGCCTGCCGATTGCCTGCCCTGCGCAGTGTCATGGGGGAATGCCGCCTCGCCTCGATTCGCACAAACCTATCCGGCGGAGTGGTCGTGGGCGCAGGGAGGCGGCCAGAGGCCTGCCATGGCAGGAGGATTTCGCGTACAATCTCCATGTCTTGCGAGATTATCGGTAGACAGGAGCCGTACGGTGAAGATTCTTGCCAACGTGCTGTTCGACGAGAGCCATGCCAATGCTTGGAGCATCCGGCCCGGCATCCCCGAGCGGATGAATCCGGCCAACGCCGCCGATGCCAGCTATCAGCAGGCAGCGCAGCTGTTGCGCCACCGCGGCCACGAGGTCTCGGCCAAGGTCGAGGGGCTGTTCGTCGGCGATGCGCTGGACCCGTACGACGTGATCGTCCTCGCCCATCCGTCGGAGGCGGCGTGGGAGCGGACCACCTGGCTGGGCTCGCCGGTTCTCGACGTCGCGGAGATCGACGCGATCGAGGCGTGGGTGCGGGCCGGAGGCGGCCTGGTGGTGCTGGGGGAGTGCGACCAGGACAAGTACGGCAACAACCTGAACGACCTCCTCGCACGGTTCGGCGTCCACATCCGCACCACCACGGTGCAGGACAAGGCCAACTACCAGGGCGTGGCGACGTGGGTCATGGCGGACCTGGTGCCCCACCCCGTCCTCGCGTCCGAGGACCTGCTGGCCGGTGTCACGTCCGCCTGCTTCTATCGCGCCGGCGTGCTCGAGGCCGCCGATGCGCTGGTGCTGGCGCGGACCTCGCCGACCGCCGACCCGGCCCAGCTGCCGTTGGCGCTGACCGTCGAGGCCGGTGCCGGCCGGGTGGCGGTGTTCGCCGACTCCGACCTGTTCGGCGACGACAGCATCGGCGACTTCGAGCACGCCCAGCTGTGGACCAACACGGTCGCATGGGCCGCTGGCGGGCGACTGGACGGGCGTCCCGCTGAGGTGTCCGCGTCCGTCGCTGACATGACGGCCAGCGACCCGGCCTGGCTGGCTTTGAAGGCTGCGGTGTCGACGCTGCGGGCGGGCCAGCTGGCCGACGGCTCGGTCGATCCGGCGCTGCTGGAGCTGTCCGCCGCCAGCGAGCTCATCGCCGAGATCGTCGGCTGCATAAGGACTCTCGCGCCGCGATTCTCCTACGACGCCGACTATCTCACTCAGGTGACCTCGGACCTGGAGCGGTGGGCCGGGGCTGGGTTCGGCAAGCCTGACTTCCTCGACTCACTGCTCGAGTTCCGCCCCGACCTCCAACGTGTCGACGGGCGCGAGCACCTGGTGCTGTTCCCGATGTACACCCAGAACGGCAACCCGGACCGCAACCTCGAAGCCTTGCTGGTACGGGTGATGTGGCCGTCCTGGCTTGCCGACGTCGAGCGTTCGGGCTACGACAACCCGATGTTCGTCCCCATCACCTTCATCGACTTCACCGAGGGCTATGCGACGCATTCTGCGGTGCTCTTCCCGGAGACGGTGGCGGTTCGCGAAGTGCCGCAATATCGGTGGGGCGGCATCTTCTGCGACCGTGAGGCCGCGCGGTTCCGCAGGGTCAGCACTGCTGCCGCCTCGACCCTGCGACTGGCCGTCCCGCCGGACGCGGCACGCCTGCTCGGAAACCAGGAGCTGGCGCAGGGGACGTTTGCGTTGTGGGACTTGGTGCACGACCGTACGCACAGCCATGGTGACCTGCCGTTCGACCCGTTCATGATCAAGCAGCGGATGCCGTTCTGGATGTACGCGCTGGAAGAGCTGCGCTGCGACCTCAACGCTTTCCGCTCCGCGTTGACCCTTGAGGCGGACGGGGAGCCGCACGCCGCGCTGGTCCGTCACGCCATCGTCTTCGACCGGTTGTTCCGGTTCCCGATCACCGGCAGCCGCGTGCGCAACTACGACGGTCTGGGTGGCCAGCTGCTGTTCTCCTACCTGCACCGCGCCGGGGTGCTGCGCTGGACCGACAACGCGCTGTCACTGGACTGGACCCGGCTGCCTGGCGCTGTCGTCGACCTGTGCGAGGAAGTCGAGAAGCTCTACCACGACGGCATCGATCGCTCGAAGGTTGGACACTGGATGGCGGCGCACGAGTTCGTTTCCCGTTACGTACCAGCCAATCCGGCATCGGTCTGGGCTCAGGGAATCATGGCGCTGCCCAACCAGGAGGAGCCGCGCAAGATGGTCGACGTGGTGCTGCCGGACGAGTTTCCGCTCAATGTCTTCTACGAGGCGCTGCGGCGCAAGCTCGGCGAGGTGGTCGAGTCGGCCGCCGGCATCACTGCCGCCTAGGCTTGACCCTTACCGCCCCGTCGTTGGAGGAGTGCACCGGTGACCATTGAGCAGCGCCACGACCCCGAGCTGCGCAGCTTTGCCAGCGACAACTACGCAGGGGCCCACCCGGAGGTGCTCGAGGCGATCGCCGTTGCCAACGGAGGACACCAGGTGGCGTACGGGGACGACGTCTACACCGAGCGGCTGCGTCAGGTGTTCCGCGATCACTTCGGCGAGCAGGCCGAGGTCTACCCCGTGTTCAACGGCACGGGCGCCAACGTCATCGGGCTGCAGTCGCTGACCCGTCGCTGGGAGGCGGTCATCTGTGCCTCCAGCGCACACATCAACGTCGACGAGGGCGGTGCGCCGGAGAAGGTCGCCGGGCTCAAGCTGCTGAGCTCGCAGACCGCCTCTGGCAAGATCACACCCGACCTGATCGACGAACATGCCTGGGGCTTCGGCGATCCGCACCGCTCGCAGCCACGGGTGGTCTCGATCACGCAGACCACCGAACTGGGTACGTGTTACAGCGTCGAGGAGATCGCGGCGATCTGCGAGCACTCCCACAGCAAGAACATGGTCGTACACCTCGACGGTGCCCGGATCTCCAACGCCGCGGCAACTCTCGGCCGACGGTTCCGGGAGTTCACCACAGATGTCGGTGTCGACGTGCTGTCCTTCGGCGGGACCAAGAACGGGCTGATGTTCGGCGAGGCGATCGTCGTCCTCAACCCCGAGGTCGTCGTGGGGCCGGAGTACCTCCGCAAGTCGGCGATGCAGCTCGCGTCCAAGATGCGTTTCGTCTCGGCGCAGTTCGAGGCGCTGCTCGGTGGGGACCTATGGCTGCGCAACGCCTCGCACGCCAACGCGATGGCCCAGCGGCTGTTCACCGCTGTCAGTGCCATCGACGGGATACGGGTCGACCGCCCGGTGCAGGCGAACGCGGTGTTCGCCGTACTCCCGCCGGACGTCACGGTGGCTCTGCAGCGCAAGCACAAGTTCTACGTGTGGGACGAGCACACCGGCGAGGTGCGCTGGATGACCTCGTACGACACCACGGTGCAGGACATCGACACCTTCGCTGCGGACATCGCCGCCGCAATGGCCTGAGCGGGCGGCCTAGCGGTTGGTCGCCTCGAGCTGCTGCGACCGGCTGTAGTGGCGTCGCGCCTTGAGCCGGTTTCCACAACGGGCCATCGAGCACCAACGTCCGGTGTTGGCCTTGCTGCGGTCCAGCATGAACAGCCGGCACTCCGGGTTGGCGCACGGGCGCAGCCGGCCGGGGCTGGTCCCGTGCAGCGCTGCCCAGGCGAGCGCGGCCCGCACGGCGAGCAGCCGGTACTCCGGGGCCAGTACCACCCAGGTCAGGCCGTCAGCGGTAGCCACCGGCTCCTGCCGGACCCCGCGCAGGAGCAGCCCCACGTCGGCCACCTGCGCCTCGCCGCGCACGATCGCCTGGAGCAGGTCGCGGGCGGTGCGAGTCACTCGCAGCTCTATCAAAGACCCGACGCCGCCCCGGTCAGCGAGCCAGGCGCAGCCGGTGGCGACGTCGGCCAGCACGTCGGTGCCGATGCCCTGCTCGACCGGGGTGCTGTTGAGCAACGCGAGCAGCAGCTCGTCGTCGGTCACGTCCGGTCCCCTAACTGGCTCAATTGGTTTGACAGGTTAGCACGCGAGAGGGAGGCTGGACCCGTCACCTAACCGGTAATACTACTTTACCCAGTTAGCCACAGCGCTGCCCCCAGCGTCGACCGAGGAGAGACCCATGACCACACGCATTGCCATCAACGGCTTCGGGCGCATCGGCCGCAGCGTCCTCCGCGGTGCACTGCTCCGCGACGACGACCTCGAGTTCGTGGCGGTCAACGACCTCGCTGATCCGGCTACCCTGGCCCACCTGCTGCGCTACGACACCGTCCTGGGCCGCCTCCCCGAGCGGGTCGAGGTCACCGACGAAGGCCTGCTGGTCGGCGGCCTCAAGATCAAGGCGTTCGCGGAGCGCGACCCGGCCGACCTGCCGTGGGCCGAGCTGGGCGTCGACGTGGTCATCGAGTCCACCGGCGCCTTCACCAAGGCCGCGGCTGCGCGCAAGCACCTCGACGCCGGCGCCCGCAAGGTTGTGGTCTCGGCCCCGGCCGACGGTGACGACCTGACCATCGCGTACGGGATCAACCATCACCTCTACGACCCCGACCGCCACCACATCGTGTCCACGGCGTCGTGCACCACCAACTGCCTGGCTCCGCTGGCCAAGGTGCTGCACGAGGCGGTCGGCATCGACAGCGGGCTGATGACGACGATTCACGCTTTCACCCAGGACCAGAACCTGCAGGACGGGCCGCACAAGGACCTGCGCAGGGCCCGCGCGGCGGCCAACAACATCGTCCCGACCAGCAGCGGCGCGGCCAAGGCCATCGGCCGGGTGCTGCCCGAGCTCGACGGGCTGCTCGCCGGCTATGCGATGCGGGTGCCCGTCATCACCGGCTCCGCGACCGACCTGACGGTGACCGTGAGCCGGCCGACGACGGTCGCCGAGGTCAACGCGGCGTTCCGCACTGCTGCGGAGGGCCAGCTGCGCGGCATCCTCGACTACACCGAGGACCCGATCGTCTCCAGCGACATCGTCAACAACCCGGCCTCGTGCATCTTCGACGCCGGCCTGACGTCGATCGCTGGCAACACGGTCAAGGTCGTCGGGTGGTACGACAACGAGTGGGGCTTCTCGCAGCGGCTGCTCGACACCGTCGGCTTCATCGGCGCAGCCTGAGCTTCGCACCGCTGCCCGGCGACGGGCAGCGGTGACACGGGCCTCAGCCAGCTTGGCCGTACGTGACGGTCAGGTTCGGGAAGCCGAGCGGAGTGGTCAGCGTCTTGAGCATGGCCGTGGTGTTGGCCTGCGCCCGCTGCAGGATCGCCGAGTCTCCGGCGGCCGCGGCGGAGATCCGCTGCTGGGCGACCTGGTAGAGCTGGGCGTCCGAGCCCTTCGACCCGAACAGGTCGCCCAGCTTGTCGAACAGACCACTGCCCTGGCTGAGGATGTGGCTCTTGCCGACGTCGACGGTGGCTATGCCCAGCTTCGCCGCGGGCAGCCTGATGCTGACGGCGTGGTGCGTCTTGTCCACGACCACGTCAGCAGCGGTGAGGCCCGAGAAGTCGACGCCCGCGGTGGCCGACCCGACGGCGAGGAACGTGACGTGCTTGCCCTTGAGCGCGGCGGGCACGTAGTCCGTGTGCTTCTTGAGATCGACGACGTCGGTGTACGTGCCCTGCGCCGCGTCGTAGGTGTGCAGGTTGGTGAGCGACTTGAGCAGCACCGGTGAGCTGGCGTCCACGGTGTGGGTCCGGAAGGGGTTGTGCAGCGACGGCAGCAGCCCTTCCAGCTGGTTCAGTCCGAACAGCACCAGCACCACCACGGCGACCGCGGTCAGCAACCGGTACGAGGGGCCTTTGCGTTGGGGCGGCTGCGCCGGCGGCGGAGGAGCTGTGGGCGGTGCGACCTCGCGGTAGTCGGACGTGGTGGACACGCGGCAGCCTCCAGGCAGCTCAACGGCGGGGCGGATCGGTCGGCGCACCAACGAGCGGCGCTTCCCTGATGTTCCCCCGCCGGGTGACCGATATGTGCGGAACGGCGGAAATGGTCGGTTGCCGAGCGCGCCGGTGAGCCGGCCCGCGGGTGATCAGTGGTGCCGGGCGCACCGTTTGGCGGGCTCATTCGGTACGGCGTGCACCGGTGATCGGGCTCGGCAGGTCCGCAGGTGATCAGTGGTGCCGGGCGCACCGTTTGGCGGGCTCATTCGGTACGGCGCGCACCAGTGATCCGGCGCGCGGGTCCGCGGGTGATCAGTGGTGCCGGGCGCACCGTTTGGCGGGCTCATTCGGTACGGCGCGCACCGGTGATCCGGTGCGCGGGTCCGCGGGTCCGCGGGTGATCAGTGGTGCCGGGCGCACCGTTTGGCGGGCTCATTCGGTACGGCGTGCACCGTGATCGGGTCGCGGGCGCGGGTGATCAGTGGTGCCGGGCGCACCGTTTGGCGGGCTCATTCGGTACGGCGTGCACCGTGATCGGGTCGGCAGGTCCGCGGGTGATCAGTGGTGCCGGGCGCACCGTTTGGCGGGCTCATTCGGTACGGCGTGCACCAGTGATCGGGCTCAGGCAGGTCCGCGGGTGATCAGTGGTGCCGGGCGCACCGTTTGGCGGGCTCATTCGGTACGGCGTGCACCAGTGATCGGGCTCAGGCAGGCCGATGTGACGCCGTTCGCCAGCCATGGGCTCGGGTAAACCAGATGATCACCGGGTCCTGGCATTCTGAAATCCGGCAAGCGTCGGCCGTGGGAGGGGTGGGGAGTGACTGACGTGGCACCACGCAAGGACTTGGTGGACGGTGCCGCGCCGTTCCTGCCGCCGGGCAGTCAGGTCCGGCAGGCCTTCATCTGCCAGGCGGCGCCAAACTTCGGGTTCTTTCTCATCACCTACCTCACCGGCCTGACGATGTTGTGGATCAAGTACCGCTGCGTGGTTGTCACCGGGGATGCGATCTACGTGCTGGACGCAAGCAAGATGTCCGGCGGGGCCAAGCCCACGTCGATCGTCGGCACCCTGCCACGCGACACCAGGCTCGGCCCGGTGTCCGGTCGATGGGCTCGCCTGGACCTGCTCGGCGAGCGGCACTGGGTGCACAAGCGCTTCCGCGAACAGATCGTCGAAGCCGACGCCGACGCCGGCTTCAACGATCCATCGCGATGACGCGCACCGACCGCACCCGGACTCCCTCGTACGGTCAGCCGCGCAGGTGCACCGTGAGGATCTGCTGCCCGCCGTGCTGAGTGAAGACAAGGGTGCCGGTCCGGCCGACATAGGCGCCGGTCCCTCCGGTCACGGCCAGGCTGAACGCCGGCGTCTGAGGGACGATGCCGGCTACCTGGATGCTGCCGGCGGACAGCACTACGGTGCCCGTTGCCTCGCTCAGGTGCCGCTTGTGGTCGACGACGACCGCGCTGACGTGAACCAGCCCGACGTGCTTGCCGGCCCTGGTGAGGTTCTGGGTGAAGGCGAGCAGATCACCGAGGTCGGGACCGGTCGGGCTGGGGGCGCCGAGGTCCTCGAAGGCGAGGTTGCCCGGCTCGTCGTGTGCGGTGAAGGCCAGGGTGGTGCCCGATGCGGCGGAGGCTGGCACAGCCACCGTGGCGATGGCGCCGACGGTGACCGCAGCCACTGACGCGAGGCCAGCGGCGGCGAGGTTCCGAGAGATGTGGGTCATGGCAGGTGCTCCTTGTCGATAGGCGGCTGTCGCGAGGGTCGCGGCGTGAGAACACCTGGGGACGTTAGGGATCGCGCCTTTCGGTCGCGTCCAACTCGCGATCGATATTCACCGGCGGAGTCCATCGCAGGGTGGACGCGCCCCGGCGGAGAACGGTCTAGATTTCGACAAGTGAACCGATGGCGCCTGCGCAGTCTCGAGACGTTCGTCGTCGCTCTCGCGGCGGCAGAGGTCGCTTCGGTGCTGGCCGGCCCCGGTCCGCATCAGCCGGCCGAGGCAGTCGCGACCGCCGTGTCCGCACTGGTGTTCCTCGCCCGTCGCCTGCAGCCGCTGATTGTCAGCCTCGTGGCCTTCGCAGCTGAGACGGTGTGCGTCGCGATTACGCCTCAGACCAGCCCCGTACAGTTCTTCGGGATTCTCGCCACCTTCGCCATCGTCGGTGCAATCCAGCCACAGCGCGACGCCATCATTGGGTGGGTTGGGGGCGCGGCCTTTCTTGCGTACGGAGCATGGGGCGACCCGTTGGGCGGCGGCGCCCCCGACTACCTGCTGTCGCTGGGATTCGCCACCACCATGTGGGGCGCGGGCGTGCTCGTCCGACGGCACCGGCTGCAGTCTGCCGAGGCGGCAACGCGGGCAGCCCTCGCCGAGCGGCAGGGCGAGGAGGCCCGACGCGCGCTGCAGCTGGAGCGGGCCCGCATCGCGCGCGAGCTGCACGACGTGGTGAGCCATGGGTTGTCCGTAGTCGTGGTGCAGACACTCGCTGCGCGGGGAGCCCTGAGCGATCTCGGTGCCGATACGACGGGAGTCGTCGACCGGCATCTCGACGCGGTCGAGTCGACGGCCCGAGAGGCACTCGGGGAAATGCGACGGATGCTGGGCCTGCTGCAGCTGGATGAGGGCGATCCGGTCGTCGACCCGGCGGTCACGCCCAGCCCGGGGCTTCGCCACCTGCCAGCGCTGGTGGACCGCTCTCAGCGCGCGGGCATCTCGATCACGGTTGCCCGGCTGGACACGGACAGCACCGGGTCGCCGGGGCTCGACCTGGCGGTCTACCGGATCGTGCAGGAGGCGTTGACCAACGTGGTCCGGCACGCACCCAGCGCCCGGGTGGACCTGTGCGTCGCCGCAACTGCCTCGGGGGTAGAGGTTGTGGTGACCGACACCGGCGGTGGTCACCCGGTGGCCGAGGTTCACGGCGGTGGTCAGGGTCTGGTCGGTATGCGCGAGCGGGTGGCACTCTACGGGGGCCGGCTGGAGGCCGGACCGACTGCTGGCGGCGGGTTCCGCGTACGGGCGACCCTGCCGGTCGAGACCGCAACGAGCCGGACGGAGGCGGTCGGCGGCCACCGGCCGACCGAATGATCGAGGTGCTCGTTGCCGACGACCAGGCCCTCGTACGGGATGGGTTCCGCGCCCTGATCGACCGCGAGCCGGACATGAGGGTGGTGGCCGAGGCCGTGGACGGCGTCGAAGCCGTGGCCCTGGTCCGGCAGCACCGTCCGCAGGTCGTCCTGATGGACGTGCGGATGCCGAGGATCGACGGCCTGACAGCCACCCGTCAGGTGCTGGCGCTACCCGACCCACCTCGGGTTCTGGTGCTGACCACCTTCGACCGCAACGAATGGGTCTACGAGGCCCTGCGCGCCGGCGCGAGCGGTTTCCTGCTGAAGGACGTCCGCGCCGGCCAGCTGACCGAGGCGATCCGGACCGTGGCGGCGGGGGAATCCCTGCTCGCGCCGTCGATCACCCGCCGGTTGATCGAGCAGTTCGTCACCAGTAGACCGGCTCAGCCGGCCCGGCCGCCCGACGTGCTGACCGAGCGCGAGACAGCCGTCCTGCGGTTGGTCGCCGCTGGCCTGTCCAACGCCGAGATCGCCGATCGACTCGTCATCGGCCACTCCACCGTCAAGACCCACGTCAACCGGGTCCTGACCAAGCTCGACCTGCGCGACCGCACCCAGGCCGTCGTCTTCGCCTACGAGACCGGCCTGGTCTCGCCTGGCGACTGAGCCCGCCAGCCGAGGCGACCCGCCGCGGGCAACATGACGGAGCCGTCACGTCATCGTCACCTCGGAGATCTACCGCCGAGGATCTGGCCGGGCTAGTGTCCCCAAGGTACGGATCGGCCGTCGGTGTCCGGTTCGGCTGAGGAAGAGGTGGTTCCCCCGTGCGTGGGTTGGCAAGAGTGGCCGTACCCCTGTCCGTCCTGTCCCTTGTCGGTGCCGGCCTGGCCACCACTGCGGTGGCCCAGCCGACCGTGGCGCCCGCGGACGCACCGGCTGTCGGCAACCTGTCGCACTTCGACCTTGCCCGCAAGGACTGCCTGGGTACGGCGAACGGGACGAAGTCGAAGATCTGGTACACCGTCGCGGGCGGCGTTCTCAGCGACGTCTACGCGCCGACGATCGACGCCACGAACGTCGAGACGATGCAGTACCTCGTCACCGACGGCTCGACCTTCACCGATCTGCAGACCCGCGACACCACCTACACGGTGAAGGCCGACGCCACCGGCATGGTGTGCACGGTGACCGCGACGGCCAAGAGCGGGCGCTACAAGCTGGTGTCGACCTACCTCACCGACCCCAAGCGAGCCAGTGTCGTCGTGCGCACGAGGTTCGTGCCGCTGACTGTCGCCGCCAGGCACGACCGGGTCTACGTCCGGCTCGACGCGACGATGGGTGGCAACGGCGGCGGCGGTGCCGACAACGCCGGTGCCGACTCCGCGACCATCGACACGTCCACCGGCTCGCCGGTGCCCGTCTCGTACGACACCAACACCTCGACCACGGCAGCCAACCGCGACTACGCGGTCCCGTCCTTCCTCGCGCTGCGGGGCGACCAGCCCTTCTTCCGGGCGAGCAGCGGATTCGTCGGCACGGCGAGTGACGGCCTCGTCCAGCTCGACGCCGCGCACGCCCTCACCCCGACCGCCGACGCGGTCAACGGCAACGTCGAGCAGACCGCCGGCATCAACCTCGGTCATGACCGCACGTTCACCCTTGCCCTCGGTTTCGGCACCACCAGCGCCGAGTCGGTCAAGGTCGCCGGCGACTCGCTGCACAAGTCCTGGTCCTCCCTGGAGTCCAGCTACACCAAGGCCTGGCGGAAGTACGACAAGGGCCTCCGTGAGCCGGTGCGTGCCGCCAGGCTGCCCGGCCTGACCGTGGGCCAGACGCTGACTGCGCTGCGCGCCTACTACGTGTCGGCCAACGTGCTGAAGGCCAGCGAGGACAAGACGTTCCCCGGTGCGATCGTCGCCTCGATGGCGAGCCCCTGGGGCCAGGCCGTGTCCGCTGGTGACCCCAACCAGACCTACTTCGGGTCCTACCGCGAGGTTTTCGCCCGCGACCTGTACGAGGCATGGACCGGCTTGCTCACCGATGGCGACCTGACCACGGCGAGGTCGGCCGTACGATTCCTGTTCCTCAAGCAGCAGCAGGCCGACGGCTCGATGCCGCGCAACTCGCTGCTCAACGGAAAGCTCGCCCCGGACTCCAACGGCACTCAGCTCGACGAGGCGTCCTACCCGATCCTGATGGCGCTGCAGTCCGGGCTCGCCGACGACAACACGCTCTGGCCGCACGTCCGCGCCGCCGCCAACTACGTCGCGGCGCACGGGCCGAGCTTCGGCGTCGAGCGGTGGGAGGAGCAGAGCGGCTACTCGCCCTCGACCATCGCGGCAGAGATCGCCGGCCTGGTGTCCGCGGCCCAGATTGCCCACCGGCACGGCGATGCAGCCGACGCCAGGGTCTGGCTCGCGACGGCCGACACCTACCAGCGCAGCATCAAGGGCTGGACCGTGACGACCAACGGCCCGCTGTCGACCGACCCGTACTTCCTAAGGCTGTCCAAGACCGGAGACCCCAACGCTGCCACGGTCTACAACCTCAACAACGGTGGCCCGACCCTCGACCAGCGCCAGGTCGTCGATGCCGGCTTCCTCGAGCTGGTCCGCCTCGGTGAGCTGTCGGCGACCGACCCGGACGTGGCCAACTCGCTCAAGGTGGTCGACGCCACCATCGAGAAGACGACCCCGACGAGCACCGGCTGGCTGCGCTACAACGGCGACGGCTACGGCGACTGCAACCAGCCCGACGAGCTGACCACCTGCCCGACGACGGGTGCGCCCTGGGCGCCGAGCGGGGTGGGCACCGGTCACATCTGGCCGGTTCTCGCCGGTGAACGCGCCGAGCAGGACCAGGTCACCGGGGGAGCCGCCGACGCCGGCAAGCTGCTGGCCGGCATCAACGCCTCCGCCAGCGGGGTCGGCCTCGTACCCGAGCAGGTATGGGACGCCGACGATGTGGCGGCCTCGCCGTACGGGACCGACCCGACCACCGCGTCGATCGGGTTCGTGAACGGCCACGCCGCCGGTTCCGCCGCACCCCTGACGTGGGGCGCCGCGGCCGAGGTGCGGTTGACGGCCGACCTCGGTGCAGGGCGCATCCTCGAGCAGCCGAAGGGGGTCGTGCACCGCTACCTGACCCACACGCAGACCGCGACGACGCTCACGGTGACCGCGCCGGCTGACCAGACCCCGACCACGGGCAGCACGGAGACGGTGACCGGTACGTCGGTGCCCGGCAACACTCTCGACATCTCCGTCATCGGCACCGACGCCGGTGGGACGACCACGACCAACACGTCGGTGGTCCCGCTGAGCGGCCAGTTCTCGGTCGACGTCGCCGTGGGTACGGGCACCAGCGTCATCGTCGTGGCGGCCACGTCGCCCAGCGGCGGGACGGCGCAGGTCACCCGTACCGTCGACAACGACACCGTCAGCGGCACCTTGCTGCTGGACACGACCGACCCGGACAACGACGACAACGGGCCGGGCAACTACGCCTACCCGACGGCGTCGGCGTTCGTCCCCGGTGCCTATGACCTGCAGGACTTCCAGGTGTACGACACGGGCTCCACGGTGACGTTCCGGGTACGCACCCGTGACCTGACCAACACCTTCGGCAGCCCGCTCGGCGCCCAGCTCGTGGACGTCTACGTGCACGAACCAGGTGCGTCCCCGACCTCGACCGCCGCGTCCTTCCCGATTCGCAACTACACCATCGCCGCGGCTGACGCGTGGTCCAGGCTGATCGAGGTGCAGGGCTTCGGCCAGAAGTTCGTCGATGCCGCTGCTGTGCCCAACACCGTCGGCTCGGTGACGATCACCGGCAACCCGATCTCGCGCTACATCACGTTCAGCGTCGACAAGGCGGCGCTGGGCGGGACTCCCACGAGCGGGTGGGCGTTCACGGTCACGCTGACCGGCCAGGACGGGTACAGCCCGGACCAGGCTCGCGGGTTCCAGACCACGCCGCAGGACTACCAGTTCGGCGTGTGCGCGACAGCGAGCTCCGACCCGCACTGCACCGTGGACCCGACGACCGTGCCCAAGATCATGGACGTGATCACACCGAGCGGGGTCAGCCAGAGTGACGAGCTCGACTACACCCAGCACTCGCCGGTGGTCGTCGCGGGAGTTGCGATTCCCTGACCGGTGGCGCCGTACCCCTGCTTGCGTGCCGGTAGGCGATGATAGGTGCGTTCTGCCCGTCCGCTGACGTGTCGTGCCCGCCGCGACCCTGGAGCATCGCCTGATATGACGACCTCTTCCACGGCCGCTGCAGGCGGCGAGGACCGGCCACTGCGCGACCTCGTCGCGGACGCCCTTCGGTTCGAGATCACCAGCGGTGCGCTTCCGCCGGGCAGCCGGGTGCGCGAGGAGCAGCTCGCTCTTGACCACGGAGTCTCGCGGGTGCCGGTGAGGGAGGCACTGCAACGGCTGGCCGGCGAAGGCTTTCTCAGCCTGTCCCCTCGTCGCGGTGCCACCGTCAACACCCCTTCGGCCGAGAAGACCCTCGAGCTGATGCAGATCCGCGGGTCCCTCGAGCTGCTCGCTGTACGGCGGGCGGCGGACGAGCGTGGTGGCGCAGTCGCCTCCGAGCTGGTCAAGGTTGTGAAGTCCGGTACGCGGGCTGCCGAGGCCGGGCAGCTGCGCAAGCTGCCAGCTCTGGTCGACCGCTTCCATGCCTTGGTCACCGAGGCCTCGGGCAACCAGGAGCTCATCGTCTTGCTGGCCAACGTTCGCAGCCGCGTCTCCTGGATGTTTGCGGTTGACCTCGAGAGCCGCTCCACCGTTTCCTGGAGCGAGCATGCCGGCATTCTCGAGGCGGTGCTGGCCGGCGACGCCAAGCTCGCGGCGCAGCGCATGTCGGCCCATGTGGCACACGACGAACAACTGCTGCGTTCCCGAGTTGCGGACGGCACCGTCCCCGCCTGACAATGGCCGGGGGCCAGCCAACTGCGTTATCCTTGTATACAGAACGTCGCGACACTGCCGTCGTCGGCGTTCCCCGGACGGAGGATCGGCCCACCGCTACCCCAGCACCAGTGGGTCGGTCCTCCTTCGTTTTGTATCGTTTCGACGTAACCGGAATTCTGACTCCGCTCCAGTGGTAGAGTGGAATGACAATTCCGGTTACGTGGTGGGAGGTCGCGAGCGATGCCGGTGGATCGGGCACCGACCGGGCGCGGATGATGGTGCCCATGACCACGATCAGTCAAGACGGTGCCAACCTGCGCCGTGACGCGGCCGACAACCACCGCCGGTTGCTCGCCGCCGCTGTTGCCGAGTTCAACGAGCACGGCATGGACGCGAGCGTCGAGCAGATCGCCGCCCGCGCCGGAGTCGGCATCGGGACGTTCTACCGCCGGTTCGGCACCAAGGACGCGCTCGTCGACCGTCTCGTGGACGACCTGATGGACCAGCTGACCGAGTCGGCGCGTGCGCTGGTCGCCGCTGGTGACGGTTCCGGGCTCGAGCAGTTCCTGCGGCAGCTGACCACGGCTCTGGTCGATCACCGGGGGAGTCTCCCTCGGCTGTGGTCCGGAACGCCCAAGCACACCGCTGAGCTGCGCACGTGCGTGGCACAGCTGTTGCGTATTGCCAGGACAGAAGGCACGATCCGTCCGGACATCCACAGCAACGACGTCAGCGTCCTGATGTGGTCGTTGCGCAGTGTCGTCGAGATTGCTGGCGAGTCCGCAGGCGTCGCCTGCCAGCGGCACCTCGACATCGCCCTGGCCGGAATGCGGCCGGGGGCCGAGCCGCTGCGGCACCCGCCCTTGAGTGAACGCGCCAGGCAAAAGGCACTCACGACTCCTCCGCCTTCCTGACCAGGGACGGCCAGCCCCGTACTGAAATGCTCCCGGCGCCCGTGCACCGGCGGTCCTCCACGTACTAGCGTCATGGGTGTCCGTCACGATCGGGTTGGCGGCCGTGAGAGGAAACACCTGTGGCCGTGGACATCCGTGAGGTGGCGCGCCGATCCGGCGTATCCATGGCCACCGTGTCCAGGGCGCTCAATGGACGACCCGACGTGAGCGCAGCGACCAGGGCGCGCATCGAGGGAGTGGCGCGTGAGCTGGGTTACAAGCCCAACCAGCAGGCGCGTGCGCTCGTGCGCCGCCGCTCCGACATGGTCGGACTGATCTGGGACACCAGCTATGTCAACCGCCAGGGGCGGTCGCCGTTCCTCCAAGACCTCCTGGTGGGCTTGAAGATGGCGCTGGCGGACACCGGCTACCACCTGATGCTGCTGTCCCCACAGACCGCCGATCACGGGGTCAACGCGTTCGTCCAGGCGGCGATGCAGCACGGGCTCGACGGCGTGGTGCTGATGGGCGTCGACGAGCACCTGCCAGCCGTCAAGGCGCTCATCAACTCCGGCCGACCCTGCGTGGGGATGGACCTGCCCGTTGTCGGAGCAAGGGCGAGCTACGTCAGCTCGGACAACCGGGCCGGCGCCGCCACAGCCGTCGAGCACCTGCACAGTCTCGGCCACCGGCGCATCGCCACCATCACCGGACCGATGCCGCTGATCACTGCTGTCGACCGGTTGGAGGGCTTTCGCTCGGCGATGGCGGCCTACGGCCTGAGGGTGCCGAAGACCTTCGTCCGCGAAGGTGACTTCTTCCGTGCGAGCGGCCACAAGGCCATGCAATCCCTGCTGGCATTGAAGAATCCGCCGACCGCCGTGTTCGTTGCCGGTGACCAGATGGCTATCGGCGCCATCCAGGCTGCGGCTGACGCGGGAGTGCAAGTGCCGGGCGACGTCTCCGTTGTCGGCTACGACGACCTCGAGCATGCGGCGACTGCTCGACCCGCCCTGACGACGGTGAGCCAGGACTACCTCGCCATCGGCAAGGAGACCGTGGCCCTGCTCATCCGCATCATGGACGACGAGGAGCACAAACCGCAGCCAACGCTGGTGCAAGGCAAGCTGGTCGTACGGGACTCCACCGGGCCGGTTCGGTAACGGCGCCGGTCCCGGAGACAGTGCCGAGCGTAGCCTGCCGGCGTCGGTGACCGGGAGACATCGATGAGTGGCGATTCGGGCATGGCGCCGGGCGTCAGTCGGGTGTACGGTCCAACCGGAAGCGTTTCCGGTGGCTCTCGCAATGGGCGGTAGCCCCCGATTCGTTGCGTGCAGAATCCGGGCAAAGCGCCCGATCCGGGGGATATTGCGGCCCGACTCGGAGTCGAGCAAGATCACGACTTGATTAAAGACTGAAAAGTTTGCTCGCCGGCCTCTGGACGGCCTCATCCAGAGGCGCTACCGTCCGGCCTCGGAAACGCTTACGGAACAGAAGCGTCCAGTCCGGCTCCGAACTAGTCGAAGGCAGGATTCATGTCAATACCCCAGCAGGGCAGCTCATCGCGGAGCGCCTCCCGACCCCGGCGCTGGCGCGGTTCCGCGCGGCGCGTGGCGATCGGCGGGATCGCGCTGGCGACTGCGCTGACGACCGCCGGTGGCATCGCCGCCGGCTCGGCCGCGCAGGCTTCTCCCCACGACAGCTGGATCGGTACGAGCACCCCTGACCTGGGTCCCAACGTGATCGTGTTCGACCCCTCCATGCCGCAGGCAGACATCCAGGCCAAGGTCGACGCCATTGCCGCCCAGCAGGTCAACAACGAACTGGGCACCGACCGCTACTCGTTGCTGTTCAAGCCCGGGACGTACGGTAGCGCCGCGAACCCGTTGGTTTTCCAGGTCGGCTACTACACCGAGGTGGCCGGGCTCGGCTTGAACCCCGGTGACGTGACCATCAATGGCGAGATCAACGTCTACGACCGCTGCGGTCTGGGCGGCGGCGACTGCAACGCCCTGGACAACTTCTGGCGCTCGCTGTCCAACCTGACCATCAACGCGGCCGGCAGCAGCGGCTGCTATGCCGCCACCGAGATGTGGGCGGTTTCCCAGGCGGCCCCGATCCGGCGGGTCGCCGTCAACGGCGTCACCACTTTCATGGATTACTGCGGAGACTTCACCTACGGCGGCAGCCACTATGCCAGCGGTGGGTTCATGGCCGACTCAAATATCAACGCGCCCGCTGGCGTCACCAGCGGCTCACAGCAGCAGTGGCTCACCGAGAACAGCACCATCACCGCGTGGTCGAACGGGGTCTGGAACCAGGTCTTCGCCGGAGTCAACGGCGCGCCTGCGACCGACTTCACCGACGGCACCAAGGCTGCCGGCACCAACAACTACACGACGCTCTCCAGCGACCCCATCGCCCGTGACAAGCCGTACTACTACGTCGACGGCTCGGGCAAGGGGAACGTCTTCGTTCCCTCCGCCAGCACCAACACTGCGGGCACTACGTGGGCGAGCGGTTCGACGCCCGGCACGTCCATCCCGATCAAGAAGTTCTACGTCGCCAAGCCGTCCGACTCGGCCAGCAAGCTGAACTCCGCCCTGCTGCTGGGACAGGACCTGCTGTTCACGCCCGGCATCTACCACCTCAACCAGGCGTTGCAGGTCTGGCGCCCGGACACCGTGGTGCTCGGCCTTGGCTTCGCCACCCTGATCCCGACCAACGGCAACGCTGCGATCAAGGTCGCCAGCGTGCCGGGGGTCAAGCTGGCCGGCCTGCTCGTTGACGCCGGCACCGTCAAGTCGCAGGAGCTGATCCAGGTGGGCAGTCCGCTCGTCGCTTCGTTGCCGCCCAAGTTCCGCAACGGCTTCAGCAGCGCCAGCGACCCGACCACCCTGTCGGACGTGTTCATCCGGGTCGGTGGCGATGTCGCCGGCAAGGCCGAGACGGCGCTGACCATCAACAGTGACAACGTGCTGCTCGACGACATCTGGGACTGGCGTGCCGACCACGGCAACGCCGGCACCGTCGGCTGGACGGTCAACACGGCGAACCAGGGCCTCATCGTCAACGGCGACAACGTCACCGCGACCGGCCTGTTCGTCGAGCACTTCCAGAAGTACGACGTCACCTGGAACGGCGAGAACGGCAAGGTCGTGTTCTTCCAGAACGAGATGCCGTACGACGCCCCCAACCAAGCGGCGTGGCAGCACAACGGCGTGAACGGTTACGCAGCCATCCACATCGACAAGCACGTGAAGACGTTCCAGGGCTGGGGGCTCGGCAGCTACATCTACACCAACGTCGACCCGACGCTGCACTCGCAGTCCGGCTTCGAGGCCCCGGTGACCCCGGGTGTCCAGCTGCACGACGTCCTGACCATCTCGCTCAACGCGGCCGGCACCATCGACCACGTCGTCAACCTTGAGGGAGATGCGGTCACCCCGACCCATCAAGGGCCCGCTCAGCTGGTCAGCGCTCCGTAGCACCGGCCACCACGGCCAGCCGTCCGGCCCCCGTAGGCAACAGCCTGCGGGGGCCGTTCGCGTTCGGCCGTCTGCCCGGACAATGGGCTGCGGACGATGGACGCAAGAGGTTCGACCGGGGAGGCGCAAGGTGGGCTGGGACGGCGACGTGGCCTCGTGGGTTGCCGGCCACCGCACCGGCTGGGCAACCGGCTTCACTGATGGGCTGATGTGGGCGGGCGGGAGCCCGTACATCTTGCTCCCGCTGGCCGCGTTGCTGACGTGGTGGATCGTGACCCGCAGGGCCTACTGGCAGGCCGGCACGGTGGTGCTGGCGACCTTCTGCGCGTACGTGGGGTCGGCGCTGCTCAAGGAGGTCTTCCAGCGGCCTCGGCCGGGTCCTGGCCTCAGGATCGTCGATGCCGTCGGCTGGTCGATGCCGTCGAGTGACACGGCGCTGGTGGCCGCCGCAGCAGCTGCGGTCGTGGTGGTCGGTTGGTCGACCGTACGAGCGCGGCGCTGGCTGCTCGTCCCCGTTGTCTCGGCTCCTGTGGTGATCGGGTTGAGCGTGATCTACGTGGGCGCGCACTGGATGTCGGACGTGCTCGCCGGGCTGGTCCTCGGGGTAGCAGTCGGGGTGGGGCTGGGTCTTGCTGGCCGGCGTGCCTCTGCTTCAAGGTCCGGTTCAAGGTCCGAATTGTGCGCCTAAGGCCCGGTAGTGGGAGGGATGTCATGCTCCGAAACCCCTACGGAGTAAGGAAACTCGCTCCAGATGGACCCTCAGGTAAGCCGGTCGGCGGTCGATAGCAGGTCCCGACGGCGACGTCAGGGACCCCTCGAATCGCGCGGGGCCGATCGAAAGGCTCCCCATGTTTGCTCGGCGCGAGGTCCGGACCCGAGGTCGTCGAATGGTGGCGCGGCTGGCTGCGCTCGCGGCGACCGTGGTGGCTGCTGGCACGTTGGCGGTCCTCCCGGCAAGTCCGGCCTCGGCTGCGACCCAGAGCATCTACTTCTCGCAATCCCCCGCCTCGTACGTTGATGTCGGCTACAGCACCCACTTCGTGTGGAACGGCACGACTAGCTTCTTCGGGCCGGGCATCACTGGGTGCTTCGCCAACTTCACGGACGGCAACAACTTCACCTACTCCTTCGGAGGCAGCTACAGCAGCGACAGCTGCAACTACACCCGCTACATGTACAACATCGGTTACATCTACATCCAAGTAGGGTTCACGCTCAGCGACGGCAGCACCATGACCACGGGCGCGTCCGTGAACGTTCAGGCGATCCCGCCGCACAGCGCTTCAGGCCCTGCTTCCACCACCACGGTGACGAGCGGTGACACCGCGGCCTTCTCCGTCAAGCATCGTAGGCAATCCCTCGCCGTCCGCGCAGTGGCAGCAGTCGACCAACGGCTATTCCTTCAGCAATATCCCCGGCGCCACCCAGTCGTCGTACACGACGCCGCCGACGACGTACGCGGACAACGGGAAGTACTACCGCGTTGTCTTCACCAACAGCCGGCGGCACCTTAACCACCGGTGGCTCCCAGCTCGTGGTGAATCCGCGCATCGCGTCGGTCACTACCAACCCGATCGATGCGTCGACGCCCACCGGTACCCCAGTCAGCTTCACGGCGCACGCCACCGCCGACCCTGCCGCGACCGTGCAGTGGTACGTCTCGCATGACGCCGGATCGACCTTTGCCCCGACCACGGAAGCGTCAGCGACCTCGGACATTCTCACGGTGACGCCGTCGTACGCGGACAACGGCAACCTGTACGAGGCCAAGTTCACCAACGGAGCCGGCGACACGTACAGCGGTACCGCAGCGCTCACGGTGACCCCGTCCACCCCGACGGTCACCAGCCAGACCTCAGCGGTCAGCACCACCGCCGGGGCCACCGCAACGTTCTCGGTCACCCCGACCGGCGACCCGGCTCCGACGTCGCAGTGGTCGGTCTCCACCGACGGCGGCGACACGTTCACCGACATCACCGGCGCCACCGACAACGACCTGAGCTTCGCGTCCACCTACGCCGATGACGGCAACCTTTACCGCGACACCCTGACCAACGCCGGTGGCGCTGTGGTCTCCGACCCGATCCCGCTGACGGTCGCTGCCTCCGGCCCGACCGTCGTACAGGATCCGGCCGACGCCACCGTTGCCACGGGCAGCCCGGCCACATTCGCGGCCGCCGCTACCGGGGACCCGACCGCCAGCGTGCAGTGGCAGGTCAGCACCGACGGCGGCAGCGCGTTCGCCGACCTCACCGGTGAGACCTCCGGCACCCTCACGGTGACCCCGACCTACGCCGACAACGGCAACCAGTACCGCGCCGTGTTCACCAACCCGGGCGCCGCCGTCCACACCACCGCTGCCACGCTGACCGTGCAGGCCTCCAGCCCCACGGTCGCCAACCAGACCTCATCGGTCAGCGCCACCGCCGGTGACACCGCGACGTTCTCCGTCACCCCGAGTGGCGACCCGGTACCGACCTCGCAGTGGTCGGTCTCCACCGACGGCGGCACCACCTTCACCGACATCACCGGCGCCACCGACAACGACCTGAGCTTCGCCCCCACCTACGGCGACAGCGGCAACGTCTACCGCAACACCCTGACCAGCATCGCCGGCACGGTCGTCTCCGACCCGATCCCGCTGACCGTCGCCGCGTCCACCCCTGTCGTGGTGCACGACCCGGCCGACACCACCGTCGCCACCGGCAGCCCGGCGACGTTCACGGCCGCAGCGAAGGGAGACCCGACCCCCAGTGTTCAGTGGCAGGTGAGCGCCGACGGCGGCCGGACCTTCGCCGACCTGGCCGGCGAGACCTCCGGCAGCCTTACCGTGACTCCGACCTACGCCTTCAACGGCAATGATTACCGCGCGGTGTTCACCAGCCCCGGTGGCACCACCAGCTCGGCCCCGGCCGCGTTGACCGTGCAGGCTTCCGGCCTGACGGTGACCGTCAACCCGACGAACCACGCGACCTTGTCCGGTCGGCAGGTCACGCTTTCTGCCGCAGCCACAGGCGATCCCGCACCATCCGTACGCTGGCAGCGCAGCGCCGACCTGGGTATCACCTTCACCGACATCGCCGGTGCGACCGACCCCGACTACACCTTCACAGCCACGCAGTCCGACGACCAAAGCATGTACCAAGCGGTGTTCACCAGCTCGGGTGGGACCATCACCACTACTGCTGCAACGCTGTCGGTCAGCACCTCCATCGCGCTGCTCACCCAGCCCCGCCCCGTCACCGTGCTCGAAGGTCGCGCCGCGACGTTCACCTCTGCGGCAACCGGCAGCCCGGCGCCGACCGTGAAGTGGCAAGTGAGCACCGACAACGGCGCCTCGTACGCCGATCTGCACGGCGCTACCGGCAGCGTGCTGTCGGTCCCGGCTGAGCTTGCCAAGGACAAGAACCTCTACCGTGCCGTGTGGACCAACCGCACCGGCTCCCTGGCCAGCTCAGCGGCCCGGCTGACAGTGACGCCGAAGCCGGTGCCGGTCACGCCGCAGCAGCGCCCGACTGTCCAGGTCGCCGCCGGCACCGTGATGTTCGGCGACGTCACCACCGTCACCGGCCGCGCGACGGCCGGGGCGCTCGTCGACATCTACGGCTACACCCAGCCGTCCACGACGTACAAAAAGCTCGCCACGGTAAGGACATCCGCGAAGGGTGTCTACACCTACAAGGTGCTGCTGCACGCCAACTCCCGGATGTACGCCAAGGTCGGAACGCTACGTTCGACCCTGACCGCCGCCGAGCACGTGCGCTCGACGATCAGCCTCACCGCGACCAAGGTCGGTTCCTACCGCTACGTCTTCAGCGGAACCGTCGGCCCGCACCGCGGGCATCAGCTGGTGACCCTCTACTACCGGATCCGGTACGGTCAGCTCGTGCTCGCGACTGCGCGGACCGACAGTGCCGGCCGATTCCGCATCGACCGTTCCCTGCTCGCCTACGGCCAGCACTACTACAGCGTCTTCGCTGCAGTGGGCACCGACGGTGTGACGTTGGGCAACACCTCGCCGGACCGGTCGATCGCTGTCTACCGGGCCCGGTAGGCCGTCGGTCAGCTCGGTTCAGAAGCCGATGGCTTCCCGCAGCAGCAGTACCGTGCTGCGGCCCGGGTAGGGCTCCGCGTTGAGGACCAGCAGGTGGTTCACGGCGCTGGGCCAGCCGTGGACCACCATCGTGCGGGCACTTTCCAGCGGCAGGCAGCGGTCCTCGACCCGGCGCAGGGCGGTCTCGAGGTCGGGGACCACCTTCTGCGCACCGACGACCCAGATCCGGCGACCGGCGCCGCCGGCGTTGGCGGGCAGCTGACTGCCGCTGCCTGACGCGAGCACGAGCGAACCCGTCTCGGTGACAGCAGCAACGCTGCCGACGACGAAACCGGGACTTGCGATCAGCTGCCGGATCTCGTCCATCCGGGTGGCGCGGTCCATGGCCAGGACACGCGGCCGGATCGCGTGGTAGCGCCCGCTGGCGCTGATGTCAGCCTCGATGCCGGACAGCCGCAGCGTTTCGCTGGCTCCGGTGAAGACGCTCGCGCCCTCGGGGATCAGGTTCCTGATCCGCTCGCGGGCCACGGCGACGGTGTCGACGATCTCAACGGTGAAGCCGTTGGCCGTCAAGGCGGCAGCGGTCCCATCCAGGCGCTCGGCAGGCGCGGCTTCGGCAAAGGATGTGGTCTGGGCGGTCATGGAGCCTCCTGAAGGGCAGGAAATTGCTGGTCACCACTACGACAGGGCAGCCGGCGGCAATGTGAGGTCGGAGTCCGCGTCACATTTCGCGGGCCTGCCCTGTCGTAGTGGTGACGGCAGCAAGGCGCGAGGGAGGCTGGTGGATGAGCGATCGACCCGAGCTCGGAGACGACTCCGGAGTGGACGCCGCGATGGACGAGCGGCGCCAGCTGATCAACGTCTCGTACCGGATGCTCGGCTCCCTTGCCGAGGCCGAGGACATCGTGCAGGAGGCCTACGCCCGCTGGTACGCCATGTCCCCGCCGCAGCGGGCGGAGATCGCGTCTCCCGGAGCCTGGCTGACGACGGTCGCGACGCGGTTGTGCCTGAACCTGCTGGACTCGGCACGGGCGCGTCGCGAACGCTACGTGGGCGACTGGATCCCCGAGCCGATCCCCGATCGCACGGAATGGCCGAACCGGCAGCCGGGCGACGCCTTGGTGGACCCGGCCGACCAGGTAACCCTCGACGAGTCGGTCAACCTGGCCTTCCTCGTCGTGCTCGACGCGATGACGCCGGCTGAGCGAGTGGCGTTCATCCTGCATGACGTCTTCCGCTACCCCTTCGTGGAGGTCGCCGAGATCGTCGGCCGAACGCCGGCAGCCTGCCGCCAGCTCGCCTCATCGGCCCGTCGTCGAGTGAGCGCCGCGAAGGCCCCGGTGACCGCGACCCGGCAGCGCGCCGAGACCGTCCGCAACTTCAAGCGGGCTTGGCAAGCCAAGGACATCGACGCACTGATCGGCCTGCTCGACCCCAACGCTGCGGCCGTTGCCGACGGTGGCGGCCTCGCGCTGACTTTCCTGCGCCCGATCGTGGGCGGCGAGCAGGTCGCGAGCGCCTGGGTCGAGCTCGCCAACCGGGCACCCAGCACCTCGATGCTGCTCGAGCGCACGGTCAACGGACAGCCCGGCCTCGTTGCTGTGCAGGACGGTGCCATCGTCACGGTCTTCGCGTTCGAGGTCGTCGGTGACCGGATCACCCGCATCTGGGTGATGCGCAATCCGGAGAAGCTCCGTCCCTGGACCGCCATCTGAGTCGATGAATGCTTCCGGGCCCGTACGCTGGGCCGATGCTCCCGGTCGCTCACCGCACGCCCGCCGGCGCGGACGCTTGCGCGGCCCTCGCTGAGGCGGGGGCGCGCTGCTACGAGATCGACGTGCAGCTGTCCGCCGATGGCGTCGTGGTCTCCCACTGGCAGCCTGTCCTCGGCTTACGCGGGTGGCTGGAACGGGATGGCAACCGACTGCGAGTCCACCACACGCCGAACCCGGATCCGCTGCTGGCTGACGTCCTCCGTGCCGTCCCGGCGCAGGCGAGAGTGTTGCTGGACCCCAAGGAAACCCGGTCCGGCCGCAGGCGACTGCTGCGTGAGCGGCTGTCCGCTCAGCTTGCGGACCATTCCCGGTTCGTCGTCAGCACCGACGATGCGGAAGACCTCGAGGGTTACCGCACGGCCGGGTTCACCACCTGGCGCACGGTCGGCAGCCACCGCCAGCTGGACCGGATCCTGCGCGGGGACGCCGATGTCCATCAGGGGCTGTCCATCGAGCACGGGCTGGTGACCAGCGCAAACGTTGGTCGCCTCCTCGAGCGCAGCCCCGTGCTCGTGGCCTGGACCGTCAACACGGTGGACCGAGCTTCGCGGCTCGCCGATCTCGGCGTCGAGGGCGTGACCACCGACAACCCGGACGTACTGCGTTGGGTCGCCGCTCGGCAGGCGACCTCCGAAACGCTCTAGTCCTCGATCAGGTCCAGCCCCTGCTCCCGCAACAGTGCCAGGCGATCGAGCATGCCCTGCACCACCTCGGGGTCGTGCCCAGTCCAGCTGTCCACCTCGCCGACGACGCGCAGGGCGTGACGAGTGCGGTAGGACTCGGTGGGGTTGCCGGGGAACTTCTTGTTGGTCACGTTGGGGTCGTCCTCGAACGGACCCAAGGGCTCGACCACGTAGATGCGGCCACGCTCCCCGTTTCCGGCCAGCGCCGTCGAGAGCTCCGCACCCCAGGCGGCCGTTTCCACGACCGCGGTGAAGTAGATGTTGTTGGACACCCGGCCGTCCTGGAAGTTGGAGCCGTAGCCGGGCACGAGGTCATCGCCGACCTCGAGGTGGGACTTCGTCCCGTGGTAGAAGGGTCCCGCGATCTGCTGGCAGCTGTCGTACGTCACGGGGACGTGCCCGCCGGTGTTCTCGTCCATGGTCGGATTCTGCTACGGGATCCGAGGCGGCACCGCACGGCAGTTGGGTGCCCCACCTCTCGGTGGGACACCCGACGGCCTGTCTCAGCTGCTCCTCGTAGAAGTCGCTACGCATGATTACTTAGAGTAACCAATAGTGGCGGACAAACCCGTCACCAGCCACCGCGTCCGTCAGCCAGGAAACCCGGCGGGGCAGGCACTGAAGGATCCGTCCCGCTCAGCGGGCGGAATCCTTCACTTACCCGGGCCGGGCCGTACCACGCCGACCGAGAGGGCGGGGTCCGGCAGCGACGTACCAGAGCACTGCTTTCCCGGCTTGGCGACGAAGAACGACGCTTTGCTGCCGGGCGGGTAGACCCGCAAGCCGCGGACCTCGACCGGCTTGCAGGCGGCGGGCTCGAAGTTCTGGTAGTTGGTCTCGTGCAGCAGGGCCGAGGCCGTTTCGCCCGAGGCCAGCGTGACCGTGTGAATGGTGCCACTGGCGCGCGCGGCGGACTTGCCAACCTGGTGGCCGTCGGCGCCGGCGACGTAGGAGACTCCCGGGTGGCCGGCCAAGGTGCACGGCTTCGGGCCGGTGTTGGTGAACACGATGAAGGTGTAGATCTGGCCGGCCCCGCGGCTGCTCGGTCCCAAGCCCACCCGGAGATTGCTGTTGTGGCAGCGGGTATCGGCCGGTGGCGGTACGGGCGAGACGGCCTTCGTTGTCGTCGCGGTCGTCATGGTCGGCTTGCTCGAGGACGGCCCCGAGGAAGGACTTGTAGCCGGACCTGTCGCGGGCGCAGCGGACGTCGATGCAGCGGACGTCGGTGCGGCGGACGTGAGGGAGGCGGAGCCGGTGGCGGCGGCCGAGGTGCTGGCACCGGTCGTCGCGGACGAGGTGACCGGCGTCAGCCCTGCGGAGCTGTGCGACGTGCACCCGGCGAGGGCAACGGTCGAGCCGATGGCGAGGATGGCGATGGCGCTGCGGTTCATCAACGGCTCCCACGGTGGTGCTTCGGCGGGTGAGCCCGGTATACCCGAGTCTCGCCAGTACGACGCCGATCCGAGTCGATCGGTTGTCCGCGCGCTACGGCTGCAGGTTGCTCACGAGATATGCCGCGTCGTTGTAGTCGTAGTTCTCGCTGGACCCGGAAAGGTCGACGACGACGAGGTAGCTGCCGACGACCAGGTTGCCGTTCCTGTCCTTGACCGGGAACAGGCGCAGATGGTGCCCGCACGTACCGGTGCAGCCCTCGGTCACGTCATGGGTCGTCGAGTTCAGGGCGTCGTTGCTGTACTCGGTGTCGACCTTCAGCCCGAACCGGTCGTTGACCGGGAGGAAGGACCCGGTCGTGGGTGGGCCGGTCGCCGCACTGGCCGGCAGCACGGACTGAGCCCAGGCGCTGTTGCTGGTTTCGACGGCGGTGGCGCTCGCCGGGGTGGCCGGGTCGTAGAACGAGAACGTCGACGAGCTCGGGTAAGTGCTGAACTCGGCGATCTGGCGCACGAACACCGGCTGGGTCGGGTCGACCCGGCGGAAGGACGTTGCGAGCACCTCGTCGCCATCGGCGTGCACCCGCCCGGACTCGTCGAGCGACGCGGGCACGTTGGTGGTCCAGCCCATCATGGCTGCAAGGTCGTGGGCGGTGGGTTCGCCGGTCTGGGAGGCACTTTGGAAGAATCCGGCGAGGGCGATCGTACGAGTCGGCTGGGTCGAGGCGTTGGTCTGAATCGTCAGCGTCCCGGTGCTCAGCCGGCCACTCGTCGCCGTGAAACGGACCACCAGGCTGAGATGGCTGCCGGCTGCGATCGTTACCGGGAAGCTGGATGGGCTGTCGATCTGGAACGGGCTGCTGCTGCTCACCTTGGCCGAGCCGACGATGACCGGTGCGCCGCCGGTTGCGCTGAGCGTCAGCGTCCCGGTGTCGCGAGTGGCCTGGCCCGAGACTGGTGCTCCGATGCGACTGAAGATCATGCGGTCGTTGCCCGGCAGGACGTTGTTGTTGGCGACGGTGAGAATAGCCGCCGGGTTGGCCCCGCGCGGTCGCAGCAGCTGGATGTCGCCTGTGCCGAGCTCACTCACGTAGAGGTTGCCGGTCGCGCGGTCCTCGGTGACGTCCAGCGGTGACTGAAACCCGGTGAAGCCCTTGATGCCGACGGTACGGTCGCTCAGCGCCCCGTTGTCCGCAACGTCGAAGGTTTCGATGTCCTGGCCGTCGCTGTAGCGCACGACCAGCAGCCGGCCGTTGAGCGCGTTGTTGAACGACGAGCCGACGTACTCGATGGCCCCGTCGGCAGAGGCGTGCATCCCCGCGTCGTAGACATCGCTCAGGTCGTAGTTGCTGTCCGGCAGGGTCCCGCTCGGATAGGCGAGCACCTCGAACGGGTCGACGCCGTTGGTCGGGTTGCCGCCGTCGAGCACGTACTGGCAGCGGGCCGGGTCGGGGTGACCGTAGTACTTGCCCTGCTTGACGTCGAAGACGAAGTCGGTCTCGGCGACGGGGTTGTACTTCTCCTCGGGCACGGGCGCACCGTCGTAGCTGCCGTGCGGCCGCTGGGCGCAGCTGGCCGGGAACGGGTCTTTGCTGGTGCCAGCAGGCGTACCGGGCGCGCTGCCGTATGCGGCCGACCCATTGGTCGGAGCGTAGAGGTGCCCGTTGGAGTGCCAGACCAGGTCGTAGGCGTTACGCAAGCCGGTCGCGTACAAGGTGAGTGGAACGCCTGGTGCGTACGGGTTGTAGCTGCCGCCGGCGTCGGTCGTGAGGACGTTCAGCGGCAGCTGCGCCGGCAGCTTGCTCGCATCAAGGCGGAGCACGGCAGCGGTGAGCAGCGTGTCCGGTCGGCTGCCCCAAGTGGTGTCGGGACCGGCGTCACCCTCGGCGTTGTTGGCGCCCTGGGAGAGGTAGAGCTTGCCGTCGGGACCGAACGCGATCGAGTTCGTCTCGTGGTCCTTGACCGACCGTGGCAAGCCGGACAGGACGTCGGTGTAGTTCTCGAGGTCAGGGCCGGAGAGGTAGGCCAGGTGGTCGCTGAAGTTGGGGATCTGCCCGCTACCGTTGGGTGCCTGGCCGACGTAGGGGGAGTCGTCGGTGATCCACAGCTTGAGGTTGTTCGCGGTCGACGACGGGTCGAACGCCAGGCCGATGATCGTACGCGCGGGAGCCCCGTACAGTCCGGCGGACACTGCATGCTCACGTACGGTGCCGATGGCTTGCGGGTTGTCGAGAGTGCCGTCGGCCTGAATGTCGTACCGGTAGATCCAGCCGTCGAGGGTCGAGGCGTAGAACTTGCCATCGGGTCCCTTGGTCAGGCTGGCGAAGGACTGGCCGGAGGCGCCCGAGTCGTAGTGGTCGAAGGCGATGTTGTTGTCGGGCGTCTGCACCGCGCCGGTGGTGAAGGTCGAAGTGAACGGCACGAAGGAGACCCCGGTGACGTCAGTGACGCCCGCGGTGACGGTGAACCGGTAGGTGTGGAACGCGGTCAGCGGCCCGATCGGCGAGACGTTGATGGTGTCGGCGCCGCCACTGGTGCCGTAGTGCGCCTGCACCTGAGCATTGTTCGACGTGTCCACCAGCGTGACCGTGCTGGCGTTGAGTGAGGCGGTCTTGACCCCGCCGTTGGGCAGCACCAAGTCGGTGACGACGCTGGTGGTTGCCGGGTCGACACCAGTGGCGTTGTTGGCCGGGTCGACCGAGCTGACGTGCGGGTGAACCACTGGTGGGGTCGTCGTCGGTGGTGCGGTCGTCGTGGGGGGAGCGGTGGTCGTCGTGGGGGGAGCGGTCGTCGTGGGGGGCTGGCTGGGCTTCGTCGGCAACGGCGCGTAGTAGCCCAGCACCGACAGCCGCGTCTGCACCGCGTGGCCCGTGGCTCGGACAACGAGCGAGCCCCCGACGGTGAGGGGGGTCATCGTGGTCGTCTCGGCGGCCCGTCCGGCTGTGGTTAGCAGCACCGTCGACATCGCCGCGGCGGTGGGGCCGGCGGAGATCGCCGCCGAGCTCGGCGCTGGCGTCAGGACGTTGAGGGCGACGGCGGCAGCGGCTGCCGGCAGCTTGGCCTCGGTGCGCAATGGCACGGTCAGCCCTGCCGCGCCGAGGGCCCGTCTGGGGGTGTTCAGCCCCGTGCTCGTGTCGACGACCCGGCGCGGGTAGAACGCCTCGAACAGCAAACCCTTGGTGTCGTGGGTGAAGTAGCCGAGGACGTCGGCCGTCACACCGAGCCTGCCGTTGGAGCTGTTGGTCAGATTCAGCGAGCCGTTCGAGGTCAGCGCGGTCAGGACGGTGCCGGTCACCGCCGCGCCCTTGGTAAACGTGGCTACCGGCGAGGCGCGGTGCAGGTCGACGCCCACCGTGACACCGCCGTAGCCCGTCGAGGAGCTGGTGCTCACCGTGACCACGACGGCGTCGGCGGTGCTCGGAATGCCTGCGGTACCGGCAATCCGAAGCTGCGCGGACGCGTGAGCCTGCAGGAGCCGTTGCGGGAGGCCGCGCCCGGTTCGCGTGTCGGCGACGCGGGTGGGCTTGATCGGGTGATAGCTCGAGCCGGTGAGGTCATGGCTGGTGTAGGCCGCGACGACAAGGCGGAGGTCGACGCTGCCGGTGCCAGCGTAGGTCATGTACAGCGTCCCGTGCGGACCGAGCAGCGAGGTGAAGGACGCCACCGACTGCACCCCCTTGACGGCCGCAACGGCCGCGGCGGCCGTGTACTTGCTGGAGCCGATGCGCACCTGCCCGGTGCCGGTCGCCTTGGTGACGAGCGCGGACAGGGTGACGGAGGTGGTCCCGACGGGGAGGCCGGTGTTGCCGGCGAGGTGGAGGGTGCGGATCGCCTTGTTGGTCAACGGTTGACGGGCGAGGCCAATGCCGTGGGCAGTGTCGGCGACGGCCGTCGCCGTGATCGGGTGCACAGTCGCCAGCGGTCCGCTGTAGGGCGCCGGGGTGGTCGAACCTGCCGCAGTGGCCGTGGTCAGCGAGACGGCCAACACTGCCAGTGAGGAGGTGACTACAGTGGCGACGACTGCGACCGCCGCCAGCCTTCCGGCAGGGGTTGCCCTGCCGCGTTGGCGGTGAGTGACGGTCGGCGGCACGAGCTTTGTCCCCCTTGTGGCGGCGCGCGCTTGCTCCCACCAACGATAGTCGGCGGTGCATGGCAACGGGGTGACAGTCGAGTTCCATCTCGCAGAGCGGGGCAAGTTGTACCCGATTGGCCTAGCAAGGCGGCGGTTGACCGTCGCTCGGCCTGGGAGATTTCCGTGCAATTGTTACGTTTTGCCCGTGAGTGGGGCCGTCTCCGGCACTAGAAGCGGTCGACAGCGCTGACGCGTACGACCGCGAGCCCGGCTTCGTCCGACGCCTCGAGATCGACCTCGGCGCTGATCCCCCAGTCGTGGTCACCGGCCGGATCGTCGAAGATCTGCCTGACCAGCCAGCGCTTCGGTTCCTGCTCGATCATCAGCATCCCCGGCCCGCGGGCGTCGGCGCCGGTCTGCAGCATCCGGTGCTCCTCGAAGTACGGGGCCAGCGCCTCGCTCCAGGCCCCGGCGCTCCACACGCTGTCCGGTTCGAGGTCGCCCAGGTCGGCGAACCGACGCAGGGAGGCCAGCTCGACTCGGCGGAACATCGCGTTGCGCACCAGCACCCGGAAAGCCCTGACGTTCTTGGTCACCGGCGGCGGCGCGTTGTCAATCGCCTGCGCGGTAGGCACTTCGGTCGGGTTGCGCAGCTCCTCCCACTCGTCGAGCAGGCTCGAGTCGGTCTGACGTACGAGTTCGCCGAGCCACTCGATGAGGTCGTGCAACTCGTCGGTCTTGGCCTCGTCGGGCACGGTCTGGCGCAGTGCGCGGAACGCGTTGGCCAGGTAGCGCAGGACGATGCCCTCGGAGCGTGCAATGCCGTAGTAGCCGACGAAGTCGACGAAGTTCATCGCCTGCTCCGACATGTCCCGTACGACGGACTTGGGCGCGATTTCGTAGTCGTCGACCCAGGGATGTCCTCGTCGGTAGATCTCGTACGCCGCGGTCAGCAGCTCCTCGAGCGGCTTGGGATAGGTGACCGACTCGAGCCGCTCCATCCGTTCCTCGTACTCGAGACCGTCGGCCTTCATCTGTGCCACGGCCTCGCCACGGGCCTTGTTCTGCTGGGCGTAGAGCACCTGGCGCGGGTTGTCGAGAGTGGCCTCGATGACCGAGACGACGTCGAGGGCGTAGGTCGGCTGCTCGCGGTCGAGAAGCTCGATCGCCGCCAGGGCAAGGGGACTCAGCGGTTGGTTGAGAGCGAAGTTGTCCTGCAGGTCGACAGTGAGCCGGACGATGCGACCCTCGGCGTCGGGCTCTTCGAGCCGCTCCACCACGCCGGCCGCGAGCAGCGCCCGATAGATCGCGATCGCCTGTGAGATGAGCTTGCGCTGATTGGCCGGCGGCTCGTGGTTGTCGGTGAGCAGGTGCCGCATCGCCTCGAAGGCGTTGCCGGGGCGGCCGATGACGTTGAGGACCATCGAGTGGCTGACGTGAAAGCTCGACGTGAGCGGTTCCGGTTCGGCGGCGACCAACTTCTCAAAGCTGGGCTTGCCCCAGGAGACGAATCCGTCCGGCGCCTTCTTGCGGACGACCCGGCTGCGCTTCTTGGCGTCATCGCCCGCCTTGGCCAGCCGCCGCTCGTTCTCTACGTCGTGCTCCGGTGCTTGGACGATGACGGTGCCGGCGGTGTCGAAGCCGGCTCGCCCTGCCCTGCCAGCGATCTGGTGAAACTCGCGGGCCTTGAGCTGACGAGTCTTGATGCCGTCGTACTTGCTCAGTCCGGTGAACAGGACGGTACGGATGGGAACGTTGATGCCGACGCCCAACGTGTCCGTACCGCAGATGACCTTGAGCAGCCCGGCCTGGGCGAGCAGCTCGACGAGGCGGCGATACTTCGGCAGCATGCCCGCGTGGTGGACGCCGATGCCGTGCCTGACGAGTCGCGACAAGGTCTTGCCAAAGCCGGCGGTGAACCGAAAACCGCCTATCAGATCGGCAATCTGGTCCTTCTCCTCGCGGGTGCACATGTTGGTGCTCATGAGCGCTTGGGCCCGTTCGACCGCCGACTCCTGCGTGAAATGGACGATGTAGACAGGGGACTGCTTGGTCTGCAGCAGGTCCTCGATCGTCTCGTGCAGCGGGGTGGAGACGTAGTAGTAGTGCAGGGGTACGGGACGTTCGGCAGAGCTGACGATGGCGGTCGTGCGGCCGGTGCGGCGGGTGAGGTCGTCGACGAACCGCGTGACATCGCCGAGGGTCGCGGACATCAGCAGGAACTGCGCGTTCGGCAGCTCGAGCAGCGGCACCTGCCAGGCCCAGCCGCGGTCGGGGTCGGCATAGAAGTGGAACTCGTCCATGACCACTTGGCCGACGTCAGCGTCCCTGCCGTCTCGCAGCGCAAGGTTGGCCAGGATCTCGGCGGTGCAGCAGATGATCGGTGCATCGCCGTTGACCGTCGCGTCGCCGGTCATCATGCCGACCCGGTCAGCACCGAAGATGTCGACCAGCGCAAAGAACTTCTCGGAGACGAGCGCCTTGATCGGCGCCGTGTAGAAGGAGCGCCGCCCCTCCGCGAGCGCGGCGAAATGTGCGCCGATCGCGACGAGACTCTTGCCTGACCCGGTGGGCGTGCTGAGGATCACGTTGGACCCGGAGACGAGCTCGATCAGCGCTTCGGTCTGCGCCGGGTAGAGGCTGAGGCCACGGTTCTCCGCCCAGTCCGCGAAGGCCTCGTACACGGCGTCGGGGTCACCGCCGGGCGGCAGCCGGTCGAGCAGGGCAGAGGTCATGGTGCGTCCATCATCCCGGTTCAGGCCACAGGCGGTGCTCCCGTGACCGGTTGTGGGGCCGGAATGGTGGGGAAACCGACAGGGTTGGCGCTCACGAGTGCCACCCATCACTCACCTGACCCGCCTTTGGAGGACCCATGGCTACCCGCACCGCACGCGTCGACTGGACCGGAACGCTCCAGCAAGGCTCCGGAAAGGTCGAGCTGACCAGCAGTGGCATCGGCACCTTCGACGTCAGCTTCCCGAAGCGAGTGGCTGAAGAGGCAGGTGGTACGACCTCGCCGGAGGAGCTGATCGCCGCGGCACACGCGTCCTGTTACGCCATGGCGCTGTCGGGGGAGATCGCGACAGCAGGAGGAACGCCTCAGGCCCTGGAGGTACGGGCCGACGTCACCCTGTCGCCCGATCCGGCCGGCGGCCTGCGGATCTCCGAGATCAAGCTCACCGTGGTCGGCGAGGTCGAGGGCCTCGACGCCGCAGGGTTCGAAGCCGTTGCGCAGACGGCCAAGCTCGGCTGCCCGGTCAGCAAGGCTCTCGCCGCGACGCCGATCACGCTCGAGGCGTCGTTGGCCTGAGTGCCGGTCAGCGCCGCAGCAGGTAGTAGACCGTGTCCTCCCAGTCGGGTTCGGGCTGTTCAACGCTGAACCCGGCTGACAGGAGACAGCGTTGGCTCGCGGCATTGTCGCCGTCGGTGCCCGCGGCGAACAGGCGGACGTCCGCGGTTTCCGTCGACTCGACAACAGCGCGCAACGTGGCGCGGCCGAAACCCTTCCGCCAGCGGTTCGGGTCGACGACGTAGGCCAGGCCCAAGGTCACCGCCTCGATGGGGTCGTGTACGAGTCCGTCCTCGTCGAAGCGCGTCCACCGGTCGTAGACCTCGCCGCTCGACCAGTCGCCACGGGGCTGCCCCCCGCGTCCAGCGCCACCCAGCTGTGCGCCCGCGTGACCGTCCGACCGCGAAACTCACTGCCGGGCCGGGTGTTCACCAGGTCGAGATCGCGTTCTGCCCAAGCCCGGCCGCCGAGTCGGCGCTGCACCTCGGGATGGTCGAACCACGGCTGGACCGACTCGAGCAGTTCCGCTGTGAACGGTACGAGGACAACGTGCGTCGAGACCGCGTCAGCCATTGCAGGTCGCGTCACTGGGAAGCGGCTTGGCCGGCCCCACTGCCTTCAGCACCGGGTTCAGGGGGATGTGTGCTGAGCGGTCAAGACCGCCGACCGTGAAGTGAATGTCGACGCCACCCACGGTCAGGGACCCCCCCGAATGGCTGCACGACCGGAACAACACCCTGAGCCATCGTGACTGGTGGGCCGGGATCGAGCCGGAGGCCCGGTAGGTCAGAGAACGAACTGCGCTGGCCGGCCCCGACGAGGTAGAGATGCCCAGCCCGTTTCCAGCAGAGTCCATGGGCGTCGCGGGCCAGGAGCCGTCCCGGCCAGCGATCCTGATCGCTCGACCACCGGGGTTGTGCACTTCCATAGCAAAGCCCTCCTGATGACCCCTCAGGACGAGGACGAAGGCAGGGCTGCCCTCTGCGGCACCCGTGGAGAGGTCCGACGGCGTGTCGGGCAACGCGACGGCCGGCCCAACGCCGCGAGGCGGCGGCTGCAGCCGTGGCTGGACCTGCCAGACGGCAACCATCGTGACGAGGATCAGCAGAACACCGCCGCCGACAGCAATGAGGACCACGGACCGACGGCGGCGGGCCGGGGCGGATCGCGGGAAATGCCGACGCTGGCTGCGCTCACTCGCCGCGCCTGCGGCGTCGTCTCTGAGTCCCTCGTCTGACCAACAGGGCGACGACGGCACCGACGGCAACCAGCGGTACGGTCAAGCCACCGACGGCGCCAACCGACTGCTCGACCCCAATCGATCAGCAGCGGCGATCGAGCAGCGCCCTGGAACGCACGACTGGCGAGGACCGGCCCGTAGCCCCGAAGGGACGGGTGGACCGAGATCACGCGCTGACGGCCGTCAAGGCTGATGGTGGTGAGCTCCACGTCGAACTCCGAGCGGAGACTTCTCGCGCTGGTAGGTCACCTGCCTGTCGCCGCTGAAGGCGAACGAGTCCAACCCCGACGTGCGCCGGCAACGGCTGGCTACCCAGCAGCCGCCCGGCTGGCGACGTCGAAGCGGTATAGCCGTTCGGGCTTGTCGTCGCCGATGAGATAGGCCAGCGTCCTACCGTCGTCGGACATCTGCGCGTCCAGCTGATCACCGCCGGAGATCAGTGGGCGTAGAGAGGCATGCGCCACGACGGACTGGAAGCCGTCTCGAGCCGACAGCAGCTGGATGCCCGCGGCCGACGAGATCACCAGGCGGTTGCCGGACCACCCGACGACCCGGCCTTCGCCGGCGATGCCGGGTACGGCCGCGCCCTTCTGCAAGTCCATGACGACGACGCCACCCGTCGGGCTGAACCCGGACACCGCCAGATAGCGGTCGTCTGGCGAGAAGTACAGCGGGGACTGTCCGGCCACCTGGTACGGTCGGCCGCCATTGCCGATGGGGGAGCCCACGTCGTTGAACTCGATCACTCGTCCGGTGACGAGGTCGCGCACCGCGTAAGGACTGTTGTTCTGGTCGGGGTCATTGAGGTAGCCGACGTAGCGGCCGTCGGCGGACAGGGCGGGGATGAAGTCCTCGACGAACGGCACCTTCCAGCGGTGGCCGGTGGGGGACACCGCCCGCCAACCGGAGCTCGGTGAGGATGAGGCCAGCGATCGGCCCCGGCCTGGCCGGTAGGTCCAGCACCGGCCACTGCCGCCCGATCTCCGCTCGGGTAGCCGCTCACGCTGGTGGTGCTGGACGCGCCGTACCGTGCAGCCAGCGGACTGGTGCCGACGAACAGGGTCGCAAGCAACGCACAGAGCACCACAACCGTTGCTGCGCCGGTGATCTCGAGGTGGCGGACGCGCCGCCGCCGACGCCCTCCGGTGTAGGCGACCTCGGCCATCGCGATGCGGTCGCCCATCGCCGGCGCATCGTCGGCGAGCTCGCGCATCAGCTGCCTCAGGTCGGTACTCATCGGTCAGCCTCCAATACCTCGTCGCGGAAGGACCCGGCGAGCTCCGGCGAGAGCTCCTGCAAGCGCTGCAGCGCGTGCCTGGTCTGGGACTTCACGGTGCTGAGCGAGCAGCCAAGAGCCGCCGCCGTCTGGACCTCGGTGCGGTCCTCGAAGAATCGGAGTACGAGAACCGCGCGCTGCTTCACGGTGAGCTTGGCCAACGCGTGCTGCAGGGCGAGCCGCTGTGCGACGTGCTCGGAGCCGTCATCGACCCCGAGCCTGTCGGTCGGCGCGGCTTGCAGCACCTCCCGCGGCCGTTTGCGCCGCCACCCGTCAACAGCACAGGTGTAGAGCACCCGTCGCACGTACGGTTCGGGGTCGCCACCGGCGGCAACCTTGGCCCACCGCGACGCGACCCTGGTCAGCGCTTCTTGCACGAGGTCCTCTGCCAGCTGCCGGTCGCCGGTCAGCAGGTAGGCCGTCCGGGCGAGTGCAGGCGAGCGCGCCACCACGAAGTCGCGGAACCCGTCCGGCCCCTGGTCCATGTCACCCCCCACGGGCAGTTACACGGAAGTATGGGGCTCTTCGGGTGGAACCAGGGTGTGGGCCTTGACCCGGGGCCGTTCGTTCCCTACCTTGCTATTAGTTTGGTGTACCAACAAACAGCCCGCCGACCGAGGGAACTCGCCCGCCATGTCCCGTCCGTCCCCCCGGAGCTTCACGGCGACCCGGGCTGACCACGGCACCGTACGGCGGAGCAACCTGTCCCTGATCGTCCGTTCCCTGCGCGACGGCGGCCCCCGCTCCCGCGCCCACCTGGCCGCCGAGACCGGCCTGAACAAGGCCACAGTGTCGAGCCTCGTTTCCGAGCTGGTCGAGCGCGGCCTGGTCGATGAGGGCGAGATGATCCGCCAGGGCGGTGTCGGGCGGCCGGGCCAGATCGTCGACCTGAACGGCAGCCGGGTGTGCGGCATCGGCCTCGAGCTCAACGTCGACTACGTCGCGGTGCTGGCGCTGAACCTGCGCGGCGATGTCCTCATCAACAGCCGGCTGCCGCTGGACTCGCCGACCCTCGAGCCGGAGCGCGTCCTGGACGGCATGGCCACCCTGCTGGACGAGGTCATCCGCTCACTGGAGGCCGAAGGTACGGTCACGGCGGGCATCACCGTCGCCATCCCCGGCCTGATGGACGTCGACCGGGGCACCCTGCAGTACGCGCCCAACCTCGGCTGGCGTGACGTGCCCGTTGTGCGGGCGCTGGCAACTCGCCTCGGACGTGACGACATTGCGATCCGGGTCGACAACGACGCCAACCTGTCTGCCCTAGCGGAGTACGCCTACGGCGAGTTCGCCGGCACCGCCGACCTGGTCTACCTCACCGGTGAGGTCGGCGTCGGCGGTGGCGTCATCGTGCACGGCGAGCTGCTGCGTGGCGCCGACGGGTTCTCCGGCGAGGTTGGCCACATGGGCCTCGACCCGGCCGGCCACCTGTGCGGCTGCGGTCGCCGTGGTTGCTGGGAGACGATGGTCGGACTCGCCGCGTTGCTGCGGGTCGTCGCCGGCGAGGACGATCCCGTACGAAACTCCTCGCTCGACCTCGAGCAGCGGCTCACCTTGCTGCACGACCGGGCTGTCTCCGGAGATGCGGCACTGCTCGCAGCGCTGGACACTATCGGCCGCTCACTCGGTGTCGGCGCATCGATTCTGGTCAACGTCTTCAACCCCGGCCTGATCGTCCTCGGCGGCTACTTTGCCGTGCTGGGCGAGTTTCTGCTCGACCCGATGGTCAGTGAGCTGGCCGACCGAGCGCTCGCCGGCGAGCCGTGCCGCGTGGCGCTGTCCAACCTGGGCTTCACCGCTGCCGCTCGCGGTGGCGCGCACGTCGCACTGGAAGCAACGATGTTCGACCCGACCCTCGTACCCCTGATGTCACAGCCCGACCGCATTTCATCCTGATGCATGACCCAACGAACGGTGAGGAACACGACAATGAGTGACTACACCCCGAGCAAGGCCGACCATTTCACCTTTGGGCTCTGGACTGTTGGCTGGCGTGGGGTCGACCCGTTCGGCATTGCGACGCGTCCCGACCTCGACCCGGTTGAGTCGGTGCACCGGCTCGCCGAGCTGGGCGCGTACGGCATCACCTTCCACGACGACGATGTGATCCCGTTCGGAGCCACCGCGGCAGTGCGCGAGGAGAAGATCAAGCGGCTGCGCACCGCGCTGGACGAGACCGGCCTGGTCGTCCCGATGATGACCACCAACCTGTTCACGCACCCGGTGTTCAAGGACGGTGGCTTCACCTCCAACGACCGTGACGTACGGCGCTTCGCCCTGCGCAAGGTTCTCAACAACATGGATCTCGCGGCGGAGATGGGTGCGACGACCTATGTCTGCTGGGGAGGTCGTGAAGGTGCCGAATCCGGTGCTGCCAAGGACATCCGGGCTGCGCTTGACCGTTACCGCGAGGCCATCGACCTCATGTGTCAGTACGTCATCGACCGTGGCTACGACATGAAGTTCGCGATCGAGCCCAAGCCGAACGAGCCCCGCGGCGACATCCTGCTGCCGACTGTCGGTCACGCCATCGCGTTCATCGACCGCCTCGAGCACCCGGAGATGGTGGGGCTCAACCCCGAGGTCGGGCACGAGGAGATGAGCAACCTCAACTTCGTCCACGGCATCGCGCAGGCGTTGTGGTGCGGCAAGCTGTTCCACATCGACCTCAATGGGCAGAACGGACCGAAGTACGACCAGGACCTGCGTTTCGGCGCCGGCAACGTCAAGAACTCGTTCTTCCTGGTCGACCTGCTCGAGCACAGTGAGTACGCGGGACCGCGGCACTTCGACTTCAAGCCGCCTCGCACCGAGGACATCTCAGGTGTTTGGGCGTCCGCGGCGGGCTGCATGCGCAACTACCTGATCTTCAAGGAGCGTTCGCTGGCCTTCCGGGCCGACCCCGAGGTGCAGGCGGCTCTGAAGGCGTCGCGGGTGGACCAGCTGTCGTTGCCGACCCTCGCCGCTGGCGAGTCGCTCGAGACACTGCGCAACGAGGCGTTCGACCCCGACGAGGCGGCCCTGCGCGGCTACCACTTCGAGGCGCTCGACCAGCTGGCTATGGACTATCTGCTGGGCGTGCGCTAGCTCTCAAGTCGGCGGGCGGAACGCAGCGACGGGTGAGGGCACGTCGCGCGGAAGGCTCGCTTGTAGTGCAGGACGCCTGGTGCTGGGTGAGCGGCACCGGGCGTCCTGCAATCCTTGCGGGGTCCATGGCTCGGTCGGGCACCCTCGGTCAGGCCACCACGAGGACGAACGCGAAGCCGTCGTGGCCCTTGCTGCCCACGGTCTGCACGACGGTGCCCTCGACGCGCGGTTCTGCCGCCACGGCTTCGGCGAACTGACGTGATCCGATGACGTTGGCGTCGGTGCTGTTCGGGTCGGCGACCTTGCCCTGGCGGACCACGTTGTCGCAGATGATCACACTTCCCTTGCGGGTCAAGGAAAGTGCCCGTTTGAAGTAGTTCGGGTTGTTCGGCTTGTCGGCATCGATGAAGACCAGGTCGTACGGCTCCTCGCCGGCGGCAATCAGGGCGTCGAGCGTGTCCAGCGCGGCGCCGACCCGTACTTCGACCTTGTCGGCGAGCCCGGCTCGCTCGATGTTCGCGCGGGCAACGACGGCGTGCTTCTCCGCGTACTCCAAGGACAGCAGGCGACCGTCCTCGGGCAGGGCCCTGCCGAGCCAGATCGTCGAGTAGCCACCCAGCGTCCCGATCTCGAGGATCCGGCGGGCACCGTGGACGCGGGCCACCAGGTTGAGCAGCTTGCCCTGGTTGGGCGCCACCGCGATGGCGGGCAGGCCGCCAGCGGTGCTGGCTTCCAGAGCAGCATCGAGTACGGGGTCGGCGGGCATCAGCTCGGTCGCGAAGTAGTCGTCGACTGCTGTCCACAGGTCCTGGCTCACGGGTTACCTCCGGTGCTCGGTGGCGCAGACATCGATGTGCTGGCCTCGCCCCCATCCTGTCGTGACCCGCGCCGAGCGTCACCCGTGGGTTGGGTCGAAAATGTCACAGACCCCGATTAGCCTTCCGGCAGTCGGGGGATCCGGTGTGGGACGAGAGGAATGCCGCAATGGGTGCTGTGCTGCCGGAGCCGCAGATATTTGCCCTTGCCGATCGAGCCCTCGAGGCCGTGGTGTGGCAGATCGAGGACGACCAGTGGGCGATCGAGATGCCGGAGTCCTTCGCCACCGGTGACATCGCCCACCCGACACTGCGGCAGATCATCAATGCTCACGCCTACGACGACGCCTGGGTGCCGGACATGCTGGCCGGCCGGACGATGGCCGAGGTCGGCATCGACGCCCACCAGGGTGACGTCATCGGCGACAACCCCAAGGCAGTCTTCAGTGGCATCGTCGACCGGGCCGTTGCTGCTGCCAAGGCCGTCGAGGACCTCGAGGCGCCGGTGCACTGCTCGTTCGGCGACTACACCACTCAGCAGTACTTGTGGCAGGCCAACTTCTACCGCGGCATTCGTGCGCACGACATCGCACAGGTGATCGGCGTGCCGGCCAACCTGCCCGAGCCCCTGGTCGCGGGACTGTTCGACGAGCTCGGTGGGGTGGCCGAGGAGTGGCGAGCGATCGGCATCCTGCCGCCGCCGATCGCGGTGCCCGACGAGGCTCCGCTGCTCGACCGGCTGCTCGGGCTGGTCGGTCGCGAGGCCTAGCGGCTCAGAACCACGTGTTGCACCAGGGGGTGACCTCTGACTGGAACATCGCGTCCGCCCTGGCCAACGCACCCGAAGTGTGCTCGGTCAACCGCCTCCCGGCGGCGAGCTGGTTGAACCGCATGCCACCGAGATAGCCGGCGCCCAGGGCAAATGCCGACATCGACAGATCGGGCGTCGCGTCCGTACGAGTGCAGGTCGCGCCATCCGGACCGCCCTCCAACGCGAACCGCCCGGCCGCATAGCCGTACGGATCGTCGACCTCGATGACCACGCTTCCCGCGGTGGGATAGCGACGGGCGGACAAGGCGGCCGGTACGTCGAGCATCCGCGTCCACACGAAGTCGGTGCGGTTCTCCTGGCGCACGCAGCGGCCGTCGGTGAGCAGCCACGGCAACGGCTCGTCGACACTGCGGTCGACGGCCTTGACCCGAACGACGTTGTCCATCTCGCAGCACAGTCGCCAAAGTGCTGCGTAGGCCTCGGGAGTTGCGGCGAGGAGGTCGTGGATCGCGAGCGTGCTGTCGGGGGTGAAGCCTTGCCACTTCGCCTCGACGTCGTAGCGCAGCAGCCCGTCCGGCTTGCCGTCGGCGTCGTGGTGCAGAACGCAGTAGCCCTTCCACGGCTCGAGCCCGGGAGCGGTCGTGAGGTTGAAGTCGAGGTCGGTCAGCTCCGGCTGGCGGCGGATGGCCCCGACCTGGCTGCGGCGGATCCGGCCGTAGATGGAGTCGACGGCGCCGCGGGCGGCGGCCGCCTCGACGTACTCGAGCCGGCCGTGGTCGGTGATCTCCGGCCGGAACTTCGCCAGCCGGGTGTCGATGGTGTAGCCGGCCGACTCGATCGACGGGCCGTAGCCGTAGCGGCCGTAGATCGGCCAGAGCGCCGCGATCAGGATGCTGACCGGGTCGCCGCGCTCGGCGGCCTGTGCCAGGGACGCGGTCATCATGCCGTTGAGCGAGCCGCGTCGGCGGTGCGACGGCAGGACGGTGACGTTGGTGACGGCATCGGCGCTGACGTGCGCCCCGCCAGGGACGGTCAGCTCGTTGTCGAACGTCCGCAGGGTTGCGACGACGTCCGGCCCGTCGAACGCCGCCCAGGTCCGCTCGAGGTCGATGTACTGCAGCTTCCACAGGGCGGCGTCGGGTAGGGGTCGGTGCCCGAAGAAGGCGACCTCGAGGACGGTCTGCCAGCGGACGAACTCGTCGGCGTTGACGGTGCGGATCTCGAATCCCATGGAGTCGAACTTACGCCCGATCCGGGCAGGTGTGCCCGCGAGTTTCTCGCGGGTTCCAGCGCCATCCCCGGGCGGTCCGAGCGAGCCAGCTGTGGACAAGTGACATCCTCGGACGCCACTTGTCCACAACGCGTGACTGGCTCGCACTCCTGCGATGAGCTCAGACCAAGGAGGGCTGAGGCTGCAGCGCGGCGAACGGGGTGGTGGTGGTGCGCCGTACGACCAGCGTGAGCCCCAGAACCAATGTCCACAGCAGGTAGATGAAGAAGGTGAAGAAGAACGGCGCGAGGATCCCACACACGCCGGCCACGGCCGAGAAGACGCGGAGCCAGCGGGGCAGTGTCCTCGTCCGGGACAGCAGGATCGCCACCACACCCATGAACAGCGCAGGGGCGCACCAGCTGAGCAGGTTGCCGATCTCGGTGAGCGCGTAGACGGTCGGGTTCGTGACTCCGGCGTGAACGCTGGTCCCGCCCTCGGCCATGGCGACGTCGACCCCACCTGCGATGAACCAGCCGATGACGCCGGTGGTGACCGCAGCGACCCCGAGGCCCCATGCGAGGTCGCCGAGGCGCCCGATCTCCGCACGCACCCCGAGCACGAACGGCAGCAGTGCTACCGCGCCCAGACAGCCGAGATAGGCGGCAGCGAAGGCGATCGCATAGTGACCGCTGGAGACGTAGTCGGAGACCGCCTTGGACTCGTACTCGCCTCCGGGTGCGGCGATGAAGGCGTTCGCCGCGAAGGTTGCCACCGCGTAGACCAGTAGCGCGGCTCCCGCTGTGCGTCGAGTGGTCATCAGTTTCCTCCAGGAGTTGTCGTGACGATGGTGTGAGTGGCCGCCTCAGGCGGTGTGCCGACCCTAGGTCCGGGCGATGCCCCGGCGCGTCCGCCCGCGACATGAAATCTGGTTGCCGGCCGGTGTATTTGGCTGTCATCCGTTGGTCTGATGCTGGAATCCACCGCTGGTACGACGCCAACGGCCCGCGTCGGCAGTAGCGTCTGGCAGGTGAGCCGTCGCCATGCGCTCTTCGACGTGTTGGTCGCCGGGGCATGCCTGGTCATCGGGCAGGTCGAGGTGTGGACGGGTTCCTTTGCCACCCACCGGCAGGGGCCGCACTGGGCCGAGGCACTGGGCTACGGATTGGGTGCCTTGCTGCTGCTGGGCCGTCGGCTCTACCCGCTCGAGGTCTTTGCCGCGATGGTGGGCATCTACGTCCTGGAGTTCGCCGTCTTCGGGTCTCCGGAGGGCTTTGGCGTCTCGGTGCCGCCGATGGTCGCGGCGTACAGCGTGGCTCGCTGGGAACGCCGCAGACCGCCGTGGTGGGGGCTGGTGCTCATCGTCGTCCTCGGCGTCGCCTGGATCGGGTTCGACCCGGTGTCCGTCTCGGCCACGATGCGGGTCCGGCAGATGGTGTGGTGGTCCCCGTGGGTGATCGCGTGGCTCCTCGGGGCGCTGCTTCGCCTGCGCGCCCAGAACGCCGAGCAACGACGCCTTCGCCGTGAGGACAGGGAGATCCGCGCTGTCGCGGAGGAGCGGAACCGGATCGCGCGCGAGCTGCACGACGTCATCGGCCACAGCCTGAGCATCATGACGGTGCAGACCTCCGCCGTGCGTCGCCGACTCCGCGAGGACCAGGTGGTCGAGCTGGAGGCTCTGGAGACGGTGGAGGCCACCGGCCGGCAGGCGCTGGCCGAGATGCGCCGGATGGTGGGGGTGCTGCGTGAGGAAGGCGCGGTGGAGGGGCGCGAACCCGCGCCGGGGTTGACCCAGCTGCCGCGACTGGTGGAGCAGTTCCGCAGTGCTGGTCTGCCGGTCGAGGTGTCCGTCACCGGCGTCGCCCTGCCACTGGCGCCCGGCCTGGACCTGACGGCCTACCGACTCGTGCAGGAAGGCCTGACCAACTCACTGAGGCACGCGGTGTCCCCGAGTCGGGCCGAGGTGCGGATCGGCTACACCGCAGAGCACCTCGAGCTGTTGATCCGTGACGACGGGCGGCCGCTGTCCGTGCCTGCTGAGGCCGGGCACGGGCTGCTCGGTCTGCGGGAGCGGGTCTCGGTCTACGGCGGCGACCTCGTCGCCCGGCCGCTGTCCGAAGGCGGCTTCGAGCTGCTCGCCACGCTTCCCCTGGTCACCGCATGAGTGCCGTCACCGGCAAGCCGACGAGGGTGCTGATCGCGGACGACCAGGCGCTCGTCCGGCGCGGTTTCCGGATGATCCTCGAGATCGAGCCCGACCTGGAGGTGGTCGGAGAGGCATCCGACGGTCAGGAAGCCGTGGCCCGTGCGCGTGACTTGGCCGCCGACATCGTGCTGATGGACGTGAGGATGCCGGGCGTCGACGGGATTGCCGCTGCCCAACAGATCACAGCGGATGACCGGTGCCACGCCAAGGTCATCATGCTCACCACCTTCGACATGGACGACTACGTGTACGACGCGTTGCAGGCGGGGGCGAGCGGGTTCCTGCTCAAGGACATCGAGCCCGAGGTGCTCGTGGCGGGCATCCACGCCGTACACGCTGGCGAGTCACTGCTGGCGCCCACCGTTACCCGAAGGATGATCGAGACGTTCCTCGATCGCCGTCCCGTGCCGCGCCGCAGAGAAGACGCCCGACTCCGCACGCTCACGGAACGGGAACGCCAGACCCTGGAGCTCATCGCCCGCGGGTTGAGCAACACCGAGATCGCCGACACCTTCTTCGTGTCGGAAACGACGGTGAAGACGCACGTCGGCCGGGTCCTCACCAAGCTCGGCGTCCGCGACCGGGTGCACGCCGTGATCTACGCGTACGAGCACGGGCTGATCTCGCCCTGAACCGGCCGCAGGCCCTGAGCAGCTGCCGCGCTCAGGGTGGCCCGGCCCGCTGCCGATGCTTGCTCGTGGTCGTGCTGGACCTCTCGACGTCGAGCTGACCCACGTTCAGCCGAACTTCCCATGAACCATCGGTGACCGACTGCCGCCAACCGCGGGGAAGTCGTACGGTGGCATCGTGTCCGAGACCGCATGGCCGGAGCAGCCGGTCGTCCATGAGATCAACACCGCCGTCTGGCTCCGCGAGGTCGGCCGCCGCGCCGGCGGCCGAGTGACCCTCGCCGGGGTGCCGGCGACCGAGTGGGACGCGCTGGTCCCCAGCGGCATCAACGTCGTGTGGTTGATGGGCGTGTGGGACCGCAGCGCCGACGGCCGGGCGATCGCGATGGCGAACCCCGGCCTGCGTGCGTCGTGGTCCGCGGCGCTGGCCGACTGGACCGACGCCGACGTTGCCGGGTCCCCGTACTGCATCCGCGACTACGAGCCGGATCCTGCATTCGGCGGATGGTCGGGGCTGGACGTCGCCCGTGCCGAGCTGCGCGCCCGCGGCGCTCTGCTCATGGTCGACTGGGTGCCCAACCATGTCGGCCCCGACTCGCCCTGGCTGCTGGCCGAGCCCGACGCATTCGTCCAGGGCACCCACGGGGAGCTTGCTGCGCAGCCGGAGGCCTTTGTGGCCGTGGGCGATGCCGTGTTCGCCAGGGGCAAGGATCCATACTTTGCGCCCTGGCCGGATGTGGTGCAGGTCAACGCATTTGCCCCGAGCTTGCGCAAGCTCGCCGGCCAGGCGCTGGCGCAGGTCGCCGAGCACGCGGACGCCGTTCGGTGCGACATGGCGATGCTGATGCTCGACGACGTGGTCGCGGCGACCTGGGGCGACCGGGTCGGGCCGGCGCCGGCGACGACGTACTGGCACGACGTCATGGCCACCGCTCGATCGGCCAATCCGGCCTTCACGTTTGTCGCCGAGGCCTATTGGGACCGCGAGTGGGACCTGCAGCAGCTCGGCTTTGCCCACTGCTACGACAAGCGGTTGTACGACCGGCTCGAGCAGGGCGACCCCGCTGCCGTCAGCGGTCATCTCGACGCCGACCCCGCCTACCAGCGTGCTCTCGTCCGGTTCCTGGAGAATCACGACGAACCGCGCGCGGCGGGTACTTTCCCGCCCCAGCAACGGGAGAAGGCCTATGCCACGGCGATTGCCACGCTGCCGGGGCTCACGCTGTGGCACGAGGGACAGGCCGACGGGCGACAGGTCTTCGTCCCTGTCTTCCTCAGCCGACGCCCGGATGAGTCGCTCGACCCCGACCTCGCCGACTGGCACCACCGGCTGTGGACGGCGGCTGGGTCCGTACGGGCTGGCACCTGGTCCCGGGTCGATGTCACCGGCTGGCCGGACAACACCAGCGCCGACCGGCTCGCTGCCTGGACGTGGAGCTCGGCCGACGGCCACACGCTGGTCGTGGTCAACCTCGGCGCTGATCCGGCGGACGGGCTGGTCCGGCTGCCGGCCGAGCTGGTGGCCGGAAAGCACTGGCACTACAGCGATCTGCTCGAGGAGGTCACGTACGAGCGGGACGGCGACGACCTCGCCGCGCACGGTCTCTACGTCGCCCGTCCCGGCTGGGGTGTGCACGTACTCCGGGCCAACGCCACCTGAACGCTAGGCCGGCACCGGCAGCCGTACCTCGAAGGCGCAGCCGAGGTTCTCGTTGACCACGTCGATCTCGCCGGCGTGCGCGTCGACGATGCCGCGGACGATCGCCAGGCCGAGTCCGGCGCCGGTGTCGTCGCCGGGAGTACGGGCGGCCTCGCCGCGGTAGCCCACCTCGAAGAGCCGGGGCAGGTCAGCAGCGGAGATGCCGCCGCAGCCGTCCCGGACGCGCAGGTAAGGGATGCCGGCTGCGTTGACCCCGTACCCCACCTCGACGGTTCCGTCGCTCGGCGTGTGCCGGATCGCGTTGGTCACCAGGTTGCGCAGCGCCCGGCTCATCTGCCCGACGTCGACGTTGATCAGGGCGTCCTCGCCGGCGACACCGGTGAGGACGACACCTCGGGTCCGCGCGATCGGGTCGGCATTGGCAAGCGCGTCGGACACCAGGTCGCGCAGCATTACCGGCGTCATCGTCAGCGCGAGCTGCCCGACATGGATCCGCGACAGCTCGAACAGGTCGTCGACCATGGCCGCGAGACGATCCGACTCGACCCGCATCTGCCGGTAGTAGCGCGCCCGACCGGCATCGTCGTCCACCACGCCGTCCTCGAGAGCCTCTGCCATGGCGCGCAACCCCGCGAGCGGGGTGCGCAGATCGTGGCTCACCCAGGCAACCAGGTCGCGGCGACTCGCCTCCAGGGCCCTCTCGCGGGCACGGGACTCGGCCAGCCGTTGCTGCATCGCGACGAGCTCCTCGCTCAGCTGCGACAGCTCAGCGGTCGCCGGCATCAACGTCCTGGTCGGGGCGCCGTCATCCTCGATCTCGCGCAGGGCACTGGCCAGTCCGGTACTCCCAGCGGTCAGACTGCGGCCGAGCATGAACGCGACCAGCAACCCGGCGGCGAGGCTCAGCAGCAGGACCAGCAGCAGGACCCGGAAGGCGTGCCCGGAGACCAGCATCAGCTGGCCGACGATGGCCGTGCCGACAGCCACCACGACGGATGCGGTGACAGCTACGACGATCAGTGACGCGAGCACGGATCGCTTGCGCAGCAGGCGAAGTGCGACCGCTCCGGCGGCTGCGGTGCCGACGGCCGCGACGCCAACTCCGACCACGATCTGCCACGCGTCGCCGGCTGCGATCATGTCTGCAGCTCGTACCGGTAGCCCACTCCCCAGACCGTGGTGATCCGGGTCGGCGACGCCGGGTCGTCCTCGAGCTTCTCGCGCAGCCGGCGTACGTGCACCGTCACCGTCGAGTGGTCGCCGAACGACCAGCCCCAGACCTCGTTCAGCAGCTCGGTTCGACTGAAGGCCCGGCCGGGGTGGCGGAGCAGGAACACCAGCAGGTCGTACTCCCGGCCGGTCAGCGACACTGTCTCGCCGCGTAGCCGGACCTGGTGGCCGACGGTGTCGACCTCGAGGTCGCCGTCGACAAGAGGAGGCTCGCTGTCTCGCTGTACCGGTGGTGCGGCCGAGCGACGGAGGACCGACTGAACCCGGAGTACGAGCTCCCGCGGGCTGAACGGCTTGGTGACATAGTCGTCCGCACCGACTTCGAGCCCGGCGATCCGGTCGCGCTCCTCGCCGAGCGCCGTCAGCATGATGACCGGCACCTGCGTGGTCCTGCGCAGCTGCGCGCACACCGTCAGCCCGTCGATGCCCGGCAGCATCAGGTCGAGAATGACCAGGTCGGGCGGGTTGGCCGCCGCCTCGGCGAGAGCGCTCGGACCGTCCGGCGCGTACGCCACCCGGAAGCCGGCCCTGGTCAGGTAGCGCATCAAGACGTCGCTCACCGTCGCATCGTCGTCGACGACGAGGACGCGAGCCGGGGCGGACGACGGTACGGGCGCGATGGTCACCGCTCTATTGCACCACCTGCGTGGTCCCGTACCCAGCGCCCGGCCCGGTTCGTCACGGCACCGTAAGCCCTCGGGCGAGTTCACCCGTCCGGACCTGAACGATTCACGTCCGGGACCCGTAGCAGGGGGAGACGTCACGCCGCCGATGCGAGGAGACCCCATGCGCAACTCCAGAGCCGCCCTGGTCGCCGCCTCGGCCGCCATCGCCCTGATGGGGTACGGATCGGCGGCCGCCGGGGCCTCGACCGGTACGCCGGCGAGCTGCCACGGGCACAAGGCGACGCTGGTGGTGACCGCAAAGTCGCCGCACCTGGTACGCGGAACATCGCATCGCGACGTGGTCGAGATCGAGGCCGCCGGTCACGTGGTGCACACCGGAGCTGGCGACGACCTGGTCTGCGGGTCCAAGGGCAGGGACGTGATCGACCTTGGCGCGGGCAACGACAAGGCGTTTGCCGGGGCCGGGGCCGACACGGTGACCGGCGACGCGGGCAAGGATGAGATCCACGGCGGGGCCGGAAACGACCACCTGTCCGGCGGCACGGCAACGACCGGATCAGCGGTGACGCCGGCGACGACCGGATCAATGGTGACGCAGGAGATGACCGGGTCAATGGCGGGTCGGGGCACAACCACGACGTCGGTGGTGCCGGTCATGACCACTGTGCGACGGGGGCAACGGTGACGTCCTGCGACGACCACGGCGTTGACGACGGCGGCGGTCACGGCGCCGACGGCTGACGCAGCCAGGGTTGTTGGCGCGTGGTCGACTTCTATGCTCATTTCACGCCAACAACTCCGCCGCACGGTGCTGATGGTGGGCGACGGCGGCGACATCGCCCGCGGGCCCGTGACTTGGCTGCTGTACAAGGAAACTAGCGGCAGCCGCAGGAGTTGCGAATCATCAAGTTCGTGCCCACGCGTTCGCTGATGACCTCGGCGGTTGGCTCGTCCAGCCGGCGACCGAGCAGCGAGACCGCGCCCCGGCCGATGCCGGTCCAGTCCTGCGCGACGCAGGTCAGCGGCGATGCGATCAGCTCGGCCCACTCGAAGTCGTCGAAAGCGCAGACTGCCATGTCATCGGGCACTTTGACGCCGAGGTGCTTCAGGTGACGGAGCAGGCCGACGGCCATGCCGTTGTTGGCCGCGATCAGTGCTGTCGGCGGTTTGGCCAGCTTCAGCAGCTGTTCGGCGGCTTGCTCGGCCGGTCGGCTCGCGGATGCTCCGGAGACGATCAGTTCGGGATCGTCGTCGCAGCCGTTGCGGCGCACGCCTTCTGCGAATCCCTGGCACCGTTCGTCGGTGGTGCTCAGTCCGGTCAAACCTGACACCAGTCCGACCCGGCGATGACCATGGACCTCGGCAAGATGGTCGACAAGCTCGGCCATGGGCTCGATGTTGTCGGTCCCGATCTCATCGAGCAGTCCGCTGCCGGGCATCCGGTCGATCAGGACCGCCGGAGTGCCCGAGCTTTCGAGCAACCGGGGTGTGCTGCCCTCGGTGTCAGGAGCCAGCGCGACGACGATGCCGTCGACGCGTCGCTCGAGCAGACTCGTCAACAGCTGGTGCTCTCGTAGCGGGTCGTCCCCGGTCTCCCCGAGCAGCATCGTCGACCCCATCGCGGTGACCGCTGAGTCGATCGCTGCCACCACCTCCGCGAAGTACGGGTTGGACCGGGCGGACAGCGCGACCCCGATCGAGTGCGTGCGCCCGCCGACCGCGATGGCCCTGGCGAGCCGGTTGTGCCGGTAGCCCAGCTGAGCGATCACCAGCCGTACCCGGTCCTCGGTTGCCGGGTCGACTTTTCGGGTTCCGTTGATCACGTGGGACACCGTCGAAAGGGATACGCCGGCGGCGCGTGCGACATCGGCCATCGTCGTCACGGTGGGTCTCCTCGTTACGCAATCGTTATCAAAATTGTGGAAAAGGCCTTGCGCAAGCCCTTGCGCGCCTTCGAGGAGCCATTTAACTTTACCGACACCACCTAGCGCCAGAGCTGATTTCATCCCTGGCCCCGCCCGTGTCCCGCCCGACACCGTCGGCACCCGTGCTCAACGAAAGGCAACCTCCATGCTCAAACTCTTCGTGAACCAGACCCCACGGCGTCGTCGGCACCTGATGATCATGGTTCCTTCCGTGGCGGTGCTCCTCACCGCGACGGCTTGTGGATCGAGCAGCTCGGGGGCCGCAGCGACCGCCACGTCCGGCGGTGCAGCAGCAACTAGCGCCGCCAGCGCGGCCACTGGCTCGTCCGGCGCATCGGCCGCCTCGTCCGGCGCACCCTCCGCCGGTCCCGCCTCCGCAGGCTCCACCGGCAAGCGGGTCGGCGTCTCCCTGATCCTCAAGACGCTGACCAACCCGTATTTCGTGTCGATGCAGAAGGACGCCAAGGCAGCGGCCGCCAGGGACAACGTCAACCTGACCGTCGCCGCCGGCAGCAAGGACGGCGACACGGCGTCCCAGATCTCGGCCATCGACAACGCCATCTCCCGGGGTGACAAGGGAATCTTGATCACGACCAACGGAGACGCCGTCAACAGCGCGCTGAACCAGGCCAAGAAGGCCGGCCTGTTCGTGATCGCGCTGGACACCTCGACCAACCCGCCGAGCGTGGCCGACATCACCTACGCCACCGACAACGAGGCGGCCGGCAAGCTGGACGGTCAGTACGCGGCGGCCGCGCTCGCTGGCAAGCCCGCAGTCATCGCCATGCTCGACCTGTTCAACAACCAGGTCGTCTCCGTGGATATCCAGAGAGACCACGGGTTCCTTGAAGGCATGGGCATCGACCCCGGCAGCAAGACCGAGAACGGCAAGGAAGCCAGCAGCGGCAAGTACTCCGGAGGCACGTACACCGTTGCTTGCCACCAGCCGACGCAGGGCGCCATCGACGGTGGCCGTTCGGCGATGGAGAACTGCCTCTCCAAGAACCCGAACATCAACGTGGTGTACGCCATCAACGAGCCCGCCGGTGAAGGCGCGTACAACGCACTGAAGGCATCCGGAAAGGCTTCCCAGGCAGCGATCTACGCCATTGACGGCAGCTGCGCCGGCCTGAAGTTCGTCACCAACGGCGAGTTCGCGGCCGACGCCACGCAGTACCCCGGCAAGATGGCCGCGCTCGGCGTCGACTCGATCGCCAAGCTCGCCCGCGGCGGCGCCAAGCCGTCGGTCACCTCCGGCAAGGACTTCTTCGACACCGGCACAGCGCTGGTCGCGACGAAGGCCCAGAACGGCCTCACGATCCAGTCTCCGTCGGACGCTGCCGCCAAGTGCTGGGGCAGCTGACCCGGAGCCATCAAGCGAGGCGGTGCGCGCCGGCTACTCCGCTGCCGGCGCGCACGGCCCCGGCTCACCGATGCCCGCCGCCGGTGAGCCCCTCATGTCCGAGTTGAAGGGGAAACGCTCATGACAGTTCAAGCCGATACGGCACCGCCGTCCGCGGTCGACGAATTCCTGAACCGGCCGGTCACCCTCGGCCAGCGGGTCCAGCACGTGCTCCACAAGCAACCGGCACTGAGTCCGGCGATCGTGCTGGTGCTGTCCTGCCTCATCTTCAGCCTGCTCAGCAGCCGCTTCTACACGCTGACCAACGTGTCATTCATCCTGCAGCAGGTGGCCGTCGTCGGTTCGCTAGCCGTGGGTCAGACGCTGATCATCCTCACTGCAGGCATTGACCTGTCGATCGGCGCGGTCGCCGTTCTGTCGGCAGTCGTGATGTCCAAGCTGGCCCTGGACAACGGCGTCCCCGGCCTGCTTGCCCTGCTGATCGGCGTGGCCATCGCTATCGCGGCCGAGACGCTGAACGGCCTGCTGGTGACCAAGGTCAAGCTGCCACCGTTCATCGTCACGCTCGGCACGCTCAGCATCTTCACCGCGATCACGTTGATCTATGCCAAGGGCGCCACGTTCACCTTGACGTCCAGCTTCTTGCTGTGGACGGCCGACACGGTGTCCATCGGCAACCTGCAGATCACTGCTGGCGTGGTCTTGATGCTGGCGCTCTATGCCGTCTTCGCCTTCGTCCTGCGATACACGGCGTGGGGCAAGCACGTGTACGCCGTCGGGGACGACGCAGAAGCCGCCCGGCTGGCGGGCATCCAGGTCAACCGCGTACTCCTCAGCGTCTACATGGCTGCCGGCATCGCCATTGCCGTCGGTGCCTGGATCCTGGTCGGCAGAGTGGGCGGTGGCGACCCGAACGGCGCCATCAACGCCAACCTGCAGTCCATCACCGCGGTGGTCATTGGCGGCACCAGCCTCTTCGGCGGCCGGGGCGTCGTGATCGGGTCACTGATCGGTGCGCTGATCGTCCAGGTCTTCGTCAACGGTCTTGCCCTCGCCGGTTACGACCCCAACTACCAGGTGATGGCTGTCGGCGTTCTGGTGATCGCCGCCGTGTCGGTGGACCAGTGGATCAGGAGTGTGAAGGCATGACGACGAGAACGCCTGTCCTCGAGGCAAAGGGAATGGTCAAGCTGTTCGGCCGTGTGGTCGGGCTCGCCGGTGTCGACCTGATGCTCTACCCCGGCGAGGTCCTCGCTGTCATCGGCGACAACGGCGCCGGAAAGTCCACCTTGATCAAGTGCCTCAGCGGCGCGATGACCCCCGACGAGGGGGAGCTGTTCATCGAGGGGGAGCCGGTCAAGCTGACCGGCGCCAAGGACGCCCGCGCCGCCGGGATCGAGACGGTCTATCAAACGCTGGCCGTTGCTCCCGCGCTGGACATCTCGAGCAATCTCTTCCTGGCCAGGGAGATCCGGCGTAAAGGGCCGCTGGGCTCAGTACTCCGCATGCTCGATACCGCGGAGATGCGCCGGCAGTCGAAGCAGTACATCGACCGCCTCGGGATCAGCACGTTGCAGAACATCAACCAGGCGGTGGAGACGCTCTCCGGTGGGCAACGTCAAGCCGTCGCGGTGGCCAGGGCGGGTGCGTTCGGTGGCAAGGTCGTCATCCTCGACGAGCCGACAGCCGCCCTCGGCGTACGGGAAACCGGACAGGTGCTCAAGCTGGTACGTGACCTGCGCGAGCAGGGCATCGGCATCATCTTGATCAGCCACAACATGCCGAACGTGTTCGAGGTCGCCGACCGCATCCACATCCAGCGACTCGGCGCGGTCGTGGGCGTCATCGATCCCAAGACCAACACCATGGAGGACGCCGTCGCCTACATGACCGGGGCCCGCAAGATGGACCCCTCGATCGACCTGCAACGCGCCGGCTGAGCTGCTGGTGGTCAGGAGGCCACCGCGGCGAGCTCGCCGCGGTGGACGACGCCCGGCCGTCGGACATCGGCGTAAACCCCCACACACGCCGCGGTCCCCAGGCCGGGAATCTCGGTGCGACGGCGGCCAATGGCCCGCAGCACGGCGGACTCGGCGGACAAGCCGGGCTGCGCCGAACCGGGTACGGCGCACCGAGGCGTCGGCAGAGTGACCACCAGCTCGACCCCGCGCTCAAGCCGGACGATGTCGCCCGGCTTGAGCGCGTGGGTCAGCCTGAGCACGAGGTTGGGACGGAATCGGCGGCTGTGGACATCGGGGGAGCCGTCGAGTCGCAGCTGGTCCAGATCCGCAGTGGTCACGATGTGGACTGCGCCGAAGTCGACGAACCGACCACCCGGCCGCGCCCCGCTGAGCCCTGACACGGTCTCGGCGTCGGCGGGCGCGGTCCAGGTCGGTCGCATCCCAGCCTCGCGTGGCAGCAGCCGATGAATCCGTGCGCCCTCTGGCACCGTACGGGACAAGGTCACCGGCGCCCCGAGCCAGCGCGACAACGCGCCGTCGGCTTCGGGAGTGCCTGCGCTGCAAGGACTTTCACCAGGCACCTCGAGGACGACCACGTCGTCGACCAGCGACGTGCCCACCTCCAGCAGGCGTCCCCACCGACGCGGCTGCTTGGCGCTGACCACCATGCCGTCCTCGGTCAGGCAGGCCCACGAGCGGTCGAGCGCCGGGCCGTCGGCGTCGATCCGGAGGGACGCGAGCGACTCGCCCTGCGCCGACTTCACCAGGTAGCGCCACAGCTCCTCGACCATGCCGTCAGGTCTATCACCTGCTCGCGGTGAGGCGCAGGACGTTCCAGGAGACCGGCGGCAGGTCGACCTGCAACCGGCCGTCGGCAAGCGTCGCGCCGGTGCCGGGTCGTGGGGTGACCCGGTTCTGAGCCGCGTGGGTGTTGGTCGCGTGCAGGTCGTCGTCCGCCAGCACCAGGTGCTCGGCGACCACGTGGCCGGGCAGCGAGCGCAGGTCGACGTCGAGCCTGGTCGGTCCATCGGTACCACGGTGGACGGCAAAGACCGCGACGTCGCCGGTCACCTCGTCATAGGTCGCAACGGCGTCCACCAACGAAGCGGCTCCGTACTTTGCCGTCTGGTACGAGGGACCGCGCGGCTCGATCCGCAACGCGTGGCCCCTCGCCAGCCGAGCCGCGTGGGCGAACGGGTAGAAGATCGTCTGCCGCCAGGCCGGGCCGCCGGGCTCCGACCGGATGGGGGCGATGACGTTGACCAGCTGAGCCTGGCAGGCGATGGACACCCGGTCGGCGTTGCGGATCAAGCTGATCAGGAACGAGCCGACCACCACGGCGTCCGCGACGTCGTACTCCTGCTCGATCAACCGCGGTGCCGGTGCCCAGTCGAGCTGGCCCGCGCCCTCGAATCGGCTCAATGACCAGACGTTCCACTCGTCGAACGAGATCTTCATCGTCTTCTTGCTGCCCAGCCGAGCCTTGACCGCGTCGGCGGTTGCGACCACATCGCCGATGAAGGCGTCCATGTCCATGCTGCTGGCGAGAAAGCTGCCGAGGTCGCCGTCAATCTCCTCGTAGTAGGCGTGCATCGAGATGTAGTCGACGGAGTCGTACGTGTGCTCCAGCACCGTGGACTCCCAGGACCCGAACGTGACCATGTCGTGGCTGGAGCTGCCGCACGCGACCAGCTCGATGCTCGGGTCGACCAGCCGCATCGCCTTGGCGGTCTCCGCCGCGAGCCGGCCGTACTCCTGTGCCGTCTTTTGCCCCAGCTGCCAAGGGCCGTCCATCTCGTTGCCGAGGCACCACATCCTGATCCCGTACGGGTCCTGCGCACCGTGGCGGCGGCGCAGGTCGGACAAAGCCGTCCCACCGGGGTGGTTGGCGTACTCCACCAGGTCGGCGGCCTCCTGCACTCCGCGGGTCCCGAGGTTGACCGCCAGCACCGGATCGAGGTCGGCCACCCTGGTCCAGCTCATGAACTCGTTCAGCCCGAAAGCGTTGGACTCGAGCGAGCGCCACGCCAGGTCGAGGCGCCGTGGGCGGTCCTCGACCGGGCCGACGCCGTCCTCCCAGCGGTAGCCGGAGACGAAGTTGCCACCGGGGTAGCGCACCGCCGTCGCCCCGAGCTCGCGGGTCAGCGCGAGTACGTCGGCCCGGAAACCGTCGGGCGTCGCGGTTGCATGACCCGGCTCGAAGATGCCGGTGTAGACGCACCGGCCCAGGTGCTCGACGAACGTCCCGAACAGCCGTCGGTCGACTTCGCCGATCCGGAAGTCCGGGTCGAGCGTGATGTGGGCTACGCGGTCGGTCATCAAGAGTCCTCACTCCAGGCGGTTCGTGTTTGTACATCGCCGCGTGACCCGGGACCAAGCGGTGCCCTTGGCCGGGGAATGAGTAGTGCTTGCTCATGCCGTCATCCGGCCATCTCGCAATGGTGGTGCTACATCGAAATCCAGCGAGTCTCGACTAAGGAGCATGAAATGCGTTTCGCCCCACGATGGGCACTGACCACGGCGACGGTAGCCGCCGTTGCTTCCGGCGGCCTGTTCGCCGTCAGCCCAGCGGCCCACGCAGCGAGCGCGTGCAGCTCGGACTGCATCGACGTCTCAGACGTGTCCGGCACCCCCGATGGGGCGGTGTTCACCTTCGCGACGACCGCCCTCTCCCGGGTCAAGGTGGTCGTCACCGACCTCGACGGCACCAACGTCTACACCGCCAAGCAGGACGACAGCTGGGGGAGCAACTACGAGGTCACCGCCAGCGACAGCAACCACTTCGAGCAGGGCGCGATCTACAAGTACGCCATCTACGCCACCGACACCACCGGCGCTACCTGGGGCTACTCGGGTGAGTTCGTCACGCTGGTGCGCACTGCCTCGATCCACTACGACAACCTGCACGTCATCAACGACGGCGACAACATCGGACCGGGAGACTTCGCGGGCGTCGCCCGGTGCGTCGACGGGACCCCCTGGCTGCCGATGGCCCCGCTGCCGGGAGGGATGCTCATCGACGGCGAGGCCGAGCTGAACGACGGTGACAACCTGGCGCTGAACGACACCTACTCGTGCCCTGGTTGGCTCGGCAGCACCATCGACGCACAAACCGCCGTTGTCGACGACGACTTCAACTATGTGGATCCGAGTCCCGAGTTCTGGGAAGCGACCTCGCCGTACGCACCCGCTTGGTGGACCTCGCACGACTACGACTCGTCCTACACCGCCGTGCAGGTGACCGATCCGCTGGCCCCGACGTCCACCGGCAGCGCCGAGGCGCCCATCAACGTGACGTCGCCGACAACGGACACGCTCGGGTACGCCGTGGGGGTGCGTTACCAGATCACCGGCACCGCGACCTTCCAGCACAGTGCACCGATGGTGAATCTGCCGGCACCGTTGAGCGCGCCCCTCGTCCTCAATCCCCAGGTCACCAAGGGCTACAGCGCCGACGTCGCCGTTGTCAGCTGGCTCGCGGGGCCTTACTACCCCCTGTTCAGCGCCCCGACCGCCACCCGCGTCCTCTGGAAGCCGCACAGCTCCGCCACCTGGAGCTACACCACCATGCTCGATCCGACCGACTCGAGCTACCAGTTGTCGAACCTCAACCTGGGAACGCAGTACGACATCGCGGTCGCCCGGGTGATGCCGGGGAACCTGCTCGCCCTCTACAGCACGACCGGCTACCTCACCCCCGGAGTCGCAACCAGCCCGACCACGATCACGGGCTGGTCGACCGCGACCGTGACAGCGAACGTGGGTACGACTGTCGCCTCGACCGTCCAGGTCAGCACCGGCGGTGCTCCGCGCACCGTGGTCCTGCAGCGCCAGAGCTCCGGCCAGGCGGCTTGGACGACCGCGTCAAGCGTGCTCACCGACGGCGCGGGGCACGCGACGCTGAAGTTCAATGTCACCACCGGCCAAACGCGGTGGCGGCTGTTCGTACCAGCGGCCGGTAACCACGATGCTGCCACCAGCGGCAGCAGGCTGCTGATCGCGCAGACCTCGGTCGCGGGCTTCAACGTCACGACGGCGACGGCAAAGGCCGGCACGAACGTGTTCGACTTCGTCAGGGTCAGCCCGGGCGTCAAGCGGGCGGTGACCCTGTTCTACCGGGTGTCGGGCACCTCTGCCTGGCATGAGCGAGCAAGGCTCACCACCAGCGCTACGGGAGGGATCGTGCTGCCGGAGCTGGCGCGCACGGGCACCTACCAGTGGAAGCTGGTCGTGCCGAGCGACTCGAACCAGGGCAGCGCGGCGGCCACAGCTGTCCGAACGATCCACGGCTACTGAGCAACAGCGCTTCCCGCGTCCGGCAGGGCTGGCACTTCATCAGAGGTGCCCGCCTTGCCGGGCAGCACGACGAGCTTGCCGGTTGCCTCGTTCGCCGCCATCCGGCGGTGGGCGTCGATGGTCTGCTCGAGCGGGTAGACCGCGTCGATGTTGGGCGACACCTCGCCGCGCTCAACCTGCGCGACGACGGCGCGCAGCAGTGGTCCACCGACGCGCGCGTCGTGCACGTCGTTGGAGTGGAACACCGTCAGCTTGCGCCCGGACGGGATCATCGCGATCGGCTCGAAGTCCGGAATCACCCAGGTGTCGGACAGCGAGCCGGCGTTGCAGGCCGTCGCGCCGGGGCGCAGCAGGCGCAGCGTGTCCAGCACCGCCCTACCTCCGACGAGGTCGACGGCGCCGTCGGCGCCGCCCTCGGGCAGCGCGGCCAATGCGCGCTCGGTGAAGCCGTCGCCCTCGAGCACGACGTCCGCGGCGCCGAGCTCGGTCAGTCGCCGGACCTTCGCCTCGTTGCGCGTCGTCGCGATCACCCGTACGCCGGCGGCCCGGGCCAGCGCCAAGCAGGCGAGGCCGACCGAGGACGTCGCGCCGCGCAGCAGCAGCGTCCGGCCCTCCTCCAAGTCCAGGTGCTCGAGCGAGCCGGCGGCGGTCACGAACGTCTCGGGCAGCGCACCGAGCACCTCCCACGGCAGCGTGGTGTCGAGCGTGATCAGCTGGTGCTCGGGTACGAGCGCGTACTCGGCGTAGCCGCCGTCGAACGCGCGTCCCATGTCCCCCATCAGCGCGGCGACCGTCTCACCCGGCGGCACGGCGGGTGAGTCCCCGTGGACCGCCTCCACCACGCCGACCAGCTCGATGCCGAGGATCCGCGGGAACGTCACCGCGTCGCCGGCGTACCCCTTGAGCGTCTTGTACTCCGAGCGGTTGAGCCCGAACGCCTCCACCTTGACCAGTGCCCATCCCGGACGTGGCTCGGGCCGTGGCACCTCGCGCAGGACGAGCCCGTCGGGCCCGGCCGGCCGCTCCGCGACGACTGCTCGCATCTGCCCCACGTCGGTGACGCTATCAGCCACGGGCCGACCCGAAACAGACCTTGCGTCTCTCCTCAATCACGCCTCACGCGTCCCTGGATCGGTCCAGCCGTTCGGGAAGCTGCCGGAAACCGGCCGACCGGTACGTGGCGATGGCGGCGGTGTTGGCGCTCCGGGTACAGACCAGTGCACTCGACGAACCCAGCGTCTCGAGCTCAGCGGCCGCGGCGACGCAGATCATCCGGCCGTAGCCGCGCCCGCGATGTTCGGCGTGCACACCCATCGGCTCGAGCAGGCCCGGCTTCCCCGGACCGGCCGACCACACCGTTATCCCCGCCACGGCAACGCCCTGGTCGTCGTAGCCGAGCAGGCATCGTGCGTCGGCGTACGTCAGACCGGTCGCCATCGCGCGCCACAGCTCATCGGTGAACCGCGGGCTGCCCCAAGCCGACCGGTGGACGGCCGTGAACTCGGACTCCTGACCGGACCCGACCACCTCGATCCGCAGCCCCGGTTGTTCCGCCGGTCCGGCGAGGTCGCGGCGAAGCGGCGTCCACGGCTCGCCCGCGCTCCAGCCGATCTCGGACAACAGGTCTTGTACGCGGGTGCCGTCGGGCGTCTCCAGCGATGCGGTGCCCGCCGGCAGAACGCCGCGCCTCGGGTCGGACACGTCCGCGATCACCTGATGAGCCAGCTCTTCCTCGCGCCAGGCCACCGGGGCGACAGTCCATCGCAGCACCTCGGGACCGTCCAGGAATCCGATGGCCAGGAGCCGCCCGTCCCTGCTCCAGGTCCTGACCGCCGCCGCCACCGCATCCTGGCCGAACCGCCAGTACCAACCCAGGTCGCCCGGATGCAGCTGCATCGGCGCGGTGTCGCGCTGCCAGTCTCGAAGGGCGCGTACGACCTCGCCGAGCCGGCTGGCAGCCGGGGTGCTCAGTTCGATGGCCACGGGGTGATGAAACACCCTCGCGCCGGAAGGTGCGCTCGATTTTCCCTGGCGGACGCTCCAGCCGCCGCACCCACGAAGACGATCAAGCCCGCTGCCGTCAAGGCCAGGGCGCGCGCTGTCGATTCAGTTCGGGCAGCGCCGGCCTACAGGTCGGGAACGCGTCGTCCATCACCCAGCGAGGCTCCTCATGCGCAGCAGCATCCGGTCGGTTCGCAGCCTCCTGTCGGGGCTGGTTGTGGGAGCCCTGGCACTGCTGAGTGCTGCCGGCCCCGTGGGTGCGGCAGCCGCGACCACCCGGCCCGCGCCTGCCTGGCACACGCCGTTGTACGCGGGCCAGGACCTCGGCTGGCCGGACTGCTCGCCCGCCCAGGGTGGATTCGGGATGCCGCTGCCACCGCCGACCTCGTACCGCTTCATGATCGTCGAGGTCAACGCACGGTATCTCATGCAGGAGAACCCTTGCCTGTCATCGGAACTTGCGTACGCGAAGCGGCACTCGAACCTGGTGGGCAACTACCACCTGCCCGACTACCCCAACGCCAAAGAGCTGGCCCAGTCGGGCTACTGGCCCAGGAAGTGCGCCAGCGGTGACCTGCTCTGCAAGACCTACAACTCCGGCTATCAGCAGGGTACGTGGGCGGTGAACCTCCTGCGCAGCAAGGGAACTTCGCCGCGGTTCCTCTGGGTCGACATCGAGCACCGCAGGGAGCAGGACTGGTCGAGCAACACCAAGGCCAACGTGTCGCTGATCAAGGGTGAGGTCGCCGGCATCCGCTCGCTCGGTGTCGCTGTCGGGCTCTACTCCTATCCCTATGGCTGGCGCGAGATCACCGGCGGCTGGCACGCCAACCTGCCCCAGTGGGTCACGACCGGCAGCAAGACCAACACGGCCGGCAGGGTGGCCCATTGCAAGCAGGCCGGCTTCACCACCGGCCCCATCCGGATCGTGCAGTCGGTGGACGGACCGTTCGACATCGACACGGTCTGCCCCTCGGCGTCTCGGTCGATCAAGTCGCTGTTCGCCCCGAACCGGCCACTGCCCAACCCGCTCGCCCCCTACCTCGGCACCGGCGTCGGACCGGGCTCGCGCGGGGCAGCGGTTCGAGCCGTCCAGTGGGCCACGCGGGTGCCGACGACGGGCGTCTTCGACGTCCGTACGAAGGCCGCAGTCGTTGCCGTTCAGCATCGCAACGGCCAGACGGCCGACGGTCGGGTCAGGAGCTCGACCTGGCGGGCCATCACGCCCTGAGCCGTCATCGGGTTGGCAACCCCCGGACTCCTGCGCCTCATCGCCCGTTCATCGCTCCTGCGGATGCTGAAGCGGAAGGTTAGCCAGCAAAGAAACGGAGGTTCCTGATGGCGGTCTACCTCGCCGGCCTGATCGTGGTCGGTGCCTGGCTCGCGACCACGTCCATGAGTGACCCCTCCAGCGCGGCCTACTTCGAGGCTCGCGGTCTGGAAGCCTGGAGCGTACAGGGCCGGCGTGGTCATGCTGGCGCTCGTGTGGCCACTGGCCCTGCTGCTCATCATGCGGCAGGCGCTGCGCAGGGGCTGACACCCGCCGAGCAAAGCCTCGCGAGTGCGGCGTCGGGCCACCCCGTGGTCATGACATACTCGACGTCGTGCCTCGGGGCTGGACGGTTCGGCCGCCCTACTCCGTGGTCACGCCGGAGTAGCTCAGTGGTAGAGCAATCGCCTCGTAAGCGATAGGTCGCGGGTTCAATCCCCACCTCCGGCTCCAACGCGGCGCTCGGGCATGCTGGGGGCATGGAACAGCTGTCGAGCAGAGTCGTCTACGCCAACCCCTGGATGTCCGTACGCGAGGACGAAGTGCGCCCAGTGAGCGGCGCCGCGACCATCTACGGCGTCGTCGACAAGCCCGACTTCGCTCTCGTGATCCCTCGTGAGGCCGACGGCTACTGGGTGGTCGAGCAGTTCCGTTACCCACTCGGGCGACGGGCGGTCGAGTTCCCGCAGGGGTCGTGGGGGGTCGGCGGCGCGGGTACCGCTGTTGACCTGGCCAGGGCCGAGCTGCGCGAGGAGACCGGGCTGACCGCCGGCCGGCTCACCCACCTGGGCCGCCTTGCCACCGCGTACGGATTCTGCAGCCAGCACATGGACGTCTACCTGGCCGAGGACCTGGTCCACGGCGAGCCGGACCGGGAGGCGAGCGAGCAGGACATGACCCACCGCTGGGTCAGCGACGCCGAGTTCCGCGAGCTGGCGCTGACCGGCGCGATCTGCGACTCGGGCACCCTCGCCGCCTGGAGCCTCTACCGACTGCGGGACTAGTCCGAGCCGTTGGCCCAGTGCTCGCGCTTGGCTCTCGCCGCCAGCGGACCGGCGTCGACCTCCCACCACGGCCGCTCGAGCAGGGGAGCAGCGGGTACGGGCTGGGCCGGCGCTTCGGACCCTGGCGTCTCAGCCCCGGCCGCCTCCGGCAACGACGGCGCCGCGGCGGCAGCCGCCCCGTGAGCGGCAACCCGCTCGGCCCGGTCAAGGCGCCGGTCCTCGCGCGCGGCCAGCCGACCGTCGGCCCGCTGCCACTGGAAGAACATCGTGCCGAAGATCAGCAGCCCGACCAGGTCGCCGGCCGCCCACAGAACGCCGCCGCCGGCGTACTGGTCCGCCGACAGCGTCGGCCCCCACGTACGGCCGAGCTCGTGGTAGTAGTCGCCGGCGATCAGCGACGTCTGCAACATGATCGACAGACCGAGGATCGCGTGGAAGGGCAGCGCCAGGAACGTGACCAGCATGCGGGCCGGGTAGGAAATGCGGCCGGGCAACGGATCGAGCCCCAGCAGCGGCCAGAAGAACAGGCAGCCGACGAAGACGATCTGCAGGTGCAGCAGCTGGTGCAGCCAGTTGTGCTCGAGGGTCGCTTGGTACCAACCGGTGTGGTAGAGCACGAACGGCAGCAGCACGAAGTGCGCCCACGCGACCGGCGTCCAGGTCAGGAAACGGGCGATCCGCGAGTGCAGGACGATGAGCAGAACTTTGCGCGGCTGCGGGTGAAAAGTGCGCAGGGCCAAGGTAACCGGGGCACCGAGAGCCAGGAAGACCGGCGCAACCATCGACAGGATCATGTGCTGGATCATGTGGTCGGTGAACAGCGTGTCGTCGTAGGCGCCGATCGACGACATCGTCGCGATCACCAGGAGGCCGAGACCGCCGACGATGAACGAGACCCCGCGCATCACCGGCCAGTGGACCCCGCGGCGGCGCAGCCGGAAGACGCCGGCGAGGTAGAGCAGAGCGATCACGCACAGGCCCGCGGTGACGACCGGCGCGATCTCCCACTGGCTGAATGCCGTGTGCACGGTCAGCGGCGGTGGCGCGTCCTCGGCCAGGAACAGCGGCGTCATCGGTCGGTGCTCGCGCGGTGGACGGCCTCGTACAGATCGGTCTCGGACACCGAGCCGCCGGCCGAGAACCGGGTCGCGATGTGCCCGTCCGGCCGGATCACGGTGATCTCGTCGTTGTGCACGATGTCGTAGTTGGGCTTGGCGGCAGCCTGCAGCGCGTTGGGCACCTCGACCTCGGGCGTGTAGGTGCCCTCCTGCTTCTCCTTCAGCACCTGCTTGGCCTCATCGGCGAGCAGCACCTTGTCGTAGAGGATGTGGAACCCGTCTCGTACGACGTGCTGGATCTGCGCCGGCGTGCCGGTGACGAAGCTCCAGCTGGGGTCGTTCGGATCCACCCCGTACTGCTGGAGGAACGTCCGCATCTGCTGGGGCCCGGTGTCCTCGGGGTCGACGTTGAACGCGACGATCTGCACCCGCTTGCCGGCCAACCCGGCGGTCTTCAGGTCGGCCTCGAGCGCGGCCAGCGTGTGGGTCTCGGCCGGGCACAGCGTCGTGCAGTACGGGAACAGGTAGGTCGCGACGATGACCTTGCCGGCGAAGTCGGTCGAGCTGACCGTCTTGCCGTTCTGGTCGGTCAGGGTCCACGCCGGCGCGTCGCCCAGGTCCTCGCGGTTGGACACATAGTTGCCCGGCCGGGCCTGCGCAGCCACGTACCCCAGGCCGCCGACGATGCCGATGATCAGCAGCGGTACGGCGACCAGCAGCGTTCGTACGGCGCGCGTGGACATGCGGTCCAGGTTACGTGGCGGTCCCCTGGACCTGTCAGCAGGTGTGCGCCGGTGACAGCAGCGTGTGCGCGGCCTGCCAGCGGTGACCGGGATCGTCATCGTCAGGACAACCGAAGGAGTTCCCATGACGTACGCGATCGAGGCGATCGGCCTCACCAAGCGGTTCGGCAAGACCCAGGCCCTGGCCGGGGTCGACCTGGCCGCCCGTGAGGGCACGGTCCTCGGCGTGCTCGGCCCGAACGGCGCGGGCAAGACCACCGCCGTGCGCGTCCTCGCCACCTTGCTGCAGCCCGACAGCGGGTCAGCGCAGGTGGCCGGCCTGGACGTGATCAAGAACGCGGCCGCGGTGCGGACCCGGATCGGACTGACCGGGCAGTACGCCTCGGTCGACGAGGACCTGACCGGCACCCAGAACCTGGTCATGATCGGCGAGCTGCTCAACCTGAGCCGTCGCGACGCCCGGTCCCGCGCCGCTGAGCTGCTCGAGTGGTTCGACCTGAGCGCCGCCGCCGACCGTCAGGCCAAGACCTACAGCGGTGGCATGCGCCGCCGCCTCGACCTGGCCGCTAGCCTCGTCGGCCGGCCGAGCGTGATCTTCCTCGACGAGCCGACCACCGGCCTCGACCCGGCCAAGCGCGAGGAGATGTGGGGCGTCGTACGGCGCGTCGTCGGTGACGGCTCGACCGTGCTGCTGACCACGCAGTACCTCGACGAGGCCGACGCCCTGGCCGACGAGATCAGCGTCATCGACCAGGGCCGCGTCATCGCCCACGACACCCCGGACGGGCTCAAGCGGGTGATCGGCGGCCAGCGGCTGCGCGTGCGGCCCAAGCGACCCGGCCCGGCTCGGCGAGGTGCGCACGATCCTGCGCGAGCTGACCCGTACCGAGCCCGAGGAGAGCTCGCGCGGCGAGCTCACCACCCGCGTCGACGACGACGCGCTGCTGGCCGAGCTGGTCGGCCGGGTCACCGCCGCCGGCATCCACGTGCACGAGCTCTCGCTGCACCTGCCCAGCCTGGACGAGGTCTTCATGACCCTCACCGGCAAGGGCGCCACCGACCAGGACGACAAGGAGGTCGCGGCATGACGATCACCCAGACTCCGCCGCGAGAAATGACCGTACCCACCGCTGTGGCGGACGCCGAGCCGGGGCAGCGCTGTGCGCCACGCCCGGGTGCTGGCCAAACGCAGCCTGATCAAGACCTGGCGCACCCCCGAGGCGCTGATCGACGTGACCTTGCAGCCGGTGATCTTCCTGCTGATGTTCACCTACATCTTCGGCGGCGCGATCGCCGGGCTCGTCGCACCAGCACGAGTACCTCGAGTTCCTGCTGCCCGGCCTGCTCGGCCAGACCATCGCCATGGCGAGCGTCGCGCTGGGCCAGAACCTCAACTCCGACATCCAGAAGGGCGTCTTCGACCGGTTCCGCTCGTTGCCGATCGCCCGGTCGGCGCCGCTGATCGGGGCAGTGCTGGCCGACATCGGCCGCTACCTGTGCCTGTTCGTCGTGCCTGATGGGCGCCGGCCTGCTGATGGGCTTCCGGGCCCCGAACGGCGTCGTCCCGACCCTGGCAGCGCTGGTGCTGTCGATGGGCTTCGCGCTGTGCTTCGGCTGGATCTCGGTCTTCGTCGGCATGACCGTCCGGACGCCGGGAGCGGTGCAGGGCATCATGTTCCTGCTCGTGCTGCCGCTCAGCTTCGGCAGCAACACCTTCGTCACCACCGACTCGATGCCCGGCTGGCTGCAGGCCTTCGTCAAGGTCAACCCGATCAGCCACCTGGTGGCGACGGTCCGCGGGCTGATGCTCGGCGGACCCGTACAGACCAACCTGATCTGGACCCTGGCCTGGATGGCCGGCCTGCTGCTGGTGTTCTTCCCGCTGGCCCTGCGCGGTTACCGCCGCCACGCCTGAGCTGATCCGCCGAGTGCGTGCAGTCCCTGACGGGGCTGCACGCACTCAGGCGACGACGTCGAAGACGTTCTTCTGCACACCGTTGGAGTAGGTCTCGCTCTCGACCAGCCTGAGCTTCTGCGCGTCCTTGTCCGTGCCGCTGAACAGCCGCTTGCCTGCACCGAGCAGGAGCGGGAACACCAGCAGGTGGTAGCGGTCGACCAGGCCGGCGTCGGCGAGGCCGTGGTTCAGCGTTGCACTACCGTGGATGATGATCGGGCCGCCCTCGGTCTGTTTGAGGGCGGCGACCTCGTCCAGCGACCGAAGGATCGTGGTCTCGCCCCAGTTGGAGACCAGACGGTCGTCGCTGAGCGTGGTGGACACGACGTACTTGGGCACGGTCTTGTAGTGCGCGAAGTCAGGCATGTCCGGCCACACCGGGCTGAACGCCTCGTAGCTGACCCGGCCCAGCAGCATCGCCGTTGACTCCTCCTGCTCCCGGCCCTTGATCTCGTACGCCTCGGGGACGAACTCGACGTGCTTGAAGGTCCAGCCGGAGTTGCGGTAGCCCGGCTCGCCTCCCGGTGCCTCGATGACGCCGTCGAGCGAGATGAAGGCGGTGCTGATCAAGGTCCTCATGCCGGTCTCCTCAAGTAGGCGGGTCAGTCAAGCAGGGTCGGGTCGAGCCTGGCGAGCGCCTCCTCGCGGCTCATCTCCCGGCCCCGGTCGTACGCGTCGTCGTAGTCGCCGCCCAGCGCCTCGCGTAGCACCGGCACCAACCGGGCCACCATCGTCTGCGTCGGGTCGTCGGCCCCGCGCAGCCGCGCGGCCGCTCCCAGCACCTCGGCCGCGTCACGGTCCCGACCCACGGCGTGCGCGTAGTGGGCGAGGGACACCCCGGCGCTTGCCAGGACGGGGAAGTCGCGCGTGTGCAGCCCGTGCCGAACACCCTCGCCGACGAGCCGGCGCGCCTCGGCCAGCTCCCCTCGTTCGGCGGAGATCGCGGCGAGGAACGCATAGGCGACCGACAGCAGGTGGGAGTGCCAGAGGGTGGCGTCGGTGCGGGCCTCGACCATGGCGAGCAGCCTCTGCCGGCACTCCTCGAGGGTCTTCTCGTCGCCGAGGGCGAAGGCGATGCCGCCCAGCATCACGTCGCTGAGCGCGGTCCGGTCGTCGATCGCAGCTCCGGGGTCGGTCGACGGCGGCGCCAGCTCACCGCGTACGCCCTCTGCCAGCCGGCGGGCCCCCTCGAAGTCGCCGGCCCGCAGGCGCAGGTCGGCCAGCCGGATGGTGACCATCAGGTCCTCCTGGCTGCTGCCCAGGCGGCGCAGGTGCCCGACGGCCGCCTCGAAGTCCCTGGTCGCACCCTCGCTGTCCCCGTCGAGGGTGCGCAGCTGACCGCGGGAGGCGAGCATCGTGGACAGCCCCCAGCGGTCGCCCAGCGTCTCCCACTCCGCGACCCCGAGCTCGAGGTCGGCGCGCATCCCGTCGATGTCGCCCTCGTTCTCTCGGAACGCCACCCGGATGGTGCGGCTGGCGGCCCGCAGCCACGGGTCGCCGCGGGTCAGGTTGCGGTCGATCAAGGTCTGCGGCCGGCTCGCGCTCGTGGGCGAAGAAGTACAGCAACGGCTGCAGCAGCGGCACCAGGGGATGCACCTCGAGGGCCGGGTCGAGCCCCTTCGCGATTTCGACGAGCCGGTCGTGCTGCTCGACCTCTCTGCCGTCGACGTCGGCAGTGGCCATCTCGCTGATCGCCAGCAGGGCCTCCGCCACCGGATAGGCCCTGACCTCGTGCGCACCCGGCGCTTCGAGGGCGAAGCGGAGCCAACGAGCGGCGTCCTTGCCGTTCTCGCGCAGCATCCAGTACCACATGAGCCCGATGGCCATCTCGACGGCCGCGCCCGGCTCCTCGTGCTCGCCCAGCCAGGCGAGCGCCGTCAGCAGGTTGTCCCTGTCCGCGTCGAGCCGGCGCAGCGGCGGTCATCTGGTCGTCGCCTCGCAGGCCGGCGTCGCAGTCCCGTACCAGCTCCGCGTAGTAGGCGGCGTGGGCTGCCCTCACTTGCTCGAGCGCGCCCTGCTCGGCGAGCTGCTCGGTGCCGTACTCGCGCAGCGTCTCGAGCATCCGGAACCGCGCCTCGACGCCGCCTGCGACGGGCACCAGCAGGGATTTGTCGACCAGGGCGAGCAGCACGATCCTCCACCTCCGCCAGCTCGGTCCCCTGGCACAGGGCTGTGACGGCCGCCGTGCTGGCTCCCGAGCCGAAGACCGAGAAGCGCTCTGCCACCTCGCGCTCCTCGGCGGAGAGCAGGTCCCAGCTCCACTCGACGACGGCCCGCAGGGTGCGGTGACGAGGCATGGCCGTGCGCCGACCGCCGGTGAGCAGCCGGAAGCGGTCGCCGAGGCGCAGGGTCAGCTCCGCCGACCGGCATCGCCCGCAGCCGGGCGGCCGCCAGCTCGATCGCCAGCGGCAGGCCGTCGAGCCGTCGGACGACCTCGACCACGTCGGCCACGGTGTCGTCGTCGAGGACCAGCGCCGCACCGGCCGCCCTGGCCCGGTCCAGCAGCAGGCGTACGGCTGCCGATCCGCCGGCCTGCTCGGCCGTGGCGCCGACCTCGGGCAGCCGCAACGGGGTCAGCGGGTAGAGCGCCTCGCCGTCGATGCCCAGCGGCTCGCGGCTGGTGGCGATCAGCCGCACGTCCGGGCAGTGGCCCAGGATGTCCGCGACCACGGTGGCGGCCGCCTCGACGACATGCTCGCAGTTGTCGATCACCACGAGGGCGTCCGAGTCGGCGAGGGCCGCCAGGATCCGTTCGTGCGTCTCGCGGACCGGCCGCTCGGCCCGTTCGAGCGGGTCGGCGGTCAGCTCACGGGCGCCCAGACCGTCCAGGACGGCCAGCGCCACGTTGTCGGCCTCGCCGACGGGAGCCAGCTCGACGAACCACACCCCGTCTGCGGTGCCGGCCGACCCAGCCGGCCGCGACCTCGGAGGCGAGCCGGGTCTTGCCGGCGCCGCCGGCCCCGACGATGGTGACCAGCCTGCCCGAGCCGGCCAGCAGCGCGTTGGACCCGCGCTGCGTCCTCGTCGCGTCCGACGAAGCTGGTGACCGCGGCCCGCAGGTTGGTCCGGCGACTCACCGGGCCGCCGTCCTGGGCCCGCAGCACCGCCAGGTGCTGCTCGCGCAGCGCGGGGGACGGGTCGCTGCCCAGGGTGTCGGCCAGGTAGGTGCGGGTGTTCTCGTACGCGACCAGCGCCTCCGCCGGCCGGCCGAGCGAGACCAGCGCGCGCATCCGCAGCCCGGTGAGGTCCTCGCGCAACGGGTGCTCGGCGACGAGCTGCTCGAGCTCGGCGATGATGCCGGCGAGGTCGGCCGGGTCCCCAGGGTGACGGCCGCTGAGGTCGGCCTCGATCCGGTCGGCCCTGGCCTGCAGCCGCAGCTCGTGCGAGCCGGGCCCGTACCCCGTCGGCCTCGACGCTCTCGTCGTCGGGCAGCGGATCGCCGCGCCACAGCGCCAGGGCTTCGCAGAGCGTCTCGCTCGCCTCGGCGCAGCTGCCGGCGACGAGCTGAGCCCGGCCGGTCGCCGCCAGCCGGGCGAAGCGCACGGCGTCCACGTCGTCCGGCTTGACGCCCAATCGGTAGCCGCCGGGCAGCTGCTCGACCAGGCCCGGATCGCCGAGGGTGCGGCGCAGCCGCGACACCAGCGACTGCAGCGCGTTGGCCGGGTCGCCGGGTGCTTCGTCCGGCCAGAGCGCGTCGATCAGCGTCCGCGCAGGGACGGGCCGACCAACGTCGGTCGCCAGCCGGCTGAGCAGGGTGCGCAGTCGCCGACCCGGCACGTCGACGATCCGCTGGCCGTCGCGTACCTCAAGCGGTCCGAGGTAGCCGATCTGCACGAGCCAAGTCTGTCAGATCAATGCTGACGGCGGTCCTCGTCGCCGCCGCGGCGGTCGTGCTCGGCCAGCCGCTCGCGGGACGCAACGATCTCCTCCTCGGCCGCAGCCCGGTCCGTCCAGGCAGCACCTTCGACCGACTTGCCGGGCTCGAGGTCCTTGTAGACCTCGAAGAAGTGCTGGATCTCGAGCCGGTCGAACTCCGGCACGTCGTGGATGTCCTTGAGGTAGCGGTTGCGCGGGTCCTTCGCCGGCACGGCGAGAACCTTGTCGTCACCGCCCATCTCGTCCTGCATCCGGAACATGCCGATGGCCCGGCACAGGATGAGACAGCCAGGGAACGTCGGCTCGTCCAGCAGGACCAGCGCGTCCAGCGGATCGCCGTCCTCGCCCAGCGTTCCCTCGATGAACCCGTAGTCGGACGGGTAGCGCGTCGAGGTGAACAGCATGCGGTCGAGGCGGATCCGGCCGGTCTTGTGGTCCACCTCGTACTTGTTCCGCTGACCCTTGGGGATCTCGATTGTTACGTCGAACTCCAACGCGATCCTCCAACTTGTGATGTCGTGCCGTTAGTCTCCATCACAACAGTCGCCGATGCTGATGAGGGGTGTGGGGATGGACTTCCGCAAGCTTCCGCCCGTGCAGCTCGCGTTGGTGGGTCTGAGCGTCTTCACCCTGCTGCTCGGCCTGATCACCCTGGTGGTCCGCGGAGGGGGCGGGGGGACCCCGAGTGCCGGTAGCACGCCGACCGCCGGCGTCAGCGCCGGTGCCACCCCCAAGCCCACCACGACGGTGGCCGGCCCGGATCTCGCGATCGCCGCCAAGCCCAAACCGCTGCACCCGGTCAAGGCCAGCGCGCCCATCCCGCCGGGGGTCGCCACCGCGATCGGTGGCCTGCTCGACGTTCCGGCACTGGGTCCGGGCGTCAAGGCGTCCGTCGTCGATGTCATGACCGGTAAGTCGCTGTTCGCCGTGGGCGCCACGTCGGCAGCGCAGCCGGCGTCGACGGCCAAGCTGGCGACAGCGGCCGCAGCGCTGTCAGCCCTCGGCCCGTCCGCCGTGCTGACCACGTCCACGTTCACCGGCGCGACTCCGGGCCAGGTCGTGCTCGTCGGCGGTGGTGACCCGACGCTCAGCGGCGCCCACCCGGAGCCGGCGGGCAGCTATCCCGCCACCGCTTCCCTCGCCGCGCTGGCCAAGGCCACCTCGAAGTCGCTGGCCGGCAAGACCGTGACCGTGGGCTACGACGAGACGCTCTACACCGGCCCGAAGACCGCGCCCGGCTGGAAACCCTCGTACATCACCTCCGGCAACGTCGCGCCGGTCGTCTCGCTCATGGTCGACGAGGGCAGGACGAGCGCCGCATCCTCCGCCGCCCGCAACACCAACCCGGCGTTGGTCGCAGCGCAGCAGTTCGCCGTTCTGCTGTCGCACGACGGGGTCAAGGTGAGCGGCACGCCCAAGCCCGGCCTCGCCGTTGCCGGGTCGAAGCCGCTGGCATCGGTGACCTCGGCCCCGGTCTCGGCCCTGGTCGAGCGGATGCTGCGCATCAGCGACAACGACCTGGCCGAGTCGTTGGCCCGCCAGGTCGCCATCAAGCTGAAGAAGCCGCCGACGTTCGCCGGTGGCGCTCAGGCCGTGTCCCTCCAGTTGGCCAAGCTCGGCATCGACTCGGCAACCATGCAGATGGTCGACGGGTCCGGACTGTCCACCCAGGACCGGCTGCAGGCGGCCACGCTGGTCGCCGTGCTGCGGGCGACTGCGTCCGGCGGCCGCCCCGAGCTGCGTTCGGTGCTCACCGGGCTGCCGGTCGCCGGGTTCCTCGGCACGCTGTCCGGCCGGTTCGTCACGACTCAGACCGCCGTCGGGATCGGCGCTGTACGGGCGAAAACCGGCACCCTGACCAACGTCAGCTCGCTGTCCGGCGTCGTGGTCGACGTGGACGGACGTCAGCTGGCGTTCGCCCTGATCGCCGGCAACGTCCCGGCCGGATCGACGCTGGGTGCCGAGGCTGCGCTCGACCGGGTCGCCGCGACCCTCGCCGGGTGCGGCTGCCGCTGAGTTTTTTCGCCGCCAAGGTTGAGGTGGCCGGCCCGGTGGCATGGTGCTGACATGGTCTCTCGCACTGCGAACTTCTGCATCGATGCCGACGACCCGCTGGCTCAGGTCGCGTGGTGGGCCCGGGTCCTCGACGACTTTGAACCGGTCGCCGAGAGCACAAGAGACGAGGCCGAGCTGCGTGGCCCGGCCGGTCGCTACCTCATTTTCCTACGCGTGCCAGAGCCGAAGACGGTCAAGAACCGCATGCACGTCTGCCTGCGACCGGTCGACCGGTCACGCGACGAGGAGGTCGCACGGCTGCTCGAGCTCGGAGCCACGGTTGTCAATGATCTACGGGACGGCGACAAAGGCTGGGTAGTGCTCGCGGACCCGGAGGGCAACGAGTTCTGCGTGCTGGCCACCAGGGCGGACGACGCAGGGATCAGCCGGTCCTGAGGGCTGCGCCGCGGGACGGATTGCCGCGCCCTCGGCCGGGTAGTCCGCATCGGCGGCGGTCGCGCGCACCCGCCGTGGCTGGAGGCGCCTCGATGTGCTGGTCCGCGACGGCCGACCTGGCCGCCGGTTCGCTGATCGTCGGGATCGGCGTCGTCGGGGTGGCACTCGCCCGCGAGGTACGGGACGTGCCGCTGGCCGCGCTGCCCGTACTCCTCGGAGCGCACCAGCTGATCGAGTCGCGAATCTGGGCGCAGTCGCCGGGTCAGGGCGCCGTCCTGCGCGGGACCACTGTCATGGCGTGGACACTGATCGCGTTCGTGGTGCTGCCGGTGTTCGTACCCGTGGCCCTGCTTGTGGCCGAGCGGAAGAGACGTGGGATCCAGTACTTTTCGGCCGCCGTCGGTGTCGCGGTTTCCTGGTGGTTGAGCGCTGCTGTCGCCTCCGGTGTTCATGCGACGGACCACGGGCACGTCATGGACTACGGCGTTGGCGTGTCCTGGCTGCCCTTGGTGCTCGCCGGCTATTTCGTCGCGACCTGCCTGCCGTTCCTCACCAGCTACGAGCCGACGATGCGCGAGCTGGGCGCAGTGCTGCTGATGGGCGCCGCGGCCGCGGCTGTCATCGACACCGTGGCCTTCGCCAGCATCTGGTGCGGTTTCGCCGCAGTGGTCTCGGTCCTGGTTGTTCGTCGCACGGTGCATGCGTCGCACCGCCTCGCCGAGGAGCTGCTCTGACGGCCATTGCTGACGCGAGTGATCCGGCGGAGACTCGGGTCGGCCACCGCACCCGGTGGCGCGACAACAAAGGAGTCGTCGTGGCGCACTATCTGATCGAGGTTGGCTACACCGCGCAGTCGTGGAACACCCAGATCGACAACCAAGCCAACGTTGTCGACCGCATCACCCCGGCCCTGAATGCCTGCGGGGGCAAGCTGGAGTGCATGTACTACTCGTTCGGCGACGTTGACCTGATCGGCGTCATCGACTTCCCGACACCCGAGGACGCCGCAGGGTTCGCGCTCGCGGTCGGTTCCTCGGGCGCGCTGCGGCTCTACCGGACGACCCCGCTGCTGTCCGTCGACCAGGGCATCGAGTCCCTGCGGCGGGCGAGCGACATGCGCAAGGTCTACTCGCCGCCGTTGACCGTCAACCTGGTCGGGGAGCCGCAGCCGACGACCCGCTGAGGCGTACGGCGTCAAGCCGGCACCGACGTTTCGTCCCTTCCCCTGTTGTCGAGCACGAGCTGTTGCCGGCCAGCGAAGCGGTAGCGGATGTGGGTGACGTCCCGGGTCGCAATGACCCTTGCCGGCTCCAGCTCGATGCCCTCGAAGGCATCGAGGCCGAGCTCCGGGGTGAGCAGGCGCATGCCGTCGCCGAGGATCACCGGCACGACGTGCAGCTCGAGCTCGTCGAGCAGCCCCAGCTCGATGACCTGGCGGAGCAGGGTGCCGCCCCCGCTCACCGCGACGTTCTTGCCGTTCGCCGCCGCGCGGGCCTGGTCAACCGCGCTGGCGATGCCGTCGGTGACGTAGGTGAAGCTGGTGCCGCCGAGCCGTTCCAACCGGGGTCGAGCGCGGTGAGTCACCACGAAGACCGGCGCACGGAACGGGGGCTCGTCACCCCAGGGGATCTCGCCGCCGTCGGCCATCCGCCGACCCATGACGTACGCGCCGGCCGACTCGAAGGTCTCGGCGATCACGTCGGAGTTGGTGTTGTGCTCGCCTCCTTTGAAGCCCAGTCGCTGTCGCCACGACTCGGCGTCGATCGCCCACCGGGTGACTCGGAAAAACCCTGCCGCCTCAGGGCCTTCGAGCCAGGTCGCGAGGTCGTCGTACCGGGGTCCGGCGTAGTAGCCATCGACAGAGACCGACATCTGGGCCGTCACTAAGGTCATGGTGCTGCCTTTCGTGTGGTGGTCGTGGTTGGTTCAGGGCTGGACGGCGAGATGGGCGCCGAGCTGTTCCAGCAGTCCTTTGGTGCCCTCCTCGCGGCCAGCCACGCTGTCCAGACCGTCGAGGTGTACGCCCTGCTCGGTGTAGGTCAGCCGGGTCCCGTCGCCTGCGGGTTCGAGCGCGATCGTGGTCACGGAGGTGGACAGGTGCCGGTCGTCGACCCACATGTCGTAGGTGAACACCATCCGCTGCAATGGCACGATGTCGGTGTAGGTCGCCAGGAAGGTCGACCGCGGACCACCGTGCCACTGGCCCTTCTCCGTGGTCCGGCCGCCGACTCGGAAATCGTGTGACTTATCCTGCACGTCGAAGGCATCGCCGGCGCCGAACCACTTGTCGCGCGACTCAGCATCGGACAATGCATGCCACACGGCGTCCAGCGATGCCGGATAGTCCCGCTCGATGACGAACGTGGCGTGAACCTGGCTGCGTTCGATGGTGTCGCTCATGTCGATGACTCCTTCATCGTTGACGTGTCGAGAGGTGACAGCAGCTGCCCCAGGCGATCGAGCTGTCGCTCCGCCGGCAGACGTTGGCGAGCGATCCAGTCCGTGGCGTCGGTGAGGGCACCGGGCACGAGCTGGTAGGTCCGGACCCGGCCGAGCTTCGTCGAGGTGACCACCCCGGCTTGCTCGAGCACCCTCAGGTGCGCCACCACTGTCGGCAGAGCAACGTCGAACGGGCGGGCCAGCTCACTGACGGAAGCCGGCCCGCTGGTCAGACGCTCGACCATGGCCCGGCGACTGCTGTCGCCGAGCGCATGGAAGATGCCGTCGATCGCATGATACTTAGCCATATGACTAAGTGTTGTGGGATACCTCTCGGTTGTCAAGTCACGAAGGACCTCAGCGCTTGGCGTAGTCCGCGAAACCCTGCCAGTCGATGACGACGCAGGCGTCGTCGCCCACGACCCAGGCGTCGTGTCCGGGCGCCATGATCGCGAAGTCGCCGGGGCCGTACTCCATCTCCTCGCCGTCGGTCGTCACGACCTTCATCCGGCCGGAGATGAAGTAGCCGAGGTGCGCTGCCTGACAGCTCTCGGTCTTCGCGATCGGCTTGACGTGCTCCGACCAGCGCCAACCGGGCAGGAACGTCGCCCGGCCGACCGGGCCGGCCTCGAGGTTGACCAGCTCGAGCTGCCCGGTGCCGCCGTCGAACGGACGGACTTCCTCGGGCTTGTCGAGGGACATGCGGATGAGTGCGGACATGGTGGGAATCCCTTCCTGAGTTGGGGAATGGTTGTTGGGGTACGCGTGACTAAGCGGTCGCTACGGGCGTGTCCGGGAGTCGTCCCCACTCGGCCCACGAGCCGTCGTAGACCTGCACGGTCTTCCTCCCCAGCAGGTAAGTCAAGACGAACCAGGCGGTGCTGGCGCGACCGCCGATCGCGCAGTAGGTGATGACGTTGCCGGTGGTGTTGGCGACCGTTTCGAACACTCGAGCCAGGTCCGTTTGGCTGCGGTAGGCACCCCGCTCGTCCGTCAGCTCGTCGATCGGCACGTGGACAGCAGTGGGGATGTGTCCGGCGCGCCCGAGCTCCTCGGCGGCACCTGATGGCCAGAACCGCTCGCCGGTGAACTCCAGCTCGCTGCGTACATCCAGCAGGGTTGCCGAACCGTCGAGAATTGCTGCCCGTACGGCGTTCTGCTCGGCACGCACGTCCTCGCCGGAGTGAGCTGGGACGTACGGCGACGTCGCCGGTGGGTTGACGTCGGTGCTCATCGGGCGCCCCTCGCTGCGCCAGGTTTCCTTGCTGGCGTTGAGGATTCGCACATCCCGGTGCCCGTACAGCTTCAGCAGCCAGAAGCCCATCGCCGGGGCGTAGCCGTAGATGACGACCGTCGAGCCGGCCTCGATACCGGCGAGGACGGTCATCAGCTCGGCTGAGCTGCGCAGCCGGTAGTCGTTGTCCTTGAGGTCGCGGTAGATGTTCCATAGCGTCGCGCCGGGCAGGTGCGCCTCGTTGAACGAGCTCGGGCTGACGTCGACCTCGATGACCCGCACCTGCGGGTCGCTCAGGTGGTCCTCGAGCCACTGGGGCTCGACGAGGACCTCGTGCCGCAGGTCGGCTGCCGGCGTTGGTGCTTGCAGGGTGGGCATGGGGTCCTCCAGAGCTGATTACTCCACCTGAACCCAGCCGAGCAGGTCGTCCCGGCTGACCGATTCCAGGAGGGCGGGGTGGTCAGTCCCCATGTGGGCGCGGATCGTGGAGATCACCTCGTCGTCGGTGTTTCCACGAGCCACGTAGCCACATTCACAGCGAATGGTCCTGGCCATGTCGTCCTCCTTCGTTGTTGTACGACAGCCCCATTGCCAGAATGTTGGCGTGACCTTGGTGTCAGCGCCACCTTGTCGAGTGCAGCTGTGCGGGCCGATCGTCTTCGAGCTGGACGGCGAGCGGCTCGACGGACGGCTGCCCGGCCGGCAGGGGCGAGTGCTGCTGGCCTACCTCGTACTCAACCGGCACCGGGTCGTGGGACGCGACGAGCTGGCTGAGGCGCTGTGGCCGGATCAGCAGCCGGCGGCGAGTGAAGCCGCTCTCAGCGCGCTCATCTCCAAGCTGCGCAAGGCTTTGGGCCCGGGGGTGCTCGACGGCCGGACCAGTCTGCGACTGATCCTCGGTCAGGACTCGCGAGTGGATGTCGAGGTCGCGGAAGCAGCCGTCCACAAGGCCGAGTCGCGGCTGGCGCTGGGCGACTGCAAGGCTGCTTGGGGCTCGTCGCTCGTGGCGATGATCATCGCCGAGCGTGAGCTGCTGCCGGGTGACGAGGCGCCCTGGATCTCGGTACGGCGTGGTCAGCTGGCGGAGATCCGGCTTCGCGCGCTCGAGGCGTACGCCGCGGCGGCGCTGGGCACCGGCGGAACCGAGCTGCCGGCCGCCGTCCGCGCCGGCCGGCAGCTGGTGCGGCTGGTCCCGCTGCGTGAAAGCGGCTACCAGGTGCTGATGCGGTCCCTGGCATTGCAGGGAAACGTCGCTGAGGCCCTCACGGTGTACGGCGACCTGAGGCGGGTGCTCCGGGACGAGCTGGGCGTGTCACCCAGCGCGGCCAGTCAAGCGGTCTACGAGGCCGTGCTGCACAGCTGAGCCTGCCGGACCCGCGGCCCGGACGCTAGAGCGCATGGCGAGCCGAGCACAGTGCCCGTACCAGCTCCAGGGCCGGCAGGTTCGACGGGCGATCGGACACCTGGCCGTCACCGAGCTCGATGACCCGCCACACCCCGTCGTCACGCAGAGCCAGGTCGACCGTCACGAACGGCAGCCCGAGCCTGCCGAGCAACGGCTCGATCCGATGAAGTAAAGGCATGGGGCTGTGCGCCGGGCTGTCCGGATGTGCCGTCACGAAGGCACATCGGCCGTCGATCCACCAGGTGCGGGCCTCCGCAGAGGCGAACGTCTCGTACCGTCGTACGACGAAGCCGCCGGTGAAGTCCTCCCCCCGCAGGGCGACGAAACGCTCGGCGACGGCTCGTGCCCCGGCAACGTCGGTGGCGTCGGGGATGTACGCCGCCTCGAGCCAGTGCTGCTTGAGGGACCTCGCATAGTCCCGAAGCACCGCCGGGCCGGCTCCGAGCTCGGCACAGGCGGCGTCGAAACAGTCAAGGGCCGGTCCGCTGGTCCACGCACTGGCGGGAGTGACGCGGTCTAGTGCCTGGATCCAGTGGGGCAGCTCGTGGGCCTTGGCGTAGTTCTTCGGCGACGTGCGCATGGTCACGCCTCGTCGCTCCAGCATCGCCGCCAGGGTCGCGTACTGCTCACTGCGCAGCGTCCAGCCCCGGTAGACGGCGTCGTGGTCCTCCGGCAGCTGCCGCAGGGCTTTCCCCGGCCGCCCGCGCGTCAGGGCGTCGTGGTCGAGCAGCCCGACGCTGATCCCGAGCTCGCGGGCCGCGTCAGCCTCCGGCCGGAAGCGCTCGTCGACCCGGCGAGGGGCAAGCGGGTCGCGCGGCAGGAGGAGCAGCATGCGTGCAGCATCTCGTGGGCCAGGGCGGCGCACGAGCGAATTGATCCGGCGCGCGTGAAAGTGGGCGGAGCGTCGCCAGGCGACGGTTAACCCACATTCACGACGACCCGCCACGTCGTACGAAGCCCACTCAGCGGCCGGGACATGCACACTGTCTGCTGGACCGGAGATATCCGGCTCCGCCCGACGAACCGGAAGAGCCCCCGATGCTGCGCAGCGCCACCGTCGCCCTGGCCACCTCCGCGGTTCTCGTCGCCGTGGCCGCTGCACCGGCCGGTGCAGCCTCGCCGTCACTGGCCAGCCAGCTCGGCTCAGCGCTCGCGGGCAGCGGCTCGACCGGGATGTCCGTACGGGTGGATGTCGCGGGCCGGGGCACCGTCTTCACCCGTACGCCGGCATTGGCGCTCTCACCGGCGTCGACCGAAAAGCTGATCACCGCCTACACCGCGCTTCGGGTGCTGGGACCGTCGCACCGATTCGTGACCAGGGTCGGCTCCACGGTGGCGCCGGACCCGCACGGAGTGATCCGCGGTCGGCTCGTGGTGACCGCCGGTGGTGACCCCACGCTGACGTCGGCCGGGTTGCGAACGCTCGCGCGGCAGCTGCACGCCAAGGGCGTCCGTACCATCACCGGCGGCATCGTCCTGGACGACACCTTGTTCGGCCGGCAGCGGCGGGCTGCTGGCTGGAAGCCGCAGTGGGTGCCCGAGGAGCTCGGCCCGCTGTCGGCGTTCTCGGTCGACGGCAACGGGTGGCGCACGGACGCCGGTTACCTGGGCAACCCCTCCATCGGCAACCTGCAGGCGGTGGGCCGGGCGCTGGCCGCGGCTGGTATCGCAGTGCACGGCCACTTCACGGTCGGGCACCCGTCGAGCAAGCCGCACCCGCTGACGTCCGTCTCCTCCGCGCCACTGTCGTCGGTGGTGCGCACCATGTTGAAGGTGTCCGACAACTTCTACGCCGAGATCCTGCTCGAGGACGTCGGCGCGGCCAGAGGTCTCGGCTCCAGCCTCGGTGGCGTCAAGGTGATCCGGGCCGAGGCGGCCAAGATGCACCTGCGCCTGGGCGGAAACATCGAGGACGGTTCCGGGCTCTCGCGGCTGGACCGGATGTCGGCCAACGCAGAGGTGGCCTGGCTGGTGGCCACGACCCGCGACCCGCGGCTCGGGCCTTACCTCTACGCGGGACTCCCGATCGGCTGCGTCGACGGGACGCTCAAGGCGAGGCTGTGCGGGACCGTGCACCGCGTTCACGCCAAGACCGGGACGCTGGACGGGATGCGGGCGCTGAGCGGGTTCGTGGTCAACGCTGCCGGTCACCGGGTGACGTTCTCGTTCCTGATCGGCGGCCCGCTCAGCTCGGCGTACCGGGCGCGGACAGCCATCGACAAAGCGGTGACGGTGCTGTCCCGCAGCCACCTCTGAGCCGGCCCGCTACGCGATCACTGGTGCAGCCCGTACCGAATGGGGCCCGGTTACGGTGCGCCGCGCACCAGTGGTCGCCGGGGGACCCGACGTAGGCTCGTGCCCATGACAGCCGAGAACCCCGCCGTGCCGCTCGCAGTGGTCGACTGGCAGGTCGCCGTCTCGACCGCCTCCCGGCTGGTCAAGCCCGGCCCCAAGGTCACGCTGGAGGAGGCGCACGACATCGTCGCCGAGCTGCGCCGGCTGGCGGTCGAGGCCGAGGACCACGTCCGCGAGTTCACCGGTCTGGTCTCGGTCGGTGACCCCGGCAAGGTCGTCGTCGTCGACCGCCCCGGCTGGGCCAAGGCCAACGTGCAGGGTTTCGAAGTGCTCCTCGCTCCGGTCGTGGCCAAGCTCGCGCTGCGCAAGAAGCAGCCCGGTCCGACCAGCCGCGCGGTCGGCGCCAAGGTCGCCGGCGCCCAGGTCGGCGTGATCCTGTCCTACCTGGCCGGCAAGATCCTCGGGCAGTACGAGGTCTTCCTGCCCGCAGGCGCCGGACAGGGCCGGCTCACCCTGGTGGCGCCCAACATCGTGGCCGCCGAGCGGGCGATGGGCGTCGACCCGCGCGACTTCCGGCTCTGGGTCTGCCTGCACGAAGTGACCCACAAGACGCAGTTCACTGCCGTGCCCTGGATGCGCGACCACCTGAAGTCGGAGATCGAGGCCTATCTCGACGCCACCGACCTCGACCCCTCGGCCATGATGAAGAAGATGCTGAACGGCGTCGGCGCCCTCGCCGAGGCGATCAAGGGCGACGAGTCGGTGAGCCTGGCCGAGGCGGTGCAGACGCCGGAGCAGAAGATCGTGCTCGAACGGATCTCCGCCGTCATGACGTTGCTCGAAGGTCACGCCGAGTACGTCATGGACGCGGTCGGCCCCAAGGTGGTGCCGAGCGTCGCCAAGATTCGCGCCGTCTTCGACGAGCGCCGCAAGAAGATCAGCCCGTTCGACAAGGCCGTGCGCCAGCTGCTCGGCCTCGACGCCAAGATGCGGCAGTACGCCGAGGGCCACGTGTTCGTCCGCCACGTCGTCGACAAGGTCGGCATGGAGGCGTTCAACCAGGTGTGGACCTCACCGGCGACGTTGCCCACCAAGGCCGACATCGCCGATCCGGACCTGTGGATCGCCAGGGTCCTCAGCGACCCCGCCGGCAGCCCGGCCTGAGTCGATGACCGGGCCGATCCCCGCGGTCGCAGCGACCCGCCTCGCCGTCCGGCGGTGCCTGCCCGACGCCCGAGCGGTGATCGTCGCCGTCAGCGGGGGAGCCGACTCTCTGGCGTTGCTCGCCGCCACCGCCTTCGAAGCGCCCAAGCAAGCTGAGCACGGTGTACGGGTCCTCGCGGTCACCGTCGACCACGGGCTGCAGGCGGGCTCGGCGGAGCAGGCGGCCAACGTCGCTGAGCAGGCAGCCTCGCTCGGCGTCGACGCCGAGGTGGTCAGAGTCGTCGTCGATGGCGTCGGCGGCCCGGAGGCCGCCGCTCGCGACGCGCGGTACGCCGCCCTGACCGCGGCGGCGCAGCGATTCGGCGCCGACGCCATCCTGCTCGGCCACACCCTCGACGACCAGGCCGAGACGGTACTGCTGGGGCTGGCCCGCGGCTCGGGGGCACGCTCACTGGCCGGCATGCCAGCGGCGGCCGGTCTGCTCCGCCGGCCGTTCCTCGGCCTCCGCCGCACCGAGACCGAGCAGGCGTGCGCGGCTGCCGGCCTCCAGCCCTGGTCCGACCCGATGAACGACGACGACGCCTACGCCAGGGTGCGCGTCCGGCGCAGCGCCCTGCCGGCGCTCGAGGCGACCGTCGGGCCGGGCGTTGCCGAGGCGCTGGCCAGGACCGCGGCCCAGCTCAGTGCTGACGCTGACGCCCTCGACGGCTGGGCGGTGGAGGCGCTCCGGGCAGCCACCGACGACGCGGGCGGACTCGACGTGGGCATGCTGTCGGCGCTCCCGGCTGCTGTTCGTACCCGGGTGCTCAAGGCGGCTGCCCTGCGCGGCGGCGTCCCCGCCGGCTCGATCACGGCCACCCACGTCCGTGAGCTGGACCGGTTGGTCACGGACTGGCGCGGACAGGGACCGGTCGCGCTACCCGGCCCGTACAACGGTTCGAGGGACTGTGACAGGCTGCGCTTTGGCCGACCGTTATGACCGAGACCACTGCGCGAGGAGCTGCCCGGGTGCTGGACGACGACATCGAGTCGACGCTGATCTCCGCCGAGCAGATCAAGGCGAAGATCGAAGAGCTGGCGGCGGAGATCGACAGGGACTACGCGGGCAAGGACGTGCTGCTGGTCGGCGTGCTCAGCGGCGCCTACATGGTGATGGCCGACCTGTCCCGCGCCATCACGCTGCCGGTGCAGCTCGACTTCATGGCGGTCTCGTCGTACGGGTCGGGGACGCGTTCCTCGGGCGTGGTGCGGATCCTCAAGGACCTCGACAAGGACATCTCCGGCCGCAACGTGGTCGTGGTCGAGGACATCATCGACTCCGGCCTGACCCTGAGCTGGCTGCTCCGCAACCTGCGTTCGCGCGAGCCGGCGTCGGTCGAGGTGCTCGCGCTGCTGCGCAAGCCCGACGCCGCCAAGGTCGACGTCCCGGTGAAGTACATGGGCTTCGACATCCCGAACGAGTTCGTGGTCGGGTACGGGCTGGACTACGCCGAGCGCTACCGCAACCTGCCGTACGTGGGGACGCTCAAGCCGGCGATCTACCAGACCTGAACCGCCGACCGACCTGAGGCGGCGCCCGACGCAACCCTGCCGAAGGATGGACCGAAACTGGTACCAGGACACGCTGGGCGTCCATCCTTCCGCCGGGTTTCCGCCGGCCGCACACCCCTCCCCGCCCCACGGGCGCAGCCGGGACGCCGGCGGCCAACCTGAGGCGGCGCTGAGAAGCCGGGCAACGCTCACAGGAACACCGTCCCGCTGGCGTACGTTGGGCGCTTGCGAGCGTGCACCAGCATGGTCTCCGGATCGTTGTTCGGAGGTCACGCGGTGTACCGTCGCATGAAGCATTCCTGTGGTTTTCGACGCTCCGTCGAGGCTCAGGGTGGCGAGCTCGACCCAGGGGTTCACCGTCGGTGATCCCGTGACCAGTGGCAGGAGGGACGGGGCGTCCTCGCGGCGTCTCCGAGTCAATGGATCTCAAGCGCTACTTCCGCGGGCCCGTCGTATGGGTCATCGTCTTCGCCTTCGTGGGCCTCGCACTGATCAAGTTCGTCAGTGTGGGTCAGGCCCCGAAGTCCGTGACCCTGTCCCAGGTCGACACCTACCTCTCCTCCGGTCAGGTCGTCAAGGCCACCATCAAGGACAAGGAACAGCAGGTCGTCCTCAAGCTCAAGGGCAACGACGGCAAGCAGGTCGTGGCCTCCTACCCGGTCAACTACGACGTGCCGCTGCTCAACCAGATCAAGGCGCAGTGCAAGCCGGAGGCGTGTGTCTACACCACGGTCGTCAGCCACGACTCTGTGCTGTCCAGCCTGTTCTTCTCGATCTTCCCGATCATCGTCGTCGTCGGCCTGCTGCTGTTCTTCATGAACCAGATGCAAGGCGGCGGCTCGAGGGTGATGAACTTCGGCAAGGCCAAGGCCAAGCTGGTCACCAAGGAGACCCCCAAGACCACGTTCGCCGATGTCGCCGGAGCCGACGAGGCGATCGAGGAGCTCCAGGAGATCAAGGAGTTCCTCGAGAACCCGGCCAAGTTCCAGGCTGTCGGAGCCAAGATCCCCAAGGGCGTCCTGCTGTACGGGCCTCCCGGCACCGGCAAGACGCTGCTGGCGCGAGCGGTGGCCGGCGAGGCAGGCGTGCCGTTCTACTCGATCTCCGGCTCGGACTTCGTCGAGATGTTCGTCGGCGTGGGCGCATCCAGGGTCCGCGACCTGTTCGAGCAGGCCAAGACCAACGCCCCGGCGATCATCTTCATCGACGAGATCGACGCTGTCGGCCGGCACCGCGGTGCCGGTCTCGGCGGTGGCCACGACGAGCGCGAGCAGACCCTCAACCAGCTGCTGGTCGAGATGGACGGCTTCGACGTCAAGGGCGGCGTCATCCTGATCGCAGCGACCAACCGTCCCGACATCCTCGACCCCGCACTGCTGCGGCCCGGTCGCTTCGACCGCCAGATCGTGGTCGACCGTCCGGACCTCGAGGGCCGCAAGGGCATCCTCGCCGTCCACGCCAAGGGCAAGCCGATGGCCGCCGACGTCGACCTCGACGTCATCGCTCGCCGCACCCCTGGCTTCACCGGCGCCGACCTCGCCAACGTCATCAACGAGGCGGCGCTGCTCACCGCCCGCATGGACCGGCACGAGATCGACGGCAAGACCCTCGAGGAGTCGATCGACCGGGTCATGGCCGGGCCGGAGCGCAAGAGCCGGGTCATGTCGGACAAGGAAAAGAAGATCATCGCCTACCACGAGGGTGGCCACGCTCTCGTCGCGCACGCGTTGCCCAACAGCGACCCGGTGCACAAGGTGACGATCCTGCCCCGCGGCCGCGCCCTCGGCTACACGATGACGCTGCCCACCGAGGACAAGTTCCTGACCACCCGCTCCGAGATGGTCGACCAGCTCGCCATGCTGCTCGGTGGCCGTACGGCTGAGGAGCTCGTCTTCCACGAGCCGACCACCGGTGCGTCCAACGACATCGAGAAGGCCACCGCCATCTCGCGGGCGATGATCACCGAGTACGGCATGAGCGACCGCCTGGGTGCGCGCAAGTTCGGCCAGAACGAGGGCGAGGTCTTCCTCGGCCGCGACATGGGCCACCAGCGCGACTACTCCGAGCAGATCGCCGCTGCGATCGACGACGAGGTGCGCGGGCTGATCGAGTCGGCGCACGACGTGGCCTGGGAGATCCTGGTCCAGTACCGCGACGTCCTCGACGACCTGGTGCTCAAGCTGATGGACAAGGAGACGCTGACCAAGGACGAGGTGCTCGAGGTCTTCGCCCCGATCCAGCGTCGTCCGTTCCGGGCCTCCTACACCGGCTGGGGCAAGCGCAAGCCGTCCGACCAGCCGCCGGTCCTCACCCCGCGTGAGCTGGCGCTGATGGGTCCGGCCGACGTCCGTGAGCTGAGCGAGGCCGGCGGCGCCCCCGCCGCAGGCAACGGCTCGGCAGGCAACGGCTCGGCTGGCAACGGTTCGGCCGGCTACGGCAGCACGCTGGGCACCGTCCCGGCTGGCCCGCCGCCGCCCACGCCCGGTCCCGCGCCGACGGTGGAGCCCCCGAGCACTGCGCCCGGAAGCTGACCGCGATGACCGTACGGGTCACGGGTCGGGGACATGGTCGCTGAGCTGCGGCCAGGAGACTCACGGCCCGATCCGGCCGACGGCTCGAGCAGTGGGTTCGACAGCGAACGGGTGGAGCGGGCCGTCCGCGAGCTGCTGCTCGCGGTCGGCGAGGACCCGGATCGGCCGGGGCTGATCGAGACCCCGGCTCGGGTCGCCCGCGCCTACGAAGAGATGTTCGCCGGCCTGCGGGCAGACCCCGCAGCCGTGCTGTCGGACACCTTCGCCGAGTCGCACAACGAGATGGTGCTGGTCAAGGACATCGCCGTCTACTCCGTCTGCGAGCACCACCTGCTGCCGTTTCACGGAGTCGCCCATGTCGGCTACATCCCGAACGAGTCCGGTCACATCACCGGTCTGTCCAAGCTCGCCCGGCTTGTCGACGTCTACGCCCGTCGCCCGCAGGTGCAGGAACGACTGACCAGCCAGGTCGCCGAGGCGCTCGACGAGCGGCTGTCGCCGCGGGGCGTCATCGTCGTGGTCGAGGCAGAGCACTTGTGCATGTCGATGCGTGGTGTCCGGAAACCGGGCTCCCGTACCGTCACCTCGGCAGTGCGGGGAGCGTTCAAGAACTCCCCGTCGACCCGGTCCGAGGCGATGAGCCTCATCCTCGGCCGGTGAACGCCGGAGTGGACAAGCCGTCCACTGCAGCCGTTCTGCCCCCCGAGACCACCACCGAGCGCCGGTCACCGTTCACCGAGCGCCGCAACAAGCACACCTGGGTGCCGCGGCTGGCCGGCTGGCTGGCTGCGATCATCGGCCTGATCAACCTCGCGAGCGCGCTGACCCGTCCGTTCCACGACCGGCTGATGGAGCTGACCAGAGTCGTGCCCGGCGCGCTCACGCGTTCAGCCGCTGCCGCGACGGTCGTCACCGGCTTGCTGCTGCTGATGCTGGCCAAGGGGCTTCGGCGGCGCAAGCACCGCGCCTGGCAGGCGTCCGTGCTGCTGCTGGCCGCCAGTGTGGTCTTCCACATCGTCAAGGGCTTGGACTACGAGGAAGCGGGCGTCGCCCTGCTGATGCTGGCGGCGCTGTTGTACTACCGCGGCGACTTCTACGCGACCGGTGACCCCAGCACCCGCTGGAACGCGCTCTGGGCCTTCATCTTCCTGTTCCTGGCCAGCACGCTGGTCGGCTACCTGCTCATCGCTACCCACCAGGACGCGTTGGTCGGCGAGCACTCGACCTGGCAGATGCTCCAGCAGGTGTGGCTGGGCATGGTCGGGATCAGCGGTCCTCTGGTCTTCATCCGGCCGGCGTTCGCTGACGTCGTCAGCGACGTCACCCTGGCGCTCGGCCTGCTCCTGGCCGTGGTCACCGCCTATCTCGCTCTGCGCACCCCGCAGCCGCACGACGCCCTGGACGCGGACGAGGAGAGCCGGCTGCGCCTCTTGCTGCTCAAGCAGGGCAGTCGCGACTCGTTGGGCTACTTCGCCCTGCGCCGCGACAAGAGCGTGATCTGGTCGGCCAGCGGCAAGGCCGCTGTGGCCTATCGCGTGGTGTCCGGCGTGATGCTGGCCAGCGGCGATCCGATCGGCGATCCCGAGGCGTGGCCCGGTGCCATCCGGCGCTTCCTCGAGGAGGCCGACCAGCACGCCTGGGTGCCGGCGGTGATGGGTTGCAGCGAGCTCGGCGGTGAGGTGTGGACCCGCGAGGGCGGCATGGATGCCTTCGAGCTCGGTGACGAAGCAGTGGTCCAGGTCGACACGTTTTCCTTGCAGGGTAGGCAGATGCGCAACGTGCGCCAGATGGTCAGCCGGGTCGAGCGGGCCGGCTACACAGTCAGCCTCAAGCGGGTCGGCGACATCGCGCCGGCCGAGCGTGCCGACCTGCGCAGCCAGGCCGCGTCCTGGCGCGGGACCGAGACCGAGCGTGGTTTCTCGATGGCGCTCGGCCGGTTCGGCGACCCTGCCGACGGCGACTGCGTTGCGGTGATGGCTTTCAAGGAAGGCGCGCTGCGGGCCATGCTGCACTTCGTCCCCTGGGGGCCGGACGGGCTGTCCCTCGACCTCATGATCCGTGACCGTACGGCTGACGCCGGTGTCAACGAGATGCTCATCGCGCACGCGCTCCAGGCGGCGCCGGAGCTTGGCATCAAGCACATGTCGCTGAACTTCGCGGTCTTTCGCTCCGCGATGGAACGCGGCGGAAAGCTCGGCGCCGGCCCGATCCTGCGGCTCTGGCGGTCGATCCTCGTGTTCTCGTCCCGGTGGTTCCAGATCGAGTCGCTCTACCGGTTCAACGCCAAGTTCAGCCCCGAGTGGGAGCCACGCTTCATCTGCTACTCCGCGGTTCGCGACGTGCCGCGGATTGCCGTGGCTGCTCTCGAGGCCGAGGCGTTCATCGTGTGGCCGCGGCCGCACGTGCGCTTCATCCGTCGATTCGCGGGCATCGGTTCGGCATGAGCATCCATCCGGCGACCGGCGTAGCAGGGCTGCCCGACCCTGGTCGCTGCCTGGTGGTCGCCGTCATCAACGTCACCCCTGACTCGTTCTCCGACGGTGGGCTGCACCTCTCCGCTGATGCTGCCGTACGGCACGGTCTGGCACTGCTCGACGAGGGCGCCGACGTGCTCGACGTCGGGGGCGAGTCGACCCGACCCGGCGCCGAGCGGGTGAGCGAGCAGGAAGAGATCGCCAGGGTGGTCCCGGTCGTCGGGGCGCTCGCCGCAGCCGGCGCTGTGGTCAGCATCGACACCATGCGCTCGGCGGTCGCGCGGGCTGCGCTCGATGTCGGAGCACGCATCGTCAACGATGTCTCCGGCGGGCTCGCGGATCCCTTGCTGCTCAAGGTGGTTGCCGGTGCCGGCGTGCCCTATGTCCTCATGCACTGGCGCGGTCACAGCGACTCGATGCAGGAGCGTGCGATCTACGGCGACGTCGTGGCCGAGGTTAGGGCCGAGCTCGCGCAACGGCTCCATGCCGTCGTCGAGGCCGGGGTCGACATCGACCAGGTGATCCTTGACCCCGGCATCGGCTTCGCCAAGACCGCCGAGCACAACTGGGACCTGCTGGCCGGGCTGCCGGACCTGATGAGCCTCGGCCGGCCGCTGCTGGTGGGCGCTTCCCGGAAGGCGTTCCTCGGCCGCCTGCTCGGCGGCGCCACGGGCGAGCCTCGACCGGTGAACGACCGTGAAGCAGCGACGACCGCAATCACAGCGCTGGCCGCCAATGCCGGGGCCTGGGCGGTGCGCGTGCACTCGCCGCGACCCTCCGCCGATGCCGTGCTCGTGGCGCAAGCTTTACGGGCCAGGCAGATCGTGGGGTCGCCGCGATGACCGACACCATCGCCCTGCGCGGCCTCGAGTGCCGTGGCCGGCACGGAGTGTTTCCCGAGGAGCGTCGCGATGGCCAGATCTTCGTCGTGGATGCCCTGCTGTTCCTGGACACTCGTACGGCCGCCACCAGCGATGCCCTCGTCGACACGGTCGACTACGGCGCCCTGGCGCACGCGTTGGCTGCGGTCGTCGAGGGCGAGCCGGTCAGCCTGCTCGAGACCTTGGCCGCTCGACTGGTCGCGGTGTGCTTGGCCGACCCGCGAGTCAACGAGGCCGAGGTCACCGTGCACAAGCCGCAAGCGCCGATCCCGCTGACCTTCGCTGATGTCGCGGTCACCGTGCGCAGGCACCGGGAGTACCTCTCATGACAGCGGTTGTCGTTGCCCTCGGCGCCAACCTCGGCGACCCCTTCCCGACTCTCGGCCGGGCGCTGAGCCTGCTGGCCGCGCACGAGGAGTGGCGGCTGCTGGCGGTGTCCTCGGTCTACGTCACCGACCCGGTGGGCGGGCCACCCGGACAGCCCGACTACCTCAACGCCGTCGCCATCGCGGAGGTGCCGTTCAGTGCACAGACGCTGCTCGGCCTGTTCCACGTGGTTGAGGCGGCTTGCGGTCGCGTACGCGAAAACCGTTGGGAGGCAAGGACTCTCGACCTCGACCTGATCTCGTACGGTGATCTGGTCATGGACAGTCCCGGTCTGACCCTGCCTCACCCGAGGGCGCACGAAAGGAGCTTTGTGGTTCAGCCCTGGCTCGAGATCGACCCACACGCTGCACTGCCAGGCATCGGCCGCATCGACCGGCTTGCCGCTGCCCAGCCGGACAGTGCCGTCCGCCGCCGCGACGACCTCGTGCTGGCACAGGCCGTGGGAGCGACCCGATGAAGCCCACCTCCGTACGATTCCTGGTCCTGGCCGCAGTGATCACCGCTGGACTGGTCTACCTGCTGGTCCTCACGGTGTACGGGCAGCTGCCCGAGGTCCCCACCTACGGGCCGGTGACCCTGGTGTTCCTCGCCATCGCCGAAGGGGTCGCCGCACCGTCGATCAAGGCCCGGCTGGCCGGTCGGCCCGGAACCAAGCCGATCGAGCCGATGGCAGTGGCCAGGGTCGCCGCGCTGGCCAAGGCGAGCGCACTGGCCGGCGCGCTGGTGGCCGGTGCCTACGCTGGGATGCTCGCCTACGTGCTGCAGCATCTCGACCTGCGGGTGTCCGCCCATGATGCCGTGGCGAGCGGTTTCGGGGTCTTCGCGTCGGTCCTGCTGGTCATCGCAGCACTCCTGCTCGAGCAAGCCTGTCGCCGGCCGGGGGTCCCGCCGGGCGACGACAACACGCCGCCGCGCGAGTGGGACCCGCTGCGCGACCTGCACGGCGGCGGCGACGGGCTGCCACCAGTCGGGTGATCGTGGGTTGAAAGGCTGCTGGGATGGCACAGTGGGGGCATGACTGACACTTCCTCGTCCGCGACCTTCGCCGAGCTTGACGCCCTGACCACGGAAGAGTTGCGCCAGCGCGCCTTCGACCTCGCTGAGCACCGTCACGACGCGGGGTTCTTCTGGGCGGTCATCAAGCACCTGCCCGAGTCGGGGGCCCTGGCCTCTGAGGACGGTTCGCCGGGCAACATCATCGGCAGCCTCATCGAGACGGTTCAGGCGGCACGCGAGCTGTTCGGCGGCCACATCGACGAGCTGGGCGACGCCGAGCCGCTGCTGCGGGCGAAGTTCATCGACTACCTGAGCTCCCCGGACTCCACCGAGTCGGCCAAGGACGCTTCCGCCACCTGAGCCGCGCTGGCCTGCTGCGCGGTCTGAACCGCCCGGTGCACGGCCTCGAGGCTCACTGTGCCCACGGCGTTGCCGTCGCTGCCGGTGACCGAAACGACTCCTGAAGGCTGGCGCAGCAGAGCCGCCAAGGCGTGCTCCAGCGTGGCGTCCCTCGGCACAGTCGGGCCCGGCAGCAGGGTCGTTCCCGGCTCGATCGCCTCATCCGGGATGGCGAGCACCGCCAGCTGGCGCAGCGCCCGGTCCGAACCGACGAAGTCGGCGACGTACGGTGTCGCGGGCTGACTCAGGATCTCGATCGGCGTCGCGTACTGCTCGAGGATGCCGCCGGTGCTCATCACTGCTATCCGGTCGCCCAGCAGCACCGCCTCGCCGATGTCGTGGGTCACGAACACCACCGTCGTGCCCAGAGACCGTTGCAGGTGCTGGAACTCCTGCTGCAGCCGGGCCCTGGCGATCGGGTCGACGGCGCCGAAGGGCTCGTCCATCAGGAGTACGGGCGGGTCGGCCGCCAGCGCACGAGCCACTCCCACCCGTTGACGTTGGCCACCGGAGAGCTCGTGCGGGTAGCGCGGTCCGTACCGCGCCGGATCGAGCCCGACCAGCTCGAGCAGCTCGGCGACCCTGGCCCGGCTGCGGGTCTTGTCCCAGCCGAGCAGCGCGGGGACGGTGGCGACGTTCTCGTTGATGGTGCGGTGTGGAAACAGGCCGATGTTCTGGATGACGTAGCCGATCCGGCGGCGCAGCTGGGTCGGGTCCTCGCTGTGGATGTCCTTGCCGTCAACGAAGATCTGCCCCGACGTCGGTTCGATCAGCCGGTTGACCATCTTCATCGACGTGGTCTTGCCGCAGCCGGAGGGCCCGACCAGGACTACCAGCTCGCCGGGCTGGACGTCGAGGGACAGTCCCTCGACGGCGACAGTGCCGTCGTCGTACTCCTTGCGGACCTTGTCGAATCGGATCATCGGGAACGGGGTAGCGTCCAACCCGTGGTCCTCCTCGCTGCCGGTTGCCTCGAACGCAACACCTGGATCTGCGGTGACTACCTGTCCACCCGTCGTTCCGACATCCTCACCGCTGTTGAGCATCATGTCGCGCTGACGATCGAGTCGGTGTCGATGGGGTTCGTGCTGGCGCTGTTCCTCGTCCTGCTGGTCCGGCGCTCGCGCGCCGGTCGTGCGACCGTCATTTCCGTGACCAGCGCGGCGTACACCATTCCGTCGCTGGCGCTGTTCGCGGTGCTGGTGCCGTGGACGGGGCTCACCCAGAACACCGTACGCATCGGCCTGGTCCTCTACTCGCTGGTGATTCTCGTACGGAGCCTGCTGGTGGGGCTCGACGGTGTGCCCGAGGAGGTCGTGGAAGCGGCCAGGGGCATGGGCTTCGGCCGGGTGCGGCTGCTGACCTCGGTCGAGCTGCCGCTGGCGCTGCCGACCATCATGGGCGGGGTGCGGCTCGCGACGGTGTCGACGATCGCCCTGGTGACGATCGGGGCCGTCATCGGTGAGGGTGGTCTGGGCAACCTGCTCTACGACTCGCTGCAGAGCAACTTCAGGGCCGAGGCGTTGACGGCGTCGCTGCTGTGCGTGCTGCTGGCCGTGGCCGCCGACCTGGCCCTGATCGGCCTGCAGCGCATCCTCACTCCGTGGCGGGGGAGGCGGGCCTCGTGAACGCGCTGTCGAAGATGGGCGACTACCTGACGTCGAGCTCGAGCTGGCACGGCAGCGAAGGCATCCCGATCCTGCTGGGGCAGCACCTCGCGCTGACCGGGATCTCGGTCCTCATCGCGTTCGTGCTGGCCGTCCCGCTCGGGGTCTGGCTCGGGCACCTCGGTCGTGGCGGCGGACTGGCGACGGGAGTGTCCAACATCGCCAGGGCCGTTCCGACCTTCGCCATCCTGGTGCTGCTCGCGATCGGGCCGGTGGGCATCAACAACAAGGCCGTGATCATCGCGCTGGTGCTGTTCGCGCTGGCGCCGCTGCTGACCACCAGCTATGTCGGGGTGTCCGAGGTGGACAGCGACGTCCAGGAGAGCGCACGCGGGATGGGCATGTCCCAGGGTCAGGTGCTGCGCCGGGTCGAGCTGCCGCTGGCCGTACCTGTGCTCATGAGTGGGGTACGGATCTCGTCGGTGCAGGTCATCGCGACGGCGACGGTCGCGGCACTGATCGGTGGCGGCGGGCTGGGGCGTCTCATCGTCGATGGTTTCGAGACCCAGGACACGGGGCAGTTGCTGACCGGTGCGCTGCTGGTGGCTGTGCTGGCACTCGCGGTGGACCTCGTGTTCGCGGTCCTGCAGAAGCAGCTCGACCCGCTACGGCGAGTAAGACGCAAGACACTCAGAGTCATTGACGGTGACGAACCTGTGACGGAGGCAGCGCTCGCATCGGTTTGATTTGCCGATGTCGCTTCCTCGTGATGGGGTAGTTGTTGCCAGCGGGGAGACCCGCCCGACACGCGTGCCATCTCGGCACGGGACACAGAAGGCGGTCCGATGCGACCCACAACCCTTGTTCGATCCCTCGCCCTGGTGGCCGTTGCCTCCTTCGCCGCAGCCTGCTCCAGCGGGTCCAGCACCGGAGCCTCCCCGACGACGAGCGGTTCCGCGGCCGCCGCCACCACCTCGTCCGCGGCCGCCGCCGCCACCAGCGCCGGCTCGTCAGCGCCGGCCACCAGCGCCGGTACCGGGCCGGCCTCGTCCGCGCCGGTCGCGACCGGGCACGGCTCCCTGACCGTGGCCTCGGCCGGCTTCACCGAGAGCTCGGTGCTGGCCTACATGTATGCCGCGCTGCTGACCAAGGCCGGCTACAAGGTGACGGTCAAGAACGTCTCGAACTCCGAGCTGTTCCAGTCCTCGCTGGAGAACGGGCAGGTGGCCGTCGTTCCGGAGTACGCGGCGACCTACGCCAACCAGCTCAACTCGCTGATCAACGGCCCCAAGGCCGCCTCCGTGGCCTCCTCCGACCTGGCCAAGACCATGGCGGCGCTCGTACCGCTGGCCAAGCAGAAGGGCGTCACGCCGCTGACGGCAACCAAGGCTGTCGACCAGAACGCCTTCGCCGTGAGCCAGAAGTTCGCGACCGCCAACAACCTCAAGACCTTGAGCGACCTCGGCAAGCTCGGCAAGCCGGTCACCCTGGCTGCCGGTGCTGAGTGCGCGACCCGCCCCTTCTGCGCACCCGGCCTGAAGTCGACGTACGGGATCAATGTCAGCAAGATCGACAAGCTCGGCGTCGACACGATCCAGGCCAAGAACGCGGCCGCGAGCGGCAAGGACACGATGGCGCTGGTCCTGACCACCGACGCGACGGTCGCCGACGCCAAGCTGGTCATCCTGACCGACGACAAGGGCCTGCAGAACGCCGACAACCTGCTGCCGATCGTCAACTCCAAGACGCTGGCGGCCAACCCGCAGATCGCGGCCAACCTCAACAAGCTGGCGGCCGTCCTGACCACGGACGACCTCGCCCAGCTGAACAAGAAGGTCGACTCGCTGCGCCAGCGACCGCAGGACGTGGCCACCGCCTACCTGAAGTCCAAGGCGCTGGTCTAGCCGTCGGTGCGTGAGAGTGAATCCGTTCCCGGTCTCCGCGAACGGATTCACTCTCACCCGGCCGGCTAGTGCTTGATGGTCAGCTTGGCCGAACCGCCCAGGTAGTCGAAGGCGCTGGCCGAGACGGTGTACGTGCCCACCTTGGCCCCCTTGGCAAAGTGGATCGTGACCTTGCCCTTGGCGTTCGTGGTCGCCTTGTGGCCGGCAACCGACACCTTGGCCCCGACGACCGGGTTGCCGACATCGGTCACCGCGACGACCAGGCTGGTTGCGGTCTTGTTGCTCAGCGTCTTGCTGCTCAGCGCCACCTGGACCGGCACCAGCGACTGGGTCACCATCTCCTGCAGCTGCGCCTTGGCGTTGTTGACGCACTGGACGGCGAGGTTGAGCCGACCGGAGTTGCCGCTGCTCAGTCCGATCAGTCCGTGCTCGAAGCAAGCCGTCGGGTAGCTGCGTACAGGCCCGAACTTGCTCACGCTCTTGTTGGTCCGTACGACGTAGACCCGGTTGGAAGACACGTTGTACCAGGAGACCCAGACCCGACCGGCCGGCCCTGCAGACACGGCGATGTCGGCGGCGTTGGACGAGTGGGGGACCGTCAGTGCCTTCGCCGCCCCGACCCTCCACAGCCGCACGGTGCAGGTCGGGGTGTTGGAGCAGTAACCGAGGTAGACGCCGGCGTGCGTGTTCGCGGCCGCCAGTGCGATGTTGCCGAACCCCGGCAGGTCGTTGGTCGACGTGGTGCCCGAGCCGGGGGCCTTGAGGGTCGGTTTGTTGGCCGTGACGTCCTTGACGTAGAACCCGTCGTGGCTCGCGGGGTTGGAGAAGACCTGCGCCCACGCGACGTAGAAGTGATGGTTGCCGGCGCTGTCATTGGCCACGGTGGCCTTGTAGGCCACAGCCTTCCCGGTGCTGATCCGGCCGTCCGGCACGCTGGCAGGGACGGCGGGGGACACGCCCACGTGGTAGAGAACGCCGTGCCCGGTCGACCAGCCGCCGGGGAAGGCTGATGCCAGCACCCCGGTCTTGCTCTCCGCCGCCCCGCCGACCGGGTTGGCGCAGGTCTGCGACAGCGACCAGGTCCGGACGGCCCACGGCGCCGCCGAGCCCGTGGCGCCGTACACGCAACCGAGGGCGTACGGCCCGTTGGAGCCCCGGAGGCCGCTGAAGACGACCAGGGGCTTGCCTGCTGCTCCGAGCAACGTCGGCTGGTTGGACAGCGCGCCCCAGTCCTTCCCGGAGAAGACGTCGATCGGGCCCTTGACCAGCGCACCGGTGGGTCCCAGCTCGACCGCCTCGTAGGTCTCGGTCGAGCCGGTCACCTTGCGCAGCCAGAGGACCCAGGTGTGATGGGTTGCGTCCTCCCAGACCGCGGGCGTGCCGGTCTCCGGCACGCCGAGCTTGGCGCCGAGGATTGTCCAGTGGCCTGGTTTGGGAGGACCACTCGCGGAGGCCGGCAGCGCTGTCGCTGGCACGGCAAGAGAGCCGACGACTGCTGCTAGACAGAGACTGCGGATTGTCGTCTTGGTGCGCATGCTGACCTCCAGCCGCATGGCAAGCCTGCTAGTTACAGCAGATGGTGGCACCGGCGACGGAGGCCGTCATGTCCCTCTTTTGTGCGGCTCTACGTCACTTGTCGATGTCCCCGACGACGAAGAACATCGAGCCCAGGATCGCGATCAGGTCGGGCAGCAACGTGCCCGGCAGCAGCTCGCTCAGGACCTGCACGTTGTTGAACGAGGCCGACCGCAGCTTGAGCCGCCACGGCGTCTTCTCGCCGTGCGACACGAGGTAATAACCGTTGATTCCCAAGGGGTTCTCGGTCCAGCAGTAGGTCGCACCCTCGGGCGCCTTGACCACCTTGGGCAGTCGTACGTTGATCGGTCCCGGGCGGCAGCTCGGCCAGCCGGTCGAGGCACGCGTCGGCCAGGTCGAGCGAGACCCGCACCTGCTCGAGCAGGCACTCGAACCGGGCCAGGCAGTCGCCCTCGGTACGGGTCACCACGCGCAAGGTGTCCTGCAGCTCGCCGTACGCGAGGTAGGGCTCGTCACGGCGCAGGTCGATGGCGACGCCGGAGGCTCTGGCGATCGGACCGCTGACGCCGTACTGCCCGACCAGCTCGGGGGACAGAACGCCGATACCTCGGGTACGGGCGCGGAAGATCTCATTGCCGGCGATGAGGCCCTCGATGTCGTCGAGGCCGTGACGCACGTCGGCGACCGCGCGGCGTACGCGCTCGCGCCAGCCGTTCGGCAGGTCCTCCTTGAGGCCGCCCACCCGGTTGAACATGTAGTGCATCCGGCCGCCGGACAGCTCCTCCATCACGGCCTGGATCGCCTCGCGCTGGGTGAAGGCGAAGAAAACCGGGGTGATCGCGCCGATCTCCAGCGGGTAGGAGCCGAGGAACATCAGGTGGTTGAGCACCCGGTTCAGCTCGGCGAGCAGGGTACGGGTCCAGGTCGCGCGGACCGGCACCTCCATGCCGAGCATCCGCTCGACGGCCATGACCACGCCGAGCTCGTTGCTGAAGGCCGAGAGCCAGTCGTGCCGGTTGGCCAGGACCACGATCTGGCGGTAGTCCCGTACCTCGAACAGCTTCTCGGCGCCCCGATGCATGTAGCCGATCACCGGGTCGGAGCGCACGATCCGCTCGCCGTCGAGGGTCAGTGCGAGGCGCAGGACGCCGTGGGTCGAGGGGTGCTGCGGGCCGATGTTGAGCGTCATCTCGGCGGTCTGCAGGCCGGAGCCGGAGTCGGTGAGGAAGCCGGCGGCGCCCGCCCCCATGCCGATCGTCGCCTCGCGCAAGCCCTGGTCCATCCGGCTATCGAACCACGTCGGGGCCTACTCGCCCCGGAGCGGGATCACGATCCGGAAGGTCGAGCCCTCGCCGGCGACGGAGGTCACCTCGACCCGCCCACCGTGCAGCCGGACGAAGTGGCGTACGAGGGTCAGCCCGATGCCGAGGCCGCCGGCCTCCCGGGTCGTTCCGCCGTCGAGCTGCAGGAACGGGTCGAAGATCTTCTCGACGTCGCCGGGCAGGATCCCCATGCCCTCGTCGGTCACGGACAGCACGACGTCGGTCTCGGTGCTGTCGAGGACGACCGTGATCGGGGAGTCGTCGCCGACGGAGAACTTCGCGGCGTTCGACACCAGGTTGAACAGCACCCGCTCGATCTTCGCCGCGTCGGCGAGGCTGGCGCGGGCCTCACCGTTGATCCGCAGGGCCACCGGGCGGCCGAGGCGGTCCTCGAAGTCGGCCACCCAGCGAGTGATGGTGCTGGTCCAGTCGACGAGGGCCAGGTTGAGCCGGCTCTCGCCCGACTCGGACAGCGCCAGGTCGAGCAAGGACTCGATGAGGTCCCGCAGCTGGCGACTGCGGCTGACGAGGGCCCGGCGCACCTGCAGGCTCTCCTCGGGTGAGAGTCGGTCCCCGGCTCGCATGAGGGTACGGGCGGCCAGCTCGATGGTGGTCGCCGGAGTTCGCAGCTCGTGGGAGATGGTGGCGAGGAACTCGTCCTTGCGCCGGTTGAGCTCGCGCAGCTGGGCGCTGACCTCCTGCTCCTGCCTCGCGGCTCGGGAGCTGCCCAGCGCCAGACCCAGCTGCTCGGCGACGTCGTGCAGCCGGTCCCGTCCCTGCAGGTCCAGTGGCTGAAACCGGCGCCGCACCGCCAGGAGAACCGCGATGATCTCGCCGTGGTAGCGGATCGGCACCGCAGCCAACGCCTTGATGCCATCCCTGGACAAGGGGTGGTCGGCTCCGAGCACCTTCGACACGTCGGAGATCTCTTCGGTCTGCCCGGAGCTGCAGACCCGGTCGAGCATGTTGCCCACGCCGCGCTCGAGATGCGTGCCGACGAACTGCGCTGCCACCTCCGGAGTCGTTCCGGCGGAAGCGGCGATGAAGTAGCTTTCGGGCTCGACGTAGATGACGCCGGCGCCGTCCCAGCCCAGGGTGCTCCTGGCGACGTCAGCGCCGCGCGATGGCCAGCTCGTCGGGGCTCATCTCGAGGACGGCGCCCTCGAGCACAGAGTGCAGGGACCGGTGGGCGCTCATGGCTTCGCGGAGGATGTCGGCGAGCTGGGCGCCGAAGTGGGCGAGCAGCAGCAGCGCCGCGAGGCGTACAGCCGCGGTGCCCAGGTTGATCAGGTGGTCCGGCCGGCCGGCGAGATACTCCAGGGCCACGACGTAGCAGGGCAACGTGTAGCGACCGGCGGGCGTGGTGAAGAAGACCGCTGCGAAGATGACCGGCAGGACGAGCAGCATGCCGTACGCCGTGATGTTGCGGCTGATGATTTCGGCCAGCACGATCTGCGACGCGAATAGGACGAGGAGTGCGAAGACCTGCTGGTGCCGTGCGCGTTCGACGAAGCCCGTTCGTACGACGATCTCGGTGATGGCCAGGGCGACCAGCGCATCGGCGACGAGGGCAAGGCCACGCCACAACGGATGTACACCGAACAGGCCGCCGAGGATGACGACGACGACAGCGAGCCGGGTGAAGTTGGGCAGCAGCGCCCGCATCCGAGCGTCGATGTGACGGTCGGCGAAGAAGCCGCCGTCTACTGCCCCAGCCCCTGGCATCTGGTGGCTCGACGGCGGCGCGATGAGCGCCATCATCGAGTCGCGGACGGATTGGGGCCAGCTCACACCGTGACGTTAGGGCACAAGGCCGGGCTTCGTGGCCAATAGCGCCAAGCGGCGTCGCAAAATTCAGGAGCGGCGTGGCTCCCAGCTGAACTTTCGCACGGCAAAGATCCCGGCTGCGACGAGCCAGATGGACATGATGAGCAGGCCGTGGCCGTAAAAGCCGAGGCCGTGGGTACGGGGGTCGAACACGGCGAAAAGGGACCGGGTGAACGCGCGCATCGGCAGGTAGTCGGCGACCTTCGAGATGAATGCATTGCTGTTGATCGGGAAAAACGTGCCGGACAGGAACAGCACCGGGAACAGTGCCAGATTGACGATGGCACCGGCAGAGTCGGCGTTGGGCACCAGGTTGGCGATGCTCACGCCGAGGGCGCAGAAGCAGGTGCTGCCGAGGATGACGGTGACTGCGAGGGCCAGCAGGTGCCCGTGCCAGACCAGGCCGAAGGCGAACGTGCCCAGGCCGAGGGTCAGGACGACAAGCAGGACGGCCACGATCAGTGAGTTGGCGATGTAGCCGGCGATGGCGGCCCAGCCCGGAAGCGGCGTGGATCGCACTCGCTTGAGCTGACCCGAGTCGCGCCGCAACGGGATCTGGATGCCGAGTGCGGTGTAGCAGGCGGACACGACGCCGTAGCAGGTGATGGCGGGCACGAAGTACTGGTTGTACTTGATGTTGCCGAGGAAATCGATGCGGTTCTTGCCGAAGATCGCGGCGAAGATGACCAGGAACATCAGCGGGAAGGCGAAGGTGAACAGGGCCGCCGGCGGGTTGCGCCAGAAGGCCTTCTGCTCGTACTTCAGCTGGTGGGCAACCAGAGCGGGCGGACTCATCGTCATGCCGCCACCTCCTCTGCGTCGGCGACGAGCTCGAGATAGACGTCCTCGAGCGACGGCCGGTCGACCCGTAGCCCTGCCAGCTCGAGGCGGTGGTCGATCGCCCAACCGGTCAGTCGGTGCAGGACGTGCAGCTCGTCCTCGGTCTTGATGACGACGGCGCCGGACGGGGAGACGCTTTCGACGGGTACGGGCAGCTCGTCGGGCGTGAATGCTCGACGGCAGCTGGAACCTGATGTGGGCCGCAGCGGTGTCCCGGCCGCCGAGGGACTCCGGCGTTCCCTCGGCCACGATGCGGCCGGCGGAGATGATCGCGAGCCGGTTGGCGAGGGTCTGTGCCTCGTCCATGTAGTGCGTGGTGAGGATCACGGTCGTGCCGGTGCCGGCGAGATTGCGTACGAGGTCCCAGGACTCGCGGCGTGCCGAGGGGTCGAAGCCGGTGGTCGGCTCGTCGAGGAAGACGAGCTCGGGACGGCCGATGATGCCGAGCGCGACGTCGAGGCGGCGGCGCTGGCCGCCGGACAGCGTCTTCACCCGGTCGTCGGCCTTCTCGCCGAGGCCGACCAGGTCGATGACCTCGTCGACGCCGCGGGGGTTGGCGTAGTAGCCGCGGGTCCGGGTGAGGACCTCGCGGACGTTGAGGTAGGCGTCGACGGAGGTGTCCTGCAGGACGATCCCGACCTGTTTGCGCAGGGTCAGTGGCTGCCCGCTCGGGTCGATGCCGAGCACCTCGACCCGGCCAGCGGTCCGGTCGCGGAAGCCCTCGAGCACCTCGAGGGTCGTCGTCTTGCCGGCGCCGTTGGGACCGAGCAGGGCGAACACCTCGCCGCGATGCACCTCGAAGGAGATGCCTCGTACGGCCTCGAGATCGCCGTAGCTCTTGCGCAGCCCCTCGACCACGATCGCGGGGGAGTCCTGCGCACCCACCACGGTTCCTCCTTCACCTCGTCGCGTTGTCGGGTTCTCAACCTAACGAGTCGGGGTCGGGGTCCAGTACCTCGGGGATGCCTTTGCGGTGGACGAGCCAGCCGAAACCACCGAACCCGGCCGGATCGAGCAGCTCGGCAGCCTGACTCGCCTCGGCCAGGGCGCGCAGATAGCCGGTCGGGTCGCTGCTGGCCAGCTCGCGTGGCGGGCGGCTGCCGGTGAGCCCGAGTGCCTTCAAGGCGCTCCGCTGGTCGAGAAGGCGACGATCGCCGCCGGCGGCCTCGGCGCAGGACTCGAGCAGGACGTGGGCGGTCAGGTCGCAGGAACCATCCGGTACGGGCGCCACCTGATGGCCGTCGCGGAACCCGGTGAGCGTGCCAGCCCCGTGAATCGCGGGGACGAGCCGGTAGTCGATCGCGATAGCGGCACCGAGCGCGACCTTGGCTACGGCTCCGGCCCAGAGGTCGTCCCGCGTCCTGCCGATCTCGGCCCGTCCGGCGTGCGGAAGCCAGCGCTGTCGCCAGTGTTGGTCGGGTGCCGCTGCCGCGCTGCCCTGGCGTTCGGTCCCGTCGTCGCGAACCTCGACGTAGTGGCCACCCTCGACGACGTTCAACGGCACGTTGTCGAGCAGCTCGTTGGCGATGAGCAGGCCGCAGTCGATGGTGGGCAGGGCGGGAAGCCCTTCGTACCAGGTGATCCGGTCGTGGAGGCCGTCGGGTCGCCCCACCAGGTCGACACCGATCAGCTGCCAGTGCGGGGGAGCGACGGGCGCGAGCTGCTGGAGCAGCTCGCCCCGGCCGCTGCCGGCATCGACGATGGCGAACGTCGGTGGGTTGTGCGCGCTTTGCTCGACCCGGTGCGCGAGTCGGAGCAGGGCCTTGGCGAACAGCGGTGACGCGTGGACCGAGGTACGAAAGTGGGCTGCGGGGCCGGCCGCGCGACGGTAGAAGCCGTCGTCGCCGTAGAGGGCTGCGGTCATGGCCTCGCGCCAGGGCAGCCAGGTGTTCGCGGTCACGGCGGCGACACTACGCGAGCCGGCGTGGTGTCGGGTTAGCGTGGCTTCGTGGTGGTGCGACGAGCTCCAGCGGCGCCGGTCGGGCGAGGCAACGCGACGATCACCGATGATGGCTGCCCGGTCGAGATCTACGCCGCGCTCAGTCCTGCCGGCGAGGCCGAGATCATCCATGCTGCGGTCGCGCCGGGCGGCTCGATCCTGGAGCTCGGTTGCGGTACCGGCCGGATCGCCGAACCGTTGGCTGCGTTGGGTCATCGGGTGGTTGGCGTCGACAGCTCGGCCGAGATGCTGACCCATCTGCGGACGGTGCAGCCGGTTCAGTCGTCGGTTGAGGAGCTGCGGTTGTCGCAGCGGTTCGACGGCGTCGTGCTCGCGAGTCGGTTCGTCAACACCTACGATCCCGTGCAGCGCCAGGCAATCCTGGAGACGGCGCGGTGGCATGTGGCCTCCGGCGGTGTGGTTGTTCTGCAGCGACTTCCGCTGGACTGGGCCGACCGGGTTGCTGCCACGAGCTGGGTCGATGGCCCGGTCGAGCTTGAGCTGTTCGATGTGGTGCGGCACGGGGACGGCATCGTGTCGGCGACGGTGCGACATCGTCTGGGGGACCTCGTTGCGGAGCAGGACTTCAGCTCGCAGGTTCTCGACGATGACCTGCTCCGGGAGGCCCTGGCAACGGCAGACTTGTCGCTCGGCGGTCGGCTGACCGAGGACGGGTCCTGGGTGACGGCGACCCTTTGCTCCGAGTCCGGTCCCGACTACTTTGCTTGATAAATAAGGAAAGTTGTGGCCGGCCCCGGTTCGGCACGGTTTCTGTCGGTGGTGGTCGGTAGGTTCGGGTTATGGACTTCGGCGGCGACTTCGACTGGTGGGACGCCGATCCGGGCTGCCTGGAAGCGGAGCTCGCGGACGCGGACCGGGTTGACGGCGCTGACGTGTACGACGGCTCGGTGCCGGTCGCCGACCCGGCCAGCGGCGGCTGGGTGCCGGCCAGCGTCGCGGAGGTCATCGCCGAGGTGGAGGCGGTCGGGCCGGGGCCGGACGCGCAACGCCTGCTGACCCAGCTGGACACCATGGTGCTGACCGCGGATGAGCGGCTGACGGTGGTCGAGCTGTGGGAGCCGCAGCAGTCCTGGCTGGCCGCGCGGCGCAACACCGCGATGGTCACCTTCGCCGGGGCCACCCCGCCGCCGCGGGCCGACAGCGGTGACTACCGCGCCGATGACTGGGCGGTGCACCAGCTGGTGCTCGCGATCGGGGCGTCGGAGGCGTTCACCCGCAACCGCCTCCACGACGCGAGGGCCCTGGCCGGCACCCTCGCGGCGACCGGTGCGGCGCTGGCCGCCGGGTGGCTGAGTGAGTACAAGGCCCGGTTGATCGTGAAGCACACCGAGCACCTCGACGACGAGGTCGCCCGGCAGGTCGAGTGCTACGTGCTGCCGAAAGCCGCGACCATGAAGGCACCGAACCTGGTCGCGTGCATCGGCCGGCAGGTGATCAACGCCGACCCCGCCGCCGCCGAGCGTAAGCACCGGCAGGGCCGGGCGAACCGGCGGGTGGTGGTCGAACGCTCCGAGCGGGAACCCGGCCTGCTGCTGCTGGAAGCCGCCCTGCCGCCGGCGCTGATGATCGCCCTGGACGCCCGGCTGGACGCGAAAGCGAAAGAGTTCGCCACCGCGGACCGGGCCGCCCGCAAGAAGTTCACGGCTGCGCTCGCGGCCAACCCCGACCGACGACGGCGACAGCGACCCGTCCGGGGTGGGTGCCCGGCCGGTGCTGCGGACCAAGGACCAGCGCCGCGCCGACGCGCTGGCCTGGTACGTGTTCGGGCCCGGACCCGGCCGACCCGTCCCGGCCCAAAGAACCGCGACGTGCACGTGCAGGTCACCGTCGACCTGCCCACCTTGTTGCACCTGCGCGAGCACCCCGGCACCCTCGGCCGGTTCGGCCCGATCCCGGCCCAGGTCGCCCGCGAGCTCGCCGCCGACGCCCAGTGGCAGCTGTTCGTCCACGAACCGGTCACCGGCTACCTGCTCAACCGTGGCGAGAAGACCTACCGCCCGGACACCCAGCTGGACCGGTTCGTCAAAGCCCGCGACGTCACCGACCGGTTCCCCGGCGCCACCACCCCCGCCACCAGCTGCGAGAACGACCACCAGATCCCGTTCGGCACCACAGGCGGGGAAACCTCAGCGCACAACCTCGCGTCGCTGGCCAAACGCCACCACCGCGCGAAAACCTTCGCCGGCTGGACCCCGAAACCCCTCGGCCTCGGCGTCATCGAGTGGACCACCCCCACCGGACGCAAAGTCATGACCTACCCCCACGACTACCGCGGCGACCCCGACGACGAATCACCAGGCTGCGACTGCCACAACGGTCCACTCACCGACGGCTAGGTGACCCGGTGCATCCAAGTGTCGAGGCGGATCAGGCCGGCGGGGGCTCAATAGTTTGAGGAAGTGTCACGCGAGCGCTGGGGCCCTACGAATAGCTCATAGCCGTGGATCGACCGGCTCGGACTCGAGAGCCAGCACCGCAAACACCGGCTCGTGCACCCGCCACAGCGGCTCGCCGGCGACGAAACGCTCGAGCGACTCGATACCGAGGGCGTACTCCCGTGCCGCCAGCGAACGCTTGTGCCCGAGGTTGCGTGACCTCAGCCGCTCGAGGTTTGCCGGCTCGGTGTAGTCCGGCCCGTAGATGATGCGCAGGTACTCCCTGCCGCGAACCTTGACCCCCGGCTGTGGCCAGCGGGTGCCCACCTTGTGCAGGTTGGCCAATGGCTTGACCACCATGCCCTCGCCGCCGGCAGCGGTCAGGTCGGTCCACCAATCCACACCCGCCGCCACGGAGGCCTCTCGCATTGAGGTCGACGACAAGTCGCCGGGTTGGCCGGACGAGGTCGGGTGACGCCTTCACCAGCCGGTCGGCGATGCCAAGGTGCCAGCCGTGGTCCTTGTCGGCCCAGACGTGCGACTCGCTGGCCAGCACCTGGAACGGTGCGACCTGCACGCCTTCCAGCCCGTGCGTCGGCCAGACGTAAGCGCGGTAGGCCTCGGTGAACGCCTCGGCGTTGGCGGACCGGGCCTCGCTCCGCGCCAACAGCTCTGCCACGTCCGCGCCGCGAGCGCGCCGCCGCAGTCAGGACCTCAACAGCAGCGGGCAATGCAGCCCGAGCGGCAGCGCCGACAGCCGCGTACTGCGATCGCAGCAGGTCCTCGGCCTTGGCCGACCACGGCAGCAGCTCGCAGTCGAGCAGGACCCAGTCGGTCTCCAGCTCGTCCCAGAGGTCCGGCCGTCGTCATGGCGGCGCGCAGTCCCGTCAGCAGCTCCTCGGTCAGGTCGGCGGCGAAGAAGGACCTCCCGGTGCGGGTGTAGACCGCACCGCTGACGGCCGTCGTCCGGTCCGAACCGGCGAGCTGCGACCGCCGCGGACCGGCACAGGAGCACCACCGCGCGCGAGCCCATGTGCTTCTCCTCGCAGATCACCTCCGGCACTCCCTCGGACCGGTAACGCGTTGAAAGCGGACTCGGGATGTTCCAGCAGCTCGCCGGACGTCGAGGTTGCACACGGCGCCATGGTCGGCGGCAGGTAGGGCAGCCAGGCCGGCTCCAGTGCGAACCGGCTCATGACCTCGAGTGCGCCCGCCGCGTTCTCCTCCCGTACGGCCACTCGCCCTGCCAGCCGCGTCTCGACGCCCCGCTTGCCCAGCACGTCGGTGATCGCGAGGTCATCGGCGGCCCGGACCGGTGTCACAACGGCGAGTGGTTTCACCGGCTCGTACCAGACCTTCTCGGCCGGTACGGACACGACCTCTTTCTCCGGATAGCGCAGTGCGGTGAGCTTGCCGCCGAACACGCACCCCGTGTCCAGGCACATCGTGTTGTTGACCCACTCCGGCTCCAAGGTCGGGGTGTGGCCGTACAGCACCATCGCCCGGCCGCGATAATCGTTGGCCCAGGGCAGCCGTACGGGAAGCCCGTACTCATCGGTCTCCCCGGTTGTGTCGCCGTAGAGCGCGAACGAGCGGACTCGCCCCGACGCGCGACCGTGATAGTCCTCCTTGAGCCCGGCGTGCGCGATCACGAGCCGCCCGTCGTCAAGCACGAGGTGCGAGACCAGGTCGTAGCAGAACTTCTGCGCGGCAGCACGGAATTCGGCGTCCTCGAGGGCGAGCTGCGACAGCGTCTCGGCCAGGCCGTGGCTGACCTTGACCTGCCTGCCCTCCAGCGCTCGCACGAGCTTGCTCTCGTGATTGCCCGGTACGCAGCGCGCGTGCCCGGCGGCCACCATGCCCATGACGAGACGCAGCACCCCTGGCGAGTCGGGCCCGCGGTCCACCAGGTCGCCGACGAAGACGGCCTTACGCCCCAAGGGATGTGTGGCATCCGTTGGTCGACCGGATGAGTCTCTGGTGAGGACGTAACCGAGCTCGCCGAGCAGCGTCTCGAGCTCCGAGCGGCAGCCGTGTACGTCGCCGATGACGTCGAACGGACCATGGTCCTCGGTGAAGTCGTTGAGCAGTCGCTCGCGGACGATGCTGGCACCGGCGATCGTCTTCCTCGCCATCCAGGACGTGCACCTTGCGGAAGCCCTCCTTGCCGAGGTGCCGGAGTCCGCGCCGCAGCTGGTCGTGCTGGCGTTTGATCACGCCGTCGCCGAAGTTGCGGTCGGCACGGGAAGCGTTGCGCTGCAGGCACACTCGCTCGGCTACATCCAGCACGATCGCCACCGGCAGCACGTCGTGGGCGCGCGCCAGCTCCACCAGCTGGCGCCGAGCCTCCGGCTGGACATTCGTCGCGTCGATCACGGTCAGCTTGCCAGCGGACAGTCGCTTTCCGGCGATGAACTGCAGCACCTCGAAGGCGGCGCCGCTGGCCGACTGGTCGTTCTCGTCGTCGGAGACCAGACCGCGGCAGACGTCGCTCGAGATGACCTCGTACCGGCCGAAGTGTTCCTTGGCGAACGTCGACTTGCCTGATCCGCTGACGCCGACGAGGACGACCAGTGACAGCTTCGGGATCGCGAGGTCGGTCATGACGACCTCCGAAAGACGGCCAGCTGGGTGGGCGGACCGAGTCGCGAGTCTTCAACGCCCACAGGCAAAAATCGCACCGTATAGCCGTACGAGGCAGCTGTCGCGGTGGCCCACGCGGCGAACTCCGCGCGGCTCCACTCGAACCGGTGGTCCCGGTGCCGCATCGTGCCGGCAGCAAGGAACGGGTAGAGCGCGTTGTACTCCGCGTTCGGTGTCGTCACCACCACTGAGGTCGGCCGCGCCTGCCCGAACACCGTGCGTTCAAGGGAACCCAGTCGCGGCGGGTCGATGTGCTCGATCACCTCCATCAGTACAACGGCGTCGTGACCGGCGAGTCGATCATCGCGATAGGTCAACGACGACTGGAACAGCTCGAGCCGAGCCCGCTGGGTGTCCGGCATCCGGTCCAGGCCGAGCCGCCTGGCCGCAACCTCCAACGCCCGATGCGACACGTCCACCCCCACCACCTTGGCGAAGGACGCATCGTTGATCAGCTCTCGCAGCAGCGCGCCCTCGCCGCAGCCGAGGTCGACGATCGTGGAGGCGTGCTCGGCCTTGAGTGCGGCCAGGACGGCGAAAGCCCGTACGACAGCCAGCGGCTTGACCGGTTCCTCCTCGGCGTCATCGGCAACGTCGGGCACCGTTCCGTCCAGCTCCACCAGGCGATCCACGGCATCGAGCACGAGGCTTCGCTGGTGCCTGAGGTAGCGGCGGGTGATCAGCTCGCGCTCGGGGTGGTTGGGCAGCCATGCGCCGCCCGCGCGCAGCAGCTTGTCGACCTCGTCCGCGCCGACCCAGTAGTGCTTGCCGTCATCGAGCACCGGCAGCAGCACGTACAGCTGGCTCAGCGCGTCCGCGAGTCGAGTCGTCCCGGTCAGGCGGAGGTCGACGTACGGGGAGTCCCCCCACTCCGGCACCTGCGGGTCCAGCTCGATCGCCGTCGCCTCGACCCGCCACCCCATCGGCGCGAACAGCCGGTCGAGCAGCTCGATCCCGCCGCGGGCAGGCACGCACGGCAGCCGGATCTCGAGCGGGATCGCCTGTTCCGCCAGCTCCGGTCGCGCCTTGCAGGTGCCGCCCATCGCCGTCCGGAACACGCTGCCCAGGGCCACCGCGAACATCGACGAGGCGGAGTACGGGCGGTCGTTGACGTACTGCGCCAGTGAGAAGCTCTCGTTGCCCTTGCCCCGAACCAACGCGATCGGGTCGACCTCCAGCAGCAGGGCCACCGTGCTGCGCTCCGTCGGTCGCCTCGGGCCAGACGACGTGGGCGGTCCCGACGGTGAGGGTGAACTGCTGCGCCTTGTCCGGGTGCTTGTGGACGAGATAGCCCAGATCGGCCGCTGACGGCATGGTGGTCGAGATCGTGAGCAGCACCGGATCAGTCTGCCCCGCGAAGACGTTCCCGTCCGATGGTTTCCATCCCACGGCCCATTGTCCCGGTGTCACAATGCTCGTCATGGTGACCACGGAGTCGACGGAGCGGCCAGCGTTGACGGTATGCGCTGGTACTGATGGCAGAGCTGTCCGCGCTGTTGTTCCTCGCCAATGTGGTCGGGGCTGTGCACTACCCACGGGCGGACGGTGGCTTCGTTGACCGGACGCAGGCCAGGCATGAGGCCGGCTGGATCAACCTCGCAACAGTGGTCACCGTCGTGGTCCTGTGGATCGTCGTCGCGCTGGCTCGGTCGCGCGGGACCCGTGGAGCTGTCGCGGCACTCGCCCTGCTTCTGGCTGTCGTGGTCGGCGTCGGCGGCGTGGTTGCTTCCCAGACTGTGGTTGAACGAGCGGACCGCTGCGCCTGCGAAGGCCTCTGACCGGTGTCGATCGTCATCGTCGGTGCCGGCCGGGTCGGCACTGTGCTCGCCCTGGCGTTGCAGCAGTCCGGCCGCGACGTGACCGGCATCGTCGCCCGGACGGAGGCCTCCCGGCAGCGGGCGGTGCTCACCGTTCCCGGCCTGCCCGTGCTCGAGCCGGACAGCGAGGCGGTCGCCGAAGCCGACATCCTCCTGCTCTGTGTCGCCGACGATGCACTGCCCGGACTTGGTGACATCCCTTGCCCAGCAAGGGATACAGCAGCAGTTCGTCGCCCACACCAGCGGCCGCCACGGCACCGCGATCCTGTCCGGACTCGACGGTCCCAAGGCGGCCATCCACCCGGCGATGACCTTTGCCGGCGGCCCGGACGACCTTGCCCGGTTGCCCGGCATCGTCTACGGCGTCACCGCCGACGAGGCAGCCATGCCGACGGCGCTCGGGCTCGTCAACGATCTCCGGGGCCGCCCTGCGATCATCGCTGAGCGCCAGCGGCCGCTCTATCACGCCGCCATGAGCCACGCCGCCAACCACCTGGTCACCCTTATCGCCGACGCCGCAGGACCTGCTCCGCGAGGCCGGCGTGGACGACCCCGGGGCCGCGCTCGGCGCCGATCACCGAGGCGGCGCTCGCCAACGTTCTGCGTGACGGCGACGCCGCACTCACCGGTCCCGTCGTACGCGGCGACATCGAAACCGTACGAGCGCACCTGCAAGCACTGGCGGACGAGCCCGCGCTGGAGGCCTACGCCGCCATGGCGACCAGGACGGCCGAACGCGCCGCCTCCAGTGGCCGGCTCGGGCCGGACGAAGCCGCCGCGATCATCAATGCAGTGGGTGAGCGGCGCCGCTCTCGGTAGGCTGGCCCTGACGTCCGGTACCCCCGCTTTGGACTGGAACGCGATGACCGCCGAACCCGCCGCCGCCCTCCCCTCGTCGGCCCCGCTCAGCCTCCATGGCCCGGCCATGGTCACCACCCGAGCCGCGATGTGGGACGCCCGCTGGCGGCTGACCGGCTCGGTGGCCGTCGTCCTCACCATGGGTGCGCTGCACGAAGGGCACGTCGCCCTCATCCGGGCTGCCCGCGCCGCCGCCGACGCCGTCATCGTCACGATCTTCGTCAACCCGCTGCAGTTCGGAGCCGGCGAGGACCTCGACCGCTACCCGCGAGCCCTCGAGGCCGACCTCGCCATCTGCGAGCGCGAGGGCGTCGACGTCGTCTTCGCCCCGCCGACCGAGGAGATCTACCCCACCGGCGAGCCAGCGGTACGGGTCTCCGCCGGCCCGCTCGGTGCGCGCTTCGAGGGCTCCAGCCGGCCCGGCCACTTCGACGGCGTGCTCACCGTCGTCCTCAAGCTGCTCCACCTCGTGCCAGCCCCAGATCGCCGTGTTCGGCGAGAAGGACGCCCAGCAGCTGGCTCTCGTACGCCGGATGGTCACCGACCTCGACCTGCCGGTGCGCATCCTGCCGGTGCCCACCGTGCGCGAACCGGACGGCCTGGCCCTGTCCAGCCGCAACCGCTACCTCGATCCGCAGCAGCGCGAGACCGCCGCCTCGCTGCGGCGGGCACTGCTCGCCGGTGCAGCCGCGGGCAAGGGCGGACCGGCCCTCGTCCTCAACGCGGCCCGCGAGGTGCTGCAGTCCGAGCCGGGCATCCGGCTGGACTACCTCCGCCTCGTCACGCCCGACTTCGAGGACGCACCGCTGGCACAGCAGGGCCCGGCGCTGCTGCTCGTCGCCGCCTACCTCGGCAGCACCAGGCTGATCGACAACATCGAGGTCACCCTCGGCCTGCCGGCGGAAGGCGAGGCGACATGAGCACCGAGCTGGTCCGGACCATGCTCAAGTCAAAGATCCACCGCGCGACGGTGACACAGGCCGACCTGCACTACGTCGGCTCGGTCACCATCGACGCGGACCTGATGGACGCGGCCGACCTGCTGCCCGGCGAGCAGGTCCAGATCGTCGACGTCACCAACGGCGCCCGGCTCGAGACCTACGTCATCACCGGCGATCGCGGCAGCGGGATCATCGGCATCAACGGCGCCGCCGCCCACCTCGTGCACCCCGGCGACCTCGTCATCCTGATCAGCTACTGCGCCCTGCCCGACTCGCAGGCGAGGGCATTCGCGCCGTCGGTCGTCCACGTCGACGAGCACAACCGCATCGTCGCCGGGCCAGCCGATCCCGCCGCGCCGCCGCCGGGCGCCATTCATCTGGTACGGGGCGACGAGAGCGACGGGCGGCGATGACCAACCTCGACCCCATACCCCCGCTCGACGACCGGTGGCAGCTCCCGGCGCGGCTGCGCGCCCCGGCACCCGGCTGGACCTCGTACGCCGACGTCATGGTCATCGGCTCCGGCATCGCCGGCCTCACCGTCGCCCTGCGTTCGGCCGCCTCCGGCTCGGTGATGGTCGTGACCAAGGACGTCCTGTCGGCCGGCTCCACCCGCTGGGCGCAGGGCGGCATCGCCGCTGCGCTCGGCCCCGGCGACACCCCCGAGGCGCACCGCGTCGACACCCTGATCGCCGGCGTCGGCCTCTGCGACGAGGCCGCGGTCGACATCCTCGTCACCGAGGGACCCGCGTCGGTGCTCGAGCTGATCGGCATCGGCGCCCGGTTCGACCGCGCCGACGACGGCACCCTGTCGCTGACCCGCGAGGGCGGCCACCACGCCGACCGGATCGCCCACGCCGGCGGTGACGCCACCGGCGCCGAGGTCCAGCGGGCACTCATCGACGCCGTCCACGCCGACCCCCGGATCGAGGTCATCGAGCACGCCCTGGCTCTCGACCTGCTCCTCGATGACGACGGCGACGCTGCCGGGGCCACCCTGCACGTGATCGGCCAGGGCGCCCGCGACGGCGTCGGCGCAGTGCACGCCCGTGCGGTCGTCCTCGCCACCGGCGGCATCGGCCAGGTCTACTCCGCCACGACCAACCCGGCCGTGTCCACCGGCGACGGTCTCGCGCTCGCACTCCGCGCGGGCGCAGCCGTACGCGACCTGGAGTTCGTGCAGTTCCACCCCACGGTGATGTGGCTCGGCTCCGCCTCCAAGGGCCAGCAGCCGCTGGTCTCCGAAGCGGTCCGCGGCGAGGGTGCGTTCCTCGTCGACGACGACGGCGTCCCGTTCATGCAGGGCCAGCACCCGCTCGCCGACCTTGCCCCCCGCGACGTCGTGGCCAAGGCGATCATGCGCCGGATGGAGGAGACCGGCGCCGACCACGTCTGGCTCGACGCCCGGCACTTCGGCGAGGACAAGTGGCGCACTCGCTTCCCGACCATCCTGGCCAGCTGCCTCGACCACGGCATCGACCCGGTCCACGACCTCATCCCGGTGGCCCCGGCCAGCCACTACGTCTCCGGCGGCGTCCGCGCCGACCTCTACGGCCGCACCTCCGTACCCGGCCTCTATGCCTGCGGCGAGGTGGCCTGGACCGGCGTCCACGGCGCCAACCGGCTGGCCTCCAACTCCCTGCTCGAAGGCCTGGTCTTCGCCCGCCGCATCGCGGACGACCTCGAAGCGAGGCTGTCCCGCGGCTCGGCCAGGCACGAGCCGCGCAAGGTCGACGACCGGCCGATGGGTCTGTACGGGGCCGACACCCGGCCCGCTGCTCCAGCACGCGATGACCGCGGGCGCCGGCGTCCTTCGTACGGCGGACTCCCTCAAGGCGACCGACGCGGCGCTGGCCCAGCTGCGTGCCGAGGCCGATGCCGAGCCCGGGCTCGAGGCGTGGGAGACCACCAACCTGCACCTGGTCGCGGCAGCTCTCGTGGCCGGCGCGCTGGCCCGCGAGGAGACTCGCGGGTCGCACTGGCGCGAGGACTTCCCCCAGCCCGACGACGAGCACTGGCTCGGCCACCTCGACGTCACCCTCGGCCCCGACCGTGAGCTTTCCTTGACCTACCAGCGGAAGACGTGATGAGCGAGCTGACCCCGGAGTACGGAGCCAGGCTGCTGCGGGCAGCACTTGTCGAGGATCTCGATGGCGGCGTCGACGTCACCAGCGTCGCCACCATCCCGGTCGACCAGTGGTCGACCGGACGGTTCGTCGCCCGCAACGCCGGGACGATCGCCGGCCTCGCGATCGTGCTGCCCGGCCTGGCCGAGCAGTTCCCCGACGCGACGCTGGTCCCGGCGGTGGCCGACGGTGACCGGGTCGAGGGTGGCGCACTGCTCCTCACCGTCACCGCGCCCACGAGGGCTCTGCTCACCATCGAACGATCGGCTCTCAACCTGCTCTGCCACCTGTCCGGCATCGCCACCGTCACCAGCCGATGGGTCGACGCGGTCGCCGGCACCGGCGCCGAGATCCGCGACACCCGCAAGACAACTCCGGGCCTGCGGCTGGCCGAGAAGTACGCGGTCACGTGCGGCGGCGGCACCAACCACCGGATGTCGCTGTCCGACGAGGCCCTGATCAAGGACAACCACATCGTCGCCGCCGGCAGCATCACCGCGGCCCTGACCGCCGTACGCGAGCAGTTTCCCGGCCTCGCCTGCGAGGTGGAGTGCGACACGCTCGCCCAGGTCGCCGAGGCCGCCGACGCCGGCGCCGAGATGATCCTGCTCGACAACATGGACATCGTGACCACCGGCGAGGCGGTCCGGCTCGTCGCCGGCAGGTCCCGTACCGAGGCCAGCGGCAACCTGTCCCTCGCGGTGGCACGCGACGTCGCCCTGACCGGGGTCGACTACCTCTCCGTCGGTGCGCTGACCCACTCGGCGCCGGTGCTCGACATCGGCCTCGACCTCGATCCCGTCCCCGGCCGGAGTCCGCTGATGCTGCTGGCCATCGACGTCGGCAACACCAACACCGTTTTCGGTCTCTTCGAGGGCTCCCGCCTGGTCGATCACTGGCGGATCTCGACCGAGGCAAGGCGAACCGGCGACGAGCTCGGACTCACCGTGGCCGGGCTGCTCGGCGACCGGGTCGTCCGAGGTGACCGGGCTGTCCTGCTGCTCCACCGTCCCGGCCGTCCTGCACACCGTCCGCGAGGTCTGCTCCAAGCGGTTCCCGGGCTTGCCGCTGGTGATCGTCGGGCCGGGCGTCAAGACCGGCGTACCGATCCTGTTCGACAACCCGAAGGAGGTTGGCGCTGACCGGATCGTCAACGCGCTCGCCGCCTTCACCGGCTACGGCGGGCCGGCGATCGTCGTCGACTTCGGCACCTCCACCAACTTTGACGTGGTCTCGGCCAAGGGCGAGTTCATCGGCGGCGTGCTTGCCCCCGGCATCGAGATCTCCGTCGACGCCCTGGCGTCCAGGGCCGCCCAGCTGCGCAAGGTCGAGCTGGTCCGCCCGCGCACGGCCATCGCCAAGAACACCGTCGAGGCGCTGCAGTCCGGCATCATGTACGGCTTCGCCGGCCAGATCGACCGCATCGTCGAGGAGATTCTCACCGAGCTCGACGACCCGCCCGGCGTCGCCGTCATCGCCACCGGCGGGCTGGCCACCCTGGTGGTCGACGAGTCCCGGCGCATCACCGTGCACGACCCGTGGCTGACGTTGGTCGGGCTCCGGCTGGTCTACGAGAAGAACCTGTGAGCCTCGACCGCCCGGTGCTGAGAGGATGTTCGCCGTGACCAACGACGACACGACGGCGAACCAGTCCACCGAGCTCGACGACTCCGGCGTCGAGGACCTGCCGGAGCAGATGCGGGTCCGGCTGGACAAGCTCGACCGGATGCGCGCCGACGGCCTCGACCCCTACCCGCTCGGCTACCCGCGGACGACGCAGATCGGGCCGTTGCGGGAGACCTACGCCGACCTCGAGCCCGACGTGGCCACCGGCGATACGGGTCGGGATCACCGGCCGCGTGATGCTCAGCCGCATCGGCGGCAAGCTGTGCTTCGCCTCCATCCGCGACGGCTCCGGCGACATCCAGGTCATGCTCAGCCTCGACCGGCTCGGCGAGGAGTCGCTGGCGCGGTGGAAGGCCTACGTCGACCTCGGCGACCACGTCGGCATCACCGGCGAGGTCATCACCTCACGCCGCGGCGAGCTGTCCGTCCTGGCCGACGACTGGGCCATCACGGCCAAGTCGTTGCGCCCGCTGCCGGAGAAGCACAAGGGGCTGGGCACCGAGCAACGGGTCCGGATGCGCTACGTCGACCTGATCGTCAACCCGGACTCGCGCCGGATGCTCAAGCTGCGCAGTGCCGCGGTGCGCTCCGTACGCGACTCCCTGACCGCCCGTGACTACGTCGAGGTCGAGACCCCGATGCTGCAGGTCGTCCACGGCGGCGCCAACGCCCGTCCCTTCAAGACGCATATCAACGCCTACAACATGGAGCTCTTCCTCCGGATCGCTCCTGAGCTTTTTCTTAAGCGGCTGGCGGTCGGCGGCGTTGAGCGGGTCTTCGAGATCAACCGCAACTTTCGCAACGAGGGCGTCGACGCTTCGCACAACCCCGAGTTCACGATGCTCGAGGCCTATCAGGCGTACGGCGACTACGACCAGATGCAGACGATGACCCGTGAACTCATCCAGGAAGCCGCGATCGCGGCATTCGGTTCGACGGTCGTGACCCACGTTGACGGAACCGAAAAGGATCTTGGGGGTATGTGGCGGTCCGTGACCGTTTACGGCGGGCTTTCGGAAAAACTGGGCGAGCCACTGAGTCCGGATACCGACTTGTCCGACCTTGTCCGGCTGTGTGCGCTTGCCGGGATTTCGCTCGATCCCGCCTGGGGCCGGGGCCAGATCATCCTCGAGATGTACGAGCACCTGCTCGAGCAGCACACGGTCGAACCCACGTTCTATCGGGACTTTCCCACTGACGTCAGTCCGTTGACCAGGCAGCACAGGGACGACCCCCGCCTCGCCGAGCGATGGGATCTGGTGGCGTACGGGAAAGAGATCGGAACGGCCTACTCCGAGCTCGTCGACCCGGTCGAGCAGCGGCGTCGGCTGACCGAGCAGTCGCTGCTCGCGGCCGGCGGAGACGTCGAGGCGATGCAGCTCGACGAGGACTTCCTGCGCGCGCTCGAATACGCGATGCCGCCTTCCGGAGGATTGGGAATGGGCATCGACCGGCTCCTGATGCTGCTCACCGGCGCCAGCATCCGAGACACAATCTTGTTTCCCTTGGTCAAGCCGGAGTAAGCGGCATCCCGGAGCGCCGGCCCCGCCCATTCGTGGCCCGCAACCTGCCCGCCGGGATGTTTTCCCGAGCGATTAGGCGCGCGTCTTTTGCGGAATGCGTTGCCGGGCATTAACGTGTAACCACTTCACCAACCGCTGAAAGGTACGCCCACAATGGCGCAACGCGTTCAGGTTCTGCTGGTCTGCGACGTCCACGACGACGACGTGACCCCGGGCACCGAGACCATTTCCTTCTCCCTCGACGGCACGAGCTATGAGATCGACGTCTGCGACGACCACGCCGCAGAGCTTCGTGACTCCCTCGCGCCGTACGTCGGTGCCGGCCGCCGCATCGGTGGCGCCCGCTCCGGTCGCCGCGCCGCTGCCCGCCCCGCCGCCGCTGCTCGTCCCGCCGCCGGTTCCGACCGTCAGCGGGCTGGCGACATCCGCGCCTGGGCCAAGGCCAAGGGCCTGCGTCAACGAGCGCGGTCGCATCCCGGCCACGATCGTTGCGCAGTACGAGGCCGCTCACTAACGGCAACCGTACGACGAGCGAACCGGACCTCTTGGTGACACTGCGTCACCAAGGGGTCCGTCTCGTTCCCGAGCAGCGCCGCAGCTGTTCGCTCACGGGCGAACTGATACCGGTGGGGAACACTGCTCCAGCGTGGCAAGTTGGGATGCGTACAGCAGTCGGACCGCGCAAAGGCGTACGTTGGCAATACACGCTCGGGCGCTCAGGTCCGGGTGTGGACGCCGAGGTATTGCACCAAGTAAGTGAAAGGCAGCAGCAACGGCGGGTCGCGGGGCTTGCGCTCCGGGTCACGTCGTCCGCAACACGCGGTCGACCAGCAGGGCTAGCTTGCGGAAGGACGGGGACCACCCCTCCTCGTCCCCGCTCTGTAAGGAGCGATCATGTTCGAGAGGTTTACCGACCGCGCCCGTCGTGTTGTCGTCCTGGCCCAAGAAGAGGCCCGGATGCTCAACCACAACTACATCGGGACCGAGCACATCCTGCTCGGCCTGATCCACGAGGGTGAAGGCGTCGCTGCCAAGGCGCTCGAGAGCCTCGGCATCTCGCTGGAGGGTGTCCGCCAGCAGGTCGAGGAGATCATCGGCCAGGGCCAGCAGGCACCGAGCGGGCACATCCCGTTCACCCCTCGAGCCAAGAAGGTGCTCGAGCTCAGCCTCCGCGAGGCGCTTGCAGCTCGGTCACAACTACATCGGTACCGAGCACATCCTGCTCGGCCTCATCCGCGAGGGTGAGGGCGTCGCAGCCCAGGTGCTGGTCAAGCTCGGCGCCGACCTCAACCGGGTCCGCCAGCAGGTCATCCAGCTCCTGTCCGGCTACCAGGGCAAGGAGGCCGCCGCAGCCGGTGGCCCCGCCGAGGGCACCCCCTCGACCTCGCTCGTTCTCGACCAGTTCGGCCGCAACCTCACCCAGGCCGCGCGGGAGAACAAGCTCGACCCGGTCATCGGGCGCGAGAAAGAGATCGAGCGCGTCATGCAGGTGCTGTCGCGACGTACAAAGAACAACCCTGTCCTCATCGGTGAGCCCGGTGTCGGCAAGACGGCGGTCGTCGAGGGCCTGGCCCAGGCGATCATCAAGGGCGAGGTGCCCGAGACGCTCAAGGACAAGCAGCTCTACACCCTCGACCTCGGCGCGCTCGTCGCCGGCAGCCGCTACCGCGGTGACTTCGAGGAGCGGCTGAAGAAGGTCCTCAAGGAGATCCGCACCCGCGGCGACATCATCTTGTTCATCGACGAGATCCACACCCTCGTCGGTGCCGGTGCCGCTGAGGGCGCGATCGACGCTGCCTCCATCCTCAAGCCGATGCTGGCCCGCGGTGAGCTCCAGACGATCGGTGCGACCACGCTCGACGAGTACCGCAAGCACCTCGAGAAGGATGCTGCCCTCGAGCGCCGGTTCCAGCCGATCCAGGTCGGCGAGCCGAGCCTGGCCCACACCATCGAGATCCTCAAGGGACTCCGGGACCGGTACGAGGCGCACCACCGGGTCTCCATCACCGACTCGGCGCTGGTCGCGGCGGCCACCCTGGCCGACCGCTACATCAGTGACCGGTTCCTGCCGGACAAGGCGATCGACCTGATCGACGAGGCCGGCTCGCGCATGCGCATCCGTCGCATGACCGCGCCGCCGGACCTGCGCGAGTACGACGAGCGCATCGCCCAGGTGCGTCGCGACAAGGAGTCGGCGATCGACGCCCAGGACTTCGAGAAGGCTGCCAACCTCCGCGACAAGGAGAAGCAGCTGCTGGCCGAGAAGGCTCAGCGCGAGAAGGAGTGGAAGGCCGGCGACATGGACGTCGTGGCCGAGGTCACCGACGAGGAGATCGCCGAGGTCCTCGCGACCTGGACCGGCATCCCGGTGTTCAAGCTCACCGAGGAGGAGACCGCGCGTCTGCTCCGCATGGAGGACGAGCTGCACAAGCGGATCATCGGCCAGGAGGACGCCGTCAAGGCCGTCTCCCAGGCGATCCGCCGCACCAGGGCCGGCCTCAAGGACCCCAAGCGTCCCGGTGGCTCGTTCATCTTCGCCGGCCCGTCCGGTGTCGGTAAGACCGAGCTGTCCAAGACGCTGGCCGACTTCCTGTTCGGCGACGAAGAGGCGCTGATCCAGCTCGACATGAGCGAGTTCATGGAGAAGCACACGGTCTCGCGGCTGGTCGGCTCCCCGCCCGGCTACGTCGGCTACGAGGAGGGTGGCCAGCTCACCGAGCGAGTGCGCCGCAAGCCGTTCTCCGTGGTGCTCTTCGACGAGGTCGAGAAGGCCCACCCGGACGTGTTCAACACGTTGCTGCAGGTGCTCGAGGACGGCCGGCTGACCGACTCCCAGGGTCGCGCGGTCGACTTCAAGAACACGGTGATCATCATGACCACCAACCTCGGCACCCGCGACATCGCCAAGGGTCCGGGCATCGGGTTCTCCACCGGTGGCGGCACGGTCGACTACGACCGGATGAAGGCCAAGGTCCAGGACGAGCTCAAGCAGCACTTCCGGCCCGAGTTCCTCAACCGCGTCGACGACACGATCGTGTTCCACCAGCTCTCGACCGACGACATCGTCCAGATCGTCGACCTCATGCTCAACCGGGTCGACACCCAGATGAAGAACAAGGACATGGGTCTCGAGCTGACCCGGTCGGCCAAGGAGCTGCTGGCCGAGCGCGGCTACGACTCGTCCCTGGGTGCGCGGCCGTTGCGCCGTACCATCCAGCGCGAGATCGAGGACGCGCTGTCCGAGAAGATCCTCTTCGGTGAGCTGCGTCCCGGCCAGATCGTGGTCGTCGACACAGCCGAGGGCCCCGACGGTCCCGAGGGCCGCAAGGTCTTCACGTTCCGTGGCGAGGCTCAGCCCGAGGCCGTCCCGGACGTGCCGCCGGTGGAGGCCGCAGCCGTCGAGGCTGCCGGCCCCGCCGCAACAGCACCGGCGACGGCGCCGCCGTCGATCGACCCGCCGGAGTAACCCAGCACGCGTACGACAACGGCTCCTGCCTCCCCCTCGAGGCAGGGGCCGTTGTCATTGGCTCATCGAGCAGATTACAGGGGCTCGAGCCCCGTGTGCACCGTCGCCATCAAAGCCTGTGCCTGCGGGTTCTCGTCGTACAGGAAGAACACCGCCCCGGTCTTCGGCAAGTACCACGCTCGCGGGGCAAAGGTGGTGCCGTCGACACAGCCCACGCTCCAGACGTTGTAGACAGCGGTCGTCACCTTTCCCGTCGCGCTCCTACCCAGCTTGGGGTTGCTGAACAGCGCCGGTCCACCCAAGGTGCCGGTTGTCGCAACGCCCGGCGTCGTCCCGGTCGCCGGGCAGGTGGCAGCGTGCATTGCCATGACGCCAAGCCGGAGCCGACTTCCGCTCGTGCAGCGGGTCGTTGCTGTACGCCGACGTCCCGTCGCCGGGCAGGAACCCGTCGTAATAGATGTCGAGGCCGGCGCAGTGGTACAGCGACCGCGTGGTCGCTGTGGCCGGCGGCGCGACGCAGGCCCGGTGGTAGACGTGGGCCGGATTGTCGTAGTTGCCGGTGGTTCGCCTGACGCCCCAGCCGACGGGAACGGTCAGGCTGAACGTGCCGATCTGTACGGTGTCGCCGACCGGAACAGCAGCGCCCGGCTTCAGCGGTGTGCCGGGTGTGGTGGTGGCAGCGGCCTTCGCTGTTGGAACCGGCGTCACCGACTGCGCGGGCACGACGGTGCCGTGGTGCGAGCCGGCCATGGTCAGCGGCACGGCGATCACCGCAGCCGCGGCCAGTGCCACGCCGGAGGCGATGGAGGCGCGCCGTACCGTACGACGGTGCTCGGCTCGACGTCGCAGCGACCCAGGCTCGGGCCAGTCGGTGGGGCCGAGCGGTTGGGCGGGGCCCGACAGCTCGTCGAACATGTTGTCCAGGGGGCGGGTCACAGCAGGTTCCTTTCGCGCGCCGGCGGGACGTCACCATCGGGCGGCGCGATCAGGGGGTGGCTCTCGTCGGTCAGGAGCAGGGCGAGGGCTGCGCGGCCGCGGGACAGCCGTGCCTTCACCGTTCCGACGGGGCACTCGGTCTCTCGGGCGATCTCCTCCACGCTCAGGTCGGCGATGTGGAACAGGACCAGGGCTCGGCGTTGAGCCTCGGGCAGTGAGCGCAGCGCCCGCACCATGTCGATGGTGTCGGCGGACGGTCCGGCCACCGGCACCGGCTCGCCGTTGCGCCGCCAGGCCTTGGCAGCGTTGGTCGCCTTGCGCCAGCGGTTGACCGCCAACCGGAAGGCGACGGTGCGGACCCAGGCCTCGGGCGCGTCGTACCGGGAGATCTGCGTCCACCGTTGCCAGGCCCGCATGTAGGCCTCGGCCAGGCAGTCCTGCGCGTCGCCGCGATCAGCGGTGAACGCGTAGACCTGACCGAGCAGCCGGTCGCGGCTGGCTCGGTAGAACGCATCGAAATCGGCCGCGTCCCCGTCCGGTGGGGCTGCGGTCGTGCTCTGGCTCATCGAACCTCCTGCGCGGTCCTTGCCAGATGAGACCCCCCACCGGCACCCGCGGTTGCACGAGGGAACCACAAATCTTCACTCGCTCGCGTGAGTAGTTTCCGCAGGATCACAAACCGGGCAGGCAGAACGCGTCGCCGCGGACCTCGACCAGGCCGTCGTCGACCAGGCCGGCCAGTGATCGGTCGCGTTGGACGTCGTCGGACCACACGGCGGTCAGAGCAGCCAGCGGTACGGGACCCTCGGCGTCCCGCAAGACGGCGAGCAGCCGTCCCCGCACCTGCCGGTCGGTGCCCGCGTAGCCCTGCGGCCGCTTGGCGAGGCCGTCCAGCGGCGGGCTCCCGAGCGCCAGCCAGGCGCAGCGGGAGGCGAGCGGGCAGGACGGGCACAACGGTGAACGCGAGGTGCAGACCAGCGCGCCGAGCTCCATCACCGCGACGGAGTACGTCGCAGCGTCCTCCGGATCAGCCGGCAGCACCGACTCGGCCAGGGCCCACTCGGGCGCGGTGACCGACGCGCCCACGTCGGCGCGCCCGCCCAGGCAGCGCGCCAGCACCCGGCGGACATTGGTGTCGAGCACTGGTTGCCTTTGCCGGTAGGCGAAGGCGGCGACAGCGCGAGCGGTGTAGGCGCCGACGCCGGGGAGCCCGAGCAGGTCGTCCACCGACGAGGGCACGACCCCGTCATAGCTGTTGTCGATCTCGACGGCAGCCGCGTGCAGTCTCAGGGCGCGGCGCGGGTAGCCCAGCCGCCCCCACTCCCGCACGGCCTCGCCGGGTGCGGCGTCTGCCAGTGCTCCGGGCGTGGGCCATCGGCGCAGCCAGCTCTCGTACACCGGCTCGACCCTGGCGACCGGCGTCTGCTGCAGCATGAACTCGCTGACGAGGACTGCCCAAGCGGATACGCCGGGACGCCGCCACGGCAGGTCGCGGGCGGCCGTGGCGTACCACTCCCGGACGACAACCTCTAGCGGCGCGGCAAACTCAGTCATCCGGTCGATCCTCGCACGGCGCGGCTTCGTGGGTGCGGCCACATTCGCGCCTAGCATTCGCGGCATGGACAGCAACCCGCTGCTGAATCCGGTCGGGTCGCTGCCGCCAGAGGTCTACTGGCGGCGACGCGCGATGGCCGCAGTGCTCGCGATCCTGGTGGGCTGGTTTGCCTGGACCGAGATCAACGGCCACATCGGCGCTAACGCGGCACCCTCACCGAACAGCTCCGGCACCACGACTCCCGCGCCGACGACCAGCGGCACGCCCACGCCCGCCCCGACCCCGACGCCAACGAAGACCAAAGCGGCCGCGAAGCCCAAGCCGGCGAAGACGTCCGCCGCCCCGGCCAAGACCTCGGCGACCAGCACGGTGGCCGCGGTTCCGCGTTGCCCCAACTCCGCCATCAAGTTGACCGTGAGCACCGACCACACCGTCTACGGCCCCGGTGTCCTGCCGCACCTTGCCCTTGAGGTTGAGAACGTCGGAACTACTTCGTGCACCATCGACGTGGGCACCGCCAACCGCAAGTTCGTGATCACCTCCGGCTCGGACCAGATCTGGTCCTCGAGCGACTGCTCCAAGCACGAGCCCAACGTCGCTGTCTTCAAGGCCAAGCAGGCGGTCGGCTACTCCCACGTCTGGAACCGCCAGCGCTCGTCCTCGATCGGCTGCGCAGCCTCCGGCACCGAGGCTCGGCCCGGCACGTACAAGGTGGTCGGCAAGGTCGGCGGCCTGACCAGCCGAGGGGCAGTCTTCCAGCTGCGCTGACCCGCCCGAGGCACTCAAGCGCGGGCCGGCCCCGGTCGATGTTCTGGCAGAAGCGTCCGCCTGCTGGCGCGCGCTCCCTCCGGCCGCGACCGGGGGCTGATGCCGTCCGAAGGAGCATGGTGACAGGGAGCACAATCCCCGCCGTGCCCCCCGCCAGCCCGAACCACGGTATCGGCGTCGTGGTGGTCGATGACTCGTCGGTTCAGCGTCGGCTGATGCGGACCATGATCGACAACGACCCGGAGCTGACAGTCATCGGCGAGGCCCGTACCGGTGCCGAGGCAGTGGCCCTGGTCGAGCGGCTGCACCCGATGGTCGTCCTGATGGACCTCGACCTCCCGGTCATGAACGGGCTCGAGGCGATCGAGCGGATCATGGCCACGCATGCGACACCGATCGTCGTCTACTCCGCGTTCGTCGCAGGACCGGAGAACGTCAACGGGCTGGCCGCGATGGCGGCGGGTGCCGTCGACATCATGGCCAAGCCTTCGGCCAGGGAGTCGCTGGAGCCGGAGGAGTACGCCGAGGCCCTGCGTCGCCGGCTTCGGGTCGCGAGCCGGGTTCGGGTGATCACCCACCCCCGCGCCCGGTTGCGCTCGACGTCGCTGGCGGGTGTGACGCCCGCCGCCAGGGAGGAGCAAGCTCCTGCGAAGGTGCCCGCAGCCCGTGCCGTCGAGCCGACGGAGGCGCTCAGCGTCGAGTCGCTGCTGGCCAAGGAGCGACGGCAGCTGCGGGCCACCGTCGTCGAGCCTCCCGAGCTGCCTCAGAAGATCGACCTGATCGCCATCGGGGTGTCGACCGGCGGACCCCAGGCGCTGGCCCACCTGCTCAGCGCGCTGCCGCCCAAGCTCAGCCAGTCCGTCCTCGTGGTCCAGCACATGGCCGACGGCTTCATCGAAGGTCTGGCGCAGTGGTTGGACACCCAGTGCCTGCTGCCGGTCCGGGTCGGCGAGAGCGGCAAGCGGCTGCTGCCGGGCACGGTGACGCTCGCGCCCGGTGGCCTCAACCTGATCGTGCACGAGCGGATGCGGGTGACCTGCGAGGTGCCGCCGCCCTCGCAGTTCCACATCCCCGGCATCGACCCGACGTTCACCTCGATCGCGCACCATGTGGGCCGGTCCGCCATCGGCGTGATCATGACCGGCATGGGCCGCGACGGCGCGGCGGGCCTGAAGGAGATGCGGGACTGCGGCGCGATCACCATCGGGCAGGACGAGGCGACGAGCGCGGTGTACGGGATGCCCGGCGCAGCAAAGGCTCTCGGCGCCGTCGAGCACGAACGGCCGCTGCGCGAGATCGCACCATTGCTGGTGAGCATCGTCGAGGCTGCGGACGCGGCGGTGTCCCCGTGAAGCTCGACCTCACCGACTCCGACTTCACCCGGCTGACCCGGTTCCTGCACGACGTGGCCGGTCTCGTCTTCGACGCCGCCCGCCGGGACTCGCTGGGGTACGCGCTCGGGGAGCGTCTGCCGCGTGCCGGGTTCAACGACATCACGGTTTACCTCGACCACGTCATGAGTCCCGAGGGCGTCGAGGAGCGGCAGGAGCTGATCGACGAGGTCACGATCCCGGAGACCTACTTCTTCCGGAACCCGCCGCAGATCCGTGCTCTTGGCCGACAGGTGCTGCCGGAGCTGGTCAGGGCCAACGAGGAGTCCAAGCGGCTGGTCATCTGGAGCGCCGGCTGCTCGACCGGCGAGGAGCCGTACACCGTCGCCATGCTGCTGCTCGAGCTGATCCCGGACATCCGCGAGTGGGACATCCGGATCGTGGCGACCGACGTTTCGCAGCGGGCGCTCAAGGCGGCCAAGCGCGGACGGTACGGCCAGCGTTCCGTGCAGCTCGCCGATGCCGAGCGGGTCGAACGGTTCTTCTCCCTCGAGCACGGCGACTACGTGGTCAAGCCCGAGGTGCGCGCCCTGGTGACCTTCCGGCACCACAACCTGGTCACCGACCCGTCGCCGTTCTTCAACTGCGAGGTCGACCTCGTCCTGTGCCGCAACGTGACCATTTACTTCAACCGCGAGACGACCCGCGGCCTGGTCGAACGGTTCCACCGCAGCCTGACCGACGGCGGCTACCTTTTCCTCGGCCACGCCGAGACCTTGTGGCAGATCACCGACGCGTTCCGGCTGGTGACGTTGGGGGACGCGTTCGTCTACCGGCGCATCGATCCGCCCAAGGTCGAGCGCAAGATCGGTCTGGGTGGGCTCAAGGCGTTGGGCTGGCGCCAGGGCGCTGCGGCGCCAGCCGTACCGGCCCAGGCCACGCCGGTGGACCCGAAGCCGGACCAGGCAAAGCTGCTGTCCCGGCTGCAGATCCCGGTACGTGAGTCCGCACCGGCCAAGGTCGCCGAACCCGTGGCACCGCCGCCCATCGACTACCAGCCCAGTCTCCAGCTCGTGCACGCTGAGCTCCAGGCCGGCCGCTACCTGCTGGCGGCCGAGATGGCAGAGTCGCTCGCCAGCCGTGACCCGCTGCTGGCCGAGGCGCACTACCTGCGCGGGATGGCCCTGAGCAACCAGGGACGCGACCGGGACGCCCTGGACAGCCTGCGCAAAGCGGTCTTCCTCGATGCGGACGCAGGTTTTGCTCACTTCCTCCTCGCCGGCGCGCTGTCCCGGCTCGGCGAGAGTGCTTCCGCTGCCGCGTCCTACCGTGCGGCCGCCGAGACGCTGGGCCGACGTGCCGGTGACGCGGTCGCCGCCGAGCTCGGTGGGCGCTCGATTTCAGAGCTCATCGTGCTGTGCCGATCCCTTGCAGGGACGAGCCAGCAGCGCGCAGGGACAGGAGGCCGGTGATGGACGGCGGTTACGTGACTTTCAAGCTGGGCGGCCGCACTTACGCTGCGACGCTTCCGTCCGTACGGGAGATCGTCCGGCTCGAAGGGCTGGAGGAGCTGCCGGGCATGGCGGCCCCGCTGGTGGGCGTCATCGAGCTGCGCGGTTTCCCGCTACCGGTGATCGACGGACGGCCCGCGCCCGACGACGACGCCCCTCGCCGGGGCGATGTTCTGGTGCTCGAAGCGACCGAGTCTTTCGACGCGGTAGGGGTTGTCGTCGACCGGGTCGTGTCGGTGCTCGACGAGGGCGAGTTGCGCAAGGGTGCCGAGGCCGCGCCGCTGGGGTCGCTGCCGGTCTACGTCGTCGACGTCCTGCACGGCACGTCCGGCCAGATCTTCCTGGTCGACCTGCGCCAGATCTACGCCCTCGTCCCGGCCTGAGGCCCGCTGCTCGGTCGTGAGTGTGGGCCCTCGTCCGATAGCGGAACGCAGGCCGCACCCACGATCACAGCGGGGCGCTCGGAGTGTTGGCGCTGAGATGTACGAAATCCGGCGGATGAGCGCCAACGCTTCGGCGACTGTGCCAGCGATCGCCGATGGCCGTTAGGTGCCCAGCTGGGTGTGGGCCGGCGTCCGCTATCGGAGTGCAGGCCGCACCCACGATCAGCTGAACGTCAGACGTAGCGCTCGAGGATCGACGACTCCGCCAGGCGGGACAGGCCTTCTCGTACGCCGCGGGCGCGCGTCTCGCCGACGCCCTCGACCACCTGGAGGTCGTCGATGCCCGCAGCGAGCAGCTTTTGCAACGAGCCGAAGTGCTCGACGAGCCGGTCGACGACGAGCCTCGGCAGCCGCGGCACCTTGGCCAGCAGGCGGTAGCCGCGCGGGCTGACCGGAGCGTCGAGTGCATCGGGGTTGGAGGAGAAGCCGACGACCTTGGCCATCGCTGGCAGCTCGAGCAGCTCGCTCGCGGACAGCTGGTCGAGCTCGAGCAGCACGTCCTCAGCGGTGCGGGTGCGCCTGGTGCTGTAGGGCAGGTAGTCCCGGATGACCAGCTCGCGCTCGGCCTCGACCCCGGCCATCAGCTCGTCCAGCTGCAGCGCGAGCAACCGGCCGTCGGTGCCGAGCTCGACGACGTAGCCCTCGATCTCGCCGGCGATCCGGCGGACCATCTCGAGCCGCTGGGTGACAGCCATGGCGTCTCGTACGGTGACCAGGTCTTCGATCTCCAACGCCGACAAGGTGCCGGCGACCTCGTCGAGGCGCAGCTTGTAGCGCTCGAGGGTGGCGAGGGCCTGGTTGGCGCGGGACAGGATGGCGGCAGAGTCGTCGACGACGTAGCGGCGGCCGTCGACGTAGAGCACGATGATCCGCATCGACTGGCTGACCGAGATGACCGGGTAGCCGGTCTGCTTGGCCACCCGCTCGGCGGTGCGGTGGCGGGTGCCGGACTCCTCGGTGGGGATCGTCGGGTCGGGCACCAGGTGTACGGCCGCGCGCACGATGCGCAGGAGGTCGTCAGCCACGACAATGGCGCCGTCCATCTTGGCCAGCTCGCGCAGCCGGGTCGGTGAGAACTCGACGTCGAGCCGGAAGCCGCCGGTGCACAGGGACTCGACGCCGCGGTCGTGCCCGAGGACCACGAGACCGCCGGTGTTGCCGCGCAGGATCCGCTCGAGCCCGTCCCGCAACGGCGTGCCGGGGGCAACGGCTGCGAGCGTCGACCGCAGCTGGTCGTCCGTCGTGGCCACGCAATCCCTCGAATCCCCGAAAGTCCTGATGCGGTCACGCGCAGTCTAGCCGCGGATGCGCTCAGGCGCTGTGCGCTCGGGCGCCGTGCGTCACGTCAGGCCGACCAGCCGCAGCGCCTCGCCGAGGTCCGGGACCTGGATCACCCGGAGGCCGGGCGGGGCGTCGCCGACCGAGAACGGGATGAGGGCGACGCTGAACCCGAGCCGGGCCGCTTCGCTCAGGCGCCGGCCGACGGCGGACACCGGCCGCACCTCACCGGCCAGGCCGACCTCGCCCACCGCGATCAGCCCGGCGGGCAACGGCCGGTCCTTGGCCGCACTTGCGACGGCCAGTGCGATCGCGAGGTCGGCGGCGGGCTCGGACAGGCGCACGCCACCCACCGTGGCGGCGTAGACGTCGGCCTCGGACACCTTGATCCCGGCCCGCCGGTCGAGCACCGCGAGCACCATCGACAGCCGGGCGCTGTCCAGGCCCGAGGTGGCCCGGCGCGGCGACGGCATCTTGGTCGCGGCGACCAGCGACTGCACCTCGGCGACCAGCGGCCGCTGACCCTCCACCGTCACCGTCACGCAGGTGCCGGGCACCGGCTCGGCGTGGCGGGACAGGAACAGCCCGGACGGGTCGGGCAGCTCGCGAATGCCGTTGTCGGTGAGCTCGAAGCAGCCCACCTCGTCGGTGGCGCCGAACCGGTTCTTGACCGCGCGGACCAGCCGCAGCGACGTGTGCCGCTCGCCCTCGAAGGACAAGACCACGTCGACCAGGTGCTCGAGCACCCGCGGCCCGGCGATCGAGCCGTCCTTGGTCACGTGGCCGACCAGGATCGTGGCGATGCCGCGCTCCTTCGCGACCGCGATCAGCGCAGCCGCGACCTGGCGGACCTGGGTGACCCCGCCCGCGGCGCCCTCGATGTCCGAGCAGCTGATCGTCTGCACCGAGTCGATGATCAGCAGCGCCGGCGCCACGGAGTCGATGTGGGTCAGCACGGCGGCGAGGTCGGTCTCCGCCGCGAGGTAGAGGTTGTCGTCGAGGGCTCCCGTACGGCCCGCGCGCAGCCTGACCTGGGCCGCCGACTCCTCGCCGGTGATCATCAGAGAGCGGGAGCCGGGGGAGGCGCACGAGGCGGCTACCTCGAGCAGCAGGGTGGACTTGCCGACGCCCGGCTCGCCGGCGACGAGGATGACCGCGCCGGGCACCAGCCCGCCGCCGAGCACACGGTCGAGCTCACCGACCCCGCTCGGCCTGGCCCTGGCCGCCTCGACGTCCACCTCGGCGATGGGCCTCGCCGGGGCGCTGACCGGTCCGGCGGCGACGGCCCGCAGCTTGGCGGCACCGACCTCGTCGATCGTGCCCCAGGCCTGGCACTCGGGGCAGCGGCCGACCCACTTGGCCACCCCGAGACCGCACTCAGCGCAGGCGTAGGCCGGGCGGTCCTTGGCGACGGTTTTGGCCATGCAGGCAACCTAACCGACCGGCCCGACAGAACCGGGCAAGCGCGCTACGAGTCAGGGCGTCGGCACGGCCGATGCGTTGTCCATCTCCGGCTGGTTGTAGTTCGGGTCGACCTCGGCGGAGGGCGGGACCACGGTCTTGGTCGTGTCAGCGGGGCGCGACAGCGAGTAGACCGGCACCGCGACGGTCACGTCACCGGCGTCGCGGAACGAGAACCGCAGGCTGACCAGGCTGCCGGGCAGGACGGCCTTGGGCAGGTCGGTGACCTGCAGGCCGAGGCCGCCGGTGCCGAGGACGAGCGAGGTGCCGGGCGTGACGGTCGCTGGCAGGCTGGTGGGGGCTGCCGGCTCGGCGATCACCGGGCCGGACGGCGTGGCGGCAGCCGAGGTCGGCGTCGCGGCGGTGGCCGTCGCCTTGAACGCCGAGGTGCCCGTGGTCACCAGCAGCAGGACGTCCGGCGAACCGGTGTTGTTCGCGACGACGCCCTGCAGCGCGAGCGTCTTCGACGCCTTCTGGGTGTCGTTGACGTCGGCGGTGAGGCGGACGTTGCGCAGGACGATGTTGCCGGCGTGGGCCTGCACCCCGTCAGCGACGGTGTACTCCTGGCGGGTGGGCGCGTCCTGGCCGGCGCCGCACGCCGTCAGCAGGGGTAGCGCCCCCAGCAGGACCGTGGCCAGCATCGCCGGCATGAGCGGGCGACGGCGGGCCATGCGGAGCGTGCTCACGGTCTCTCCTCGAATTGCTCACGACACGTCTCGGACCTGCTCACGCCTTTGCCCGGCCGTTCGGGGCTGCGCGTGACCAGGGTCAGCGTAGCGACCTCCGCTCTCACCCCAGCCCGCCACCCCGTACGAGAAGCAAGGTGACGTTCAGCACGGCCAGCGCCATCGCGGTCCGGAACATGGCTTCGGAGCCGTCGGAGCCCTTGCGCAGAGCGGCTGCCGAACCCGCTGCGACCAGGCCGAACGCGAGCACGACGCCGACCACGGCGACAGCCGTCGAGCCGCCTGACCCCAGGGCGAACACCAGGGTCGAGGCGAGCAGCAGGGTCGCCGAGGCGATCGCCGACCTGGTACGGCCCAGCCGGTGCGGCAGCCCCACCACGCCGTTGGCGACGTCGTCGGCCATGTCCGGCAGCACGTTCGCGAAGTGCGCCCCCATGCCCAGCAGCGCGCCGCCGACCACCAACCACAGCGGCGGGCTCGGCCGGCCCGGCAGGCCGAGAACGACGAACGCGGGGAGGGCCGCGAACCCGATCGCGTACGGCAGCGGGGACAGCACCGTCGCTTTCAGCCCCAGGTTGTACGCCCAGGCCGCGGCGACGCCGGTCAGGTGCACGAAGCCGGCCCGCCAGCCGTTGGCCAGCGACAGCGGGATGCACAGGAACAGGGCGATGAAGGCGAAGGCCCAGACCGTGTCGGCATTGACGGCGCCGGTGAGGATGGGCTTGTCCGTACGGCCGGACAGGTCGTCGCGGTAACGGTCGAGGTAGTCGTTGCTCCAGCCGACCGAGAGCTGCCCCGTGAGTACGGTGGCGGCGACCAGGACCGACCCCGCGACGCCTCGTCCGACGGAGACCGCGAAGGCCGTCATCACGGCGGTCACGGTCACTGTCGGGGCCGCGTGGCAGGCCTGCACCAGGGCACCTGTCACCCTGGCGAAGCGACCGAAGCCGGCGGAGACCATGCGGGGAGTGTGGCAGGACATGCGGGACGAAGCAGACACGCGGTCCACGGTGCGACCGCGCAACGACCCCGGGCAGTACGACGACCTGGTCGAGGAGTGGTGGCGTCCGCGCGGGGTGTTCGCGATGCTGCACTGGATCGCGGAGTCCCGCGCCACCTTGATCCCGCCGCCGAGCCGGCCGGACGCGCTGCTGCTCGACGTTGCCTGCGGTGGCGGAGTGATGGCGCCGTACGTGCAACGGCTCGGCTATCGCCACGTCGGCGTCGACGTCGGGTCGGCGGCGCTGGCAGTCGCCCGCGAGCACGGTGTGGTGCCCGTACAAGCAGATGCCGCGCGGTTGCCGTTTGCCGACGGGGCAGCGGATGTGGTCGTCGCGGGCGAGATGCTCGAGCACGTGACCGACCTGCCGGCGGTGGTCGCTGAGCTGTGCCGCGTGCTGGCCCCCGGCGGCACGCTGGTTGTCGACGCGCTGGCGGACACCGCGGTGTGCCGGTTCGTCACGGTCACCGTTGCCGAGCGGATCCCCGGCGGCCCGCCGGCCGGCCTGCACGACCCTGCTCTGTACGTGAACCGGGGCGAGCTGCTCGCGTTGTGCGCCGGCCACGGTGTGCGGTTGCGGCTGTTCGGCCTGCGCCCGTCGGCGCTGGCCTGGGCCGCCTGGTTGCTCAAACGCCGCGAAGCCGGTCGGATGGTGACCAGCCGCTCGACCGCCGTCCTGTTCGCCGGTGTGGGCGTCAAAGCGACCGGGAGCCCGCGATGACCCCAGCAGACGCCGTCGAAATGGCCCGGATCCTGCGTCCGCGCCTGGCGGAGCACGCGGCTGCGCACGATCTCGACGGCAGCTTCCCGGCGAACGACTTCGAGCTGTTCCGGGTCGGGGGACTGCTCGGCCTGATGGTCCCGACCCGTCTCGGCGGCGCCGGAGCCGGCTTCGCGGACTACGCCGAGGTAGCGATGGAGCTCGGCGCCGGCAACGGCGCGACCGCCCTCATCTTCAACATGCACGCGTCGGTCACGGGCGCCCTGGCCCTCGCATCGGAGGAGCTCGCGCGCACGCTGGGCGTACCGGACTCGTTCTTCACGATGCGCGACCGGGTGCTCGAAGCGGCCGCCGGTGGTGCGCTGTTCTGCGTCGCGATGTCCGAACGCGGTGCCGGTTCGCGGCTGTCGCAGATGACCACGTCGTACGAGAAGGTCGACGGCGGCTGGCGCATCGTGGGCAGCAAGGCGTTCTGCTCGGGGGCCGGCCACGCGGACGGCTACCTCGTGGTGGCGGGCGCGACCGACGCCGACACCGGGCAGCGCAAGATCTCCCAGTTCCTCGTACCAGGCGGCATTCCCGGCATCACGGTCGAGCCGACGTGGGACTCGCTGGGCATGCGGGCCACGGCCTCGCACGACCTGCATCTCGACGTTGTCGTGGACGACGATGCGCTCGTGGGCGGCATGGAGGACCTCGGCGTCTTCCTCGCCCAAGCGATGCCGCAGTGGCTGGTGGCTTCTTACGCCGCGGTCTACGTCGGGGTGGCGCAGGCAGCACTCGACGCCGGCGTTGCCTACGCCCAGCAGCGTGGCATCGCCCGGCTCCCGCTGGTACGAGCCCGGTTCGGCCGGGCCGACGCAGCGGTCGCCGCTGCCCGCGAGGTGGTGCGGGTGACGGCCCGCCGGGTCGACGAGGCGCCGGGTGACCCCGAGACCAACCGGTGGGTCTGGCGGGCGAAGCTGGTCGCGGGGGACACCGCGTTCCAGGTTGCCTCGTCACTGCTCGAAGCCTGCGGTACGGGAGCCACCCGCCGTGGAGGTGCTCTGGAGCGGCTCTACCGGGACGCCCGCTGCGGCGCACTGCAACCGGCCACGAGCGACGTCTGCTCGGACTGGCTGGGTACTGCCGTCCTCGGCTTCGACCCGGAGCTGCAGGCCGACGTGCCGCGCTGGTAGGTCAGATCCCGGCGCTGCGGCGCTGCCGGTAGGCGGCCGCCTTGGCCCGGTCGCCGCAGCCGGACATCCCGCACCACCGGCGCCGACCGCCGCGCGAGCGGTCGATGAAGGCCCTGGTGCAGGTGGCGTCATCGCACCAGCTGATGAACCGGCGGCGGTCCTCCGCGCCGAGCCGGATCGCCTGCCGGGCCAGCTGGGAGAGCGCCGCGTCGACAGTGCCGGCGGTCGTCGGCAGTCCGCGGCTGGTCATGGCAACCAGCGGAGGAGGTGCGGCAGCGTAGGTGTTGATGACCTCGCGGCCGGCCCGTGACGGTGGGCGACCCTCGGTGATCCGGACCAGGAAGTCGTAGAGGTAGCGGCGCAGCTCGCGGGCGGCGAGCAGGTCGTCCTGCGTGGCCGCCGGAGCGGCGTCGACGATGCCAGCGCCGACCAGCCACTCGGCTAGGTCCTCGGGTGAGGTCAGCCGCTCGAGTCGCGTCGTCGTCCACTCGCTCATGGTCGCGACGAAGTCCAGCGACGCGTCTCCTGCGACGAACTCGAACTCCACGTCACCACTTTGACAGGTGACGACGGCGTTTACAACCACCGTCACCGGTTAGACAGGTGATGAGGTGGAGGAGTCGCCGGTGCAGCACCGCATCCCGTTGCTCGCGCGCTACATCGCGGTGGCGTCGCTGGTCAGAGCCGCCGACGGCGGTGCGGCCGTCGGGCTCATCGCACTGGCCGCTTCCTTCGCCGGACGACCCGGAGGGGGTACGGGAACGGGAGGCATCCTCGCCGCGCTTCTCACCGCGCCGCAGCTGCTCGGGCCGCTGCTCGCCCGGCCGCTGGATCGTGCCAACGATGACCGGCGCGTGCTCGCGGTGGCGTTCGCAACCTTCGGCATCGCCCTGGCCGTAGCCACCTTCACCCTGGGCAGGACGGCCGTACTGATCCCGGCGCTGTGCGTCGCACTGGCGGGCAGCTGTGGTCCGTTCATGACCGGGGGCTTCAGTGCCAAGCTCGCGGCTCTGGTCGCGCCCGATGAGAAGGCCCAACGCAGGGCCGAGGGCTGGGACGCGGCTACGTACGGCATAGGTACGACGGTCGGGCCGGCCTGCGTCGCGGTCGTGGCGGTCGCCGTCGGGCCAGCGGCTGCCGTGCTTTGCCTTGCCGTTGCAGCGATCACGGGGTCGGCGCTGGTCTGGACGATCCCGGCCGGGCGGTCCCCGGAGCGGTCGGCAGCCCTGCCGGTGGGCGCTGCCCTGCGCGCCATCGCGGCGACCGGTCCACTGCGCCGCACGCTCGTCGCGACGACGCTGACCGCGATCGGTACCGGCGGGTTCGCGGTGATTGCCGTACTCCTCGGGCTGCAGCTGCACGGCACCCTCAGTAGTGGCGCGGCGCTGAACGCTTCGTACGGCCTGGGCACCCTCGCCGGCGCCTTCGCGGTCGCGGCCCATCCGCTGCGCGGGGAGCCCGAGCGCCGGCTGACCGCTCTCGTCGGCCTCACCGCGATCGTTATCGGCCTGTGTGCTGCAGTGCCGACCTTCCTCGTCGGCCTGGTCGCGTTCGCCACCGCAGGGGTTGTGAGCGCGGTGCTGTTCGCCGCGAGCCTGGCAGTCCGATCGACCTATGCGCCCGAGGGGGCCAGAGCACAGGTGTTCGTGGCGATGGCGGCGCTGAAGACTGCCGGTGCATCAGCGGGAACGGCGTTGGCGGGTGCCCTCGTGGGCTGGGGTCCGCGGCTGCTGCTGTTCACGGCCGCGAGCCTGGCGGCGCTCGGGGCGGCTTTCGCCGTGCTGGACAGGGCGCGGGATGGCGGCGGCTCAGCGCATCCGCATCAGGGCGGCGTACAACGTGAGTCCCTGGATGAAGGCGAGCGCCACCGCGCAGTCGCCAACGCCGACCTGTCGTGACACCCGTTCCAGGTCAGCAGCACCGTGGGCGAGGCTTGGGCCGCCGGGCAGTCCGCCCTGCCGGTTGCTGATCGGCTCAGCTGTTGCGCAGGTCTGCGTGCGTCAGCGGGACGCCGATGCCCAGTGCGATCGGCCCGAGTGGCCTGCTGAGGTGGTCCCACACGACCATGCAGCTCACCCCGTGCCGCTCGGCCTGGACCCCGTGCTTCTTGAGCGCGTTGTCCACCACGGTCACCTGGTCCGAGTCCTCGCCCATCGAATCGGGGATGTGTCCCTCGACGTAGACGGGCGACGGGCTGGCGTCGGCCCGCTCCCTGAGCTCCGGGAACCGGGTCCGGCCGGTGGTCCTCGGTCCGACCGACAGCGATCGGCCGGCCTCCATCTGCAGCGGCATACCGGACCAGTAGTCCGAATAGACGGCCGTCTCGTGGTGGGCAACCAGGTAGTCGGTGACCTGTCGCAGGCAGGCCACGGAGTAGCCAGGGCTGTGGCCCGAGTGCTCGGCCAGGAGTCCGATCGACAAGACGCTGCCGGTGGCGGCAACCAGTCCGCAGGCCGCCCCGGCCAGCCTCCGGACGCTGCGGCCGGGCCACGACACGACGCAGGCAACGCCCATCGGCAGTGCCGGCGTCGCGGCAAAAAGGTAGCGCGGTTCCCCGACGTACCAGGTGTACTTGGATGCCGCGTAGGCCACGATGACCACCGGCACGACGGCCAGCAGCATCACGCGTGGGTCGACCGGGCCGGGGCGCATCGTGACCAGCGCGCGCCAGTCCTGGCGCATTGTCCAGCAGGCGCCCAGCCAAACTCCCCCGAGCAGCAGCAGAACCGGCAGGACCAGGTACGGGGCGCCGCCGTGCCCGTTGTAGTAGGTCATCCCGCTGAACTCGCCGAACGTGTAGTGCACGAGGTTGTAAAGACGTTGCAGGGGCGTGTTGTGTGACTTCTCTGCACTCAACCCCGGCAGCCGGGACCGGTCCAGCGACCAGATCAGCGCAGGCAGGCAGCCGACCACCAGGCCACCCAGCCAGGCGGCGGCCGTCCGCCACCGTCGGACCAGCACCGGCAGGGCGTACAGCACCGCTGGGAGGACGAGGTAGGCCGTGGTCCATGCCGCCCACAGGGTGAAGCCGCAGCACAGACCGAGCAGCACCGCTCCCCGGCCAGTGCTGCGCAGCCGGATCACGGTCAGGATCGCCAGGACACCGACCAGTTCGGTGCCCGCGTAGGACCCGTGGGCCCGGATGCTGCGCCAGACGGCGAAGTACGGGCCCAGGGCGAGGAGCCAGGTGGCGATCGCCGCCCTGGTGGCCGATCCGGTCAGGCGCCGCGTGGTGACAGCGACCAGCACGGCGGTCACAGCCCACAGCGCGACCTCGACCAGGCGCAGGGTGAACTGGGTAACGGGGACGACCAGGGCGAGCGCAGCCTGCAGGTACTGCTCGTCGCTTCCGTTGTAGAGCTGTCCAGCAACAAAGGTGTACTGGTGGCCGCGGAGGATGTGCTGGACCATGACGCCGGCCAGGGCCTCGTCGCCGTCCATTCGGCCCTGCGGGGTCATGAGGAACCACAGTCGCAGCGTTACGCCGACGACGATGGCCAAGGCCGTGACCGCTACGGTGATCGACCGGCCGCCGCCGGTAACCCGGTCCTCTTGCTCCGCCGCCATCTGCCGCAACTTATCAGGGCGGCCGCGTGGTCAGCCCGGCGGTCGGGTGGCTCGGCGAAACCGCTGCAGACTCGGATGCCAAGCGGCAAGGACGATTGACGCTGCCGGTCACCGATCCCTTCGAAGTCAGCAACAATTCAGCGCGACCGCACGGCCGATGTGGCAGACTCGCAGTCGACCGATCGAGTGGGAAGGAGGTGCGACGTTCCGTGTCGATGACCGTTTCCGCGCCTCCTGGAGTTTGCTGACCTGAGGGCAGCTTGCTCGGTGGCGCCCTCTGTGAGAGGTGCCCTCGTGGCCGAAGATGACAAAGTCCAGCTCGACCGACTCGCTCGTTCGTTTGCCGCTGTCGGTGAGCTGATCGATGCGATCCAGCCCGACCAGTGGTCCGCGCCGACTCCGTGCATGGACTGGACCGTGCACCGGCTCGTCGAGCATCTGGTCGGCAAGAATCTGGTGTTCATTGCCGTGCTCGCCGAGCAACCGCTGCCACAGCGGGGTGCAGGAATGCGGAGCGACCAGCTCGGTAGCGCCTACCGCGATTCGGCGGCCGCGCTGCTCGATGCGTTCGGGGAACCAGGCGTTCTCGATCGCTCTTACCAGGGCCCGCTCGGTGCCGCTACCGGCGCGGAGCGGCTGAAGATCCGCATGTACGACCTGCTGGCCCACGGCTGGGACCTTGCCCGGGCTCTCGGGCGACCGGCGGAACTGCCCGAGGATGCCGCTGTGGAGTCGCTGGCCTTCGCCAGGGCGGATGGGCGAGCGGTGCGTCCCGGCGGGGGCTGTTTCGGCCCGGCACGGCACGTCGCCGATAACGCCCCGGCGATCGACAGGTTGGTCGCGTTCCTCGGCCGCGATGTGCCGGCAGCCTGAGCCATTCGGGCCTGGTGTACGGACCGGAGACGCTTCCCCACGACGCCCTTGGCCCCGGAGACGCCCCGCCGCGGCGCCGCCGAGTCAGGCGATGGCTCGATCGTGGTCGCCAGCTTTGATGGTCGAGGGGTGGCCCGCATCACCACCGTGGGCTGACTGCAAGCAAGGCAACCGGTTGCGAATCGTTGGGCGGCATGGATGTGAATCCATTGTCGGAAACCGCGACTGGATTCACTCTCATGGCGGGCTCGGCGGCCACCGTGTGGTCATCACGCGGGGACCAGTCCGACCGCTTGCTTCCTGGCGCTGCCGCAGCTGCTATCGCTGCTCGTTGACGATCTCGTACCGTACGCCCCCAAGCTCGGAGCCCTCGACCATCAGCATGTCATCGGGCGTGGGGATGGTGTGCGCCAGCCTCATCTCGAGCTTGTCCATCACGTGGCGCGAAGCCTGGTTCACGGACATCGTCTCAGCCCAGACCAAGCGCACACCGAGTTCGGTGAACGCCTTTTCCAGCAGGGCCCGCGAGCCCTCGGTCGCATACCCGTTGCCCCAAGCCGCCTGCCGCAGCCGATAGCCGAGCTCGACCTCGTCCAGGGGACCCTCCGGCTCGGGCCGCAGGCAGAACCAGCCGATGAAAGCTCCACCGTCCTTCTCAACCGCGGCGAACAGCCCGAACTTGCCGTCCCACCTGTCGTAGCCGGCGAGGATGCTGGGGATGCCGCGGTCGCGGTAGAGCTCCGGCGCGGTCGGCTCGCCTCCGGTCAGGTAACGCATCACCGCCGGATCGCTGTCCAGTTCGATCAGCAGGTCGGCCTCATCGGCAGTGAAGCGGCGCAACGCCAACCGCTCGGTCTCCAGGTAGGTATCCATCTCGGGATCATGCCCGAGGCCTGCCGGCCCGCCCACCGGTTTTCCTTGGATACCCCGTACGACTGCTGATCGGCTATCGACGCAGGCTATTCAGCCGCCGGCACTGCCATCGCCGTTGAGCTCGAAGGCCTGCACGCTTGGGTCGTCGAGATCCGTCACGATGTACCAGTTGCCGCGAGGGTGGCATAAGGTGACCGTTCCACGACGAGGCATGTGGGCGTTGTCCCGGCACTACCCCTCAGAACAAGCCCGCCGCAATGCTCTGCCAGCATGGCTCCACCGCTACAACCACCACCGGCTCCACACCGCCATCGGGAAGGTCCCCCCGATCACCCGCTCAACCAACCTCCCCGGTCAGTACAGCTAGGCCGCCCGGCGGCGCAGCCACCACACGGTGGCCGCAGCGAACAGGAGTGCCGCCAGCACCCAGCAGGACGCCTCGACGGCCTGGAAGTGCCAGAACCGACTGTCCGGCTGGTAGGAGTCCCAGCGGGTGTAGTGGTGCTGCGCCAGCCAGCTGGTGAACTGGTCGGACGACTGCACCCCGGCCGCGCGTGCCCGGCCCGCGAGCGTGGTCACCTGGCTGTCGCTGAGGTGGTGCCCTGAGCCGTCCTGGACCCAGGAGCTGATCGTCCAGGCTTTGTCGATACCGATGTACGCGGCGTCCGACACCACCTTGGCCGGTTGGATGAGCGGCCGGAGGTAGATGGTGGTGGGCCACGCGACGGCGAGCCAGAGCGCAGCGGTAGCGGCCATCGCCGGCACGGTTCGCCGGATGACGGCGCCGAGAAAAACACCTGAGGTGAAGGCGAAAAGGGTCCTTGCGGCGAAGACCAGGCCCTCGATCTCGTAGGCCTGGCCACTGCCCATCCGGCCCATGATCGAGTGCCATGGGCCGAACCACCAGGAGAAGCACCAGGAGAAGGCAACCGCCAGCAGGGTCAGCGTCGAGCCGAGCAGCACCAGCTTGGCCTCGATCCAGCGCACCCGGCCACGGCCCTGGGTCCAGGCGAACCGATAGGTACCTGACTCGAGCTCACGGGCCACCAGCGGGGCGCCGACGAACACCCCGATAACGGCGGGCAGGAACGTGAGGAAGCGGGGCAGGAACTGGGCCCAGGCCTGGTACTTGCCGGTGAACAGCTGGTACGGCACCTCGCAGGGAGTGCCGCCACACATGGCGATCCCGGCGTAGGCCCGGTGCATCGCGCGGCCGTTGATCAGCAGCACCAACGCGGTCCCGCCGAGCAGGGCCAGCGTTCCGGCCAGCGCCGCGCGGTGCTGCCGCCAGGTCACCCAGGTCAGCCCGCGCAGCCGAGGGTGCCAGCGCAGTGAGCCGATCGTCGCGGCGGTCACGCCGACCGCTCCATGACCGACGGACCACCGGTGTGCGGCCCGGGCAGAGACGTGGCGGTCGGCGTCCTGAGGTAGCCCAGCACGATCTCCTCGAGGGTTGCCGCGGCAGAGTGCCAACCCTGCGGTACGGCAGCGTCGTCGACCCGGGCGAGCAGGGTGGCTGCACGGGCGGAGCGGTGGTCCCGTACCACCTGCAGGCCATCGGCGACAGCGTCGGCCTGTGCCGTCGGCCCGGTCAGCACCCGGTGCGCGCCGATCAGATCGTCGACGCCACCGGCGACCTGTACCCGGCCCTGGCCGAGCACGACCAGGTAGTCGCACACCCGCTCCAACTCCGAGACGACGTGCGAGGAGAGGAGCACCGAGACACCGGTCTCCGCCACGGCAGACATCAGGGCGGCCATGAAGTCATAGCGTGCCACCGGGTCGAGCCGGGCCACCGGTTCGTCCAGGATCAGCAGCTCGGGGCGCCTGGCAAGAGTGACGGCGAGCGCCACCTGGGAGTGCTGGCCACCGGAGAGCTTGCCCACCTTGCGGTCCAGTGGGATCTCCAGCGCCGCCAGCCGCGCTCGGGCATCCGCCTCGTCCCAGCGCCGGGACAGGCTGGCCACCAGTCGCAGGGTGTCCCGCACACTCAGGTTCGGGTAGAGCGGGGTGTCCTGCGCCACAAAGCCGATCCGCTCCAGCGCGTCGTCCGAGCCTGGCGCCACGCCGCCGAGCACGGCGATCCGGCCGGCGGTCGCTTCGGTCAGGCCGACGGCCAGGTGCAGCAGGGTGGACTTGCCGGCCCCATTCGGCCCGACCAGGGCGACGACCCGGCCGGCCGGGATCGCCAGCGTGCAGTCGTGCAGAGCCCACGTGCGCCCGTACCGTTTGCCCAGCCCGCTGGTCTCGATCGCATTCACGAGGCCACCTCGGCCCTGCGGCTGGCGCGCTCATGCAACGCGTCATCGAACAATGCCCGGATGCCCTCGTCCTCCAGCCCTGCCAACGCTGCCGCATCCAACCACTGAATCAGCCCGGTCCGCAGCGCCTGCCGGTCCCGTGGCGGAACCACTTCGAGAGTGCCCTCGATGTACGTCCCCTGGCCGGGGCGACCGGCAGCGAGCCCCTTGTGCTCCAGCTCGCGGTAGGCCTTCAGCACGGTGTTGGGGTTGATCGCGAGCGCCCCGACCACCTCCTTGACCGTCGGCAGTCGGTCACCCGGCGTGAGGAAACCGAGCCGCAGCGCGTGCTCCACCTGCCGGACCAGCTGCTGGTAGGTCGGTACACCCGAGGACGGGTCGAGCCGGAACTGGATGGACACACCCTCAGACTGTTTATCTATCTCCATAGATGAACGATGACGCATCCGCGGCGCCCAGTCAACCTTTACGAGACCTCGGGCTACCACCTGACGTCACAGCAGATGCGCAAGTTGCCTCGACACCCCGAGCGACTCGCCACAAGACTGGTGGAGATGCACGGCGCTGTTCGGACGGGGCGCGCGGTGTCTAGTGATCGGCAACGTCCATCAACAACCTCGCGGCGACCGATGCGCCGTCCCTGTCGACCATGGCTGCTACGGCAGCGGCTCGGCTGCGGATCGCGGGAGTCAGAGCCTTCTGGAGCGCGGCTGAAAGAGATCCTGCGGTCGGCGTTGGACCTTCGTGCGCCATGCCGATGCCAAGGTCGGCTACTCGGGCGGCCCAGTAGGGCTGGTCCCCGCCCGCTTGAGGCACCACCACTTGGGGAGCACCGGCCAGAGCGGCCGTTGTCGTCGTACCCGCGCCACCGTGATGCACCACAGCGGCCACTCGAGTGAACAGCGCTTGCTGATTGGCCTCGCCGACGCTGAAGCAGTCATCGCTGTGATCAGCCAAGGCCAGTTCGGCCCAGCCGCGGGCGAGCAGCGTGCGGCATCCTTGCGCCCGGACGCCGTCGACGGCTGCTCGGGCCGCTTCCTGGGAGACAGTGCGCATACTCCCGAATCCCACATATACCGGGGGGGTGCCCGCGTCCAGGAACGCCTCCAGATCGGGCGGGAGTGGACGCTCATCTGGCAGGATCCAGGCGCCGGTCTGGATGACGCCGAGGCCGGCCGGCCCCTCCCACGGCCCGAGCGTCGGGTCCGCTGCCAGCCACGGCTGGTCGCCGAACATGAACTCGCCGACATCGTCGACCCTCGGCTGGCCGATCGATTCGCGATGATCGTTGATCGAAGGCCCGAACAGTGCATTCCATTGGTCGGCATCTTGGTCGTCCAGCACGTTCGGGGCGAACACGCCGTGTCGGTGAGGGATGTTCAGCTGGTCAGCCACCGACTTCGCGACGAACTGAGACATGGCCGTCGCCAGAAGCACCTGGCAGCCAGCGGCAGTCTCGGCCACCGTGTTGAACTGTGCGGCAATGAACTCGGCAACGCGCTCCGTTCGCTGCGTTGACGTCGACGGCCGGACCCACGAACGCCAGGGCCGCTCGAAGGGGACCATCTGTACGCCTGCACCAGCCAGCAGATCGACGAACTCCTCGTCCGGCGGCGCGCACAGCGAGACGTCCGCGCCGAGGGCGCGCAGCTCCACAGCCAGAGCCACCATCGGTTCAACGTCCCCGCGCGACCCGTAGGTCGACAGCACCACGCGCATGCTCGCATCTCCCAACCAGAGGGCCTGGCCTAGCCGTACCCTCAGTTTGGACGTGTCCTGTCAGGCAGCTTCGTTGCCGATCCACCAGCGTGGCCCAGCTGGCTGGTCGCCGCCCGGCAGGCGGGTGGCTTTCCCGGCGACCGCGCCACTTTGCGGTCGTGACCCGTGCGGGCGACGTGGTTACCTCCGTCCGATTCCAGCGTTTGACCAAATGTCGAGAAGGCAAGTTCTGAGTCCGAACTGGCCACGCTCGCCCGCCCATCGCCGCGCTGCGCGGCACGCTCAGCAAAGAAGTATGCCCCCATGGTGAAGACCAGGATTCCGGCGAGGAGCTGCATCGAGTACGTGACGTTCATCAGCTCGCTAAGCCGGCGCGACGGGTCCCGATTTTCCAACGCAGACAGCATCAAGTAGCCACCCCAGCATGCGAGCGCGGCGGAGCCGACGAAGACCAGGGAGAGGGGTAGGCGCAGCGGCAGGGCACCCACGCTGGGGAATGCGATCAGCAGAAGCCCCGTCACCGTCATCACCGCGAACAAGACGTAGGTCGCCTCGAGTGCGTAGAAATCACTTGTCCGGTGGGTGATCTGGGTGACGGCAAGTCCGCTCGTTGAACCGGTGGCCCACAGCAGGTGCGCCGTCAACGGCACAACCAGTACCACGGAAGCCATCAGAGCAGCGCCTCGCTGCACACCCTGCGCCGGGTCGTGCCCCGCCAGTCCCGAGATCTGGCCTTGCCACAGGTGTCCCCAGCGGGCGCGTGCATACCGGACGAAGAGCGTACCCAGGGCGAGAGCCTGGACGATGAAGCCGGTGTAGACGACGGTGAACACCCACTCGTGCAGGAACGGCTGGGCGGCAGGTCCGCCGGAGGGCGCGGCGGTTCCGCCTCCCAGAAGCCGAGCGCCGAGTTGCAGTGGGTAGCCGACCATGATCGGGCTGAGCAGACCGACAGCGGCCCAGACCGGAGGAATGAGGAGCCAGACCGGTGCCCGCCGACCCCATTGCTGGGTGAGCAGCAGTACGAGTACGACGACCAACGAGTCGATCACGGCGCTTTCCACGCTTCCGACGACCATCGCGGCGGGGTGCTCGAGCAGGGTGCTGCCATCGGGGATGCCGATGTGGCTGCCCGACGCCCACGCGATTTTGAGCGAGAGGTACGGCACGCAGGCAGTGATGGCGAGAGCGCGCAGGACTCGTGCCGCAGTAGGGGTCGGGATCATCGTGTGTCCACGTTCGCTTTCACGTCGGCGTCGGCCGTTCCCGTTCGGAAGGAACCGCGTCCCGCGATCGAAGGTGGTTTCGTCGGACACCGCGGGTGAGAGTGGGCCTTCATTGCGCTCAGGCCCTCGTGAAGCGTCGTGTAGTCAGGCATCCAGCCAAGGTCGGACTTCGCCTTGGCGTTTGAGACCCGCATCGTGGTGTCCGCCATGATCGAGGCTGCGTAGGGAGCAGCTAGGCGGATGAGCCAGTCTGGCAAGGCACGCGGCTTCGGGGCATCCAGGGCGGCGGCCATCCCGATGAACATCTCGTTCCAAGAGACAGCCTTGTCGTCGACGATGTTGAAAGGACCCGCCTGGCCGCGCTCGACGGCCGCCATGGTCGCGCTTGCGGCGTCTTCGATGTGGACCCAGGGGAGAGGACCGTGGTCGTTGGCCGGGATCGGTACCTTCCGCTTCCGAAGCATTTCGGCATAGCCCTGCACGTCGGCGCCGTAGACGAGGCCATACCGGAGGCAGATGCCCGTGATGTCCTCAGCCTCCTCGACGAGCCTTTCGTTCGCGAGCATGGCTGCGACATGGGGGTTCGCCTTGCCGCTGTTGGGTTGTCCGAACGGGTCGTCCTCGGTGATCAGGTTGTCGCCGTGGTCGGTGTACCCGTAGCCCAAGACGATCGACTGCGTGACGAACCGCGTGGCGCCGACTAGGCGCGCGGCGTCCAACAGGTTCCTGGTGCCCACGGTGCGCAGCCGGTTGGTCTGCGTCATGTCACGGTGCCTGACCGGCGGCTTCGCGAGTGCCGTGAGCTCATGGACGACCGCGTCCGCCGACACGCCGCCGAGGGCGCTCAGCAGTCCTGATCGATCCATCGCGTCGGCGACGATCGCCTGGACGCCGGCGGATCGCAGTTGGTTACTCCTCGCCGGCGACCGGGTGATCCCGACGACCTCGTGTCCGGCGGCAAGCAGAGCGCGCGCCAGGGGCGTGCCGATGGCGCCCGTGGCGCCAGCGATCAGAATCTTCATGGGACAGTCCTTGCCGATGATGAACCGGGACGTTGGAGTTTCCGTGGTTCGGGCGTTGTCTCCATTGCCGGAGACGAGACGGCTCGGCCGTCTGTGACAGGTGCTAGACCGTGTTGCGGCGGCGGCGGCGGTTCGTGCCGATGGCATGACCGCACTGTGGACAAGGCAGACAAGGGACTCGATCCATCTGCCGTGCACAGACCGTGGTCCAGTCGGTTGCGCTCAATTTGCGGGGCGGCGAGCCTGGTTGGCTTCCCGGGTGACCGCCCAAGCGTCGGCGACGGGACCCAGGTGCCCGAGCTTGTCGGGGTTGAGCACGGTGCGGACGGTCTGGATCCTTCCGTCCAGGACGTCGACGCTCCAGATATTGAGAACCTTGTCGTCGCGGTCCCGGAAGATGGCGCCTGGCTGACCGTTCACGTCGTGCAGCTCCATGGTTCCGCCGATCTGGAAGAACCACGGCATGGCCGAGGTCAGTAGCCGGGCCAGCTTCTCGGCGCCGACAATGCTGCGCGCCCACTGAGGGGCCTTGCCGCCGCCGTCACCGATCATCTGGACGTCTGCGGCAAGCAGCTCGCGCAGTCCGTCGACGTCGCCGTCTTGCAGGGCCTCGAAGAAGCGAGCCGCCAGCTCTTCCCGCTCGTTACGGTCCGCGTCGAACCGGGGGCGCCCATCGCTCATGTGGCGCCGCGCCCGCACTGCGAGCTGACGGCATGCGTCCTCCGAGCGGTCCACCGCCGAGGCCACCTCGGCGAAGCCGAACCCGAAGACCTCCCGTAGCACGAACACCGCCCGCTCGAGCGGGCTGAGCCGCTCAAGCAGCAGCAGGGCCGCCATCGAGACCGAGTCGGCGAGCTCGGCCGCCCGTGCCGGGTCTTCGTAGGGGTCGTCAAGCAGTGGCTCCGGGAACCATTCTCCGACGTACTCCTCCCGGCGAACCCGCGCCGAGCGGAGGACGTCGATGGAGATGCGGGTGACCACCGCGGAAAGAAACGCCTTGGTGGAGGTGGGTTCGGTCTTCGAGCCGGCATAGCGCAGCCAGGTCTCCTGCACTGCGTCCTCGGCTTCGCTCACACTGGCCAGGATCCGGTAGGCGATCGCGAAGAGCAGAGGGCGCAGTTCCTCAAACTCCTCGACCCGAGTCATGCCAGCACCGCCTTGAATCCCTGACGCCACGACGGATACCTGAGCACCCACCCCAGCGTGCGCTTGGCCCGGTCGTTCGAGAAGCCACGGCCCTCGGTCATCATCGAGACCGCAACCTGCCCGGCGAGCGGCCGGGCCAGCCACGCCGGCACCCGCATCGGCGGTTTCGCTCCCGCGCAGGCGGCCAGGTACGGCAACCAGTCACTGGCCGGGGCCGGCTCGTCATCGACGATGTTGAACACCCCGCGGGCTTGTTGCTCGATCGCCAAGACGGTGGCGCTGGCGGCATCGTCCAGGTGCACCCACGAGCAGTACCCGGCGCCGCCGCCGACGACGGGGAACTGCCGCTTGCGCACCGGTTCGACCACGTCCTCGATGGCGCCTGGTCCATAAAGCCATCCGTAGCGAAGAGCAGCGCCACCGGCTGTGACAACCGCGTCCTCGAGGTGGCCGATCGCCGCCATCCCCGGCTCAGCAACCGTCCCCGTCATCGGATCAAGCGGCTCGTCCTCGGTCTTCACCCAGCCACCGCAGCGGATGCCGTTCCAGGCCGCATAGCTCTGCGCCACGACATGGGGGACATCGCTGGCCTCGGCCGCGGCCAACAGATGGTCCGTGCCCTCGGTGCGCAGCCGGTTGGTGATGGCGAACCACCGGTCCATGTGTTTCATGTCGGGCTCACCGGCATGCACCTGTGAGATAGCAGTCATCTGGTGCACGATCGAGTCAGGTCGCGCGGCGGCAACGGCCTCACCCACCGACGCTGCGTCGAGCCCGTCCATCACCACTGCTTGGGCGCCCATCCGCTCCAGTAAACCCGCCTTGCCTATCCCGGTCGTCGTCGCTGTGACTTGGTGGCCCCTGGCCACCAGCTGTGGCACCAGCCGACGCCCCAAAACCCCTGTGCCGCCGGCAATGAACACCCGCATCTTGATCACCATGTCCCTTCGTGGGTCTGTCCGCTGCTGTCACCCAGGAGGAGAACGCCCGACCGGACGTGCCACACGCCGATGACGCGAAGCGGATCGCTGCGAGTACTCCTGGTCACCCGAGCTGTCCGGCCTGGTAGTCGCCGCCCTGCAGCTGGGTGATGACGCCCATCCGGGTGGACGCGTTGATGAGTGCGATGAGCAGAACCAAGGAGGTGAGTTGTTCCTCGTCGTAGTGCTGGGCGGCACGGTTCCAGGCCTCGTCGGTGACGCCGGTGGCTGCGTCGGCCATCCGGGTGCCCTGCTCGGCGAGTTCGAGCGCGGCGCGCTCAGCCGCGCTGTACACGTTCGACTCCCGCCAGGCGGCAACCAGGTTGATGCGTACCGAGGTCTCACCGGCGTGGGCGAGCTCCTTGGTATGGACGTCGGTGCACCAGCCGCAGCCGTTGATCTGGCTGGCCCGCAGCATCACCAGCTCCTGGGTCGATCGCGGCAGCGTCGTTTCCTGCATGATCGCCTTGTTCGCCGAGGTGAAATACTTCATCGGTTTGGCGGCCAGCGGGCTGGTGGCAAGGTTCAAGCGGGGTTCCATTGGTCATCCTTCGTCGTCGTCGACAGGTACCCCTCCAAGACGAGATGGCACGGAAGGCTGTGACGCGGTGCCCAGCTCGCGCCCGCTGTTGCGATGTCACTGCCGGGGAGATTGCGTCGTCCCAGAGGCATGACCTACGCAGACCAGACCTCGGTGTTAATCACCGGAGGCAACAAAGGACTAGGCCTCGAAGCGGCGCGGCGGCTCGGGGACCTCGGTTGGAAGGTCTTTCTCGGCTCGCGCGACGAAGGTCGCGGACGAGCCGCGGCGGATCAGCTGAGAGGCGGGAAAGCCGACGTCGTCATGATCCCGTTGGACGTCACCTCTGAGGTGTCGGTGAGCCACGCTGAGCGACTAGTGCGACAACATGCGGACCGGCTCGATGTCTTGATCAACAACGCTGGGACGCCGGGAAGGGGTGTCGCGCCGACTGACGCGACGGCGGAGGAGATTCACAGCGTCTTTGACACCAACGTGTACGGAGTGGTCAGGGTCACCCACGCTTTCCTGCCCTTGCTGCTGGCGGCCGACCATCCCCGGGTGGTGATGGTTTCCAGCGGGGGTGGTTCCTTTGCCGTGGTGACCGATCCGGAGCAGCCGTTCTCACGGATTCACGAGCTGGCCTACAGCTCGTCGAAGGCGGCGTTGAACATGATCACCGTTCGGTATGCGCAGGCGATCCCGCGGATCAAGTTCAACGTCGCGACCCCCGGCGAGGTCGCAAACCGAAAGTTCGCCGCCACCGACATGAACAAGCACACCGGCGAGCTGACGGTCTTCGAGGGCACCGACTCCATCGTCAAACTGGCCACGCTCGGCGCCGACGGGACGACCGGGACCTTCGTCGATCGTCTCGGCCCGGTGGCTTGGTGACTGCGCATGTACAACGAGGGCGTGACAGCGAACTGCCCAGCCGATTTCGCGCGGGGTCAGCGTCGGCTTACGGCACTGTCCTGGTTTTGGCGAAGAGCTCGCACACGGTGTTGTAGTACCGATCGGTTTGTCCCTGGTGGGTCATCCCTATGCGTGCGGCCACACGCTGGGAGGGAATGTTCTCGGGGTTCATGACCGCGACTACCTGCGTCAATCCGGATCGGAAGGCGTGCCTCAGTACGGTGGAGGCCGCCTCGGTTGCGAAGCCCAGGCCCCAGTGGTCTGGGTGAAAGTGCCAGCCGATCTCTGTGTCGCCCGAGGGTGGCAGCGGGGTCGTCTCGCCAGACGCGGGGATCGGTTTGAGTAGCAGTGCGCCGACAGGTTGTTCGGTGTCACGACGCTGGACAGCCCAGATGCCATGCACAGGGTGGTCGGTCGCTACTAGGCGTTCGACGAGGGCGACCGCTTCACTGCGCTCTGCCATCACCCGCGGCACGCGGCCTATGAAGCGCTGCACCTCCCAGCGGGAGTACATGTCGAAGATGAAGTCAGTGTCGTCGTGAGTCCAGCTGCGCAGCACCAGCCGATCCGACTTCAAGACGTCCATACCTGATCATCCCATCGGGAGAAACGTTGGTCGCAAGAGTCAACGCTTGGCCGCTAGCGCCTGCCCGCGTCCGCGGGGTCCTGGCACCTCTACCCCGGTGCCCTATCCCGAACGACGACCGGCACAACCACGGCGGACGCCGGCCATCTGAGTTCGCCTCGTCCCGATGAGCGCCGATCGAGTCTCGGCTACCGACGTCCGGCAGAGACGTGACGCGGAGACGGTTGTCATGGTCGCTCGGCCCGCGGAATGGTCTCGGCCCGCCGGCGGGCGCCCCACCAGCCGAAGCCGAGCAGCACTGCACCCGGCAGCACCCCGGCCACCAGGTCGATCCACACCTCGCGCGCACCGCTGATGGCGAGGACAAGTCCGACTACCCCGCACGCGGTGATCACGCCGCCGAGCCAGTGGAAGAACCGCTCCCCGAACACCGTAGCCAGGACGAAGAAGTGCACCCCGACGACCAGGGATACCCAGGCCACTGCGGCCTCCGGAAGCCCGAGCGGGCCGCTGAGCAGCCGCAGACCCCCGAACAGAGCCACAGCCTCGACCACCACCACCGACCAGTACCCGCGTCCGAAGACCGACGCGGACTGGCCATCGTCGCTGTCGGAAGGTCGGGGGGAGCGGAAGACTGCCACGAGCACCGCGACGAAAGCCAAGACCGCGAGTGCCCGAACCGCGAGTGTCCACGGCGGAGGCAGCTGTGCCGAGTTGACCACCACGTAGATCAGCCCGAACACCGCCGAGATCGCCGATCCGATCCGTTGGCCAGGCATAACCACCCCTCAGTAGGCGTCAGCGGTCCGCCAAGAATCCGCCCCAACCTGAGTGTGCTGGCTCATGCGTTCGCCGAAACCTGCGGATGGATGACACGCGGGGAGCCATCACACCGAAATCAGACCGGGGGTAGCCTCAGCGGCCGTAGGGCGCAACCTCCTCCGGATGAGATCGCCGTCGCAGCCGCGGATCGCTGAATGCGGCGGCGCCAGGAACCGAAGTGCCCATTACTGCGTCCAAGCACCAGGAATCCTGAGGCAACGTAGGAGCGACGATGCGCCGATCATTGATCAGCGCGTGGATAGCTGCCGTCCAGCCGGACGATGATGCCGGTGGTCTCCAGGCCGCTGGTGACGCCCCCCAGCAGCTCGGCCTCGAGAGCGGCGGCCTGGACCCCAGCAGCCGGTCGGCAACGGCGCAACGCGAAGCCGAGCATCTCGGTGTGCTCATCCTTGTCGCCGGCCGGTGAACGGCGCACCGATGCGTCGCTGTCCGCCGTACGAGTGTCAGGGGGACCCTTGTCCGCTTGCGCCGCCGCCTTGCTGGCGCGTCTAACTGATCTTGGTCCACGGCTGGAAGGTGAAATTGACGTAGCCGCCGGCCTGCCCGGCCTCATCGCCGAGGCCGACGAAATTCTGAAACGCCAATCCCTTCGGCGTCAGCTTCCAGGTCATGCTGTAGCGATCGTTGGCCCCGCAGCCCCCCTCCTCTTGTGAGTTCATGACGCACCCGGTCAGCTTGGCCTTGCGCTCGTTGTCTTGAACGAACCACACGGTGTGGCCGGTGCCTCGCACCGTGCCGACCTCGGAAAGCTGCGGCTTTGAGCTGGTGCCGCCGCAATGGTTCCCTGGATTGGGTAGGCAGACCAAGGCGTAGGTACCTCCTCGGATCGTCAAGGTGAACACCGCTGCGTTCCCGAGATCCGGGACACCGGCGGCAATGAGCTGACTGGTTCCGATACTTGTCCGGTAGACGCCGGCCGGGATCGCCGAGACCTCTGTGGGAAGCGCGGAGCTCGCTGACGCTATTGCCGAAGTCGCGACCGCGGACGGTTGGGCCAGTGTCATTGGGGTGGCGGCAGAACCGAGGGACGGGTGGCGGCAGAACCGAGGGACTCGAGGCGTCGTTTCCCGTACGTGAGGCGGCGCTCGTCGCCGATGTGCACCCCCCCAAGCTCAAGCAGACGGCGGCGCCCACGGCGAACGAGGCTGCGCGGCCTAGCGCGAGTCCTGTCATAGCCTTTCCCTCCCGTGACGAGACTAGTTTCAACGTCTGAGCAAGTGGCGCTGGTGAGCGTCATGGCGTCGCATTCGTGGTCACCTGGTCCGGCCCACCGCATCACCATGGGCCCTGCACGTCGGGGGCGATACCGTGCTGCCACGGGCGTTCCGTTGTTACGGCGTTGCTTGTGTCGTCAGCTTCCGGAACCCCGGTCACTGAGCAGGGTGATGACGGCCAGGACCCGACGGTTGATGTCCGGGTCCGGCTCCAGATCGAGTCGTTGGAAGATCTGGCGACAGAGCGACTCGACGGTGCGCTCACCGATCCCGAGCCGCTGGGCGATGCCCGCGTTGGAGCGCCCTTCGGCCATGAGCGCCAGGGCTTCCCGTTCCCGTTGTGTGAGTGCTGCCGTAGGGGAGTCACGCCGCTCCCGTTCCAGCAGGCGTGAAACGATCGCCGGATCGACCACGCATTCACCCTTGCTCACCCGGTCGAGCGCATCGACGAGGGTGTCCATATCGGAGACGCGTTCCTTGAGCAGATAGCCCATCCCGCCTGGCCGATCCTCAAGAAGTCGTTGTGCGTACCGTGGGGCAAGGTACTGGCTGAGCAACAGGACGCTCGTTGCGGGGAAACGCTGCCGGATCGTGCGCGCAGCAACGAGACCCTCGTCCGTGTGGGTCGGCGGCATCCTGATGTCCACAACAGCGATCTCCGGCTTCTTCGACGCTACGAGGCTCATCAAGTCGTCGGCATTCTCCGCCTCGCCGACAACCTGCATCCCCGCGTCAACAAGCAATTTCACGAGACCGGTCCGTACGATCAGGACGTCGTCGGCGACTACGACTCGCATGGCAACCGCACCGTCAGCCGGGTGCCCTTGCCGGGCGGACTTTCCAGGGTGAACTCTCCCGCAAGGGCGCCGACCCGGTCAGCGATCTCGGTCAACCCGGCGCCCATCACTGCCCCGCCTCGCCCCTCGTCGACGACCTGCACCAACAGCCCGTCGGCGTCCTCGAGCAAGGCGGCCTGACCGCTTGGACAACCGGAGTGCGCCACCAGGTTCCGGCAGCCCTCTGCTACCGCGAGGTACGCCGTGGTCTGTACCGCTGCGGAGAAATGCCGCTCGTCGATCTCCGCCCGGAGATGGACTGGTACCGGGGTGGTCGCCAACAGCTCCTCAATAGCAGCGACCAACCCCTCCGCAACAAGGCCGGACCCGAGCGAGTCGTGCGACAGGTCCCGCAGGGCCGCCAGGGCTGCGCGGACGTGAGTGTCCGCGGACTGGAGGGTGTCGGGGACGAGCCCTCCCGCGCGGGTCCTGGCCGAGCCGAGGTGCATCGTCACGGCCACCAGGCGCTGCTGCGCCCCGTCGTGCAGATCGTGCTCGATCCGCCGCCGCTCCCGGTCGGCCACCTCGACGATGCGGCGCCGCGACGCACGCAGGTCAGCAAGCCGTACGAGGCCTACGGCGTGAAGACGGGCGTTCTCCAGCGCGAGCCGTGCAGCGGGCGTGACCGCCGCCAATACATCGTCCGGTTGCTCCCGCCGACGCAGGCCAAGGTGGATGGACGGCCCGTCCGGGTTCGACAGGACAGCGCAACGACCGCAGTCGGTGGTCGGGATCTCGCGTCCACCGGAATCGACCCAGCGGTCGTCGGCCGGAACGGCAAAATGAAGACTCCTCACCACGCCACCGGATCGGCCGAGCAGTCCCGGAGCGGCGAGCTGGTCGACAACCCGGCGGACCCGACGCTGCACCGTGCGGGCGTGAATGACGGCAACCGTCGCCAGCGACGCGGCAGTTGCGGTTCCGAGCGTCCCCAGCCGAACGGCGGTTGCCGATGAACCGCTGCTGTCCCAGCTCAGGTACCGGTCCATCGCAGAGGCCGCCACCGCAACCGCGGCTACGGCTGCTCCCAACCGCACGACGACAGGTCCGGTGCAGAGCACCGCGACGCAGACCACGACCGCCGTGGCTGCGACGGTGAGGAAGGCGGACAGTGCGATGGCCGTATGTTCGCCGATCACACCCCCAAGGGGAGCGGGCGACGCGGTGCAGGTGAACGGGCAGCCGGGGTCGAAGAACGGGTTGTAGCCGAGAACTTGGGTGATCGAAGCTGCAGTCGCCAGCGCCACGGCAATCCATGCCAGGCGGGACGGTCTTCGGGCCGGGTTCCAGCCGGCCGCCAGTAGGGAACTTCCGGCCACCGCGAGCGGAGCAGTGGTGATGAGGAGGACCTGGGCCCTCGGCGGAAGAGAGGTCCACGGCGACAGCCGCGGTAACACCCACGCCAACGACACGAGTGAAAGCCCGATCGATGACATCGGGTGGCCCACCCGGAGAAGCCAGACTGCGGCCACCAGCGCGGCGCCGCCAGTGAGGCTCGGCCCGGTCCACGCAAGGAACTGCACGCCTTTGCGCTCGCCGGCACCGGAAGCGCCAACGGAGAGCATCGCGGCCATGAGGACCGCCACCGCTGTTGCCGATCCGGTCAGCAGTGCGATCGAGGAGACGTCCGGGCGCCGCAGGCGGATGGGCCAGGCCTTCGGCGCAGGTCCCACCACGGTCATGGTCGCCAACCATCTTGAGGTCGTGAACGAAGAAGCCGCCGAGCCCCGAGGTAGCACGGTGTCCTACCGCTCGCCCCGACCGTAGCGTACGTTGCAACCCGACGGCAGGAGCAGATCATGAAAGTGAGTCTCGGCGCCCTGGCCGCTCCGATCTTGATCGTCCTGGCACTGTCGGGCTGTCAGGGCAAGTCGGCTGGAGCGACCGCCGGCAGCAGTTCCCCACCCGTTCCTCCGTCGGCGGCCCGCCCGTCCTCCGCGTTGCCGAGCTGCCTCAGCCGCTCGTCGCACCAGCGCCGTCGGGGGTTCCGAGCCAGGTGTCAGCGTTGCCGGCCGGCGTCTTCCGGAGTCACATCGGCTACTCGCTGATCACGAAGAGGGGAGGCGATCCGGCTATGGCGGGGACATGGACCCTGACTGTCAACAACGGCAACTACCGGCTCGACTGCGCGCCGATCAGCAGTCCGCAACACCGACTGCGGCAACCACGGCAAGAGCTCGCTCGACACCGTGGAGCTGGGCACCGTCCAGGGGACCGGCTCGACGGTGTGGTTCGTCCATGACCTGGCTCTGCTGAGCAAGCTGAGCGGCTGCGTCGTCGGTTCTATGGAAGCCGACGGCTGTGGGCCCGATGGCGGCTACCACATGCCAGGTGGGCGTCGCACGGACAGTCGTTGGTCCTCAGCGACTACGTCGGCCTCGGTGACGAGGCTGACGAACCGGCGCTGGAGCAGCAGACGATCCAACCGTGGACGCGGATCTCATGACCGCCATGCGGCACCGTCTGAGCATCGGGATCGGCCTGCTCGTCCTCGTCGTGTCGACGGGCTGTGGGCAGAACGCGGTGACGGACAAGGCCGGCAGCAACGTCCTGCAGCTCAAGTTCGCGACCATCGACGACCTGAACCCGAACGGGCAAACACCGGGGCCCGGCGTGTTCGTGCGGGCCCTCGAACAGCTATCAGGAGGCCGGATCACGGTGACTGTTGCCTCGAGCTACGAGCAGGGCAGCGTCAGCGCCGAGAGCGACATCGTGAAGGCGATCGCGCACGACACGTTCGATGGCGGCTGGCCCACCACCCGGGCCTTCGCCCGCGCCGACATCCACGGCCTGGAGGCAGTGGAAGCGCCGATGACCCTGACCAGCTACGCGGCAGAGAAGGCCCTGGTCAGCGGCCCGGCATCGGCTGGGACTGCTCAAGACCCTGACCGGGACCGGCGTTCTCGGTCTCGGCTTGGTCGTGGGTCCGTTGCGGCGTCCGTTCAGCACAGCGACCCGGCCTTGGATGCGTTACAGGGCTGGCACGGCAGTGACGTTCCGCACCTACAACTCACCAGTGCAGGAGGCGACAGTCGCGCGCCCTCGGTGGCTATCCCCGTGTCCGCCAGCTATCAACTTTCCCGCGCTTGTCCAGACCGGCCAGTTGAAGGCCGCCGAGACCGATGTGGCGCAGTACGCAGGTCAACGGGTACGGGACACTGCTCCCGCGGGCCGTGGGCAATGTGGTGCTGTGGCCCCGCGTGCCCGGTGCTGGCCTTCAGCCAGAAGCGCTTCGACTCCCTGAGCAGCGCGGAGCAGAAGTGGGTTCGCGAGGCCGCTGCTCAGGCCGTGCAGGCCTCGATGTCCTTCCACTACGACGAGAACGGCCCGGCGCTGACCCTGTGCAAGCAGGGGGTCCACTTCCTCTACGCCACGCCGGCCCAGCTGACCGCGCTCAAGACAGCAGTGCAACCCGTACTCACCGAACTTGCCGATGATCCGGCCGCGGCGCCCGGGCTCGCCCTCGTGCAATGCGGTGGCCGCCGCCCATCCCGTCCCCGACAGGGTCGACGTTCCCAGCACCTGCCGGGGCGCATAACAGCCCTCACGGTCCTCGGGTCGGGACCACCGCCGCAACCACCGTGCCGCCCTCGGCAGGGCTGCTGATGTCAACCCTTCCGCCAAGGGTCGCCATCCGGTCCCGCAGACCGCGCAGGCCCGACCCTCCTGCGTCGGCACCGCCGTGCCCGTTGTCCCTAATGACAAGAACGATCTCTGCCGGCCTGCGGTGCAGCCAGATCGTCGCCGCGGAGGCTCCCGAGTGCCGAGCCATGTTGGTGAGCGCCTCGCTGCACACGTAGAACAATGCCGTCTCGATGGCGGCGTCCGCGGTGGCGTCATCGGCAAGCTCGAGATCGACTGGCACGGGACTTCGGTCGGCGAGAGCAGTGATGGCCGACTTGAGCCGGCCTGAGCCGAGCTCGGCCGGCGGCACGCCGACCACGATGCGTTCGACCTCGTCCGACGCGGCCGCGATCTCGGACTCAACAAGGCATTCCAACTCCGACCTCCCAGCCGCATCATGGCCGTTGTCGGCCGCGAACCCGGCAAGCGCTCGTTCAAGGTGGACGCCCGCGCCGTCTCGAAGCCGGCCCGCAATCCGTTGCCGCTCCCGGTCGACGGCAGCCACCAACCTGACCCGCGACTCCTCGACCTCCACCGCCTGATCGGCCTGTGCCCGGTCGAGCCGGAGGTTGGCGACCGTCAGCCGTACCGCCGTCGCGACTGCACGTGCTGTCGGTCCGTCGGCCAGTGCCGCGGACCGCGTACGCACCACAGCAACGACTGCCTCCCCCTCGTACACCGGCAAGCTGGTCCACCGAGAGTCGACAGCCGCCCCACCACGGCTGCTTGTGGCTTCGGGTTGGTCGGCCAGCTCGACCTCGAGATCGGTGTCGTGAAGGGCTCCCGCCAGAACCTGACGCAGTCCTTCGAGACCGGCCACTGTCCTGCTGCCCAGGACCCGGTCTGCGAGAGCTGCCCGGGCCTTGGCGTCCGCCCGGGTGGCGGTCGCGAACCCAACAGCCAACAGGGCCAGAGTCGCCTCGTAGACGCTCAACACGGTGGAGGCCGACGTCCCGCGGGGCACGACCCACCAACCGAAAGCCAGCACCAGCGCGACCACAATGCCTGCACAGCAAGCGAAGACGACGCTGACCTCCCAGCGGTCCGACGATACCCAGACAACTGCCGCGACCGCGAGGAAGGTACCGGCGACCGCCGGCTGCGGGAGAACCTCGCCGGCGATGAGCAGGCTGGCCAGCAGCGCAAGGGCCAGCTGGGGACGACCGCGGACTGACCCGGTGGGGGTCGCCAGCAAGACGATGATGAGCACCGCCTGGTGCAGCGAAAGAGCGGCCTGAAACACCGACCCCGCCAACCACGCGAGCCCCACGGCACCCATCAGTACGCGCTGCCGCTGAGGGCCCGTGGCCGCCAGGGCAGCGAGCCCGAAGGCGAGCCCGACCCCGACGTCGCGGGCGGTCGACGCCGCGTTTCCATCCGCCGCCTGGTTGTCGGAACGCGCGGCCAGGACCGCCATCAGCAACGTCGCCAGGGCACCGGCCACAAGGACCACGCGCGCCGCCGACCGCGATCCAGGACTCGGCATTCGATCCCCTTGTCCTGAGGTCGCCGAAACCACCTGGCAGCAGGGTATCCCGCTTCGTCCCCGTGTCAGCACGGTATCGGCGCCGGACGAGTGAGCCCATGGTGATGCGGTCGGCCTCCAGCAGCTTGGCCGGCTCTGGTAGCGAATCGGCCCACCTGAACAGATGGATGTGAATGCTGTGACACTCAGCGCGAGCAACTCAGACCGCGGACCGTTCACCCGCGACCGCTCCTCAGCCAAAGGCGCAATTCTCGTGCTGTTCCGAGCGGTAGTCCTCGGTGCGGTCCTGGCGTCGCTGGGCGTGGCTACCCTGACGAGCCCAGCCGTTGCCCGGTCGAATGCTCCGGGAGTCACCTCTGCCAGGGTCGGGTTCCCTGGCTGGGGACTGGCCGCACATCGCGGCTCGAGCCGTTTCTCCGTACCCGGCACCAGAGCTCACCGACAGGGCGGGGCTGCCACCGTACCGGTCGGCGAGAACCCGGTCGGTGTCGCCGTCGACCAGAGCACAGGCACCGTCTACGTGGGCAACGCGAACGAGGACACGGTCTCGGTCATTGATGGCGCTCAGTGCAACAGCACCACCCGCACCGGGTGTTCGGCCACTCCGCGGACGATCACGGTCGGGCCGAACCCGCTCGGTCTGGCCATCAACCAGGCAACCCACACGCTCTACGTGGTCAATTCCGGCACCAACACGGTGTCGGTGGTCAACACTGCGACGTGCAACGCCCGGGTCAGCACCGGGTGCGCGGCCGTGCGCACGACCACGGTGGGCAACGGCCCCACCATGGATGTGGTGGACCAAGCCACCGATACCCTCTATGTGGCGAACTTCGCCGACAACACGGTGTCGGTAGTCAATGGCGCAGCCTGCAACGGCGCGGTCGGATCAGGTTGTGGCACCGCCGCTCCGGTGGTGAAGGTGGGGGACGGCCCGCAGGGCCTGGCCGTGGACGAGGCAACCCACACGGTGTACACCACCAACGGCAACGACAACACGGTGTCGGTGATCCTCGGTGCGACGTGCAACGCCCACACCAGTGCCGGCTGCGGCCAGCTCCCTGCCGAGGTGACCGTCGCCGGATCCCCGGGCGGCGCGGTCGTCGATGAGCGCACCCACACCGTCTACGTCATCTACGCGAACATCTCCCTCGGCGGAGTCGCCCTGATCAACGGCAATGCGTGCAACGGGGTGGTCCACTCCGGCTGCGGTCAGGCACCCGCCTACGTCACTGTGGGGAGCTCCCCGATCTGGGTCGCCGAGAACCCGGTGACCGGAACCGTCTACGTGGCGAACCAGGAGGACAGCAACGTCTCGGTGATCAACGCCCGTACCTGCAACGCGAGCACTCGCGTCGGCTGCCGCTCTCCGCTGCCAGCGATGGCCGCCACGTTCGACGCGGGCGGGATAGACATCGACATCGCAACCGACACCATTTACTACACCAGCCAGGACGAGGGTGTCGTCTCCGTCCTCGACGGGTCCCGCTGCAACGCCCAGCAGATTTCGGGCTGCACCCGGTACGCGCCGACGACCACGACCGGCAACGGGCCGGCCGAGATCGCGGTGAATGAGCGGACGGACACGGTGTACGTGTCGAACCAGGAGGACGGCACCATCTCCGTCATCAATGGCGCGACGTGCAACGTCGTTGTCCGGGTGGGTTGCGGCCAGCCGTCGCCCACCGTCACGGTCGGGAACTTCCCCAACGGAATTGCCGTCGACGAGCGGACGGACACGGTGTACGTGTCGAACACCGGCGACAACACGGTTTCCGTCATCGACGGGGCAACCTGCAACGCTTTCAAGCACAGCGGCTGCGGTCAGGTCCCGGCGACCGTCGCCGTGGGTACCAGTCCCTTCCGCTTGGCACTTAACGCCGTCACGAACACGGTCTACGTCGCCAACGGTGGCGACAACAGCGTGTCCGTCATCGACGGAGCCACGTGCAATGCCGCCGATCAGTCCGGCTGTGCGGACACTCCGCCGATCTTTCACGTGGGCAACGGACCGTTCGGTATCGCGGTCAATGACAGGGACAACACGGTGTACGTGTCCAACAGTCAGGACGACACCCTTTCGGTGATGAACGGCGCGACGTGCGACGCGCAGACCAGCGCGGGTTGCGCCGACTCGGCCGCCATCGTGGCGGCTGGCCCCGGCCCCAACGCGCTGGCGGTGGACCAGGTCACCGACACCGTCTACGTCGACGGCGGCACACCCGACCAGCAGCCCAACGGATCCGTCGCCGTCCTTGACGGTGCAACCTGCAACGGGGTTGTCACCTCGGGTTGCACCCAGACCCCTCGGTTCATGACCACGGGAGGTTCGGCGTTCGGTCTGGCGATCGACCCGATGACCGACACTGTGTACGTCACTTCGGTTACCGACTCCGACACAAACGTCTTCAACGGGTCGACCTGCAACGCCGTGGTCAGCAGTGGATGCGGCCAGACCCCGAAGGTGGTGCACACCGGCGGCTGGTCCTCCGGCGTGGCAATGAACCCGCGCACGCGCACCGTCTACGTCGCCGACAACGTGGACGCAGCCGTCTCGGTTTTGAGCACCAGGCAGTGATCGTTGACGGCGGGACCGAGCGGGCGACCGAGCCGCCAAAAACGGTGTGCCGGTCAGCGATCGGCGGATCCCTGGCCGGGTCGTCAACGGCCAGTTCTGGGTGTCAGCGCTCCGCGGCGCGGCGACGGCCAGGACGAGACAGGTGCCGGACCAGCTAGGTAGACGGCGAGGACGATCGGCAGCACCAACAGGGTCGTGGTCGTGAAGGCCCATGTCGGGGAAAGCTGCTGACCAACAGGTTGCAGCAGAACGACGGCTACGACGTAGGTGACCAAGGCGAGCCAGTTGGCGATCTTGTCCCTGCGCCTGCGGGACCGCCAGTCACGAAGCTGGCCCGCCGAGCGAGGCCACGGCTGTCGCCCCGCCCGGGAACGCTGCGGCCACTGACGTGGTGCGGGCGTACGTCGCGGCGCTAAACCGGCACGACGTCGCCTTGGCCTCCTCGATGCTCACTGCCGAGCACCTGCGCACCGTGAAGTCCGAGGTGGACAGTTGGTTCACCAACATCAAGACCATCACGGCTCTGCACGTCGGCACCTCCGTCGCTGAGAACACCGGCGGCGGCGGAGACCTCGCCGCGGGGTACAGGCAGGCAACGCGTGTCCCGGTCACGTTCACCCTGCAGCAGAAGCACGCCGACTCCATGCCGAACGGCGTCGCCGACTGGGGCTACCTGCTCGTGCGCAACACCGATGCCCAACCGTGGCGGATCGCTGACGAAGGGATGGGATGACTCCACCCGCTCAGGGATCGTGTTCCGGTCACCGGGAGACCTGACGTTACTGTCCACCGCATGATCGAGCGTCACAGAGGTCGGCTTCCGTCAGGAATCTGCGCGTCGACATCTGTCCAAACTTCGGTCATCTCGGCGATGAGCCCGTCTCGAAGGGTGATGAAGGTAGCCACTTCGAAGTGCTGGAGCCTCTCGCCTGAGAAGCCAGTAACGTGCGACCGGCCCGCAGCCCGAGTCCCAGTGCCAACGCAGTCCTGGAGCACGAGGTGGTCGAAGCCGGGATATTCAGCGTTGAGGCGCACCCACGAAGCGCGATCGAAAACCTCGCCCGTGTGAACGTAGCGGCAGACGAAGCGGTCGTGCAGCAGCCTCGGCAGTCCATCCCAGTCGTGTGCATCGAGGACCTCAGCCAGACGCCTCATCATCGCGGGTGCATCCATGTGCTCAAGGTGCCACCTCGTGCCGACCCTGGCCAACTGGTCGACGGCCGATCCCAAAACCGCCAGGACAGTCGCCGACGCTGGCACCGAGCAGTCCGAGGCCATCGCGGGTCTTTGGCAGGTTCACGCCCCATCCACGACGGACCGAGGCGTGCACCGGGCGAAATCAGGCCCGATGAGGGATCGGCAACTGTCACAAGGTGGTCGATGCTCTGCCGGGGTCAGCCGGAACGGCGCAGGCCAAGTCGACGTGGGCACGTACGGCGCCGCGCGACGAGGTCCTGCGGGCGCCGGCACTCGAGGTCGGTGCAGACTGTCAGAGTGATCCGCCTGGGTGTGCTCGCCGACCTTCCCGCTGCCAGGGAGGTGTTTCGGAGCGCGTCCCTGTCGAATGCTGGTGACCGTGCCAACTTGCTGGCCCATCCAGAGCATTTGATCCTTGGACCCGAGGCGCTGGGCGAGGGGCGCACCCAGGTGGCGGTGGAGGACGGCTCGGTCGTGGGCTTCGGGACCTGGACAGATGCCGGCGGCGTCATTGAGTTGGAAGACCTGTTCGTCGACCCCGGCTGGAGGAGGCGGGGGATTGCCGATGCGCTCGTGAAACGCATCGCGGACGTGTTGCGAGCACGAGGGGTCGAGCGGCTGGAGGTAACGGCCAACCCTCATGCGATGGATTTCTATGCCGCCGCCGGATTCACCCACTGTGGCATTGCCAGCACGGAGTTCGGCTCAGCTCCTCGGATGGTGCTGTTGATCCGCTGATTGATGCTTGGGTCTTCCGACCCAATGGTCCGGGTCTCCACCGCCGAACACTGCAACCAGCGAGTCCCAGCTGTGGATCTTGCGGCGGTCGGCTACGGTTCCTGGCTCAACGGCTTCATCGGGGGCAGTCACGACATCCTCGTCAGCGGGGCTCGGCTGCTCGACGCACGTTCGGTGTTCCACCACATCGCCACCGTGATCGACCCTGGCGATGGCGCCGGCCAGGGTCGGCGCCGGATCGGCGTACGCGCTGTGCGACGCCCATCGTGAGCGCTTCGACCGTGGGCGGACCTACCGGCTGCTGATCGAGGCCAACCCTCCGACGAAGAACCTCTGGGCCGTAGACAGCAATGACAGCCAGACCCGGTTCCTCCTGGTTGCCCGTCGACGCCCTACCCCGCACTCGCCAGCAACAGCGGCGAGCTGGTCGCCAACCCCGACGGCTCGTACGACCTGTACTTCGGTCCCATGGCACCAACCGGGCTGGAGTCCAACTGGATCGAGCCGTGCGGGGAAGTCGTGGTTCCCCATCGTTCGGCTGCACGGGCCGTTCGAGCCTTGGTTCGACCAGACCTGGAGGCTCAACGAGTTCGAAGCGCGCGGCTGACCCTGGCACGTCGACCTAGCCGACGGGGGCCAGGCTGACCGGGAACTCCTGGCTGCGGCTCGGCCGGCGTTGTGCGCCGCGGTCGCGGCGCGGGAGTCCGACGAGAGCGAGCACTGCTGCAGCGACCATCAGCCAGGACATCGTCATCAGCACGGTGCTCGTCGCCTGCGCGAAGTCAACCGGAAGGAACTGCGGGATGCTCACCATGGAGCCGTTGCCGTTGCAGCTCGGCGATGCTCGCGGCCAGCTTGTGCGCCTGTGCTGCCGGCAGGCCCTGCGCGGTGAGGGAGGCGAAGGCGTGTGCCTTCAGCTGGCTGACCAGGACGCTGCCGAGTACGGCGAGGCCGAGGCTGGCGCCGAAGTTGCGTACGGTCTGGGTGATCCCAGTTGCCTGTCCGTAAGCGGCGGATGGCGCGCGGTTGAGTGCGTCGGTGTTGGCCTGGCCGAGCAGCAGTCCCATGCCGGCACCGGCCAGCACGATGGGCGTCACCTGGTGGCCGGCGGACAGGACGGTCACGTGGGTCGCCCAAAGGTGCAGGCCGACCGCCGCGAGGGCGGAACCGAGCACGACCGGCCGCTTGACCCCGACCCGGTCGAGCATCCGACCGCCGAACTGGGCCGCGACGACGAAGCCCGCGAAGAAGTACAACAGCATCAGGCTGGCTTTCGCCGCCGTCTCACCGAGGGCGATCTGACCGTATTCACTGGCGAAGAAGAAGATGGGCACGAACACCATCGTCGCCGCGAACAAGATGACGTTGTCGACCCGAAAAGCGCGGCTGCGGAAGATCGCCACATCCATGAGCGGTGAGTCGGCGCGCTGCTCGACCAGGGCGAAGGCCACCAGCAGCACGAGGCCGGTCGCGATGGAACCGATCGTCAGCGGGCTGTCCCAGCCCCATCGGCCGCTCTGCTGCAAGCCAATCACGCTCAGGGCCACACCCGCGGTGATCAGAACCAGGCCGGGAAGATCCAGCGGGCGGGGGTGCCTCTCGTTGACCGGCTTGGCCAGGGCAACCAGGACCAGCGCGATGATCGCGACCGGGATGTTGACCCAGAAGATCGACCGCCACGTCCACGCTGTCAGGTAGCCGCCCAGCGCTGGGCCGACCGCGGTGAGACCACCGGCGACCCCGAAGAAGATGGCCAGCGCCTTGCCACGCTGCTCGGCCCGATAGGCACTGGCCACGATGGCCAACGCGGCGGGGTACATCAAGGCGCTCCCCGCGCCCTGAGCGGCTCGGCAGGTGATCAGCCATCCTTCGGCCAGACCTCCGGTCGGAGTCAGCCCGCAAAGAGCGGACGCCCCAGCGAAGAGGCCGACGCCGATGGTGACCATGCGACGCTGGCCCATCGTGTCGGCCAACCGGCCACCGAAAGCAAAGAGGGCAGCCATGGCCAGCAAGTAGGCGTTGATCGCCCACTGCAGGCCGGCACTGGTCAGGCCGAGCTCGGCCTGGATCTTGGGGGCGGCCACCGACACGATGGTCTGGTCGATGAAGGTCATGGCGACGGCGAAAATCATCGCGGTCAACGCGAGTCTGCGCCCGGTGGTGGCGGTCATCTTCGGCTCCTCAGGCTGGGTTCTATTGGAAGTAGGTCCTACTGTCGCGTCGGTCGGTTGTGCCCAGTAGTCGGCTCCGATGTGTCCATTTACAAGGCAGGGTTGTAGCTCAACTAGACTGCCGAGCATGCGACTGAGTGGGCACGTACCGGAACTGGGCGCGATCGAGGTGCTGCTGGCGGTGGCCAAGGCCGGCAGTCTGAATGCAGCCTCGGCTGAGGTGGGGGTGAGTCAGCAAGCCGTGTCGGCTCGCATGCGGTCCATCGAGGCCCAGACCGGGGTTGTCCTTCTCCGCCGCGGGGCCCGAGGTTCCCAGCTGACCAACGACGGTGTCGTGGTGGCTGAGTGGGCCGCCCGGTTGATGGACGTCGCCGCCGAGTTCGACGCCGGGCTCGCCTCCCTGCGCCAGGACCAGCGCCGGCGGCTCAGGGTCAGCGCGAGCCAGACCATCGCCGAGCAGTTGCTGCCCGGCTGGTTGGTCGCCTTCCGGTCAGCCACCCAACGGAACGCGACGGGGCCCACCGACATCGAGCTGACCGCAGTCAACAGCGAGACCGCCATCGCCCATGTCCGCGACGGACGGGCCGATCTCGGATTCGTCGAAGGCCCACGAGTCCCCTCGCAAGTGCGTTCCCGGGTCGTCGCCCACGACGAGCTCGTCGTCGTGGTTGCCTCCGACCACGCCTGGACCCGTCGGCGCAATCCTGTGACGGCAGCAGAACTGGCCGCGACACCGCTGGTCTCCCGCGAGCACGGCTCCGGCACCCGCGAAGCGTTCGAGGGCGCCCTAGTTCGGTGCTTGGGCCCCGATGTCCAGCAGGCCGAGCCAGCAATCTCGCTGTCAACAGCAACCGCCATCCGCTCGGCCGTGCTCGCCGGAGCCGGGCCGGCCGTACTCAGCTCGCTCGCCGTCCGTGACGATCTCGGCCGCCGGCAGCTGGTTCAGATACCCGTCGCCGGCCTCGAGCTGCACCGGACCCTGCGGGCTGTGTGGCTGGGAGACCGACAGCCACCGGCGGGTGCGGCCCGTGATCTCATCGGCCACATCACCAGCAAGCCTGGCCAGGGATACAAAGCCGGCTTGTAGGTTCACAACGGCGACGCCAGTACCCGTCCGCCGTACCCGGCGGGAGGGTTGGCGACATGGCAACCATGACTCTCGCGCCCAACACAAACCGCCCCGAAGCTGCGCAGCACGCCGTCCCCGCGCCGCCGCGGCGACGCATCCCACCCAATCTGTTCGCGATCAGCTTCGGCCTGGCAGGGCTCGCCCAGACCTGGACCGTCGCCACCCGGACCACCCCGGCACCGGCCGCCGTCGCCGACGCGCTCTGGATCGTCGCCGGCGGGGTCTGGCTGGTGACCCTCGCGGTCTACGGGCACTCCGTCATCGCCGGCAAACGCCTCGGCACCGAGCTTTCCGACCACATCTTCGGCCCGTTCGTCTCGGTCCCGGCGATCGTCGGCTTGCTGCTCGCTGGCGGGGTCGAACCGCACGCCCATGCCCTGGGCCTCGGCTTGTTCCTCGCTTCCCTGGCAGTTGTCATCTGCCTCGCCGGGCGTCTGCTCGCGATCTGGGCGCTCGACGACGAGCCCGAGACCCATTGGCACCCCGGCTACTACCTGCCCTCTGTCGGAGCACCGCTGGTGGCCGCCGGGACGGCCATGACCTTCGGCCTTCCGGGCCTCGCGCGGTTGCTGTTCGGATTCGGCGTCATCAGTTGGGTCCTCATCGGCGGCATCCTGCTGCACCACCTCGTCGGCCAGCAGCGCCTGCCCAACGCACTGATGCCCACCATGGCGATTCTGCTCGCGCCGCCGGTCGTTGCCGGCAATGCCTGGTTCACCATCAACGGTCATCAGGCCGACGGCGTCGCGCTCGGACTGGCGGGCTACGCCGTACTGATGGCCACGACCCAGCTCGGTCTGATCCCCGCGTACCGGACGGTGCCCTTCGGTGCCGGCTGGTGGTCCTTCTCCTTCCCCTATGCCGCTGCCGCCGGCAACGCGATCGCCTGGCTCGCCGTAGAAAACACCCCGCACCGAGTCGCCTGGACCTACGCGCTGCTCGCGCCGATCACCGCCTTCGTTGCCTACCTCGCGGTCCGCACGACCATCGCGCTTGCCCGGCACCAGTTCCTGCCCCGTACCCAACCAGAGAGGTGAATGACATGACGACAATGCGAGCAGTCGTGCTCGAACAATTCGGCACTGCCCCGACGGTGAGGACCGTCCCCCGCCCGGTGGCGGGACCGGGACGCGTACTCGTGCAGGTGGCCGCCAGCGGAGTCAACCCGTTGGACGCCAAGATCGCAGCCGGCTCCGCGGCGCACGCCGGGGTTCAGCTGCCGGCTGTGCTCGGCATCGACCTGGCCGGCGTCGTCGCCGAGGTTGGTCCGGGTGTCAGCCGTTTCGCCGTCGGCGAGGAAGTCTTCGGCATGGCGGGCGGCGTCGGGGCCGAACCCGGCACCCTGGCCGACTACATCGCCGCCGACGCCGACCTGCTGGCCCACAAACCGCAGCGACTGACGATGCGCGAAGCCGCGGCCCTGCCGCTCATCGCGATCACCGCATGGGAGGCGATCGTCGATCGAGGCAGAGTCAGTGCGGGCGACGTGGTGCTCGTACACGGCGGGGCAGGCGGAGTCGGTCACATCGCGATCCAGCTGGCCCTGGCCGGCGGGGCCACCGTGTTCGCCACCGGCTCCGGCGACGGGCTGCGGGTCATCGCCGAGCTCGGCGCGTCGCCGATCGACTACACCGCCACGACGGTCGAGGAGTACCTCGAGCAGGCCACGGCCGGACAGGGCTTCGACGTCGTGCTCGACACCATCGGCGGCGCCACCCTCGATGCGTCGTTCCTAGCAGCGCGCCGCTACACCGGTCGTGTGGTCAGCATTCTCGGCTGGGGCAGCCACAACCTCGCACCCCTGAGCTTCCGCGGCGCCAGCTATGCGGGGGTGTTCACCCTGCACCCGTTGATCAGCGGCGACGACCGCGCCCATCACGGCGCGATCCTGCGCGAGATCGCGGCTCTGGTCGACGCGGGACAGGTGTTGCCCCGCCTCGACCCGACGCCCTACTCGCTCGAGCAGGCAACCGAAGCCCAACAGGCGGTTGCCTCCGGCGGTCGCGCCGGAAAGGTCGTGGTCTCCGTGAACGTGCCGGTGCGCAGCTCGGCGATCTAGGCGTCAAGCACGAGCCGGGTTGCCTGCCTGGCAGAGTCGACGTCCGAGTAGAAACCGACGGTGCCCGGCGCCTGCATGCCAGGGGCCGTGAGCATCCGCTGCTCAACGAACTCTGGCGGCCACAGGGCATGCCGCAGCATGAAGCGTATCGCCGAGACGGACTAACAACACCTGTCCGGAAAGCGATCGCCTACGGAAGCAGCGATGGACTGACGACTGGGTCAGCCCCGACCGACGGCCGCCACGGTGTGTTGGACCGGGTGCGGCATCCACCTAGAAGCGGGTCATGAACTCGTCGAAAGCGCTCAGGTCGTGGATGTGAAACCAGCGCTCCTTCTGGCGCCCGTCGCGGAAACGCATGACCGAACTGGCCTGGAAGAGCCGTTCCTCTGCTCCGACGGTTGCGCCGAAACGATTCACAGCGAGCACATGGTCGTCGGTGCCTGCAACGTACACGTCCTGCAGCCTGAAGGTGCCGTTGGTGCGCTGCATGATCTCTCGCAGGTAAGCCAACAGCGGGCCCCTGCCCTCGCAGTCCCTAGCCATCCACGAGGTCCCGGGCAAGTGCCAGATCACGTCCTCGTGGATGGTGGTCGCCACTGCTTCGAGGTCTCGGGCTCGGAAGGCATCGGCTGCGCGCTTGTAGGTGAGGGCGTCGGGGTGGTCCGTCCTGATGATCGCGGCGTCCGAGCTCATGTGGCCATCATCCTCATTGCGTGGTTCCTTCTGTGTGCGTGTGCCGCGCGCCGCGCCGGTTCGGCCGCTGCGGGCGGTTTGACGATCCCGTGACCGACACGTCACTGCCCAGCGGACACGAGTTCAAGTGTCGTCCTTCACGCCATGGCCGCTGTGCAGCAGGCGCCCGGCCAGGGATCCATCACCGGCATGCCCTGATCGCTGGGACGCGAGGGGGTAGTGATCAGGTCCCGGTCGTAGGTTGATGCGAAGTGCTGGCTGGTAGGGGCTGATGATGGTTCTGTCCGAGCGACCGGAGGTGGCTCCGGACGCTCTGACGGGCGGAACCATTGAACGACTCGCGGCGAGTTGGTACGTACATGATGGCGAGCGAGGTCTGCAGCCTCTGGCGGTTTGGCTCTCGGTGGACATTCTGGGCTGGGTAGCCCTGCATACGCCGGGACGGGGAGGCATCGCCTGCCTGCTCGAAGCGCCGGGCCAGTCCTACGACATGCCCGAGCTGCGGGCCCGAGTCGAGGTCGAGATCGAGGTGCAAACGACGGCCTTCGCTGAGCATCTCGGTCAGCCGATCCAGCGCGTAGAGCCGGCGTACTGGGAGCACCCGTCCGGAACTCGTATCAGCGCGGGCTTCGTGGCGCATTACCCTCATGGCGCGGTGGCCGTCGTGGACGTTGGCGATGAGTTACTGATCGACAAGTGGTCGGCGCGGCGGCTCTTCGAGAGAGGCCTCCTTTATGGGAGTCCGGAAGCCGGCGACTAGGAACAACCGCGCCGCTCGGGATCGTCGTCGAGTGGGGGGTGCTCCGCACATCGATCCTCCTCTCGGGCGGGGTGGTGCTCCGCTGGACGATCGCCATCGCGGCCGGCCGCGTCCTTCCGAGACACGCCGACTTGATGCCTGCCACGCTCAGAGCTCAATTCAAGAGCCGGGCGGTCGACAATGGTCGACGTGACCCAGACCGGTCGCACGCGGGCGGATGCCGTGGCCTGGGAGCGGAGAGTTGATGACGCGGATCTGGCGGTGGTGTTCGCTCGCGATCCTGGTGGGATGTACGGGCTGCGGCCACTCCGGAGCCGGCGATGGCCCCGGCAGCCTTGCTTGGAACCGTGCGTTCACCGCTCTGAATCAGCGCTGCATAGCGATTGCGACACAGCGATTCCCCCACGAGACCATCAGTGGGGCTGGCATCAGCGGGCAATATGCCTGGGCTCTGGTACGCGACCTGACCGATCAACACGAAGTCGCCGCACCGGCTCTGCACCCCGACGATGCCACCAGCAACGAGATGGTCACAACGTGCACGGTGACCAGCTCCGCACCGCAGCCGAATGCCCCGACTGTCTGGCCGGCCGGGTGCCACGCGATCTCGTTCTCCCCGGTACGTCTGGAGATCTACCTGCTGGCCTCCGGGCGCACCGGCACCATCACCGAGAAACCGGATCAGCCGTCCGGTTTGCCGTCCGGGACGTGCATCGTCCCTTACGGCCACCTTGCCGAAAACTAACGCCGGGTGCGACGCCGCGACCCGCTCGGACCCCCGCGGTGGGCACGCTGCCTAATCAGTTGATCTCTGGCCGGGTTCAGGAGGAGCCGGAGTTCGCTGGCCTAAGCCGTTCGACGAGGTCGCGGGCACCGTCTCGGGCCGGGGCAAGCCGATCGGTGTCGCGGTAGGCCAGGGTCTCGAGTCGAGGTAGCACGGGCTGCAGAGCTGTCAGCACACTCCCGGCGGGGACAGTGGAGACGTGTCCGCCATGGATGCTGAAGTCGATGACGTCGATGAGCACCTGGACGGCAGCGTAGCTGGGCCACGGTTCGGGATCGACGGCAATTTGCGCGAGGAAGGGCACCGCAGGGAGGACGATCGGAAAGAGAATGCCGGAGTGGTTGTGGGCGACAGCGTTCAGCATGCGGCTGGCAGCTTGGTTCCCGGTCTCTCGGTCCCGCGCAGTCATGAGATGGCGAAGGCTGTCGGGCACGCTCTCGCTAGGGCCGCCGTCCGCGGCCGCAGTTGTGCAGTAGGCAGCCCAATCGACGGCGACGACAGCATCCCAGTCCGCCTGGTCCATCCGGCAAGGCTATCCGCAGAGGGAACGACATCCGGTGCGAGGTCCCAATATCGGCCGGGGATCGTGCTGGCGCTTGTTGGAGAGGCGCCAGAGCTCGGATTGAGTCCCGTGGGGCGGCGACCGAGCCGCACGCATTCGCGCGCGACACTAGGAGCCATGTCCGCTGATCCGGGAACAGTAATGATCGGGCGCGCCCTAAGCGCGGGTCATACATCAACTGCGGTACAGGTCTCCGACGAGGAAGGACAAGCCCGCCATGGCAGAAAGCGAACTGTTCGACAGGGGCCTTCAGGCCCGCCGAGATGTGCTGGGTGCTGAGTACGTCGACGCGAACCTGGCTGACACTGACGAGTTCATGATGGCATTTCAACGCGTTGTGACCGAGTGGGCGTGGGGATACGCCTGGAGCAGGCCAGGTCTGGATCGCAAGACACGGAGCATGCTGAATCTTGCGATCCTGACGGCGCTGGGCCGCTCCGACGAGCTGGGCATTTACGTGAAGGGCGCGCTGGCTACGGGCGTATCCGTCGACGAGATCAAGGAAGTACTCATTCACGCCACCGTCTACTGCGGCACGCCCGCCGGACGTCAGGCGTTCCGAGCAGCGCATGAGGCTCTCCTGGCAGAAGGCGCGTTGCCTCATCCCGGCTGAGCGGTGGAACTCCCAGACGACGGCGATCGCCTCGACGCGGGGCATGGACGGTTCAATCGCGGCCTGGAGCGGACCAGACCGCACAAGGGCCGCGCCGTCGCAGTCGTCCAACGTCATCCGGCGCAACCGCGGCCACGCGCCAGTCATTCAGGTTGCCTCGTCCCGATGAGGGACCGGAACGCTTGGAAACGATGGACCGCACCCTCACCTGTGCTTGACCGGGTCGGGTTGGTCGGTCAGGCTGGCCCCACCACCAGGGGGGCAGATGACCGACGTAGACGATGCTGTCATAACGGCACCGCGACCTGGGCCGGCCGCGAGGCGGCGGCGCTGGGTGCTGCTGGCCACGGGGGTCGTGGTGCTGGTCGTGGCCACCGCAGGGTTCTTGCGGTGGCGCGACGCCGACACAGCCCTCACCGGCTACGGCTCCGCCGAGGGCGCTCCGGTGGCGGTGGGTGCCGCGACCTACGCCGGCCTGATGGTCTACCCGGCAACGAAGGGACCTGACACAGTTCGCCTGGACCTCGAGAGCGTGGTCCCACGGATCGTGACCAACACCGCCGGTGCCACCGTGCGGGTGCTGTTGTGCACCGGCGCCGGGACCGGCGCCGGCGGCGGGATCGTGTCCTCACCAGGTGCCGACTGCACCGCTGTGACCGACTTCAGGCCGGGCCCGGTGAACCTCGGTTCACAGACGACGCTCGTCCTTCAGGTGACCCCGCACCAACCGGGCACCGTCGACATCGCCGGCGCGGACGTGAGCTACCACCGCGGACTACGAAATGGCCACCAACACGTCGGCATCAAGATCACCCTCAACGCGCGTCGCTGACGCGCCAGCTACGTCCCGGCCGCGGATCCGCTGCCGCGACGGACCTGCGGGAGGGTGGCTCCTGGATCGGCGCCGCATCAGCGGGGAGGGCGCGGCCGCCGCCTTCCTATCAGCCGTCGAGTTCCCAGCCGGCCTCGACGCCGTTGGGATACAGGCCGTACAGCGTGGCGAAGCCGGCGTTGCTCGCCTCTAGTTCCTCGATTGCCGCGTCGGGGGACAGATGAAGGAATCTCGCCTCCAAGTCGACGTTGAGTCGCTCGCCCTGGGGCGTTCTCGCCGTCTGAACTCGGTCACCAACACGCAGGGTTCCTGCTTGGACTCGCACCTCCAGGCCGATGCCAATCGTGGAGACGGCTATGACGTCGAGTACCAGGAGACTGAACACCAGCCCAGTATCCCGATGCGCGGCTAGGGGCGGCCGCGGGGCCGAGACGGGACGTCGTGCTTGACCAGCCATTGGCCGTCCCAGTCGTCCAACCTTGTCGGCGGCGCGCGAGATCTGCCCGTACTGCTTGGTGATCGGCTCGTCGTCGTCAGCGTTTCCCGTCCCGCATCACCTCGTATAGCCAGCGTCCGTAGAGGTGGTGCTGACGCTGCGCTCCTGCTCGTTGACGAATGCGTTCATCTCCCTCGGCGGGCTCTCGCACAGCGGAAGCCGCGGGTTGCGTCGTTGACGCAGCCGTTGAGGGAGGTCTTGGCCGAGTAAACGATCATCAGCTGCCTACTCTGCGTGCCAAGGCGATCGCGCTGCATCTTCTTCTTCGCCTCCTCCGGTGCTACCGCCTTGGGGGAGCCGCTCCAGGACGAAGTGCGTTACGCCACTCGGTGAGGTGACCGCCTCGACGTGGTAGTCCTTCTCAATGCCTTCGAGACCGTCCCACAGGCGGACGCCGCGGCCGAAGAGTACCGGCGTCTGGACGATGTGAATGTAGTCGACCAGGCCGGCCGCGATGAACTCCCGAGCGACGGTCGGACCGCCGCCGATCCGCACGTCTTGGCCGTGCGCCGCCTCGAGCGCGACCTGCAGGGCCTTGGCGGGGGTGGCGTCAAGGAAGTGGAACGTCGTGCCGCCCTCCATCTCTATCGACGGCTTCGGCTTGTGCGTGAGCACGAAGGTGGGGGTGTGGAACGGCGGGTTCGGGCCCCACCAGCCCTTCCAGTCCGGGTCGTCCTGCCACCCGGGAGGGCCGAACTTGTATGCGCCCATGATTTCGGCGCCGATTCCCGGACCCCACTGCTGGGCGAAGGCGTCGTCGACATTGTTCGCGCCGCCCTCGCCTCCCATCATGGCCGTGGCGAAACGGGTGCCGAAAATCCACGCGAGGTGGCTGTGTCCGGAGTGGCCCATCGGCGCTTCGAGCGTCTGGTCCTCGCCGGTGGCGAATCCGTCCAGTGACACGGACAGGTTGTGGATGCGAGCCTTGCCGGACATTAACTCTCCCTTTTCGTAGGCAATTCGGTGAGGTAAATGCTGAGTTTGCTCAGCGTCTGTTGGGCGCCCTCGATCACGTGGTACTTGCCCACGGCCTCGTCGCGCAGTTTCTTGGTGGGGAAGACAGTGCGCATCACAACGTGAGTTGAAGCCTCGTGCGCCGCGAGCACGAGCGTCGACTCGAAGGCGTTCGGGTCGTCACGCGACTGGCCGTGCAGTATCACGATGCGCTCGGGCGGGACGATCTCGGTCCAGGTGATCCACTGTTGATAGTCGGTCCCGTCGGGCCCGTGCATCACGAAGTCCCAGACACCGCCCTCACGGAAGTCGAACGAGCGAGTGGTCGTGGTGAATCCTTCCGGGCCCCACCACCGCGACAGATGCCGGACCTCGGTGTACGCCATAAACACCAATTCTCGTGGCGCGTCGATGACCCGGGAGATCACTATTGCGCGGTCGGCCGTCGCCGTGTCCGCGTGGGCTTCGGGTGCTGTTCCTGACATCGGTCAGCGCTCCTGGCTTGTCTGCTTGAGGTCCTGCACAAAGGTGTCCAGCCGGGCGAAGCTCTCGTTCCAGAACTGCTCGAACCCGCCCGCCCATTCGTGCACCGGCCGGAGTCCGCTGGCCTCTAGACCGTAGAGGCGCTGCTTGCCTGCCCCGCGGACCCTCACCAGCCCCACCTCGCGCAGCACCCGCAGGTGCTTGGAGGCCCCCGGCTGGCTCATTCCGAGTTCGTGGGCCAGCTCGGTCACCGGCCACTCACCCGCCCGCAGCAACATCAGGATCTCCCGGCGCTGCGGCTCGGCGATCGCATTGAACACATCCGACGTCGTCGCTGCACGGGCCATGACTCCACCATATACCGATAACGGCATGGGTCAAGGGCGAAGGTCGATCGACGACACAGCAACCACGACGTGGGGGGTCCGGAGAGCCAACGGCTACTGACACACAGTCGCCACCGCGGATGCGACTCCGGCACGAGCACGGTGACGGTGTCCGAGTCAGGGATCGGTGACTGGGAGCGGGGCACTGGCCGAGACGTCGAGCTGACCACGACGGGTCAAGCCGCACGTCTGGTTCGACAACTGCCACGTGGATTTGCCGCGCGAGGGCCTCGTCGCGACACTGCAGCGGTGTGATGGCTGCTGAGCTGCAGGCTGCACAATGTCGGGATGGGTGCACATGGTCCGGCGATCTTCTCCGATGACACTGCTTCCGACGTCCGCGGTGACTACCGAGAGCTGCTCGACGATCAGGTGCCCGACGACGAGGCGACCGCGAGAGTGATCGAGGCCTACCAGCACCTGGGCGACGACGAGGAGCACCAGCTGTGGTTGGCGCTCGCGGCGGCGCAGTCATCTGTAGGCAGGCTCGATGACGAGGTCAAGGGACGCGCACTGGACGTGATCGACACCGGGCGCGGCCTCGAGCTGTGGGAGGAAGCGGGCCCCACGGCACTCGGACAACGTCGCGCTGCGCTGGCGAAGCTGCGGCAGCAGTTGACCGGCCCGCAGCCGACCAGAAAGACCCTGCGCCGGCCGTGGCGCAATGTCACGGACCTTCGCACCGGCGACGTCCTCGCCTTTACCGCGAGCAACGGCGCACTGGCCCTATTGCGGGTGGGCCGCATCGACGACCACCGCCTCGGTGTGGCACCCATCGTGGTGTGGATGGACTGGGATGGCCGAAGAGTTCCTCCTTCGGGCGAGCTGGACCGAGTCCCGGACCGGCTGCAGTCACGCACGCTCGGGATGCCGCCGCGGCCCGACTCGTACCGGATTTCCCGACACCGGAAGAAGGACCCTGACTGGGCCGACAGTGGGTTCGTTGTCGCCGCCCACGTAGCGCCTCGGCCCACCGATGAGCGGATGAGCCCCTGGATACTCACGGACTGGGTGAAGATGGCCCGAGGCCTGGACCGGGCGCTGACCAGATAGTGCCAAAGGATTCCTGCTCTGGCATATGCCGACCTGCTCACCCCGTCGCAGCAACCGATCGCCTGCTGGGACGGCGATTCGTGCCGAAACGGGGCCCTATCGGGACGATGTCAGCCGTACGACGGCCATCGACCCGTAGGTGTGCCGGTCGGGCTTCGACGACTGGGGGGAGTTCACCCAGGCTAGGTGTGCTCGGATTTCATCGCTGGGTCGATGACGGTGAGTCGGCCTGCGCCTAGCGGGCGTTGGGCGCGGGCCACTTGGAGATTGAAGTCACACGCGTAGCGGGCACATGCGGGTAGGTTCGGCAGATGGCCCCCGAGGATGAAGTGCTGTTGAATAATCTCCTGGACAGCCTGGACAGGCTCTACGATCAGGACTGCGGTGCCTTGGACGTCGAGTTCCTCGTAGCGGCAACCGTCATCGGTCTGCGCGAGCGGTCGTGGTTGCCAGTGCTTCTCGAGGCCAAGCATGCGCTGAGGAACGCGGTGGGGTCGTCTCGACAAGGGGCAGCCAGCAACCGGGCGGCCCTCGCGGCAACCGAGGAACTGAGAGCTCGGCTCGGTGACTGGTACACCGGTGAGCGCGTGACCATGTGGAACTACGACGGGTTCCGGTTGAGCTGACCGCCGAACGCACGTGCAGGGGTGGCTTCAACGGCTGTCCAGGGACACAGCAGAGAGAGCCGAGAGGATGAACACCTTCATGCGCCCGGGCTCCAGCGTCCCCGTCAAGGCGATCGGATTGGGAAGCACCACCTCGGCCAGACGACGATCGTCCGCCGGAAAGGGGATGGGCGACCGGCGCAAGGTCGGCGATGCGCTGCCTTGGATCGGCCGGAACGGCACCGGCCAAGTCGACGTCGGCACTCGAGGTCGGTGCAGACTGTCAGGGTGATCCGCCTGGGTGTGCTTGCCGACCTTCCCGCCGCCAGGGATGTGTTTCGGAGCGCGTCCCTGTCGAATGCTGGTGACCGTGCCAACCTGCTGGCCCATCCAGAGCATTTGATCCTTGGACCCGAGGCGCTGAGTGAGGGGCGCACCCACGTGGCGGAGGAGGACGGCTCGGTCGTGGGCTTCGGGACCTGGACAGAGGTGGACGGCGTCATTGAGTTGGAAGACCTGTTCGTCGACCCCGGCTGGAGGAGGCGGGGGATTGCCGATGCGCTCGTGAAACGCATCGCGGACGTGTTGCGAGCACAAGGGGTCGACCGGCTGGAGGTAACGGCCAACCCTCATGCCATGGGTTTCTATGGCGCCGCCGGATTCACCCACTGTGGCATCGCTAGCACAGAGTTCGGCTCAGCTCCTCGGATGGTGCTGGTGATCCACTGATTGATGCTTGGCTCTTCCGAGCCAATGGTCCGGGTCTACACCGCCGAACACTGCAACCAGCGAGTCCCAGCCGTGGATCGGTGAGCTCAAGCGGTCGTTGCGACACCCTGCTGATGTGAGGTGTTGCTGGTGATGTGGACGAAGAAGCAGCTGGTGGACAAGAAGGCCGCGTTCTGGGTGCAGCTGGGGCAGGGGGCGTGTCTGCAGGCGGCCTGTGATGCTGTCGGGGTGGACAGGAATAGTGGACGTCGATGGCGGGATGCAACCGGTGGCCGGGTCCCTCGGAAACGCCCGGAGCCCTCGGGGCGGTACTTGTCGTTGGACGAGCGGCTGGTCATCGCCGAATTGATCCTCGCGGGAGCGACCGGTGCGGTGATCGCGACGACGTTGAACCGTTCGCCGTCGACGATCAGCCGGGAGCTGGCCCGCAACGGTTCACCGCCGACCCGGGACGGCCGGCGCCGGTACCGCCCGTATGCGGCGCAGCAGCAGACCGAGCTGCGCGGCCGGCGACCGAAGTCCAGCAAGTTCGACCACCTAGGCTTGGCCACGGCGGTGCAGGCCAAGCTGTGCGTGAAGTGGTCTCCGGAGCAGATCAGCTTGCACCTGTCGGCGGCGTTCGGTGACCGGGCGGAGATGCAGGTGTCCCACGAGACGATCTACCAGGCCCTCTACGTCCAGGGCCGCGGTCATCTGCGCGCTGACCTGCATCAACACCTGCGGACCGGGCGGGCGGTGCGCCGCCCCGCGGCCCGGCGTCCAACCGGGGCTCGCGGATCCCGGGCATGATTTTGATCAGCGAACGCCCAGCGGAGGTCGCCGACCGCGCGGTGCCTGGGCATTGGGAGGGCGACTTAATCCTGGGGTCGAACTGCCGTCGGCGATCGCCACGTTGGTCGAACGGCAGTCCCGTTACGTGATGCTGGTCCACCTGCCCGACGGGCACGCCGCGACCGAGGTCCGCGACGGGCTGCTGAAAGTCATCGCGACGCTGCCCCAGCACCTGCGGAAATCGTTGACCTGGGACCAGGGCACCGAGCTGACCCGGCACGCCGAGATCACCCTGGCCACGACGATGGACATTTACTTCTGCGACCCGCACAGCCCGTGGCAGCGCGGCAGCAACGAGAACACGAACGGCCTGCTGCGTCAGTACTTTCCGAAAGGCACCGACCTATCGGTGCACTCACCGCAACGGCTGGCCGAGGTCGCTCACGAGCTCAACGGTCGACCCCGTAAGACCCTCGGCGGGATCACCCCCGCCCAAGCGATGCAACGACTCATACTGAACCCCGAACAACCCATCGTTGCGACGACCGCCTGAATTCACCATCGGCAACTGCGACGGGGTTCGATCAACTTGGTGTCCGATCGGCAGACCGTGCGGGAGAAGCTGCACCATGGTGCCGCACACGGTCAGTGGTGGCCATGCATGCCGCCGCTGCTGCCGGCGACCGAAGTGCGCGGCATCCGCAGGTAGGCGATGACGGCGAACCCGATGGCTATTGCTGCAGCTCCGGTGAAGCCGCGCGAGTAGCCATCGACAATGCCGGCTGCGCTGGTAAGGCTGCCGGCGCTTGCACTGATCGCGGACAGGACAGCGACACCCAGGGCGGCACCGACCTCGTGACCGGTCATGAGGAACCCTCCAGCCACTCCGGCGTGCTGCGGCGGGATACCCGACATGGCCGAGATTGACACGGGAACGAACACCATGCCGACGCCGACGCCGAGCAACGCGAGTCCGGGCAGGAGATCGGCCGCATAGTGCGCACTGCCGGTCGCCTGTGCCAGCAGCAGCGCTGCGCCTGCAGTTGCAACCAGCCCGATGGTGGCGACGATGCGCGGCGAGGCGTGGGCCAGCAGGTGCTTTGCGACGACCGTGCCCGCGGTGATGGCCAACGCGAAAGGCAGGAATGCCAAGCCTGCTTTCAACGCGGAATACCCCAGGACGCCTTGAACGAAAATCGAGGTGAGGAATACGGCGCCGACGAGGAGGCCGGTGACGCCGAGCATGACGGTGGTACTCGTGACGAGGGTCCTGATCTTCCAGGTGTGCGGCGGTACGAGCGGCCGAGGGCTGCGGCGCTCGATGACGACGAACGTCGTCAGTAGTGCAGCCGATGCGATGAGCGCGCCGATGGTCCTGATGGAGATCCAGCCGTTGGTCTGCGTGCCGCCGAGTGCGAACATCAGGGATCCGAGGCCGGCCAGGACGGCAACTGCGCCCGGCAGGTCGAACTGCGCAACGTCAATGTTGTGGCGCACGTTGGTCGGGAGCACTCGGCAGGCGACCCCGAACGCGACAGCGCCGATCGGCACGTTGATCCAGAAGATCGATTGCCATCCGAACCACGTCGTCAGTACTCCCCCGAGCAGAACACCGCCGGCGACGCCGAGGCTGCCGACGGCTCCCCACATTGCCAGGCCCTTGCGTCGCTGCGCTCCGGAGTACGTCGTCGTGATGAGACTGAGGGCTGCTGGGGTCATGAGGGCAGCGGCCAGGCCTTGGCTGGCGCGGCTCGCGATGAGCTCACCGCCGCTGCTGGCGAATCCGCTGATGAGCGAGGCGCCGGTGAAGACGAACAGGCCGGTGAGGAAGAGCCGCCGTCGGGACAGCAGGTCCGCGAGGCGGCCGCTGAGAAGCAGGGTCCCGCCTGACATCACGAGGTAGGCGGTGACCAGCCAGGCAAGGTCGCCGCTGCTGAGATTCAGGGACCTTCCGATGGTGGGCAGGGCGGTGTTGACGACCGAGATGTCGAGGACGACGAGGATTTGGGCGGCCAGGGCAATGGCCAGGACCGTCCAGGGCTGACGGTGGCCGTCCTCCGGCGAGGCGTCCCGATCGCTGACGCTGAGACCCGACGGGTGAGGGCCGTGGCGTCGTCGTTGGCAGGGGCGTGGCCTGTGTCCGGCGCCGTAGGGCCGGGCTGTGCTGCGCGTCGTGGGGCGTATCCGGTGTGGCTCATGTCGTTCTCCAGGGCAGTAGTAGTGGGTGTGCGGTGGCCGTGGCCCTACCTGGCGCTGATGGCGTCGGTGGCGGTGCTCGGGTCGAAGGAGGCGAGCAGTACGCCCGCGCCGTAGAGGAACTCGGCGCTGAACACGCGGGCGGTGAGCGTGAAGAACGCGGTGTCGATCTGGTCGTCCCAGGTCTGCGGGACGGTCTCGATGCGGACGATGTTCATGGCAAGCTCCTCAGTTGCTTCGGCGGATGAGGAGAGCCTGTTCGGAAGCCGCTTCCCTCGCCCCGGCGCAATGGCCAGGTTTGTGCGGCAGCCAGCGCCCGCACCCAACGGCTCGCCTGCCGTGACCGTGGCGCATCGGGCCGGTCAGTCCTTGAACGGGGCGAGTCTGATGGCCAGGTCGAACGCCCCGTACCGCCGCAGGAACCGGGCCCGGCCAGCCGGAACGGCCGCAGCCTCGGCACGCCACAGATCAGTGAAGTGCCGTTTGAAGCCCAGCCGAGGCTGATCGCGTACAACCGCCGCGAGCACGTCCGGCGGCAGCTTCCACGACTTGAGCCCGGCGACGTCCACACCGGCACCGGCGGACAACAGGTACGCAACGGGCCCGTCCGCGAGAGTCACGCCGGGGCTGTGATGCAAGGTGATGGCGGTCCGCATGATCTCCGTTGCGGCGGTCGACAACCCAACGTCTTCAGCGACATTCAGAGCCGCCCGCGCACTGGTGAGCGTGAAGTCAACCGCCGTGCGTGAACCGGTCAGCCCGATGTCGTGCAGCATCGCCGCCGCGAACAACAGCTCCGCGTCAACCTGGACACCCTCCAGGGCACCGACCGCCATTCCGAACGCGTACGTGCGGTAAGAGTGGCCGCAGCAGCGCCGGCGTTAGTTGGTGCTGCGGCCCGCTCCTGTGCAGCACGGGTCAGCACCGACGACGGCGGGGTCAGCCGCTCCAGCCGCACCTGGGCCCGCCGGCCCGAATTGAGGTGCGCGAGCATTGCGAGCCGCCCGGCGGCATTGCTCGTGTGCGCCTTCGCCAGTCCGGGGAGCAGGCTGCGGGTCTCCGCCTTGGTCAGCCGGCCACCGGTGCGAAGCGTCCAGGTATGCGTGCCAAGTTCAGCATGGGATCCGGGCAAGGGGAGCCTCCTTGATCGGCGGGTGGCCCCGCATCGTGCCGCCGAGAACCGGCGGTCGCTCCACGGTCGACCGCGCGAGGGCAGCTCGCCCCGGTCACAAGGCCAGGTTGTCGCCCGTTCCAGTCACCGCCGCTGTCGAGCGCCGGCTTTTCCGCAGTAGCGTCCGCACGTGATGCATGGGCGTGAGCGCGAACGCAGGGTGCTCGCCGACCTGCTCGACCAGGCAAGGGCCGGAACGGCAGCGGCGCTCGTCCTGCGCGGAGAAGCCGGCGTCGGCAAGAGCGCCCTGCTCGAGGCCGTCGTCATCGACGCCGCCAACCTCGGTATGCGGGTCCTGCGCAGCCAGGCGATGGAGTCGGAGTCGCCGTTGGCCTTCGCGGGACTGCATCAGTTGCTCCACCCACTGTTCGCCGACCTCGACCAGCTTCCGGACCCGCAAGCTCGAGCGCTGCGCGTCGCGTTCGGCCAGCAGGACGGCGCTGCGATCGACCCGTTCGCCATCGCGTTGGGCATCCTCGGGCTGCTGTCCGTCGCTGCTGAACGGGCACCGTTGCTCGTCGTCGTCGACGACGCCCACTGGCTTGACGCGACCCAGTGCGGACGCGCTGCTGTTCACCCTGCGCCGGCTGCAGGCCGATCCCGTCGCGGCGGTCCTGTCCGTCCGCGACGGCGACGCCCGAACCCTGGCGGCGGAGGGCATCCCTTCGCCTGCCGCTCACCGGGCTGGACGAGACCTCCAGCCGGGCGCTGCTCGCGCGAACATCTGGGGAACGAGCTGCCCGACGCCGTCACGCGGGCTCTGCTCGAGCAGACCGGCGGCAACCCGCTCGCCCTGTTGGAGCTCCCCAGCGCCCTCACCTCGGACCAGCGCGCCGGCATTGCACCGGTACCGGATCACCTGCAGCTGACCGACCGGGTGCAACGCGTCTTCCTCGACCGCTGCCGCCGCCTGCCCGAACACGTCCAAACCCTGCTGCTCGTCGCTGCCGCCGACGACACCGGCAGCCTCACCGTCGTCCAGCAGGCGACCGTCGCCGTGGGCGTGCCGGAAGCCGACGTCCAGGACGCCGTCCGGCAGGCCGAGCAGGCACGGCTGCTCGTCACCGACCGCGACAGCGTGGGCGTACGGCACCCGTTGGTCCGATCTGCGGTCTACCAGGCCGCCACCGGGCAGGAACGTCGCAGCGCTCACCGCGCGCTGGCGACCGTGCTCGGCAGCACCTGGCCAGCCGGACCGGCAGGCCTGGCATCTCGCCAACGCAGCGACCGGCCCGGACGCGGACGTCGTCCGACGCCCTGGCCCGGACCGCCGAGCGGGCCGAAAGTGCCGGCGGCTACGCAGCGGCCGCGGCTGCCTACGAGCGTGCCGCCGAGCTCAGCACGACCGACGCCTCACGCGCTGAGCGGCTGTTCCTGGCCGGCGCGCAACGCCTGGGCAAGCGGCCAGGCAGGTCGAGCCCGCACCCTCGCCGAGACGGCACGGGGGCTAGCCGACGACCGGATCCTGCGCGCCGACATCGACCGGCTGCGGGCCCGCGTCGAGATCAACGTCGGCTCCGCCGTCACCGCCCACCACATCTTCATCACCGCCGCCCGTTCGGTCGTTGCCGAGGACCCCGTACGCGCGCTCGAGATGCGTGTAGCAGCCACCCTCACCCACCAGTTCAACGCGGACGTCCCCGCCGACGCCGAGGCGTGGCCCGACGCTGCGCTCCCGACCGACCCGCGCACCCGCTGCCTGCGTCAGCTGCTGACAGCAACCACCGCTGACGCCGACCACCGGTGGGAGGAGGCCCTCCCCGCGTTGTCACAGGCGGTCGAGCTGGCCGGCGCGCTCGAGGACCTGGATGTCATCGCCAACGTCGGCAACGCGGCCCTGCACCTGGGCGACGACGACGGCCACCGTCGCTGCTTCACGCGGATGCTCGGCGCGGCTCGCGACCGTGGTGCGCTGATGTCGGTGCAGTACGCGCTGTCCCGGCTGGCCTTCGCCGACTACCCGGCCGGTCGGTGGGACCGCGTCCGCGACGAGTGCCCTCGAGGGTGTCGACCTGGCTGCTGCGACGGGGCAGCCGTCGTTGGCTGCGACCCCGCTCGGCTGGCTGACGATGCTGGCTGCGCTGCGCGGTGAGGACGGCTATCAGGAGGCGAGGGCGCGTCTCGAGCGAGGCCCGGCGTCAGCACCTTGGTGTGCTCACGCGACCCGGTACATGACCTGTCCCGATGGTCCGCAGGCATCCAAGCGGCGCACACGGGCGACCCGACCGGTGCGCTGCACGAGCTGAGCCAGCTCCGCGTCGAGCCTCTCGATCAGGATGGCTGCCCTCGACCGCTTCGACGCTGCCGTCCGGGCCGGTGAGCCTGATCTGGCGCAGACATGGGTCGAGCAGCTGTCGGTGTTCGCGGAGGCGACCGGCTGGGCCTGGGCTGATGCCGCCGTCGCCTACGGGCGGGCGCTTCTCGCGGATCCGGCGGACGCACCCGCCTGGTTCGAGACCGCGCTTGCGCACCACACGGCTGCGAACCGGCCCTACGAGCGGGCCCGCACGCACCTCGCGTACGGCGAGCTGCTGCGACGCTCCCAACGTCGAGTCGATGCCCGGCCGCACCTGCGTGCGGCCCTGGCCCTGTTCGAAGACCTCGGAGCCGCACCCTTCGCCACCCGGGCGACGCAGGAGCTTCGTGCCTCCGGTGAGACTGCCCGCAAGCGGGACCCGTCGACGCTGACCGCGCTCACCCCGATGGAGCTCCAGGTCGCGCAGCTCGTCGGACAGGGCCTGTCGAACAAGGAAGCCGCGGCCCAGCTGTGGATCTCGCCGCGGACGGTCGCGTTCCACCTGCGCGGCGCATTCGCCAAGCTCGGCCTGAGCTCCCGCGCTGAGCTGACCCAGCTCCAGCTGACCCCGCTCGCCGAACCGGCCCGATAGTCCGCCCGAACCCGGTCGTTTCGCCGGGGCGACAGAGGCAGCCCAGCCTCAGGGTGGGAGATGACCGCGACCAACGACCGCTGCTTGACGCTGACGTGGCCAGATCCCAACGCCACCAATGCTTCGACCGAAGGAGTTCGTGACATGAAGGCCATCACCCAGAGCAGGTACGGGTCGGCGGAGGTACTCGAACTTCGCGAGATTGACCGCCCCGACGGCGGGCGACCATGAAGTCGTGATCCGGGTGCACGCGGCCGGGCTCGCCCGAGGTGTCGTGCACGTGATGACCGGAGAGCCCTACCTGATGCGTCTCATGGGCTTCGGCCTGCGCAGGCCCAAGAACCCGGTCCTCGGCATGGACGTCGCCGGGACCGTCGCGGCGATTGGTGCCGGGGTCACCCGGTTCAAGGTCGGTGACGAGGTTTTCGGCATCGGCAAGGGCTCCTACGCCGAGTACGCGCGTTGCCGCGAGGACAAGCTCGCATTGAAGCCGACAACCCTTACGCACGAGCAAGCCGCCGCGATGGGCATCTCCGGACTGACCGCTCTTCGGGCACTTGATGTTGCCGGCGTGGCGCGCCGGATCGAGCGTGCTCGTCGTTGGCGCCTCGGGCGGGGTGGGAACCTACGCGGTCCAGATTGCCGTAGCCATGGGAGCGACGGTCACCGGAGTTGCGAGCGGTTCCAAGGCGGACCTGGTGACGTCACTGGGCGCCGAGCGAGGTCATCGACTACACCGAGGCGGACTTCGCCGACGGCCAGCACACGTACGACGTGGTCCTCGACATCGGTGGAATGACCTCCGTGTCACACCTTCGCCGGGCGCTCACGCCGAAGGGAACGCTGGTCATCGTGGGCGGCGAAGGCGACAGCAAGTGGAGCCCGGGGATGGGTCGCCAACTGACCGCTGCCGTCCTCTCCCCCTTCGTCGCCCAACGCTTGATGTCGGTCCTTAATAAGGAGCACTACTCCGGGCTCGAACGCCTCGCCGACCTCGCAACCGCAGGCAAAGTCGTGCCGTCCATCGAACGTTCCTATCCGCTTGCGGAAGCGCCGGTGGCGATCCGTCGACTCACAGCCGGGGACATCCGCGGCCAGGTCGTCATTGCGGTCTGACCGTCACGGCTACGTCGTCAACCCGGTTGTCACAACCTGGTCAACTGACCGGGGCGACCCTCGGACGAAACAGGGACGGTGAGAGCGTCGACCAACCCACAGCATCAACCTCCCCGAGAGCAGGATCGCCGTGACGATCACCCGCCCGTCCCAGTCGCAGTCCCACTGTCAGACGACCAGCGCTCCGGACCCCACCGGGCCAATGGTTCGGGTCGTCCTCGGCTCCGTCGCGATCGCAGTCGTCGGGGCGCTGCTGCTGACGCTCACCGTCTTCGCGGGGGGCAGTGAGCACAGCATCACCGGTGCAGCACTTCTGGCGTTCGGCGCCGGCTGGGCGACGCTTGCAGCGCTCTCGGCCCGGCTCACCAGCCAACCGCAGCGTTGGGCTTACGTTCCCGCTGCCGTCATGGCTACCACGGGCGCCGGACTTCTTGTTCTGGCGCCGGGCGAGCAGCGCTGACCCTGGCCGGCTGGTGCTGGCCGCCGGCGATGCTCGCGCTCACGCTCTGGAGCGTCGTACAGGTACGGGCATCGATGGCCGGTCGGATCCGCTGGGTCGTCTACGCACTCCTGGGCGGCCTCGCTGTCGCGTCCGTCGGCGGCTCGGTCGAGACCATCGCACTGGCCCACGATGACCGCGCGCTCGCCATGCCCGGACAGACGCTACGACATCGGCGGCCGTTCGCTGCACATGACCTGCGCCGGCACCGGCAGCCCGACCGTCGTGCTGCTCAGCGGAACCGGGGAAATGTCGGCGAGCTGGGCGCGCATCATGCCCGAAGTCGCATCCGAATACCCGCGTCTGCGCCTACGACCGCGCCGGTCAAGGCTGGAGCGATGACGCGCCGCACCCGCAGGACGGCAACGAGATGGCCGACCGACCTGCACCAGCTGCTCGCCGTCGCCGGTGAGCACGGCCCCTACCTCCTGGCCGGCCACTCGCTCGGTGGCGTCTACAGCTTGGCGTTCGCCGCCCAGTACCCGAACGACGTCGCCGGGGTCGTCCTGCTCGACTCCTCCAGCCCGGAACAGTTCGCCCTTCCCGGACTTCAGCGGCCAGTACGAGATGATCCGTCGCGGCTACAGCGTCCTTCCATCCGTCGCACGGCTCGGCCTCGGCCGACTGGTCAGCAGCAGCATGTTGTCGACGCTGCCGCAGCCGGCGGCCGGACAGGTCCGCGCCTTCGAAACCAGCAGCCGCGGCTTCGAGAACGCCAGGAACGAGGTCGCTCGCTACCGCGACGCGATGCGCCAGGCGCGGGCAGCTCAGGTCGCTCGGCGACAAGCCCCTGGTGGTCCTGACCGCGACCGGGTCGATCAAAGACACCGCTGGCTGGTCGGCGGCTCAAGACAGACTCGCCCAACTGTCGCGAACACCCGGCACGCGCTGGCTAACACCGACCACGCCGGGATCCTGGAGAGCCGCGACGGCGCAGCGCAGTCCGCTGCGGCCATCAAGGCGGCCGTCCGGGCAGCTAGGACGCACGGATCCGTCGACGCCAACTAATGGCACTCGGTGCGCCCGCGGGTCAGGAGGCGAGCTACTCGGCAGGTACGGGAAACAACCGGGTCGGCGCACAACAGTCGTCCCCGGCAGCGGTGCGAGGACAACAGCGCACAGGTACCGGATGGGTCGCATTTACCGATCGGTCAGCGGAGCTCCACCCCGCACCGGACGAGGATGCCCAGCAGGAACTCGCCCAGGACCCGGGCGGTTCGTAAGATCGCCGAGCCAGGTCACTATTTGCCACCGGTCGCGACCACGCCGGGGGGTGAGTTGACGCCCATCCCGCAACGCGGGTACGAGGCAACGCCAGACACTGGCGTCGAAGGTAGGAGGAACCGTGCTTGTCGTGATACTGGGCGCTGGCGCGTCCTTCGACAGCAACCCGTTGCGACCACCACGGGCAGCGGAGGGGACGGAGGTGATGCACCGGCCGCCGTTGGCTGCGTCGCTGTTTGACTGGGTCGACCGACCGTACTTCCAAGCCGCGGTGAAGGCGCTGCCGAGAGTTTCTCCGGCGCTGATGGAGGCCCGCGCAACCCTGAAGGCCGGCGGGACGATCGAGGACGCGCTTACCCGACTGTGGGAGGAGCAGGAGGCGGGAGACCCGCGAGCGCGAGCGCAGCTGATGGCTGTTCGGTTCTACCTGCAACAGGTTCTGACGGTAGGGCCGGACGCCTGGGAGGAGCAGGCCAACTACCAGACCAGCTACGTGTCGTTGCTGGCTCAGCTGGCCCGCTGGCAGCGAGACACAGCGGAGCCCTACACCCTGGTCACGTTCAACTATGATCTCCTGCTCGAGCGGGCACGAGCGATCGTGTACGGCGCGCAGTTCACCGCGTCCACACTGGGCGCCTACGTCGTCGACGGGGCGCCGCACATCCTCAAGCCGCACGGCTCGGTCAACTGGGCGGAAGCCGCCAAGGGGGCAACTTCACTGCGATCCGGCGACGACGCCAAACAGTGGGTGTGCGACAACTCCACCGAGGTGACCCCATTGAAGGAGTATGCCGTCCGGGCACATGGGGCGGCAGTGGTGGCCATGGAGGACAGCCTCCCTTCCAGTCGCGGGGGAGCCCAGCTGCTCACCTGGTTGCCAATGCTCGCCATCCCGGTGGAGGGCAAGCCTGGTTTGGTGATGGATCCCAGCCACATCGAGGTCCTCAAGGCCGACCTGGCGCAGGCCACCGCGGTCCTCGCCATCGGCTGGCGGGCTGCGGAGGAACACTTCCTGCGGCTGCTTCAGGACCACCTGCCTAGTCGCAGGAGTCAGGTGTATGCCGTGTCCCACAGCAGAAAGGATGCACAGGAGACGATTCGCAATCTGTGGTCCACCGGCCGGTTCGACCAGTCACTCGCGATTGACGGAGGATTTTCCCAGTTCGCCGACGCTCCCGCAGCACCCGGTGCGTACCCGACCGAGTTACCTGGGCACCTCGTCCTGGGCGACGTCCTGCGGCGACAGACCGGTATGGATACCGGTGTCCCAGGCGCAGGCGTTCTCTCGCACCCTCCGGTGCCCCGCTCGGAGAAGCCCTACCGCTCCTTCGCCCCTTAACGGATTGGCCGAGGGTCTCGGCGGCACGCTCCACTTTGACCACTTGCGCGGGGAGGTCTTGGCCGCCGAGCCCATCGCCGGCTCCCGCCGCCCTCACACATCCGAATGCACAGACACAACCCCATCCTGCTCGTGGCCGGATGAGCGCTCGGCCAAAGTCTCCGCTCCGATGACCGATCGGTTGGCGGGACGGCGCGGAGCCGCGCGGCGATGCGCGGCCGCCATGCGCACCACGCACTTTGTTCGCTCGCGCTCCCAGACGAGGAAGAGCGAATCTCCCGTGAAACCGGTTGACGTGGACCCAGGTCCTCCGTCGTCCAAGTCGACCACGGCTCTGGTGGTACATGCTGTGCCCATGGACGACGGTGCCGACGTCACGCGGGTGCCGACCCCGGTGTTGCGGTGGGTGGGCGGAGCGAACGTTCCGACTCAGTCGTGGCGGATCAATGGCACGTGGCCGTTGGGCGTCCTGGAGGTGTCCCAGGAGTCCCTGCACCTGGTCGTGAGGCCAAACTGGCTGGGCGGCATTCCGCTTCTCGCGGGGCCCGCTGACCTCTCCGTGGTCTTTCCTATTCGCGGATTGCGGGCCCGCGGGTCGGGTTCACCCTGCCCGATGGTCGCGAGTGGTGCTTCTGGACCCGGCGAACCGTTGACGTGATGCAGGCTCTCGCCGAGCGAGGCTATCCCGTCTCGCCCACCCCCCGACAACCCAGCAAGGTCTGGATGGGCGTCCCGTGAACACGGCGACCGAGTTTCCCGGCGTCGCGCTGCATCGACCTGTCCGCCCACCCAGCGCGAGCCCGATGACGGTGCCGAGTTGCACATGTCGATCGTCAAGCGCTGCGGCGTCCGGGTCCTGGTTGCGGTGCTGGACAAGCTGAGGAGTGGCGGCCGCTGATCTTGCAGGCGGGTCCGCTAGTCCAGCGACTGGGCCTATCTCGGCAGGTCCCTGTGGTGGACAATGCGCCCAACACCGGCCGTGTCCGAGGAGGTCCACCAAATGCGTCTCGGTGGTGATGGCCGCACAAGGATCGTCGCGGGGCCGAGTGGCCGCAGCCTCGCGTCGTGTCAGTGGGGTGCATCTGACGGGCAACCCATGTTCGTGCTGCACGGCACCCCTGGTAGCCGCTTCCTCCGTCATGTGGAGCCGGCCGGGATCTACACAGACATCGGTGCCCGGGTGCTGACCTACGACCGGCCGGGCTACGGGTTGTCCACCCGATTCAGGGGCCGGCGGATCGTGGACGCGGCCGCGGATGTGGCGGCGATCGCCGACGCGGTGGGTGTCGAGCAGTTCGGCGTCGTCGGTATCTCGGGCGGGGCGCCGTGTGCGCTCGCGGTGGCGGCGTTGCTGCCGGAGCGGGTCACCCGCTGCGCGACTGTTGTCGGCATGGCGCCCATCAATGCGGCGGGACTGGACTTCTTCGCGGGCATGGACGAGCGGGTGCAGGAGGAATGGCGACGCGATGAAGCGGCCCTGGTGGCACGCTGGGTTGAACTGTTCGGTGATCTTGACGCGGATGCAGACAGTTCACCTGGCCCTTGGTCCGACGGGATGACCGATCTAGAGGCGATCATGTTGGACGAGGCATTGCGCGAATCGGTACGGCAAGGGTCGGCGGGCTGGCTGGACGACTCACTGTCGCTGATCACGGATTGGGGTTTCCCCCTGGAGGACGTAGTCGCGCCCACAAAGCTGATGCAGGCGCGTAAGGATTTTGGTACACCGGCAGCCCACGGTGAATGGCTCGTCTCCCAGCTGCCTGACGCCGAGCTCGTGTGGGTGGACGGCGACCACTTCGGACCACGAGCTGAACCGGAAATGGCACTGCTCGGCTGGGTATGCCAAGTCGCCCCCTGATGTCCGGCGATGCCAGCGCGGTCCCGTGAAAGCCGCCTCGTTTTAAGCCACCGGTCGGCCGCAGGTTCCGCCGCGTGCACTGGACGCACACCTTTAACGCGCCGCTATCGCCGCCTACGGGATCGCCGGCGATCGTCCCGCGGCATCGTCTCAGATGACGATCGGTGGCCGGGACCCGGCCTACCTTCTCGATCTTGCCGGTCGTCTGACAAGGAGTCGTTGCATCGGGACAATGCCCACATGCCTCGACGTGGAACGGTCACCTTCTGCCATCCTCGGGGCAACTGGTACATCGTGACGGATCTCGACGACCCAAGCGTGCAGGCCTTCACCCTCTACGACGTCATCGACGTACCGCTGACCGATCGCTCACTGGAGCACCATCCTGGGCCGAGAGCGCATGATGTGGGTGACCGGGTGAGCAGCGGGGACAAGGCCCAGCATGGATGCACATGAGGAAGCCTCTGGACGCCGGCCAACAGCGGGAGCTGGATTTTCAGCGGGCTCAGCAGAAGGCCGAGCAAGAGCGGGGTCCAGCCTGGGCCCTGGCCGCGGGCCTTGCTGCAGCAATGGCTCTCATTGTGGAGGAGTACCATCCCGAGGCGTGGGCCTGAGATTCACAGGCTGGACCGAACGGGCGTACGACGTGTTGCTGGAACTTGCCGGCGAACCGTCGAAGGAGACCCGCGAGCGGGTGCGGCGTCCGCGTGAGCAGTTCGTGCGAAAGCCGATGATCGACCTTCTCAACGATATGGCCGAAGCGGATCCGTTCTATGAGGACTTCTCGGTCTGGGGGTATGCGAGTACGGCGTTTTGGTGGCAGAACCAGTGTGCCACCGTACGCGCGGGGCGCCGCGTCGAGATCGCCTTCCGCTTCAATCTCGACGGTCTGCACGTGAAGGCTGCCTGGTGGAATGCCGATCCGGACCAGATCGCGCAGTTCCGTTCGGCCGTCGCGGCGGCGGAGAGCGGGTCAGAGCTCGAAGGACTGCTCGCCGGTCTGGCGCGGAGCGATCACGAGATCCTCGGGGACGTCATGAAGCGGGTTCCACGCGGCATTCCCGCCGACCACCCGCGCGCCGGCCTGCTCAAACACCGTTCGCTCCTCGTCGGGCGCGAGCTGGAGTCCGTCGGCCCGGTTCAGGACGTGTCGCCGGTCCTTGCCGCGTGCGAGCGTTTCCGCCCGCTGCTGATCTGGCTGTGCACACACGTCGAGGCGCCGGACGGCAGCGCCCCCGAAGAGTGAGCCACACGGCACTGTCGCCGAATCCGGTGACTGTGGCCGTGCTGGAGCCGCTGCATAGGTCAACCGGACGACGTGAACGCCTCCTGGGGAGTCTGACGGTGAACTTCGGTGCGCACGCGCAAATGCTGCTCGCGCTCGCCGTGATCATCATCGTCGCGCAGCTGCTGGGATCCGGATGCCGTCGGCTCGGCTAACCCGCCGTCATCGGTGAGATCTTCGCCGGCGTACTGCTCGGACCCACGCTGTTCCACGGCGCCGTGACCAAGGCGCTGTTCCCGATCCACATCCGGCCGGCAATGAGCTCCACCGCCGCCCGCGTGATGTCTTCGCGGCGAGGGAACCGGGCCTCCTGCTCGAAGAACGTCAGGATCACGGCGAACCCGAGCCGGGTCGCACCGGTCTTGTTGGCCAGCAGCGCCCGCTCCTCCTGCTCCAGTGTCCAGCACTCGATGAGGTCTTCCAGCCCCCACTTGCGTCGCATCCCTGCACCTCCACACGGTTCCGCCGAGAATGACAGAACCCTGATTCGATGCGCAGGACCTGCAAACCACTTAAGCCACTCCGAAACCCTTTCGCAGCCCCACTGTTGCAGACAGCTACTTTGCGTCTGGTGACACGAACCCGACCGCCGGGCCGTTGTGGGAGATATGCGCAAGGTGGCGGGTTGACCGCCGAGCGTAGAGCGGTGCGAGAGCAGCACAGGATGGAGGCCGGTGAGCGGTTCGCCGTCGGCGACGACAACGCGGTGATCGCCAAGGAGTTGCGGGGGCACGTTGTCCGTAGTCGGCCCTACTCGGCGTCCTGGGCCTCGATCAGGTCGAGGTCGCGAACGCAGAAGCCGTGGTGCTCGAAGGTCTCGTTGAGCACCGTGCCGAGGCACTGCCGCACCGAGCGGCCCCGGGCGTACGGCGGCCAGACATCGTCGTCGGGCACCGGCGCTCGCGCTGCGAGCTGCACGGCGGTGACCTCGTCGAGCCAGGCCTCAAGCTCGGCGGCCTGTGCGTCGCGCACGCTCACGATCTCCTCGAGGACCGGATCTAGCGAGAGGTCAAGCCCGTGCGCTCCACGGTAGGGCTCGACGGTCGGCCCGATACCCATCGGCGTGAACAGCTCCGTCGAGCCCAGGCAGCAGCGGCGGAACCACGAGTCGTGGACGAAGACCAGATGGCGCATCGTCTGCACCGCCGACCACTCGTCGTTCACGCTGCGGCGCTCGCTGCCGGGCGTACGGCGGATTCGCTCGATCGTGGCGGCCCAGCCGGCATGGAGCTGACGCGATGCCTCGCGTAGATCGTCAGGGTCCTCTGAGCGAATGAGCACCCGCACCGGATGACGCCGGTCGCGCTCCGCCTCGACGTACTCGGTGACCTCGACACCGTTCACTACGAGGTTGGTGACGAGCCCGTCGATCACGGCATCCTGCATGGCGACACCGATCAAGCGTGCCCCGGTCAGATCGCACTCGCGGAACTCCGCACCGTGCAGATCCTCGTCGATATACCGCATCATGCTCCGCAGACTAGTCATGCTCCGCATGCTAGGTCCGAGCACCGACAAAGCCGGTCTCCCCAGTTTGATTTGGCCCCTTCCACGTCCTACCGCGCGAAGAACGCAACAGTGTCGCGATCGCCTCCAGCGAATCCTTCTCCCCAGATGGCTGGACCAAGACCTTCACCGACCCGCGGTTGTGAGCCACCCCCGCAAGTCTCCAGACATGCCGGGGTGGCTCAGGCTGCCCCGCGGTAGGTGGTGGCCGGACTGGCGAAATGGGTCGCGGGATGAGCTGGGGAGCGGTCTCGCCTGGCCGGTCGACGGCGTTCTGTTCGATGTTGAGCACAACACCTTCTGGCCGTCATCCTGGCCGGACCGACCCGACGACACTGCGCAGGCATTGGCCTTGGCCAGGGAGCAACTGACCGCATGGCCGCGGCTGGTACCGCTGCAGCCCCATCGGTACCTCCCGACTGCGCCGTGTCCGTCCGGTAGTCCGGTGTTCTCGGTGTACCAGACGGACGTCATCGTCTACGGGAACAACCTCGTCGAGTACCTTGCCCGAGAGTTCCGAAACACCCTCCCGCCGCTGGTGCCGCCAACGGACAGGTTGCACGTCCCCGGCTGGTCAGAGCTGGCGTGGGGCGCCGAAAACGAAGATCTCTGAACCGTCGCCCGTTCAGCGATCGATCAAAGAGTTGAGCCGTCCTGCCAAAGGTCGAGCTCAACGCCCAGCTTGGTCGTTACGTTGACGCTGGCGTCGCTGTAGATGCCGACGGTCAAGCCCCCGGCGCTGTAACTGACCTCTACCATCGACTCGGTCACCGCGGGGCCCGTGAGCGTCCAGATGTCGCCGGTAGACAGGCGGTGGTGTGTGCCCATGGGCTCGAAGTGAACCTCGCAGCCAGTTGGCTCCAGACACGTAAGCACCAGCGTTCTCGCTGGCGCTTGACCTGCCCGATTCCTAGTCCTCATGACGTCAACTTAACGAACCGGGCCTACCCAGGCGTTCGTAAAGGCATCGAGGCACGGCCGCCCGTTCGGGGATCGTCGAGTGGAGCACCGTTCGAACGGGACCACGACCCGGGGCGGGCTCCTCATGGCAAGAAGTTGGTAGGTGGAGGCCAGTCGTGACGGCGCAGCGTGGAGACCGTTCCGGCTGTGGCCGTCAAGTCGGGCCGGGTTGCCGTTCGCGGCGCGGGGAATGCCTGAGCTGGATCACCTTCTGCCGAAAGGGGTCGCTGTGACTGTCGCGGTCACCACGCCCACTGGTCATGTCGGATCGCAGCTCGTCCGGATGCTGGTGCAGTCAGGTGTCCGCCCTCGCCTACTGCTGCGTCACCCGGACCGGCTCGATCCCGAGCTGCGTGATCACGTGGAGCTGGCGGTCGGGGACCAGCGGGACGCCGACTACGTGGTCGAGGCGACCCGCGGCGCCGAGGCGGTCTATTGGGTGCACCCGGACGACTGGTCCCTGCCCGACCCGGACGCCGACGCCGAGCGTACGGGGGAAGGGCTGGCCGCGGCGATGCGCCTGAACCGGATCCCGCGGGTGGTGTTCCAGAGCAGCATCGGCGCCGAGATGCGCCACGGCGCCGGGTTCATCGACGGGCTGGCCCGGATCGAGCAGCGCCTGGACGCGGCGCGGGAGGAGACCGGCGCCGCGGTGCTGCATCTGCGCTGCGGCTTGTTCATGACCAACCTGCTGATGGACCTCGACGCGCTGCGGGCCGGGTGGCTGACCACGACCTGGCCACTGCACACAGCAATGCCGTGGGTTGACCCCGGCGACATCGCCGCCGTCGCTGCGGTGCGCCTGCTCGCCAAGGACTGGGCCGGGCGGCAGGTGCAGGCGGTGCACGGGCCGGAAGACCTGACCTGGGCACAGGCCGCGGCGGCGCTGTCGACCGCGACCGGCAGGTCGATCCAGGCGCGCCGGATCACCGCCGACGAGCAGCGCGCCGCCCTGCGCGATGCCGGCATGACTGAGGTCGCCGTCGCCGGGATTCTCGGCATGACCGCGGTCATGGGCGAAGGGTTCATCCCAGAGCAGCCGCGCACGATCCTGACGAGCACGCCGGGCAGCCTGGCCGGCTGGGCGATCACCCACCTGCGGCCCGAGCTGTAGCGCCGCATCCGGCGTGTGGTCAGCGCCTCCTTGCAGAAGACCAGTGGACCCGATCGCCGATCCTCGTCCGGTGCGGGGTGGAGCTCCGCTTGGCCGATCCTCGATGGGTACGGGTGCCAACGAGGGCGAGTGGTTGCGATAGCAACTCGTGAGCCGAGCTCGGCCCGAGCGACAACGCGATCGACACCCTCGGCCCGGTGCCCCTGCACCTTGACCCTGGCCACTGCGAGGGTCACGTTGTCCCTATGAATGTTGACCAGCCTGGCGTGCGTAGGGTTTCTCCACACCCGTACGAGTGGGACGAGCGCAAGCGTCGCCGCGATGAGTTGCTGGCGATGCTACTGATCTGGGCGCTCTTCGCCATATTCGTCGTCGTATGCCTGACCTTGGGCGGTGTCAGGAAGTGACCTGCCTCGACCACACGCGCCGATGCGGCGTCTGCGGCGATGACCGTGTGGCCAGAGATGAGAATCAGCGAATGCGTGCAACATTGTCACTGCTTGCCTGCACATCCCGCTGAGCCCCTCCCCGCTCGGTGCGCTCTTGTCACTGCCCTGGGCGGGCAGAAATCAGGCACCGCCGCCAACATTTCCGGTATCGGCCGCCGATCGCTTGCCGGGAAAGCGAGTTGCTGCCCCCGGTCAAGCGGGGTCCGTGTCCTCGAATCGTAGGGTGAAGTGGAAGCTACCTGTTGGGTCGACAACGTGCAGCTTGTCTGCCTCCGCACTGATGTGGGCTCGCTGCCGCTCGGTGAGAGTGCGACCGGGTGGCACCATTGCGGCCACATCAGCGCCCTGTTCCGTGACCCACTTGAAGACCTGGTACCTCGTTTCGCCCATGGAGCCACCCTAGGGGCAGGTCCAGCTGGCTTCCCGGTCGGCGATCGTCGTCTGGGAGCCGCGTTGA
>CAWCPQ010000004.1:0-22566 GCA_963797535.1 uncultured Actinomycetota bacterium | reverse complement strand
GCTCCACCCCGCGTCGGGTGCTCTAGAGACTATACCGACCCCGACGGGCCGAACAAAACCCTAGACCGCCAAGATGGCCGCATGAGTGACCACCTGACAGCAGTCATGACCGAGATCAAGAGTACGTGGCGAACGACGGCTGGGACCAGAAGCCGCGCCTGTTCGCGCTGGTCGATACCTCGGACCTGGTACGGCGCGAACCGGCGATCGCGGCGCGGCTGGGCCTCGACCCTGACAGTGTGGATGAGGCCGTCGCAGGGTCGCTGACGCCGGTCGAGCAGGACGGTCTCGAAGAGGTTGCGCTGGACGAGCTGCTGGCCCGGATCGGCTGGCCGGCCGAGGTTGTCGGCTGCGCGGTCGTCAACGAGGTCGTCGTCCTTCCGCCGGGTGCCGAGGAGTCGGCGCCCGAGGATCTCGACGATGACGCGACCACGGTGTGGGCGGCCGGGCACCCGGCTCGCCGCGAGGTGCGGCTGGCCGTCGGCGTGCTCCGGGACGGTTCCAGGATGGCGACGCTGCGGCTGCGGGCCGACGGCGAGACCCCCGCGGACGGTTCAGCGGACGACGTCGTCGTGGGTCCCGACCTAGCGCCCGGCCTCGCCGACGCCCTGCTCGAGACGTTCGCCGAGGACTAGGAGGCGGTGCAGGGCGGCAGCGTCTTGGCGTTGCCGGCTGCGATCGCCTTCACTGCTGCGAGCGCGTCGTGCAGCTTGGTGACCTTGACGACGGTCAAACCCGCCGGCACGCCACCCTTGACGACGTCGTTGCAGTTGGCGGCGGGAGCGAGGAAGTACTCCGCGCCGGCCTGACGTACGCCGTACATCTTCTGCGTGATGCCACCGATCGGTGACACGGTGCCGTCGTCGGAGATCTCACCGGTGCCGGCGATGAACTTGCCGCCGGTCAGGTCACCGGGCGTGAGCTTGTCGATCAGGCCGAGCGCGAACATCATGCCGGCGCTGGGTCCACCGACCGAGTCGACGTGGATGTTCACCGTGAACGGCCAGGACGGCTGCAGGGTCACCCCAACCACCGGGTGCGGCACCTTGTCGGTCGAGGGGATGGTGCCGACCTTCAGCGTCATCGGCTTGCCGCCACGGGTGATCCCGATCGTCAGGGTGTCGCCGGGCTTGTGCGCCTGGATCAGGGTGTGGACGGACTCCGTGTCGGTGACCGGCTTGCCGTCGATCGACACGATCTGGTCGGCCGGCTTCAGCACGCCGAACGCCGGGGTCTTGGCCGTGACCTGGAACACCTGGACGCCGGTCGGCTTGATGCCGAGCTCGTTGAGGGCCGCGACCTGAGCCGAGCTCTGCGACTCCTGCATCTGCTGGTTCTCGCTCTGCTGCACCTGCTCCGAGGTCTTGCCGGGCGGGAAGATCTCGCTCTGCGGCACCAGCTCGACGTGCTTGTCGAACAGGTAGCGCAGCGATTGGCCAGATCCATCGGGTAGTGCGGGCCGCCGCTGACCGACACGGTCACCAGGTTGAGGTGACCCGACGTCGGATAGGTGGTCCGCCCCGTGACGGAGATGAACGGGTTGCCCTTGGCGTCGGTGCCGAGAGTGTTGTACGTCGGCCCCGGGCCGAGCCCCGCGTACGGGACATGCATCTGCGCGCCGACGATGACCATCGCGACAACGAGGGCGGTCGACAGGACAAGTGTGATCACTCGGCGGGCCATGCGGCGACACTAACGAGCGTTCCTGAACGGAAACACAAAAACGGCGGCTCCGTCGGGAGCCGCCGTTTCCGTGTCGCGTGACGTTCGGGTGGGTCGTAGGTCGTGCTCAGCCGCCGAAGTAGCCGAGACCGCGCGGGCCTTCGCTGTGGGCGGCGGCCGGAGCGGGCTCCTCGGAGGTTTCCCGAGCGGTGGGGATCGGCGAGCCGTTCAGCGTCTCGATCGAGGACACGTCCGAGGGGATCTCGGCAACGTCCATCGGCGGAAGGTCCTCGGTGCTGGGTGCCTCCTCTGCCACGGCTTGGACCGCGGCCTCGACGACCGGCTCGGGCTCGGGGGCGACCACGTCGGCCACCTCCGCCACGGGCTCGGCATCGGGTGCCGCCGCCTCGCCGTGGCGAGCAAGGTCACCGTGCACGATGTCGGCGGGGATCAGATCGGTGAAGTCGGCGGGAACGAGGGCGGTCAGCTCGGCCGCAGGCTCCTCCTCGTCGACGTCGTAGCTGCCGGTGGTGGCGATCGGGTTGTCGTCGCCGTCGAACAGCAACGGCCCCGGCGCCAGGGTCAGCGGCGGCAGCTCGGCCGGGCTGGACTCGGGAGCCTCCGCGACCGGGATGTCCTGCTCGGTGACCTCGGTGACCTCGGCCTGCTCGGCCGCGGCCTCAGCAACCTGTGCCTTCTCGGCCTCAGCAGCGGCCTCGATCATCGCGATCTCGGCGGCCACCTCTTCCTCGCTCAGACCCAGGACCATCGCCTGATCGACTGCTGCGAGTACGGCAGCAACCTCAGCCTCCTCGATCGAGGACTCGGTGGGCGCCTCGTGCGGCGTCACCTGGTTGCTGTCTTCGAACGCGGCAGCGAACTCGGCCTGCTCGAACTCGTGCTGGTCAAAGTCGCCCTCGACATCGACCGGCTCGGGGATGAACTCGTCGATCGGCTCGAAGAAGTCGACCGGCGCCTCGGGCGCGGGGGGCATCCCGTCCAGCTCGGCCTGCTCGGCCTCGGGCTCGGCGACCTCAGCCTCAGCGACCTCACCGTCGGCTGCGGTTTCGACCTCTGCCTCAACCTGAGCCTCGGCGGCCGCAGCGTCGGCGGGCTCGACGTCGAAGGACGGCGGCGCGGGCGGGGGCGGCGGAATGGACGGGTCCATCACGTCAACAATCACGTCGGCCGGTGCTTCCTCGGACTCGACAGCCTCAACTGCCTCGGCCGTCTCCACCTCGGCTACGGGCTCCTCCGCGTCCTCGACCTCGGCTGCGGGCTCCTCAGCGTCTCGACCTCGGCTTCGGGCTCCTCAGCGGTCGCTTCCTCCGCGTCGGGCTCTTCTGCAGTCTCAACCTCGACAGTCTCAACCTCGGCCACGGACTCCTCGAGCGCGGGTTCCTCGACCGGGGACTCCTCGGCCGCGGGCTCCTCGACTACCGACTCCTCAACAGCCTCGGCCTCGACTGCCTCCGGCTCGTCGGACGCAAGCTCATCGGACGGCAGCTCGTCGCTCTCTGAAGCCTCACCGACCGGCAGCTCGACGTGCACATAGGTGCGGAACGCCAGCGGCACCGGGTGCAGTGCGAAGACGCTCGCGTCCCCCACCCCGCTGTCGTTGCGGAGGTGCTCGACGATCCGAACGGCATCTTCGAGGTCCGCCGCTCGGCGGAAGGCCTCTGTGCCGTCGGCACCCGGGTAAAAGACGACGTGCTCCACGGGGCGGGCCCCTCTCGATCAGGTCGATGACACCTGAGGGACTCGGCACTGTGGCACCCGATGTTGAGTGATCCGGCCGAACGGGCCACCACCGCGACGGCAACGCTCACCCGTACGGATCAGCCCGACGGACAAAATGGCGCAAAGGAGCAGCGACTCAGCGCTGGGAGGACATCCGGTCCGACGGCGCCGGTGGCGGCGGAGGCGTGGTGCGGCCACGAGCCTGGGAGCCGGCCCAGCGCGACGGTGTCGGCGCCGGCACCGGGGTCTCGAGGACCTGGAGAAACCGCTGGTGCGCCAGCATGCTGGCCTCGGGCGTCAGCGGTGCGTCCGGACGGTTGGCGATCCGGTAGGCGATCCAGGCCAGGACGGTCAGCACGATGGGGGTGGCGACCCAGATCAGGATCTTCACAGCCAGGCCTCCGTTCCCGCGATGCAGCCCCTCGACGGGCCGCGACTGTCACCCATGGTAAAGCCAGTCACGCTCTGGTCATAGCCCGCCTACCCACTCAGCGTCACCATCCAGGAACCGTTGGTGCTTCCACAGCGGAACCCGGGCTTTCAGATCGTCGATCAGCGCCCTCGCCGCGTCGAAGGCCTCACCCCGGTGTGCGCACGAGACGGCGACGATCACCGCCACCTCCCCGACAGCCAGGTCGCCGGTGCGGTGAACCGCCGCGAGCCCGTACACCGGGTAGCTCGCCACGACGTCCTCCGCCACGGCCAGCAGCTCCTGCGCGGCGCTGGGGTGGGCGCTGTAGCCGAGCTCACCCACCCCCCGGTCGCCGTCGTGGTTGCGCACCACACCCACAAAGACGGCGATGCCGCCGGCCCGCGGATCGGCCACCGCCGCCAGGGCCTCGTCGACTGACAGCGCGGTGTCCCGGATCGCGAGCAGCCGGATCGGGGAGGAATCACCGGCCATCAGCTGCGCCTGCGCTTGCGGGCTCGCCGTACCAACGCCGCTGTGCTCACCAGAGCAACCGTCGCTGATGCCGCTGCCGCCCTGGTGGCGTCCTTGCGGTCGAGGCGGCGGGCACCCAGGGCGGTGTGCTTGGCCGACTCGGCCAACAGCGCCTCGAGCGCCATCTCGTTGTCGTACTCCGGCTGCCAACCCGCCTCCAGCAGGGACTCGGTGGTCACGACAAGGGGGTGTACGAGGAACGACAGGTCGCTGGAGGCCGCCGGCGTGATCCCGATCCGGTGCAGTCGCTCGGCCGTGGAGATGGCCACCGATGCCGGCAGCTCGATCCGGCGCAGGCCGCTCACCCGTTCGACGTCGTCCTGGCTCAGCCACCCCTTGCCTGCGACGTTGGCCGTCGGCAGGTAGGCACCCAGCGCGGCCGTCTCCAGCGCGCTGAGCAGGTCCTCGACGTGGCAGAACTGCCACTGCGGCGCGGATCCACGCAGCACCAGCAGGCGTGGCGCCTCGAAGTGCCTGGTCACCACCGAGTCGACTCCGGGCCCCACGAGCGGAGCCGGGCGCAGGATGGAGATCTCCAGCCACGGATGAGCGCGCCTGGCCCGCTCGGCCACCGCCTCCATCTCGACCAGGTCCCCGAGCACGGAGTCGTCCGGGTCGGCGAGCACCTCTGCGCCGTCGCCCAGCGGACCCTCGCGCGGCACCTGCGCCCCGTACACCAGCGCGCTCGTCACCAGCACCACGCGCTTGACCCCGGCAGCAGCCGCGCCCGTGAGTGCGACGGTGGTTCCCCGGACGTTGAGCGCCCGGCGCTCGACCGGCGAGGCCTCGACCGCCAGATCGAGCGCGAGGTGGACAAGGGTGTCGATGCCCGACAGCTTGCTGGCCAGCGCAGGATCGCGTACGTCCGCCAGCCGCCAGGTCGCCTCCGACAGCTCGCCCCGGTGGTCGTCGATGGCGATGACCTTGCGAACGCCGGCATGGGCGACCAGACGCGCCGCGAACGACGCGCCCAGGCCACCGGCGGCGCCGGTCACCGCGACCACCGGTTTGCGGCTGCGCCCTGCGCGAACGGAGGAGGGCTGGGAACTCATCGACCCAGTCCCGCGGTTACCGTGGAGGAGCGCATAGACGTCAGCCTGACACTAGGCGCGAGGTGGCCGGTAACCCGGCCGCGATCCTCGGGATCGGGAGTGACCAAGTGAGTGACCTGCCCTTCGGCTTCCAGCCACCCCGCGACGACGGGGACGGATCCGGCGGCAAGCCGCAGGACCCGTTCGCCATGTTCGGTGGCGGGCAGGCAGATCTTTCGGCTGCCTTGCATCGTTTCGCCGACCTTATGTCGTGGTCCGGTGGACCGGTTAACTGGGATCTTGCCCGCCAGGTGGCCGACGAAGCAGCCGGTGAGACCGATCCGATGGTCAGCCCCGGCCAGACCCAAGCCGTGAATGAGGCGCTACGCCTGGCAGACCTGTGGCTGGACGGCGTCACCCCGCTGCCCACCGGCATCCGTACGACCGAGGCCTGGAGCCGCAAGCACTGGGTCCAGGCGACCCTGCCGGTGTGGTCCACACTGGCAGACCCGGTAGCCGCGCGCGTGGTCGAGGCGCTGTCCGGGCTGTCAGCACCGGGGGGTCAGCTGGCCGAGTCGATGCCGCCCGAGATGGCCGCGATGAGCGGCGCCCTGGGTGGGATGTTCCGCCAGATCGGCGGGGCGATGTTCGGCAGCCAGGTCGGCCAGGCGGTCGGCATGCTCGCCACCGAGGTGGTCGGCTCGACCGAGATCGGCCTGCCGCTCGGCCCGGCCGGAGTGGCGGCACTCGTGCCGACGAACGTCGCTTTCTTCGGCGAGGGCACCGGCGTGCCGGAGGACGAGGTACGGCTCTACCTCGCGCTGCGTGAGGCCGCCCACCAACGACTTTTCGCCCACGTCCCGTGGCTGCGCTCGCACATGCTGTCCCTCGTCGAGGACTACGCGCGAGGCATCACCGTCGACATGTCCGCGATCGAGTCGGCGGTCTCCCAGCTCGACCCGAGCAACCCCGAGGCGCTCCAAAGTGCCTTGTCCAGCGGGCTCTTCGAGCCCGAGGCGACGCCGGCGCAGAAGGCCTCGCTCGAGCGCCTGGAAACCGCGCTGGCTCTCGTCGAGGGCTGGGTGGACGAGGTCGTCGACGCAGCCGCATCGGCTCATCTGCCGTCCGCAACGGCCCTGCGCGAGATCACCCGGCGACGCCGGGCAGCCGGCGGGCCCGCCGAGCAGGCGTTCGCCACCTTGGTCGGCCTCGAGCTGCGGCCGCGCCGGCTGCGTGAGGCCGCCACCCTGTGGGCGATGCTCGCGCAGGAGCGCGGCATCGACGGCCGGGACGCGGTGTGGGCCCACCCCGACCTGATGCCCGACAGTGCCGACATCGACGACCCGGCAGGCTACGTGGCCCGCGACAGCGGCCCGCTCGACCTGTCCTCCCTGGGTGATCTCAACGCCTCGGACGCCCCCACCGAACCGTCGGCAGCCGAGCGCTCCGAGCTGCGCGACGACACCGACGGCGGCCCGGTCGGCTGACTCCCGTTGAGGTCCGCCGTCCGGGTGGCCGGCTCGGCGACCCTGGCAAAACCCTTGAAAACCTTGCCCCACGGGTGACGGCCGCCGACGTCCGGAAACGCCGGTTCCGGTGAACACCATCAAATCGCGACCTCGCGATGGCAAACTCGTCGATCACGACCATGACCGCCGCCCGGAACTCCGGCGAGCGGAGACGAGTAAGCGGGAGCGGCCGACGTGGCAAGCGGGCAGGTGCGGGTGTTCTCCGCAGCAGGCGGACGTTCCCTAGTGGACGACGAACCAGGCAACGATCAGGGCCACCGTGTTGGTCGCCAGGTGTCCCATGGCCGAGGCGAGCAGGCTTCCGGAGCGGATCCGCAACCAGCACAACGCCAGCCCCGCCGCGAAGGTCGCGACGAACGTTCCGGCCACCGCGGCCAGCACATGACCGACCGAGCCCGACGTCACGCTCACCACGCTCGGCACGTGCCACAGGCCGAACAGAACCGAGCAAACCACGACTGCCCACCCGGTCGACAGCTCCAGCCGGAGCAGCCCGAGCAGACTCCCGCGAAAGGCCAGCTCCTCCACGACCACGGTTCCCACCGGGATCTCGACCAGGACTTGGACCAGCAGGTGCGCGGCGCCAACGGCCGCTCGTCCGGTGTGGTACGAGTGCCGCGTGGCCGGAATCATCAGCCCGAGGAGTACGACCCCCGTCACGGCGCCGAAGGCCACGCCGCCGTAGCGCAGCCCAGCAGTCAGGCGGCGCGGGGACAGTCCCAGGCCGTCGAGGTCCAGACCGGCCCACAGTCCGAGCCCGACCACGCAGGTCGCGACGACGAGGCCCCCCTCCACGTGCACCGCGGACGGCAGCGCCGGACGCAAGGCCGCGTCCCAGAGCGCGAGGATCGCGACGCACGCAGCAGTGGCGGTCCAGGCCCGCGTGGCTGCACCGGCACTCCACCGCATTCCCAAGGCCTCCTCGCGACAGCCCACAGTTGCATGGTTGCCGTGGGCGAGCTCAACCCGGACGGGATCCGGCACACCGTGGGCACCCTGGCGTCGGAGGCACGGACATGAGTGTCGAGACACAGGATGCCAGCAAGCCACAGGTCGCGTCCGGTCGCCGGCACGCAGTCCTGAGTCGACTGCCGCGGTACGGCTGGTCGGGCACCCTCGTGGGCCTGCTGCTGGCCGCGTCATCGTTCACCCCGTCGCTGCTGCCGCGATCGCCGATCCTGCAGGGTTTGCTCGCCGGGATCGTCGGCGCCTTCGGCTACGGCGTGGGCGAGACCATCGCCTGGGCAGTCCGCCGCATCAGCCACTGGCAGCCGACGCCGTCAACGCTCCGCGTCGCCTGGCGGATCCTGGCCGCCCTCGGAGGCGTGTTCGCGATCGTCGTGCTCGTCGCGGGCTGGCGGTGGCAGGTCGACCTGCATGCGCTCATGGGCGTTCCGGCACCGGCCGGGTACGACTCACCCCTGATCGCCATCGCCGCGGTTCTCGTCTTCGTCGGGCTGGTGGCGCTGGGCCGGGTGCTGCGCCGGCTCACCGACTGGGTGCTGAGCCACACGATCGGCCGGCTGCCGCTGTGGCTGGCCCGGACAATCGCCGTCACCGCTGTGGTCCTCCTCGTCGTCGGACTCGTGAGCGGCGTGCTCTTCCGCGGGTTCATCGCAGTGTCCAACGAAGCCTTCAGCGTCAAGGACACCACGACCGATGCTGGTGCGGTTCAGCCGACGGCCACGCAACGATCCGGCAGCCCCTCCTCGTTGATCGCCTGGGACACCCTGGGCCGGCAGGGCCGCAACTTCGTCGGCAAGGGCCCCACCCAGGCGGAGATAGCCCACTTCACCGGACGGCCGGCGATGGTGCCGGTCCGCGTCTACGCCGGCCTGCAGTCCGCCCCCGATGTCCGGGCTCGGGCGGATCTGGCGGTCAAGGACCTGCGCCGCGCCGGCGGCTTTGACCGCAAGGCGCTGGTCGTCGAGACGACTACCGGTACCGGGTGGGTCGATCCGGCAGGCGTCGACTCGCTGGAGTACATGCTCGGCGGGGACACCGCGATCGTCGCGAGCCAGTACTCGTACCTGCCGAGCTGGATCTCGTTCCTCGTCGACAAGTCCAAGGCGCAGGAAGCCGGCGTAGCCATGTTCGACGCCGTCTACAACGAGTGGAAGCAGCTGCCGGTAGACCACCGGCCGAAGCTCTACATCGCCGGTGAGAGCCTCGGCTCCTTCGGTGGGCAGGAGGCCTTCACCTCGTTGGACGACCTGGCCGCCCGCACCGGAGGGGCTGTTCTCGCGGGGACACCGAACTTCACCGAGCTGTCGAAGTCGTTGGTGGACAACCGGGACCCCGGCTCGCTCGAGCGGCTGCCGGTGTACCAGAAGGGCGCGATCGCGCGCTGGGCGGCCACGCCGGCGGACCTGGGGCAGCCAGCAAGCACGTGGGGTACGACCAGGGTGACCTATCTGCAGCACGCATCGGACCCGATCGTGTGGTGGTCGGGCGACCTGCTGCTGCACAAGCCGGACTGGCTGCGCGAGTCCCGCGGCGCCGACGTTCTGCCGGCGACGCAGTGGCTGCCATGGGTCACGTTCTGGCAGGTCACCGCGGACATGGTCTTCTCCACCGGTGTCCCCGACGGGCACGGCCATGTCTACAAGAAGGAGTACGTGGATGCGTGGGCGGCCGTCACGCAGCCAGCCGGCTGGACGCCATCCGACACCGCGCGGCTGCGTGACCTGATCGGTTAGGCGGCGCTGGGTGCGGGGTCAGCGCCGGAGCACAGCTGCGCCGTCGGCCTCGCCGTAGCCCTCGGTCGCCAGGGCCACCGCTCGGTACTTGACCAGGCGGTGGGCGAGGCTGAAGGCATAGGTGCCCTTGGCGCTGAGCCTTTTCGTCGCCACGGTGACCCAGCCCTTCTTGGTCGCCTGCTGCAGCACGACCGGCTGCCCGGCACGGAAAGCGACCACCCTGCCGGTCATGGTCGCGCCCTTGACCGACTCGGTGATGACCCGGTGCGCGGGGATCGGAACCAGGGACACCAACCCGGCACCGTCGTTGGCGTCATAGGCGACGAAACCGCCGCCGTCGCTGGCCGTGGCACCGCGCAGGTTGTAGGCGTTCGCTGCCTTGAGCGCCATCGGCGCGGCAAAGCCCTTTCGGTCGCTCGAGCGATACGTGACGAGGCGGTTCTGGCTGGAGTAGGCGACGGACGTGCGACCCGCGGCGTCCTCCCAGAACGAGGGGAAGATGTTGTCCTGACCGGCAGGGGTGATGAAGCCGGGCTTGCCAAAGGTCGCACCGTTCCACTTGCGCACCTGGAACCGTCCGAACACCTCGTTGTCCTGGCTGAACAGGAACACGCCCTTCTTGCCGCTCGCGAGCTCGGTGTACTTGCCGCCGGTCGTCGGCGACTTCGTTGCTGCAGCCGTGAACACCGTCTTCCACGATGCGGAAGCGTTGGCGTCGCCGACTCCGGAGAACCGTGACACGTGCAGCGTGCTCGGGCCGGCTCCGTGGAAGTCCCAGTGCGAGGCCAGCACCGAGCCGTTGGGCAGGACCGCGAGGCTGCCGCCGTACTCATCAGCCCCCAGCCGCGCCCTGGCCGAGCTGACGCCGGTGCCGTTGAGGTTGCCCCGTTGAACGGTGACCCCGCCGGTCTCGACATCACCGATCGTGTAGACGGTGCCGTGCGGGCCGAGCTGCGCGTCGCCCATAGCGCTGTGCGCGCCCACGACCTGCGGTGCTGCGAAGGTCTTGCCCCCGTTGCTGCTGCGCAGGATCACGGTCTTGTCGATCAGGAAGAACTCGGCGGGGGTGAAGCAGCAGCGGTAGGACAGCACCCACACTTGTGAACCGCCGGGAAGGAAGACGTAGGGCCGCTCGCCGATCTGCTCCCCCGCGAGGTGGAACGTGGTCAGGCCGACGCACGCACGCTTGCCCCGCGGCACCCGGCAGAACTGGATCTGGTCGTCCTTGCCGGGCGAGCTGCGATGCACCCAGGCCACGTAGGCAGTGCCGTCGGCTCCGACAGCGATGTCGGGGTGTTCGCCGTGGCCGAGGGCGAAGTGGGTGTTGACCGGAACCGCTGCCGAGGCCTCGGTCGAGGCCACCAGTGGTACGACCAGCAGCCCCGCCAGCGCTGCTCCCGCGACAGTCCGGCGGATGAATACCCTCGCCCTGAAATGACCCCGCATCGCCAAAACCCCCTCGCCGACCGACCTCACTGTCGGGCAGCCATTATGCCCGCGACAGGCAAATACTGCGCCAACACCCGGCGAACGACAATCAGCGGGCCGGCGCCGTCAGCAACGCCCTGGTCGACGCCCAGCCCTCGAGGCCGGGATCGAGCAGACGCACGTCAGCCGGAGTGCGCAGCCGGTGCCATCCCGGCCCCACCGACACCCTCGAGTCGGCCGCCAGCTGAAGGCCGGACCGCAGCAGCGACGGGTCGGCGCTCAGCCACCCCGGCACGGGTAGCCGGCTCGCGAGCGCGACGACGTCGCCCGTGCTGGTGAGGCTGACGGCCACCTCATGGCCACCGAGCGCCCGAAACAGCTTGCCCAGCAGCAGTCCAGGCAGGTCGGGTACGTCGGAAGCAAGGACAGCAGCCGCATCGGCACCGTGCTCTGCGGCCAGCTCGAGAGCGACCAGGGAAGCGACCCCGGCGTCGGTGCTGGTCGTGTGGCCGACGACGGTCCCCGGCCAGGAAAGTGCTGCTACGTCGGCAATCCAGGCCGCGTCAGCGCCGTCGAGGCACAGCACCGCCGGCGTGACGATGGCCAGGTCGCCGACCAGCTCGATGACGTCCTCACACATGGCCAGCGCATAGCTGCGCCCGTCGACGCCCGGCGGGGCAGCGGCCGCGCCGGCCGGGTCGGCGAGCACGACCGCCCACCGGTCGACACCGTCCGGGGACTGTGTCACGCCGCGGGCCCGTCCTCGTCACGCTCGTCGAGCTCAAGCTCGTCCGGGCCGCCGTCCACGTCGGACTCGAGGTTGAGCCCTGCCGTCAACGCCACCCCCTCGAGAAAGCCACGGGCCCGTTCCGTACGGGGATAGCGCTCGACGAGGGCCCAAAAGCGCGGGCCATGCCCGTGGACCAGCAGGTGGGCCAGCTCGTGGACGAGCACATAGTCGATGACCCACGCCGGCATGGAACGCAACCGGTGCGACAGCCGGATCGTGCCGTCGGCCGGGGTGCACGAGCCCCAACGGCTGTTCTGGTTGGTCACCCAGCGCACGCTGGTCGGCCGGGCCCTGCCGTCGAGGTAGCGAGTCGACAGCGCGGCAGCACGCTCGGTCAGGTCGCCGTCACCGACCTTGGCCCTGGCCTCACGCCGGGCCAGCCTGGCCAACATGTCGGTGACCCACCGCTGCTCCTCGGCGTGTGACAACCCGTCCGGCACCAGCACGAACGTCCGACCGCCCTCACGGTAGGCGGACACCGTCCGCCGCCTGCGTCGGCTGCGGACGATCTGGACCTCGGGCTCGGTGTCCGGCAACGTCGGGGCAAGGCCCGGTGCCGCAGGGTCGGCGGCAGTGCGGCGGAAGGTCATGACAGCGACGCTAGGCGGCGGGCCCGACGACGTCCACCCGACTCTCCCGACCCGGGGACAGGGAGTTCTTGTCCACACCACGGCCAGCGCATCAGTGCAGGTCAGGGACCATTCGGCAGCGCAACTTCGCCGTTGTCCACAACCGCTGTCACCGTTGTCCACAGCGACACTCCACCGTGTCCCCACCGTATCCCCGGGGTCGTCCACAGCCCGGTGGCGACACTGCGGTGCGAGCCATTGACTGCCCCGGAAGGGCGGACCTAGCGTGACCTCATCGCAACCCCCGCTCCGGGGTCGATGACCGCAAGGGGAAGGCGGACATCGGTCCCCGGAGTCGGGGGTTTCGACTGCCGGGGCCGGTCCCGCGTGGCCCGCTCGGGCACGTCCCGCGGCGCGCCGATGGCTTGCCAAGCGTGACAAGCGGGAATTCAGGCTCATCGGGAGCGTATGGTGGGCCCGCATCCCGCACCGGGGAGCGTTGGCAGCCGGAGTCCACACGATTCCGTCCCTGCGAGCCGCCTTGGGTAGGGTTGCCCCCGTCCTGGCCACGATCGGTGGCACCAGGCACCGTCGAGACCTGAAGGAGGACCCCGTGGCTGAGTCATACGAGGGCTACTGCGTGAAGTGCAAGGAAAAGCGCACGTTTGATGGCGAGGTGTCCGTGAGCGACTCCGGTCGCCGGATGGCCAAGGGCATCTGCCCCGTCTGCGGCACCAAGATGAACCGGATCCTCGGCAAGGCCTGACCGGCCGGCACCGAGGGACGGCGCGGACGACTGCACGGCGCAAGCCCTCTGCACTCGCGCTGGCTCCGACGCTGATCAGGGGCGGCACCCTACGGTGCCGCCCCTGACCCATGTCCCGGCTCGAACCGCGTTGTGGACAAGCCAGGGCCATGTGGACGACGGCCCCGTACCGCGCCGGCTGCTGCCAGTCTGTTGGCAGTGCCCGGCACCCGCGGGCGCTCCCGAGGGAGGGCAGCCCGTGCGACCGATGCTGAAACCGGCCCTGGTGCCGATGTGGCGCAGCGACACCGCGTTGCAGCTCGGCCTCGACGCCGCCCATGCCAGGGTCATCGACGGTTTCGACGACAACGGCCGGCTGATCCTGAGCCTGCTGGACGGCACCCGTGACCTGCCGCAGATCCATGCGGCTGCTCGTTCCGCCGGAGTCGACCGCGCGGCCGTGGACGCCGTGCTCGCGGCGCTGAGCCGGTCCTCGCTGCTCGACGACGCATCGCTCGACGCCACCGTCCTGCGTCAGCTCGACCTGAGCGCCCGCGACCGCCTGGGCCCGGAGCTGGCAGCGTTGTCCCTCCTGCACCCGGAGCCGGGACACGCTCCCGCCACGCTCGTACGCCGCCGAAAGGCACGTCTGGCCGTCGCCGGTCCACCGGTGCTCGTCGACCGCATCGTCGAGCTGCTCGACGCCGCGGGAATCACCCGGCTCACCGTCCACCCGACGCTGGCCGCCCTGGCTCCGGCAACCGTCGGGCGACGGGCTCCGGACTTCGTCGTGCTGGCCACCGTCGGCGTGCTCGACTACGAGTCGTTCCCCGTCCTCGACCACCTGACGATTCCGCATCTGGCGGTGTCCGTGCGTGAGCTGACCGCCATCGTGGGTCCGCTGGTGCTGCCCGGCCGCTCGTCGTGCCTGCACTGCCAGGAGCTGCAGCGGGCCGACCGCGACCCGAGCTGGCCGAGCCTGGCGCTGCAGTTCCGGCGCAGCTCCGAGCAGCTGCGGTGTCCCGCCGCGCTGGCGGCCATGGCCGCGGCCACGGCGACCGTTCAGGTGGTCAGTCACCTCGACGGAGACCCTCCGCCGACAGTCGGCGGGTCGCTCGAGATCACGCTGTCCGACTGGCGGATCCGGCGCCGTTCCTGGCACCTGCATCCGGACTGTCCCTGCGCCAAACGCCAGCGCCCTGCATGATGGAACGGTGACCGACATCCCGCGCCGCACGGTTTTCCGTACGGCCAAGATCGCCAGCCTGCCCCTCGGGGTCGCCGGACGGGCCACCATGGGCCTGGGAAAGCGCATGGGCGGCATCAGCGCTGACGTCGTGTCGGCCGACCTGCAGCAGCGCACTGCCGAGCAGATCTTCCGCGTCCTGGGCGACCTCAAGGGCGGCGCGATGAAGTTCGGCCAGGCGCTGTCGGTCTTCGAGGCAGCCCTGCCCGAGGACCTGGCTGCGCCCTACCGCGCCGCCCTCACCAAGCTGCAGGAGTCGGCGCCGCCGCTGCCGGTCGAGAGCGTCCACAAGGTCCTCGACGACCAGATGGGCACCGACTGGCGCTCGTACTTCCAGTCCTTCGACGACGTGCCCTCCGCGGCCGCCTCGATCGGCCAGGTGCACAAGGCGGTGTGGCGCGACGGCCGCCCGGTCGCGGTCAAGATCCAGTACCCCGGCGCGGGACCGGCGCTCATCTCGGACCTGAACCAGCTCGCCCGGCTGGCCCGGATGTTCGCCATCGTCTCCCCCGGCCTCGACATCAACCCGCTGCTCAAGGAGCTCAAGGCGCGGGTGACCGAGGAGCTGGACTACGAGCTCGAGGCCAGGTCGCAGCAGGCGTTCGCCAAGGGGTTCCTCGGCGATCCGGACATCCTGGTGGCGCCCGTGGTCGCCTACACCCCCCGGGTCCTGGTCAGCGAGTGGATCGACGGCACGCCGCTGTCGGTCATCATCCGCGAGGGCAGCCAGGAGCAGCGAGACCGGGCCGGTCTGCTGCTGACCCGGTTCATGTTCTCCGGGCCGGGCCGGGTCCGCCTCCTCCACGCCGACCCGCACCCTGGCAACTTCCGGCTGATGGCAGACGGCCGGCTCGGCGTGATCGACTTCGGCGCCGTCAACCGGCTGCCCACCGGACTGCCGGAGCCCATCGGCCGGCTGTCCCGGCTCGCCCTGCAGGACCGGGCGGACGACGTCTTCGAGGGCCTGCGCGGCGAGGGCTTCGTCAAGGACGACGTCGAGGTCGACGCGGCCGGGGTTCTGCACTACCTGCTGCCGATCCTCGAGCCGCTGCGCACCGAGACGTTCACGTTCAGCCGGGCGTGGCTGCGTGAGGAGGCGTTGCGTCTCGCTGACCCCCGCTCCCCCGCCGCAGTCCTGGGCCGTCAGCTCAACCTCCCGCCGGCCTACCTGCTGATCCACCGGGTCACCATCGGCGGCATCGGCGTGCTGTGCCAGCTCGGGGCAACCGTTCCGGTCCGCGCCGAGATGGCCAGGCTGATGCCGAGCTTCCTCGACGACGAGGGGCGCCTGCCCGATGGCACGTTCCCGCCGACCGAGCAGGTGGATGTCGCCGCCACCTGAGCCTGGTGTACGACGAAGCCCCGCCCCACCGGGTGGCGGTGGGACGGGGCCTCAACTCCTGCTTCGCGCGCGGCCGACGTCAGCGGGTGCTGCCGTACGCCACGAGCAACCGGGCTCGCAGCGCCAGGCGAGCGACCCGGCCCTGAGCGCGCCGTGCGCGCCTGACGTGAGCGATGCGTACGACGCGGACGGCATCGGCCTCGTTCAGGCGCCGATCTATCCGCGCCCTCGCGAGATCTTCTTGGATGAGCAACATCAGGTGACTCCTACGGGTATCGGTGAGTTCGTCAAGGTCTCCGGCGAGGCGAATCGCGGTCATGCGGCCACCTCGGTCGCGTCCTTGCGGGGACGTCCCCGCGGCCGCTTGCGGGCCACGACCACGCCCTGGAGGACCAGCTGGCCGCCCCAGACGCCCCACGGCTCGCGCCGCTCGAGGGCGCCGGCGAGGCACTCGGTCTGCAGCGGACAGCCGACGCAGAGCGCCTTCGCCTGCTCGACCTCGGCTGGGGACTCGGCGAAGAACAGCTCGGGGTCGGTGCTCCAGCACGGGAGCTCGACTCCGGTCCGTTCCACCAGCGCGAGAGCGCTGTCGTACATCTCGGCCACCTCCTGGCGACTTTCCTGCTCGGTTTGCAAATGGATGACGGTGTCGGTGGTGATTTCTGAGCGGAGCCGGACACGACAAAGGCCGCGGATCCCGTAATCGGGTTCCGCGGCCTGAGGTCCTTCCGGCGAGGGGTGCTAGCCGGGCGGAGCTGGAGCGTTGGTCCCGATAAGGGTGGCGTCATTGCGCTTGGCGGCGTGGGCTGCTGCCTTGGTTGCCGTCTGCTTGACCGACGCGCCTGCCATGAGAGACAGGTCGCCCAGGTCAGCAAAGGTGCCAGCGGTAAACGGCTCGGTGGCATAGGCAGCGGGCATACCGGTGACGAAGGTGGGTACGGCGGGCCAGGCGGGGCTCTGCCAACCGGCAGTGGTCAGGCCGGTGGTGAGGCCAGTGGTCGGACGCAGGCGCACGCAGGCAGACACCGTTACCTCAGTCTTCGTCATGACAGTCGAAATCACGGTGCACCTCCTTCGTCCTGGCCGAGCCGCTCCGCGGCGCCGAACCGGTCAACCTGCGTGACCAGTACACGCAGGTTAAAGCACCCCGTGCACGCTCTGCAATGGATTATTCGGGTTCTATTTCACCGGGTGTCAAAATGTCACGCTCAGGCCCCGCCCGTTCACAGAATCGGCGGACAGTGCGGCAGTATGGAGCCATGGACCTGCTCACCAACGCGATCCAGCCGTACGCGTGGGGATCCCGATCCGCCATCGCCGCGCTGCAGGGCCGCGAGCCGTCATCGAGCCCCGAGGCCGAGCTGTGGATGGGGGCCCACCCCGGCGCTCCCTCTCAGCTGGACCGGGCCGGACAGGTCAGCCTGCTGGACGTGATCGAGCTCAACCCGCTCGAGGAGCTCGGCGCAGCGACGTTTCAGGAGTTCGGGCCCCGCTTGCCCTACCTGCTCAAGGTGCTGGCAGCCGACCGGGCGTTGTCCTTGCAGGTGCACCCGACCCCTGAGCAGGCCAGAGCCGGTTTCGACGCCGAGGACGCCGCCGGCATCCCGCGTGACGCCGCCAACCGGAACTACCGCGACCCGTACTCCAAGCCAGAGCTGATCGTGGCGCTCACGCCCTTCGTCGGGCTGTGCGGCTTCCGCGCCGCCTCCGACCTGGCCGAGCTGTTGGTCGAGCTCGGCGTGCCGGCCCTCAAGGAGTTCGCGGACAACCTCGCCGCCAAACAGGACTCGGACTCGGTACGCGCCATGCTGGCGTCGCTGCTGAGCTGGCCGGAGGCGGACCGAGCAGCCCTGGTCGCCGAGGTCACCAAGTCCTGCGTGCTGCTTGCCGCGGCCGGCGGTCGCTTTACGGCCAGCTACGAGTGGACGGCGAGGGTTGCCGAGGACTACCCCGGCGACACCGGCGTGGTCGTCATGTTGATGCTCAACCTGATCCGGCTCGCGCCGGGCGAGGGCATCTTCCTGCGCCCGCGCACCCTGCACGCCTACCTCAGCGGCGTCGGCGTCGAGATCATGGCCGGCTCGGACAACGTGCTCCGCGGTGGCCTGACCCCCAAGCACATCGACATCAACGAGCTGCTCAGCGTGCTCGAGTTCGGCCACGGGCCGCTTGAGCCGACGCCCATGACTGCGCTGTCCGACGTCGAGGACGCCTGGGTCACGCCCACGCCGGAGTTCCGGCTCTCACGCCTCACGGTCGGTGCAGAGCCGGTGGAGGTGGCCGGTGGCTTCCCGCAGATCCTCGTCTGCACCGAGGGGCCGGTGACGGTCCACGGTGACGGCGAGACGATCGAGCTCACCGGTGGCCGATCGGTGTTCGTGCCGGCGACCTCGGCCGGGTTGCGGGTCACCGCACCGGCCGGTGGCGTGGTTTTCCGCGCCCTTCCGGGTCTCTGACCAGCACCCTGCCGCATGTCAGGGTGATCTCGGGGTCTTCCCCGGTACCCGCTGCTGGGCGATGCCGACATGATCGGCACATGACCTCGTACCGCCCAACGGGCCGACCATGACCGCCCTCGCCGTGGACATCACCGGCCTGCGCAAGAGCTATCGCAAGAACCTGCGCGCCAAGCCACGACCGGCACTCGACGGCCTGGACCTGCACATCGAGGCCGGCGGCCGGGTGCACGGCTTCCTCGGCCCCAACGGGTCGGGCAAGACCACCACGTTGCGGGTGCTGCTCGGGCTGATCCGTGCGGACGCCGGCGACGTGCGCCTCGGCGGGCACCGCGTACCCGATAACCTGCCGCTCGCCATGCCTACCGTCGGATCGCTGATCGAGGAGCCGAAGTTCTTTCGCCCGTTCACCGGCCGGCGCAACCTCGAGCTGCTCTCCGACGTGGCCGGCCTGCCGCGGACCAAGGTCGACCAGGTGCTCGAGACAGTTGGCCTGGCGGACCGGGCTGACGAGCGGGTCAAGGGCTACTCCCTCGGCATGCGCCAGCGCCTCGGCATCGCAGCCGCCCTTCTCAAGGAACCAACCCTGCTCATCCTCGACGAACCGTCGAACGGCCTCGACCCGGCTGGCATCCGCGAGATCCGTACCCTCATGCGGACGTTGGCCGACTCCGGCGTCACCATCGTCGTGTCCTCACACCTGCTCGCCGAGGTGCAGCAGGTGTGTGACGAGGTCACCATCATCAGTCACGGCCGGGTCGTACGCACCGGTCCAGTGGGCCAGGTGCTCGCCCCTGAGGGAACCTCCGGACGGCTGCGCGTCGGTGTCGATGATCTGTCGGCTGCAAGCGAGATCCTCGTAGCAGCAGGGCTTTTCGTACGAAGGGACGGCGCAGCCCTCATCGTCGAGGGAGCCGCACAGCCGGCAGACGTCACCCGACTGCTCGCATCGCAGGGGCACTACCTGTCCGAGCTGCACGCCGAGACAGTGGACCTCGAGGACGTCTTCCTCGCGCTGACCGACGACCTGGAGGTGCCGGCATGATGCGGCTGCTCAAGGTGGAGATGGGCCGACTGATGTCCCGGCGGTTGTTCCGGGTCGCGGCCGTCGCCGGCCTGATAGCCGTCCTCGCGGTGGACGGCCTCATCGCTGCCAAGTCGGACAAGAACGTCGCCGCGGCCGAGAAGCGGGCTACGGTCGTTCTTCAAGCGGAGTATCAGAACTGTCTCGCCCACGCGGTCAAGGAGGGCAGCTCGGGCGGCCCGACGAAACAGGACTGCGACCGGGAGCTGCCGGCCAACCGGCTGAAGGACTGCCTCGCCATTGCCGCATCGCACCAACAGAACGGACCGACGGCGGCTGACTGCCGTCGGGAGGGCACCGTGAACGAGTTCTACAACGACCCAAGGTTCCACTTTGCCGACCACGCAAGGGATCTGATCACCGGTGCGGCGTTCATCTTCATGGCAATCGGCCTGGTGCTCGCCGCCAGCAGCGTCGGAGCCGAGTGGCAGTCGGGCACGTTCGCGTCGTTGCTCACGTGGGAGCCTCGACGCCAACGAGTCCTGGCCGCAAAGCTGGTCGCGCCAGTGCTGGGACTGCTGGCCCTGGCGATCCCGCTGATGCTGCTGCTCGAGGGCGGCGGCTGGCTGGCCGCTGACCTACGCGGGACCACGCAAGGTGCAGATACGCACCTGTTCTGGCAGATCGCCTCGCAGTACGGCAGAGTCGTCGGGCTGCTCGCCCTGGTGGCCCTGATCGGAGCCGCCCTCGCCGCCGTCACCCGGCACACGGTGGCAGTTCTCGCGCTGGTCGGCGGATACCTCATTGCCGGCGAGATCGTCGCCGGGATCGCCAGCGCCTGGTGGCGAAACCATGGCCTGTTCGCCCATCGATCGCGTTCGTCCGCGGCAACTATGACTACTTCACCAACACAAGGACGCTCGGCGGCCTGAGGATGCAGCAGCATTTCTTGCACGCCGACAGCTCGGCAATCATCGTCGCGATCATCGCGGCAGCTGCCGTTGTGCTTGCCGCGGTCACCTTGAACGACGGGACGTCGCCTGATCCGCAGTAGAGTTCGCCTGTGGCACAAGGAAACCAGCACCTGATCGGCGTCGATGACCCGGCGGCAGTGGACGTACGCCGCTGCTGCGCCGGCACCTCGACTTCGGCAACGAGCACAGTCCGCCCGAGGACATGCATGCCCTCGACGTCTCGGGTCTGCTCGACCCGGCCGTGACGTTCTACAGCTACCGGGTCGACGCCGAGGTGCTGGCCATCGGCGCCCTGCGGCTGCTCGGCGACGGACAGGGCGAGCTCAAGTCGATGCACGTCGCTGCGGCGGCACGCGGTCGTGGCATCGGCCGGGCGATGCTCGACCACCTGCTGACCGTCGCTCGCGAAAGTGGCCTTCAGCGGCTGAGTCTGGAGACCGGGTCGATGCCGGCGTTCGCACCCGCCCGGACGATGTACGCCAGCGCAGGGTTCATGGAGTGCGGCCCGTTCGGGGACTACCGGAGAGCTCGTACAGCACCTTCATGACCCTGGAGCTGTAGCGGTCGTCAGCCGGACTCGGCGACCAGGGCCAGCACAGCCGCGCCGAACTCGTCGAGCTGCGCTGGCCGACGCCGGGGATCGCGACCAGCTCGGCCACGGACCGCGGCTTGGCCTCGGCGATGGCCGACAGGGTGGCGTCGGTGAAGACGACGAAGGCGGGCTGGGACCTTTCCTTGGACGTCACCAGCCGCCACTCGCGCAGCCGCTCGAACAGCTCCTCGTCGCGGTTGGACGGGCAGTCCTCGCAGCGGCCGAGCTTGCGGGCGACGGCACCCGAGAGCACCTTGCCGCACACGCGGCACAGCACGTTGGCGGCCCGCTTGCGCGACGTGGCCGGTCCGCTGGACTTTGCGGCTGCGGCCGGCCGGCGAAGACCCGCTGGCAGCAGGCCGTCGAGAAACCGTGACGGCTTGCGGTAGCGCGCGCCGCCGGGGCTGCGAGCGAGCGCCCAGGACAGCCACAGGTGCTCGCGGGCACGGGTCACGCCGACGTAGAGCAGCCGGCGCTCCTCCTCAACCTGGGCAGGGGTTTCGGCGTGCACGATCGGCACGGTGCCGTCGGCCAGGCCCACCAGGAAAACCGCGTCCCACTCGAGCCCCTTGGCCGCGTGCAACGAGGCCAGGGTCACGCCGTCGACCGGCGGCGGTGCTGGGCCGACTGCCGGCCTCGAGCTCGGTCACCAGGTCGGAGAGCCCGACCTCGGGAACCGCCGCGGTCATCTCCTCGGCCAGCCGGACCAACGCATTCAGCGACTCCCAGCGCTCGTGGGCCGCGCCCGTACCGGACGGTGGTTCCGGGCTCCAGTTGGCCGCGCGAACACGTGCCGGACGGTCGCGGGCAGATCGTCGTCGTCGTCACCGGCCGAGTCGGTCGAGCGAGCAGCACCGCGGAGCAGGGTCACCGCCTCGCGGACCTCGCGCCGTTCGAAGAAGCGCTCGCCACCGCGGACGAGATAGGCGATGCCGGCCGCTGCCAGGGCCTGCTCGTAGGTCTCCGACTGCGCGTTGACCCGGTAGAGCACCGCGATTTCCCTGGCCGGTGTCCCGCCGCGATCAGCTCTGCGTCCGCCTTGCGGCTGCCGCTGCCTCGGCAGTCTCGTCGTCGAACTCGCGGAAGATCGGCTCCGCCCCGTCGGGACGTTGCGCGACCAGGGCGAGGCGCAACGAGCTCGTTCCGCGCTGGCCTTGGCCAGCACCCCGTTGGCCGGAGCACGACCACCTGCGGCGTCGACCGGTAGTCGCGGGTCAGCCGTACGACCTCGGCCGCCGGCCAGCGCCTGGTGAAGTTCGAGCAGGTAGTCCGGGCAGGCGCCGGTGAAGGAGTAGATGGTCTGGTGAGCGTCGCCGACCACGCACAGGTCGTCGCGCTGACCGAGCCAGGCGTCGAGCAGCTGCTGCTGCAGCGGGTTGACATCTTGGTACTCGTCGACGACGAATAGCGGTACTGCGCCCGCATCTGGGCGGCGACCTCGCGGTGCTCCTCGATCAGGCCGGTGGTCAGCAGCAGCAGGTCCTCGAAGTCGAGCTGCCCGGACGCGGGTCTGGGCCGCTCGTACGCCGCGAAGATCGCGGCCACGGTCTCTAGCGGCCGCGGTGGCTGACGGCAGGCCGTACGGCTCGGCGGCGTAGGTCTCCGGCGTCACCAAGGACGACTGGCCCACTCGATCTCGCTGGTGACGTCGTGCAGCTCGGCCGTTGGCAGCGACACCCGCAGCGACTTGGTGGCCGCCTCAGCGACGAGGCGAGCTGCTCTCGACCAGCCGGGCAGCTCGCCACCGAGACCTGCGGCCAGAAGTAGGTGACCTGGCGCAGCGCGGCGGCGTGGAA
>CAWCPQ010000003.1:0-38949 GCA_963797535.1 uncultured Actinomycetota bacterium | reverse complement strand
GCTGACCGATCGCTCACTGGAGCACCATCCTGGGCCGAGAGCGCATGATGTGGGTGACCGGGTGAGCAGCGGGGACAAGGCCCAGCATGGATGCACATGAGGAAGCCTCTGGACGCCGGCCAACAGCGGGAGCTGGATTTTCAGCGGGCTCAGCAGAAGGCCGAGCAAGAGCGGGGTCCAGCCTGGGCCCTGGCCGCGGGCCTTGCTGCAGCAATGGCTCTCATTGTGGAGGAGTACCATCCCGAGGCGTGGGCCTGAGATTCACAGGCTGGACCGAACGGGCGTACGACGTGTTGCTGGAACTTGCCGGCGAACCGTCGAAGGAGACCCGCGAGCGGGTGCGGCGTCCGCGTGAGCAGTTCGTGCGAAAGCCGATGATCGACCTTCTCAACGATATGGCCGAAGCGGATCCGTTCTATGAGGACTTCTCGGTCTGGGGGTATGCGAGTACGGCGTTTTGGTGGCAGAACCAGTGTGCCACCGTACGCGCGGGGCGCCGCGTCGAGATCGCCTTCCGCTTCAATCTCGACGGTCTGCACGTGAAGGCTGCCTGGTGGAATGCCGATCCGGACCAGATCGCGCAGTTCCGTTCGGCCGTCGCGGCGGCGGAGAGCGGGTCAGAGCTCGAAGGACTGCTCGCCGGTCTGGCGCGGAGCGATCACGAGATCCTCGGGGACGTCATGAAGCGGGTTCCACGCGGCATTCCCGCCGACCACCCGCGCGCCGGCCTGCTCAAACACCGTTCGCTCCTCGTCGGGCGCGAGCTGGAGTCCGTCGGCCCGGTTCAGGACGTGTCGCCGGTCCTTGCCGCGTGCGAGCGTTTCCGCCCGCTGCTGATCTGGCTGTGCACACACGTCGAGGCGCCGGACGGCAGCGCCGCCGAAGAGTGAGCCACACGGCACTGTCGCCGAATCCGGTGACTGTGGCCGTGCTGGAGCCGCTGCATAGGTCAACCGGACGACGTGAACGCCTCCTGGGGAGTCTGACGGTGAACTTCGGTGCGCACGCGCAAATGCTGCTCGCGCTCGCCGTGATCATCATCGTCGCGCAGCTGCTGGGATCCGGATGCCGTCGGCTCGGCCAACCCGCCGTCATCGGTGAGATCTTCGCCGGCGTACTGCTCGGACCCACGCTGTTCCACGGCGCCGTGACCAAGGCGCTGTTCCCGATCCACATCCGGCCGGCCATGAGCTCCACCGCCGCCCGCGTGATGTCTTCGCGGCGAGGGAACCGGGCCTCCTGCTCGAAGAACGTCAGGATCACGGCGAACCCGAGCCGGGTCGCACCGGTCTTGTTGGCCAGCAGCGCCCGCTCCTCCTGCTCCAGTGTCCAGCACTCGATGAGGTCTTCCAGCCCCCACTTGCGTCGCATCCCTGCACCTCCACACGGTTCCGCCGAGAATGACAGAACCCTGATTCGATGCGCAGGACCTGCAAACCACTTAAGCCACTCCGAAACCCTTTCGCAGCCCCACTGTTGCAGACAGCTACTTTGCGTCTGGTGACACGAACCCGACCGCCGGGCCGTTGTGGGAGATATGCGCAAGGTGGCGGGTTGACCGCCGAGCGTAGAGCGGTGCGAGAGCAGCACAGGATGGAGGCCGGTGAGCGGTTCGCCGTCGGCGACGACAACGCGGTGATCGCCAAGGAGTTGCGGGGGCACGTTGTCCGTAGTCGGCCCTACTCGGCGTCCTGGGCCTCGATCAGGTCGAGGTCGCGAACGCAGAAGCCGTGGTGCTCGAAGGTCTCGTTGAGCACCGTGCCGAGGCACTGCCGCACCGAGCGGCCCCGGGCGTACGGCGGCCAGACATCGTCGTCGGGCACCGGCGCTCGCGCTGCGAGCTGCACGGCGGTGACCTCGTCGAGCCAGGCCTCAAGCTCGGCGGCCTGTGCGTCGCGCACGCTCACGATCTCCTCGAGGACCGGATCTAGCGAGAGGTCAATCCCGTGCGCTCCACGGTAGGGCTCGACGGTCGGCCCGATACCCATCGGCGTGAACAGCTCCGTCGAGCCCAGGCAGCAGCGGCGGAACCACGAGTCGTGGACGAAGACCAGATGGCGCATCGTCTGCACCGCCGACCACTCGTCGTTCACGCTGCGGCGCTCGCTGCCGGGCGTACGGCGGATTCGCTCGATCGTGGCGGCCCAGCCGGCATGGAGCTGACGCGATGCCTCGCGCAGATCGTCAGGGTCCTCTGAGCGAATTAGCACCCGCACCGGATGACGCCGGTCGCGCTCCGCCTCGACGTACTCGGTGACCTCGACACCGTTCACTACGAGGTTGGTGACGAGCCCGTCGATCACGGCATCCTGCATGGCGACACCGATCAAGCGTGCCCCGGTCAGATCGCACTCGCGGAACTCCGCACCGTGCAGATCCTCGTCGATATACCGCATCATGCTCCGCAGACTAGTCATGCTCCGCATGCTAGGTCCGAGCACCGACAAAGCCGGTCTCCCCAGTTTGATTTGGCCCCTTCCAAGTCCTACCGCGCGAAGAACGCAACAGTGTCGCGATCGCCTCCAGCTAATCCTTCTCCCCAGATGGCTGGACCAAGACCTTCACCGACCCGCGGTTGTGAGCCACCCCCGCAAGTCTCCAGACATGCCGGGGTGGCTCAGGCTGCCCCGCGGTAGGTGGTGGCCGGACTGGCGAAATGGGTCGCGGGATGAGCTGGGGAGCGGTCTCGCCTGGCCGGTCGACGGCGTTCTGTTCGATGTTGAGCACAACACCTTCTGGCCGTCATCCTGGCCGGACCGACCCGACGACACTGCGCAGGCATTGGCCTTGGCCAGGGAGCAACTGACCGCATGGCCGCGGCTGGTACCGCTGCACTCCCATCGGTACCTCCCGACTGCGCCGTGTCCGTCCGGTAGTCCGGTGTTCTCGGTGTACCAGACGGACGTCATCGTCTACGGGAACAACCTCGTCGAGTACCTTGCCCGAGAGTTCCGAAACACCCTCCCGCCGCTGGTGCCGCCAACGGACAGGTTGCACGTCCCCGGCTGGTCAGAGCTGGCGTGGGGCGCCGAAAACGAAGATCTCTGAACCGTCGCCCGTTCAGCGATCGATCAAAGAGTTGAGCCGTCCTGCCAAAGGTCGAGCTCAACGCCCAGCTTGGTCGTTACGTTGACGCTGGCGTCGCTGTAGATGCCGACGGTCAAGCCCCCGGCGCTGTAACTGACCTCTACCATCGACTCGGTCACCGCGGGGCCCGTGAGCGTCCAGATGTCGCCGGTAGACAGGCGGTGGTGTGTGCCCATGGGCTCGAAGTGAACCTCGCAGCCAGTTGGCTCCAGACACGTAAGCACCAGCGTTCTCGCCGGCGCTTGACCTGCCCGATTCCTAGTCCTCATGACGTCAACTTAACGAACCGGGCCTACCCAGGCGTTCGTAAAGGCATCGAGGCACGGCCGCCCGTTCGGGGATCGTCGAGTGGAGCACCGTTCGAACGGGACCACGACCCCGGGGCGGGCTCCTCATGGCAAGAAGTTGGTAGGTGGAGGCCAGTCGTGACGGCGCAGCGTGGAGACCGTTCCGGCTGTGGCCGTCAAGTCGGGCCGGGTTGCCGTTCGCGGCGCGGGGAATGCCTGAGCTGGATCACCTTCTGCCGAAAGGGGTCGCTGTGACTGTCGCGGTCACCACGCCCACTGGTCATGTCGGATCGCAGCTCGTCCGGATGCTGGTGCAGTCAGGTGTCCGCCCTCGCCTACTGCTGCGTCACCCGGACCGGCTCGATCCCGAGCTGCGTGATCACGTGGAGCTGGCGGTCGGGGACCAGCGGGACGCCGACTACGTGGTCAAGGCGACCCGCGGCGCCGAGGCGGTCTATTGGGTGCACCCGGACGACTGGTCCCTGCCCGACCCGGACGCCGACGCCGAGCGTACGGGGGAAGGGCTGGCCGCGGCGATGCGCCTGAACCGGATCCCGCGGGTGGTGTTCCAGAGCAGCATCGGCGCCGAGATGCGCCACGGCGCCGGGTTCATCGACGGGCTGGCCCGGATCGAGCAGCGCCTGGACGCGGCGCGGGAGGAGACCGGCGCCGCGGTGCTGCATCTGCGCTGCGGCTTGTTCATGACCAACCTGCTGATGGACCTCGACGCGCTGCGGGCCGGGTGGCTGACCACGACCTGGCCACTGCACACAGCAATGCCGTGGGTTGACCCCGGCGACATCGCCGCCGTCGCTGCGGTGCGTCTGCTCGCCAAGGACTGGGCCGGGCGGCAGGTGCAGGCGGTGCACGGGCCGGAGGACCTGACCTGGGTACAGGCCGCGGCGGCGCTGTCGACCGCGACCGGCAGGTCGATCCAGGCGCGCCGGATCACCGCCGACGAGCAGCGCGCCGCCCTGCGCGATGCCGGCATGACTGAGGTCGCCGTCGCCGGGATTCTCGGCATGACCGCGGTCATGGGCGAAGGGTTCATCCCAGAGCAGCCGCGCACGATCCTGACGAGCACGCCGGGCAGCCTGGCCGGCTGGGCGATCACCCACCTGCGGCCCGAGCTGTAGCGCCGCATCCGGCGTGTGGTCAGCGCCTCCTTGCAGAAGACCAGTGGACCCGATCGCCGATCCTCGTCAGGCGCGGGGTGGTGCTCCGCTTGGCGATCCTCGATGGGTACGGGTGCCAACGAGGGCGAGTGGTTGCGATAGCAACTCGTGAGCCGAGCTCGGCCCGAGCGACAACGCGATCGACACCCTCGGCCCGGTGCCCCTGCACCTTGACCCTGGCCACTGCGAGGGTCACGTTGTCCCTATGAATGTTGACCAGCCTGGCGTGCGTAGGGTTTCTCCACACCCGTACGAGTGGGACGAGCGCAAGCGTCGCCGCGATGAGTTGCTGGCGATGCTACTGATCTGGGCGCTCTTCGCCATATTCATCGTCGTATGCCTGACCTTGGGCGGTGTCAGGAAGTGACCTGCCTCGACCACACGCGCCGATGCGGCGTCTGCGGCGATGACCGTGTGGCCAGAGATGAGAATCAGCGAATGCGTGCAACATTGTCACTGCTTGCCTGCACATCCCGCTGAGCCCCTCCCCGCTCGGTGCGCTCTTGTCACTGCCCTGGGCGGGCAGAAATCAGGCACCGCCGCCAACATTTCCGGTATCGGCCGCCGATCGCTTGCCGGGAAAGCGAGTTGCTGCACCCGGTCAAGCGGGGTCCGTGTCCTCGAATCGTAGGGTGAAGTGGAAGCTACCTGTTGGGTCGACAACGTGCAGCTTGTCTGCCTCCGCACTGATGTGGGCTCGCTGCCGCTCGGTGAGAGTGCGACCGGGTGGCACCATTGCGGCCACATCAGCGCCCTGTTCCGTGACCCACTTGAAGACCTGGTACCTCGTTTCGCCCATGGAGCCACCCTAGGGGCAGGTCCAGCTGGCTTCCCGGTCGGCGATCGTCGTCTGGGAGCCGCGTTGAGGTTCGGCGGTTGCTAGAAGGTGGCAGCGACGAGTCGTTGTCCGTTGGTGGCGTCGATGACCCATTGTCCGGTCGCAGTGTAGGTGTGACCCTTACCTCCGACCGGGCCGCCGTAGGACATCCGCATCCCGTCGATTTGGATGACCCAGGCCAGCCGGTGGGTGACGTGCAGGGTGCTCGCGTAGACAAGCGCGGCCAGCGGGTGGGGGGTGCCGGTGAGGCTGTCCGGGTTCAGGGCATAGCTGAGGCTCGGCATGGCCGCGTCCACGGGAAGGGCGTCGGCAATCATCGACGCTCGCGCCGGGGTGAACCTCCAGTGGGCTCCTGTGCTCAACTGCGAGTAGGGGACCACGGTGACCTGGGGCACGGTGGGTGGCCCCAGGCGGGTGAAGTAGGCGCCGAATGATTCGGTGTTGCCGGCCGCGTCGGTGTTGCCGTCACCGCGCAGGATCAGACCGAACCGGTGCACGACGCGGGGCTTCGCGGCCGGGGACCCGTCGGTGAGCGCATCACCGTGGATCGCCACCACGAACATCCGGGTGGGCTCGGCCACTGCGGCGGGGATGGACTGGCCGGCCGCGCGCAGCGACTTCGCAGTCGTTGCGACACCCCATGCCACCGTTGCTCGCGCAGGGTTGCTTGAGGCGCGCAGGGCCACCATCTCCGCGGCCGCCAAGGTAGTGACCGCCCCTGCGGGGGCATGAAGTCGAGCGGGCGCCGCCGTAGCTGGGCGCGAGGGATGGACACCGCTTGGGGGTTGCTGGTAGTCGGCGATCGCGTCGGAGCTGATGCCGGGCAGCGGCGAGGTCGGTCGGTCGGCACTGGAGTAGACGAGAACGGGCACAGCGTCGCTGTTGGCGGCCAGCAGTGCGTAATGCATCTGATCCGGCGCTCCTGGTGGGAGCGGTGGATTAAGTTGGTTCAGGTCGCCCACCGCAAGGCAGAAGTCGACGAAGGCGCCGGTGACCTGAAGGTTCTGCGCGAACGCTGCGGCGTCGGCGCCCGACGTGCGCAGCCCGTAGAAATGCTGGATGGTCCCGTAGACGCTCACGGCTTTGGTCAGCGCCGGGGTGCATGTGGTCGTCATCGCTGTTGTGGGCGAGATTGTCGGGGTGGGTGTCGGACCGGGCGCCGCTTGGATGTGCGGCCCTGAACGCTGCGCGAGCACGGCCGGAACGGCGACTGCGGCCACCACCACGACGGTCAGGGCGGCGAGGGCGCCGGCGCGGTGACGGCGCCGCTGCCGGCGCGCGAGTGCGCGGACCCGCGCCGGGGCATCGGGGCGGACCGGGACGCGTTCGGCCAACAGGCCGAGCCGCCCGCGCAGCTCCTCGTCGTTCATCCGATGCTCCTTTCCGAGCCTTCGCCCAGCAGCTCGCGCAGACGTGCCAGCCCGCGCACGGTGTGTGTCTTAACGGTGCCGACCGAGCACCCGAGCAGGGCGGCGACCTCCTGCTCCGGACGGTCTTCGTAGAAGCGCAAAACCACGGCGGCCCGTTGCCGATGGGTCAGCTGCGCCAACGCCCGCGCCAGTAGGTCCGCGTCATCGATCGCATCGGTGGCGACAACCGGGGACGGCTGCTCCGGCAGCGCTTCTGACGGCACCTCGCCGCGCCATCGTCGCCGCCACTGCGACGCGTGGGTACGCACGATGACCCGGTAGACGTAACCGTCGAGATCACCGCGGTCGCTGAGTCGGGGCCACGCCCGCATCGTTCGGGCCAAGGCCGTCTGCACCAGGTCCTCGGCCTGACCGAGATCACCGGCGCACAGCAGATACGCGGTGCGGGTGAAGGTCGACCAGCGGGCGCGCACGAAAGCGTCGAACTCCGCCTCCTCCGCCGCGTCCACGCTCGACTCCGTCCGCCGTGCACGAGCCTGCCACTAGTCACACCGGCTGACCCCGGACCCACGTTGACAAGGCTGGCACACAACTTTGACACCGGTGCGACCCCCGGCTAAGTGTGGTCACCTGATCTGGCCCCACTGGGACCGGCTGTCGTCGGGCAAATGGCCCCTCACCTGCGAGGCCTCCGACTAATCTGAAGCAGTGACGCACGACAGCGAGCCATCGGTTAGGTGGTGGCGAAGCACCGAGTATCGCCGCCGATACGTGTCGGATCTGACGTGGTTCGGTGCCGGCTTCACTATCGCTTTCGGCGCAGCGACAGCGACCTCTGTGCTGTTCATCATCCCTGCAGCTCTCGGCGCCGCGATGGTGATCGCAGGCCTGGCTCGTGCCACGCGTCGATCCGATCCCCTGACCGGCCAGCGTCGCCCATCACCTCCGTGGTGACCAACAACCCAGCGGGCTGGTCACGAGGGCAGCCAATCACCGAACGGCCGTCGCTACGGCTGATTGCCGTCTGAGTCAGGGATCGGCTATCGGGGTCAAGATAGCCATACGACTGCGCGACTCAGACCCCTACGTCGAAGCCTTGTGACGACACCGATGGGCGGCGAGGCTGACGGCTAGGAAGGACCCGATAGCGCAGACAACCGTGCGTGCAGGTGCTCGTCGTGATACAGACCGTCGGCATAACGGTAGGAGTGTCTGAGCACGCCCTCCAAGGCATAGTCGGTACGCGTCGCTACCGCGCACGAGCCGACGTTCTCAACGGCATGGTGCAGCCGGATGCGGTGCAGGCCCAGTTCGAGGAAGCCGACCCGGGTTGCCGTTTGGACGGCGGCCGCGGCGATCCCGCGACGCCGGGCCCAGGGCCCGGTCCAGTAGCCGATCTCTGCTACTGACTGGTCCCAGTCAATCCCGAAGACGGAGACGGATCCCAGCAGCGCACCGGCCGGCTCGGCGACGGCCCACGACACATGAGCGCCGTCCGTCCAGTCGTTTCGCCGCTCGAGCCATTCCAGTACGGCCTGGCGGTCAGTCCCGAGCCCGCCGTTCCATCGCGCCGTGTCCGGATCGGCGAACGACCGACCGATCAGTTCGGCATCGTCGTCGGAGAACGCCCGCAGCAGCAGCACCTCGGTGAGCACCTCACGGAGGTGGGTAGTCGATGGGGTCATCAGGAATCACGCTACTCCGACAGGGTGGTTGAGCATCTGGCGCACGCACCGCTACTGGACCGTGAACGGGAAACTGCCCGTGGTCTCCGACTGCAGTCGCGCCGCCCGTAGACGAGGTCGGCACTGAGCCCCTCACTGTCGCAGTCTCGGGACGCGCGGACCCTGCAGGCGTTACGGCCCGAGCAGGCTTTGGATGGTGGTCGTCAGCCAGGACCGGTAGGCGGCGAGGGTCCAGTTGCGGTCCCCGACCAGGTCGTTGTAGACGCCCGGCCCTGACAGGACGAATAGTTCATCGGTGAGTCGCTGCCGCTGCTGGCGTGGCCGGCGACCCGTGAGGTCGACGAGGCGGCGGCAGTCGGTCAGCCGGGCGGCGCGGGCGGCTTTCCACAGCGCGTCGAGGTCGGGGTCGATGGCGGCTGTCTGCGCCAGGACGAGAAAGAGCCGACCGGCGCGCCCATAGACCTCGCTCGATCCGGCGGCAAAGGCGGCGGCGCGCTCAGCAAGGTCGACGCCGGCTGCGTAGGAGCGTCGAAATGGTTCGCGTTCGATCAGGGGTAGCTCAGGCTGATCCCCGGCGACCGCGTGCTGCACGGCACCGATCAGCAGCGCGGGCTTGGCGCCCACGGACAGATGCACGGCTTGAGCGCTGATGCCGGCAGCGCGAGCAACACCGGCGATCGTCGTCCCCGTCCACCCTCGCTCGGTGAATGCGTCGGATGCCGCCTGCAGCACGCGGCGTCGAGTCAGCGCCGCCTGCTCGGCACGAACCGGTGCGTGATAACTGCGTTTGACCTCCGTCATGGGTCGAGTGTATACCTAGTGAAGTCAATTGATATGCCATCAAGTGAAAGCAGGTAGCGCGATGGTCATCGCAGTTTCCCTCCTGGCCGGCCCGGCATGAACGCCATTCAGGGCATCCACCACGTCAAGGTGCCGGTGAGCGATCTGGCCCGGAGCCGCCATTGGTACGAGTCCGTCCTTCAGGTGACGCCCGCGCTGGAGTTCCCCGATGCCGACGGCGTCGTACGCGGAGTGGTCTACCACCCTGTCGGCTCGCTCACCGTCTGCCTCCGCGAGGACCCCACCCGCGCTGCTGCCCTGGCCGGCTTCGGCCTGCTCGCGGTTCTTGTCGCGACCCGCGTCGACCTCGACAAGATCACTGTGCACCTCGATCAGCTCGGCGTCGGCCACGGACCGGTCATCACAGCGACCCTCGGTTGGCTGCTCAGCGCCCCCGACCCCGACGGCATCGACCTGCGCTTCTACACCGCCGAACAGCACGCGCCTGGCGTGGTCTCTGGCGGCGGCACCGCTGCCGGACGCGGCTGATCTTCCCCGGCTTCCGACCCGACCTCGCGCTACTGGCGCTTACCCAGACAGGAGCAATAAGCATGGCCAAGATCCTCATCACGACCTCACCGATACCGGGGCACGTCGCACCTGTGACCGCCTTGGCCCGCCGGCTGGTCGCCCGTGGCAACGACGTGGTGTGGTACACCGGCGCCAGATTCGCCGACCAGGTGACGGCTACCGGCGCGCACCACGAGCCGATCCGGCACCCGCACGACTGGAGCCTCGTGCATCCGCATGAGGCCCTGCCCGTGTTGCGCGCGAAGACCGGGATCGATCAGGTGCGTACGGCCTTCAAGCACCTGTTCATCGACGCCGCACCGGCGACCCTGGCCGACCTGCAGGCGATCGTGGCCGAGTTCCCTGCCGATGTGGTTGTGGGTAACGCGTTGGTCTTCGCCGACCGCTGGCTGCACGAGCTCGGCGGCCCGCCGACCGCGAACATCGCCACCACCATGTACGGGCTCTACAGCCGGGACACCGCACCATTCGGCCCTGCACTAGCCCCGAATGCCACGCCCATCGGCCACGTCAGGAATACGGTGATGAACGCGGTCCACCGCCGGGTCGTGTTCGGGTCGGTCAACCGCCACCTTGACGACGTCCGGGAAACCGTGGGACTGCCGCGGCGTGGGCAACCGGTGCTTGACTCGTTCCTGTCGCCCTACCTCTACCTGCAGGACTGCACCGAGTCATTCGAGTATCCGCGGAGCGATCTGCCGCCTCAGGTGCACTTCATCGGCCCGCTGCTGCCGCCCAAGCCGACCAACGTCATGCTGCCCGAGTGGTGGTCCGACCTCGAATCCGGTCGTCCAGTTGTGCTCGTCACCCAGGGCACCGTCCGCAACGAGGACGACCGGCTGTTCGCACCAGCGCTCGAAGCGCTCGCGTCCGAGGACGTACTGGTGGTTGCCACTACCGGTTTTGGCTCATCCTTCGGCGGGTCACTGCCGTCCAACGTCCGCGTCGAACCCTTCGTGCCGTACGCGCTGCTGATGCCGCACGTGTCGGCCTATATCACCAACGGCGGGTACGGCGGGGTTCAGATGGCGCTGGCGCACGGCGTTCCCATCGTGGTGTGCGGGGCCACCGAGGACAAGCCAGAGGTGGGCGCGCGGGTTGCCTGGTCGGGTGCCGGCCTGCGCATCCCCAGCGTGAGGCCTACCGCTGACGAGGTACGTGCCGCGCTGCGCCGAGTGCTGTCGGAAGCGAGCTTCGGTGCCAACGCCAGACGCATCGCGGCCGACATTGCTGCCACCGACGCCCCAGACCGTGGCGCCGAGCTGCTCGAAGAACTTGCCCGTACCGGCCGGCCGGTGCTGCGCGGCACAAGTGCGCATGCCCTCGCCGGCCATTGACCAATGCCAACGAAAGCAACGAGAGGAGCACCCGATGTTTGGAGTAGTGCAGGACATGCCCGCCGTAAATGCGACGGAGTACCAGCTCGTCGAGCAGCACCTGGGCCCGAGCCGGCCGGCCGGTTTGGTCGCGCACGTCTCCGGCCCGATGGACGGCGGCTGGCGCGTGATCAACATCTGGGAAAGCGAGGATGACTTCCGCCGGTTCCAGTCCGAGCGGTTGCTCAGGGCCGCTGGCCTCGCGGCACAGGCCGGGCTGGACCCGACGAAGGCCGCGCGCTTTACCGCCCTCACCGTCGCCGGCGCAGAAATGCCGTTCCCATGAGGCAGCTCGAGTACTGGAACGCCTACGCCGGCGAGGGATGGGCAGAGAACTCCGACGCCCTCGAGTCGATCAACGCAGCGTTCGGTGAAGACGCGATGCGACGCGCCGACCCCCGGGCCGGGGAGGTCGTGCTCGACGTCGGCTGTGGCACCGGCGCGACGACGTTCGCGTTGGGCAGCTTCGTCGGTGCCGACGGGCGTGTCACCGGCGTTGACCTGTCAGCGCCGATGATCCGCGAGGCACGCCGGCAACAAGCGAAGCGAAAGGTCCCGGCGGTCGACTTCCTGCAAGCCGACATCGAGACGGCCGACATCGAGCCGTCGTCGGTCGACCTCGTCTACTCGCGCATGTGCCTCATGCTGCTCGACGACCCCGGCGCAGGGATCCGCGGCCTGCACCGAGCACTTCGCCCTGGAGGACGTCTGGTCGCCACGGCGTTCCGCGCCGCAGCTGAGAATCTGTGGCTGCCATTGGTCGTGCTTGGCGCGGCGCCCTTCGTTGGCTCCCTCCCTCCGCTACCACTGCCCGGCGAGCCCGGACCGTTCGCGTTCGCCGAGCCGGCGGTACCACACCAGTTGCTCAACGCCGCTGGCTTCATCGGGATCGAGGTCACAGCAGCGGACGGCAGGGTAACGCCGTCCGGATCACTCGACGACGCCGCCGCACTGCTCATCCAGCTCGGCCCGGCCGGCGGTCCCTACCGGCGTAGCGAACCCGACCAGCAGAGGCTGGCGCGCCAGTCGGTGGCTGAACTGCTCGCCCGCTTTGTCGACGACAGCGGCCGTCTCGCACTGCCCTACGCCACCTGGACCATCTCGGCCCGGCGACCCTAACCACGAGATACGAGGATCCGATGAAATACCCCCTTTCCCTGCTGGCCGCCACGGCGGTCACCCTTGCCGCTGCCGGGTGCAGCTCCGGCTCGGCCGCCACTTCGGTCCCCAGCGGGCTGGCAAGTCCCAGCCAGCGAGTCATTCCCAGCGCGCAGGCGCCCGGCAGTCGGCACGCAGCTTCTCAAGGTCCAAGCTCCGACTCCTCGTTCTGCAAGCTCGCCCGACAGATCGGCCGGGCCGACCTGGGGGTGTCGTCCGGCAATTTGGCCGCCGACCCGACTAAGTTGCTCGGCGAGGTCGACCGGCTGAATGCGCTGGCTCCGACGGCGCTCAAACACGACTTCGCGGTGTTCGTCTCGTTCGAGCACTCCGTGCTGGATCCCGGTGGGGCGAACACACCCAAGATCGTCGGCGACACGACCGAGGCGTTGGAGCACGTCAGCTCCTACTTCGCCCACCCGTGTGATGCCGGCTGACCGGCGACGGTCGTCCCTCGCTCCACGACGGAGGCAGCGATGAAGGTCACGATCCTCGACGACTGGTTCGACACCCTGCGAACGTTGCCCTGCTTCGAGCTGCTGCAGGGCCACGACGTGTCGGTGTGCACCGACCACATCGCCGACGTCGACGAACTGGCCGAACGTTTGCACGACGCCGAGGTGTTGGTGCTGTTCCGCGAGCGTACGGCCGTGACGGCCGAGCTCCTTGAGCGGTTGCCCGCTCTGCGGCTGATCAGTCAGCGTAGCGCCTACCCACACATCGACATCGAGGCCTGCACACTGCGGGGGATCGTCGTCTCGTCTGACCTGCACGCCGGCACGCCGAGCTACGCAGCGGCTGAGCTCACCTGGGCCTTGCTACTGGGACTGGTGCGGGACCTGCCACGTCAGGTGAGCTCGCTCCGGGCGGGAACCTGGCAGTGCGGCGTCGGCGAAACTCTTCGAGGCAAGACACTGGGCATCTTCGGCTATGGCCGAATCGGTGCCGTGGTCGCTGGATACGCGGACGCGTTCGGCATGCCAGTGCTTGCGTGGGGCGGTGCCGGCTCGCAGTCACGGGCGGCTGCGGACGGGCACGAGACAGCCGCTGGCCAACGCGACCTGTTTGAACGGTCCGACGCCATGTCGCTGCACCTGCGGCTAACACCCGCAACAGCAGGCATCGTGACCCTGGCCGACCTCGAGTCGATGAAGCAGCAAGCCGTACTGGTGAACACCAGCCGCGCCGGGCTCATCGCACCAGGCGCGTTGGTCGCCGCACTGAAGTCGGGCCGACCGCGTCGCGCCGCCGTCGACGTCTACGAGCAGGAACCACTGCTCGATACTGCGGCGCCGTTACTGCAGCTGGACACGGTCCTGGCCACGCCGCACATCGGCTACGTCACGCGAGAGGAGTACGAGCTGCAGTTCGCCGACGTCTTCGCCCAAGTCGTCGACTTCGCTGCGGGAACCCCGACGAATGTGGTCAACCCGGAGGTGCTCGGTTCGCCGGGGAACTAGCAACGTCTGTGTCTGGTCGACCGGCCCGACTGCCCTGACATTCGGGGCTTTGTGAGGCGGGCGTACGGGAACACCTGGTTCGAGCTCTTGCACCTAGGTTGTCAAGCATCTCCGCAGCTACCTGATGGCCGCTCAGGGATCGGCTTGCGGTACGCCCGCCGCTTGGCAGCGAGCGATCCGACGGACACCGCGGCTGGCTGCAGCCGGCTGGTGCGCGTGAGCATCGGCCGCCTCAGTCTGTCTGGAGTCCGGCGAGCATCTCGTTGCACAAGGCGACGAGTGCCGGTCGGTTCTTGGCTTCCTTCATCCAGGTTGGCAACTTCTCAATCATTGACATGCTCCCTGCCCGGTCACCACCCGGACAAATGGGAGTTGGCCCCCTTTCGCGGTGCTTTGCCGCGATGAAGTCACGCAACCGTTCCAGGTGCCTGCCGTTGTAAGCCCACAACACGTGGCCTCGGAACGGCTTCGCCAGCCAGAGCTCGCAGCCGAACCACGGATCGACCGCCTCGTCGCTGTGGCCGGCACCTCCGACGTCGGTTCGGGCGTAGACGCAGTGCGAGCAGACGAGACCCATGACGCAGCTGTGGCCGCAGCTCTCGGGGCCACCGAGCAGGACCTTTGCCTGGTTGCCGCATCGTGGGCACACGACCAGAACCTCCGGGGAAGCCCACATCCACGTGTAGGATCCGCCATCCCGAAAACGCAGTTCTGCATCCACCCGCTCATGGTCTCATAGGCAAGATCAACCCACGCCCTCGCTGACGAAGCCAAACATCGGAGGCGTTCTTGCCAACCGATCCATTACTGCGATGACAGCGGGGGCCTCGGGCTGTCTACAAGGAATAAGCGGCCGAAACGCGAGCGAACTCACGCAGGTCGAGCTGTGATAACCGCGATGAGCCAGGATGACCCGAACGACAACAACCGCCAGGAGGTGCCCTGCCCGTGCGCACGATGTCGTTTCCCGGCCTGTACGAGGATCAGCACGGCGTCGAGCCGCTCCAGTGGCAGCTCATGTCGTCGACCAGGCCCGGCTGGGACGGACGATTCGAGATCCGGACAGTGGTGCGCGGGCTGGCCGTTGCTGGCGGCGACTTCGAGGTGCTCGAGATCGACGCTGCCGTGGAGCAAGAGGAGGCACTGGTCACGGACCCTTTCGGCAACCTCACCGGTTGCCTGCTCAGCGGCGACATACCCTGCAATCTTGCGACTGGAGGCACCCGCGTAGCGGCGACGGTGCATTTCGCCCTCGACCTGCACACGCCCGGCCAAGCAGCACTTGAGCTTTCGGTGGAAGTACATGGCGAGATGTTCCGCGTCACGGACGAGTGGTTCGAAGACGGGTTCCTGCGCCTGTCGGCCGCACTTCCACACGGCACCGAGCTCGTCTGCTGCATCACCTGCCTGTACTCGGACTACCGTCCAGGCGGCCACGGCCTCACCGGAATGAGCTGCCATCGCGACGCCAAGGTGGAGTACCTCACCGTCCACAGCAAGGCCGACTACTGGGACGTGCCAGTCACTGAGGCAGTCCCGGAGTTCTACCTGTGCCCGGAGTACCAGCGCCGCGTTCCAGGGACCGGCTACCGCGGCTGACAGCGAGCCGGATCAAAGCCCTCGACGGTCCTGCACTGAGCTGGCATGTCCGGCCAACAGTCGCCGATAGCTCCTCGACGTACCGTTCACCGATCGCCGTCCGGGATGGGTTCGCCAGTGGGTACCGCCGGGGGGCGGATCTCAATGCACACCGTCTGTGGTGTCGACCACCGGCTGGCAGCTGCACACTGGGGCGGGCTGGCTAGGCGTGCACCTGCAGTTGTACTAGCTCTTCGATGGGGGCTGGCGAAGTCGTGGTCCTGCGCAGTGCCGCTACCGCCAGGATGGCCCCGACGGTCGTCAGGGCCACGCACGCCCAGATCGCGCGGACGAAGCCGGTGACGAAGGCGCTAGTCGTCACGTACGCAAGGGGGCTGGCGAAGACCAGGGCGGCGAGCGCGACTCCGAAGACGCCACCGAGCTCCCGGATGGTCGCGTTGGTGCCGGACGCGATGCCCATCTGGTGGGGTCGCACGCAGGCGACTACCTCACCGGAGACGGTCGGGAAGACCAGGCCGATGCCGATGCCGCTGAGCACGAGGGGGAGGCACAGCTCGAGGTACGGGGTGTCGGCATGGGCAACGGCGGCGAACCAGGCCAGCGCCACCGCCTGAATCGTCATGCCCGCGGCCATGAACCGCTGGTTGCCGTACTTCGCTGCCAGTGAGCCGGCGAGCGGAGCCACGACGATGGTCGGCAGCGGCCAGGGGACGAACCGCAGTGCTGCCCCGATCGGGTCATGGTGCTGAGCGATCTGAAAGTACTGCGACATCAGGAAGACTGAGCCGGTCAAGCTGCCGTAGATGCAGAAGCTGACCGTGTTGGCGATGCTGAATCGGGAGTTGCGGAAGATCGTCAGCGGCAACATCGGGTGCGGGGTCCTGCCCTCCCAGAGCAGGAAGGCCGCCACCAGAACGAGCCCGACGCCGATCGGCGCGAGGACGTCGGTCGAGCCGAGCGGGTGGGCTGTGGCCTGCACCATGCCCCAGCAGATCGCCAGGAAGCCGGTGCTCTCGAGGACGAGTCCGAGGACGTCGAGCGGTTGTCGCGCGCCGAAGGTCTCGGTGATGAACCGGAGCCCCGAAGGGATCAGCGCCACGGCGATCGGGACGTTGACCCAGAAGATCCAGGACCAGCCGAACTCCTGCACGATGCCGGCACCGAGGATCGGCCCTAGCACACCACCCAGGCCCAGAACGCCGCCCCAGATGCCGATCGCGCGGCCTCTGGACTCCACCGGGAAGGCCTCACTGATCATTGTCAGCGTCAGCGGCAGGATCAGCGCCGCTGTCGCACCCTGAGCAGCGCGGGCAGCGATCAGCGCCCCGATCGTCGGTGCGCAGGCGGCGGCGATCGAGGACACGGCGAACCCTGCCAGCCCGATCGTGAAGACCCGCCGGCGGCCGAACCGGTCACCCAGGCCGGCCGCGGTCAGCAGCAGGCAGGCGAAGGCCAGGAGATAAGCGTTGATCGTCCACTCCAGGGCTCCGACGTCGCCGCCGAGCGAGCGGCGCAGGGCGGGGATCGCGGTGGTTACCACCATCATGTCGATGCTGGTCATGAAGGCCGCGATCGAGGCAACCGCAAGGGTGGCGCCGGGCCGGGGATGAAGACGGGTCGTGGTCACGGTGAGCTCCTTTGGCAACTAGAGGTTGCGCGATACGCTAGCCGGGCCTAGAGTTATTCGCAACCGTTAGTTGCGTATCGGAGGAGAACACATGACCAGCGACACCATCAGCCACGACATCGTCATCAACGCCTCGCCGGACACCGTGTATGACGTGGTCAGCCGGCCGGAGCACATCTCCCACTGGTTCAGCGACGAAGCGGACCTCCAGCCGTCGCCCGACACCCGGGGGGTCCTCGTCTGGCGGGACAAGGAAACCAACCAGGCGACGACCGTCGAGGTGACGGTCGTGGCCGCCGAGCGCCCGCACCGGTTCTCGTTCCACTGGATCTCGCCGGAACGCCAGCACGCCTCGCCCGCGGCCACGGACCCCGTACTCGTCGAGTTCCGGATCATCGCCGAGGCGGCCGGGACCCGCCTGACCGTCACCGAGTCCGGACTGGACGCGGTCAGCTGGGACGAGACCGTTAAGGCCGCCTACGCCGCCGACCACAGCAACGGCTGGGAGCACTTCCTCGGGGTGCTGCGCACCTACGCCGAGGGGCTCATCCGCCAGGGCTCGGCATGACCGCTGTCCTGGACCAGGTCTGGACAGCCGTCGGCGACCCCAACCGCCGACGGCTGCTCGACCTGCTCCTCGACACCGGCGAGTCGACGCCGACCAAGCTGGCGAGCCAGCTGCCCCTGACCCGGCAAGCGGTGTCGAAGCACCTCGCCGTCCTCGAGCGCGCCGGGCTGGTCAACAGCGCACCCGAGGGGCGCCAGACGACCTACCGCGTCGTCACCACCGAGCTGGACCAGGCGGCCCGCAGCATCGCCGAGGTCGCTTCGCACTGGGATCGCCGACTGCGCCGGATCAAGGCCCTGGCCGAGGCAATCGAAAGCGCGACCCGAGACGGCGACTGACGCCGGCCGGTGAGGCGCGGACGCGACGAACCCAGGCCCTGAGCCGGCGGGTCGAAGCCTGGGAACGTCCTCCGTTTAGGAGATCCCCGGACCGGCCGGCGATCGCTATCCGGCCGTAGATTTCCTATGCTTCGCCGCCGTCTGGAGCGCCGTCGCATGCTGGGTCGCACCGCCCGACCGCGGTCGCCCCGCCGGTGTGTGGCCTCAACGGTGCTGCGCCGCGTCGCCGGTCGCCGTCGGGCTTGTCCGAAAGGAGAGCCAGCATGTCCGCTTTGATGATCGGCTACGCGAGGGTGTCCACCGACGCCCAGGACCTCACCTCCCAACGCAACGCGCTCCTCGCGCTGGGGGTCACCCCCGACCGGATCTACGTCGACCACGGGCTGACCGGGACCAACCGGGAACGGCCCGGACTGCGCGCCGCGTTGGCGGCGGTCCGCGCCGGGGACACCTTCGTGGTGACCAAGCTCGACCGCCTGGCCCGGTCGTTGCCCGATGCCCGGCAGATCATCGACGAGCTCACCGGCACCGGTGTGACGTTGAGTCTGGGTGGGCAGCGCCACGACCCGAACGACCCGATCGGGCGGCTGCTGTTCAACGTGCTGGCGATGGTCGCCGAGTTCGAGTCCGACCTGATCCGGCTGCGTACCCGCGAAGGGATGGCAGTGGCCAGGGCCAAGGGTCACCTGCGTGGGAGGCCGCCGAAGCTCACCGTGCGCCAGGAAGCTCACCTCGCCGAGCTTTTCGGCAGCGGGCAGCACGGCGTCCTTGAGCTCGCCGAGTTGTTCGGCGTCACCCGGTCCACCGTTTATCGGGCCGTAGCCCGCGACGCCGCACAGCACCGTCCGACCGCAGACGTCACCGCTTGAACGACCGCAACCGGACCGCCGCCGTGACCCCGTGGCATGCCGATCGCCACCGCCCCGGAAGCGGGACCACTCCCGGGAGTGGGGCGCCGTCCGGAACCACCGTTGCGATCCAACAGCCGGCCGAATACGGTTCACCAGTCGGGGTTCGTCAGCGGGACAGTCGATCGAACGTCTACCTCGGCGCGGTCAGCGCCTCCCGTCGCGACGTCCCCACCCGACGTGCCTGCCCGCCTTGGCTACTTGCCATAGTGGAAAGTACAGGGGCATACTTTCCTACATGGAAACGTCAAGCGACTCTCCCACGCCGGATGAAGCGGCAACGGCCCTGCGCGAGGCTGACTTCGCCGGCTCGGCGCTTGCCGGCGGGCTGGTTGTGCCCTCCCACTTCTACAGCTCGATCGGTACGGCCATAGCTGTCCAGATCGGCGCTGCCGCGGTGGGCATCGTCAACCAAAAGGTCTGGGGCATGGGCATGGCGATCGCCGGTGTCCTCGTCTTGTTCTGCGTCGGCCGGATTCAGATCGTGCGGTTCCGATCGCTGAACGGGGTGCAGGTGAGAGGCTTCGAGAGCCGGGTTGTCGGCGGCACCGCCAACGGGACTTCGGCGGTCTACGGCCTGGCCTTCGGCGGGGCGTGGTGGGCGGCCCTCATCCAGGCCTGGTGGCTAGTCGGCGTGTTCTGCGTGCTCGGCGGCATCGGCTACGCACTGGCTGGCCAGCGGTGGTGGAATACCTATCAGCGCGACCCGGCGGGCAACAGCCGGGGCGACTCTGCCGTGTGGCTCGCCCTTGTCGGCTGCGCTGCGGTCGGCGGCCTGGTGGCTCTGGTCATCGGCTCCTGATGGATGGCTGGGATGCCACCCTGCAGCCACCGGCCAGGCTGGCCTTGATGACCATGCTGACCACCGTTTCCCGGGCCGAGTTCGTCACCGTACGAGATCGACTTCAGGTGAGCGACTCGGTGCTGTCCAAACACGTGTCGGCGCTGTCCGGCGTCGGCTACGTCAAGAGCCACAAGGGCACCCACGCCGGTCGCCGCACGACCTGGCTCTCCCTGACCAGCAAGGGGCGCGAAGCCCTGAGCTCCCACGTCTCAGCGCTCCGAGCCCTCATCGCGGACGTGCAGTAGGCGCTTCGGCGGCCGCTGACGGCGTAGAGACCTTCAGCATCGCCCCGGAGATTCTGTCGGTGGCCCAGCGGCCACCGCTGACGACGTGCACGGTTTAGGTGCCGTTCGGCGTGGCGATGCCCCCGCTCGGTCGCACTGCCCGCGCCAACGACGACCTCGGCCCAGTGGCTCGTCAGGCCATCCGCCCGCGCTGCGTGCACCGACAGCAGCCCGACCCCAACCTGACCAACCACGGCGGCCGAGCCGGCGACACCCCACAAGAACCAGCCGAAAAGGGCGGTACGGCGTCAGCTGTCGACTGCGACGTCACCATCAGCGGCGACGTCCAGGCAGCCCTGGAGCACACGGTCTCCACTTACGGCGCCTCAACGCGGCATTCAACAACGCCGGCAGTCAGTACACCTCGTTTGCCTTCACCCAGCGCGTGATCGACGCTGGCGTGGACCCCTCCGTGGTTCGGTGGGCGACGCGTTGGATAGCGCACTTGCCGCGGCCCAGATCGGTCTCTACAAGGCCGAGCTGATCTGGCCATCCGTCCCCTGGACCGACGTCGACCACGTCGAACGCGAGACCCTCGAGAGGGTCCACTGGTTCAACACGCAGCGCAGCCACGAGGCCACCGACGACCTCACACCCGACACGCAGAGCAAGCCCACTACGCTGCACGAAAGCGCCTCGCCGAGACCGGCTGAGACCCCGAACGAAGCCTCCAGAATCGCCGGGGCGGCTCAGACCGGCGTTGGCTCGCCGCGGTCGGCGTACTGCTGGCGGGCGGCGAGGATCTCGTGGACGTGGGCGACCGACCAGTCTCCGATGGCAGTGGTGAGTGCTCCGGCGCCGACCCCGAGCTCAGTGAGCGCGTACTCCACCTTGGGCGGCACCGTCGGGTAGACCCTGCGGCTGACCAGCCCGTCCCGCTCGAGCGCGCGCAGGGTCTGGGTCAGCATCTTCTGGGTGACGCCGTCGAGCAGCCGACGCAGGTCGCTGAAGCGCAGCGGCCGGTCAGCGCGGCGCAGCGCCCCGAGCACGTAGAGCGCCCATTTGTTGGCCAGCAACTCGACCACGGTGCGGCTCGGACAACCGCGGGCGAAGGTGACGGCCCAGTCGGCGGCGATCTCCTGAAGGTCGGTATCCATAAGGTACCTGGATACCTCATGGGTGCCTTCTATACAACAGAGACCACACCCCACACGATGGTCAGGAGGCGAGGAGGCGGACATGAAGGCGATGATCGTGACCCGGTTCGGCGACCCGGAGGTGCTCCAGGCGACGGAACTGCCGATGCCGGTGCCGGGTCTGGCACAGGTGCGGTTGCGGGTCCTGGCCGCCGGGGTCAACCCGGCTGACTGGAAGTACCGCCGAGGCCTCGTCCGCAAGGCTGGCGAACCGCCGTTGACCCTCGGGCTCGACGTGAGCGGGATGGTCGACGCGGTCGGCGAAGGGGTGACCAGGTGGCATGTCGGCGACGAGGTGTTCGGCTGCGCCGTACCGCCACGGGGCGCGTATGCCGAGTTCGTCGTCGTGGCCGCCGACGAGATCGCCGCCAGACCCCGCACCCTGGATCACGTCCACGCCGCTGCCCTGCCGACGGCAGCGCTCACCGCCTGGCAGGCCGTCGTCGCTGCCGACGTCCGGCCGGGCCACCGGGTGCTGGTCCACGCGGCGGCAGGCGGGGTGGGTCACCTCGCCGTCCAGATCGCCACGGCGCTCGGTGCGACAGTGGTCGTCACCGCTCGGGGTGCCAAGCACGAGTGGCTGCGGCGGCTCGGCGCCCACGAGCTGATCGACTACACCACCCAGGACTTCGTCGACACCGCAGGCATTGTTGACGCCGTCATCGACCCGATGGCGGAGCAGTACGCCTTGCGCTCCCTTGCAGTCCTGCGCCCGGGCGGTGTGCTCGTCGACGTCCGCGGCACCGGCCCCGACCGGGCGCCGGTGGTCGCTCGCGCAGCCGAGCTCGGGGTGCGCTTCGTCCAGCTCGGCTATCAACGCTGCGGCACCGACCTCGAGCGGCTGGCCAAACTGGTCGACGACGGCAAGCTCAGCGTGACGGTTTCCCGTACGCTGCCATTCCTCGAGGCCGCCGAGGCGCACCGGCTCATCGAGACCGGACGGGTCAGAGGCAAGATCGTGCTGGTCCCCGAGCCCGTTTGACCTTGTTGCGTTTCTGCCGATGGCGCGCTGCGACCAGCGCGGCAGTGTGGTGAGGCACTGCAGGGCCATGCACCGAGTCTGGGCCAGCTCGAGGTGGACTCGGTGCAGGTGCGCGATGCCCTGCTCGGAAACCTGCACCACGACGAACTCGACACCCGGTCAGAGGCGCTGCTCGCCCTGGCCAAGCTCGGCGACCCAGCGAGCCTGACCGCGACCCTCGAGCGGCTGGGGGCTGACCCCGACGCCGTCGCGGTGCTCGAACTGCAGGCGGCAGCGGAGCTGGCCGACCCGGCGCTCCTGCCGGCACTCGAGCACCTCGCCCAAGTCTGGGCCGGCGACGAAGACGAGCACACGCAGATGCTCGGCTTCGCGTTGTGCCGGTGCCAACCGGCTGCCGCGGTCCAAGCAGCAGCTGTCGAGGCCGAGCTGCTGGCGGGGATCACCAGCGGGCTGCAGACCACCGGCATCACCGTCCGGCTGGACGGCAGCTACCCACGTACTGCGCTGCACCTCGTGCGCCCGGACGACGAAGAGCCGGAGTTCTACCGGGTGTGGACCGATGAGGAGCCCGGGACCTACAACCTTGAGCAGCACGTCAGGAGCTTCTTGCTCACCGCCCAGGACTGAGTCAGCCGGCAACGCGGTCCTTGCTGAAGGCAGCGTCACCCGAGAGCGAAGGCTGACTTGCACGCCGCCGGTCGATGGCAGCCCGGCTCGCCTCATCCCGATGAGGGCCCGGTCCCGGTCACCGATCCCCGACGCCATGGCAGTCGCAGATCGGCAATTGCGACGCGCAGAGGCACGGTCTTTCGACCGGCAGTCTGGGGTGTACGTCCGTATCGCAGCCCTGAACTTTCGTTGGGCACCTCTATCCCGCACGGGTAACCAGGCGAAGGCCTCTCACGGCTGCCGGCGAGCCCGACGTTCGGTGGCACGGCCCGCCAAGGCCGCGAACGACAGCAGAACGAAGCCGATGAACGCCGCGAAGGCGCGTTCGCTCGACAAGCGTGCCCTTGGGTCGTGGCAGGAGCAGCTGGTGTGCGGGTTCGTCGCGTCGTACACGATGTGTATGGCCTGCCCCTCGCGCAGCTGCGCGGAGTCGTAGTCGTCGGCCGTACCGCATGAGTCGTACCGGCGAGGACCGACCTCGAAGGCGTAGCAAGCCTGATTGTGGTTCTGCGGATCCGTCGACGTCACGACCGCCACGGCGGCGACACCATGATCAGTCAACGCGCCGTAGTAACGCAGGTTGTGACCGCCGGCGAGGAAGGCCGGTGTGCCCAAGAAGCAGACAACGAGAATGCCAGCACCGAGCCCGCGTATGACACTGCGACGGGTCGCTGGCCCGGCCTGTTCTGGAATCATTGCTGGCTCAAGTCCCCGTCCCGACATCGTCACCATCGGAACCTCCATGCGCGACATGTAGCGCAACTGACGTGCACGCACGCCACGATTCGTGGCACCTGGGCGTCTTCGGATTGGTCTTAGTTGCGCGTCACGCTGACCGCGGAACGGCGTCTCCACTCAATGCGAGGCAAGTCCGCGGAAGCCACATATCCCGAAGGCTGGGGCGACTCAGAACCTGCCGATTGGCGATCGACGACTGCGACGGCTGCCCGTAGTTCTTGGGCACCTGCATGCGGATCGCGCGTCCCGCGCGTGTTTCAAGACGTCACCGGGCGTCGTCGATATTCACGAACGTGACGGGATGCGCAACGTGCGGCACGAACACGGGTGGTGCATACCGCTGCGCAGAGTGCACGCGCGAGGCTGTCCGCACCACCGTTGTCGAAGCTCAGCGACGACGCGACACGGTTGCGGTACAAGTGTCCAAACCGTGGCGACCTCCCTGGAAGTACGGACTCCTCGGCCCGCTGCTCCCATCCTCGTTCAGGGGGCGACGCAGCCTGAGAGTAGCGCGGGACGTGCGGAAGGAAGGCCTTGCCGCGAACGAACTAAAGGCCGCAATATGGGCCGCCGTTGAGGAGGAGCGCGGCCGCTGAGCTACCCCAAGCTGTCTGTCAGCGAGGCGTACTCGAGGAGCCGCAGCAGGATCCTCGTCCGGTGCGGGGTGGGGCTCCGCTAACCAATCCTCGTCCGGTGCGGGGTGGAGTTCCGCTAACCAATCCTCGTCCGGTGCGGGGTGGAGTTCCGCTAACCGATCCACGTCCGGTGCGGGGTGGAGTTCCGCTAACCGATCCACGTCCGGTGCGGGTGTAGCTCCACAGACCGATCCGCTGCCGGACTGGGGACCTGTCGTCCGCACGCGCGGCGGACCTCGACCGACGGTCGCCGGGTGCGGTGAGAGTTGAACCTTTGGCGACCGTGATGGCGTCTTTACCTTTGAGGCTAGGGAGAGGTGAGGCGTGGCGGAGCCACCACTGTTTCGTGAGGAGGGTTTGGCAGAGTTCGTCCGAGCGAGCACGCCGGCGCTGCTGCGGACGGCGTACCTGCTGACCGGGGATGTGCAACTGGCCGAGGACTTGGTGCAGACCGCGTTGACGAAGACCGCCCGCGCGTGGCGGCGGCTGCACCGGGAGGGCAACGCGTTGGCATACGCCCGCCGGGTGCTCTACCACGAGCAGGTGTCTTACTGGAGACGCCGCCGGGTGCTCGAACACCTCACCGACCTCGTCCCGGACACCACCTCGACGGTGGACGCCTACGACGAGGTCGACCTGCGTATCGCGCTGCGTACGGCGTTGCTGCGGCTCCCGTCGGGGCAGCGCTCGGTGGTGGTGTGCCGCTTCTTCGACGACCTCAGCGAGGCAGAGACCGCAGACGTCCTCGGTATGGCCATCGGCACCGTCAAAAGCCAAACCCACCGCGGCCTCGCCGCTTTGCGCCGGGCAGTTCCCGGCCTCGACCTGACCACGTCCAAGGAGACCCCATGACCGGCAACCGGCTTCAGGACGTGCTCCGCGACGTGGCGAGGGAGATCCCCACGGTGGACATGGGCCCCCGCGTCAGCGAACGGCTGCGATTGGGCCGCCGGCGTCGACAGCTCGCCGGGACCACTGCCGTCGTCGCAGTAACCGCCGGCACCGTCGCCCTGTCCGCGGCGCGACTCAGCAGTCCCCGTCCCGGTAACGCGGCCGCGGGAAGCTCCGGGTCGGCGGCCGTCTCGACGGGGGGAGCCAGCGCGGCGCCTGCGACCAGCCCCAGTTCAGGGGCCAGCTCCAGGCCTGGGCCCGCTTCGGCGACACCCACCTCGGGTGCCGGCGGTGCCAGCGGCCCGGCCACGATTGTCTACTTCCGGCAGATCCACCTACCGCATCACAAGCTGGTCGCCAAGCTGGTCGTCGTGACCGCTTCGGGCAGCCGTGAGCTCAGCGGGATCGCCCCGGGCAACGTGATGGACGTCTCCCCGGACGGAGAGACGGTCGCGATCGTCGGCTACGACACCCCGCGGACGGAGGGACCGCTGCGCCTGGTGAACCTGGCTACCGGCGCTGAACAGATCGTGCCGGGCAGTTTCACCGCGGGTCAGCCCACCTGGTCCCCGGACGGCCGATCCATCGCCATCGCCCATGACACAGCGATCAACCCGACGTCCCCAGAAGCGAGCACTGCCATCAGCATCGTCGACGCGTCCACCCGCACCGTCCGTCAGCTTGACGGCATGTACTTCACGGACGTCGTCTCGTGGTCGCCGGACGGTACCCAACTGGCAGTCAGCAACAGCGCGACCGGTGGGATCGACCTCCTCAACAGCGCCACAGGGGCTGTCGTGCGCCACCTCGCCGGGACGTACTCGCTCAGCAACAAGCACTCCTGGTCACCTGACGGCACCCGCATCCTGGGCTACTCCCTCGCCGACAACAAACCGAACGAGAAGACCGACATCCTCTCCGCCGCCGACGGACGCATCATTACCCAGCTCACCAGCAACGGGAGCGCGCAGTGGCTCGACAACGACCACCTCATCGAAGCCACCGGCGACCAGGCTAGGACCGTAGCCGTCACCGACCTCAACGGACACGTCACCCAGACCCGGCCCCCCCTCGCCTCCGATCACCTCGTCATCGCGTTCCGCCCCGCCGGCTAAGAAACACTGCCTGGCAGAAGCCGGCCGACGTTAAGACAGCCACCGGTCCGACCCAGCACCTCCCGGTCGAGGCGACCCGGTCACGGATCGGCTACTGACACAGCGATCTTGTGTCACAAAGGTTTGCCATCTGGGAACGGCCAGGCCGTCGTCATGCCGACCAGGCCGCGCTGCTGTGCCTGGGCGCTCTACTGCTCGGTCCCCGGCGACTCGACGTGGCGGACGGCGAAGCCTGCCAGGAAGTCGCGCTGTTCGGTGCTCCAGCAGGACTAGTGCCTGCTGAGGTCGGGCGCGGCCCTGAGCAGGTCGTTGTCCAGCTGCTGCGTCAGGGCAAGCAGCGGCAGGCCGTTGTCCTGACCTGGTGCCCCGGAGGCCACGTTCCAACAGTCCTGGTCGGCGATGAAGGTCACCGTGCGGTCCGGGTAGCGGTAGGACAGCACTGCCTCTGGTTCACCGATCGGGCAGCTGCTGGGCACAGTGGCGATGACGAAGCTCGCGTTCAGATCGGCTGCCAGACGTCGCGCCAAGACAGCGTTCAGGGGACGGTAGTGGTACGGCCCAGGGCTCTGGCCGTCGCCCTCGTTGTTCGGCGAGCCGGCGATCTGCCAGACGGTCGGCACCAGGGCAATCGTGGCGTCGAGCCACCCCGCCGGCAGAGTCTCCGCGGCCGGTCGCGCGGACGTCGGGATCTGCCACGCGTCCAGCCGCAACGTCGAGCCGCCGCTGAATCCAACGACCTGCACGGACACCTTGGGCCCTGGTTCGAGGTCGCCCGTCATGGGCTCGTCCGGACCGTTGACGTACGTGATGCAGGTCGTGCCGCCCTCCTGCAGCGACGGTCGCGCCCACCAGCCGGGGCCGAGGTGCGCCGTGATCTCGGCGAGGGCGTCCGCGGGAGCGGAAGCGCTTGTCCAGTAATCGACCTGGTCCCTCAGGTCGTCCACGCCCTGGGCGACGCACCAGTTCTCCAACAGGCTGTCGCCGGGCCCGCCCGCCGCCGGTCGCGAGTGCGTCGGCAGCGGGAACGACGCAAGGACGGCGATCAGGTCGGCGGGGTGGCTCCAGTCGACGGCCGAGGTGGCCGCTGGGGAGGGCGCCGCGGGAGTGGCCTGCGAGGTCGAGGCCGCGGCGCCGTGACCGGCGCTGGTACAGCCTCCGACGAGGATCAGCGCGGCCGCCAAAAAGGAGCAGCCGACGCCGAGGCGTCCTGCGCGCGCGAGAACTCCGGCGGCCTTCACGACGGTTGGACGATGTGGCAGCCCGGACGGTTCCGTCGTCGGCCCGGCGTTGTCAGTGCGAGCCGGTCTTCTAGGACCGGCTCGCGCTCACAGGTGCTCGGGTCAGCGGGCCTGCTCGGCCATCTCGAGGAACCGGCGCTTGCTGACCAGCTTGGCCTCGGCGGCCTTGGCCGCCTTGACGCCGCCGCGGGCGTTGGCGCGGGCCAGTTTGTCCTCGAGCTCGGCGACGCCGCGGCGCAGCTGGCCGAGCATGCCGGTGTCCTGCGCGGGCTGACGCTGCCAGCGCGAGTCCGACGCCTCCCGTACCTTGTCCTCGACCGCCTCGAGCCGGCCCTCGAGGGAGTCCATGACCTCGCGCGGCACCTTGCCGATGCCCTCCCACTCGGCCTGGATGCTGCGCACCAGCGCCTGCGCCCCGGCCAGGTCCGAGCGCGGGTCGATCCGCTCGGCCCGCTCGAGCAGCGCTTCCTTCGCCTTCTGGTTGCCGTCGAACTCCGCGTCTCGTGCCGAAAACGTCTCGGCCCGGCGGGCGAAGAACGCGTCCTGCGCGGTACGGAACCCGTGCCACAGGACGTCGTCCTCGGCCTTTGGCGCGCGGCCGGCAGCCTTCCAGCGGTCCATGAGGTCGCGTTACGTGCGGGCCGTGTCGGTCCACTCGCTCGAGCTCGACAGCGCCTCGGCCTCGCGGATCAGCTGCTCCTTACGCTGCCGGGCAGCGTCCCGCTCGAGGATCGGTGAATTCAGGCGGTCAGCGCGACATTCGACGCTTCAGACGGTCAGGGCCGGACCCCCTACCGCACCGGCATAGACCGCGACGGCATCGCCTTCAAGCGCTGAGTGCCCGCGTGAGCCGATGGACCCTCGATGGGCATGGCACCCTAGGTCGTACTCGACGCGAAAGAGGCAACGGCCATGGACGACTTGGCGACGCTTGACTACTCCTTGGGCGAGCTCCGTGCGGTGGTGGCCTCGCTCGGCGACGCCGAGATGGACATCGTCAGCAACTGCGAGCCGTGGACAGTCCGTCGGCTCGCCAGCCATGCGCTGAACAATCAGCTGCGGTGGGCCGGCTTGGTCACGGGTCAGGAGTTGGTGTCGGTCGACGACGCGATGGGCGCCGTACCCATAGACGGTGACCTCGCGCCCGTCGCCGACCAGATCGTCGAGAGCACGATGGCGCTGTGGCGAACCGACGGCGTGATGGATGCGATGCACTCGACGCCATTTGGAGAGCTGCCGGGCGTTGTCGTCATCAACTTCGCCACCGTCGACGCGATCATTCATGCCTGGGACCTCTCGGCCAGTCGTCGGCCGCGCGATCGAGTTCAGCCCGGATGCGGTAACGGCCATCACCTCCGTGGTGGACATGACCTGCACCGACGATGCCCGGGCAGCAGGCCTGATCCAGCCGGCGACCGAGCCGCCAGCTGATGCGTCGGCCACCGAGCGCTTGGTCGCGGCGGCCGGACGAAGCCCGCGCCGGTAGCACCCTCGGACGCCTGCCCCACTTACCGGAAAGCCACTTCCCCGGACTACGGTTTGCACATGTCGGAGGCGCGGCCGAGCGGCACGGTGACGTTTCTTTTCACTGACCTCGAGGACTCGACCCGACGGTGGGAGGACGCCCCCTCGGACATGGCGGCCGCACTGCAAGCGCACGATGCCATCGTCCGCGACACGATCGAGAGCCACGGCGGCTACGTCTTTGCGACGGGCGGTGACAGCTACTCGGCAGCGTTCTCGACCGCCGCCGACGCTGCCACTGCGGCAGTCACCGCTCAGCGGTTGCTGGCCCAAGCCGTTCCTTTCGGGGTTCGGATGGGTCTGCACACGGGCGAGGCGATCGAACGCGACGGCACCTACGTCGGAGCTGACGTCAACCGTGCCGGGCGACTGATGTCTCTCGCCCACGGTGGTCAGGTCCTCGTCTCCGATGCGACCGAGGTGCTGCTGCAAGGCCGCGTGCAGCTGCGGCCGCTCGGCGAACACCGCCTGCGCGGGCTACGTGGCCGGTGACGGTCTACCAGGTCGTCGCCGACGGACTACGCGACGGAGTTCCCCGTTCTGCGGAGCGCCGATCACTTCGTCGGCAACCTGCCGCAACAGCTGAGCTCGTTCGTCGGCCGCGAGGATCTCGTGACCGAGGTTGCGGAGCAGGTACGGTCGAACCGGCTCGTCACCCTTCACGGCGTTGGGGGTGTCGGCAAGACCAGGCTTGCGCTCGAGGTGGGTGCGGAGCTCGCCGGCGAGTTTCCCGATGGCGTATGGCTTGTCGAGCTCGCATCGATCGCCGATCCGTCCGCCGTCACCGCCTCCATCGCGACGGTGCTGGGGCTTACGCCACAAGGCAACGCCGCGTTGATCGACACCGTGGCCGAGGCGCTCGCGGGCCAGCGGCTGCTGCTTCTGATGGACAACTGCGAGCACGTGCTGACCGCGGCGGCGTCGTCCATCGCCGCCATCCTCAGTCGGTCCGGGAGCGTGCGGATCCTCGCGACATCACGCGAGTCGCTCGGGGTAGACGGAGAGACACTCCTCTCCGTGTCGCCGTTGGGACGCACGGGGGGCACTGCGTCCGACGCGGTCGCGCTCTTTCGTCGACCGGGCGCGCGCCGTCCGCCCGGAGTTCGGGCTGGAGGATCCCGGCGACGGCGGTCGCGGTGGTCGAGATCTGCGACGTGCTCGATGGATTGCCCTTGGGCATCGAGCTGGCGGCGGCGCGGATGGCCGCGATGAGCCCTCGGCGACGTGAGGGATCGACTCGCCGACCGATTCCGGCTGTTGAGAGGCCCCGAACCAGGACCAGACCGTCAGCACACGCTGCACCACGTGGTGGGTTGGTCCTACGACTTGCTGACCGACGACGAGCGGCGATCTGTTGCGCACCGTGTCGGTCTTTGCCGGCGGCTTCGACCTGGCCGCCATCTGCGCAGTCGTCGAGGACGCTGACGAGGTAGAGGTCCTCGGGCACCTCGATTCGTTGGTACGCAAGTCGCTCGTCGTCGCCGACCACTCTGCGACACGTACGCGATATGGCTTGTTCGAGACGATCCGACAGTTCGCCGAGGATCGACTCGCCGAGTCCGGCGAGCTCGATCCGGATGCGCGATCGGCACGCCGCGTACTTCGCGAAGGAAGCGGGGACGCGATGGGAGCGTTGGGACGGGCCAGGCTGGCGCGATTCCGTCGACTGGGTGGACGTCGAGCTCGGCAACCTGCGGTCCGGCTTCACGCTGGAGCTCGCGGCGAGGCGACCTCGACGTCGCCACGGACATCGCCGCGCACGCGGCGCTGATGGGCTTCTCCGTGCAGCTGTTCGAGACATTGGCCTGGGCCGAGGAGTTGCTCGACGCCGCGACGGCAGCGCGACGTCCGCCGGCTGCCTCGCCTCTACACCGCGGCGGGCTACGCCTGTTTCGTCGGACGTGCCGAGACGGCGCGAACTCATGCCCACCGGGCGACCGTGCTCGAAGTCGATCCGCGCTACGAGGCGTGCGAGCCGGGCTACGCGTCCTTCGTCGAGGCGCTCTGCCAGGTCTACTGCGGCGACCTCGATCGCTACGTCGAGCTCACCGGAACGGTGGCACGGCAGTACGGGAAGGAACGCGGCTACGGCATCGCGTCGTACGTCGACGGCTTGCAGTCGAGCGGACGCGTGGACGAAGCGCTCGCCCTCGCCGAGGACGCGGTCGCGGCGGCGCGGGAGGTCGGCAATCCGTACTGGATCTCCTACGCGCTCTGGATCGCGGGCCTTGCCTTCTCGAAGGCGAATGCCCAGCGCGCTCTCGCGGCGTGGGACGAAGGCGTCGCGTTCGTACGGGCAGCATCGCGTCCACTTCTTCGAGGGGTTCCTCGCGCGTGATGCCGCACGGCTGCACACCTCCGACGGCGAACCCGAGGCCGCCCTCGGACTCTTCTCTGACGCCATCACCGCCTTCCACCGGGCGGGCAACGTGCCTCAGCTGATCATCACCCTCGCCAGTGTGCCCGCCCTGTTCGAGCACATCGACCGTCCGGAGCCGGCGGCGACGCTGCTGGCGGCCATGGCGCGCGAGCCGTCGAGCGCGCACCACGTACCCGGCCTGAGCGAGCTCGACAAGCGGCTGACCCGGCGGCTCGGTACGAAGCGGGCGCAAGCAGTCGCGCTGGCCGGAGCCGCGATGGATCTCAACGATGCCGCGGCATACGCGCATGCAGCAGATCGACCGGGCGCGCCGTAGCCCGCATCACACGTCAGGTGCGGCCCGGCGGTCTGAGTCGTCGCGAGGTCGAGGTCCTTCGCCTTGTCGCCGACGGTCGTACCGCTCGTGAGATCGCGACGCAGCTGTTCATCTCGGCTCGCACCGCCGAGCACCACATCGCAGCACGTGTACACGAAGATCGGCGTCTCGGGTCGCGCCGCAGCAACCCGTTGGGCCGTTGCCCACGAGGTTGTCGACGGCGAATGGGTAGGTCTACCGATGCCGGTCTCGGCGGTTCCGCAGGATCGGCTTTGCCAGCCAGAACGGCTGCGCAGGTCAAACGATCCGAAGGAGAAACGTCGATGATCCTGGTAACGACGACAGTCGCGAACGTGGACCAGTTCCTGAAGGTGTTCGGCGAGAAGGGCGCCGAGAAGCGCGCGGTGCACGGCTCGAAGGGTGCGACGGTGTTCCGCGACCCAGGCGAGGACAACCGCGTGTGGGCGATCTTCGACTGGGACGAGCAGGGCTGGAAGGACTTCGCGTCCGACCCCGAGGTCCCCGCCGTCCTCAAGGACGCCGGACACCTCGCCAAGCCGGTGCCCGCGCACTTTGTCGGCACGCTACCGGGCGTAGGGGCCCCGGCCATGACCACCAACAGCAACCGGCCGGCACGCGTCGGTGTCGTGACCGATCAGTCCGGCCCCCTGTCGTTCATGGGGATCGCCAACGCCAACGTCGCCAAGATGGTGATCGATGACATCAACGCACGCGGCGGGCTCCTCGGTCGCCCCGTCGAGCTGTTCATCGAGGACAGCGCCACCGACGACTCCGTCGCGGAAGCCGTTGCGGCGAAGCTGGTCGACGACGTCCAGGTCGACGTCGTCCTCGGTGGCATCTACAGCTCGACGCGACAGGCCATCAAGGGACCGGTCGTCGACAAGGCCGAGAGGCTGTACATCTACCCGGAGCAGTACGAAGGTCAGGAAAGCCATCCCCTGATCTTCTGCACGGGTCCGGTGCCCGCGCAGCAGATCGACCCGTTCTTTCCGTGGCTCATGCAGGCAGACCGGCGCGAAGAAGGTCTACCTGCCTTCGGCCGACTACATCTGGCCGCACACGCTGAACAAGCGGGTGCGCGAGGTCGTGACGGCCGAAGGCGGCTCGATCGTCGGGGAGGATGTACTTCCCGCTCGACCACACCGACTACGCAGCGCACCGTCGAGGACATCATGTCGACGGGGGCCGAGATCGTGTTCAACACGATCGTGCCGCCGGGGCTCACGCCGTTCCTCGAGCAGCTCCACGAGGCCGGGTTCATGGCGCGAGGCGGCCAGCTCGTGTGCACGTACTTCGACGAGAACTTCCTGAACCTGGTGCCGGCCGAGCACGTCGAGGGGCTGTACAGCGTGCTCGACTGCTACCGGGACGTGAAGGATCCGTTCACCACCGAGCTGCTCAACCGGTACGACGCGCTCTACCCCGGTAGTGCCATCTTCACCGCCGGCAGCGCGTGCTCGGGGATGTACCGGGGCGCTGAAGCTCTGGGAGGCAGCCGTCAACGAAGCCGGCTCGCTCGACCAGAACGACGTCATCCGGGCACTGGATCACGCCCGGATCGGTCAGGGCCCGGGCGGTCCGGCCGAGATGGTGCCCGGCCAGCACCACGTGCGCATGAACATGTACATCGCCCAGTCCCGAGGTGGGACGTTCACCGTGGTGAAGAACCTCGGCCACATCGATCCGCAGGAGGGCGAAGTCGAGTCGTGACTCGCAGGTCGGCCGAGGATGGGCCGTCACACAGGGGTCGCCTTGATGATGTAAGCCAGAAGGCCGAGGCGGAGATGCCGGTTGGTTGACCGCAGAACCTTCGGTGAGGCTCAATTGGCAGCGGGGTAGCGAAGGCGCCTGCACGGACCAGAACGGGATCTCGTCCCAGTTGACCGTCATCGCAGCACCGGCGGCCCCCCAGGCTCCCCCTGTCAGGGCGATCATCATGTCGAAGTTGCCCACGCCTCCGCCGATCGGCAGGAACTCCGGCTGAATCAGACCCGCAGGGTCCCGGCCGGCCGCTACATCCGCGGAGACTTCAAGGCATTGCAGTCTGTATGACAGTGCCTCCGACAGGCTCAGTGGCTGGAACGCGGACGGTCCCAACCGGAACACCGGCAGCACGTGCGGGGCGCCGTTGTGCCAGCGGAACCAGTCGATCAGCTCCGCCGGAGGGTCGTCGGAGATCCGGCTAGCGCCTGCCGGATCTCCGGCTCGGTCAGCCCCGGCAGCATGTGCTCCCCGCTCAGTCCGTTGTTGGCCCAGGCCGCCTCCAGCTGGGGCAGCAGCTGTTCGAGCGCGGTCATGGAGCACACAGATAGGTCGTCACGGGAAGGGCGGGCTGTGGGACGACCAGGAATGCGGTGGACGCGGCGCCGGTCGTGTTCAGTCCGCACCTGGCGTAGAAGTTTCCCGCCCTTGCGCCAGCGGACTTATTGTCCGTGGCGTCGATCGTACGCAGCGATGCCCCCGGCCCGGCCTGGGTGGTGCTGCGGAACGGGAACTCGTCGCAGGCAGTGTTCAGGTCTCTGTCGTCCATGTCGACAGTGTGACAACCACTGCTGTGAGGGCCACGTCTTTAGGACGCGTCGCGTCGCAGTCGCGGATCCGTCAGCGGTACGGCTGCCTCGTCCGGTGTCCGTCCCGCCGGCATGCGGCACGATGTGCCGCATGCCCCTCTTTCGCCGCAAGGCCCCGAACCGTTCAACGAACGAGCCCGCTGCCGTGCCGGCCGCACCTTCTGAGCCGGTGGTGGTGGTGACCGCCAGCGAGGTGCAGGCATTGCTGTCGCAGGTCAGGCCCGAGCTGCGTGCAAGGCTCTCAGCTTCCGGCCGACCCGCTGTCCAGTACGCCACCGCCCGACTGCGTGCCGGGCAAACTATGCCGGTAGGAGCGTCCAAGATCGGCGGTTTGCCCGATCTGCCGCCTGGGGTTGGGTGGCCGACCTGGGTCCCAGCGACGGGACCGGGTACGCCGCGACCGTTGGCGTTCTTTGCCCAGATCGACTTGGCACTCGTGCACGCGCACCTGGACGTACCGATGCCTACGGACGGAGTGCTTCAGCTCTTTTCGGACTACGACTTCACCGGCTTGTCCGACGGCATCACCGGGTTGTTCAACGACGAGTTGCAGGGTGCACGCGTCGTGCACATTCCGGCGGGGACGCCCTTGGCGCGCGCCGTAGCCCCTCCAGACATTGAGCTGCTACCAGAAGCGGCCGTCGCGCCGCTACTGACGTGGACGCTGCCGGTACCGGAGGACCTGGACGACAACGACTACGACGCATGTGACGACGTCATGGTGCAACTCCATGCATTGGCGGCAGCCGCCGCGCCGCCCGGCTTCGTCTCGAGTGGGGTGCATCAGCTCGGTGGCCACGCCGCCTACATCCAGCACCCGGTGGAGGAAGAAGTCGTGCAGGCGGTCTATGACGTACGCCGCCGCGACGCCGGGTTCGACGTAGCTCGTTGGGAGGAAGTGTCGGCGAAGACTGAAGAGTGGTCGGTCCTGTTCCAACTCGACAGCGACGATTCGCTGGATCTGATGTTCGGGGACGTGGGAACCCTGTGGTGGGTGGCTCCGATCGCCGACATGGCGGCGGGTCGCTGGGATCAGGCCCGCTTCAACTTCCAGTGCTCCTGACTCGGCTGATTCTGCCGCTCGGCCACCTGTCGCGGATGACGATCCGCTTCTGACACAGCGAAATCGCGGCGGCCGACTTGGGCCTCTCGCACGATCGCCGGGCCTTCCTCAAAGCGGCGATGAGGCTCTGTCAGTTCCTCTTACAGGACAACGACGGTCCGATCTGTTCGTGGCCGTGGACGGTGATGGTCTGGGGGGTATTGCAGCGGTAACCGGCAGCGTCGGCGGTGATCGTGTAAGCGCCCTGTCGCAGAGGCAGCGTCCAGCTTCGACCGCTGGCGAGGTGCTTGCTGCCGATCTCGAGGCCGTCCTGGGTCACCGTCACTGTCCCGGCGATGCTTTTCTGGGCCGTGTCGGCGGTGTTCGTCGGGGTGAACAGTTCGATCAGCAGTGAGCTGTCGGTCGGCGGGTCGACCGTTCCGGTCAGGCTGAGGTTGGCCAAGACCTCGTCGATGTGGGTCTGTAGCGAGTGAGTGAAGCGCAACCGCACGGGCGCGTTCGGGGCAACCATCGACACGTCCTCGCAGTAGGCGACAAAAGTACGGCGCATCGCTGCCGAGCCGACGTGGATCGTTGTCGTGGGCATGGACGGCTGGCAGCCAGCTGCAGCAGGGCCGGTGTCGAGGGGCGCGGTCCGAAGGTCTTCGACGATCTTCTGCTTCAGTTCCCCCGTCAGCGTGAATGTCTGGACGGTCTCCCGTTGGCTCCCTGTGCTGGCGGGCAGCGCCTGCTCGAGGGTGACCTCGGTCGGGTTGACCGGAATCAGGCCGGATGCTCTGCTGCTGGCCGTCGCGGTGAGCGTCGGCACCGAAGTCGACGGCGGGGCCGGTGCGCTCACGGAGGCGGCTGGCGCTCTAGGCGTCGAGCGGGTGGGCGCCGCAGCCCGGTCGTGGACGGACGAAACGGAACACCCGGCCAGCAACGGCAGCATCGCTGCGACCGCAAGCAGGCTCCTCATGCTCCTGTGACGCACCCGAGGATCAGACGGTTCCGGAGGCGGGTCATGTCCGGACCGTATCCCAAACGAACATCTGCGACCCACCCTCAAGGGATCGCTGCCGTCGCGTCACAGCCAGCGATCCTCTACTTTCAACAGCCGGGCGACGCTGAGGCGCCAGTTGGAACCGGTCTCACGGGGTGGCCGGTCGAGTTCGAGCTCATCACCGACCACTCGATGTGCCAGGCCGGGACCCGCCCTCCACTGCGAGTGCCACACCATTTCCCGGTCGGTGCCGGCACTCTTGCACAGCGCCGAGTCGGCGTGGAACCGCTTGGCACCACCGCTCTCCGGGTCGACCCGATGGCCAGGGCGCAGGTCGCCGAGCCGGTCGCCCCTGATCTCGACGTAGGTGGGACAGCTGCGGCGTCGAAGAAGACCGAGGTGTCCTCGGTCGGGCAGGTGTTGCCTGAGGCGAGCACGGTTGCTGATCAGCGTGAGCACGGCCGGGATGCACTCGCCGGCCCCCAGGTTGTGATCGACCGGCCGGAGGTTCAGCAGCGACCAGTCCTCGTGGAACGCCGCCTGGTAGAACCGGGCGATGTCGAACGCGCTGCGCCCCTCCACCGTGGCCTGGGCGAGCCCCTTGGCCTCGCCGCTCGGGTCGATCTCGGAGTCGTCAGCGAGTGGGCCGAGGTCGGTGATGTTCTGGGCGACGGTGACCCGCAGGCGGTGCAGCTCAGCGACCGGCGGATCAGGTCGGAGAGCAGGTAGGCCCGCAGGTTGGGTGATCGAACCGGTAGGCCGTCGGACCGCAGGTGCGCATCCGCCGTTGCCGGGTCGTGCGGGGACGATGTCCTCGACCTTGCGGGTACGGGTGTCGGTGAGCCGCAGATGGGTTGACGCTACGACGCGGCCGCCTCGGCTGCGGTGGGGTCCGCCGCGAGGTGTGCCCGTACGAAGGCGCCGGCCCGGTCGAGGGCAGCTGCGCCTTCGTCGAGCAGCGCGGCGAATGCCTGGAAGACGTGGGGCACGCCGGGGGTCACGTCGAGGGTGACCTCGACGTCGTCGGCAGCGGCCCGTACGGCCAGCCGGGTGGCGTCGTCGAGCAGCACCTCGTGCGAGCCCACTTGGACCAGCAGGGGTGGCAGCCCGGTCAGGTCGGCGAAGATCGGGCTCACCCGCCGGTCAGCCGGGTCGATGCCGGTGCCGTCGAGGTAGTCGGCGAGCCCGGGTGCGGATCGCCCGGGCGGTGATGTTCGGGTCGAGGCCGGCCTTGCCGGCATAGCTCGCGCCGGACACCGTGAGGTCGGTCATGGGCGAGAACAGCACCGCTGAGGACGGGAGCGGCAGCCCGGCGTCGCGCGCGGCGACCAGCAGGCCGACGACGAGGTTGCCTCCGGCGGACTCGCCAGAGACCACGATGCGCTCGCCTCCGCCTTCGCGCTCGACCAGCGCCTGGTACGCGGCGAGCACGTCGTCAGCCGCGGCGGGGAACGGGTGCTCGGGCGCCAGCCGGTAGTCGACCGAGACGACGCTGAGCCCGGTGCGCCGGGCCAGCGAGGTGGCCAGACCCAGCGAACCCTGCGCCGATCCCACGACGAAGCCTCCGCCGTGCAGGTGGAAGAGGACACCGAGGGAGGTGACGCCCCGCAGCTCGGCGACGACGACGGGCACGCCGCAGAGCTCGGTACGGTGCGTGCGCACGTCGTCAGGAAGCGGCTGCGCGGTGAGCATCTGCTCGAGGAGCGGGCGCTGTGTCGCGGCGTCGCCACCGAGGTCGAAGAGTGCGTTGGACAAGATGCTGTGGACGAGGTCCCGCTGCTGGTGAGTCATGGTATTAGATTACTGCTAATTAGATTACTGTCAAGAGGATCAGTCCTGAGTTAGTCTGGCTGCGACTGAAGGAGGCCGTGTGGAGCTGCGCCAGGTCTTCGACGACCTCGTACGTTTCGAGACCGTGCTCTGGGCCGCACTGGACACCCTGCTGCGCAAGGAGTGCCACGTCGCCCTGGGCAGCTTCAACGTCATGATGATCATCGACGCGACCCCGCAGTGCCGGGTCCAGGACATCGCCAGCGCTCTCTGCATCACCGTCGGCGGCACCAGCCAGGCCGTCGACCGACTCGAGGCTGCTGGGCGGTGTGTGCGCCGCGCCAACCCCGAGGACCGCCGGTCCTCAATCCTCGAGCTCACCCCCGCGGGCACCGAGCTGCTCGCCTCCGCCGGTGTGGTGTTCGACGCCGAGCTTCAGCGGCTGCTCGGTGCTCCGCTGTCAGCGACCGCGTTGAAACAGCTGGGTCGGCGCTGTCCACGGTGCGCCGGGCGTCAGCCGCGGACTAGGTGTACCCGGCCACGACGTTGGTGGCAGCGTGGCGGCTTGAACGTGCCGGTCGACCCCCTGTCGGCGACCGTGGTGGCCACCCACCCGACCGCTCTGGCCATGTCGGCGTCTTGTGGCGCAGGACGCTAGCCGCCGCGGCCGCCCGGCAGATGGGTGCCCTGATCAACCAGCTGATCAACGACCCCAACGAGGCGACCAGCTGTTCGCCGGACGCGAGGACGCTGACGATCACCATCCATCCCCGCACCGGTGCACCGATCGTCCTGTCCGATACCTGCGGCCAGATGAACGTGGCCGGTCGACGTGCCGTACTCCTCGTCGACAGTACGGTCGCCTGGGCCACTGCCTTCCACCGACTCGTCGGACCCTGAACCCCAGCGCTTCCGGTTCACGGCCCCACCGTCTCGATCGCCGA
>CAWCPQ010000002.1:0-466101 GCA_963797535.1 uncultured Actinomycetota bacterium | reverse complement strand
GACGACCGGCACACCTCCACAGGAGCTGGCCTAGTCGCGCATCCGGAACAGGTCATCAAGGGACCGACGTGATGCTGCGGTGACCGTCTCCGGCCACGGTGGGGGCTCGGGCGGAGTGCTGGTGAAGGTCAGATGGACGATCGCGGCGCTGCCGTCGTCAAGGGCTAGCAGCAGATCATCACGCGGGCCCAAGCGGTTGCCACCACGCGCCAGCCGACTGCCGCCGGCCGTGGTCCACCCCGAGTTCCCTCTGGGGAGCTCCTCGGTGAATCGGTCCCGACGGTCGGTGTCCGATACCGCGAAACCGCGCAAATCTTGCCAGGCCTCAGGAAGCACCATCTCCATTCCACCCAGTGCTGCATGCCGGCGCCCCCAAGGTCGTACATCGGCTGCCGCGGCCCCCGCACGAAGCAAGCCGCGTGAAGGTCGCTGAGCCTTCCGCGTCTTCTGCAAGCGCCGGGTATCTCAACGGGCACGGACTGGAGCCCTCGCCCTAGGGACACGCAAGGCCGATCATGACGTGCGACCTGCGACCGCGTCGCCGACATGGAGTGGACAGTGCCCGGTCGGGATCCTCATGTGCGCCGAGGTGCGTGCGACGGTCTGCGCTTGTGCCGGCATGCAGTTCGCGTCGCGGCGATTCGCGGAGTCTCCGCCGTCTGAGCAGCCGTCATCTGGCCACGTCCGAGCGTGGTGCCGACTTCCCTGTCGTGACGGCGAACGAATAATCACCTGAATGCGCGAACTCAGCGAGCCAGGCCGCCCCATACTGGCTCGGGGGATGCACTGGCCCCGACGCGACGACCAAGGGACCACGATGCCTCGCCAAGCTCGTCCTAGCCACAACGACCGCCGGCCTGCTCGCTCTCACTACCGCCGTGGCACCCACGGCGACGGCCAAGAGTGTGACCTGGCATGTTCTCACCATCCCCGCGCTGAAGAAGACAGTGAACGCTCCCAGTTACGCACCACTGTCCCTGCACCGAAGCACCGACTGGTTCCACGAGCGGGCGTACAACTGCGGAGCTCTCCGCATCCCTGCCGGCCTGACCGCGATGGGCACTGCTCTCAAGACCACCGAAAGCGATTACCAGGAGGTCCTGGTCCAGGTCGAGCAGGTCTCCTCACATGCGGTCGCGGTCGCGGCGGTGGCATCCCAGGGCCGTTCGACCTGCAAGGGCGAGACCCGGGTGCACCTCGTCGGCCTACCCCAAGGCGCCGTTGCTTGGAGTGACGTACCGGCCCAATACAAGCTCGACATCAACGCCGAAGTGGCGATAGGCAACGCGATCATCAGCGCGCAGGTCGGCCCCCGGAATGCCTTCGGTGCGAAGTCCGACCACATCCTGATCCATGCCCTGGCCGTCACGGTCACCATGTACCAACGGGCCGCCCTGCATTAGGCCAACACCCGGCCGTTCGCCGTCCCGGTCGCCGATCGGCGATCGGAGCACCACCCGGCCAACCGAGAAGGGCAATGCGATTGCCCACGCGCCATGGTCAGTCACCTCGACCGGGCGTCCGGCTCGAGCCGGATCCGTGCCCTCCGACCGCAGCGTGAAGTGGCAGGCCTGGGTTGGTCGAGCCGCGCAACTTTGTCGGCATGAGTGCTAACCGGCTGGATGTTCGGCGCTCAGTTCGCCGACCCTCCCGGACCATCGCCGGAACCACTTAGATGACCCGGCACAGCTCATCGCTCGATCAGCGCCCGCGTCTCCCCGGCCGCCGATCTCGGTTGCGCAGGTATGGCCGACGCCGCCAAGCCGACGGAAACGCCCATGGCGCGAAGAACCACACGAGGAAAAGCCGAGTTCGCTTCCAGAGCCCCGACGGCGGCGCGACCGCGATCAGACCTGTGGGCTTCCGGCGATGGGCATGGTTGCTCACCGCCCCACGATATGCCGAGCGTCCACTACGACTAACCGGCTGTGGTCGCGGATCTGCCAGCCGGCAAGGCGATCTCGTTTCCGATTGCCGATCGCCGACGGGCAAAGCAATTCGGTGCCGGTCAGCGGCGTCGGCCCCACGACTCGTGCCAGTGCTCGCCGTCCCAGCTGCCGACTCTATGAATCTCATCAGGCTGCACCTCGGCGGGCCACATCTCGAGCAGGTACTCGTCGATCACAGCGTGGACGACTTTGGCCTCCGCGAACTGAGCATCGGAGCCGGCATCCCTGCCATGTGCGCTGACCCTCAGCCGGTAGTCACCCGCGGGAACATCGAGGAGTCCTGATGTCTCACCTCCCCACGACGTCCACTGCACTTCGGCGTCGTCGGGGATCATGACTGGGACCTCGACGACGTCCTCATAGTGCGCTGCGGGGAAAGACGGCTCGGTATCGAGGAGGACGAGGCGCACCCGTGATCCTCCGGAGCGGCGGGCAAGATTGACGTACACACCGTCTGGGGCCGCCGCCCCGACCAAGCCGTTGACCTGACCCTCGAAGAACCGATCGACGTCGCCGTCGAAGCCAATGCCGCCCGACCAGACGAAGTCCAACTGGCCGTAGTCGGTGTAGATGACTTGATCGAGCAGTACTCGCTCCATGCGCCGAATCGTAGTGGCCCACCGAGGCGGAGCCGTGTCGGCGCTTCGCCCAATGCCAGTTCATTCGTGGTCGTCATAGTCCGATGTCGCAACTGAGCAGCGACGCATGACCGCTCGCCGAACCCCAGACGGTACGACGGCCTGCCAGAGGTCGACCGAACTGGCACGTTGTCCCGACAAGTGCCCCCTTTCGGGACGAGTCGCCGTCCCGGACACCGATCCCCGACTGGTACGGCGATCCGTGCCGGACTGGTTCGTGACCGGGACCGGGCATGTACCGAAACAGGGCCATCCGTGCGGCCTCCCGCAGTCAAGGCACCGCGACGCTCCAGTAAGGCAACGGGTGGGGTATTCCGTGGGACCAATCCGCCCGCAGTCGGCGGCGTATGAAGCTCGACCCAGGATGGCGCGTCCGCTCGGTTCCGGGATCCCCGCAACCACCGTCCGATCCGCCCGCTGGTACCGACACGGGTGGTGTGGGCTCGGACAAGCGGGAGTGCGCCAGCAAGGCGGCGGGTGCGCTGTAGCGGTCGTCGTCTTCGTGCACGCGTGCCGCTTCCAACCGGCACCTATGCGCGCTCGTTTTCCTCGCGCTCGATGAGCAGACGGGACAGGCGCCGCCGAAAGCGAGCGGATGCGCCGGGCTGCTCGCCCAACTCGCGGAGAACTGAGACGGGAACCTCGGCGCGATTCACCAACCGGAACGCGACCTCGTAGGGATGCCCGCGTCGACGTGAGGCCGAGAGTGCCCGCCTGACCTCCTCGACCACTGCGAGAAGCACCGCCTCATCTGATGAGGGATTCCCTGCCAGAGCGCGGAGGCGTGAGCTTTCGTTCCAAGAGTCCACGGCTGGGGGCACAAGCCTCAGCAAGACGTCGGGAGGACTCGACGGATTTGCGGCGACCGCCTCCAGGACGAAGTCGTACGGCGAGTCCGCGAGTATGCGCAGCGTTTCCGCGGAAGCGCCGTCGCTTCTCGCTAGGTCCAGGTAGTCGCGAGGCGAGTGAAGTCCGCTCGGCAGCCCAGATTCGCGTTCCGTCATACGCGCATGATGCCGGTTCCCCTCGGTCGTGCACTGGCTCTATCGCCGATGCGCCGTCCGTCCGTGAGTGGGTTTTGGGTGGCGGCACGCGGCCACGAGGATTATCGGCGGCCCAGATGAGGTTGATGCGGTGCTCCGATAGCCGATCGGCTATTGCGATGACCTGTCTGCCAGGATCGTGCCGCCGGCGCAGCGACCCTCGATGTCGGCGCCCCACGATCGCGCAGAGCCCGTTCGGGCCAGAGCAGGACAGCGCCTCGCGGGGGAGTGTAGTCCATGAACTCCGAAGATGTAGCCGAGCAGGAACCGGCGTCGGTACCGATGCGTCGGATGATGTGGCGTAACCGGCCGCCGGAGAACGAGCTTGCCGGTGCGCTTGCGTTGGACCGGGTCATCAGGCGGGCCGAGGACTCGGCCGTCAGTCCTGGTCGGCGGATCGGCTCTTCTCGACCGTGTCGATCTCGACGTGGTGGTGCTGCAGAACAGTGCCGATGACGGCGATGACGCCGATGATGCGCTCGTCGAGCAGGCGTTCGCCGATGCCGGCCAGCTCGGCCAGCGGCACCGCGTTGTGCTCGGGGTCGAGTACCCCGACGGGCGCACCGTGACCAACCTGCGATCCCGGCGGTTCACCTTCTCAGGATGGCAGTGGCAATCACCAGACGCTGTGCCTGAGCTCCGGCGGCGGCGGGGGTGGTCGCGGCAACGCGCCGGATCGAGTTTCTGGCTGACACCACCACCCCAGCCGGGACCTGCTGGTGGTGTGCGCGTCGCCCCGCCGTGCGCATCGAGCGAGACCCGGACAGTCATTGCGGCGAGACGAGCTAGACCGGGCACGTGCCCACTGCACGCGAGTTGTGGCCATCGGAAACCGAACCGGAGCCGGAGCAGGCCGCAGGCCGCCAGCGCCGGTCCTGCCACCGGGCTGGTCAGCCGAAGCGTGGAACCGAAGCAGGAGGCATCGTGAGCGACGCTGAGGCCGACCACGATCGCTGGCAGCGCCAAGAGCGCGCGACCACGTGCCCGACAACGAGAGCCGCCGGCGCCGTCGCGTTGGACGCAGTGCTGGGACGCACCCATCGCTGGTCGTGCGTGATCTGGCCGCCCGGGTGTTCGGCGCCGGCATCGAGCTGGAGCTGATCGGTCTGACTTCGGCGCGTCGGTGAGGCCCCGGACAGCCCGCTTCACCACCAGTCTGCATCGACCGGTCGGCGATGACCGGGTCGACGACGATGATGGAGTTGGCCGTGGAGCTGCCCCGACGGGCGGCGGGTCGTGGGCCGCCGCGAGCAGGCTGGGACGACGAGGACGAGGAAACCCCGGTGCTGCGCATGATGGACGGCTCGGGCACCAACACGACGAGGGACCACCGCTGCTGGCTTGCCCCACTGCCCGATGGCGAGGCGACCATCGTGTTCTCCTGGCCCTACCGCGGGATGCCGGAAACCCGGACCGTCATTCTCCGCGGCCACCCTGGCCGATGCCCGGCAGCGGGGTGTGGAGCTGTGGCCCTACCTGCCCGCGCCGGCACGGAGTGGTGGACACAGGACTAGCCGAGGCCGGGCACGCGCCCGTCGCGAGTTGGGCCGGCCCCACGAGCGCTCAGGCTTATCTGTTGGCCGTCGAACGTCACCAGTGGCGGTTCCCCTATCAGCTGACCGATCGGTCAGCGGAGCATCACCCCGCACCGGAGAACGATCCGCTAACGGAGTAAGGGCAGGAAGGTCTCGACTGCTTCCTGTTGAATGCCGTCACGACCGGACCACCAGCACGCGGGGTAGCACCGGTCGATGTAGTGCCGCGGTGGGAGTTCCCGCTCGGCGCGCGGGACGAAGCTGTTGCGGTAGCCGCGATGCTCCTCGGTCTCGAGTACACCGCACACCGCCAGGATGTCCAGAACGGTGCGCCGCTCGTCAGCGTTGCCGAGCAGCATCCGAATCAACCGTTCTGCGGTGGTCGCGGTCTCGGTCGTTGGCGCTGCTCGCAATGCGTCGAGCATCGCCTTTCCAAGGTTGACTGCCGCGGCATCGACGGCGAGGCGGGGGGCGAACCGGAACTGCTCGAGGTCGAAGGCGAGGTAACACACGTCGTCCCGCCGCACCCCACCCCACTTGAAGCGTTCGAAGTTCAGGACGTTCAGGTCTTGGGTCACCTCCCGGTGCAGGCCGCAGACAGCGCACATCCTCGAGGGATGCGTCACGAATGTGTGAGCCGGGAGGTGACGCGCCACCGCGTAGGAGCCAAGCGCGGACCGCAAGTCGAGCCGCCTGCTCGACAAACTCGCGACGAACGCCTGCGACACCTCCTCGAGCGCAACCCCGGCAACCGCGTCACGGGCAGCCGTCACCCATCCGTCGTGATCCAGCGTTCGCGGTGCCGCGAACATCACACCCGAGCCGACCGCTTCGTCCAACACAGCGCCGGCCGGTAACTCAGCCGGCACCCGCCAACCCTGCGGTGACCAGAACATCTGCATCAGCGGGCGCAAAGAAGCCGGGCTGACGTCGTAGGTCTCAAGGCGTTGCATCCCCGCCTGAGCGGCCTGGCCGCCGATCGCAGAGGGAACTGTCGGCTGTTTGGCGTGGGGAGGCGATTGTCGTGATTCCGACTCCAGGAGACGCGGGCTTGACGGCTCCGCGGGCCGTAACGGCACACCTTGCACGAAAAGTCGTTCCGCGAGGACGGAGAGGACCTTGAATCCCCAGGTTGAGAGGACCGGCATCGTCGCAGCCTCCTCACGCGTGGCCGGACGCAATGGCGTTGGCCCCTCGTACAGCATCACCGTGCCGCCCATCCGGTGAGTTACCTCCAGGAGACCCCGGATGCCGTCAAGGGCCAGGTCACGCTCACCGAGAATCAACCCGCCGGTCCCGCGGATCGTGAGCACATGTGCCCAACCCTGGGCCGCGATCCCGTGACCCGCGATGCTTGCCGCCGTCGGCTGCGTGTCGTCCTGCCAGTCCATAAGCGCAGCGAGAAACGTGCGGCTGTTGCCCCGGAAACGATCGCCGGATCCCGGTCTCACGGCCAGTACTCGGCCGCACGCCCACCGGCCGTTGTGAGGGGGACACCCCAGAACTGACCGGGCCTGAGGTACGCGTTCGACTTCGGCTCGAACGGGAATCCAGGAGCAGTCATGGCTGCACGCTAGCGCCAACGACAGAGCGCGCAGCCGCAATCGCCGTGCCAGCTGACGAACGCTGACCGCGACGTCACGGGAGGTAGGGTCCGCGCATGGCTGCGAGCGACCCGCTTGCGCTGACCGTCGGAGACGTTGTCCGCCTTGGCGGGTGGCACCCCCTGCACGCGCGGGTGCGCGCTCTGGTCAGCGTCGGCTCCGAGGCGGTCTCAGTCACGGACGGCAACGGCGACATGTCGACCACTCGAGGTCGAGCAATGGACTTATGAGGACGGCGATTGGCGTCCGGGGGGCAGCGTCGGGACCGCTTTTCACAAGGGCCGCTCCACGCTGCTGTTCGGTGCTGACAACCACCTCCAAGCAACCGTCCGGTACGACGGAGGCGACGACCTGTTGCGGACAGCACCACCCAGGTAGGCGTACTGGTCGAAGTCGCCGAGGTGGAGCTGACGTAGGCGCCACACCAAACCGGATACCGAACGTCTTCCGGAGCGGATCGCTGAGCTAGTTACCCGATCGGCTATCGGATCACGGCTCGAGTCCATTTGGGCCGCCCATGATCCTCGTGGCTGCGTGCCGCCACCCGAAACCCACTCACGGACGGCGCACCGGCGGTAGAGCCAGTGCACGACCGAGGGGAACCGGCATCATGCGCGTATGACGGAACACGAATCTGGGCTGCCGAGCGGACTTCACTCGCCTCGCGACTACCTGGACCTAGCGAGAAGCGACGGCGCTTCCGCCGAAACGCTGCGCATACTCGCGGACTCGCCGTACGACTTCGTCCTGGAGGCGTAGCCGCAAATCCTTCGAGTCCTCCCGACGTCTTGCTGAGGCTTGTGCCCCCAGCCGTGGACTCTTGGATCGAAAAGCTCCCGCCTCCGCGCTCTGGCAGAGAATCCCTCATCAGATGAGGCGGTGCTGCTCGCTGTGGTCGAGGGCGTCAGGCGGGCACTCACGGCCTCACGCCGACGCGGGCATCCTCCGAGTCGCGTTTCGGTTGGTGAATCCGCCGAGGTTCCCGTCTCAGTTCTCCGCAAGTTGGGCGAGCAGCCCGGAGCATCCGCTCGCTTTCGGCGGCGCCTGTCCCGTCTGCTCATCGAGCGAGAGGAAAACGAGCACACATAGGTGCCGGTTGAAGCGCCACGCGTGCACGAAGTCGCCGGCCTCTGCAGCGCACCCGCCGCCTTGCTGGACGCACTCCCGCTTCTCCGAAGCCCTCACCGCGCGAGTCGGCGCCCGCGGGCGCACCGGACGGTGGTTTCGAGGCCCCTGAACCGAGCGGACGCGCCATCCTGGGTCGAAGCTTCATACGCCGCCGACAACTCTTTCGACCACACGAACACCCCACCTGTTGCCGTACTGGAGCCTCGCGGTGCCTTGGCTGCGGGAGGCCGTACGGATGGCCCTGTTCCGGTGCATGCCCGGTCCCGCTCACGGAACGCCCGCTGGGACGTCCCGCAGAGGTCCCCTTGGCGGCACGCCCAACCTCGCTCAGATTCCGTTTGCCCCGTCCGAAATTCTTATCGGGAAGGGGACGGCTACTGCGACAGCTGTGGCAGTCTTCGTCGAGTACCAGCGACCGTCGCAACTTGCCGTGCGGCGGGAACTTGCCGTGCGGCGGGAGGCGCACGAGCTAGGTCACACCCTGGCAAGGCAATTTCAACTCGCGCGCCAGCGGCTCAGCGCATCCGCAGCAGCGCGGCGTACAACGTGAGTCCCGGCCCGAAGCCCAACGCCACGGCGTAGTCGCCAACGCCCAGCCTCTGTGACACCCGTTCCAGGATCAGCAGCACGGTCGGCGACGAGCAGTTCCCGTACTCCGCAAGCACGTCACGCGAGGTCTGCATCTGCGGCTGGGACAGCTCGAGGGCGGTGGCGACGGCTTCGAGCACGGCAGGCCCTCCGGGGTGTACGGCCCAGCCGGCGACATCGCCGAGAGCCAGGCCATGCTTGCCGAGCAGCGCGTCGACGGCCGGCCGCACCTGGCGGCCGACGACGCCCGGCACCTCGGGGGACAGCCCCATCCGGAAGCCGTGGTCGCCGATGTCCCAGGTCATCATGTCGGCCGTCGTCGTGTCGGTGACCGACGTCAGGTCCACCAGCTCGAGGCCGCTGCCTGCCGGTGTCACCACCACGGCCGCCGCCGCGTCGGCGAACAACGCGTGCACGATCATCTGTTGTACGGAGTCCGGCGTCAGCGCATAGGCGGGCTGGGCCATCGGCTGCAGGTGCAGGCTGGTCAGCTCGAGGCAGAGCAGCAGGGCCGGCTTGCCGTGGGCGCTCACGTAGTCCGAGGCGGCCCCAGACCGGGAAGCGCGGCGTAGCAGCCCATGTGGCCGATCAGCAGCGTCCGCAGCTCAGCGCTCATGCCCAGGTCGCGGGCGAGCAGGATGTTCAGACCGGGGGTCACGTAGCCCGTGCAGGACGCCACGATCAGCATCCCGAGCTCCTCCGGTCGTACGCCTGCGGCATCCAGCGCCGCCCCGATCGCCTCCTTGCCCAGCGGCAGCGCCTCGACGAGGTAGCGCTGCATCCGCGCGGACGTCGGCCACAGCGACACGTCCTCGACCAGCGGGTTGACGACGCCGTGGCGGGTGCGCACGCCCACCGCGTCGAACATCCGCCTGGCGACCGGGTTGTTGCGGTAGTGCTCGGCGAAGAACCCGTCCCACAGCTCGCGCTGGCCGACGCCTTCGGGAACCGCGGTACCGAACGATCGGATCGCGGCACCAGTCATGGGCACAGGCTTCCACGTCGGGCCTCCGCGCACACCTCGACGGGCCGCTCCAGCACGGACCAGGGCCCTGTGTCAATCCCCCGAGCGGTGAGAATGAGCCTTCTGACCTGCGATGATGGATCCCGTCCAGGACGGCTGGCTACTCGCGTTCATCCGATTCGCGAAGGTCCGACGTGTTACCCTGGAGTAAGTCGGAAGGGGTACCGGACACATGTCGTTCCAGGTCGGCGAGACGGTCGTTTACCCCCATCACGGGGCTGCACTCATCGAAGCCATCGAGACACGAACCATCAAGGGCGAGGACCGCCTCTACCTCGTCCTGCGCGTTGAGCAGGGCGATCTGACGGTGCGGGTCCCCGCTGACAACGTCGAGCTGGTGGGCGTTCGTGACGTGGTCGGCCAGGACGGTCTGGAGAAGGTGTTCGACGTGCTCCGCGCGCCGCACACCGAGGAGCCGACCAACTGGTCCCGCCGCTACAAGGCCAACCTCGAGAAGCTCGCCTCAGGCGACGTCAACAAGGTGGCCGAGGTCGTTCGCGACCTGTGGCGTCGCGACAAGGACCGCGGCCTGTCAGCCGGTGAGAAGCGCATGCTCGCCAAGGCGCGCCAGATCCTGGTCAGCGAGCTCGCGCTCGCCGAGGGCACCAACCACGACAAGGCCGAAGCCATCCTCGACGAGGTTCTCGCTTCCTAGCCGGTTCCCTCGTTTCGATCCAGTTCGACGATCTTCGTCCGATACACGACGTAGGATCGTCGGGCCTTCGTACGAGGTCTGACCGCGTCTGGTTGCCAGTTCGGCCTCAATCCCTGCGGCCCGCGCTGATGGCCGCCCAGGGAGAGATGTGAGCAAGCTGCGCAAGGTGACTGCCCCCTATGCGGTGGTGGAACTGTTGCGCCTGCTCGTGGTCGTTTTCTTCGCTGGTGTCGGTTTTGAGGTCTCCCGGACGATGGCCGACGGCAACGCCGGCGTGCTCGGGCCGTTCAACGGAGCGGCGGTCGGCGGCATCGTCGGCTGCGGCGTCGGTTACGTGCTCGGTGGCGTGGTGGCTCGTACGACTGTTCAGGTCGTCGACCGCACCGAGGCCGCGCTGCGTTCGGTCTCCGCGGAGTCCCTGGTCGCCGGCGGCATCGGCATGGTGTGCGGGCTGGTCGCCGGCGCCGCGCTGGCCTGGCCGGTGCTGGTCTTCATCCCCGAGCCTTACATCTCGGCACCCCTGTTCATCTTCGTGCTCGTCATCTTCGGCATGCTCGGCTTCCGGCTCGGCGCCGTCCGCCGCGACGGAATGCTCGGCATCTTCGGCGCCAGGGCCGGTCTGCCGCCGCGCGACGTCGCTATCTCCCAGCTGCCGCGGTTCGTGGACACGTCCGTGGCCATCGACGGCCGCATCCTGGACGTGGTCCGGGCCGGCTTCCTGCACGGCACGATGTGCATCGCCGCCCCGGTGCTCGGCGAGCTGCAGGCGCTGGCCGATGCCGGCGACGACCTGCGCCGCAGCCGGGGCCGCCGCGGGCTCGAGACGCTCGAGGCGCTGCGTCGCGAGCCGGGCGTCGAGCTGGTCGTGGTCGACGAGCAGGTGCCAGCCGTACCCGAGGTCGACGCCAAGCTGGTCCGGCTCTGCCTCGACCGCGAGGCCGCCCTGCTCACCCTCGACACCAACCTCGCCAGGGCAGCGGCGCTGGCCGGTGTCCGGGTCCTCAACCTGCACGCGTTGACCCTGGCGCTTCGCCCGCCGGTCAATGCGGGTGATGATGTCAACGTGTTGCTGATCAAGCAGGGCAAGGAACCCGGCCAGGCCGTGGGCTACCTCGACGACGGCACGATGGTCGTGGTCGAGCACGGCCGGGACCAGCTCGGCGCCGAGGTGCCGGTGCGGGTGACCAGCGTGCTGACCACCGCCAATGGCCGGATGGTGTTCGCCCAGCTCGGCGTCGGTCCCCAGCTCGACCGCCGGCCGCGCCCCGCTCGCTCGTGACCGCCCTGCTGCGCGTCGCCGCTGTAGTCCCCGCCGCGGGCCGGGGCGAACGTCTCGGCCCCGGTGTGCCCAAGGCGCTGCGCGAGCTGTCCGGCGTACCCATGCTGGTGCACGCAGTCCGTGCCCTGTCCCGCGCCCGGCGCGTGTCGCTGGTGGTCGTCGCCGCCCCGCCCGACGGGGTGGCCGAGGTGCAGGCGCTGCTCGACGCCGGACCTGGTCGGCGCCGCTGGCGCCGAGGTCGTCGTGGTCGCCGGCGGTGAGACCCGGCAGGAGTCCGTACGGCTGGCCCTCGACGCACTGCCCGAGGATGTCGAGGTGGTCCTGGTGCACGACGCCGCCCGGCCGCTGGTGCCTAGCGAGCTGGTCGACGCCGTTGCCGCGGCCGTCTGCGCCGGATCTCCAGCCGTCGTCCCGTGCCTTCCCCTCGCCGACACCGTCAAGCGGGCCGACGCCGCGGGCCGAGTCGTGGAGACGTTGCGCCGCGACGCGCTGCGGGCAATCCAGACGCCGCAGGGGTTCCAGCGCGAACTGCTGGTACGGGCCCACGCCGCGGCTGTCACCGACGGCGATCCCGCCACCGACGACGCCGGCCTGGTCGAGCGGCTGGGGCTTCCGGTGCTGCTGATCGCCGGCGACGACGAGGCTTTCAAGGTGACCCGGCCGCTCGACCTGCTGCTGGCCGAAGCCGTGCTCGCCCGGCGAAGGGCCGCCGGTGTCCGCTGACCTGCCCCGCGTCGGCACCGGCGTCGACGTCCACCCGCTCGAGGCCGGTCGCGCGCTGTGGGTCGCCGGCCTGCACTGGCCCGACGCTCCCGCTGGGCTGGCCGGTCACTCCGACGGTGACGTCGTGGCGCACGCGATCTGCGATGCCCTGCTGTCCGCGGCTGGCCTCGGTGACCTCGGCTCCAACTTCGGCACCGACCAGCCCGAGTGGGCCGGTGCCGCTGGCGTGAGTCTGCTGAGAGAGACCGCACGCCGGCTCACGGCCGCGGGCTGGACCGTCGGCAACGTCAGCGTCCAGCTCATCGGCAACGTTCCGCGTCTCGGGCCGCGCCGGGCCGAGGCCGAGGCGACCTTGACCAGGGCGGTCGGTGCGCCGGTCAGCGTTGCGGCCACGACCACCGACGGTCTGGGACTGACCGGTCGCGGCGAGGGCCTGGCCGCGATCGCCACCGCCTTGATCGTCCGCTGACCGGTCGGGCCGGCCGCGAATCCCTGCCGGTTCGTCGCACCGATGAGGGATGCTGGAGTCCCCGTACGTGAAAGGTGTCCGTTGGCCGAGCCCTCGCCGTTGATTGTCAGCCTGCTCGCGGCCGTCGACGCCTCACCCGACGACGTGCCGTTGCGTCTGCACGTCGCGCAGCTGCTCGCTGACGCCGGCGACACCCCGAACGCGCTGCTCCAGCTGTCCGCCGTGCTGGCTCGGGACAGCACCAACGAGCGGGCCATGACGCTGATGCGCCAGCTCGCCGGCGCGCAGCCGTCGACCCCGCCGCCGGCTGCACCGAGTGCCGCCCCGACCAGCCCGCCGCCGCTGAGCCCGGCCAAGCCAGCCCCCGCTCACGACAGCTTCGACTGGCAGCAGGCCGAGGCCGAGCTGGGCGGCCTCGTACCCCCGATGTTTGTCGAGGAGAACGCGCCGATCCCCGGTTCCGAGCTCTACGACGTCGAGTCGACGACGGGCATGTCCCTGGCCGACGTGGCCGGCATGCAGGACGTCAAGGACCGGCTGGAGGCAGCGTTCCTCGCGCCGATGCGCAACCCCGAGCTGCGCAAGCTGTACGGGAAGTCCTTGCGCGGCGGGCTTTTGCTCTACGGTCCGCCAGGGTGCGGCAAGACGTTCCTGGCCAGGGCGGTCGCCGGCGAGATGGGCGCCCAGTTCATCGCGGTGACCCTCGCCGACGTGCTCGACATGTACATCGGCAACAGCGAGAAGAACCTGCACGCGCTGTTCGAGACCGTACGAGCCAATGCCCCGTGCGTGCTGTTCCTCGACGAGGTCGATGCGATCGGGCAGAAGCGCAGCCAGCTCCGTAACTCGGCGCTGCGCCAGGTGGTCAACCAGCTGCTGGTCGAGCTCGACGACGTGCACGCGGCCAACGAAGGCGTCTTCGTCCTCGGCGCGACCAACCATCCGTGGGACGTTGACGCCGCGCTGCGACGGCCCGGTCGGTTCGACCGGACCCTGCTGGTGCTGCCGCCCGACCAGGCCGCCCGCGAGGCGATCATCAAGCTGCACCTGCGCGACCGCCCGGTGGCCGGCGTCGACGCACGCAAGATCGCCAAGCAGACCGACGGCTACTCCGGCGCCGACCTCGCCCACGTCTGCGAGGGTGCGGCCGAACGGGCCATGCTCGACTCCGCCCGCAGCGGCAATGTCCGGATGATCAGCCAGGCCGACGTCGAGGCCGCCCTGAAAGAGGTCCGCCCCTCGACCGGCGCCTGGCTGCAGCTGGCCCGCAACGTGGCGATGTTCTCCAACGAGAGCGGCGAGTACGACGACCTGGTCGCCTACCTGAAGAAGCAGCGGTTGGTGTGACCGACACCGGGGTGGCGCGGATCGACTCGCTGATCGAGCTCGGTCGCTACGACGATGTCGTCCGGACGGTCCAGGCACTGATGGCCGAGGACGGCGCTGCGGCCAGCGACGGTGGGCTGTGGTGCCGGTTGTCGCTCGCCTACCTGCGACTCGAACGCGACGTCGAGGCGCTGGAGGCCGCTGGCCATGCTGCCGCGCTGCTGCCGGACAGCGACTGGCCGCACCGGCTGGCCAGCCACGCGCTCGAGTCGCTCGGGCGCAACGACGAGGCGGTGCGGGCGGCGGCTGAGTCGGTCCGGCTGGCCCCGTACACCTGGCAGGGGCATGCCCGGTTCGCCGCGACCCTGAGCGCGTCCGGTGGCGACCTGCAGCTCGCCCGACAGGCGGCGAACCACGCGGTCAGCCTGGCCCCGAACGAGCCGGACGCACACTCGGCCATGGGCCTGGTCGCGCTGCGGCAGGGTGACTACCAGACAGCGGAGAAGGCATTCCGGCACGTGCTGTCGCTGCAGCCCGACCACCACTCGGCTCTGAACAACCTTGCTGTCGTTCAGCTGCGCCACCGAGACCTCGATGGCGCCCTCTCCGGCTTCTCCGCGGCGATCCGCAGTGACCCGAGCCAGGAGGTGGCCAGGCGCAACGTCGATTCCGTCGTGCGGGCGGTCCTCTACCGGGCGCAGTGGTTCGTTTTCGTCGCGGCCTACCTGGCCCGTCAGGTGCTCGACCAGCACGACGGCGGCCACCGCACCGACATCGGTCGCCCGGCCAGGATCGCGGTGGCGCTGGGGGTGGCCGCGCTCGCCGGTCTCGGTGCGTGGTGGAGCTTGCAGCGGATTCCGAGGGGGCTGCGCCCCTACGCCTGGTCGGTCGTACGCCGGTCTCGGGTGCTGTTCGCCAGCACGATCGTCACGATCGCCGCCTTCTGCGCACTGCTCGCGGTGCCGATCCCCTCCGGGCCGGACGCGGCGGCCACGCTGGCCGCCGTCGCCGCCGGCCTCGCGCTCGTCGGCATCCTGCTGAGCATGGCCGCCCGCGGCGCGCGGCCGCGGTTCGGCTTGCCGTTCAGGCGTAAGCGGAAGCTCTGAAGAACGCGTAGTGAAACGTGCCGCCGTCCTCAGCGGTGCGGTTCAGGTCCGCGATGCCGTCGTCCCAGTCCTGCTCGCTGAGCAGGTCGGCGGCCACGGCTTCGTCGCGTACGCCGGCGACCATCGCGATGAAGGTGCTGCGCGTGAAACCGTGCACCAGGTGCGGAGTGGTCGCGTCGGCGTACACAGTGCACGGCCGCACCGTCACCTCGGCGTAGCCGGCCCGGGTCAGCAGCGGTTGCAGCTCGCGCCCGATCAGCCCGTTGCCGCCGCCCGTCGCCTGCAGGGTGACCAGGGCGTCGATCGTGGCAGCCGCCCGTTCGCTGGCTGGGTGGTAGAACGCCGAACCGTGGTCACCCTCGATGACGGTGATCGTGCCGCCAGGCCGCAACAGCCGGCGCAGCCCGGTCAGGGCCCGGACCGGATCGGTGAGGTGCTCGAGCACGAAGCAGACGAAAAGGTGGTCGTACGAGGCGTCAGTGAACGGCAGCGCGAACAGGTCGGCCTGGACGAACGCCACTTCCGCCGCCGGTGCCTCCAGGTGGATCCGAGCCTTTGCCCTCGTCACCGAGGACTCGGAGATCTCCATCGAGACGATGTGGGCGGCGGGACTGGAGGCCACCAGGTGAGCTGTCTGCGCACCGACGCCGCAACCGACCTCGAGCACGCGGCTTCCCGCGGGGTAGGCGATCCCGTCGTGGAGCAGCGCGGCGAGGGTGTCGGCCTGGTCAGCGAGGCGATCGGCCTCGTTCGCCGAGTAGCCGTGAACGTAGTCAGTGGGGGTCACCGTTCTCACCCTGCCATGGTTCCGGGCGTCGTGTTGCCGACGCCATTAGTCTGGGTCGGTGAGCCTCCACCTCCACGACTCGCTGTCCCGACGTCTGGTCCCCTTCGAGCCACTGCGGCCGGGCCACGTCGGCATCTACGTCTGCGGCCCGACCGTGCAGTCGCCGCCGCACGTCGGGCACGTCCGGTCCGGCATCGTGTTCGACCAGCTGCGTCGCTGGTTGATAGCCAGTGGCTACGACGTCACCTACATCCGCAACGTCACCGACATCGACGACAAGATCCTGCACAACGCCGGTCATGAGGACGTGCCGTGGTGGGCGTTGGCCGAGCGCAACACCCGAAACTTCACCGCGGCCTACGACGCGCTGGGGTGCCTGCCGCCGACCTACGAGCCGCGGGCCACCGGTCACGTACCCGAGATGATCGTGCTGATGGACCGGCTGATCGCGTCGGGCCACGCCTACGCCAGCGGCGGTGACGTCTACTTCGACGTGCGCTCGCTGCCGTCCTACGGCGAGCTGTCCGGTCAGCGGCCGGACGCGATGATGGCGACCGAGAAGGTCGACGACGACCGGCCCAAGCGCGACCCGCTGGACTTTGCGCTCTGGAAGGGCGAGAAGCCGGGGGAGCCGTCCTGGCCCACGCCGTGGGGGGCGGGTCGTCCGGGCTGGCACCTCGAGTGCTCAGCCATGGCGACGAAGTACCTCGGGTCCGACGTTCGACATCCACGGCGGCGGCCTCGACCTGGTCTTCCCGCACCACGAGAACGAGCTGGCCCAGTCCACCTCCGCTGGTGACGGCTTCGCCCGGCTGTGGATGCACCACGGTCTGCTCAACATCGGCGGCGAGAAGATGAGCAAGTCGCTCGGCAACTCCTTCGTCGTGGCCGACGTTTTCGAGCGGGTACGGCCGCAGGTCCTGCGCTACTACCTTGGCTCTGCGCACTATCGTTCGACGCTCGACTACACCGACGATGGGCTCGCCGAGGCGACGGCGGCGTACGGTCGGATCGAGACGTTCGTTCGCAACGCCATCGAGTTCCTCGGCGAGGTCGATGAAGAGGTGCCGGAATCCCTTGCGTGGCAGGCATTCTCGGCCGCGATGAACGACGACCTGGCCATTCCGGCTGCCCTCGCGGTCGTGCACCAGGCCGTGCGTTCCGGCAACGGCGGGCTGGCCGAGGGCGACCGCCGGACCGTCAACTACGCGCTGGTCGACGTGCGCCGCATGCTGGTCGTGCTGGGCCTCGACCCGGTGACCCAGTGGCCCGCATCGGGCTCCGGAGACGCGACCGAGACCATCGACGCGCTGGTGCGATTGGCACTTGGCGCCCGGGCAGATGCCCGTACCCGTAAGGACTTTGCGGCAGCCGACGCCGTACGCGACCAGCTTGTCGCAGCCGGCATCAACGTCGAGGACACAGCAGAAGGACCGCGCTGGCGGTTGCGAGGAGAGCACTGATGGCAACACCCAAGAAGCGTCCGTCGAGCAAGAAGGACCCGCTGGTCGGGTCCGGTGGTCAGCGACGAAAGGCCCTGAAGGGCAAGGGTCCTACGCCAAAGGCGGTCGATCGGCCGCAGCATCCCGCGGCTCGCAAGGCCAACTCCGCGGCCAAGCGCGCGGCGGCTGGCAAGAAGGCGCTGGCTGCTGACCGGACGAGGACCGAGTCCGGCGGTGGCGCTCCCGGTGTCCGGCGCGGCCGGCCCGGTGTGGACGGCCCGGAGTACGTCGCCGGCCGAAACCCCGTCGTCGAGGCGCTGCGCGCTCGCGTGCCCGCGTCGGCACTGCACGTCGCGATCGGCATCGAGTCCGACCTGCGGGTCAGCGAGGCGATCAAGCTCGCCGGGGACCAGCGCGTGCCGATCATCGAGTCGAGCCGTTCGGAGCTCGACCGGTTCACCGAACGGGCGATGCACCAGGGGCTCGCGCTGCAGATCCCGGCTTACGAGTACCAGCACCCGGACGACCTGCTCTCCCACGCGCTCGAGCAGACCGTCCCTGCCCTGATCGTGGCCCTCGACGGCGTGACCGACCCGCGCAACCTGGGCGCGATCATGCGTTCCGGCGCGGCCTTCGGCGCGCACGGCGTGCTCGTACCCGAGCGCCGGGCTGCAGGCGTGACGTCGTCGGCGTGGAAAGCGTCAGCCGGGGCAGCGTCCCGGATCCGGGTGTCGCGTGCGGTCAACCTGACCCGCACCCTCAAGGACTACGCCAAGGCCGGCCTGATGATCGTCGGGCTCGCCGCGGACGGGGACGTGTCCCTCGACGAGCTCGACCTCGCCAATGAGCCGATGGTCCTGGTCGTCGGGTCCGAGGATCGCGGCCTGTCGCGGCTGGTCGGCGAGGCCTGCGACGTCCGGGTGCGGATCCCGATGGCCAGCGGCAACGAGTCGCTCAACGCTGGCATCGCGGGCGCGGTGACGTTGTACGAGATCGCCCGTCGGCGACGCATCGAGGACTGAGCGGGTCCCTGTACCCCGAAATGTCCGCCCCCGGGGTGATTTTGCGGCTCGTTGAAATCTTGCGTGGTCACTTCGGCTGGCCGACCCGTATCGTCAGCCACACGGCGTCGTTTTGTCGTGCAGCAGGCCACCGATGCATCGCCTCTGGGGGGACCGTCATGACTGTTGTTGCGGAGCGGACTGCTACGAGTGGACGGGGGCCGCGCTGGTTGAGACTGCTGGCCGGCGCTTCGTTGGCCGCCGGGTTGATGAGCGTGGCACCGATGACACAGGCGCTCGCCTCTCCTGCATCGGTGGCGATCACCTCGCACGACGCGCAAGTCTCGGGATCAGCAGCTGTCACGGTGACAGGGCACACCGACCCCGAGTACGGCGATCACCCCGTGTCGATGGGCCTCCTGCTCAACGGCACGCTCGTGAGCCAGGTCTGGAGCCCGGCCGATGAGGCCTGGGTTGCTGGAGCGGTGCCGTGCGAGCTGCCCAAGGGTGTGACCGTCTGCACGCTGTCGGAGGTCTACTCGGTGGGTTCGTTCGTGGGCGCGGGAACGCTGTCGGTCCGGATGACCTCGGCACAAGGTGTGGTCGTGACCGGCGGCGGTGTCCCGGTCACGGTCGCCGCGATGCCGGATCCACCAGTCTCGAGCGATTCCTGCCGTGCTGTCATGCATCCCGCTGCCGGTCGATGACACCTTCCGCCAGGACCAGGTCATCGACCTGGGCGTCGAGGCAGCGGCTGCCGGTGGCCAGCCCGGTGCCATCACGTCGGTTGGCCTGATCCTGGACGGAGCTGCGCTGCACACCTGGACCTGTGATCCGACCGAGGCCGGGTGTTCCGTCGGCTATGTCTGGTCGGTCAGCCAGTCGTCGGTGGGGCTGCATCAGCTGTGGGTACGGACGACCCTGGCCTCCGGCGTCGTCGTCGTGGGCTCGCTGACCCACGTCGAGATCGACCCGGCGCCCGCGACGATCACGATCAGCTCGCCGGTCCAGGGGCAGACGGTGCACGGAGTCGTGCACGTCGTGGCGAAAGCGACCGTGCTGGCGGGCAGCGGCGACTCGATCGCCACCATGAGCCTGTCCGTCGACGGGTCCCCGGTCGGGGCAGCCAAGGCTTGCGCTGGCCAGCCCACGACCTGCGCCGCAGCGTTCGCCTGGGACACCACGACGGTCGGCACCCCCTCGGTCGCGAGCAATCACGGGCTGATCGTTTCCGTGCAGACGGCCGACGGCTACACGACCGAGAAGCAGATCGGGGTACGCGTCGACAACACTCCGGTCGCGACCATCACGGTGCCCGCCGAGCTGAAGGCGATCTACGGCTCGACCGTTCACTTCCGCGGGACGGTCACCAACAGGGCGACCCACCATCCGATGCCGGGCGTGCCGGTCACGCTCACGTTCGCCCCGCACGGCGGCCATGCTGTTGTTCGCACCGTGGCCACGGACTCCCACGGCGGATTCGTGGCGAACGACCCGCACCCTGTTCTGGGTGCCACCCAGGTGACGGCCACCGTCGGAGCGGCCTATGGCCGTGCCTCAGCACACACTGCCATCACCGTGGCGGTCGCGGTGACCTGCACCAGCTCTGCCGGGGCGAAGGGCGGCGCGCTGGTGACCTGCGCCGTCAAGGGATTGCCCACCGGTACGCCGGTCTCGCTGGCCTACGCCAACCGAACCTTCCACGGGTTGGTGCACGCGAAGGCGAAGGCCGGCCGGGTGATCTTCACGATCAGCCACCCCACCCACACCTGGGTGAACGCGAGGGTGAGCACCCCGGCTACCGCCGTCCTCATTGCCTCGAGGTCCCGCAGCTACGCGGTCCGGCTGGCCTGACCAGGTTCAGCCGTGCATGGCCCGCCAGATGACGTACCAGTCGTGGATTCGCTGCCTGAGGTGCATCTCGGCGACCGTCCCTGCGCGGCGCGGCCTCCGATCGGGCTTCCGGCATCGGGCTCGAGCGGTGCCGGGCGTCAGGGCTGCACAAGGCGAGCGTGCGTCGGGTGCGGCGGTTCCGCTCTGAGTCCCTATCCTTGTCCCCGGGGATCGTTCGGACCTCCGCCGACGTGGCGCAACTGGCAGCGCAGCCGACTTGTAATCGGCAGGTTAGGGGTTCAAGTCCCCTCGTCGGCTCTGACTCGTGTAGTAGTTCGGGTGATGCTTGACAGTTCGGTGTCGGGTGATGCTTTACATGGGTTCGGCTGATGCTTGACAGTGGTTTCGGTTGATCCTTGACACTCCCTCGTATGAGGGAGTTGAGCGTGGTTGAGCAGAGGTATCAGGCTGTTCTTGCGGTGATCGCGGATGGCCGGACAGCTACTGAGGTGGCGGCGCAGTGGTCGGTGTCGCGGCAGACGGTGCAGACCTGGTTGGCCCGGTATGAGGCGGGTGGTCTGGAAGGGTTGGCGGACCGGTCTCATCGGCCGAGGTCCTCGCCGTTGCAGATGCCGGCGTCGGTCCAGGCGCGGGTGTTGGAGATGCGCCGGCTGCGCCCGTACTGGGGTCCGCGGCGGTTGCGGGTGGAGCTGGCCAGGGCTGGGGTGTCGCCGTTGCCGTCGGCCTCGGCGGTGTACCGGTGTCTGGTGAGGGCCGGGGTGATCGCCCCGGCCGCGGCGTCATCCACGCGGTGAGGGCTGGCGGCGTTGGGAGCGGGGCCGGCCGATGGAGCTGTGGCAGATGGACGTGGTCGGCGGGTTCCACCTCGCCGACGGTTCCACGGCGAAGGCGTTGACCGGGGTCGATGACCACTCGAGGTTCTGTGTGTCGGCCCGGTTGATGGCCAGGGAACGCACCCAGCCGGTGTGTGACGGGTTGACCGCGGCGCTGCTGGCTCATGGGGTGCCGGAGCAGATTCTGACCGACAACGGGAAGGTGTTCACCGGCCGGTTCCATCACCCGCCGGTGGACGTGTTGTTCGACCGGATCTGCCGGGACAACGGGGTGGAGCATCTGCTGACCCAGCCGCGGTCACCGACGACGACGGGGAAGGTGGAACGGTTCCACCGCACGCTGCGCCTGGAGCTGGACACCAACCAGGTGTTCACCTCGATCACCACCGCCCAGGCGGCGCTGGACGAATGGGTCGGCTACTACAACACGCAGCGCCCGCATCAGTCGTTGGCTGATGCGACCCCGGACAGCCGGTTCCATCCCGGCGACGGGCAGGGCGCACCGCCGCGGCGGGTGGCCAGGACCTCGGCCAGGGCCGGGGAGGACTGGGTGGCCCGCAAGGTCGGCGCGAACGGGGTGGTCTGCGTCAGCTGGCAGCAAGTCAGCGTCGGTAAACACCACGCCGGTGATCGCTGCGACGTGCTGGTCACCGACGCCCTGCTGCAGTTCTGGGTCGGCAACGAGCTGCTCAAGACCGTCGCCCGCACCAGCACCGGCGAGGTCCGCAAGAAACGCGCCTCGGAGTTCACTCCGCGGGCCTAACATCACACACCGGGAGTGTCAAGGATCAACCGAACACGATCCGTCAAGCATCAACCGAAGCCGGACATCGGCTCTGACTCGTGCCGAAGGCGCGGTTTCGGACCGACTCTCAACCTTTACTTGACGGTCACTGTCAGGTGTGTCCGGGGGCTGTTCTCGTCCGGTTGCCAGCCCAGTGCCCACGCAACTTCAGTGCGGCTGCCGCTGTTCAGGCTGTTCGGTACGCGTACCGGGATGTCGAAGGTGATGGAGGCGCCCGGTGCCAGGCTGGCGCTCGCGTCCGCGCAGTTGAGCCCGTACGACGTGGTCTGGTAGCCAACGGTCACGTCGTAGGAGGGGCAAGGGCTCAAGGTGACGTTTGCACTTGTGGGGTTGGAAAGGGTCACCTGGAACGCAGTGGACGTCCCGGTCTCAACCTTGGCTGGACCCCGCAGGTGGGCTTTCAGCCGGTGCCACGGGTAGACCGCCTCACCGACGCCGACGCTGGGGGGCGTACCCACCGGAAGTGCGACGAAAGGGACGGATGTGGGGGCCGGAGCGCTCGTCGGAGCCGCCGCCGAGGGCGTCGGGGCCGCACTTGTCGGTGCAGCTGACGGCGTTGGCGATTTGCTGCCTCGGGTGACGGCGTATCCGGCCCCTAGGAGGGCTGCCACAACGAGCATTCCGGCGATGATGAACAGGATCGTGCGGCCGGCATGATGCTGATGCCGCGACGGCGTGCTGGTGAGCAAAGTGGTTCCTGACTCGCGATGATTCTCAACGTACTTCTACCAGGACGCCGCTCGGACTCCGCTGGTTGCCCGTGACTTCGATTCATTCTCCGCTATGCACAGTGTGCCGCACAACCGTTGCTACATAAGAGTTTTTCGCCAATGTTGCGAACACGACTTTGTCACGACCTCGTGCTCCGTTGCTGCGAGCGCTCGTCGAGGAACATCGTGTGGATCATCGTCGTTCGACAACAGCATGGAGTTCGACCAGCGCCACATTGCCCTCATCGCCCACGACAACAAGAAGGCCGACCTGCTCAGGTGGGCCGAGTTCAACCGGGGGACGCTCAAGCAGCACCAGCTCTACGCGACCGGCACCACGGGCACCATGCTCGAGTACGAGCTGGGCTTGTCCGTGACCCGTTTTCTCAGCGGTCCGGTGGGCGGCGACCAGCAGATCGGCGCCAAGATCGCGGAAGGCGTCATCGACCTGCTGATCTTCTTCTGGGACCCGCTCGAGCCCCAGCCGCACGACCCCGATGTCAAGGCCCTGCTCCGGCTGGCCAACGTCTGGAACATCGGGGTCGCCAACAACATCGCGAGCGCGGACCTGATCATCTCCTCGCCGCTGCTCAGCTCCGGCTACGAGCGGATCCGGCCGACGTTCGGCGACCGTGACCCGTACCAAGTGCTCGAGACGAGCACCTGAGCCATCGGCTCAGACGTGCGGCGCGGCCGATGCCTCCGCGGGCGGCGTTGACAACAGCGACCCGAGCTGGCCACGGCGTCGTGGCACCCGGGTCGGCTTGTCCTCGGCCTCGTCGGCCTCGGTGTCCTCCGCGAGGTACCACTGGTGATATCTCGCTACCAGCGGCACCGAGGTCAGCCCGTGCAGGAACACGCTGAAGCCAACGGTGACCACGACGACGGCCAGCAGCTCGTTGGCATCCGGAACGCCGTCCTCGAGGGCCAGCAGGCCGAAGACGACCGACGCCAGCCCTCGGGGACCGAACCACCCCATGAAGGCGATCGTGGGACCTCGGGCTCCGGTCCGGGCCAGGGCGATGGCCACCGGCAGCATCCGGACGACGGTCAGGCTGGCAATGGCGTACAGCAGCACCCGCCAGGTGATGTCCGGCAGCACCCGGTCGATCGCCAGGGCGCCGAACCCCATCCAGGTCGCCGCGGCGAGGAAGTTGCCGGCTTCCTCCGTGAGGTAGGAGACCCGCACCCCCTGCTCGCGCGAGGTGCGGCCGAAGGCAAGGCCGGCGACGAAAGCCGCGATGAAGCCGCTGCCGCCCAGCTTGACCGCGCCCGCATAGCCGCAGAGCGCGATTGCCAGAGTGCAGATCTGCTGCCAGCTGGGCTGCAGCCAGCCCCGGCCGATGGACAGTCGCAGCGCCCAACCGCCGAGCGCTCCCGCGCCGATGCCGGCGAACAAACCCCAGCCGATCTGGGACGCCGCGTTGCTGACCACTGCCGAGGGGACGCTGCTGTGCAAATGGGCCAGGCAAATGTCCAGGGCCACCAGGAAGAACGGAACGGCAAGGCCGTCGTTCAGCCCGCTCTCGACGTCGAGCGCCTGCCGCACCCTGGCCGGCACTTTCTGGTCCTCGACGACGCGCTGGCCGAGAGCCGCGTCCGTCGAGCACAGCATTGTCGTCAGCAGGAAGGCGCTGGCCCAGCCGACACCGGGCAGGATGAGCAGCGCCGCGAGGAAGCCGAGCGCCATCGTGAGCGGCAGCCCGATCAGCAGCAGTCGGCTCGGCCAGGCCAGGTGGCTGCGCAGCGTGCGCAGGTTGAGCCTCGACGCATCGCTGAACAGCAGCAACGCCAAGGCGAGTTCCGTGATGCGTTCGGCTACCGCGTTCTGGATCGGGATGTCCAGCCAGCCGATGCCGTGGCTCCCGACGACGAACCCGGCGCTGACGAAGACGATCGCCGACGTGACACCCCAGCGGTCCAGCGGTGCCGACACCACGCTGTACGCGATCAGCAGCACGGCGATGGTCAGGAGGACGGTCACGGGGTTCCCTGTCTGCGCTGGGTCGGTGCATGACGATCATGGGCCCGATCGACCTCGCCGTCACCCGACGCGCCCGTCGCGCCCGTAGGCTGGTACGGATGGACAGCGACCTGCGGGACCGGCTCGCGCAGCTGACCCTGTGGGACGAGCGCAGGTTGGGCCGCCGGGTCGAGTCGGCCGAACGGACGAGGGACGACGCCAAGCGCGCGACGGCCCTGGCAGCCGTCGACGCCGAGCTGGTACGCGCAGAGCAGCGCATCGCGCGGCGTGTCGCCGCCGTCCCAGCCGTGGCCTATCCCGCCAACCTGCCGATCAGCGTGGCGCAGGGACGAGATCATCGCTGCGATCCGTGATCACCAGGTGGTGATCGTTGCAGGCGAGACCGGGTCGGGCAAGACCACTCAGATCCCCAAGATGTGCCTCGAGCTGGGCCGGGGTGTCCGCGGCGCCATCGGTCACACCCAGCCCCGGCGGATCGCTGCCCGTACCGTCGCCGAGCGCATCGCCGAGGAGCTCAACGTCCAGCTCGGCGACGTCGGTCGGTTACCGGGTCCGTTTCGGTGACCACTCCGGCGAGGACACAGCGATCCGGTTGATGACCGACGGCATCCTGCTGGCGGAGATCCAGAGCGACCGCGAGCTGTGGCGCTACGACACCCTCATCATCGACGAGGCGCACGAGCGCAGCCTCAACATCGACTTCCTGCTGGCGTACGTGAAGCAGCTGCTCCCTCGCCGGCCCGACCTCAAGGTGATCATCACCTCCGCAACCATCGACCCGCAGCGGTTCTCGCGCCATTTCGACGACGCACCGGTGATCGAGGTGTCCGGTCGGATGTACCCCGTCGAGGTCCGCTACCGGCCCGTGGTCGAGGAGGTCGATGACGACCAGGGGGAGGGCGAGGCCCCCACCCGCACCGTACGGGACATGACGCAGGCGATCCTCGACGCCGTGGACGAGCTCAGCGGTCGAGGGATCGCGGCGACATCCTGATCTTCTTCAGCGGTGAGCGCGAGATCCGCGACACCGCAGAGGCTCTGACCCGACATCAGCAGGGCGCCGTTTTCCCGTACGAGATCCTGCCGCTGTTCGCCCGGCTGTCCTCCGACGAGCAGCACCGCGTGTTCCAGGACCGGCGGCGGCCGGCGGATCGTCCTCGCGACCAACGTGGCCGAGACTTCCCTGACCGTGCCGGGCATCCGCTACGTCATCGACACCGGGCTCGCTCGCATCTCGCGCTACAGCCATCGGCTCAAGGTCCAGCGGCTGCCGATCGAGTCGATCTCGCAGGCCTCGGCCAACCAGCGCAAGGGCCGCTGCGGCCGGGTCGCCGACGGCATCTGCATCCGGCTCTACTCCGAGGACGACTTCCTGGCCCGGCCGGAGTTCACCGAGCCGGAGATCCTGCGGACGAGCCTCGCGTCGGTCATCCTCTCGATGGTGTCGCTCGGCCTCGGCGACATCGCGACCTTCCCGTTCGTCGAGCCGCCGGACCGGCGCAACATCCGCGACGGCGTCGAGCTCCTGCGCGAGCTCGGGGCGCTCGAGCCGGACCAGCCCGACGCCCGCCGCCGGCTCACCCCGCTCGGGCGCAAGCTCGCCCAGCTGCCGGTCGACCCGCGGCTGGCCCGGATGGTGATCGAGGCCGGCAAGAACGGTGTGGCGCACGAGGTCGTTGTCATCGCGGCGGCGCTGTCCATCCAGGACCCGCGCGAGCGGCCGGTCGACAAGCAGCAGGCGGCCGACGAGAAGCACAAGCGCTTCGCCGACAAGGACTCCGACTTCATCTCGCTACTCAACCTGTGGAACTACCTGCAGGAGAGCCAGGAAGCCTTGTCCAGCAACGCTTTCCGGCGTCTGTGCAAGAGCGAGTTCCTGCACTACCTGCGCGTCCGCGAGTGGCAGGACCTCTACGGTCAGCTGCGTCGGGTGGCGCTGTCCATGGACCTGACGCTCGAGGACGATCGCGAGCTCACGGACGCCCGCCGCCAGCTGGTCACCGCCTCGCTGCTGTCGGGGTTGCTGTCGCACATCGGGGTCCAGGAGGGTGGCAAGCGGGACTACTCCGGCGCCCGTGGGTCTCGTTTCGCGCTGTTCCCCGGATCGGCACTGTTCGGCAAGCCGCCGCGTTGGGTCGTCGCCGCTGAGCTGGTGGAGACGTCGCGGTTGTGGGGCCGCGTGGCGGCCCGGATCGAGCCCGAGTGGGTCGAGCCGCTCGCCCAGCACCTGGTGCGGCGCAACTACTCGGAGCCGCACTGGGAGCGCAAGCGCGCCTCCGTGGTCGCGTTCGAGCGCGTGACGTTGTACGGGGTCCCGCTGGTGGTCTCCCGCAAGGTGCAGTACGGCAGCATCGATCCCGAGCTGTCCCGTGACCTGTTCATCCGGCATGCCCTCGTCGAGGGCGACTGGTCGACTCATCACAAGTTCTTCGCCGAGAACCAGGCCTTGCTCGCCGAGGTGACAGAGCTCGAGGAGCGCACGAGGCGGCGCGACATCGTGGTGGACGACGATGCGCTCTACGACTTCTACGACGAGCGCATCCCGGCCGACGTCGTCTCCGGTCGTCACTTCGACTCCTGGTGGAAGGTCACCCGTCGCACGACGCCGGACCTGCTCTCGTACGAGCGCTCGATGCTGGTGTCCCCGGCGGCGTCCGGCGTCAGTCCCGAGGACTTCCCGAGTGCTTGGCAGCAAGGCGATCTCACGTTTCCGCTGACTTACGTCTTCGAGCCGGGGAACCCGTCGGACGGTGTGACGGTCGACGTACCGCTGGCTGTCCTGAGCCGGGTGTCGGCCGACTCCCTGAGCTGGCAGGTGCCCGGCCTGCGCACAGAGCTGGCGACGGCGCTGATCAAGAGCCTGCCGAAGCAAGTACGGGTCAACTACGTGCCGGCGCCCGACTACGCGAGAAGTGCTGTGGCGCAGGTGATCCCGGACGGCGGCTCGTTGACGGACGCCCTGGAGCACGAGCTCAACCGGCTGACCGGGTTGCCGGTGCCGCCGGACAGCTGGGACTGGGACCGAGTGCCACCGCACCTGAGGATGACCGTACGAGTGCTCGATGATGCTGGAGTGCCTGTCGCGCAGGGAAAGGACGTCGAGCAGCTGCAGCTGGCGCTTCGCCCCAAGGTGCGCGCTGTCATCTCGCAGGTGGCCCACGACGTCGAGCGCCAGGGGCTGACGACCTGGCCCGGCGGAAACCTGCCGCGCAAGGTCGAGCGTCGACATGGTGATCATGTGGTCGAGGGGTGGCCTGCCCTCACCGACGAGGGCGGGTCGGTGGCGGTCCGGCTCTACGACACCGAGGAAGCCCAGCAGCAGGCGATGCTGCTGGGACAGCGACGGCTGCTTCTGCTCGGTGTGCCATCGCCGGCCAAGGCCATCGCCGGACGGCTGAACAACCGGACCAAGCTGGCGCTCAACCGCAACCCGCACGGTGGCGTGAAGGCGCTGCTCGACGACTGCATTGCCTGCGCCGTCGACGATATCGTGGCGAGCGAGGGTGGTCCGGCCTGGGACGAGGCCGGCTTCGCCCGGCTCCGCGAGGCCGTACGCAGCAAGGTCATCGAGGTGACCATCGACGTGCTGAGGGTGGTCGAGAAGGTGCTGTCGGCTGCCTATGACCTCGAGGGGCGACTCGACACCGTCAAGCGCCGCGACCTCGAGCCGACGATCGCCGACCTGAAGTCTCAGCTCGCAGCACTGGTCGGCCCCGACTTCGCCGCCCGCACCGGTCGCACCCAGCTGGCCGAGCTGCCGCGCTACCTCGCTGCGATGACCAGGCGCTTCGAGCTGGCGCCGCTCGACCCGGCGCGCGATCGGGAGCGGGCCAACCGGATCGCCTTCGTGCAGAAGGAGTACGACCAGAAGCTCGCCTCGCTCCGGCGCGGCACCGTAGCCTCGCCGGCTCTGCTCGGGGTGCGGTGGATGATCGAGGAGCTGCGGGTCAGTCTCTTCGCGCAGGCGCTGGGGACCCCGTACCGGATCTCGGAGGAACGCATCTTCCGGGTCCTCGACGAGAGCTGACGCCGGCGGAACCGGGCCGGAGCGTGCTGCGTCTCACTGCTGTGACGATCTGGCGGGGCCTCGTGGTGACAGCCGCCGCGTGCTGCCTCGCCGCCTGCGGCTCGCATGTCGACTGCGGTTCCGGACGTCGGCGCCCGGTCCACCCTCGAGCAGATCCCGTCCGGCGTTCGGTCCGCAGTGCTGGACTACACCGGCCCGCGTGCCGACACCGGGCAGCCCGTTCGCGCCGACCGGCACGGCATCCTCACCGGCGCTGGCCTGAGAGCGCTCGTCAACACCCTGAACGCACTGCCGGCGTTGCCGCCCGGCACCTACAGCTGCCCGAGCGATGACGGGGAACAGGCGGTTCTCACCACGACTCGCCTTCGGTTCACCATCGAGCTGTCCGGGTGCCGGCAGGTCGACGTCGTTGCGGACGGGGTTGCCCAACCCGTCCTCGAGGGCAGCCTGACCCGGAGCCTCGGTGAAGAGATCTACGGCGTGCTCGGGGTTGCCCCCGTTGCCAGCCAAGGCCCGATGTAGTCACCGCATCACTTCACGGGGGCCGGTCGCGTGTCTAGGGTGGAGCGATGACGTCGGTCAAGCAGATCCAGGTCACCTTCGACTGCGCAGAGCCCGAGCGCGTCGCTCGCTTCTGGTGCGAGGTTCTGGGCTACGTCGTACCACCTCCGCCGCAAGGGTTCGCGACCTGGGACGACTTCGATCGCGCACTCCCGGCGGAAGTTCAGGGTTCGGCGTTCGCTTGTGTCGACCCGTCGGGGGCCGGCCCGCGCCTGTTCTTCCAGCGGGTTCCGGAAGGGAAGGTCGTCAAGAACCGCGTGCATCTCGACGTACGAGTAGCCACCGGGCTCGCGGGTGCCGAACGCGTTGCCGTGCTCGAGGCCGAAGCCGCCCGGCTGGTCGGTCTCGGCGGGGTGCGCCTACGGCTGCTGGTTGCCGATGACCACAACGAGTCGTGCCTGGTGATGCAGGACGTTGAGGGCAACGAGTTCTGTCTCGACTGACCGCTAGCTGTGGTCGCGGGCGAAGGTCGCCGTCTCGGCCGCATCCTTGGCCTGGATCGACGGCGGGACGGTACGGGCTGCGGCCGCGAGGTGCTCCGACGTCACCACGGTGGCCTGCGACGACTCGCGCATGGCGCACATCGCCGCCTCGCGCAGGAGAGCCGCGCAGTCCGCTGCCGAGTAGCCCTCGGTTGAGGCCGCCAGTGCAGCAAGGTCGACGTCGGGGGCCAACGGCACCTTGCGCGCACACACCTTCAAGATCTCGGTACGGGCTGCGGCGTCGGGAGCAGGGACGTACACCAGCCGCTCGAGCCGACCGGGCCGCAGCAGCGCTGCATCGACCAGGCCGGGCCGGTTGGTGGCGCCGACCACTACGACGTTGCGCAGGTCCTCGATGCCGTCGAGCTCGGTCAGCAGCGCGGCGACCACCCCGTCGGTGGCGGAGTCCTGATGGGTGCCGCGCGCCGGAGCGAGTGCGTCAATCTCGTCCATGAAGATCAGGCACGGCGCGGCGGCCCTGGCCCGGCGGAACAGGTCCCGTACGCCGCGTTCGCTCTCGCCCACGTACTTGGTCAGCAGCTCGGAGCCCTTGACGCTCAAGACGTTGGTACGGCCGCTGCCTGCCAGCGCCTTGACCAGGAATGTCTTGCCGCACCCCGGCGGCCCGTACAGCAGAACGCCCCGCGGTGGAGTCACCCCCAGCCGCTCAAAGGTCTCGGGATAGCTCAGCGGCCACAGCACCGCCTCGGTGAGCGCCTGCTTGACCTCGACCATGTCGCCGACGTCGTCGAGACTGAGGTTGGGCAGGTCAAGCTCGTCGCCCTGCAAAGCACTGGGGCGTACGGTTTCCAGAGCGCCGGAGAAGTCGGCCGCGGTCACCGTCGCTTGCCCGGACGGACCTTGGCGGTAGGCCGAGCGGACTGCCGCCTCGTGGCACAGGCTGATCAGGTCGGCGGCGACGAAACCAGGTGTGCGCCCGGCAATGTCGTCAAGGTCGACATCGGCTCCGACGGGCATCGAGCGAGTCATCTGGGCCAGCACCAGACGACGCACGTCGCGCGACGGCAGGGCCAACGCGATCTCGTGGTCGAGCAGACCGGGCTCGACCAGCTCGGCGTTGATGTCCTGCGGTTTCGAGCTGATGCCGACCACGGCGACTCTGCCGGTGCCCAGCAGCATCCGGACGATGTCCACCACCGGTCCGAGCAACGACGCCTGCCCGTCGCGCGGCACCGCAGCGTCGATGTCGTCGATGACGAAGACGCTCGGCATGGTCCGGGTCGCTTCCTCGGCCGCCTGACGCAGCTGCTGCGCCGCGTCCCCGGCGACCGCCAGGCCCGGCCCCCAGACCCGGATGACCTTGGCACCGACCGCACGAGCCGCGGCGTCCACCATGGCAGTCTTGCCCGACCCTGCGGCACCGGTCACCAGGACGCCGAGCTGAGGTACGCCGCCCAGCGTGCGGAGCAGGTCGGGACGGCGGAAGGCCAGGTCGAGCCGCCCGCGCAGGTCGGCCAGCTCACCGGCGCACGCGGGCAGCTCGTCGGTGACAGCGGGCAGCGCCGCAGGAATCGCACCCGGTGGGGGCGGTGGGTAGGCGGACCGGGCGATGGTCGAGGACGCCGTCTGGGCTCCGCCCTGCCACCCGACGGTGGTCGCGCTGTTGACCAATGCCCGGGTGGCCGGCTCGAGACTGACGACGGTCAGCAACGTGGTGTTCGAGGCCAACCCCAGTGCCTTGTGGATCGCGGTCACCCAGGTCATACGATCCGGCTCCTCACCCCCTGCAGGCAGGTGAAAGTCCTGTGCCAGCAAGGAAACCTGGTCCCCAGCGGTGACCACCTTGCCGAGCAGTGCCGCCCGTAGCGCCTCCGGCGGGATCGTGGCCACGACCTCCGCCGGCCCGATCAGCGTGAGCCGCGTCGCAGCGACCTCGGGCGCGACGCTCACCGTGATCGATGCGCCGGGGGCGACGCCCAGGTTGGCCAGGGTGAGATCATCGCAGGCGATCCAGTGTGGGTTCTGGGTGCTGTCGAGCAAAGCAGCGAGCGCTCCGGTGGTGCGGGCACCCGTCAGCTCGAGCACGCTCCAAGGAACGGCGCCCAGTGCCAGCAGGGCGTCGGGATGCACACGGACCACCCCACGGCGTCCCTCGATCGGAGACTGCCGCAGGACGGTGGTGAGCTGCAGGATGTTCGGCACGCCCCGCAGCCTATGTGCCAGGACCTCGCCAGTCCGTGAACAAGTCGCCGCGGGATGTGTGGCGCGACACCGTTCAGCCACCAGGTCTGGGTCACCGGCGCACCGGCGGCCACCGCACTATTGCCGAGCTGCGCCGGCTACCGCGAACGACTGGTGGTCCTGAACACCGGTCGCGCCCTCACCACCGAAGACCACGAGCTGAACTGCGCGACCGTCCGGACTCTGCCCTCGTCCGGCCGGCTCCTCAGCATGCAGATCCACGTGCCGCCCGCTCTGGCAGCAGGAACAACGGTCGAGCTGGAGTGGGAGCCCGATGCCCAAGGTCGCTACCCCGAAGGCCGGATCTCCTCGCCCACCCTCACGGTGGAATAGCGGCTCAGCCTGACGTCGAAGCCGAACCCCGATGCCGGTTTCGCCGGTGGCCGACTCCCGGTAGGGTCCGGCCATGGAGCGGTACGTGATCCGTGGCGGCCAAGCCGGATTCGACCGGCTGCGGAGACTGGCCGCGCTGCGTCTGCCTGACACCTCACGGTTGTTCGACCGGGTCGGTGTGGCGCCAGGTTGGCGGTGCGTCGACCTGGGCTGCGGCAGCGGTGACATCACCGCAGAGATCGCCCGCCGGGTGGGCCCGCAGGGCACGGTGACGGGGGTGGACATGGACCCCATCAAGATCGAGTTGTCCACCGCCACGCATCGCCTCGCCAACATCGACTTTCAGGTAGCTGACCTCGAGACTTGGTCCGACCCGGCCGGGTTCGACATGGTCTACTGCGGACTGGTGCTCCAACATCTCCCCGACCCGGCGAGCCTGGTTCGGCGGATGTGGGCCGCCATACGCCCCGGCGGCGCGCTGGTGGTCGAGGACGCCGACTTCGACGGCCTGTTCTGCTATCCGCCCAGTGCGGCCTTCGACTTCTACGCCGACAATTACCGCGAGGTCCTCCGTCGCCGCGGTGGCGATCCCGCAATGGGGCGCAAGCTGTGCCGGTTGTTCCTCGACGCCGGCATCCCAGCGCCCGAGCTCAGCATGGTCCAACGCGCCGTCCCTGGGGGCGACGGAAAAGGCATGGCCTTGTCGACTCTGGTAGCCACCGGCGATGCGATCCTGAGCGAGGGGCTCGCCAGCCGGGACGAGGTCGACCGCGCCGTCGCCGCGCTCGCCGACTACACAGCCGACCCGGCCACCGTCACCGGCGAACCTCGAATATTCCAAGTCTGGGCGCGAGCCCCGGGTGGCCGTAGTCACATGTACCTGCGGTGAGGTCGACGGGCGGGCACTAGATCTGTGCCCGTCTATCGCCCCGCAATTGCCGGGGTAGGGCTGTTGACCGCTCCAGGGCTATGACCTCGGATCCTCAGGGCAACGATCGCAGCACCTTTACCTCGGGAAACTCGCTCGGCGGCCCGTAGCCGTTCTCGGCCAGCCACCTGACCGCGATCAGGCTGCGGAACGACCACCATGCGCGGATCAGGTCGAGATCGACCTCGGTTTCGTAGCCGGCCAGTAGGTCCTCGAGACGTTCTTCGTGCGCGAGGGTGACGGTGGCGAGGTCGTAGAGTGCGTCGCCCCTGGACGCCTCTGACCAGTCGATGATGCCGGTGACCCGGTCCCCGTCGACAAAGACGTGGGTGAGCTGGAGGTCGCCGTGCATGAATACCGGTTCCCAGGGACGGAGCACGGTCTCGGCGAGCCGGCGATTGCGCGTCACCACCCGGGCAGGCACGACGTCGTTGGCGATCAGCCAAGCGCACTCTTCGGCGAGTCGCGACTCCAGCTCGTCGATGCCGCGGCCAGGCCGTGCCGGTAGCGGCGCGTCGTGCAGTCTGCGTATCGCGGCACCCGTCGCCGCCCACGCGGCGGGCGAAGCGGTAGAAGGCTCCTCCAGGCGGCCGAGCGCTTGGCCGGGAACAGCGGCAAGCGCGAGCACCGGCGGCCTCCGCCACAAGATCTCCGGGGTCGGAACCGGCGCCAGGGTCATCGCCTCGACCTCGGCGTCGCTGCGTGCCTGATCCGCGTCAATCTTCAGAAACACATCGCCGACACGCACGGTCGCGCGGTCGCTATGAGCGACGACGACCTGGATCTCCTCCACCTTGCCATCATCCTGGGTGCGCGGCCGACGGCGCAGGACGCCGACGGTGTGTCAGCGTTCGCCGTCGGGCCGGTAGTCCCATGGCTTGGTGGTGTATCTGCGGCCGAGTGGCGTGATCCAGTGCAGAGTGCCGTCGGGGTCCTGGCTGGTCCGGAAGTGGCCATGGGTCTTTGCCCGGTGGGGTGACCGGGACAGGCTGATGATGTCGTCGGAGGAGGTGCGGCCACCCCGACCGAACGGGATCGTGTGGTCGCCGTCGGAGTGGTAGGCCGATCGACTCGAGCCGGGGAACCGGCACACTCGGTCCCTTGCCTTGCGGTAGTCGTCGAGCTGCTTCGGCGGTCGGTAGACGTCCTGTGCGTAGTCGAGCAGGTGGCCGTCGACCGGGTCGTAGACCATCCGGCGGAACTCTACGTCGCCGGTCATCGCCTCCGTCAGCTCCCGGGCCATCTCAGCCGGCAAAGGGCCGTAGCCGACCAGCTCTGCGGTGTCATTGCGCAGTCCGAGCAGGGTGGGCAGGGAAATCAGCAGCCCTACGCTGACCTTGGGTGTCGCAGGGGTCGTCGGGTCACCGGGCGTCGACCCGAGCACGCAGGCGACGAGGGCGTCAACCATCCGCTCGTCCACGGTGCGGTCGTCGTCCGGGTCGGCGGCGGGCACCTTGGCCGCCTTGCGCAGGTGCTCCTGCACAGCCAGACCTTCGACCGGGGCGAGCCAAGCTGTCATCTGGACGAGGCCGTCGTCGCCACGGAAGTCGAAGCCGACCCGCCGGGACTTCCGCGCCTTGGCAAACATCCGCACGCCCCAGTCGGGGTCGGCCTTACGGGCAGCCTCGCGCAGCGTCTTGCGTAGTTTCGAACCGGTCAGTCCGGCGGCAACCGGGAGGACCTCGGCCTCGATCTGGCGGGCGATGTCGGGCGCGACCGTGAGCAGCGTCTCGGTGATCACCCACACCCGGTAGGAGTCGAGCTCGCCCGCACGCAGCTTGTCACCGGTCGCCTTCAGTGTCGTGGCCATCAACCGGGCGGTCTCGATCCGGGCCTGCGCGGCATCGATGCTGATGTTCAGCGCCGGCGCGAGCTCGTGCGCGGCGAACTCGTCGGCCAGCGTCGCCACCTTGTCGGCAGGGTTGGGCTTGAGCCCGACCAGCTTGAGGATCGCCGCCTGCTCGGCGCCCGTCACGCACGCCATTTGTGCCTGCCACAACTCGACGACGGTCAAAGCCTCGGCGCCGGTCAGGTCCCTCGGGGCCAGGGAAACCAGCAGCCGCTGGGCCTCCGGGCCGGGCCCCACCGCCCTGATCGAGTGCAGTGTCTCGGCCACCGACATCGGACCGAACTCGTTGACCGCAGCCCACTGCTCCGAGCACTCGGCAACGTCGGACTCAGCAACGCCCTCGAGCCACCACGGGTCTTCAAGACCCTCGGTGCCGTCGGCGAAGCTGTCGTCGTCCATAGCAAAACCTTAGCGGCAGGGTCGGACAGTTTTCGGTTCAGAATCTGCTCTACCAGCCATAAATCCTTGAAAACATTGAAGAATGTGCTAGCCGGGCAAGCCCAGGTAACCCAGAACGGCCGCTCGGCACTGGGCCCAAGCCCTCGTCGAAGGGTCGATCAGCATGAAGTGGTCGACCCCCGGAAGTCTCACCTCCGTCACGTGGTCTCCGACCAGCTTCGCCTTTGCAGCAAAGCGATCGCTCTGCCGGATGGGCACCGTCGAGTCGGCCAGGCCGTGGACCAGCGTGCCAGGAATCTCGAGCGGCAGCAGCTCGTACGGGGACCCGACGGCAAAGCGCATCGACTGCGCCGTCGGCGATCCACCCATGAGCGCAGCCACAGCGCCGTCCCCGAGCCCGGCGTCGTAACCGTCGGCCAGATCGAGAACGCCGGCCTGCGACACGTACCCGATCGGGTGGACAGCCGGCGCAGCCCCGACCTGGTCGGAGGTCAGCTTGTGTCGCGCGGCAAGCCAAACGGCGAGCTGGCCGCCGGCGGAGTGCCCGAGCGTAACCACCTTGGTCAGGTCCAGACGGCCATCCGCGGCGGCATTTCCCTTGGTACGCAAGGCATCCATCGCGTCGGCGACATCCGCGAACGTCGCTGGCCACCCGCCACCGTTCCCCAACCGCCGGTACTCGATGTTCCACGCCGCGACTCCGTGGCGCGCGAGGTCGGCGGCCAGCGGAGTCCCGAGCGAGAGGCCGTACCCCGATCCCCAGTAGCCACCGTGGATGACCACCACGATCGGCAGCCGGTGCCCGGTCGAGGTCGGCAGGTGCAGGTCGCCGAACTGGCTCACGTCGGGCCCGTACGCCACCCTCTGCGGCTTCGGACCGCGATTCGGAGAGCCGCAGCCGGCAACGCTCAGCCCGGCAAGCCCGACCAGCGCGAGCGCGCTACGCCGGGTGACTGTGGGTGCCATGCCTTGACCTTCGTCCTCCGTGCCGTCGCGGATGGGTAGCCTTGCCTCATGTGCACCGAGCAGACTCCCGTCCAGGTCGTCGTGTGCGACGTCGCCATCGCCGGTGTTCGCGAGGCGCTGGCCGTGATGCCGGGCGTGACGTTCACCCATCTCCCGTACGAGGGAACCAGCGTCGTCCTCGACGACGGGGACACGGGGGAGTTCAGGACCCGGCTGCACGAGGCGCTGACCCCGTACGGCGGAGGCCTTGCCCAGCAGGGCTAGCCACGCGAAACGACGAACGCCGGCGGCCCCGAAAGGGACCACCGGCGTTCGATGAAGCAGGCGGATCAGCCGACCGGAGCCAGGTCCTCTTCGGTGTGCTCGTCGGCGGCCTCGAGCGAGATCTGCGGCGTCACCTTGTCGAGGAACCTCGGGTACCACCAGTTGGCCTTGCCGAACAGGTGCATCAGCGAGGGCACCAGGATCGTGCGCAGGATGAACGCGTCGATGAAGATCGCGCCACCCAGCCCGATACCGAACAGCTTGATGATCCGGTTGTCGCCGAGGATGAAGCCGGAGAAGACGGCGATCATGATGATCGCGGCGGCCGTGATGATGCCGCCGGTCTCGCCCTGACCGGTCGTGATCGCCCGCTTGTTGTCGTGGGTCTTGGTCCACTCCTCGTGCATGCGACTGACCAGGAACACCTGGTAGTCCATCGAGAGCCCGAACAGGATCGCGAAGAACATCACCGGGATGAACGGTTCAATCGGACCGCCCTTGCCGATGGCCAGCAGCTCAGATCCCCAGCCCCACTGGAAGATCGCGACGATCAGGCCGAACGAGGCCGCTGCCGCCGCAATGTTCATCACCGCTGCGGTTGCCGGGATGACGATGCTGCGGAACGCGACCATGAGCAGCAGGAACGAAAGCCCGATCACGGCGAGGAAGAAGATCGGCATCTTGGCCTGCAGCACCTTGGCGAAGTCCACTTGGATCGCCGTGATGCCGTAGACGTAGATATGGGTGTCCCCGTCACTGACCACGGTCGGGAGTACGGAGGAGCGCAGGTGTTTCACCAGGTCGGTGGTCGCCTGGTCCTGAGGTGTCGTCGTCGGGGTGAACGAGACGAACGTCAGGTTGCCACCGGGCAGCGGCTGGGTGTGGATGCTGCTCGGGTCGACGCCGGGCTGGTTGGCCAGCGTGGTTTCCACGGTCTTGAGGAACGCCGGGTCATCGGCCTTGGGGCCGCTGATGACCAGCTCGAGCTTGCCGTTGTAGCCGGGACCGAAGCCTTGAGCGATGAGGTCGTAACCCTTGCGGGTGGTGGTGGAGGACGGGTCGTTGCCCTGGTCGGAGTTACCGAGGCGGATGCTCAGGAACGGGATCGCCAGCAGGATCAGCACCGCCATCGCGCCGATGGCCGGCAGGATCGGGCGCCGCTCGATCAGGTGCGACCAGCGGTACCAGAAGCCGTGCTTCTCGGAGTGGTCCACGGTGTGACCGGCCAGTGCGCGACGCTGCTTGCGGGTCAGCACCTTGAGGCCGATGAAGCCGAGCAGCGCCGGCATCAGGGTCAGCGAGACGATCATCGTGAGCGCCACGCCGATCGCGGTGCCGATGGCCACGCCGTACAGGAAGCTGACCTGCAGGGCGCACAGGCCCAGGATCGCGATGCACACGGTGATGCCGGCGAACATGACCGCACGGCCGGACGTGTTGAGGGCGACGGAGACGGAGTCCTCGACGCTCATCCCGTTGAGCAGGTTCTTTCGATGCCTGGTGACGATGAACAGCGCGTAGTCGATGCCGCAGCCCAGGATCATCAGGGTGGCCAGCTGGGTGGCGAAGTCGGCGACGCTCATCGCGTGCGAGAGCAGGGAGATGAAGGCCAGGCCCGTTGCCGCGGCGACGGCCGCGCTGACGAGGGGCAGGATCGTCGCGAGGAAGGTCCGGAAGACCAGCGCCAGGATGATCAGCGCGGCGATGATGCCGATGAGCTCCGGCGGGATGCCGCTCTGCGCCTGGCCGAGGATCTGGAAGGCGTCACCGGTCAGCTCGACCTGCAGCGTGGAGCTGTTCAGCTTTTCGGTCTGCTTCTGGATGTTGTCGGCCGCGGGGAGCAGCACCTCAGGTGTCGTGAACTGCAGCTGAGCCAGGCCGATGGTGCCGTCCTTGCTCAGCAGGGCTGCCTGCTGGGCCTTCTGGGCCGGGGTCGACGCCTTGGCCGGGGAACCGCACGTGACGGTGCCCCACGGGGAGGTCACCGTGGCGATGCCGTTGGAGGCCGGCTTGCACAAGGCGGCGAGCGCTGGCTGGATGGTGGCTGCCTGCTGGTTGAGCGTGCCGGTCTTGGCGTGCAGGACGACCGTGCCGGTGGCGCCGTTCTGCGTGTCCAGACCTGCGCCCTTGAGCAGCTTGGCGACCGTCTCGGCCTCGGTGTGGGGCAGCTTGAAGTCGTTCTTGTACGTGGCTCCGCCCGCTGCCTGCGCTGCCACGTTGGCGCCCAGGATCACGGCGATCCAGATGATGACGACGAGCCACCGCTGACGTACGGCGAATCGGGCAAGGCTCTGCATGCGTGATCTCCTCCGTCTGATTCCGTGGGCAGTCTTTCGTAGTCCCACGCCCCGGCCGAACCGAATACCACGCCTTCTCAGCGCGGACACAGGTTGAACGTCGGGGTGATCTACCGACTTCCTGATCCGGGGAACTTGTGACAAGTGTCAGGTTTCGAACCTAATGCACGCTCAGCCGAGCTGAACCGTCGCCCCCGGCACCTGGACGACGTCGCCTGGCTTGAGCTGGGCACCTCGACGGACCTCGACGCTGCCGTTGACCTTGACCCGGCCCTCGGCAAGCACGGTCTTCGCCTCACCGCCGGAGTCGACGAGGCCGGCCAGCTTGAGCAGCTGTCCCAGCCGAATGCCCGAGTCGCCCACCTCGATCAGATCCATCGGGACATTCTCCTCCGTGGCCCACGGTCGTCGCGTGCCGTTCGCCGAGTCAGACCACGCGGTCGGTGAGGCGGCCGATCACCGGCAGCAGCTGCTCTTCCTCGTACGACAGGTGGGGGAGCAGGAGGTCCGACAGCTGTTGCGCCCGCTCTCGTACGCGATCCACGTCGGCGCCGCCGTCGATCAGCGCGACGAGGCACTCGTCGAGCTCGACCAGCACCTCGTGGATCACCTCGTGCTCGGCGCTGAGCCGCTCGGTGACGGCGGCTATCGACGGGTCACGCGCGACGAGACCGGGGAACATGGCGGCGTCCTCGATGCCGTGGTGCATCGTGAGGGTCCGGCAGTACGCGGCGCAGAACGAGCCCAGCGTCCAGAAGTTCTGCCGCATCGTCATCGCGTTGATCATCGAGCGGGTCGCCTCGGGGTCGGCCGCGCCGGCAGCCACCTCGTCCACGGCGGCCAGGATGCTGGCCAGCTCCGACCGCAGATGGTCGTGAATCTGCACCAGGAGGTTGGCTTGCGCTTGGCCGATCCGGGTCGGCTCGCTCACACCGTGTCGTCGATCTCGGGCTGGCTCCGCAGCGGTCGCAGAGCTTTGTCCCAGCGAACCAGGGCGTCCAGCATGGTAACGGCGGCCTGGTGATGGATGTCCGTGTGCCTGAACTCGCCATCGACGATGTGGGTGCCGACGAAGGGGATCGGCACGGCCTCCACGAGCGGCACCACGCTGAGCGAAGCGAACACCTGGCGCAGCATCTGAGCCGCCCGCAGTCCAGCGGCGACGCCGCCGTAGCTGACGAGTCCGGCCGGCTTGTGCTGCCACTCGAGCAGGAGGTAGTCGAGGGCGTTCTTCAGAGGCGCGTTGATGCCGTAGTTGTACTCCGGGAACACGAAGACGAAGGCGTCCGCCGCCTCGATCACCGCGCTCCAGTCCCTGGTGTGCTGCTGGGTGTACTGACGCAACCGCGGCAGGCTCGGCTCGTCCAGCATCGGCAGGGCGATCTCGGCGAGATCCACGACCTCCACGGTGAATTCGCCGTGAGCCACCGCTTCGGAGGTCACCCAGCGGCCGATGGGAGCGCCCAGTCGGCCCGGCCGGGTACTCGCGATGACGATCTTGAGTACGGGCTTGCGCGGCATGGGCGTACCTCCGGGTCAGGGGTGTCACGGGTGATCCCATCACACGTGTCCCTGTCGCGCACAATGGCGCACACCGTGGCATACTGTGCGCAGGAGGTTTCAGCCATGGCCGTTCTCAGCTCCACCGGCTCCGCGACGATCGCGGACGTGCTCGCTCGCCGCGGTGTCCAGGCCGACGAACGAGACCTGGCCAGGGCGCTCGACGAGGCGCTCGGCCGCTACCTCACCGCTCCAGGCGGCGCACCGCTTTCCAGGGCCGAGCGGGAGGCGCTGCGCTCCGGCGGTCTCGATCTCGATGGCGCGGGCGAGGCTGAGTACGGCGGCTCGGCGCGCGCGAGCGCTGCCGACTACGCCGCCCTCGTCGCCACCTCTCTCACTGTTCCGGCGGCCGCGGCCAGGCTCGGCATCGACGGTTCCCGGGTGCGGCACCGCATCCGGTCCGGCTCCTTGTGGGCCCTGCACTCCGCGTCGCGCCGGCGGCTGCTGCCGCTGGTCCAGTTCGGCCCTGACGGTGCGGTCGTGCCCGGTCTCGCCGAGGTGCGCCAGGCGCTGCCGGACGACCTGCATCCGTTGGAGATCCAGGCCTTCCTCGTGACGCGTCGTCCCGAGCTGAGGCTGCACGGCCGCGACCACTCGCCGGTCGAGTGGCTGCTGCGCGGCGGCGACGTTGCGCCGGTGGCCGAGCTGGCCGCAGGCGTACGCGACCGGTTGCTGTAGCCGGCGTGGCCCATCCCAAGCTGCCGGCGGCGCCGGAGCCGGCAGCGCTGCGTGAGATCGGCACGCACGACGAGGACGTCGTCGCCGTCGTGCCCCACACGGTGCTCTGGCGGGTGCACGCGACCGCCGGCGGCCACGTCCTGCCGTGGAACCGGCTGCGGCACTTCGGGCCGTTGCCCGGCTGTCGCTTCGACCCGCACGAACCGCCGCCGCACGAGCAGGCCGCAGGCGTCCTCTACCTCGCGCTGGACGTTCCCACCTGCCTGGCCGAGGTCTTCCAGGACACCCGGATCGTCAACCGGCACGACCGTGCGCCCTACCTGACCGGGTTCCGGCTGACCCGCACCGTGCGGTTGCTCGACCTCGGGGGGACCTGGCCCACCAGGGCCGGCGCCAGCCAGGCGATCAACAGCACCGGGCGGCGCGCGGTCACCCGTGGCTGGGCGAGGTCGATCCGAGGTGCGTTTCCCGGCTTGGACGGGCTCTGGCACCCGTCGTCGATGAACGCCGGGTTGCCCTGCGTCACCTTGTTCGAGACCGCCGCCGACGCGCTGCCAGCATCAGCGGTGGTCTCCCTGCCGCTTGCTCACCCAGCGCTGGCGGGCGCACTGGCAGCGGCCGCGGACAGCCTGGGCTACGGCTTGCTCTGACCGGGTCTGCGTGGCATCCGCAGCACAGCCTTGCCGGCGTCGAGGTCGATGCCCAGCGGCGGGTCGCCCGACTCGACGTCGTCGCGGCGGATCGCCTCGCCGGCACGGTATTCCTCCGTGTGCTTCACGGCAGGATGGAACAGCTCGAACAGCGGCCCCATCGCGACGCCGGTGGTGTGCCGGCGCGGCGGCTTGGCCGGTCCAGGGCGCCGACGCCACCAGCTGGTCGCAGCATCTCTGCCCAAGATCCTCACGCCCGCCCAACGGCAGTCACTGTCGACCAGTTCCTTGGGGCATGATCGGGGCTGCGGTTCGAGCTGGGAGAGGGCGGACGTATGGTCGGCGAGGACGACGTCAGGATCGGTCTGCCCGAGCGACTTTTTCTGGTACGGCACGGGCAGAGCACCGGGAACGTCGCCCATGCGGCCGCGGCTGCCGCCCTTGCCGAACGGCTCGAGCTGGAGACCAGGGACGTGGACGTCCCGCTGTCCGACCTGGGACGTGAGCAGGCTGTTCGCCTCGGCGACTGGCTCGCGTCGCTGGAGCCCGCGCAGGCGCCGACCGCGGTTCTGTGCTCGCCCTACCTGCGGGCGACGCAGACGGCCGAGGTCGCTCTGGCAACGTGCGGCGGTGCCGTTGGGCAGCTGGTGGTACGACCGGACGAGCGGCTGCGCGACCGCGACCTGGGCATCTTCGAGGGGCTCACCTGGCGGGGCATCCAGGCGAAGCACCCCGAGCTGGCGGCGCTGCGGCTGCGCGTCGGCAAGTTCTACCAGCGGCCGCCGGCCGGGGAGGCCTGGACGGACGTACTGCTCCGGCTGCGCAGCGTGCACCAGACCCTGCTGCACGAGTACGCCGGCCAGCGGGTGCTCATCGTCACCCACGATGTCGTGGTGCTGCTGTTCCGTTACCTCTACGACGACCTTGACGAGAAGGCCACCCTGGCCATGAGCCTCGAGCAGCCGGTGGCGAACGGCCATGTGACCACGTTCGTCCGCGACGGTCGGCGGCTGCGGCTGGACGCGTACAACTTCTCTCCGGTCGTTGCTGCCGAGGCTGCGCCCGCGGCAGCTCCCGAGCCGGGTGTCACAGCGCTCGGGTGATGCCGACGCACCGCGCGCGCTGTCACCCCCGGGAGCCTTCTCGTGCCACAATGGCGCAGTCGAATGACATGGCTGTCATTCGGCGCAATCGGTGCGACATGCACCGAACTCGTGATCCGAGGAGTCGCTATGGACCCGGCAAACATGCTGAGTGCCGTCCCCGCTGAGGCCACGGCCGGTTTCGAAGCCGATGCCGCTGGAGCCGCGGTGGGACACACCGGCGACGCCGGCGACCTCACCGAGCGCGAGCGCGAGATCCTGGCCTTCGAGCGGCAGTGGTGGCGCTACGCCGGAGCCAAGGAGCAGGCCGTACGCGACATGTTCGACATGTCAGCGACGCGCTACTACCAGGTGCTCAACGCCCTGATCGACCGTCCCGACGCGCTCGCCTTCGACCCGATGCTGGTCAAGCGGCTGCGCCGGATGAGGGCTGCTCGTACCCGGGCCCGTTCCGCCCGGCGTCTCGGCATCCAGGTCTGACGCATCATGTCCGAGCCACCCCTCAATGAGGGCGGCGGTGGCGCGCCCGAGGGCGGCCCCGACCAGCCGGCGGGACCGGGTTCGGCTGACTATGCCGGCGCCCCGACCGAGCCGCCGCGCAAGGGTGCCCACCGGGCCACTGCCAGGAGCAACCCGCCGCCCCCGCCGGCGCCCGGCACGCCGCTATGGCCGGCGCCGACGGACTATCCGCCCGATGAGCCGGTCCGCAAGTCCCGCGGCGACGCCATGGCTGCCCGCCTGCTCTGGGCCGGCGGCGCCCTGATCGCCGTGATCGTGCTGATCCTGCTGATCAACTACTTCATGGCCGGCAAGACCAGCAACGAGACGCCCGCCGTTGGGACAACGACCAGCAAGACGACGGGTGCGCCGCTGCCCAAGCCGACGACCACGAAGGGGGACGGGACTCCCACCGAAAAGCCGACGACCAAGGCGACCACGAAGCCGACCCCGAAGCCGACGGCCAAGCCCACTGCGGCGCCGACCCCCAAGGTCACCCCCAAGCCGACAGCCAAACCGACCACGAAGCCGACGGCCAAGCCGACCACCGCCAAGCCCACGGCTGCACCGACCACCAAGGCTCCGGTCAACGTGAAAGCGCCATTGCTGGTGCTGAACAACAGCCGCATCCACGGCCTGGCCATCATCGGGGCCAACCAGTTCCGTAAGGCTGGCTGGACCGTGACCGGCACCGGCAACTACCGAGGCCGTCTGCCCGAGACCACCGTCTACTACAGCCCCGGATTCAAGGCGGCGGCAGAGACCCTGGCCCGGGACTTCCCGGCAGTGACTGCCGTTGCACCCAAGCCCGCCGGCGTACCCGGCTCGGCGCTGACGGTGATCCTGACCCGCTACTTCAGGCCCTGAGCGTGCCGGTCGGCCCGCAGCCGCGTACTCCCGCTGGTGCTGCTGGGTTGTCGGCCATCGTGGCCGAGCCGCACCGTGCCGTGATCGGCATGGACTTCGACGGCACCCTCGCCCCCATCGTTGACCGGCCCGAGGACGCCCGGCCGGTCGCCGGAGCGCTCGAGGTGCTCGCCCGGCTGTCGGCCTTGTTCGGTTCCGTCGTCATCATCAGCGGCCGTTCGGCGGCAACCGCGGTCGCGCTCGGAGGCTTCGACGGCGCTCCAGGGCTCGATCGGCTGGTGGTCCTGGGGCAGTACGGCTCGCAGCGCTGGGAGGCGGCGACCGGACAGGTGCTGACGGCCCCGGCTCCGGCCGGCCTCCAGCAGGCTCGCGACGAGCTGCCCGGACTGATCCTCGCGGCCGGGGTGCCGGCCGGCGTCGAGGTCGAGGACAAGGGTGTGTCGTTGGGCGTGCACGTCCGGCGTACAGCTGAACCGTTGGCGGCGCTCGCCGTCCTGCGTCCCGTGCTCGACGAGCTGGCTCAGCGAACCGGGCTCCTGGTCGAACCCGGCCGGATGGTGCTCGAGCTGCGGGCACCCGGCATGGACAAGGGGGCTGCGCTGCGTCGATTCGTGGCCGAGCGCTCGGCCGGTGCGGTCCTGTTCGCCGGCGACGACCTCGGTGATCTCGCAGCCTTCGAGGCGGTGGAAGGGCTGCGCGACGAGGGTGTCGCGGGCTTGACGGTCTGCTCCCGTTCCGACGAGGTGTCCGAGGTCGAGCGCCGCGCCGACCTCGTCGTCCAGGGGCCGCGAGGTGTCGTCGAGCTGCTGGCGCAGCTGGCCGACATGGCCACAAAGGACTAATCCAACTGCTGCCGCGATGCGGACTGTTTAGCCTTACAGGCAAGGCCTCGAGCGGTCGAGATCCTTCGGGTGATGACCCAAGGGGACGTGATCGAGCTGCCCCCCGCTCGCCAGCTCGCCGTACGTGTCGGCCGCACCGTCCTCGAGTCCACCCTCGTCCCGCTCGCCCTGTTCTACGGGTGCATGTCGGCGATGGGGCTGGTGGGCGCGGTGATGACAGCGCTGGCGTGGACCTATGTCGGGATCGGTCGTCGGCTGGTCAAGCGCCAGCCCATCCCCGGCATGCTGCTGATCGGCGCCTTGCTGATGACAGCCCGCACGGTCATCGCAGTCATGACCGGCAGCGTGTTCCTCTACTTCCTGCAGCCGACCCTTGGCACGTTCCTGGTCGCTGCCCTGTTCCTGGTCTCGGCCCCGCTCGGGCGGCCACTGACGCAGAAGGTCGCCACCGACTTCTGCCCGCTCGAGGACGGCGTGATCCAGCGGCCGGGCATCCAGCGCTTCTTCGGCCGCATCTCGCTGATGTGGGGCCTGGTCTACACGACCAACGGGATCGCCACCCTGTGGCTGCTCTTCGACGGTCACTCGGTCGGAGTCTTCCTGCTGGTCAAAGCGATCGTCTCCGCGACCGTCACCTGGCTGACCGTCGCCGCCTCGTACTTCTTCCTCCGGCGCACGCTGCGTTCGCACGGCATGGCTCTGCGCTGGGGCCGCGCCGCGGCCTGAGCGGCTAGTCAGGGAGTGCGTCGAGCTGCTCGCTGAGCCACAGCCCCGGCGGCAGCGTCGTCGATCCGCGGACCAGGCCCCGGTGCCGGCGGGCGCGTTCCTCCGCCGGCATCAGCAACGCCTCGTGCATCGCCTCGGCTGTCGCGGTGACGTCGAACGGGTTGATCACGATCGCGTCTGCACCGAGCTCGTCGGCGGCACCCGCCTCGCGTGAGAGCACCAGGACGACGTCGCGATCGTTGAGCACCGGGCACTCCTTGGCCACGAGGTTCATGCCGTCCCGGATCGGGTTGACCACGACCACGTCGGCCAGCCGGTAGGCGGCGAGGGAACGGGCGAAGTCGTCGTTGACCTCGAGCAGCAGCGGCACCCAGTCCTCGGTCGCGAACTCGTCCTGGATCTCCTGGGCGATGCGCTGCACGGCGGCGGTGTACTCGCGGTACTCCGGCAGGTCGTGCCGGCTGGGGTAGGCGAACGCCAGCTGGACCACCCGCCCCTGCCACTCGGGGTGCGAGCGCAGCAGCTCGCGGTAGGCGGCGAGCCCCCGCACGATGTTCTTGGACAGCTCGGTCCGGTCGATGCGCAGGATCACCCGCCGGTCGCCGACCCGTTCGGCGAGCACCCGCCCGCGGGCCTCGACGTCCGGTTGGGCACCGCGGGCCTGCAGCTGGGCGGCATCGACACCGAGGCTGTGCACTTCCACCTGCGTGACCCGGCCCTGGTACGAGACCCGGCTGGTCTGCCAGTCGACCTGAGCGCCGAGCAGCTCGGCGCAGCAGCGCAGGAAGGCGTGCGACCAGCGCGGGGCCAGGAAGCCGGCGTGGTCGGCGCCGAGGATGCCGGAGAGGACTCCTGCCGCCACGTCGTCCGGCAGCATCGAGAAGTAGGACGGCGTCGCCCACGGTGTGTGGGTGAAGTGGCCGATCCGCAGGTCGGGGCGCAGCTCGCGCAGCATGTGCGGTGCCAGCGTCAGGTGGTAGTCCTGGATCAGCACGCTCGCGCCGAGGGCTGCCTCCTCGGCCAGCGCCGACGGCGAAGGCCTGGTTGTAGGTGCGAAACGCCTCCCACTCCCGGCGGAAGCTGAAGTCGAACACCGGCTTGTTGGGGGTGTCGTAGAGCTGGTGGTTGACGAACCAGAGCACGGAGTTGGCGACACCGCTGTACGCCCGCCGAAAGGTGGTCGGCTCGATCTCGATCATCCGTACGGCGAGGTCGTCGGTGTCGTAGCCGGCCCGGTCGAGGCGGCCGCCCGGGCACTGCCGTACCGCAGCCCGGTCCTCGGCCGACAGGGCAGCGCAGATCCAGACCGCGTCGTGGCCCCTGGCCGCCTCGGTCATGCCCGAGACGAGCCCGCCGCCGCCGCGGCGCAGTTCGAGTGAACCGTCCTCGCCCTCGAGGAACGAGACTGGTCCCCGGTTGGACGCGACCAGGATCTTCGCGTGCCCTGGTGTCCCCATGCAGGCGACCTTATCCACTCCGCGCCGCTACCGGTGCCCGCCGGCGCATGGCCCCCGCCCACTGGAAAGTCGGTTTGACGCGGGCGCGGGTGATGCCGACACTGGTAACGCGCGATCACAACTTCATATCGCTCATCAAGAGGGGCAGAGGGAACGGCCCGGTGAAGCCCCGGCAACCATCACGACTCGTCCGCAGACGCGGCACGGGTTGTGGCAGGTGCCAATTCCGTCCCGCGGCACAGTGCCAGCGGGGAAGATGAGGAAGGCCTCCCAGCATGACCATCGCCCTCGAGACTCCGACCTTCGGGCCGGCCACCTCCCTGATCTGTCGCAACTGCGGCGCCACCTATCCGCTGTCCCCCCAGCACGTCTGCATCGAGTGTTTCGGGCCGGTCGAGATGGGCTACGACGAGGACCTGCTGCGCCTCGTCACCCGCCAGTCCATCGAGGCCGGCCCCCGTTCCATCTGGCGCTACGAAGGACTCATCCCGTCGCCGCCCCGTGAGTACCGCGTCGACCTCGGGGTCGGCTGGACCCGGCTGGTCAAGGCCGACCGTCTCGCCGCAGCTCTCGGCATGAAGACGCTGTGGGTCAAGGACGACTCCGGCAACCCGACCCACTCGTTCAAGGACCGCGTGGTCGCCGTCGCGCTGTCCGCCTCGCGCGCCATGGGTTTCACCACCGTCGCCTGCGCCTCCACCGGCAACCTCGCCAACGCCGTCGCCGCTGCCTCCGCCGCAGCCGGGCTGCGCTCGATCGTGTTCATCCCGTCCGACCTCGAGCCGGCCAAGGTCGTCACGACCGCGGTGTACGGGCAGACGCTGATCGCCATCGACGGCTCCTACGACGACGTCAACCGGCTGTGCAGCGAGGTCGCCGGCGAGTTCGACTGGGCCTTCGTCAACGTCAACGTCCGGCCGTTCTACGCCGAGGGCTCCAAGACGCTGGGCTACGAGGTCGCCGAGCAGCTGGGCTGGCGGCTGCCGGAGCAGGTCGTCGTCCCGATCGCGTCCGGCTCGCTGCTGACCAAGGTCGACAAGGCGTGGCGCGAGATGAGCAAGATCGGGCTGGTCGAGGGCACCCCGTACAAGGTGTTCGGTGCCCAGGCCGAGGGCTGCAACCCGGTTGCGTCCGCCTTCGAGGAGGGCCGCGACTTCGTCAAGCCGGTCAAGCCGAACACCATCGCCAAGTCGCTCGCGATCGGCAACCCGGCCGACGGTCCCTACGCGCTCGACGTGGCGCGGCGCACCGGAGGTGCGATCACCGACGTCACGGACGCCGAGATCGTCGAGGGCATCCGGCTGCTGGCCTCGACCGAGGGCATCTTCGCCGAGACCGCCGGCGGGGTGACCGTGGCGACGCTGCGCAAGCTGATCGCGAGCGGCCAGCTCGACCCGGCCGCCGAGACGGTGCTGCTCAACACCGGTGACGGTCTCAAGACGGTCGACGCGGTCGCGCCCTTCGTGGGTCCGACGGCGACCATCAAGCCGTCGCTGGACGCGTTCCTTGCCACTGGGCTGGTCTGACCCACCGGGGCTCTGCCGTACGCGTCATCCATTCGGCCGATTGCAGGGTTCAGCCCCGAGCCTTGCGTGTCGATGTTTCCCGGGTAGAGCAACGCGGGCTGCCAGGTCCGCGTCGCACAGGGACCGTTGGGACGCAGGGAGCTGGTCGTGGCACAGGGCGCGCAGGGCATCGTCAAGTGGTTCAACACCGACAAGGGCTACGGTTTCGCGACCGTGGACCAGGGGCCGGATGTGTTCGTTCACTACAGCGTCATCCAGACCGAGGGCGCACGTGAGCTGACCGAGGGCCAGCGGATCGAGTTCGACATCGCCGACGGGGTGCACGGCCCGATGGCCGAGGCTGTCCGCGCCATCTGAACCGCCGCCGTCGCCACCTCGTACCCCTGGGTAGTGGCAGCGAACAAGCACGCGGATCTGAGTACGGATACCCGGGTTATCCCCAGCACTCGCACGGATGCGCACGCCTGGTTCGGGCGGCAGTCTCATGAACACGGACAAGCGCCCGATTGTGGGTCACCGACCCTGTGCAAGGGGGATGGTCGGGCGTAGCACCGCAGGTTCGCAGCGAGCGCGGGGCTCGTTGTCGAACCGCCGGCTTTACCCGCGACCTGCCGAGCAAAGGCGCTCGGCGGACGAGGTCCGGCGCTTCTCGACCGCACAGGGGACGGTCGAGGGGTGCCGGACTTTTTTGTGCCCGGGGGCCGGTCCACCGGGCAGTCCGCCGCCTTGCACTCACCGAGGGTGAGTGCTAAAAATGCACTAGCACTCGTCGCTGTCGAGTGACAGCGAGACCAGCAGTTGGTGAGGCTGTCGCGGGTACGGGACCCATGTCCCGCCCCGTCGGCCGTCCGTCGCGGGCACCCCTGCTGGTCCAACAATTCGACTCGTGCTCCCGTTAGTTGATGGGGAGGATTCCCGTATGGCCAAGATCGATCGCATTCGATGAGGAAGCGCGACGTGGTCTCGAGCGCGGCATGAACGTGCTCGCGGACGCAGTCAAGGTGACCCTCGGTCCGAAGGGCCGCAACGTCGTCCTCGAGAAGAAGTGGGGCGCGCCCACCATCACCAATGATGGTGTGAGCATCGCCAAGGAGATCGAGCTCGAGGACCCGTACGAGAAGATCGGTGCCGAGCTCGTCAAAGAGGTAGCCAAGAAGACGGACGACGTTGCCGGTGACGGCACCACGACCGCGACCGTGCTGGCCCAGGCGATGGTCCGTGAGGGCCTGCGCAACGTCGCCGCCGGCGCCAACCCGATGGCCCTCAAGCGGGGCATCGAGGCTGCGGTCGAGCGGGTCTCCGAGCAGCTCAGCCTGCAGGCGCAGGACGTCACGACCAAGGAGCAGATCGCTTCGACGGCGTCGATCTCCGCTGCTGACACCACCGTCGGCGAGATCATCGCCGAGGCGATGGACAAGGTCGGCAAGGAAGGCGTCATCACCGTCGAGGAGAGCAACACCTTCGGCCTCGAGCTCGAGCTCACCGAGGGCATGCGCTTCGACAAGGGCTACATCTCGCCCTACTTCGTGACCGACACCGAGCGCATGGAGACGGTCCTCGACGACCCCTACCTGCTCGTCGTCAACTCCAAGATCGCCTCGGTCAAGGACCTGCTGCCGCTGCTCGAGAAGGTCATGCAGTCCGGCAAGCCGCTGGCGATCCTCGCTGAGGACGTCGAGGGCGAGGCTCTCGCGACCCTGGTCGTCAACAAGATCCGTGGCACCTTCAAGTCCGTGGCCGTCAAGGCTCCCGGCTTCGGTGACCGCCGCAAGGCCATGCTCGCTGACATCGCCATCCTCACCGGTGGTCAGGTCATCAGCGAGGAGGTCGGCCTCAAGCTGGAGACCGCTGGTCTCGAGCTGCTCGGCCGCGCCCGCAAGATCGTCATCACCAAGGACGAGACGACCATCGTCGAGGGTTCCGGTGACGCCGACCAGATCGCCGGTCGGGTCAACCAGATCCGCGCCGAGATCGAGAAGAGCGACAGCGACTACGACCGCGAGAAGCTGCAGGAGCGCCTGGCCAAGCTGGCCGGCGGCGTTGCGGTCATCAAGGTCGGCGCTGCCACTGAGGTCGAGCTGCGCGAGCGCAAGCACCGCATCGAGGACGCCGTTCGCAACGCGAAGGCTGCCGTCGAGGAGGGCATCGTCGCCGGTGGTGGCGTTGCGCTGCTCCAGGCGTCGGTCACCGCGTTCGAGAAGCCGCTCGACCTGGTCGGCGACGAGGCGACGGGCGCCAACATCGTCAAGGTGGCGCTCGAGTCCCCGCTCAAGCAGATCGCGGTCAACGCCGGTCTCGAGGGTGGCGTCGTGGTCGAGAAGGTCCGCAACCTGCAGCAGGGTTGGGGCCTCGATGCCTCGAACGGTGAGTACGTCGACATGATCGCGGCCGGCATCATCGACCCGGCCAAGGTCACCCGCTCGGCGCTGCAGAACGCTGCGTCGATCGCGGCGCTGTTCCTCACCACCGAGGCCGTCATCGCCGACAAGCCCGAGAAGGCTGGCGCTGGCGCCCCCGCTGGTGGCGGCGGCATGGGAGACATGGACTTCTAAGTCCTGCCTGTTTCTGACGAAGGGCGGTCCCGCTTCGGCGGGGCCGCCCTTTGCCGTTCGCCGGTGCCGGGTTCAGGCGCGCCCCGGGTTCAAGCGCGCCACTTGGCGCGAACTGTGGCGTGTCGCGCGGCGTGTCCCGCGATTTGCCGCGGCGGCTAGCTGGCGACCCGGTACCCGCGCAGCAAATCGGCCAGCTCGCCCAGGTCGTCGATGCTCAGGTCGGCGGACACGCCTCTGAGCCCGGCGACGGTGGCGCCGGCGGCCAAGCCCGCGGTGACGCCGACCGGCGCATCCTCGACCACGAGGCAGCGGGCAGGGTCGACGCCGAGGCGGTGGGCGGCGAGCAGGTAGCCGTCGGGGTGGGGCTTGCCGGCGGAGAGCTCGTCGACCGTGACGAGTACGCCGGGGTCGATGCCCGCAGCCGCCAAGCGTGCCAAGGCCAGTCGCCGGTCGGCGCTGGTGACGACGGCCCACGGGATGCCGAGATCGGCGAGCATTTCGATCACCTCGTGCGCGCCGTGAGCTGCCACCACGTCGTGCAGGTCGGCGTACTGCAGCTCGAGCTGGCGGGCTGCGGCGACGGTCACTCCGGCCTCGTCGAAGTCCGGCCGCATCACCCGTACCGTCGACTCCGCTGGCGAGCCGTGCGCGACGGCGAGGACGGCTGTGATGTCGGCGTCGTACTCCGTGGCCCAGGTGGTCCAAGCGCGCTCGACGGCTGCATCGGAGTCGACCAGGGTGCCGTCCATGTCGAACAGGACGGCTTGCAGGTTCTCGGGCATCGGCATGGACCTATTGTCGTTGGTCAACCGGACCAGGATGTGAACCTCGGGGGCTGTTGCGGCGTCTGAAGAGTGCGGGGGGCTGGACCGACCGCTGGCCGGTGCGAAACAGGTCGGAAGGCAGGCAGAGGTGGCGGGGTCTTCGGCATCACGCGCACGGTGGGGTGTGCTTGCTGCGCCAGCGGCTGTGCTCACCGTGGCCGCGGTGGTGCTCGTCGGAGTTGGCGGAGTTGGCGGTACGGGCACGGGTGCCGGCCATCAGGCGAATCAGTCACTCGGCGCCGCTGCCCCGTCCGACGGTGGTGGTCCGTCCTCCGCCGCCGCCTCGGTGGCGCCCACGACCACCCGCGCGCCGATCCCGAAGGTCACGATCGTTCAGCCGGGGGTGACCAAGGGGGTCCAGTCGTGGAGGCAGCCGGTCCGGGTCAAGGTCAACCATGGCAGGCTGCTGGCGATGACCGCGGTCGACGACAAGGGGGTGCCCCTCGGCGGGGACATCACTGGGACGGCCTGGACGAGCACGGGCCTTGTGGTGCCGAGTCGCACCTACCGGCTGCAGGCCTACGTCCGGGGCCTCGACGGGGTCAAGGCCTACCACGTGCTCAAGGTCTCCACGACGGCTCCTGACCGTACGGTCTACGCGCACGTCAACCTGCAGACCGGCCGTGCGGTCGGTGTCGGCTGGCCGATCACGGTGCACTTCACCGAACCGGTGACCAATCGCGCTGCCGTGCAGAACGCGCTGCAGGTGCAGACGTCGGTGCCGGTCACCGGCGCATGGCACTGGTTCTCCGACACCGAAGTGCACTACCGCCCCAAGGTCTACTGGCCCGCGCACACGCAGATCGTCCTGCACCGCAACCTCGACGGGATGGAGGTGGCGCCGGGAGTCTGGGGCACCGAGGGCCGGGATCTCTCGTTCAATGTCGGCGACAAGCACGTCAGCACGGTTGACGCCGCCACGCCCGGCCAGCACATGACGGTCACGGTCAACGACAAGCGGGTCGCGGACTACCCGGTGAGCACCGGCCGGCCTGCGCTTCCGACGTTGGGCGGTGTGCACATCGTGCTGGAGAAGTTCGCCGTCAAGGAGATGAAGTCCTCGACGCTGATCCCGCCGATCCCGCAGTTCTTGCCGGGCACACACACCAAGAACCCCGCCTACTACGACGAGAAGGAGCTGTGGGCGACCCGCATCTCCAACGCCGGTGCCTTCGTCCACTACCAGCCGGGGACGCTCAAGCAGCAGGGGCACGCGGCCGCCAGTCACGGTTGCGTCAACACCAACCTGGCCGCCGCCGAGAAGTTCTACCAGCTCAGCGTGCCCGGCGACATCGTCACCGTGATCCACTCGACCGCGCCACCGAACCGCGCCGACCCTGGCATGCAGGACTGGAACTACACCTGGACCACCTGGCTGGCGGGCAGCGCCACCGGCACCTGAGCATCGCGGCGCCCCGTCACTGCTCGGACACGGTCGCCATCAGGTCAGCCTCCGCCGGGCCGGAGTAGCCCGTTCTCGTACGCGAACACCACGGCCTGGACCCGGTCGCGCAGCCCGAGCTTGCCCAGGATCCGGGTGACGTGCGTCTTCACCGTCGTCTCGGACAGGAACAGCGCGGTTGCGATCTCGGCGTTGGACCGCCCGTGCGCCATCTCCACCAGCACCTCGCGCTCGCGGTCGGTCAGTCCGGCGAGGCTGTCCTGCGCTGCACCGGGGGAGGGTCGGGTGACGAACTCTTCCACGAGGCGACGGGTAATGGCCGGGGCGAGCATGGTGTCGCCTCGCGCCACCGCGCGCACTGCGAAGGCCAGCACATCCGGTCGAACGTCCTTGAGCAGGAAACCACTCGCGCCGGCCCGGATCGCGTCGTAGACATAGGCATCGAGGTCGAACGTCGTGAGCATGAGAACTCTCGCCGAGGTGGTCGCGACGACCTCTCGGGTGGCGTCGACTCCGTTCATGACCGGCATCCGCACGTCCATCAGCACCACGTCGGGTCTCAGCTCACGGCACAGCTGTACGGCGTCGCGCCCGTTCTCCGCCTCGCCCACCACCTCGAGGTCGTCCTCGGCGCCGAGAATCATCGCGAAGCCACGGCGTACCAAGGTCTGGTCGTCGACGATCAGCAGGCTGGTCACGCCACCACCAGGGGCAGCTGCGCTCGTACGTCGAAACCGCCTACCGGCGTCGGCGCAACGACCAGCTGTCCGCCGCAGGCCTGCACCCGCTCGCGCATGCCGATCAGCCCGAGACCGCCGCGGGGCATGCGGCGGTGGTCGTCAGGCGCCCTGGCCGGACCGTTGTCCGTCACGGAGACGACGAGCTCTTGTCCGTTCCTGGTCAGCACGACCGCAGCCTTGTCCGCGCCGGAATGCTTGAGAACGTTGGTCAATCCTTCTCGTACCAACCAGTAGGCGGCAAGCGAGGCGCTGGCCGGAACGTCGCCGATGTCGGGCGCGGGCTCGTACACAACCTCGAGGCCCGTTCGCCGGAAGAGTGCTACTACCTCGGCAATCTGCTCGACGCCCGGTTGCGGCTCCATCTCGGCGGCCACGGTCTCATCGACGGTGTTCAGGCGGAGTACGCCGAGCATCTCGCGCAGCTGGGTCAACGCCGCACGTCCCGTGTCCTGTACGGCATGGAGCGCCTCGCGCACCTGCGCCTCGTCGCGGCCGAGCAGGCGTTCGGCGGCGTCGGCCTGCACGGTCATCACGGTCACCGAGTGCGACACGACGTCATGGACGTCGCGGGCGATCCGCAGCCGCTCGGCGGCCACGGCCTGGTCGGCGAGCTCCTGCCTGCTTCGTTCCAGCTCGGCCGTGGTCTCTCGCAGGTTCTCGATCAGCCCGTGACGGTTGCGCAACGCCCGTCCGGCCGACCACGGACCTCCGAGCACCACGAACAGCCAAGCGAGGTCCGACAGCGAGCGCGCAGAGCTCACAGCGACGCAGGTGAAGCCGAAGCCGAATGCCAACAGTGCCGGTTGCAGCGCGAGGCTGTAGCCGACCGTGGCGATGACGACGAGGCACGCGGTGACGGACGCGATGAAGTTCTGCTGGTTCACCCCCAGGGCGTACGAGACCGCGATGGCACCGAAGGACAGGACGAGCGCGACCCAGATGTAGCGCCGGCGCAGCAGCTGGCTGGCAGACATGGAGATGACGGTGGGGACGGCGACCCACACCGGCCCCTCGAGCTGCCCGGAGACGATCTCGACCAGGCCCAGAACGAGGACGAGCGCGGCCAGGCCAGCGTCGATCACGTCCCATCGAGACACCCGCCGGTTCGGCATCCACCAAAGATAAGGCCGGATCACGTGGCTCAGCGTCCTCCGAACGGTGGTGTCCGCATCCATCTCGCGGAGGAGGGCAGCCGTCCGGCGCTTTCGACTTGCGCGGGCAAATGTCCTCCGCTCGGGTCCAGTTTCGCTGCGTCGCGACGGACGCGCCGGCGGTACGTACGCGCCTAACTTCTTGCTCGACCAGTTCGGACACATTTCGGAGGACACCGTGGCTACGACTGACAACATGTTCCAGACCCGCACCGCCCCCCCGGCCGAGACGGAGCCAGCCCCTCGCGCGCTGCTGCTGCGGCGAGTCATGACGATCGCCGGCCTCGTCGCTTTCTTCCCGGTCATGGCCGTCGGCACTGCGCTCGACCCGCTCGATGACTCGGCTACCTCTGCCGAGACCGTCAGGCAGGCTGCGGGCCACACCGGAGTGCTCACCGCCGTCGCCTGGATGGAGCTGACCTGCGGCATCCTGCTGATCAGTGGACTGCTCGGCCTGGTCGGACTGATCCGGGCCCGTGGTGCCGGCTGGGCCAACGGGGCCGGTGCCCTCGGCGTGCTCAGCGGCATCGGGATGGCCGCGCTTGCGTTCAACAGCTTCGTGGTCGTCGGCGTCGTGAAGTCCGGTGTGAGTGCCAGCACAGGCGCAGCCGTCATCGATGCGTTTCACACCGCAGGGGGCGCGGTGCCGGTGCTGTTCATGCTGTCGGCGATCGTCTTCATCCCGGCCGCGATCGCTTGCTGGCGCGCGGGACTGCTGCCGAAGGCCGCAGTGCTGCTCGGAGTGCTCATCGCAGTGATCGCCTTCGTACCGACGCCGGCCGCCGAGTACGTCACCCACGCGGTCGGCTTTGCGCTGGCCGTCTGGATCGCCTCGGCTATCGCCCGTCAGCCGGTTGCGCGCTGAACGTCACCCTGGTGAAGCTCTCGGGCACGTGGGTGTCGTTGACCCCGTGCGCGTTGGCCGCCCAGCCGACCGACATGGTCGTGCCAGGCTCTCGGGTGTCGAAGTGCTGGAAGCGGCCGAGGAACAGCGACCACACGTCGCCGGGCCGGGGCGGGAGGCTCCGGCCCGCTGCGACGTCAGCGAGGGCGGCCCACGGGATCGTGATCTCCGTGGTCCAACCGCGGTCGATCTGGGTCGGGTCGTTGATCACCCCGTCGACGTGGACGGCCGTACGAAGCCCCGGCAGGTCGTAGTTGAGGAACGCCCAGCGGGTGCCGCGCGGGTGGTCGCCAACCCAGAACGACCGAGGCCCGTGGTCGCCGGCGAACGAGTGCGCCTGCGGGTCGTGCACGTCGAACTTCGGCACGTCCCACTTGCTGCCGGGGGTGTAGGCGTCGCGCCAGACGAAGAAGACCTCGTACACCGTGCCCAGGGCGTTGATCTCGAGCTCGTAGTAGCTGTCGCCACCGTCGATGAAGACCTCGACGTCGTTCTCGAAGAACAGCAGCGAGTCTCGCTCTGTCAGCGTTGCCGAAACCTGTGGATCAGCTGCCCAGAAGCCGATGTAGAGCGCCTCGTCGTCCCAGAGGACGCTCGCCGTGGTGTCCAGGGGTGCCGGATTGCCGGACACCATCTCGACGAACCGAGGGGTACGGGGCGCCGTGGTCCAGGGCGCGGCGTCCAACCGTCCGTCGCCGGCCGGCTTGGTCGTGGCGCGGTGGGCGGAGTAGGCCAGCCCCTGCCGGCCATAACCGTTCGGGTTCAGTGTCATGGGCCGGCGCCTTTCGCTGAGGTGAGGGCTTGCCCGTTCGATCATGCGCTGCACGGGGAACGACCTCGGCCGAGGAGTTGTCATGGTCAAGATCGTCGCCGACATCAGCATGTCACTCGATGGCTTCGTCACCGGCCCGAGTCCGGACCTCGAGCACGGCTTGGGCGTGGGTGGGGACGCTCTGCACACCTGGGCGATGTCCAGCGACGACCCGGTGGACGAGGCGGCGCTCGAGGCTTCGGTCGCGCACACCGGCGTCGTGGTCATGGGTCGCCGCACGTTCGACATCATCGACGGGCCGTACGGCTGGTCCGACGATGTCGCGTACGGCGACGAGCGCTTCGACGTCGTGCAGCCGCCGGTGCTCGTGGTGACCCACAAGGCGCCGGTCACCACCCGGCTCGGACCGCGGTTTCGGTTCTGCTCCGGCGGCTTCGTCGCGGCGGTGCACGCGGCCCAGCGGATGGCCGGGGATCGCGACGTCGTCCTGATGGGCGGCGGCGAGCTGGTTCGCCGCGGGTTGGACTCCGGTCTGGTCCAGGTGCTGCGGCTGCACCTTGCCCCGGTGGTGCTCGGCGACGGTGCTCCGCTGTTCGCTGGCAAGCGGCTGGACCCGCGGCTGCTCGAGCAGGTCGACGTGCAGGTCTCTGCGCACGCCACTCATCTGACGTACGCGGTGTCAGCCGGCTGAGGTCGACACGGTGATCGGGGTGCCGCTGCTCAGAGTCTGATAGACGACGCAGTAGCGCTCGGTCGCGCGGATCAGCGCGGCGAGCTCGTCCGGCGTCGCATCGGTGTCGAGGTCGAAGCGCAGGTCGATCGACAGGAAGCCGACCGGCGTGTCGCGGTCCACGCCGAGCGTGCCGCGGAAGTCGAGCACGCCGTCAGCGGCAACGCTGCCGGTGACGTCCAGACCGCGGTTGATGGCCACCGCGCGCAACGTCACGCCGGCGCAGGCAACCAGCGCTTGCAAGAGCATGTCACCGGAGCAGGCCATGGTGCCGTCGCCGCCGGAGGCCGGGTGCAGTCCCGCCGCCACCAGCTGGCGTCCCACGTCGACCGAGCAGGAGACGTTCTCCGAACCCAGCTCGCCGTACGCGCTCAGGGTCACCAGGGCCGCCGTTGGCTCGCTGCGGTAGTGCTGCTTGACCGGCGCCTGACGGATTTGCAGTTCGGTCGAGTCCACGGTTGCTCCGTTCACGAGAAGGCCTTGCCACTATGGAGCAGTCACGGTTGCCCGCAGATGAGGGTTCACCAGGCGGCCCAAAATAGGGTGCTGGCTCGGTGAACCAGTGGCAAAGTGGGCCAATGTGACCACCGACCAAGCTGTACCAGCGCTTTTGGCTCGGTCGCTGGTCAAGGATTTTCGTCGAGGCCGAGCCGTCGACGGCGTCGACCTCCGGGTGGCTCAGGGTGAACGGGTTGGGCTGCTCGGACCGAACGGCGCCGGGAAGACCACCACGCTGCTGATGTGTCTGGGCGCCATCACGCCCGATGCGGGAAGCGTCGAGATCCTTGGCCACCGACTGGCCAAGCGCCGTTCGCGGGCGCTGCTCGAAGTGGGGTTCGCCGCGGGCTACCTGCCGCTGCCCGAGCAGATGCGGGTGCACGAGTACCTGCACCTGTACGGGCGGCTGCAGGGCGTGCGCAAGCCCGACGAGGCCGCAGCCCTGGGCCTGGAGCGGTTCGGGATCAGCCACCTCTCGCGCGCGATGGGCACCGAGATGTCGAGCGGTCAGAAGACGCTGGTCGGCATCGTGAAGGCGGCGATGCACCGTCCTCGGCTGCTGGTGCTGGACGAGCCCACGGCGTCGCTGGACCCGGATGTGGCGCTGCGCGTCCGTACCGGACTCCAGCGGCTCTGCGACGAGGACGGCACGGCGTTGCTGGTGACCAGTCACAACATGGTCGAGGTCCAGCGACTGTGCGAGCGGGTGGTGTTCTTGTCCGCCGGCAAGGTCGTGGCCGACGGCCGGCCGGATGAGATCGCCCGGCGGTTCGGCCGGGAGGACCTCGAGGGGGTCTTCCTGCACCTCGCCGAGCAGCGAGACCTGGGTCGGACCGCCGAGGACGAGGAGGTGCTGCGATGACGGTGTGGGTCGACCGTCGACGTGGTGCCGCGGCCTCCGCCGACCGGATTCTCGCCATCGGCCGCCGGCAGGCACTCGTACTGAAACGCAGTCCGCACCGGCTCTTCGACGTGATCCTCTGGCCGGTGGTGGACACCATCATGTTCGGCGCGATCGGTGTCTATGCGGCAGGGAAGGCCACCGGTGGCGCTGGTCACGTCGCGGTCTACCTGATGGTCGGCATCGTGCTGTGGCACGTCGTCTACCAAGCCCAGATTTCCTTGTCCACAGGCTTTATGGAGGAGTCCTGGTCGCGCAACCTGCTCAACCTGATGGTCACGCCGATCAAGGAGTGGGAGTACGTCGCCGGGGTGGCGTTGTTCGGCCTGCTCAAGCTCGTCGTCGGGGTCGGCGCCGTCGCGACGATCGCGTGGGTGGCGTTCTCGTTCCACGTCACCTCGCTCGGTTGGAGCGCCTTGCTGCTCGTGGGCATCCTGCTCGTCGTCGGCTGGGTGGTCGCGCTGTTCGTGATCGGGCTGGTGCTGCGATACGGCAGCGGTGCCGAGGCGCTGGCCTGGGGCATCCTGTTCGTCGTGATGCCGCTGTCCGGCGTGTTCTACCCGGTCAGCTCGCTGCCGGCAGCACTGCGGCCGATCTCGGAGATCCTGCCGACCACCCACGCCTTCGCGGCCGGTCGCAGTCTCGCGACCGGCGACGGGATGCCGTGGGGCGAGTTTTGGATCGCGGTCGGGCTGACAGTGGTCCTGACGGCGGTCGCCCTGGCCTACCTGGTGGCGATGTTGCGGCTGTTCCGCCGCCGGGGCTACGTCACGCGCTACTCCTGAGCGGCGCAGCCAGGCGCGGATGACGCGCCCACGCTCGTCGTGTACGGTCATCCGCGTAAGCAGAACGACAGGGGAGCGCAGCAGCGCTGAGAGTGCGGGAAACCGCAGACCCTCGAACCTGATCTGGGTAATGCCAGCGCAGGGAGTCGGTTGGACCCTCGGGTCCGACGTGCCTCGACGGGCGTCGACGTGGTGGTCCCGCTCGTGGCAGCAGCCATCTCCGGTCATCGGCACGCGACCGGAAGTGAGTACGACATGGTGCAGACGCAGTCGGATCAAGGCGTAGTCCAGCAGGAGCGCGCGTCGTCGCGCTCCTGGCGTACGGTCGACGTCGTCGTGGCCGCCGTCATCGCGGTGGCCTTCGGCGTCGTGTTCTGGGCCTGGAGCCAGTTCTACAACTTCAGCAGTCCCGCGTTCAGCAGCGTCCCGCCGCTACAAGGCCTGATGGTCGGGATGTGGCTCGTACCAGGAGTTCTGGGCGGCCTGATCATTCGCAAGCCCGGTGCGGCGCTGTTCTGTGAGCTGGTCGCGTCGATCGTGGAGATGTTGCTGGGCAACCAGTGGGGCACGACCAACGTCATCTACGGCGTGATCGAGGGCCTGGCCCCGGAGCTGGTCTTCATGGCGTTCTTCTACCGACGCTGGAACCTCTCGGTGGCCTTGATCGCCGGTGGTGCAGCCGGTGTGGCTTCGTTCTGCCTCGACTGGTTCTACTCGTACGCCGCCTACTCCTCGGCCTGGCTCGTGGCCTACGCGGCTTCGGTCGTTTTCAGCGCGGTGGTGATCGCCGGTCTCGGCAGCTGGCTGCTGATGCGTGGACTCGCCCGGACCGGGGTGCTCTCCAGCTTTGCATCGGGCCGGGAGCAGGCGGCGATCTAGTTGCCACCCGCTCGGGTCGAGCTGCGCGGCTGGGGCTGGCGGCACGCCGGTCGCAAGAACTGGGCGCTGCGCGGCGTCGACCTGGTCATCGAACCCGGTGAGCGGGTGCTCCTGCTCGGGCCGTCCGGCGCGGGCAAGAGCACCCTGCTCGCGGCTCTCGCAGGCCTGCCCGACCCGGAGACAGCGGGGGAGTCCGAAGGGTTGCTGACCGTCGACGGCCGGCCCGCGCGAGACGTGCGCTCCGGGACCGGGATGGTGCTGCAGGACCCGGAGACGCAGATCGTCATGGCCAGGGCGGGCGACGACGTGGCGTTCGGTCTGGAGAACCGCTCGTTCCCTGAGCACCGGATCTGGGGCCGGGTGCGGGAGGCCCTGCTCACGGTGGGATTCCCGTACGGGCTGGACCGGGCGACGTCCGACCTGTCCGGCGGGGAGAAGCAGCGGCTGGCCATCGCCGGTGTCCTCGCGCTGCGAGCCGGGCCTGTTGCTGCTGGACGAGCCGACGGCCAACCTCGACCCGGCCGGAGCCGCCTTGGTTCGGGCCGCCCTGGCGGCCGCGATCGCGGAGACCGGGGCTACCACCATCGTGGTCGAGCACCGGGTGACGGAGGTCCTCCCGCTCGTCGATCGTGTCGTTGTGCTGGAGGCAGGCGGAGGCATCGTCGACGACGGGCCGCCGGATGCTGTCTTTGCTCGGAGCGCCAAGAGCCTTGCCACGCAGGGAGTCTGGGTGCCGGGTCATGACTTCGGCGTACGTCGCTCGACTGTTCTCCGCGGTCCGGGGGTGCTCCGGGCCGACCGAGTGGGCTACCGCTATCCCGGTGCCCTCGACCCGGTGACGGAGCCGTACGACCTTGCGCTGCACCGCGGTGAAGCCGTTGTGCTCACCGGCGCGAACGGGTCCGGGAAGTCAACGCTCGCCCTGATGGTGGCCGGACTGCGGGCACCCTCGCAGGGCGCGGTTTGCCTGGTGGGCAAGGATTCCCGGCCGCTGCATCGCTGGCGGGCGGCCGAGCTGGCCAGGGCAGTCGGCACGGTATTTCAGGAGCCGGAGCATCAGTTCCTGACGAGAACGGTTCGGGACGAGGTGGCGCTCGGCCCGCGCCGGCAGGGGCTCGTCGACACGCACTACGGGGGGCGAGTCGACGAGCTCCTGCTTCGGCTGCGACTGGAGAACCTGGCGGGCGCCAACCCGTTCACCCTGTCCGGCGGTGAGAAGCGGCGGCTCTCCGTGGCCACGGCGTTGGCGACGACGCCCGACGTCCTCGTGCTCGACGAGCCGACATTCGGTCAGGACGCTGCCACCTGGAACGAGCTGCTCGGGCAGCTTGCCGACCTGCGCGACGGCGGTGCTGCACTGCTCGTGGTCACCCACGACGAGGCTTTCGCCGAGGCGCTGGGGGACCGGCACCTCACCCTGCCGGGGCGGGCGGCCTGACATGTTGATGGGTGTGCTGCCGGCAACGGCACCGACGGGACGGCTGGCCAGGCGCAACCCGTCAGCCAAGCTCGCGGCGACTCTCGTACCCACGGTGATCCTGATGTTCAGCCTGGACATCGTGACGCCACTCCTGTTGGTGATCGCGACGTTGCTGGCGCTGCCGTGGGCCCAGGTCGACCAGCGCCGGCTGTGGCGCCAGTGCATTCCGCTGTTGTTCGCCGCCACCATGCTGGTGTTCGTCAACGCGGCCTTCGGCGCCCATCCGACGGGCACGGTTCTCGTCGACCTGGGACCGATCCACGTCACGACCGGCTCGCTGTACAACGGCGTCGCCATCGGCCTGCGGGCACTGGGTATCGCACTGCCCGGCATGGTTGTGCTGGTGAGCACCGACCCGGTGGAGCTCGCCGACTCCCTGGTGCAGCAGCTGCACGCGCCGGCCAAGTTCGCGTACGGCACTCTGGCCGCACTTCGCCTGCTGCCGTTGATGTCGTCCGAGTGGAGCTATCTGGCGATGGCCCGCCGCGCCCGTGGCATCGATGCCGGCCGGTCTCCCGTACGGGCGGCTCGGCTGTTCTTCTCCCAGGTGCTCGGCCTGCTCGTGGTGGCCATCCGTCGGGGCACTCGACTGGCCACCGCGATGGACGCGCGCGGGTTCGACTCGGGGCTGCCGAGATCGTTCGCACGCCGGCTCCATGTCGAGCGGGCTGACGTCTGGCTCGTCGTGGCCGTGTCGCTCGTGGGCCTGGTGGCGGTCGCGGTCAGTGTGCGGATCGGCGCCTGGCGCCCGCTGACGTTCGGATGAGCGAGGGCCTGGTCCACGGCGTTGGGCAGGAGCTGGTCGAACCGGACTGGCCGGCCCTTACCTCGGCAGAGGTCCAGCCGTTGCTCGAACGCTACGGTCTGCAGGCGGGCCGCGTCCGCTGGGTCAGCCCGCGCCCGTTGTCGTCGGCAGCACTGGTGGAGACGGCCGCCGGCTCGGTTTTCGTGAAGCGGCACAGCGAGACCGTGCGAACCGTTGGCGCGCTCATGGAGGAGCACGCGTTCGTGGATCACCTGCGGGGTAAGGAGTTTTCCGTCCCGCAGGTCCTCAGCACCGACGAGGGCGAGTCGGTTGTCCAGCATGACGGTTGGACCTGGGAGGTCTTCGAACCGGCTGCTGGCAGCGACACCTATCGCGAGCTGCCGTCATGGGAGCCGTTCACGTCCGCCGGGCACGCGTTCTCCGCGGGAGTCGCCCTGGCTCGCCTGCAAGTGGCAGCAGCAGACTTCGACCGCCCGGCCCGCCCGCCACACCTGCTGATGACCAGTGCCGAAGCGCTGCTCACGCCCAGTCTTCAAGCCGGGTTGGACAGTTTCGTCGCCCGCCGCCCCGCTGTGGCCGCAGCGCTTGCCGGCAGGGACTGGGAGCGCGACGTTGCCGAAGTGCTCTCCCCGCTGCACGATCGGTTCGCCCCGTACCTCTCGGAGCTGGGGTCTGCCTGGACGCACGGCGACGGGCACGCCTCCAACTTGTTCTGGACCGATGGCGGTGAGGTCGCGGCGGTGATCGACTTCGGGCTGGCCGACCGGACGACGCCGATCGTCGAGCTGGCAACGGCGCTCGAGCGCAACGTGGTGCAGTGGCTGGTCGATCCGCACGCCGTTCGCTATGACCTTGCCGACGCATTGGTCGATGGCTGGCAGTCGGTCCGGCCGCTCGATCCCGCCGAGGCGGCCGCTCTGCCGGAGCTGCTGCCCGTGGTCCACGTGGAGTTCGCCCTGTCGGAGATGGCCTACTTTCACGCGGTTACCGGCTCGCCGGCCAACGCCGAGGTTGCGTACCAGACCTATCTGCTCGGCCACGCCCGCTGGCACGCGACGCCGGAGGGGGAGGCTCTGCGCCGTCACCTCAAAGAACGGCTCAAGGTCGGGTAGTCCACCACTCCGTCGGGGTAGGGCAACAGCGAGGAGGCGAACATGACCGACAGCGATGACATCGAGACGCTCGCGGCGATCCTGAGCAAGGTCGAGGCGCTGGTAGCCGGGGTGCGGCCGGACCAGCTCGACGACCCGACTCCCTGTCCCGGCATGGATGTGCGCGCGATGGTGAACCACATCGTCGGCTTCATGCAGAACTTCGCCGCGGCTGCACAAGGTCGAAAGGCCGGTTTCAACCCTGCTGACGTGGTCTCGGCAGATCCGGTGAAGGACGTCAGAGTTGCTGCGGAGCAGACGATCTCGGGTTGGCGCGAGCTGGGCACCGACCGTGAGGTCAGCGTGACGGGCCCGCCGTCCCCCGGCCCGATGGTGCTCGGCATGACCATCATCGAGTACGTAGCGCACGGTAGCGACCTGGCCATGGCGACGGGACAGCAGATTCCGTTCACCGAAGCCGAGGCGGGTCTTGCCCTGGCCAAGGGTCAGGCAACGCTGACCGATGAGTACCGCGGTGAAGGGATGCCGTTCGGCGAGCGGATCGACGTTCCGGACGAGGCGCCGATGATCGACCGGTTCCTCGGTTTCATGGGGCGACGGGCCCCCGCCGGTCAGACCTGAGGCAGCTCGCCGACCCTGGCCACCGGCAGGCCGCTGCGGTGGCAGACCCAGAACGGGTCCGGGCCCAGGTCCGGCTCGATCAGCAGGGCGTGGTCGTGATGCTCGCTGCAGCGCGGCCAGTCGTGGTCGATGGTGTCGTGCATCCACTCCTGGACGTCCTGGCCGATCAGACCCAGGAGATGCTCGCCGCCTGCCGGCCACTGCTCGAGCCACCAGGAACGCTTGCCCACCGCGGAACCGACGGCCGCCGCCGCGGCCTCGTTCCACTGACCAGTGGCCTTGAGGTCGTGCTCGGCGGCGGTCGCCGCGTCCGTCAGGTAGTCGGTCACGCCCACCATCATCCCGGTTGCGTTCCGGCCATCGCGGTTGTCACGCCCGAATTCGGGTTAGACCAACGGGATGATGATGCTGCTCTCCTCCCGTCTCCGCCGCTGGCTCATCTTCATCGTGGTGGCTCCACTGCTCGGCCGGGCGCTACAGCTCATCGCGGCCAATCTGGAAAAGCGTCAGCAGGCTCGTCGCAGCGCTGCCGCGCTGTCCAGAGCCGGCGAGATGCTGCGCAACCGCCGCCGCCGGTGAGCCCGCAGTCCGGCTAGTCCTCGGTCATCGTCTGCCGCACCCGGAAGTTGCGCAGGCAGATGCCGATCGACAGTCCGCAGTTGGCCACGGCTGCCCACTGCTGCCCGGTGACGAGTGCCGGGAACCACATCGCAGAGGAGACGATGCAGAGCAGCCAGCCCACGCGCTGCCGCGCGGCCAGCCAGGTTCCGACCAGGCTGACCAGGATGGCGACGGCGCCGACGGCCTGATAGGCGACGGTCACCGCTGCCGGCCGATGCCCGGCTGACATGAGGAGCTGGTCGTCGAACCGCGACGCCGCACGACGTTGGCCAGTCGCGCGAGGCGGACCTGCTCGGCAGTCCTCAGCCGATCATGGATGAGGCTTGCCGGATGAGAGGGGTTGAGCGGCCGGAGCATGAAGGTACAGCCTTTCAGGAGGACCTGCGTCAGTGCAGGGTGATGACGGACTCGAGGTAGTCGGCGGCAATGGCGATGCTTCCGCCGTCGCGGTTCCGGTCGAAGCGCTCGGCGAGCGCGGCGAGCTCCGCGGCAAGCGCGGTCTGCTCGGGGAGGTCCAAGGCCTCGAAGGCCTTGAGGGTCGGCCCGTACCACCGGCGGAAGAAGCTCACGAACTCCTGCGGGGTGGTGAACCTGAAGTAGTTCGTGCGCACCTGCGAACGCACGCTCTGCGCCGCGTCGCCGAACAACTCCTCGAGGTGTTCCTGCGTGCCCCACAGCGGCGGCGGCTGAACGCCGGCGGGCGGCGGCACAAAGGAGCTGATCACCCGGAACATCTGGCCGATGAACCCGTCCGGGGTCCAGGAGGCCAGTCCCACCGTGCCGCCGGGTCGGGTCACCCGTACGATCTCGTCGGCGGTTCGCTGGTGGTCGGGGGCGAACATGGAGCCGAACACGGAGAGTACGGCGTCGACGGAGTCCGCCGGGAGTGGCAGCTCCTCCGCATCGCCGAGCCGGAACTCCACGTCGAGGCCCTCGGCGAGCGCCCGGCCCCGGCCGTCCTCGAGCAGCGCCGGGACGTAGTCGACGCCCACGCTGTGGGCTCCGGAGCGGGCTGCGGCGAGGGTGGCGTTGCCGTTGCCGCAGGCAACGTCGAGCACCCGCCAGCCGGCCCGCAGGTCGGCCGTCTCGGCCAGCTGCTCAGCGACGAGCACGATGCGGGAGGCCACGACGGAGAAGTCCCCGCTGGCCCACGTCTTCTGCTGGCGAACCTTGACGGCCCCCAGGTCTGTCTGGCCCTCTACCACTGACATCTCTGCCTCCATTTCGGGACGACCCGGCGGTCGTCACTGGTGAAGGATCTGTTGAGGCGAAGGGGGCAACCAGTGCGGCTCTCGTACCGGCGAAGAAGGCCCGCCGACCGGGCAATCAGCCGTCATCGGGACCACGTCACGCGTGGACACCAGTACACGATCCGTACTACCCGGGAGGCCTTTGGCGTTGCAGGATGTTGGGCATGACGACGTACACGGACTACTGCCCGATATCCATGGGCGTCGAGGTGCTCGGCGACCGGTGGACCCCGTTGGTCATCCGCGAGCTGATGGTGGGAGCAAGCGGTTTCAACGAGATTCACCGCGGGATCCCGCGGGTCAGCCGCTCCTTGCTGGCACAGCGACTGCGTCAGCTCGAGCGCATGGGCCTGGTCGACCGCAGGCAGGGCGGGCGTGGCCTGCCCGGCGGCTACACCCTGACGCCGGCAGGAGAGGCGCTCACGCCGATCGTCTGGGCGATGGGCCACTGGGCGGCCGAATGGGTCTTCGCCGACCCGACGGATGAGGACTGCGACGGGCTGTCGTTGCTCTGGCGGCTGCACCAGCACGCGGTTCCGGCCAAGCTGCCGGCGAGTCGTACGGTCGTCCACGTGGTCCTGACCGGCACGAGCGCGGCCGAAGGCTGGCTCAGCATCGACCCCTCAGGCGTGACCTTGTGCAAGGACGACCAGGGCTATGACGTCGACCTCGCGCTGGAGGCCGATACCGCCCACATGCACCGGTGGCTGATTGGCCTTGCGCCGTTTCGCGAGCTGCTGGCGGAAGGACACGCGCGGCTGATCGGTCCGAGCCGGCTCGCGCGTGCCTTCCCCAGCTGGTTCGACATGACGCAGTTCGCACCGGCCCTGCGCCGCGGCGGTGCCCGGCGGGCGAACTGCCCGCCGTTCGAACAGGGCCGGGAGCATGCCGAGGCTGTGTGACGACTGAGCGGCGTGGGGCTGCCCGCTCTCGGTGATCAGTGGTGCCGGGTGCACCGAATGCGGCCCGTTTACGGTGCGGTGTGCACCAGTGATCGCGTGGGCCGGCCGCCGGGTGGTGGTGGGCTCTGGGTGATCAGTGGTGCCGGGTGCACCGAATGCGGTCCGTTTACGGTGCGGTGTGCACCAGTGATCGCGTGGGCCGGCCGCCGGGTGGTGGTGGGCTCTGGGTGATCAGTGGTGCCGGGTGCACCGAATGCGGCCCGTTTACGGTGCGGTGTGCACCAGTGATCGCGTGGGCCGGCCGCCGGGTGGTGGTGGGCTCTGGGTGATCAGTGGTGCCGGGTGCACCGAATGCGGCCCGTTTACGGTGCGGTGTGCACCAGTGATCGCGTGGGCCGGCCGCCGGGTGGTGGTGGGCTCTGGGTGATCAGTGGTGCCGGGTGCACCGAATGCGGCCCGTTTACGGTGCGGTGTGCACCAGTGATCGCGTGGGCCGGCCGCCGGCTGGTGGTGGGCTCTGGGTGATCAGTGGTGCCGGCTCAGCGGTTCCAGTCGCCGGCCAGGATGTCGTCGGCGTCGACGATCTCGTAGGCATAGCCCTGCTCGGCCAGGAAGCGCTGTCGGTGCGCCGCGTACTCCTGGTCAAGGGTGTCCCTGGCCACGACCGAGTAGAAGCGGGCGGGCCTGCCGTCGGCCTTGGGCCGCAGGATCCGGCCGAGGCGCTGCGCCTCCTCCTGGCGGGAGCCGAACGTCCCGGAGACCTGGATCGCGATCGAGGCCTCGGGCAGGTCGATCGAGAAGTTGGCGACCTTGGACACGACGAGGGTGTTGATCTCGCCCTGCCGGAAGGCCTCGTACAGCCGCTCCCGCTCGGAGTTCTTGGTCTCGCCCTTGATCACCGGGCAGCCGATGTCGGCGCCGAGCTCGTCGAGCTGGTCGAGGTACTGGCCGATCACCAGCGTGGGCTCACCGGCGTGGTGGGCGACCAGCTTTTCGACCAGCGCCGTCTTGGTACGGGTCGTGGCACCGACCCGGTAGCGCTCCTCCGGCTCGGCGGTGGCGTAGGCCAGCCGCTCGGCGTCGGTCAACGTCACCCGCACCTCGACGCAGTCCGCGGGCGCGATGTAGCCCTGCGCCTCGATGTCCTTCCACGGCACGTCGTAGCGCTTGGGCCCGATCAGCGAGAAGACGTCGCCCTCGCGGCCGTCCTCCCGTACGAGAGTGGCGGTCAGCCCGATCCGGCGCCGGGACTGGATGTCAGCGGTGAACCGGAACACCGGTGCGGGGAGCAGGTGGACCTCGTCGTAGACGATCAGGCCCCAGTCCTTGGCGTCGAAGAGCTCGAGGTGGGTGTAGACGCCCTTCTTGCGCGTCGTCATCACCTGGTAGGTGGCGATGGTGACCGGACGGATCTCCTTGCGCTCGCCGGAGTACTCGCCGATCTCGTCCTCGGTCAGCGTCGTGCGCTTGAGCAGCTCGTGCTTCCACTGCCGCGCCGACACGGTGTTGGTCACCAGGATCAAGGTCGTCGCCTTGACCCGTGACATGGCTGCCGCGCCCACGATGGTCTTGCCGGCGCCGCAGGGGAGTACGACGACGCCGGATCCGCCCGCGACGAACGCGTCCGCGGCGTAGTCCTGGTAGGGCCGCAACGTCCAGCCGTCCTGGACGAGCTCGATCGGGTGGGCCTCACCGTCGACGTAGCCGGCGAAGTCCTCGGCCGGCCAGCCCAGCTTGAGCAGCGCCTGCTTGAGGTTGCCGCGCTGGGACGGGTGGACGATCACCGTCTCCTCGTCGAGGCGCTCGCCGAGCATCGGAGCGATCTTCTTGTTGCGCAGCACCTCCTCGAGCACCGCGCGGTCGGTGGAGTGCAACGTCAGCCCGTGTACGGGGTCCTTGTTGAGCTGCAGCCGGCCGTAGCGGGCCATGGTGTCGGCGACATCGACGAGCAGGGCGTGCGGCACCGCGTAGCGGGAGTAGCGCAGCAGGACGTCGACGACCTGCTCGGCGTCGTGGCCGGCTGCCCGTGCGTTCCACAGCCCGAGCGGGGTGATCCGGTAGGTGTGGACGTGCTCCGGGGCTCGCTCGAGCTCCGCGAAGGGTGCGACCGCGTGCCGGCAGTCGGCTGCCAGGGGGTGGTCGATCTCGAGGAGCAGGGTCTTGTCCGACTGGACGATGAGCGGGCCTTCGGTCACGCGGGTCCTTCCTCGGGTCCGGTACGGATGCTCCAGTCTGCAACGTCGGGGCGACAATCAGGCTTCCAGGCCCGGCTCGCGGCAGAAAAACGATTCAGCCGGTTTGTCCCCTATCGGGCCCTCTTTCTAAGAGAGCGCTCTCACCGTTACCCGAACGTAACCGAAAAACAGGTCAAAAGGATGCAGGGATGTTCTTGTGGGGCTCATCCGGGCGCACAACGATGGGCGATACCGCAACTTTCATCTCAATCGCTTCAGCGGCTAGGAGACAGCATGTCCACAGTCCCAACGAGCCCCTTCAGGCGCAGAGCAGTCGTCATCGGCTCGGTCATTGCGACCGGTGCGATGCTCGCCGCGTGCTCGTCGACGTCCAGCACGACTGCTGGTACCCCGACCTCGGGAGCCGCGACACGGGCTCCTCGGCGGCGACGGGATCCGCCGGGGCGGCAACTTCCGCAGCCGGAGGCTCAGCCTCCGCGGCAGGCGGCGATGCTTGCAATGGCGTGGCTCCTGGCAGCCTCAAGGGCAAGACCGTCAGCATGTACTCGTCGATCCTGAGCCCGGAGTCCGACTCGCTGGAGAAGTCGTGGGCGCCGTTCGAGGCGTGCACGGGCGTCAAGATCCAGTTCACCGGGTCCAACGACTTCGAGTCCCAGCTGCCGGTCAAGGTCGCTGGCGGCAACGCCCCCGACCTCGCGATCATCCCGCAGCCCGGCCTGCTGGCCTCCATGGTGGCGACCGGCAAGGCGGTCGAGGCGCCGGCGGCCGTGCTGGCCAACATGAAGAACTGGGCACCGGTCTGGAAGGGCTACGCCACGGTCAACGGCAAGTTCTACGGCGCTCCGACCGATCAGCAACGTGAAGTCGTTGGTCTGGTACTCGCCGAAGACGTTCACCGCGAAGGGCTATACCGTACCCAAGACCTGGGCCGACCTGATGACGCTGTCGGCCAAGATCAAGGCCGACGGTGGTACGCCTTGGTGCGGCGGCATCGCCTCCGGCACGGCCACTGGCTGGCCGGCGACGGACTGGCTCGAGGAGCTCGTCCTGCGCAACAGCGGGCCGACGGTCTACGACGACTGGATCAGCCACAAGGTGAAGTTCAACTCGCCGGAGATCAACGCGGCGATGACTCTGCTCGACAACTGGATGCGCAAGCCAGGCTGGGTCCTCGGCGGCAACCAGGCCGTCGCGACGACCACGTTCCAGAACGCCGGTCTGCCGATCCTCAAGGGCCAGTGCGACATGCTCCAGCAGGCTTCGTTCTACGAGGCCCAGTGGCCGAAGGGCACGACGTCAGCCCCACTGGCGACATCTTCGCCTTCTACGAGCCCACCATCGCCGGCAAGTTCGGTCTGCCGGTCGAGGGTGGCGGCACGTTCCTGACCGCCTTCTCGAACAAGCCCGAGGTGCAGGATGTTCAGACCTACCTGTCCACCGCGGCCTGGGCCGCGGCCCGGATCAAGGTCGCCACTGGCTGGGTCTCCGCCAACACCGCCGTCCCGATCAGTCTTTACAAGGACCCGATCGACAAGCTGTCGGCGTCCTTCCTGACCGATCCCAAGGCGACGTTCCGGTTCGACGCCTCCGACCTCATGCCCTCCGCAGTGGGTTCGGGCGCTGAGTGGAAGCAGCTCACGGCCTGGTTCGCCGAGAACAAGAGCACGAGCGCCGTCCTTTCGGCGATCGACTCGGCTTGGCCCGCCAGCTAGGCGAAATACGCAACGAGGTTGCCGGGCCGAGGGGGTTTACGCCCTCGGCCCGGCGCCCTGCGCGGCTGCGTCGAGCGATTGCTGATGCGCGGTTGACAGGACCTCGGCCGAGGATCAGCGTGAGCCGCGCGCATCCGTTTCTCCCCTGACCGGTAGGAGATCTCGTGAGCTGGGCAACCAAAATCGGCGAGGCACTCCTCGCCGTCGCCGTCATCACTGCCTGTATCGGTTTCCTGTTCTTCTTCGGGTCAAAGGTGCCGAAGAGGCTCAAGCACAGTGCGGTGATCTTGATCTTTGCCGGTCCCGCGTTGCTGCTCGTCATGATCGGTCTCGTCATCCCCGCTGTGCGCACGCTCATCCTGAGCTTCAAGGGCGCGAACAGTCCCAGCCCCAACTGGGTCGGCTGGTCCAACTACAGCTGGGTCTTCCACGACCCCGACATCCACGTCGTGCTCCGCAACACCCTGCTGTGGATCGCCATCGCACCTGCAGCCGCCACCGCTACCGGGCTCGGGCTTGCGGTGCTCATCGACAAGATGAAGCGCGAGTCGATCCCCAAGTCGCTCATCTTCGCGCCGATGGCTGTCTCCTTCGTCGGCGCCAGCATCATCTGGGGCGTCATCTACCAGCACAACCAGACCGGTCTGCTGACGGCAGTCGTTCACTCCCTGGGCTGGAAGAATCCGCCGTACTGGCTGCTGTGGAAACCGTGGAACAACTTCCTGCTCATGGTGATCCTGGTGTGGATCGAGACCGGCTTCGCCATGGTGCTGCTCTCCGCGGCGATCAAGGGAATCCCCACTGACGTCATCGAAGCGGCCGAGCTCGATGGAGCCAGCGGCTGGAAGCAGTTCACCGACATCACGATCCCGATGATCCGGCCGACTCTCGTGGTGGTGCAGACCACGATCATGATCGCGACGCTCAAGCTCTTCGACATCATCGCCGCGACCACGGGAGGCAACTACAACACCAGCGTGCTGTCCTTCGAGATGTACAACCAGACCTTCGTCATCCGAAACTACGGGCGAGGTGCCGCGTTGGCGATCATCTTGTTCCTCGCAGTGTCGCCGGTCCTGATCTACAACATGGTCATCCTGCGCCGAGAGAGGCAGATCCGATGAGCACTCCGGTCGGTGGGGCCGTCGTCACGGACCCGGAGCCCAAGGTCGTCGTCGTCCCGAAGGAACCGCACCTCAAGCACACCAGCCGGTGGGCGGCCATCATCGTCATCATCGTCACCGTGCTTGTGGACCCTCCCGATCTTCGGGCTGGCTATCACCTCCATCCGGCCCAAGGCAGATGTGGCGAGCAGCGGCTGGTGGGAGTTCTTCCTGCACCCACACGCAACGCTGGCCAACTACCACGACGTGATCGCCGGCACGGGCGGCAGCAACGGCAGCATCGCCCCCTACTTCATCAACTCCATCGCCATCACGGTCCCGGCGACCTTGATCCCGCTGATGCTCGGGCGCGATGGCCGCCTACTGCCTGGCTTGGGTCAGGTTCCGCGGCGCGACGTTCGTCTTCTTCTCGATCTTCGCCCTGCAGATCGTGCCGCTGCAGCTCGCGCTCGTGCCGCTGCTGCAGCTGTTCAGCAACGGCGTGCACATCGGCGGCCAGTCGATCCTGCCGCTGGCCTTCAGCTGGCACACGCACAGCGGTGCAGTCACCCAGCTGCACACGCTCACGCTCATCCCGTACCACGGCCTGCACGGGTTCTTCCAGGTGTGGATAGCCCACACGATGTTCGGCTTACCGCTGATCATCTTCCTGCTGTTCAGCTTCATGTCCCAGCTGCCCGGCGACCTGATCGAGGCGGCGCAGGTGGACGGTGCCGACCAGTTCACGATCTTCCGCCGGATCGTGCTGCCCCTGTCCACGCCGGCACTCGCGTCGGTGGCGATCTTCCAGTTCCTCTGGGTCTGGAACGACCTGCTGGTGGCGACGGTCTTCACCGACGGCACCCCCGACCATTCGCCGATCACTGCACGGCTGGTGCAGCTGACCGGATCGCTTGGCAGCGCTCAAGAGTTGCTGACGGCGGGTGCGTTCATCGCCATCATCGTGCCCCTGTGCGTCTTCTTCGCGCTGCAGCGGTTCTTCGTACGAGGGCTGCTGGCAGGGTCGGTCAAGAGCTAGCGCGACGGACGAGGCCCTCAGCCGAGGGCCTCGTCCGGCTCGACCTCGCCGATACCGGTGATGCGGTGCACGGCAAAGGTCCGCTGCTCGTTGTGCCGGTGGTCCCAGGCTCTGACGATGCCCCCTTCGACATGCCGGGGCTCGATGATCCGCTGGCTGGCGTCGCCGTCGGCATTGAGGTAGCCGATCCACATCGCCCGGCCGGTGCGGGCGGCGTCGGTGAGCAGAGCCACGGTGTCAGCGGCGCTCGACGGCGCCTGGATCCGGTTGGCTGCCGCAACCGAGGCGCGATCGCCTGCCCGCAAAGCAATCACGGCCGCTTGGACCAGGTCGGCTCGCGGCGCGCCCAGGTCCGCCAGCCGAGGTGGCCGGGGCCGCGGCGTCGTACGGCGGATGTCCGGCCGGCGGATCACCACGTCGCCGTCGGCGGACTCCGCGACCGGCGCGTGCCCGAGCGAGCGCAGGATCTCGAGCACCCGGTCCACCGGCGCGCGTGCGGCCAGCACAGTGGGCGCGAGCAGCCGCAGGCCGAGCGGAGTCACCTTGCGCGAGGCGAGGATCTCGGCGAGCACGGTGGGGTCGTCGCTGCGGATGTAGGCACCGGCTGTGCCCACCCGGATCCGCCCGTGCCGGCGTGCCACGTCGTCGACCAGATAGGTCAATCCCTGGGGTACGGGGGTACGAGAGTGCTTGGCAAACAAGGCATGCAGCTCTGAGGTGGTTCGACCGGCGTCGAGGGCACGCCGCACGGAACCTTCGGTGAAGCGGTAGACCGTGGCGCCGCCCTTGGACTCGACATCGGCCACCAGGGACAGCTCGTGGGCCAGGTCGGTGACCAGCGGGCCGGGGGCGATCGCGGTCAGGTCGGCCTGCAGGAGCACGTGATCGACCGGCTCGGGCAGCAACGGCTCGAGAGCGCTGGCGGCAGCCTCGGTGTCGCCGGACAGGATGGCCCTGCCGGCCTTGGACAACGCGCCGGTGCCGGTCAGGCCAAGGGAGGCGGCCTCGCTGAGCGCCCAGCCCACCTGCTCCGCGCTGCGTGCAGGGGTCCGACGGGGTACGAGCCAGCTCACCAGCGCGGTCACGGACTCTGGCGTCGCCGCGTCGCCCTTGGGCAGCTCGGCGAGGCAGGCGAGGGCGGTCCTGCGCAGGTCGGGTGCCGCGGAGCGTTCGACGTCCGCTGACAGGGCCGACAGGGTGCGGTCGCGGTCGTCCTTGGCGCCGACAAGGCCGGGCAGCCGGGTGGTCGCCAGCCACGCCTCGGCGAGCGACGGCCCACTGCCGCTCGGGCGGAAGTCGGCGCCACTGGTCGTAGGCGGGCGTGGGCAGCCATACCGGATCGAGGTCGGTGCTCGCCGCCAGAAGCCCTGCAGCGTAGGCACTTTCGAGATAGGTGGCCGCGACCATCTCGTCGAGGTCGAGATCGCGCGACCACTTGCGCAGCTCGCGCACGCCGAGCCCGCCGGCCTTCAGGACCGGCGGCGGTTCGAAGCTCCAGGCGTCGAGCAGGTCGATGACCGCTCGTACGGCCGAGAATGCCTGACCTGCAGCGGTGCGCTCGACCTGGCTGGTGCTGCCGGTACGGATTGCAACGCGTTCGAGCATCGGACGTTCGAGCGCTCCGGGCGGGAAGAGCTTGCCGCCGCGCAGGGCGAGGCCCACCTCGCGTGGCAGCACCACCGTCTCGGAGTCGACCGCGACCAGCAGCCCGTACGCCAGCAGCCGCCGCACCGCCGACTCGGCGTCATCGGGGCGCACAGCGCGCAATGCGTCGGGCACGGCGCCGACGGGGGACCAGGTCAGAGCCTCGAGCACCCGCCGGGTGGCCTCGCCGGCCCGCGTCGACCAGCCCCAGAACCGTTGCCGGGTCGGACATCAGTGCGGAGACAGCGGCGGGGCCGGAGGTGAGATCGCTGTCGTGCGGGAGGCCGAGGGCCTCGAGCAGAACGGACATCCGGCTCGAGGAGTAGCGCTCGAGCACGCTGGCGATGGGAGGCCCGAGGCCGGCCGGGTGCGTGGTCACCTGGCGAACCGTGACGACGACCCGCAGGGCCATCGTCGTCGCCCCAGACGAGGCACAGCTTCTGCAGCTCTGCCAGTGACGTGCGCAGGGTCGACGCCGCGCAGCTCGCCGGTGAGTGACGCTTTCAGCTCGTCGAACGTGGCCGGCTCCGGCAGCAGGCACAGCGCCTCGAGCACCCCGTGCTCCGCCCGGTCGAGCAGGTCGAGCGCCCGCAGCACGGATGATCGCGTGGTCGCCCTGGCGGCCAGCATGCCGACGTCCGGGGGGACCGGGCTGACCAGGTCGGGCCGCATCAGGAGCAGGGTGGCCAGCTCGTCGTCGGAACGCTCGCGCAGCCACTCGGCGACGCTGCGGACGGGCTGGCTGACGCTCATCCGGTTTACGTTAGTGCGGCCGGACGGCCCCGCACACCCGCCAGGATGCACAGGTACCCTCTTCGAGTGTTCACCGTTGGCTTTGACCTAGACATGACGCTCATCGACTCCCGCCCCGGAGTCAAGGCCGCTCTCGACGCACTGTCAGCGCGGACCGGGGTCCACATCGACACCGATCTTGTGGTCACCCGGCTCGGTCCGCCGCTCGAGCGCGAGCTGGCCCGGTGGTTCCCGTCCTGGGAGATCGAGGCGGCTGCCGCTTCCTACCGCGAGGCGTACGCGACCACCTGCCGCACCGGCACCACCGCGATGCCCGGTGCCCACGCCGCCTTTGACGCCGTACGGGCTGCCGGCGGCAAGATCGTCGTGGTCACGGCCAAGAGCACACCGCTCGCTGCGATCTGCCTGGAGACCGTCGGCCTGGCGCCGGACGCGGTGGAGGGCTGGCTCTTCAGCGCCGCCAAGGGCGAGGCCCTGCTCGAGCACGGGGCGAGCATCTACGTCGGCGATCACATCGGGGACATCGAGGGCGCCAAGTTCGCCAACGCACTGCCGGTGGCCGTCGCCACCGGACCGATCGCCGCGGACGTCCTCGACGACGCGGGAGCAACCGTCGTCCTCACTTCGCTCGACGAGTTCGGTCCATGGCTCGAGCATCACCTCGACAGCCGTGCCCGAGCCGCCGAGCTCGAGGCGAACCTGCGCGGGCTGGGCAGCGTCGCGGTGGCCTTCTCCGGCGGTGCCGACTCGGCGTTCCTGCTGGCTGCCGCCGTACGGGCGCTCGGTCCCGAAGTGGTCGTCGCCATCACCGCGGTCTCGCCGAGCCTGGCCACCGGTGAGCTCGACCAGGCCGCGGCCTTCGCGCGCGACCTCGGCGTACGCCACGAGACCGTCGTGACCGATGAGCTGGCCCGCGGCGGCTACCGCGCCAACGAGGGCGACCGTTGCTACCACTGCAAGTCCGAGCTGCTCGACACGCTCACGCCGGTTGCCGCGGGGCTGGGGCTGGCCCACGTGCTGACCGGGACCAACGCCGACGACGTGCGCGGCGGCTTCCGTCCCGGCATCGCGGCTGCGGCCGAGCGCGGTGCCCTGACGCCCGCTGGCCGACGTCGGCTTGACCAAGCGGGCCATCCGGACCCTGTCCAAGCAGTGGGGTCTGGCGACCTGGGCCAAGCCGGCCGCGGCGTGCCTATCCAGCCGGGTCGCCTTCGGCATTCAGATCACGCCGGCTCGTCTCGCCAGGGTTGACCGCGCCGAGGCTGCGCTGCGTGACGCGCTGGCCGGCGCCGGCATCCCCGTACAAAATCTGCGGGTGCGCGACCTGGGCGACACCGCAAGAGTCGAGATCGACGCTGAGTACGTGGCTGAGGTCCTCGACCGCGTCGAGCTGCTGGCAAGCGTCGAGGGGTTTGCGGCCGTCGAGCTGGACCCGGCCGGATTTCGGTCGGGGTCGATGAACGAGCTGCTTGCCGACCCCGAGCGCTACCGCTGAGCTCAGCCGGTCGGCAGCACGACGGCGTGCTCGACCGGGTTGAGCCCCGCCTTACGCAGCGCAGTCCTGGCCGCGTCGGCCTGGCCGTTGCGCGCGATCACGTCGTAGCGCATCGCGACCAGCGCCTGAGTCGAGGAGAAGTCGCGCTGCCCTCGTAGCGCCGCGTGACCGATGTAGCCGAAAGCCGCGCCCCACACGGCGCCGAAGAACAGACCGGCGAGGATCAGCCCGAACCAGCTGCCGTCGGCGAAGATGCCCACCAGCAGTCCGATCATCAGCCCGAACCACGCACCACTGGCGGCCCCCGCCGTGGCAGCGCCGCCGTTGGTGAGCCGCCCGGTCACCCGCTCGACCAGCTTGAGCTCGGAGCCGACGATGTCGAGGTGCTCGACCGGGAACCCGTCGTCGGAGAGCCGGTCGACGGCGGACTGGGCATCGGCGTAGGTCGGGCAGGTGGCGACCGTGTTCCAGGCCGCGCTGATCGGGTCGACCCGCAGCGCACTGCGCGGATCGGTGAGAGTTCGGCGTTGGGTTGCCATAGGAGCCCTATCGTGACTTGGCGCCGCTGCGGTAGGCCGCGGCGATGAGGGTCAGCACAAACAGGAAGATGCCGATGATGGCGAGCCAGAACAGCGCGTGAATGGCGAACCCGATGATCGTGAACGCCAGCCAGATCGCCAGCAGGATCAGAATGAACTTGAACATCGGTTTCCTCTCGGAGCGCTCGACCGGCCCGTGATCCACTTCTACCCCGCGCAACCCGGTCTACCCACCACGGATTCCGCGGTCAAGCGCTAGCCCAGGAATTGGTCGACGAACGGGTTGCGGAAGGTGCCGGTCGGGTCGACCCTCTCCCGCAGCTGCCGGAAGTCGTCGAACTTCGGCAAAAGCCCCCGTACCAGCTCGGGATCCATCGAGAAGACCTTGCCCCAGTGCGGCCGGGCGTCGAAGGGGGCTAGCGCGGCCTCGATAGCGGCCAGTACCGGGGCGACGGCCTTGCCGTCGTTGACCCAGGTGAAGTGCAGCGCGACACAGTCGCGCTGGTAGGCCGGGCTCAGCCAGACGTCGTCGGCCTTGACCGTGCGGATCTCGCTGATCAGCAGCAACGGGGCAATCCGGTCGCGCAAAGCCTCGATCGCGGTGATGGCGTCGACCGCGACGTCGTGCGCGACGAAGAACTCACTCTGCAGCTCGTCGCCGGCGCTCGGCGTGAACTGCATCCGGAAGTGCGGCAGCCGCTCGTTCCACGGGCCGGCGACGGCGAACTGTTCCGTGCACTCGTCGCCGGGCAGGGTACGGATCGGGTGCATCGGCGACGTGGCGGCCTTGGCGCCGTGCCAAACGTCGCCCAGCGGCTCGCCCCCCGTCCTGCGCTTGAGCCACACGTGGTCGACGAAATCGCTTTGCCAGCTGGAGAAGATGCTGACGCTGTACGCCCCGCTCATGATGGCGTCGAAGTTCTCGTGCAGCTCTGCGTGCGGCAGGTCGACGTAGACGGACTGCTCGATCTCGTACGTCGGCTCGATGTCCAGGGTGAGGTGGGTGATGACCCCGAGCGTGCCCAGAGCCACGACGGAGCCGGCAAAGTCGGCGTCGCCTCTGGCAACCGTGAGCAGGGAGCCGTCCGCTGTGACCAGCTCGACCTTGCTGACCGCCGTCGCCAACGAGCCATTGCTGACGCCGGAGCCGTGGGTGCCGGTGGAGCAGGCGCCGGCGACCGAGATGTGCGGCAACGATCCCATGTTGTGCAGGGCAAAACCCTTGTCCTGCAAGGCAACTGCGACGGCTCCGTACGTCATGCCGCCGCTGACCCTTGCCGACGACCCGTCGGCGGAGACCTCGACTGTTGCCGGCATCTCGGCGACCGAGATGAGAATGCCTCTGGTGTCGGCGATCTGGTTGAACGAGTGGCCGGTGCCCAGGACGCGCACCTCCGTGTTGGCCGCCACCACGTCCTGCAGCTCGGCCAGCGTCCGTGGTCGCGGCAGGTGCCGCATGCCGAAAGCGATGTTGCCGGCCCAGTTGGTGATCACGCCGTGCCTTTCTCTGCGGGCGACAGGAACGTCTCGACGTCCTTCGCCTCCTGGTCGAGGGCCTTCTTCTCGTCAGCTGACACCGCACGGAACGCAGTCATGGTGACCTTCCCGCCAGCGAAGCCCCAGGACCCGACGGCCCTTCCGTCAATCATCGCGAAAGGGCGGAAGATTCCGTTGGTGGTGACCAGCGTGTTGTCCTCGCCGAGGATCTCGGCCCGAGAGGTCCAGCCCAGCAGCACCGGCTCGAACGACCCGAGCAGGCGCGGCGGCGGCAGCTGGTCGGTGTGCAGCGCCCCCTCTGCCTCGATCAGCCCGTCCGCGCGCTCGACGCCGACGCCGGTCAAGGCCTTGCGGGCGTCGCCGAGGGTGATCCCCGCCCAACGGGCCAGGTCCCTGTCGTCGGCGGGACCGTGCCCGGCAAGGTAGCGCCTGCCCAGCTGCGTCAGCGCGGCGTCCCGGTCGAACCTCGGCGCCCGGCCCAGCCAGTCGCGTACCAGGACGAAGGCTTGTTCCTTGCCCACCATCGGGCCGCGCACGACCAGGCCGCGCAGGGTGGCGAGGAAGAGCTGGTGGACCAGCGCCTGCCCGACGGTGCGGATGCCTGCCGCGTCCAGCCGTTCGCGCAGCTGCGGGCGGGTGAGCGGGCCGTCGGCCTCCAGCGACTTCTCGATGATCGCGACGGAACGCTCGGCGTCCTGCGGTGAGACGCCCTCCTGCTCGAGCCGGCGAATGTTGCCGGTGGCCAGCTGCGGCGTCGTGAGCTCGTGCAGCCACCAGTAGTCCTCGGGCCGGACCAGGTGCAGCGTGCCGCGGTTGACCCACGTGACGATGAGGCTGCGATCGTTGAGCGCGCGGTCGACGTCGGAGCTGTGCAGGCCATGGGAACGGGACCGGACGCTCAGCCGGGCGCCGCGGGAGTCCTGCGCCTGGATCGCCAGCAGCCGCTCGGTCACCTCGTCCGCGCTCGTGGCCGGCCGGTCCGTGAGCATCTGTGCGGCGAAGCGTTCCGCGGCAATGGTCACGGCCCCATCGTGGCACGGTGAAACGCAACGCCGCTGCCGGACATCTCCATGGAGAAGGGCAACACGTTGACCGGCAGCTCCAGGGAGGGCCTATGAGACGGAACCCGGATAGGGATCGAGCACGGTTCGAGCGGTTGTACGAGCAGACTTACCCTGCGGTCTGCGGCTACGTTCTGCGTCGTACGGATGACCCCGCGGACGCGGCTGACGCGGTCGCCGAGACCTACCTGACGCTGTGGCGACGGCTGGGCGAGCTGCACGAGGAGGCCGACGCCAGGCTCTGGCTGTACGGGGTGGCTCGGCGGGTCCTGGCCAACCAACGTCGCACCCGGAGACGGTCGACGGCCCTGACCCAGCGGCTGTCGGAGGACTTCTCCGCCGTCGTCGGGCCGACCGAGCCACCGGACCGGACGCACATTGCCGGAGCGTTCCGGCGGCTCAGTGACAGCGACCGCGAGCTGCTGGCCCTCGTCGGCTGGGAAGGTCTCGACCGGGACCAGATCGCCAAGACGCTGGGCGTCAGCAAACCGGTGGTCCGGCTGCGGCTGCACCGAGCCAGACAGCGGTTCGCTCGCGAGCTCGACCAGGACCGTATGGGCCCTGCAGTCCCGCCCGTGCTCCCCCTCGACCGGAAAGAGGCACTGTCGTGAACTACCTCGATCACCACGTCGCCAGCCTGGCGAAGGTCGACGACGAAGCGGTGGGTCAGCGGGCATCAACCGACGTCCGGGACCGGCTGCTCGCCGAGATCGTCAACGATTCCGAACCTCGAAAGTCCTTGCCGGGCAGGCACTTGTGGCGCCGGTCGGCGATCGTCTTCGCCTCGGTGGGGGCGCTCACGGCCACCACGGCCTTTGCCGTGGTCGCCTTGAAGGGGACGTCGTCCAGAGACATCACCAGCACACAGTGCCGGACCGAGAACAACGACCTCATCATCCCGGCCACGACGGGCGACCCGGTCACGGACTGCGAGGCGGAGTGGCAGAACGCCTTCGGTTCCCCCGCGCCCGAGCTCAAGGCATACGAGGCTCCGGGCAAGGCAGTGCTCGTGCTGCCCGCGGACGCTTCACCGCCATCGGGCTACGTGCTCATGGCACCGGGACCGACGCAGAACACCGCTCTGATCCAGCTCGACGAGGGGCTGTCGGACTACGTCGGCGGCCTCAGCTCGCGATGCTTCACGCAGGCAGCAGCTGTTGCCCGTACCCAATCAGAGCTGAGCCGGCTGGGCCTTCGCGGCTGGAGCGTGGTGACGCGGGGTGTGCCAGCGAACGGAACGAGCAGCTGCGAGAGCTACGTGGTCAACGACCCGGTGAAGCACACGGTGCTGCTGGGGTCGGACCTGCCGAGCCAGCTCGAGCCGGGAGACCCCTCGGACCGGCTGGCAAAGGCGCTGCGGGTAGTCCAGAAGCAGTGCGCCTCGTTGTCCGAAACGGCCACAGCTGTGCAGAAGGCAGCGGCAGCAGTGGGTTGGACGCAGGCGAACCGTGGCCTCGACCTCAAGCAGGTGGTGACCGAGGGTGCCTCGTGCACCCGGATCTACTTCCAGGCGGGGGGCAGCGCGCTGGTCACGCTGCGGGGGCCAGCGTAGGGCGGCGTGCCGCGGTGACTGTGCGGAAACCCTTCCACCGGATCCGGTGGAAGGGTTTCCGCAATAGTCGCCTCAGCCGAGGTGCACCGGCGTGAGCGGTGCTCGGCCGGCCAGGACCGCCTCGAGGTTGGACACGGCGAGCATCCCCATGGCGGTACGGGTCTCGACGGTCGCACTCCCGATGTGCGGCAGCAACGTGACGTTGTCGAGGCCGAGCAGGCGTGGGTTGACGACGGGTTCGCGCTCGTAGCCGTCCAGACCGGCAGCAAAGATCGTGCCGGCCTCCAGCGCGTCGGCGAGCGCGTCCTCGTCGATCAGGCCACCGGCTCCCGTACTCACCAGGACTGCCGTGGGCTTCATCAGCGCCAGCGCTCTCGCGTCGATGAGGTGCCGCGTCTCGGCGGTCAGCGGCGGGTTGAGCGAGACGACGTCGGACTCGGCGAGCAGGTCGTCGAGGCTGCGTGACGCGGCGCCGAGAGCGTCGGCGACCGAAGCCGGAGGGGGTGTACGGGTGTTGAACAGCACCCGCATGCCGAAGCCACGAGCCCTGGCGGCGACCGCTTGGCCGATCCGGCCGAAACCGACGATGCCCAGCGTGGCGCCGGTGATCTGCTGGCCGAGCAGCATGTTCGGCGACCACTCCCACGGCCGCCCGGCACGCAGCCAACGCTCACCCTCGGCGACCCGACGGCCGGCCGCCAGGATCAGGGCGAAGTTCAGGTCGGCCGTGGCATCGGTGAGGACGCCGGGGGTGTTGGTGACGATGACGCCGGCGGCCGTACACGCTGGCACGTCGATGTTGTGGAAGCCGACCGCGAAGTTGGCAACGACGCGCAGGGACGGTCCGGCCGCGGTGAGCACGCCCGCGTCGACGCGCTCGCTCAACGTGGGCAGCAGGGCATCGACGCCGGCGACGTTGCTCACCAGCACCTCGTACGGCATCGGGTCGTCCACTTCGGCGCCGACGATCTCGTACGACGCGTGCAGCCGGTCCAGAACGGGCTGCGGCAGCCGCCGGGTGACCAGGACACGGGGTCTCGAGGCCGGCGGAGTCACCGGCAGAACATAGCGCGGCCGTCGCGGATCGGATTTCCCTCGACAGGCGGGATAGCCTACTGGGGCCCATTCCGCTCACTTTCACGATCGAGGTCCGCTGTGCCCACCGGCAAGGTCAAGTGGTACGACCCGGCGAAGGGTTTCGGCTTCCTGTCCCAGGACGGGGGCGACGACGTCTACGTCCACAAGTCGGTACTGCCCGCAGGCGTCGAGGAAGTCAAGCCCGGTCAGCGGGTGGAGTTCGGCATCGCTCAGGGCAAGCGCGGCGAGCAGGCGCTGTCCGTCCGCATCCTCGACCCGCTGCCCTCGGTGGCGCGGGCCACGGCTGTCGCCAACCGGCGCGAGCCCGACGAGCTGCACGGCATGATCGAGGACATGGTCAAGGTCCTGGACACTGCGATCCAGGGCGACCTGCGCAAGGGGCGCTACCCCGACCGCAAGGTCTCCCGCAAGGTTGCCGAGATCATGCGGTCGATCGCCGCCGAGCTCGAGGCCTGAGCCGGCTCAGCGCAGCAGGGCTGCGCTGACCGGGGGTACGAGACCCGCGTCGGCCGCCCGGCCCAGCAGGCCTTCGACAGCGGCGTAGCCCTCGTCGCCGAGGTCGCGGGTGAACTCGTTGACGTACAGCGCGATGTGCCGTTGCTGGACGTCAGGGTCCATCTCGGCCGCGTGCTCCGCGACGTAGCCGGCGGAGGCCGCCGGGTCCTTCCACGCCGCCTCCACCGAGGCCCTGGCCGCAGCGGTGAGGGCCGCTGTGTCCAGCCCGCGCCTGGCCAGGATCGCGCCGAGCGGGATGGCCAGCCCGGTGTCGGCTTCCCACCAGGCGCCGAGGTCGACGACGCTGGTCAGCCCGTACGAGGGATAGGTGAATCGCGCCTCGTGGATCACCAGTCCGGCGTCGACGAGGCCGTCGCGCACCGCCGGCATGATGTCGACGAATGGCATCACGACCACGGTGCCGACGCCGCGGTCGGCTGCCCACAGCCGGAACAGCAGGTAGGCGGTCGTGCGGTCACCGGGTACGGCGACGGTGGCCCCGCGCAGGTCCGTCCGACCAGCGGTCAGCACCAGCGGTCCGCACCCGCGCCCCAGTGCACCGCCCGAGGGCAGCAGCGCGTAGTCCTCGAGCAGCCACGGCAGCGCTCCGTAGGACACCTTGATGACGTCGCGCTCTCGCCGCGCCGCCATGCCGTTGGTGACGTCCACGTCGTGATAGGTCACGTCCACGTCCGGAGCGCCCTCGATCAGTCCGTGGCTCCAGGCGTGGAACACGAACGTGTCGTTGGGGCACGGCGAGTAGGTCAGCGACAGGGTCACGGTTGCAGCTCCTCGAACAGGATGTCCCCGGCCCGGCCCAACGCATCGAGGGCTCCGGCTATGTCCCACGACGATCGGTCGCGGCGGCCGACCCGGTTGCTGATCGCCCTGATCTCGTACGCGGTCACGCCGTGCGCCTTGGCGGCGGAAAACACCCCCCAGCCCTCCATGCCCTCTGCGGCCGGCTGCCAGACCCGAGCGAGCTCGAGCGCCCGCTCGTCGGTGCCGGTGACGGTGTTGACGCTGAGGATCGGTCCGGTACGAGCACCCATCGCTGCGGCTATCGCCTGCCAGGGCCGGCCGGGTGAGAGCTGGTTGGTGCCGAAGCCGAGCTCGTCGATGGTGAGGAACCCGTCCGGGCTGTCGGCGCCCAGCCCTGGAGCGATGACGGCCGAGGCCATCACCAGCTCACCGGGTTTCGCCATGCCGTCGAAGCCGCCTCCGATGCCCATGCAGAACACGACGTCGAAGCTGCCGTCGGCGAGTGCTGTTGCGGTCGCCGCCGCCGCCGCGGCCATGCCGACTCCGCCGGCGATGACGGTGAGCTCACCGTGCGAGCTGCTGGCGGAGAGCCCGTCGTACGGGCCGCAGCCCTCCGGCTCGGTGTCGAGGCTTCGCACCACCGCGTCGCGCTCGGCCGCAACTGCGGTGATGACCAGCGTGGTTGTCACGTTGCCTCGCTCAGTGGGGGGCGGGTCCGGCGCTGGTCATCGGGGACGTCCATCGCTCGCGCCAACCGGTTGGCCCTGGCCGCGTGGCGGCGGCGCTGGTCACGCAGCGTCCAGACGAAGGTCGCGCCCAGCCACAGTGCTGCGAGCGCGAACCCCCAGGTGCCGCCGAGCGGCAGCAGGATGCCGACGGCACCGCCCGCGACCCAGCCCAGCTGGTTGATCGTTTCCGAGCGGGCGAAGGTCGACGTACGGATGGCCTCGGGAACGTCGCGCTGGATGACCGCGTCGAGCGCCAGCTTGCCCATCGATGCGGTGAGGCTGCCGACAAGGGCGATGCCGAGCGCGGACCAGATGCCGAAGAACACCGCCGTCAGCGCCGAAGCGATGGTGGCCACGATGAGGCACAGCGCGAGCAGGGTCTCGGGCGCGGCAGAGGACAGCCGGCTGCCGATGCCGGTGCCGAGGAAGCTGCCGCTGGCGGCGGTGATGACGAGGGCACCCAGGGCAAAGCCCTCGCTCAGGCCGCCGAGGTGGTGGGTACGGATGAGAAAGGCCAGGTAGAGCGTCAGGAAGCCGGCGAGGGCACGCAGTGCTGCCTGGGCCCGCATGGCGTTGGCGACGCTCGGCAGCGCCTTGCCGACCCGCGGGAAGATCGCGCCCCAGCCGCGCAGCGTGCTCGGCCGGGTGAACTTCGACAGGCTGGTCTCGCCCTCGCTCGAGTCGACGACGGCGGGAAGCCGGTAGGCCAGCAGGGCACCGAACAGGTAGACCACGATCGCCAGCCGCAACGTCCACACCGTTCCGATGTAGTGCGAGATCAGTGCCCCGACCGGGGCCGCCATGCTGGCCGTGATCAGCCCGGACATGGTCAGGCGCGCGTTGGCGCTGACCAGGGTGAGGCCCTCGGGCAGCAGCCGGGGTACGGCGGCACTGCGCGAGACGCCGTACCCCTTGGACATCACGAGGATGCCGAGAGCTGCGGGGTAGAGCGCCAGCGAGTTGTGCCCCAGGGCGTGGGTGGCGACGTAGGCGAACCAGGCCCGGCTGGCCAGGGTGACCGCGAGCGCGGCCCGCCGGCCGTGGGCGAAGTGGTCCAGGATCGGCCCGAGCACCGGCGCCACGATCGCGAACGGAGCCATCGTCAGCAGCAGGTAGAGCGCGACCTTGCTCTTGGCAGCGTGCGGGTCGGGGGTGAGGAACAGCGAGCCGGCGAGGGCCACGGTGAACAGCGCGTCGCCGGCGCTGGCGACGCCGTGCAGCTCGGTCAGCTGGGCGAGGCCGGACGCTCCGGCGCCCCTGGAGTGTGTGACGGTGCGAACCCGGCCCCGGACCGAGCTCGCGATTGTCCGGGAGCGCGACAGGGCGCGTCCCGCAAGCTCGCCCGCCTTCACTGCGCCCTCCCTTCGGTCCCCGTTACTGCGGTGATGATCCTGCTACCCACCAGTGTGGTCCGTTCCCGACGTGTCCGAACCTGCCTGGCCGCAACTCGGGTCCCGGATGAGGCAGACTGGTGCCGTGACCACCCTCAGCGGGCTTGCCGCCCGTCAGTCTGCCGCTCCGGATTCCGTCTGTGCGGAGGCCGTTGATCTTGCGCGTGCCGCGGCCGTCGAGGTGGGTGGCGTCGACGTCGGCGACCACCTCGGGGCCTACGGTGAGGGCGAGCGCGTCGTCACCCACGAGTTCGCCTGCACCAACCCTGGCTACCGCGGCTGGGTGTGGTCGGTCACGCTGGCCAGGGCCCCCCGCAGCAAGGTGGTCACTCTCGACGAGGTCGTCCTGCTGCCCGGTGACAGCGCTGTGCTGTCGCCCCAGTGGCTGCCGTGGGACCAGCGGCTGCGCCCCGGCGACCTCGGCGTAGGCGACCTGCTGACGACCCCCGCTGACGACCGTCGCCTCGTGCCCGCCTACGCGGCTGGCGACGACGACCCGGACTTCTCCGACGACAGCCCGACCACGTTGCTCCGTGACGTTGCCGACGAGCTCGGCCTCGGCCGCGTACGCGTTCTCTCGCTGTACGGGCGCATCGACGCCGCCGACCGTTGGTACACCGGGGACGCCGGACCCGACTCCGCGATGGCCAAGGCTGCCCCGGCGCACTGCGGCACCTGCGGTTTCTACCTTCCCCTGGCCGGGTCCCTGCGGCTCGCCTTCGGCGTCTGTGCCAACGCGATCACTCCCGACGACGGCCGGGTGGTCTCGGCCGACCACGGCTGCGGGGCCCATTCCGAGGCTCGAGGCCATGCCGCCGTTGCTGCCCGAGCCGCCGCCGGTGCTGCTGGACACGGTGGGTTTCGACGTGATCGTGGTCGAGCGCGAGCCGGCCGTCGAGCCTGACGTCGAGGCGGACATGACCGCTGACCCGGCTGACGAGGACGCACCGGCCGGCCCCGATCCCGAGGCGACCGACCCGGCATGACCCCCGACGCGGCCGACCCGTTCGGTACGCAAGCGTTGCGCGAGCGAGTTCTCGCCGGGTGGAGCGCGTCGGCGTCCCGTTTTCGCGAGGACGCCAATGCCGAGGACGACTACGCCCTCGGCGGCTACCACGACCGTCTCGTCGTCGAGCTGGCGCAAAATGCCGCTGATGCGGCTGCCGCGGCCGGCGTCGAGGGGTCCCTGCTGCTGCGTCTGCGCGACGGCGTGCTCAGCGCTGCCAACACCGGGGCACCGCTCGACGCGGCCGGCGTGGAGGCACTGTCCACGCTGCGGGCGTCGGCCAAGCGCGACGGCGGCGGGACCGTCGGCCGGTTCGGGGTCGGCTTCGCCGCTGTCCTCGCCCTGTCCGACGAACCCGCACTGCTCTCGACCACCGGCTCGGTCGGCTGGTCCAGGGCCCGTTCCCGAGAGCTGGTCGCGACGATGCCGACGGTCGAGGCGGAGGTGATCCGCAGAGCCGGGGTGATGCCGGTCCTCCGGCTGCCGTTCGCCGTAGCCGGTGCCCCTGCCGACGGCTATGCCAGCGAGGTGCGACTGCCGCTGCGCGACGAGCGGGCGCACGCCCTCGCCGTACGACTGCTGGCGGCCGTTGACCCCTCGCTGTTGCTGACCCTGCCGAGCCTGACCCGGATCGACGTCGACCTCGAGGGCGTCCAGCGCACTCTGGTGGCCGGCCCCGAGCTCGACGGCGACACCGTGATCGCTGATGACGGCAATGCCTTGCGCTGGCGGGTGGTCCGGCGTTCCGGCACCCTCGCTCCCGAGCTGCTGGCCGAGCGTCCGGCGGAGGAGCGTGCCCGAAGCCAGTGGCATGTCACGTGGGCGGTCAACCTCGATGACGAGGGCCGGGTTCAGCCCCTGCCGGTACGCGTACCCGCGGCCGTGCGCGCCCCCACGGTGACCGACGAGGGGCTGGGGCTGCCAGCGCTGCTCGCCGCGACGTTGCCGCTGGACCCGACCCGCCGGCATGTCGCCGGCGGTCCGCTGCGCGATGCCGTGCTCCGGCAGGCGGCCGCGGCCTATGCCGACCTGCTGCGCGGGCTGCCGGCGGACCCGTCGGTGCTCGCCCTGGTGCCGATCGGGCTTGCCGCCGGTGCGGTGGACGGCGTGCTTCGTGACCTGCTCGCGGACTCGTTGCCGGAGACGGCTTTCCTGCCAGCGGCCGCTGATCCCGGCCTGCGCCTGCGACCACGCGACGCAGTCGTGGTTGACGCAGGCGACTCCCGCACTCGTGGCTGCGCTGACCGACGTCCTGCCGGGACTACTCCCGGCGCCGTGGTCGGCTCGACGACTTGCTCCTGCCCTCGAGACCCTGGGTGTCCGCCGGGTGCGGCTGGGTGACGTGGTCGATGCCCTGGCCGGCTTGAGCCGCGAATCTGCCTGGTGGCACGCGTCTTTACGACGCATTGGCCGACGCGGTGCCACCCGGTCGGGACAGGGATGAGCTCGCGTGCGCTGCCCGTACCGCTGGTGGACGGACGGCTGGTGACGGGTGCCCGAGGCCTGGTGCTGCCGGGCGACGCAACCCTGCCGGAGGGGCTCGCCCGGCTGGGTGTTCGCGTCGTCGACCCGCAGGCCGCCCACCCGCTGCTGCTCGCCCTCGGCGCCCTCCCGGCCGGTCCGCGAGAGCTGCTGGAGGATGAGCGACTGCTGGCCTGCATCGACGAGTCGGTCGACAGTGACGACCCCGAGGACGTCGCCGAGGTGGTGCTGGCCCTCGTTGCCGCAGCTCGGGTCAACCCCGGGGAGCTGCCCCGGCTCGGCCGGCTTGCGCTGACCGACACCCACGGCGAACCCACACCCGCCGAGGAGCTGTTGCTGCCGGGTGGGGCTTGGTCGGCGATCGTCGCCGACGGCGCCCCGTTCGGTACGGTGTCGGCCGCGCTGGTTAACCGCTGGGGCGCCGAAACTCTCGTAGCCGCAGGAGTTCTCGACGGCTTTGCCGTCGTCGATGACACCGACGTAGCGGTTGACCCGGACGAGACCGACCACCAGCTGGACGCCGAGGACCTGTGGCTGGAGACCGTGCTCGAACGGCTGCCGGAGACCGACCTTCCGCCGACCATGCTCGAGCTGTCCGCTGTACGCGACCTGGAGCTGGTACGCGCCGATGCGTGGCCCGATGCCCTGGCATTGCTGGCTTCTCCGACCTTTCGACGTCGCGTCGTCGAGCCGGCGTGGGTGCTGATGCCGGACGGCCGCAGGATTGGTGTGCCCTCGTACACCGCGTGGTGGGTTGCCCGCTACGCCGAGGTCGACGGGTTGCCGCTGGGGGCACTCAGGCTCGGCAGCGCCGTCGATCTCGAGGAGCTGCTGGATCCGGTCGGGCTGGCTCTGGACGAGACCTTCCTGCGCGCCATCGGCGTCCGCGCCTCGCTGGACGAGGTCCTGGCCGAGCAGTCCGCCACGTCTGACCTGCTCGATCGCCTGGCCGACGAGACCAGGGAGCTCGGGCCGGGCGTGCTGGCGACGGTCTATGCCGCGATCGCGCGCAACGGTGGTCCCGCCGTGCTGCCGTCGCGGCTGGCGGCCAGGGTCAAGGGGCAGACCGTGATCGTCGATGCCGGGGAGGCGGTCGTCGTGGATGCCCCGGACCTGCTGCCCCTGCTGGGATTCCGGCCGGTGCTGCCGGTCGACTCCGGGCTGGCGCTCGACCTCGCTGACGCTCTTGACGTGGCCCTGGCGTCGGAGCTCGCCGACTTCGAGGTCATCGCCGAACCGGCGGCCTCCCACACCTGGTCCCAGATCCCCGGCGCCGTACGGGCTCTCCAGCGTGCGGACGTGCCCGTGATGCCTACGGCAACGGTCCTCTCTCATCAGCGACTGGTCGTGCGCGGGGTGGACGGGGATCCGGTGGAGGTGGCCTGGCGCTCGATCGGCGATGAGGACCACGTGCGGGCCGGCGACCCTGCTGCGCTGGGCAGGGCGCTCGCCTGGCGAACAAATCAGTGGCAGACGAGGGCTGCGATGGCCGAGGCTCTGCGTGCAGGCACCGACGAAGGAGCGGGTGACCTGCTCGACGCCGAGGATGTGCTGTGACGACGCTCACCGGAAGCCTGGTCCGACTGGAACCCTTGGGAATGCAGCACGTTGCGGCTGTTGTCGAAGCGGTCGCTTCGTCGCCTGCTGAGCATTTCGCGCTGGGTTCGACCCCCAAGCCGACGACTGCAGCAGCGCAGGCCTGGATCGGGGAGGCGCTGGTCGGTGCGGCCGCCCATGGCACGGTCCCTTTCGCGACCATCCGGATCAACGACGGTCCTGATCGTCTCGTCGGGTCGACCAGGTTCTGGCGGGTCGAGTGCTGGGACTGGCCAGCGGGCTCGGTCGGGGCGGGTCGCGACACGCCCGACGTCTGTGAGATCGGCTACACGTGGGTCACTGCTGACAGCGTGGGCACCGGCGTCAACATCGAAGCCAAGCTGTTGATGCTGGGTCATGCCTTCGACACCTGGCAAGTCCGCCGCGTGGCCCTCCGCACGGACGTGCGCAACGAGGCGTCGCGCCGCGCGATTCTTGCGCTCGGCGCAGCCTTCGAGGGAGTGATCCGGGCCGACAAGATGGGTGCGGATGCAACTGTTCGCGACACGGCCGCGTATTCGATCGTGAGTGCAGAGTGGCCGGGAGTACGGGAAATTCTGAGCAACCGCCTGGCCAAGCACCTTCCCGGGTAGTGCGGTGTCCTATGCTCGGCGTGCAGTCGTCCATCTCGATCTGAACTGGGTGCAGGGGGCACGAAGTGATCGAAGCTCGTGGCTTGACCAAGTCCTTCGGCCGCCACAAGGCGGTCGACAACCTGTCGTTCACGGTCCAACCGGGAATCGTCACCGGGTTCCTCGGCCCCAACGGGGCCGGAAAGTCGACCACGATGCGGTTGATGACCGCGCTCGACCATGGTGGCGGCACGACGACGTTCGCGGGCAAGAAGTTCCGCGACCTGCCGCGCCCGATGACCACGGTTGGCATCCTGCTCGAGGCCAAGGCCTTTCACCCCACGCGAACTGCGCGCAACCACCTGCGGATGCTGGCCGCTGCCAACGCCATCCCGGACAAGCGTGTGGACGAGATGCTCGAGCTGGTCGGCCTGACCTCCGTCGCCAACAAGAGGCCGAAGTCGTTCTCGCTCGGCATGGGCCAGCGACTCGGCCTGGCAGCGGCACTGCTCGGCGACCCCGACATCGTCCTGCTCGACGAGCCGGCCAACGGCCTTGACCCGCAGGGCATCACCTGGCTGCGCGACCTGCTGAAAGCCTATGCCCACCAAGGGAAGACGGTCTTCGCCTCCAGCCATCTGCTCAGCGAGATGGCCCTGCTGGCCGACCACCTGGTGGTCATCGGCAAGGGCCAGCTGCTGGCCGACATGCCGATGTCGGACTTCGTTGCCCAGTCCTCGCACACCAGCATCATCGTTCGGACGCCGGAGTACGCCAGGCTGGCGACGCTGCTGTCGGCTCGCGGTGTGCAGGTGATCGAGGAGCCCTACGGCCGGCTGTCCTTGACCGGCATCGAGCAGGAAGCGGTCGGGGACCTCGCCTTCGCCGAGGGCATGGTCGTGCACGAGCTGACCACGCGCACCGCGACCCTCGAGGAAGCCTTCCTCGAGGCGACGGCCGGTGCGGAAGAATTTCATGGCGGAACGACGGGGGACATGGCATGAGCGACGCACTGCGCTACGAATGGGTACGCGTGAAGACCCTGCGTTCGACGTGGTGGCTGACCGGGCTGGCGATCCTCGCATCGGGCCTGCTGGGCCTGACCGCCCTGGGTGCGCCGAAACCGTTCACGGTCAACGACTATGCCGAGGGCCTGGTCGGTGGCCCACTGGCTGTGTTCGTGCTGCTGATGTCCATCCTGCTCGGCCTGATCGGCGTGTTCTCCCTCGGCCACGAGTACCGCTACGACACCATCCGCCCCACCCTCAACGCGTTGCCGCGTCGCTCGACGCTGATGGGCGCCAAGGTCCTGGTCGTCATCCTCTACGTCGGGCTGATCGGCCTCGTCTGCCAGCTGGTCCGCTACATCGTGATGCTGCTGATCCTCGGGTCCAAGCTGACCGACCTGGGTCTGTTCCCCGGCTCGCTCGGCCGCGTCTGGTTCGGCACCATCGCCTACCCGATCGTCTTCGCACTCTGCGGCCTGGCGCTCGCCGGGCTGTTCCGCAGTGTCCCGGCCGCCATCGTGATCGTCATCGTCATGCCGATCATTGCCGAGAACATCATTCGTGGTCTGCTCAGCATCGGCAGCATCTCGATCCTTCAGCACATCGGCAAGCTGATGCCGTTCACGGCCGGCACCCAGATCATGCGGGTGGACACCACCAACGCCGACCTCAACACGCGCCCTGCCGGCGCCGTGGATCGGTGCCACGATCTTCACCGTGTTCATGCTCATCGTCTTGGGCCTGTGCTGGACCCTGTTCGAAAAGCGCGACGCCTGAGCCGTGGACCTCGACGGGGTCGCCGACGAGCTGTACGGCTTGCCGTTGGCCGACTTCGTGGCGACCCGAAACGCGCGCGCCAAGCAGGCTCGCGCTGACGGCGACCGTGACCTCTCGACCACCATCACGGCGCTGAGCAAACCATCGAAGGATGCGTGGCTGGCCAACCAGCTGGTCCGGCAGCGGGGCGACGAGGTGACGCCGCTACTCGAGCTCGGCGCAGCCCTACGGGAGGCCACGGCCACTCTCAGCGGCGACGACCTCCGGCAGCTGACCCGGCAGCAGTCCCAGCTGGTGTACGCGCTCGTGCAGCAAGCCAAGGGCCTCGCCGGTGAGCCGGTCAGCGATGAGGTCGCCGAGCGGCTCGACCGGACCTTGCGGGCGGCGCTTGCCGACCCTGCTCTGGCCGACCAGCTGCAGCAGGCGCGGCTGGTCGAAGGCCTCGAGTTCACCGGGTTCGGCGGGTCAGCGGCGACGGGCACCGGGCGGCCGCGGCTGTCCGTCGTCAGCGATCCGCCGAAGAGCGGCAAGCGGACCGCGTCCGCCAAGTCCGCCAGGTCCGACGAGGCCGCGCAACGGCAGCGGCTGGAGCGGGAGCGCGCCGAGCGGTCGCTGAGCGAGGCCCGTGCGGCGCTTGCCGAAGCGGAAACCGCCCGCGATGCGGCCCGCGGGATGGCCGACGACTCGGCAGCTGAGACGCAGCGGCTGGCCGAGCGGGTCGACCGGCTTCGGGCCGAGCTCGACGATGCTGTCGTCGAGCATGCCGGCGCCGAGAAGGCTGCGCGCGCTGCCCGTACGGCTGCAGAGAGGGCTGAGCAGAAGGCCCGCGCGGCTGCCCGCAGGATGACTGTCGCCGAGCAGGCGGTCGACGCGCTGCCCTGACCGACTCAGCGCTTGGCGCCGGCCTTGGCCTTGGCCGGTTGGGGGGCAGGACCGGTGGTGCTGCGGACCACCAGCTTGACCGGCATCGCCACGTGGTCGGTTGGTTCGGCTGTCCCGTTGGCCCTCGCCTTGAGCACGTTGGCTAGCAGCGTCACCGCCGCCTGGGCCTTGCCGGGGATGTCCTGGTTGATCGTGGTCAGCTTGAGCTGGCCGGCGAGAGGCGTGTCGTCGTAGCCGATGACCGACACATCTTCGGGCACACGCAGCCCCAGGTCGACGGCTGCCCGGATTGTCTCGCTGGCGAAAACGTCCGAGTAGCAAAGGATTGCGGTCGGCCGGTCCTCGCTCTCGAGCAGGAGACGGGCACTGTCGTAGGCGGCGTCGACCGGACGGAACGGCGCTACGGAAACGATCGGAACGACGTCGGCGGCCTCGAGCACCTCGAGCCAGCCCTTCATACGCATCTGGCCGGCCATGCCGTACGGATCGACCCCGCCGACGTCGGCCAGACCGACCTGGTCGTCGAAGCCGAGGGTGAGGATGCCGAACCGGCGGTGCCCGAGATCGATCAGGTGCTGCGCGCCGGCGCGGCCACCGGCCAGGTCGTCGACGTTGACGTTGGGAACTCCGTCGATCGGTTTCTGGTCGACGCCGACGATCGGCAACCGGCGGCGCTTGAGCCACGCCACGTCCTGGCTGTCCGGACCGCAGACGTAGACGAGGGCACCGTCCATGGCGACGTCGCGCGCAGGAACGATGCCGTTCGGTCCACCGGGGGTCAGCAGGGTGAGAGCCAGGCCCGAGCTGGCCAGGCTGTCCGCGACCGAGGCCAGGAACGTGGTGGCCACCCAGTCGCCGAAGGCCTCGGAAAGGCTGTCCGTCAACAGCATGCCGACGGCGCCGGTGGAGCCCCTGGCAAGCGCCCGAGCCGCGGGGTCCGGGCCGACGTAGCCCAGCTCGTCGGCGGCTGCGAGCACCTTGGCTCGCAGCTCGTCCGACAGCTGGTCCGGCCGGGAGAAGGCGTTGGACACCGTCATCCGGCTCACGCCGACCCGGTCCGCGATGGTCTGCAGCGTCACTCGTGCCATGTCCTGTTCAACAGTAGTCGCGTGCAGACCATTGCTGGAGTTGATCACTGCTGCGACGTCAGCGGGCGGGAGGTCCCGTCCGTCGGCTCGTAGCGGCGACCACCACTGGTCAGCTCGGCCAGTGCTCGGGCGACCGCCCGTCGCATGGCCCGGACCCGTCCCGAGCCGGCACGGCGGCTGGGCACCAGCGGAGCCCGTGGCAGGGGCGGCAGGACCCCCTCGGGCGACATGGCCTTGGCTGCCATCAGGGCACCGGGGTCAAAGATTGCACTCATCGTCTTTCTCCTCTCGTTCTTGCTCTGTACCGGTACAGTACGTCGGCCTTCTGTACCGGTCAAGTAGATACCGAAAGAATCTTTGGACGAGTTCGGCGGCGGTGTTTCCCGAACTACTTCAGGCGGCGACGGCGCCGCGCCACGAAGGCGGTGCCGGCAAGTCCGAGGCCGATGCCGGCGACGCACACGCCGTACCACCAGGTCGCGTGGTGCGCCTCGAGCGTGCTGTGCAGGAGGAGCAGCACGATCAGGGCGACGACCCATGCCCCCGTGCCCACGGCGACCGCCAGCACGTCGTTGGTCTCGAGCGGCGGCGGATCCGGCCGACGGGCGGGCTTGGTCACGACAAGAGGTTAGTCGTCCGCCACGGGCTCGGGGACGACCCGCAGGCTGCGTACGGGAGAAAGCGCGATCCAGGGGACGGCGAGGGTGCCTACCAGGGCGCCGACGAGGACGGTCTCCCGCACGCCGATCGTCGCGCCCAGCAGGCCGCCGATCAGGCCACCGATCGGCATCACCCCCCAGACGACGAACCGGATGGAGGCGTTCATCCGGCCGAGCAGTCGCGACGGGGTGATGGCCTGGCGGAGACTGAGCTGGTTGACGTTGTAGACGGGCACGCCCAACCCGAACAGCACGGCGCCGAGCATCAGCGGCAGCAGGGGATGTTCCTGCCCGGCGAACGGCCAGATCATGATCCCGGCTGCGGACAGTACGGAGCCCCCGACAATGGTCGGGCCCAGGCCCAGCCAGTTGGCCAGCCCGCCGGCCGAGACGGCCCCGACGACGCCGGCGGCGCCTTCGACCGCGAACACCAGGCCGACCTCGGCGGGGCTCAGGTGAAGGACGCGGACGAGGTAGACCGCCGCGATGGACATCGCGATCGAGCTGCCGAGATTGGCCAGGGCGGTGCACCCGGCGATCCGGGCGAGCAAGGGTTGTCTGATGACGAACGACAGCCCCTCGCGGATGGCCCTACCCATGGGAGGGTGCCCCTGCTCCGGGGGCACCACCGGTGGTTCCTTGCGCCGGATGAACGCGAGGCTGACGAACGAGACGAGATAGCTGACGGCGTCGATCGCCATCGTCGCCGCCGCCCCGACCGCGCCCACCAACGCCCCGGCAAGACTGGGGCCGGCAACCTGTGCCGCCGCTTCGGTCGCGGACAGCTTGGTGTTGCCCTCGACGAGCTGCTCCCGGTCGACCAAGGCCGGCAGGTAGCTCTGGTAGGACACGTCGAAGAAGACCCGCAGCACGCCGCCCAGCAAGGTCACGACGTACAGCTGCAGGAGCGTCAGCCAGCCGAGCGCAGCGGCTACGGGGATCGAGCCGAACAGCACGGCTCTGCCGAGGTCGCTGGCCATCAGCACCGGGCGGCGAGTCCTGCGGTCGAGGATGGCGCCGGCTGGCAGGCCGACGAGCAGGAAGGCGGCCGTGGTCGCCGCCTCCAGCGTGCCCACCTCGAACGGCGTCGCGTGCAGGGTGAGCACGGCCAGCAGAGGCAGTGCGACGACGGTGACGGCGGAACCGAGCTCGCTGACGGTCTGGCCGCCCCACAGCAGCCCGAAGTCGCGGTGGTGCCACAGCGACTTCGGGCGTTCCGTCATCCCTTGCAGGCTAGTGCCCCAGTAGCGGTCCAAGCCTCGAGAGCAGGCCGTTGGCGTTGGAGTCCTGGCTGATCTCCCAGGCGAAGGCACCGCGCAGGCCGAGGGCGCGGATCAGCGCCGCACGCGCACTGACCGATGCGGGGTCCTCGTACGAGATGAAGGTCGGCGTGGTCGTGCTCCCCGTTGCCAGCGCATGGACGGCGGCCGGGTTGAACAGCCACGGCTCACCGGTGCTCCATGAGGTCGTGACCTGCCAGCCGGTGGCGGCCGGCGTCCTCCGGCCGACGTTGTCGATGAGGCCGGCGTCGTCCACCAGGTTGTGGAAAGTGGGGGTCGGCGTCTGGTCCCACTGCAGCGAGTTGATGTCCAGACCGGTGTTGTCGAAGCTCTGGTAGAGGCCACGGTTCGCGGTGCCGGTGTTGATGTACTGCTTGCCGTAGAACGGAACTCCGAGGTTGATCTTGTTGGCGGCCACGCCCTGGTGCAGGTAGTACGCCACGGTTCCGACGGTCGACCAGCTCGGGTTGAGATCGGGGTTGGGGCTGCGCGGGTCGAACAGCAGCGGCGAGTTGAAGTCGGTCTTCGGGTCCGAGGCGCCGTGGAAGTCGTAGGTCATCACGTTGTCGTAGTCGAGGATCCTGCTGACAGCGTTCAGCTCGAAGTACGTGTTGGAGTTCTGCGCCGCCGGCAGGGCAGCGGTCAGCAGGTAGTGCTTGTTGTTGAGGGCGCCGATGGCGTCGAGCTGCTTGCGGAACTCCTGGAACAGCAGCGTCGCGTTGTGCCGGTCGGCTGGGGTGTGTACGTTGCCCGCGGCCACCGCCGTCGGATACTCCCAGTCGATGTCTATTCCGTCGAAAAGCCCTGCTGCCACGCCGATCCCGTCACCGGTGATCCAGTCCGGTGCCAGGTTGCCCTTGATGAAGGTGTCGATGCACGAGCTGACGAAGGCGGCTCGCGATGCTGGTGTTGCTGCCGCCTGGGAGAACCCGTTCGACAGACTCCACCCCCCGATGGAGATCAGGACTTTGAGGCTCTTGCCCTTGGCGGCCTGAACCGCCTTGAGCTTGATCAGCTGCGAGAAGTTGCCAGCCAGGTTGGGGGTGGTGATAGTCGGGTCGACGTCCTTGGGCGACGTGCGCTCGTAGTCGGCCCAAGGATCCACGGCGCCACAGCTGACAGCGTTGGTGGTCGGGTCCACCACCGGTTTGCCGAAGGCGTACAGGATGGTGTTGAGCTTGTCGGCTGGGATGTCGGCCACCTCGTAGCCGCGTGCATAGACGTCCCAGTCGGCGAAGTAGGCCGACACCACCTTGCCGGTGTCCGCCGGGACGCCGCCGGGCGTTCCGTGCCCGGTGGCCCGCGCGGTTGTTGGCGCGAGGATCAGTGCGGTCGTGGCGGCGGCGATGCAGGCGGCGGTCGACCAGCGCTTGTTGCCCAGCATGAAGTCTCCCCAGCGGCGGTGGGTCTCGGGTATTGGTATAGACCAGTAGGTCTCGGCCCAACCATTCCGCACCCGTCAGGGCGTGTCAAGATGTCCGGATAGAAATGGTTTAGACCTTGACACCGGAGATTGGTCTAGTCCAGTGTGGGGAGTGTTCGCCGTCGGCGAAGGCTATCCGGAGGCCCGCACCACGAGCTCGGTCCCGATGACGAGGTGCTGTGGCGTCTGGTCGCCAGAGGCGATCTGACGCAGCAACATGTCCGTCATCTTCCGCGCCATCTCGTCGAGCGGCTGCCGGACCGTCGTCAGCGGCGGGTCGGTGTAGGGCGACAGGGGGCCATCATCGAACCCCACCACTGCGACGTCGTCGGGCACGGAGCGGCCCAGCGAGCGCAGGGCATGCAGCACCCCGGTCGCCGTGAGGTCGGAGGCGGCGAAGATGGCGTCGATGTCCGGACGGCGCTCGCAGCAGCTCACGGGTGGCGGCGTCGCCGCTGGCCTCCGTGAAGTCACCAACGCCCGCCAGCGAGTCGTCGTACGGAAGTCCGTGCGCCTCGAGTGCGGAACGCCAGCCGGCCAGGCGATCCAGGCCCACGCACATGTCCTGCGGACCCGTGATGGTGGCGATTACCTTGCGACCCTTGGAGACGAGGTGGTCGACAGCCGCCTTGGCACCGCCGGAGTTGTCGGCGTCCAGCCAGGACACTTGGTCCGAGGCGGTCATCGGCCGGCCGAACAGGACCACCGGCATGCCGATGCTGGACAGCGCCAGGGGCAGCGGGTCGATGCCGTGCAGCGACATCAGGATCACCCCGTCCACGTGCCGGTTGCGCAGGTAGTTCTCGAGCCGTGTGCGGTGGTGGTCGGTCTGGGCCATCAGCAGGACGAGGTGCATGTCCGTGCCCGACAGGGCATCACTCACACCCCGCAGCGCGCTGGAGAAGAAGGGGTCGCTGAACACCCTGGTCTCCGGTTCGGAGACCACGATCCCGATCGAGTCCGTGCGCCGGGTCACGAGCTGACGGGCGGCCCGGTTGGGCACGTACCCGATCTCGGCAACGGCCTGCATCACTGCGTCACGTGCCGATTCCGACACCCGTGGCGATCCGTTGATGACCCGAGAGGCGGTCGCCCTGGACACGCCGGCGTGCGCTGCCACCTCTTCGAGCGTGGGCTGGCTCACGCTGGCGGCAGCCATGCTCACCCGCTCCTGTCGTCGCATCCCATCGTGCCCGGGCATTCACCGGGAACGTCGTGAGGGAGCCATTGAAGAGTCAGGATATCCGTGGCGGGGACCGTCGGAGCGCAGGCTCGACCGCGAAGTCGAGCAGTCCCACCGCACCCGGGGGTCGCCCCCGCGACTACCAGGCGTAGTGCTCGGGCGCCGGCTTGTGGCCAGGGAAGATCTCGTCCAGCTGCGCCAGCGTCTTGTCCGACAGCTCGATCTCGAGGGCACGCATGGTGCCGTCCAGCTGCTCGAGGGTGCGCGGGCCGATGATCGGCGCCGTCACCGCCGGCTGAGCCAGCAACCAGGCCAGGCCGACGTGGGCCGGCTCCTCGCCGAGGGTCTCGCACAGGTCCTCGTACGCCTCGAGCGCGGGCCGGTTCGCCTCTAGTGACTCGAGTGCACGACCGGTCTTGCGGCGGCTGCCCTCACGCTCCTTGCGGACGACGCCGCCGAGCAGGCCGCCCTGCAACGGGCTCCACGGGATGACGCCGACGCCGTAGTCGAGCGCCGCCGGCAGCACCTCGCGCTCGACGTCTCGTACCAGGAGGTTGTAGATCGACTGCTCCGACACCAAGCCGTTGTACGAGCGGCGGTGGGCGGACTCCTGCGCCTTGGCGATGTGCCAGCCGGCGAAGTTGCTCGAGCCCGCGTAGAGAATCTTTCCTTGCTGGCGAAGGCTTTCGAACGCCTCCCAGATCTCCTCCCACGGAGTGTCACGGTCGACGTGGTGCATCTGGTAGAGGTCGATGAAGTCGGTCTGGAGCCGCTTGAGCGAGGCATCGCAGGCGAGCCGGATGTTGCGGGCGGACAGCTTGTTGTCGTTGGGCCAGTCGCTCATCGAGCCGTAGAGCTTGGTGGCGATGACGGTCTTCTCGCGCCGGCCGCCGCCCTGAGCGAACCACCGGCCGATGATCTGCTCGGTGATGCCCTCGCCCTGCTTCCAGCCGTAGACGTTGGCCGTGTCGAAGAAGTTGATGCCGTGGTCGAGCGCCTTGTCCATGATCGCGAAGGAGTCTTCCTCCGTCGTCTCAGGGCCGAAGTTCATGGTGCCGAGGCACAGGCGGCTGACTTCCAGGCCGCTGCGGCCGAGGTGGGTGTACTGCACGACAAGCCTCCGGGGTTACGGGTTCACGGTGTACGGGTTCCGTACCCACCCTGTCACGCGTCATCCCCCTTGCGGTCATCATGAACCGGTGCCCCTTGCCCCCTTGCTGCTCGCTGCCGCCCTGGTGACCGCGCCGACCAGCACGCTGCTGTTCCACCTCCAGGACGCGCGGATCGACGAAGCGAGCGGCATCGCCGTGGCCACACGCGAGCCCGACGTGCTGTTCACCCACAACGACAGCGGCGACTCCGCCCGGTTCTTCGCCGTCGGTGGGCACGGCCTGACGCTCGCCACCTACGACGTGGTCAACGCCAGCAACGTCGACTGGGAGGACATGGCGGCAGCACCTCGCGACGGCGTGCCCACGCTGTGGTTCGGCGACATCGGAGACAACGACAGCAAGCGCGAAACTGTTGCTGTCTATGCAGTTCCGGAGCCCAAGGCTTCCGCGGCGCAGTCGTCCACCGTGCACGTGAGAGCGGTTCGCTATCAGTTCCGCTACCCCGACGGCGCCCATGACGCTGAGGCGCTGCTGGTCAACCCGCACTCCGCCCAGATCTATCTCGCGACCAAGTCCTACCTCGGCGAGACCAGGGTCTACGCGGCCCCGGCGAGCCCGTCGCCCGCCCGCGTCAACCAGCTCCGGCTGCTGGCCACCTTGCACTGGCCACCGCCCAAGGGAGCGACCAACCTGGTGGACATCGCCCTCGGGCGCGCCACCACCGGGGGAGCATTCTCGCCGGACGGACGCACGATCGTCCTGCGCACCTACACGGATGCGTTCCTTTTCACCGGTGTGGGCGCCGGTGAGGCCGGCGTGCGCGAGGCGCTGCACCGTACGCCGAAGCAGCTGCCCCTGCCGAGCCAGCCCCAGGGGGAGGGCGTCGACTTCACCCGCGACGGTCGAGGGCTGGTGCTGACCAGCGAGAAGACCGGTTCGGCTGTCTACCTGGTCACCCTGCCGGCGTTTGCGGCAAAGCTGCATCCGACGCTCTCGCCCACGGTGGTGCCGACCTCCATGAGGCCGACGTCAGCGCCGACCTCCGGATCCTCGCCGACAGCGGCGGCCGTGCCGACGAGCCGGCCGGTGCCGACGAGCCGGCCGGCGCCGACCTCGACCGTGGCGGCCACGGCCGTCACCGGCGAGGGCAGCAACGTGGTGCTGTTCCTCGTGGGCGGCGCGGTTGCGTTCGTGGCGATCTCACTGGGCGTGATCGCGTGGCGGCGGTCAGGTTGAGTCGCGTACGACCAGCTCGGTCGGGCAGATGATGTGGTCCAGGCCGTCGTACGTCGACTCGGCGTTGAGCTGGACCATCAACAGCTCCGCCATCGCCGTGGCCATCTCCGGCCACGGCTGCCGTACGGTCGTCAGTGCTGGTCGGGTGTAGGTCGCCATCGGGATGTCGTCGAAGCCGACAACCGCGACGTCCTCGGGCACCCGTCGCCCGGCAGCTTCGAGCGCCCTGAGCGCACCCATCGCCATGGGGTCGGAGGCGACGAAAACCGCGTCCAGGTCGGGGTTTCTGGCCAGCAGTGCCGCCATGGCGAGCTCACCGCTCGGGTCGCTGAAGTCCCCGGCCTCGACCAGGCTCTTGACCGGCCGGATGCCGGCCGAGCGCAGCGCGTCGCAGTAGCCGTCGAAGCGGTCGACGGCTGCGCCCATGTCCATCGGCCCGGTCACCGTCGCGATGCGGGTCCGCCCGGTCGACAGCAGGTGCTCGACGGCCAGCCTGCCGCCGCCGCGGTTGTCCGCGTCGACGTAGGAGACGAAGCCCGTGTTGCCGGTCGGGCGACCCGCGAGCACGGTGGGGATGTTGGCCCCGGCCAGCTGCTGCGGCAGTGGATCGCCGCTGTGCAGGGAGATCAGGACCACCCCGTCCACGTGACCCTGCGTCACGAACCGCTCGACCTTCGCCCGTTCCCGTGGGCTCTGGATCATCAGCAGTACGAGCTGCATCTGCGTCTCGGACAGCGCTGAGGAGATGCCGCGCACCATGGCGGAGAAGTAGGGCTCGGCGAAGATGCGCTCCTCGGGCTCGGACAGGACGAGGGCGATCGTGTCGGTCTGGCGGGTGACGAGGCTGCGGGCTGCCCGGTTGGGGATGTAGCCGAGCGCCGCGATCGCGTCCTGGACGGCGCTGCGTGCAGCGGGGCTCACCCGGGGCGAGCCGTTGATCACCCGGGACGCCGTGGCCGCGGACACTCCCGCCCGGCGGGCCACCTCACCCAACGTCGCCCGGTGCTGGGCCGAACCGGGGTGGGCGGACAGGGTGGACACGGGACGGCCTCCGAAATGTGGAAACGCTTTCACCAACAGAATGGCACGCCCTGGCCGCACGTCGAGGGCACAGCCGAATGGCCCACTCGCTCCTGCGTCGGTTCAGGCGGAAACTTGCCCACGCATTGCCGAGTCCAGGAGAGTCCTTGTCTGGCAGGCGATGTCGGCGCTCCTGCTTTCCGGCCGTGGTCGCGCCGCGCTATGACCACGATGTCAGGTCTGGTCTCCCTGACGGCGAGGATGTTCCCGTTTGCAACGGTGTGGTAACGCTGTCTTGACAAGCCGTGGGAGCGATTGCATGGTGGTTGCAGTGAGAGCGCGACCACGGCTGATCATGAGGTCGGCCGCTGACCGACCTTGGCACGCGGAGGACAAATGCCCCACGCAGCCCCCACCGGGAGCCCCCGGGTCGGCCTGCTTGCCGGTGCCGGCGTACTCATTGTTCTCGTGGCCCTGGTGAGCGGGGTTGCCCTGGCCGCCGTCGTGGCACGCTGGGCTGCAGGCAAGGCCGACGGCGCGCAGGACGACGGTGCGCCGTTGCTGGGCGGACCGCAGCTCGATTCGTCAACGGTCGTGCTGGTCTGACTCGAGCCGCAGTCGCGCCTCGATCGCAATCGTTGGAGGAATCATGAACGTCCCGGCCCAGCTGGACTTTCCGCCCGGCTTCTTATGGGGAGCCGCGACCGCGGCCTACCAGATCGAGGGTGCGGCAACGGAAGACGGCCGGACGGCGTCGATCTGGGATACCTTCAGCCACACCCCCGGCAAGACTCTCGACGGTGACTCGGGTGACGTTGCGGTTGACCACTACCACCGTTACCGCGACGACGTCGCCTTGATGACCGAGCTCAACCTGGCGGCCTACCGGTTCTCGGTCTCCTGGCCGCGAGTGATTCCCGGTGGGTCCGGGCCGGTCAATGCCAAGGGCCTCGACTTCTACTCGCGACTGGTCGATGCGCTGCTCGAACGCTCCATCGAGCCGGTCGTCACGCTCTACCACTGGGATCTGCCTCAGGAGCTCGAGGACGCAGGGGGCTGGACCAACCGGGACACCGCCTACCGGTTCGCGGAGTACGCAGCCGTCATGGCGGCCGCGCTGGGCGACCGGGTGTCACGATGGACCACGCACAACGAGCCCTGGTGCTCGGCCTACCTGGGCTACTCCGCGGGTGTCCACGCCCCTGGCCGGACCGAGCCGCTGGCGTCACTGCAGGCCGTACACCACCTCAACCTGGCCCACGGCCTCGCCGTGGGTGAGCTGCGCGCGGCTCTGCCGGCCAACGCCCAGCTCTCGATCACGCTCAACCTGCACCAGGTGCGCGCAGCCTCGCAGTCGGCTGAGGACCTGGATGCGCAGCGGCGGATCGACGGCATCGGCAACCGAGTCTGGCTGGACCCGATCTTCAGAGGCAGCTACCCCGCCGACGTGCTCGAGGACACCAAGGACATCAGTGACTGGTCCTTCGTGCTACCAGGCGATCTCGACATCATCTCGCGGCCGATCGACGTGCTCGGCGTCAACTACTACCAGCCGACGTTGGTCCGCGCCTACTCGGGCACCGGCGAGTTCCAGCAGGTCGACGGCCACGCCTTGGGCGCGGTCACCTGGCCCGGTTCCACGAACGTCGAGTTCCTTCCGCAGACCGGCCAGCACACCGCGATGGGCTGGGTCGTTGACCCGTCCGGCCTCTACGACCTGCTGATGGCGCTGCACAAGGAGCTGCCGGGCACCCCGATGATGATCACCGAGAACGGGTCGGCGTTCGCCGACGAGGTCTCGGCTGACGGCCAGGTGCACGACCCGGACCGGCTGGGCTACGTCCGGTCGCACCTCGCGGCCGTCCACGCCGCGATGGCCGACGGCGCCGACGTTCGCGGCTACTTCGTCTGGTCCCTGCTGGACAACTTCGAGTGGTCGTACGGCTACTCCAAGCGGTTCGGCGTCGTACGGGTCGACTACGACACCCAACAGCGCACGATCAAGGACAGTGGCCGTTTCTACGCCGAGGTTGCGGGCAGCAACTCCGTACCGGCGACCTGACGTAAAGCAAAGAGCGGTGGTGGGCCGAGGGCCCGCCACCGCTCTTTTGCGTTGGTGGTCAGGCGATCTCGGACACCACGTAGTCGATGCAGGCGGTGAGCGCCTCGACGTCGGACGGGTCGACGGCGGGGAACATGGCGACGCGCAGCTGGTTGCGGCCAAGCTTGCGGTAGGGCTCGGTGTCGACGATGCCGTTGGCGCGCAGCACCTTGGCGACGGCGAGGGCGTCGATGCTCTCGTCGAAGTCGATCGTGCCGACGACGGCACTGCGCAGCGACGGGTCGGTGACGAAAGGCGTGGTGTAGGCGGTCTTCTCGGCCCAGTTGTACAGGCGGCTGGAGGAGTCGGCGGAGCGACCTGCTGACCAGGCCAGGCCACCGTTGCCGTTGAACCACTCGACCTGGTCGGCCATCATCAGCAGCGTCGCGAGGGCCGGGGTGTTGTAGGTCTGGTCGAGCCGTGAGTTGTCGATGGCGGTCTGCAGGTCGAGGAAGCCGGGCGTCCAACGACCCGAGGCTTTGATCGCCGCGACCCGCGCAATGGCGGCGGGGGACAGGATCGCGATCCACAGCCCTCCGTCACTGGCGAAGCACTTCTGCGGCGCGAAGTAGTAGGCATCGGTCTGGCTGATGTCGACCGGCAGGCCGCCGGCGCCGCTGGTCGCGTCGACCAGGACGAGCGCGCCGTCATCGGCACCCGCGACCCGCTGGACCGGCGCCATGACGCCGGTCGAGGTCTCGTTGTGCGCCCACGCGTAGGCGTCGATGCCGGCCTCGGCCACGCTGATGGGGGCCGTACCGGGGTCGGACTTGATGACCGTGGGGTCGCCGAGGAACGGGGCCTCCTTGGCCGCCGAGGCGAACTTGGCGGAGAACTCGCCAAAGCTCAGGTGCTGGGAGCGCTCGTTGATCAGCGCGAAGGTGGCGATGTCCCAGAACGCGGTGGCGCCACCGTTGCCGAGCACGACCTCGTAGCCGTCGGGCAGCGCGAAGAGCTCGCTCAGGCCCGAGCGCACCCGGCCGACGACCTTCTTGACGGTCGCCTGGCGGTGCGAGGTGCCGAGGTAGCTGGTGCCGGTCGCGACGAGGGCGTCGACCTGGGCTGGACGAACCTTGGACGGGCCGGAGCCGAAGCGGCCGTCGACCGGCTTGAGGTTGTCAGGGATCGTGATGGTGGGGGCGCCTTCGGCCACGAGCAGACTCCGAACAAGGGATGCGGGCAGGAAAGTCCATTGTCCCACCTGTTCGGTACGGGTCACCTGCGGGGCGCTATGTCCTGCGTCACGTGCTGAACGTGCTGAAGGTGACACCGACCGTGGTGTGGTCGGCGTCGACCTCGCTGACGGAGACGATGGCGTCGACCTCGTCGTGCCCGCCGACGGTCCGGAAGCGGTGCGCTGCGAAGGAACAGCGCTTCGCCAAGGACCCACCGCTTTCGTAGCACTGGTGCCTCTGCAGGCCGTAGCCGGCGGCGGTCAGGGCCGACGTCACCGCTGCGTCGGCGTGGGCAAGGCCGACGGCTACGACGCCCGGCTGTTCGGCGTTGCGGTAGACCAGGCACTGCCCGGCGACATTCGTCGAGGCGCACGGTGCCGTCACGTTCCACGACACGGGCAGCGGGTTGAGCCGAGACCACGAGGGCAACGGCTTGGCTGGCAACACCTGGTAGTCATCCTTGCCGACGATCACGGTGAGGCTGCTGCCGATGCTGGCGGTGCTTGCCGTGTCGGTGGCCAGCAGTAGCCGCGCGCCGTGGAAGCTCAGCGTCTCCAGGCACTGTCCGCCGAGGGCGCCGGCATCAGGCGTGGCACAGCGATGCTGGCTGACCTTGGCGCCGTTGGCCTTGAGGACGACCGTTGTGGCTGTCATCAGCGACTTCTGGTCACCGGTCGAGGTGACGCAGTACGGGGCCGCCAACAAGCAGGCGCTCCCGTACACATCCTTGGTCGCGTCGGCGGGGGCTGTGAGACCGAGCAGCATCTTCTCCGCTGCTGCCTGCTGGGTGGCATTCCCGGCCGAGAGGGTCTTGCCCTGTTGCGAGGCCCAGGTCACTCCCGCGCCCCAGAGCAGGGCCGCGAGCAGGGCGAACGCGATGACCGGGCGACCGATCGGGCCGAACGTGCCGAGGCGGGCCCTCACCAGCCCACCCCTGCCTCGAACCTGACGTTGAGGGAGACGGTCGACGCGCTGATCCGGTGATCCTCACCAGGCCGTAGATCGGCTTCGTGCCGCCGTGCCACGGTACTTCCAGACGTCGACCCAGCAGCGTGGCGGCAGCTGCTGTCGGGGAAGCAATACGTGCTCGTCGCGAAGCCGTGTGCGGTCAGGGCCTTCACCACCTGTTGGGGTTGTGCCGTCGACATTGCCGGCCAGATGTGTGAGGGCGTCACTGTGCTGGTGGTAGGTCAGGCAACCGCCCGCGCTCGGTCCGGCGCAAGCCGGATCGATGCCCCATGCGGTCGGGAACGGGTTCAGCACTGACCAGCTGGGCAGTGGCGTGCCGCCTGGTGTCCGTTCGACGTGGATCTGGTCGACCTTCACGACCAAAGTGTTTGGGCCGGTCTCGTCGCCGGGCCGCGGCTGGGCGTCGCTCGCAAGCACCAGCCGGGTGCCCTGCCAGTGCAGTGTTGCTGCGCACTCGGGCAGGCCGTCGTTGTGCTTTGCGCAGCGGCTCTTGTCGACCTTGAGGCCGTGAGTCTTCAGCATTGCCAGGGCTTCCGGCATCAGCTGCCGAGGTGTCAGGGACGACGAAGTCAGGCAGTACGAGTGCGGCTCGCGGCAGGCGGTGTCGAACCGGTCGAGGGTCGTGCCACTCACTGCCGGCAGCGTCGTCAGGAACTTCTGCGCAGCCGCGATCTGTTCGTGCGTGCCTGCCGGCGTCGGGTCGTTGGACGCACCGGTGTGCAGGAACATCGTGACCACGACCCAGGCGATGGCCGCGAGCAGCGCGACACCGACCAGTGGCAGCCGTACCGGACCGAAAGTTCTGAGACCGGTGATCACGGCCGCGCCGGCGGAGTGGCAGGAACCGGCTGGAACATGTTCGACGGGCCGGCGGGCCATGGGCTCACCGTGACCATCAATCCGATTTTGGACCTCTGTGCGCCAACGCCCCGAACGGTGAGGCTGAACGACGTGCCATCGCGCCCACCCAGCGACCGGAACTTGCTGGCTTGAAGCATGCAGCCGGCCCCCCACGTGGGCGTCGCTGCCAACCTGCGAACGAACACGAGAAGGTAGCCGTGCGCGACGAGCGCGCGCTGGGACGCGGCGCAGACTGTCGCCGCCGGCACCTTGAGCACCGGCGCAGGCGTCGGCCGGTAGCCCTCGCACCCGCCGGCCACCGGGTCGGTGCACATCGGCTTGATCGCCCAGGCTTTCGGCAGTGGGCTGACCGTGTCCCAGCCCGGCAAGGGCTTGCTGGCCGCGGCTTCGGCGTACGGGGAGCTGGTCTGTATCCGCAACCAGGAGGCGGCTGGGTTGGGGCTCACCGGGCTCCCGGACGTCAGCCGGAGTAGCGAGCCGTGGTAGTTCAAGGTGACCTGGCACGAGCCCTTTCCGAACCCACCCGCCATATCGGTGGCCGTGTCCGGTGTCTTCTGTGGAGCCGCGTCGCAGTGCAGCGACTCGGCTTTCGCACCCAGCGCCACCAGCTGGGTCCGCACCGAGCCGATCAGAGCGTCCGGTGACAGCGAGGCCGAGGTCTCGCACAGGCTGGTAGCGATCCAACAGGCGGTTTGGTACGGGTCGATGACCGCGTTGCCGACGGCGGGCAGGCCGTGGACGAGGGCATGTGCCGCAGCGAGGTGCGGCGCATCGGTCGCGCCGAAGTCGACAACACCTTCGTCGGTCGACGATCCGCGGAACGCCGTGAACGCGAACAGGCCCACCAGTGCCACGAGCACGGTCCCGAGCGCCGCCAGCCCCCAGCGCAGCCTGATCATGAGTCAGGTCATCGACGCATGATGCGCTCCGGTTGAGTCATCCACAGTCGCCGATCTTGTCCACACCCGCCGACAGCTGGTGGTCCCGCCGTTGCGCCGTCCGGACGCTCGATACATGCCGAACATGCCGACGCAGTTGCCGCCGATCCTCACCCTCGCTGATGCGGTCGCGGGCGGCTTCAGCCGTGATGCCGTGAAGTACCGCGCGGCGCGGGGTGATTGGCAGCGCGTACTCCCTCGGGTCTACGTCACCTACTCCGGCCCGGTGAGCCCCGAGCACCGCGTGCAGGCGGCGTTGGCCTACGCCGGTGAGGGTGCTGCGCTCAGCCACCAGACCGCTGCCGTGCGACTTGGCCTGCCGATCTCCGCGACGAAGACGCTGCAGCTGCTCGTCCCGGCGAGCCGACGAGTGCGCGCACAGGACGGATTGCGGCTGCACTACACACGCGACTTGCCCGCCGGCGACGTCCGCGCGGTTCGCGGGCTTGCGTGCACGAGCGTGGAACGCACCGTTCTCGACCTGGTACGCGACGCAGCAAGTCCCGGCCGCGCCGCCGGCATCATCGCCGACGCGGTGGGTTCCCGGCGGACCACGAGCGCCCGCATCCGGGAGCTGGTCGAGCACCGCGCGGCGGTCCCGTACCGGATGGACCTGCTCGACGTCCTTGCTGAGACGGCCGCTGGCTGCCACTCGGCGCTGGAGCTTCGACATGCAGACATCTGCCGCGTTCACGATCTGCCGCTGGGGACGCGTCAGGCGCGCCGCCTCCTCGACGGCCGGATCAGCTACATCGACAACGTGGTGGAGGAGTTCGAGGTCCACACCGAGCTCGACGGACGGGAGGGCCACGACCTGGCCGATGATCGATTCCGCGACCACAACCGGGACAACATCAACACCGTGGCCGGCAGAGCCACGCTCCGGGTCGGCTGGCGAAGCGCCCTCGACGAGCGGTGTGAGATCGCTCGGCAGCGGGCGGCCACGCTGCGCGGCCGAGGATGGACCGGGTCAGCGCGAGAATGCAACCCGTATTGCACCGTCAACGTGCCCTACCCCGAGGCCGTTGAGCGTACGGGGGTCCCTGGCCCACCTAGGTCTCAACGGGTGCCGGGCGATGCCGCTTAGGTGGGCCGAATCCCGGGGCCGTTGAGCGTACGGGGGTCCCTGGCCCACCAAAGTCTCAACGGCACGTCGTCAACCCTCACCGACGTGCGGTAGAGGCCCTAGATGTCGGCGAGGGCGCGCGGACCGGGGCCGACGTACTTCGCCGACGGCCGGATCAGCCGCCCGGTCTGCTTCTCCTCGAGGATGTGCGCCGACCAGCCGGCGAGGCGAGCGCAGGTGAACATCGGCGTGAACAGCGACGCCTGCACCTGGGCGAAGTCGAGCACGACCGCCGACCAGAACTCCACGTTCGTCGCCAGCACCCGGTCGGGGTGCCGCTCGGCGCAGCTCGGCCAGCGCCGCGTCCTCCAGCGCCTCGGCCACGGCGACCCGAGGCGGCGTTGCAGCTCCTTGGCCGTACGCCGCAGCACGCGCGCCCGCGGGTCCTCGGCGCGGTAGACCCGGTGCCCGAAGCCCATCAGCCGTTCCTTGCGGTCCATCAGCCCCTTGACGTAGGCACGTGCGTCGCCCTCGCGCTCGACGTCGTCGAGCATCTTGAGCACGCGGGACGGGGCACCGCCGTGCAGCGGGCCGGACAGCGCACCGATGGCGCCGGAGATCGCGGCGGCCACGTCGGCACCGGTCGACGCGATCACCCGCGCGGTGAAGGTCGAGGCGTTCATGCCGTGCTCGGCAGCGGAGACGAAGTAGGCGTCGACGGCCTTGGTGTGCGCCGGGTCGGGGTCGCCTCGCCACTGGACCATGAACTTCTCGACGAGGGTGTCCGCTTCGTCGATCTTGGACTGGGGTACGGCCGGCAGCGCGGCTCCGCGGGCGGACTGCGCGACGAAGGACAAGGCGGTCGCCGACGTACGGACTGAGGTCGATCCGGGCCTGCTCCGGGCTGATGTCCAGCAGCTGGCCGAGGCCCCACAACGGTGCGAGCGTGGCCACGGCACTCTGGACGTCGGCGCGCACATCGCCGGAGTAGCCGGGCAGCGTGAGCGGCTCGGCGGGGGACAAGCCAGGGTCGATCGTGCCGTCCACGAGCAGGCCCCACACCCGGTCGTAGGTGACCCGCCCGACCAGCTCTTCGATGTCCACGCCGCGGTAGCGCAGCGATCCGCCGTCCCGGTCCGGCTCGGCGATCTGCGTCTCGAACGCAACGACACCTTCGAGACCGGGCTTGAACTCCGACATCGGGACGACTCCTTGAAAGGGGCGAGAAGAACGCGGAACGCGAGCAGAGACGTCCAGCCATTGTGAACGGTGCGCGCGGCCGGGCGGTACGCGGGGCACCTCCCGAGCTGTGCCGTCACACTGGAGGGGTGAAGGAATCGGGGGAACATCCCCTCGAGACGGCCAGTTGGGAGGATCTGTGAGTGGCGACGGGCAACGGTCGGTTGCCGACCTGCGTCGCCGGTACGGCAGCTCGGAGCTCAACGAGTCCGAGCTCGCCACGCACCCGATGACCCAGTTCGGCCGGTGGCTGGATGACATCATCGCTGCCAACGTCGGCATCGAGGCCAACGCCATGTGCCTCTCGACGGTCGGCGCCGACGGCCGGCCCAGCAGCCGGATGGTGCTGCTCAAGGGCTACGACGAACGCGGCTTCGTGTTCTACACCAACTACCGTTCCCGCAAGGCCATCGAGATCGAGGGCAACCCGGCGGTCAGCCTGCAGTTCCCGTGGGTCGCTCTCGAGCGACAGGTCGTGGTGACCGGAGACGCCGAGCGGATCAGCCGGGCCGACACCGAGGCCTACTTCAGGACCAGGCCCTACGCGTCGCAGCTCGGAGCCTGGGCCAGCCCGCAGTCCGCCGTCGTCGCTGACCGCGAGCAGCTCGACCGTGCCTATGCCGAGGTCGCTGCGTCGTTCCCCGAGGGCCACGAGGTCCCCGTACCGGACCACTGGGGTGGCTACCTCGTCCGGCCGCGCACCGTGGAGTTCTGGCAGGGCAGGGTCGGACGGCTGCACGACCGGTTGCGCTACCGCGAGACGGCTGACTGCGCTGGGTCGTCGAACGGCTGGCCCCGTGAGCTGGCTCAGCCGCCACGCTGTCGACACCACCCCGATCCGTGAGAACAAGCCGTTCCGCTGGCTGTTCATCGGTGAGGCCGTGTCGGTCGCCGGGACGCAGGTCACCCAGGTGGCCATCCCGCTGCAGATCTACGCGCTTGACCAAGTCCTCGCTCGACGTCGGACTGGTCGGCCTCGCCGCGCTGATCCCGCTGCTGGTGTTCGGTCTGTACGGCGGCGCCGTCGCCGACGCGGTCGACCGGCGCAAGCTGGTCATCTTCACCTCGTGCGGGTCGGCCGCGGTCAGTCTCGTGCTGGTCGTTCAGGCGGCGCTCGACCTGCAACCAGCTGTGGCTGCTCTACCTGTGCATCGTCGATTCAGTCCGCGTTCTTCGCGCTCGACGCGCCGGCCCGTCGGGCGATGGTCCCGTCGCTGGTGCCGCCGACCGAGATCGCCGCGGCCAACAACCTGTTCTTCGCGCATCTTCAACCTCGGTGTCATCGCCGGTCCGCTGATCGCCGGCGCTTCTGGTGGGGCTGTTCGGCTTCGGGGCGGCGTACGGCTTCGACGTCGCGTCGTTCACGGTCGCCCTGTTCGCCGTGGTGTTCCGGCTGCCGGCGATGCCACCGGCAGCCGACGCGATGAAGGCCGGGCTGGCGTCGATCATGGAAGGCCTGCGGTTCCTGCGCGGTCGCAAGGTGCTGCTGATGACCTTCGCGCTCGACATCGTCGCGATGGTCTTCGGCATGCCGCGGGCGCTGTTCCCGGCTCTTGCCGTCAACCACTTCCACGGCGGAGTCGCGACGGCCGGCTGGCTGTACGCGGCTCCCGCGGTGGGTGCTTTCCTCGCGTCGATCTCCGGCGGCTGGATGAGCCGGGTGCACAAGCAGGGTGTCGCCATCGTCGCCGCGATCCTGGCCTGGGGAGCCGCGATCACGCTGTTCGGTCTGACGTCGTCGCTGGTGATCGCGTTGTTCTTCCTCGCCATCGCCGGCGCCTCCGACACCATCAGCGCCGTCTTCCGGTCCACGATCCTGCAGACCGACGCGCCGGAGGGCATGCAGGGCCGGCTGTCCGGCGTCTTCATGGTCGTCGTCGCTGGTGGCCCACGTCTCGGCGACCTCGAGGCCGGTGCCGTCGCGGCCGCCAGCAGCAACGCCTTCTCGGTGGTGTCCGGCGGCTTGATCTGCATCGGGCTGACGCTCGTGCTGTCGGCGATGGTGCCGGCGTTCGTGCGCTACGACTCGCGCAAGACCTTGTCCGAACGGGATCCGGTCGCCGTCGGTTAGACCGGGTCGAAGCCGTCGATGACGACCTGGTCGCGGCCACGGGTCTTGGCCTCGTACATCGCCCGGTCCGCGTCCTCGAGCAAGGCCGCGCTGTCGGTACGGGAAACGGTGCGGCACGTGCCGCCGATCGACACCCGCAGGTCGACGATGGCGGTGCCGGCGGCCAGCGGCGCGTCCCGGATGGCGATGCGCAGCTCCTCGGCCCGCTGGTGCAGCGTGACCGTGTCGTGCACCGCTTGTAGGAGCACAACGAACTCCTCGCCACCCCAGCGGGCGAGCACGTCGGTGGGCCGGATCGCGGCGCGCAGGCGAGCGGCCGCCGCCGCCAGGGCGGCATCACCGACCATGTGCCCGTGGGCGTCGTTGATCGCCTTGAAGTGGTCGATGTCGAGCATGAGCACGGCGACCGGGTCGCCGGTGAGGCCGCAGCGCAGCACCTGGCGGAACAGCAGCTCGGTGAAGTGCCGGCGGTTGTGCAGCCCGGTCAGCTCGTCCACCCTGGCTCTGGCCTCGGCCGCCACCCTGGCCCGCTCGAGGGCGACGGCGTGCTCGTCGGCCTGCGCGAGCTTGGCGACCATGGTGTCGTAGCGCAGGCGCAGCTCGGTGATGTCGACGACGATGCCGTCGAAGACCACGCCGTTCTCGTCCTTCGTGCGCGGGACTGTTCGTTCGAGCATCCATCGGGTGACACCGTCGAGGCCGATCAGCCGGTACTCCACCGACGTCGGCACCTGACGCTGCAGGTCGCCGTGGATGCTGACGTAGGTGTCCCAGTCGTCGGGGTGGACCGAGGACTCCCACACCGCAGAGGAGTCCACGCCTGCGGTGTCACCGCCGAGCAGCACGGCCACGTGCGGTCCCACGACCATCTCGCGGTATTCCTCGTCGGGCAGCAGCCGCCCGGCGAAGACCAAGGCCGGAGCTCGCTTGGCCGCATCGAGCAGCAGCCGGTCCGCCTCGCTGGGAGGACCGGACGCGCCTCCGCCAGGGCCGGCGGGCGCAGGGGTGGACATGGTTGACGAGTATGGGGCGGACGGGACCCGCGCGTCTGCCGGACCGTTGGAATCGCCACCGATACACATCTGTGCCCCCGACAGGACTCGAACCTGTGGCCTACCGCTTAGGAGGCGGTCGCTCTATCCGCCTGAGCTACGGGGGCGGCCGAACGCGGCCTCACCGGTACCCGTCCACATCCCCACGGGGCCGGTTTCGGTGCTGCCGTGCGACGACACCCTATCGAAGTCATCCGAAATTCCATGGCCGGAATCGGCAACCTGATTCTCAGGTTGTGCGTCTAGGCTGTAACAAGAAGCCAGGTTGAAGCGAATTTCGGCAAGCGTGGGGTATTTGGCCGCCGATGCGGTTGACTGGCTGACGAAACTGCCTGTTTGTCCGGTTCTGCCACTCGGTGGGGGCGGTGAATCGTTCTGCTGGTGGCCCTCGGGGGCGCCGGGGGAGAGGAGTTGCGGCCGTGCGCCGTTTATTGTCCTTAGTCGCGGCCGCCTCGGTCGCAGGCGCTGTGGCCATCCTGCCGGGGGGCGTCGCTCTCGCTGCCGGACCGGCCCCCGTGACCGGTCTGCACGCCGCTCAGGGAGCCGGTGCGGTCAGGCTTACGTGGACCAACCCGAGTCCCGCGCCGGACGCGGTCGTCGTCCGCAAGGCCGTCGGCAAGGTGGCTCCGCTCACCGCCACTCCAGGGTACGGCCGTCACCACCACGGCCACCGTCAGTCACACCGTCCTCGTCACCGGGCTGGCGTACGCGACCAAGTACTCGTTCTCGGTCTTTGCCAAGTACGGCACCTACGTACTCCGTCCCGGCCAAGATCACGACCGCGGCCCTCGCTGCGACGTCGCTCTCCATCGGGGTCCACCCTGGCGCGGTGACCTACGGCGCCAAGACCGAGGTCAGCGGCCGTCTGCGCCTCGGCGCCGCTGGCGCCGGGATCAAGGGCCAGCAGATCACGCTCTACCAGCGCCTGGCCGGCACCAGCAAGTGGGTGGGCTGGCTCTCCTCCACCACCGACGCCAACGGCATCGTCCGGTTCCCGGTCACCTTCGGGCGCAACACGCAGTTCACGCTGCGCCACACCAAGAACCTCTACTACGGCGCCTCCACCTCCAAGGTGGCCTCACTCCAGGTCCACGCCTCGGTGACGCTCGGCGGGCCGACCGTGGTCGCGACGTACGACACGGTCACCGTCAGCGGGCACGTCAAGCCGACCGGCGTGCAGACGGTCTACCTGGAGCGCTACGCGGCCAACAAGTGGACGACGGTCAAGACCACGAAGTCGACCGCCAGCGGTGCCTACTCCCTCGACCTGAGGCCGACCACCACGCTCACCTACAAGTTGCGTGCCTACGTGCCGGCCACCACCGTCCACGCCTCCGGCGCCTCCGCGACGGTTTCGATCACCGTCTCCGACCGTGACCTGGTCCAGGGCGAGAGCGGCCCGGACGTCCTCGCGCTGCAGCGTCGGCTCCTCGCGCTGCACTACGACGTCGGCGCTGTCAACGGTTCGTACGGCTACGACACCTTCCACGCGGTGACCGCGTTCGAGAAGGTCCAAGGTCTGGCGCGCAACGGCGCCGTCACCGCGGCGGTGCGCCGGGCGCTGGCCAAGCCGGTCGTGCCCAGGCTGCGCTTCCAAGACTCGGGCCGCAGCTTCGAGGTCAACAAGTCCCTGCAGGTAGTGATCATGTCCACGGGCGGCGTCATCCAGCGGATCATCGACTCGTCCACCGGCTTCGGCGGCACCTACTACTACGCCGGCGTTCCCTCCCAGGCGATCACCCCCGAGGGCACGTTCCACATCCAGCGCAAGATCAACGCCTGGCGGACCAGCAAGCTCGGCACGCTCTACCGTCCGGCCTACTTCTTCGAGGGCTACGCGATTCACGGTGAAGGTGCCGTACCGGCCTACCCGGCCAGCCACGGCTGCGTTCGCATCACCGTGCCGGCGATGAACCGGCTGTACGACCTGCTCGCCATCGGCACCCCGGTGCACATCTACCACTGAGGCACTACTCGTTCAGCAACAACAGCGTGGCCGGCTCCCGTTTCGGAGCCGGCCACGCTGTCGTTTGGTGGCGCTGTGCTTTGGCTTTGTCCGTCCACCAGCGCGGGGAAGGGCGTCGTAGCAGGCGAGTAGTGTCCGCATCAGCGAGGTCCTCATCGAACAGGGAGCGGCCATGTACGTCAGCGAGGTCATGACCAAGGCCAGCGTCACCGAGTCGGCCTCGGAGCCGATCAAGGCCGCAGCAGCGCGGATGTGGGCCCAGCAGACCGGTTCGCTGCTGGTGATGGACGGCCCCGACCTGCTCGGCATCATCACCGAGCGCGACGTCATGAAGGCGATCGCCCGCGACCTCGACGTCTCCGAGACTCCGGTCAGCGCGGTGATGACCACCTCCGTCCTCACGGTGACCCCGTACACCTCGGTCAGCGACGCGGCGCGGCAGATGGCGTCACGGTGGATCCGGCACCTGCCGGTGGTTGAGGACGGCCGCGTCGTCGGCATGGTCAGCCAGCGCGACCTGGTCGGGATCTTCGCCGCGCTGGCCAAGGAACCGGACGCCGTCGAGCTGGCCAGCGACGAGCTCGTGCGTGAGCGGCGACTGGCCCGGATCGAAGCAGGGGATCTCGACTAGTGGGTCCCGACGACCGGCCGGACCTGCCGGAGCAGACAGCGGACGACACCGACCGCGGGTGGGGCGAGGGCGAGCGCGACGAGGACAACCGCGACCGGTGGCTCGAGGAGCAGCGCCCGCCGCACCACGGCGGCTGAGCGGCGCTCCACGGGGCCGGGCAATACAGTGGCGACAGGTGTCCCGACGACCGATGGAGTCAGCAGTCATGGGCGGTTTCAAGAAGTTCTTGCTCCGCGGCAACGTCGTCGACCTGGCGGTCGCGGTCGTCATCGGTGCCGCGTTCGGCGCTCTCGTGGTGGCATTCGTCAAGGACTTCGTCACGCCGCTGATCGCGGCCATCGGCGGGAAGCCGGACTTCGCCGGTCTCTACTTCACGGTGAACAAGTCCAAGTTCCACTACGGCGACTTCGTCAACGCGTTGATCGCCTTCGTCATCCTGGCCGCGGTGATCTACTTCCTGGTCGTCCTGCCGCTGGGTGCGCTGCTCGACCGCTACCGGCCGCTGCCGGAGGAGCCGGCGCCCACCAGGGACTGTCCGCACTGCCTGTCCGCCGTGCCCGAGCCGGCCACGGTCTGCGCCTTCTGCACCCGCGACCTGACGCCGGTCTGACCCGCCCGCGGGGGTGGGGGTGCTTTGTCCCGTCTCGCGCCGGTTAGGGTCGTGCAGGCCCACACGCAGACGGCGACAGGAGCAGGTGTGCTGGACGAGAGCGATGTCACCGCGGTGCTGACGGCCGCGTTGACCAGCGGAGCCGACTGGGCCGAGGTCTACGCGGAGAAGCGCGACTCCACCGCCATCCGCATCGAGGACCGCCGGGTCGAGGAGCTCACCAGCACCCGTTCCCAGGGGGTCGGCGTGCGGGTGGTCAAGGGCGTCCAGTCCGCCTACGCCTACACCAACGTGCTCACCCGCGACTCGATGCTCAGCGCCGCCAAGGCAGCAGCAGCAGGCATTTCCGGTGCCCAGTCGCTGACCGTGATCGACCTCACCCGGGTCGAGCCGCCGCTGTCCCACCCGGCGCTGATCTCGCCCGCCAACGCGACCAAGCAGGCCAAGGTCGACCTGGCCCGCCGCTGCGAGGAGTCCGCCTGGGCCCAGGGCGGCGACGTGGTGCAGGTGATGGTCTCGTACGCCGACGTCGCCCAGCGGGTCCTCGTGGCCAACTCGTTCGGCCACCTCTCCGACACGACCCGGGTGCGTACGCGGCTGGCGGCGCAGGTGGTCGCCTCGCGCGGCGACCTCACCCAGACCGGGTTCGACGGCCCCGGCGCCTCCAAGGGCATGGAGCACTACGACGAGTTCCCGCCGGAGGAGGTCGGCGAGCGGGCAGCTCAGCAGGCGCTGCGGCTGCTCGACTCGGTTCCCTCACCGGCGGGCGAGATGACGGTCGTGCTCAACGCCGGCGGTGGCGGGGTGCTGTTCCACGAGGCGTGCGGCCACGGCCTCGAGGCCGACGCGATCGGCAAGGACACGACGGTCTATGCCCGCACCCGAGGGGACAAGGTCGGCAGCGCGCTGTTCAGCGGCGTCGACGACCCGACCGTACCCGGCGGCTGGGGCTCCTACGGCTTCGACGACGAGGGCACCGTCGCGACCCGGACGACCCTGTTCGACAAGGGAGTGCAGACCGGGGTCATGAGCGACCGGATCTCGGCGCACCGGCTCGGCACCGAGTCGACCGGGCACGGCAGGCGGCAGTCCTACGCGCACGTGCCCGCTACCCCGGATGAGCAACTCGCTGGTGCTGCCCGGCCTCGACGACCCGGCGACCCTGGTGTCCGACGTCAAGCGCGGCTTGTTCTGCGCCGAGCTCGGCGGCGGCGAGGTCAACCCGGCCACCGGCGACTTCGTCTTCGGGGTGACCGAGGGCTACCTGATCGACAACGGTGTCCTCGGCGCGCGGGTGCGCGGCGCGAACATCACCGGCAACGGGCCCAAGGCGCTGGCCAACGTCGACGGCGTCGGCACCGACTTCGCCCTCAAACAGGGCATGTGCGGCAAGGGTGGCCAGTGGGTCCCGGTCGCGTTCGGCACGCCCACCCTGCGGATCTCGACCCTGACCGTGGGAGGTCTGGCATGAGCGGCGACAGCGACCTGCTGGCCCTGGCACAGCGGGTGGTCGACCGGGCCGGGGCCGGCGAGCAGGTCGAGGCCTTCGCGACCCACGCCGTCGGCACCTCGGTCACGGTGTTCGACGGCGAGGTCGAGACGCTCACCAGCTCCGAGTCCCGCGGCGTCGGCGTACGCGTCATCATCGACGGCAAGCTCGGCTTCGCCTCGACCTCGGACGTGAGTGACGACGGTTTGGCGTACGCGCTGGAGGAGGCGAGGTCGAACGCCGCTTACGGCACGGCCGACGTCGGCAACGTGCTGCCGCTGCCTCGCGACACCTCGGGGTTGTCCCCGTTGCCCAGCCTGGTCGCCGAGGGATTCGCCGACGTGCCGACCGCTCGCAAGGTGGCGATGGCGATCGAGCTCGAGCGGCTGACCAGAGCCGCGGACAACCGGGTGAGTGGCGTGGCAGCAGCGGTGTACGGCGACGGGCTGTCCCGCGGCGCGGTCGCCTCGACGGCCGGCGTCAGTGCCGCCTACTCCCGTACCGACGCCTATGCCTACGTCTCGGCGCTGGCCCGCCGCGGCGACGAGACCCAGACCGGCCTCGGCCTGTCCATGGGCAGATCAGCGGACGAGCTCGACCTCGATGCTGCTGGCCGCGAGGGGGCACTGCGCGCGACTCGGCTGCTCGGCGCGACCAAGCCGGCGACGGCCAGCGTTCCCGTGGTTTTTGACCCGATCGTGACCGCGACCTTCCTCGGCGTCCTCGCCGACGCGTTCTCGGCCGACTCGGTGCAGAAGGGCCGTTCGCTGCTCGCCGACAAGATCGGCGAGCTGGTGGCGCACACGTCGCTGTCGATCGTCGACGACGGCCGGCTGCCGGAGGGGCCCGGCACGGCGCCGTTCGACGACGAGGGCGTGCCGACCGGCCGCACCGTCCTGGTCGACCGCGGCGAGCTGCGCGGCTGGCTGCACAACACCGAGACCGCCGCCAGGGCCGGCGACGCCTCCCGCTCGACCGGCAACGCCTCGCGGTCCGGGCACACCTCGACCCCGGGCGTCGCCTCGACCAACTTGTTCCTGGTCGGCGACGAGACCCCCGTCGAGGAGATCCTGCGCCGCGCCGGCACCGGGCTCTACGTCCAGGACGTGTCGGGCGTGCACTCCGGCGTCAACCCGGTGTCCGGCGAGTTCAGCGTCGGCGCCACCGGCCTGTGGATCCGCGACGGCCAGCTGGCCGAGCCCGTACGAGAGCTGACGGTGTCCTCGACCATCCTCGACATGCTCAAGGCCGTCGTGGCCCTGGGTGATGACCGCAGGTTCCTGCCGTTCGGCGGCTCACTGGCCGGCGCGACGCTGCTGATCGAGGGCATGACGGTCGCCGGCGCCTGACCCTTGGTCGAGGCGAGGGCGCCATCGTCGGCCGGTGTCGTTGAGGACCGCAGGCACCTCAGGGCTGCGCGGTCCACGTGATCGACAGTCGCTCGGCGGTGGCTGCAACGGCCAGGGCGAGTGCCTCGGGCCTGCTGGTCGCCAGCAGCACCAGCGAACCATCGTCGGTCGCCGCTCCCACCACCGGAGCCGGCACCGCGAGCACGCGTACGCCGGTGGCCACCACCGTCGTCGTGGTCCGCGCCGCCGGGTCCGCTGGAGCCGCCAGCACGTCGACCAGGTCGCCGGGTGAGATCAGCGACCCGATCGCCGAGTCGGCCAGGCGCACCGGCGTCGCCACCATGCCGTGCGCCAACGAGGCAACCAGCCCGGGTCCGATCAGTCGCACGTCGGTGACCGGCTCGCCGCTGCGGACGGGACCGGCCAGCGTACGACCGACCGCGGAGACCGTGAGCGTGCCGGCGGGAACCGCAGCCGGGGGAAGTCGGGCCCGGGTCAGGTCCGACGGTCGCAGCACGGAGCCGCCAGGCAGGTCGTGCGCGGCGACGGTGACGGCGACCAGGGTCGGTGCGGGTGGGGAGACGGATCGCAGCCCTGCCGCGACGCAGGTGGCGACAAGCGCGGCCACGACCAGCCGACGGTGCCGCCTCAGCAGCCGGCGTACCCGGAGCCATCTCGCCACCGTGGCGTCGGGCACGAGTGCAGCGAGGCGGGAGGGCATGAGGCGACGCTAGGCAGCGGGCCGCCCGCGAGCCCGGGCCCGTACCGGACCTGTGGAGAACTTCCGAGCCTGTGGACCGCTCAGGCGACCTGCGAGTCGCCCGACTTCTTGGCAGGGGCGGCGGGTGCGGGGGTCGACGGCGCGCTCGAGACGAGAGTCGCTCGAGGAGGACGACGTGCTGGCTGCGGCCGGGGCCGAGGACTCGCTCTTGTCAGCAGCGGCCGGCGTCGAGGAGACCTTGGTGGAGCGGCTGTCGTTGCGGTAGAAGCCGGAGCCCTTGAAGACCACGCCCACAGCTGAGTAGACCTTGCGCAGCTTGCCGCCGCAGGCCGGGCACTCGGTCAGGGCGTCGTCCGAGAACTTCTGCACCGCCTCAAGGCTCTCGCCACAGTCGTTGCAGATGTACGGGTACGTAGGCACGCGATGACCCTTTCCTGGCACACGTCAGGGCTGGTTGTCCTGGCACTCGTCGTCCAAGACTGCTAATGGTCGCCTACGCAAGGGTATTCCGTCCACCCGTTCCCCGAGCGGGACCGGATTGAGCGGTCCGGCTACATGTTCACCGATTTGCGCCGACATCTTCTGCATGAAGCTCGACCGGCTTGGTGCTGCGTCGGGGTCGAGACTGCTTGCGACGTACCTGCTCGCCTCGCTCGTACCGCTCCTCCTGCTCGTCGTCGCGCTGACCGGAGCCATTCGACTGGAAGCCAAGTCGCGCGGTCTCGCCGAGGCGCGATCCGAGGCTGCCCTCCTCGCGGAGACCGGCGTCGAGCCCATCCTCGGCGCTGCGCCCCTGCACGGGCACATCACTGTCCCGGTGATCGACGGCCTCCAGCGGCTGAGCATGCCCGCCGTGCGCGAGGGGCATCTGGTCCGGCTGCGGGTCCGGGACATGAACAGCGCCGTCGTCTTCGCCGACGACGGGGACATGTCGGCAGGGCCCGACGACGAGGTGACGGAGGCTCTGCAGGGGGAGACGGTCGCCTCGCTCACCCGGCTCAACCAGGACGCCGGCGAGAAGGCACCCGTCGGCGGCAAGGTCGTCGAGGTCTACCTGCCGCTGGAGAAGGGTGCCGACCAGCACGTCGTCGGCGTGCTCGAGGTCTACCTCCCGTACGCACCGATCCAGGCCGACGTCAGCGCCGGGCTGCGGGCGCTCACCCTGATCTGCTCCGGCGGCCTGCTGCTGCTCTACCTGGTGCTCGCGCTGATCTCCGCCTCGGTCACCCGCCGGCTGCGCAAGCAGGCGGTGGACAACGCCTATCTCGCCACCGTCGACGTGCTGACCGAGCTGCCCAACCGCACGTCGTTCCGCCGTGAGGTCGCCGACGCTCTGGTACGGGACCCCGCCGGCGTCGCGGTCGCCGTGCTCGACCTCGAGGGCTTCCGCGAGATCAACGAGACCCTGGGTCACCGCACGGCGACGAGGTGCTGCGCGTGGTCGCGCGACGCCTTGCCGACGCGATCCCCGGCAGCGACAGCGTGGCCCGCCTCGCCGGCGACGAGTTCGCCGTCCTGATGACCGGCCTCGAGCCTGGAGCCGTCGAGGAGCAGGCACTGTCCCGGCTGACCGCGCTGCAGTCGGCCCTGGTCGCCGAGCTGACCCTGGGCGGCATCCCGCTGGCGGTCGAGGCCAGCTTCGGCGTCGCCCTGACCTGTCCGCGACTCCGACGAGCCCGACGGCGCCGACCTGGTCCGCCACGCCGCACATCGCCCTGCACCACGCCAAGGTGATCCGGCGTCCGGTGGTCCGCTACACCCCGGAGCTCGATGAGTTCGACCCGGCCAAGCTGGCCCTGCTCGCCGAGCTGCGCCGGGCCATCGAGGGTGACCAGCTGGTCCTGCACTACCAGCCCAAGCTGACGCTCGGCGACGGGATGTCCCGTTCGGTCGAGGCGCTGGTGCGCTGGGCACGACCGGACGGCACGCTGCTGATGCCGGCGGACTTCATCGACGCCGCCGAGTCGACCGGCCTGATCGAGCCGTTGACCGACTGGGTCCTCGCTGCTGCCCTGGCCCACATCAAGTCCTGGGGTCCTGAGCTCGCGCGACGTGTCCGTTGCCGTCAACATCTCGGCCCGCAACCTCGCCCAGCCGACGTTCGCCGACGGCGTGCTGCGTGCCCTCGCCGCCGCTGGCATCCCGGCGTCCCGGCTGGTGCTCGAGATCACCGAGACCGCTCTGCTCGCCGATCCGGACACGGCGAGGTCCACCGTCAAGGTCCTCGACGGGGCTGGCATCGCCGTGTCCGTCGACGACTTCGGCCAGGGTCACACCGCGCTCGCCTACCTGGCGGACCTTCGGGTACGGGAGCTCAAGATCGACCGCAGCTTCGTCGTCGCGATGGCGGACAACCGAGCCTCGGGCGCCATCGTCCGGTCCATGATCGACCTCGGCCACAACCTCGGCCTGCGCGTCGTCGCCGAGGGCGTCAGCGACAACGCCACCCTGGAGCTGCTGGTGGCCATGGGCTGCGACGTCGCGCAGGGCTGGCTGATCGCCCATGCGTTGCCCTCGGACGAGCTGGCTGCCTGGCTGATCAGCCGAACCGGCCTTCCCTCCGACACGGCGACCGGTGGCGTTCGGACTGACGGGCTGGCGCAGGGTCTAGGCTGACCGCCGTGTCGCCTGTGGACATCCAGCTCCCCGCCGAGGCCAGCAGCGCCGCGGTGGCGCGCGACGCCGTACGCCGGCTCGTCCTGACCGCCGGTCCGGACACGCAGACCGCCTCGACCAGCAGGCGCTGGACCGGGTCGCTCCTGCTGACCAGCGAAGTAGTCACCAACGCCGTCCTGCACGCGGGCACACCGCTGCGGCTCACCGCCGCGATCGAGGCCGGCCGTGCGGTGGTCCGGGTGTACGACGGGGCGCGCATCCCGCCGCGGCGACGGGCCTATCGCAACGACGACGCCAACGGGCGCGGCATGCACCTGGTCGATGCGCTGGCGGACCAGTGGGGGATAGAGGAGACCGCCGCCGGCAAGTGCGTCTGGTTCTCCATCGACGTCTCCGCCGGCGAGCAGGCTGCCTACACCGGCTGATCCTGGCAGCGCGTGCCCGGTTCGACCGCCTACTCCTCGCGCCGCCAGGCACCGGTGCCGGTGGGCCGTGCGTTCTCCGGGAGTCCCTCGTGGAACGTCGCCTCGACGCTCTCGTTGGGCCGGTACGTCTTCTCCTCGGCGTAGGCCTGGTAGGCCCGCTCGTCGGCGCGAGTGTCCGGCGCGTCGACGAGGCCTCGTGGCCACAGCTTTTCGACCAGGACCACGTTGATCTCCGCCCCGTACAGCGTCACCTGGGCCTGGAGGGAGAACCACCAGAGCATGCCCAGGACCACCGCGATCGGCCGTGGTCGCGCCGGTGTGTCCCTTGGCGCCGTGACTGATCAGCGCGGTCCCGGCCAGCTGCAGGAAGAAGAACAGCACCCCGGCGAACAGCGCGCCGGGAAGGACCTGGCGGAACCGGAGATCGCGCTTGGTCAGGAAGGTGTACGCCAGGCAGAACCCCAGGATGTCGAGCCCGATCGTGGCCACGCCCACCAGCAGCCGCAGCCACAGCGGGAGGCTGACGCTGATGCCCTTGCCTCCGGTGGCGATCCCGGACAGACCCAGGGTGAGGATGAACCCCGTGCCGAGGACCGCCAGCGCCTTCACGGATCGCAGCAAGGTCTCCTTGAAGCCGGGCCGGTCGGTCATCGGCACCTCCCACACGGCGTCGAACGACGTCTGCAGCGTCTTGAAGACCGCGAGGCCGGTCCACACGGCGATGACGATGCCGAGGGTCAGCGCCCACGGGCTGCCGGTGAGCCCCTGCTCGTTGCTGATGGTCGGGCCGATGATCGGGAACGACCGCAGAACCTGCCGGAACGTGCCCTCTCCCACGCCGACGAAGCCCACGATCGTGATCGCGACCGCCAGCAGGGGGAACAGCGAGAAGAAGGCCCAGTAGGCGATCAGGTTGGCGAGGTTGCCGGCCTGGTCGTCGCTGTACTTGCGGTAGACCGCGACCGGGAAGCCCACCGGGGAGTGCGCCTGCTGCCTGTCGTCCAGCTCTTTGACTACCCGTTTCGCGTCCATGCGGGTGGGTCTTCCCTGCGTTGCTCACCGCCGAACTCGATCAGACCGGACGGCGTCAAAGCCGCATCCACCGCGATGTCGTGTGGTTCCACCGGGACGTCGTCGAGGATCTCGTCGTCGAAGACCACGGCAACGACTCGAGCCCTTCCCGTACGGGAGACCGCGGCGAGCAGGCGGTCGTAGTAGCCGCCGCCTCGGCCCAGCCGGTGACCGTGCCGGTCGACCGCGAGCGCCGGCACCAGCAGCAGACCGGCGTCACCGACCGCATCGCTGCCGAGGAAAGGGCCGGCCGGCTCCAGCAGCCCGAGCGGCCCGGTCCGAACGGCGTCACGGGCGGGGGCGTCCGCCCAGTCCAAGGTGCCGTGCGGGCGGACGACCGGCAGCAGGACCCTTGCCCCCGCCGCGTACAACGCCTCGATCAGCGGCAGCGTCGGCGGCTCGGTTCCGACCCCGATGTAGGCCGCAACGGTCCGGGTCGGCACGAGCGAGTGAACACGCTGAGCGAGCGAGGCACCCATCTGGGTGAGTTGTTCGTTGTCCCGATGGGTACGGGCGCGGACGAGCCTGGCGCGCAGGTCGGCCTTTCGGTCGCTCAGGCGAATTTCCACAGGGAAAGGCTAGCGGTGCGTCAGGGAAGCCGAAATGGTGTGCGAGCATCGCTGCTGAACGCGACAGCAAATGTGGTCGTATGCAGTGGCGGGAGGTGAGCGGATGAGCCTACGGTTGCGGCTGTCCCTCGCTTTCGTCTTCGTGGTGCTCGCGCCGCTGCTGCTCGCTGCGTTGCTGCTCAGCCGGGGGGTCCCCGGCTTCGGCGGGGATGCCGCTCGCCAACGGGTGGCGACCTCGGCCGCGGCAGTGTCGAACGAGCTGTCCGCCCGGTGCTCCCTGGCCGGCGACGTGGCCAACACGATCGCCTACCAGTCGGCGGCCGGCTCGCCGCAGGCGTCCGTCGTGGACGCGGTGGGCCGCGACGGCGTGTCCTACGCCGCCGTCCTCGGCGCCGACGGCAAGGTCCTGGCGCAGGCCGGCAAGCTGCCGCCGCAGGCTCAGAGCGCCCTCACCACTCAGATCGCCTCCAACACGGTGGCGTTCTGCGACGCGCCCACTGGCTCGAACCCGTACGCCGTGATCAACGGGGTCGACCTGGCCGGCTCCGGGCGCGCGATCGTGGGCATCACGCTCGACCCGGACACGATGAAGGCCTGGCAGGACCTCGCCGGCGGCGACATCACCCTGGTCAGGGACGGCAAGGTGATCGCATCCACCGCCGCGCCAGCTGCTGCCGCGCGCTACGCCTCGGCAGCGGCCAAGGCGGCCGCCAGCGGCAAGGTCGTGACGGTCAACGGCCAGCTGCTCGGCGCGGTGGCGCAGGGGCCGGACCGACCGGTCACGGTGGTGGTGACCGCGCGACCGGGGCTGGGCATGACGTCGCTGACCTCGACCCTCGCGGCGGTCCTCGCAGCGGCGGTGGTGCTGGCCGTCGGCCTCGGCTGGCAGCTGGCGAGAGTCACCACCCGGCCGCTGACCGAGCTCGCCCTGGCCGCCAGGCGGATCGCTGACGGTGACCTCGACACGCCCGTACCCGACCTCGGGGGCGGCGACGAGATCGGCCGGCTGGCAGGCGCTTTCGACGAGATGACGACCGAGCTGCGCCAGTCGATCGGCGCGTTGCAGGACAGCCGGGACGAGCTGCGCCGCAACCTGGCCCGCCTCGGCGACACGCTCTCCGGCACCCATGACCTCAACCGCATCCTGCATGTCATCCTCGAGACCGCGATGACCAGCGTGGGGGCTCAGGCCGGCGCGATCTACCTGCCGCACTCCGGCGGCGGGGCGCGCGGTGACCTGTTCCAGCGAGTCGGTGTCGGCGTGGCGGAGCGAGGGGCGCCGTTCGGCTCGCGTCTGGGCTTCGGCGACGGCGTCCTCGGCCTGGTCGCCGCCAACGGTGAGGCTGTGCGCGGCCGGATCGGGCCCGGCGCCGGCGAGCTGACAACCTGTGCCGAGGAACCGACCGGCCGGTCGCTGATCGCGGTCCCGCTGCGGGCGTCGGGCCGGGTCACCGGTGTCCTCGGTCTGTACGACAAGCAGGTGGGCGACGGCATCGGCAATTCGACCGTGGCGACCTCGAGACGATCCGCACCTTCGCCAGCCAGGCCACCGTCGCCATCGACAACGTGCTGCTGCACCAGGAGGCTCAGCGGCTGTCGATCACCGACGGTCTGACCGGGCTGTGGAACTACCGCTACTTCACGATGACGTTCGCCAAGGAGATCGAGCGCTCGGCCCGGTTCGGCCGGCCGCTGTCGCTGCTGCTGCTCGACCTCGACAAGTTCAAGGACGTCAACGACAGCTACGGCCACCAGCGCGGGGACTCGGTGCTGATCGAGCTCGCCACCAGGGTCAAGGCCGAGATCCGCGAGGTGGACACGCTGGCCCGCTACGGCGGCGAGGAGTTCGTGCTGATCCTGCCCGAGACCGACGCTGCGGGCGCCGCCGGCGCGGCGCAACGGATCTGCGACGTGGTCAGCCACCGGCCGTTCCTGCAGGAGGGCGAGGAGCCGCTGGCGATCACGGTCTCCGTCGGGGTGTCGGTCTTCCCGACCGCACGGCAGCAGCGCCGCGACGCTGATGCGCAACGCCGACTCCGCGCTCTACGCTGCCAAGGATGCGGGGCGCAACGCCTGGCGGATGGCCAGCGACCTCGAGGTGGCCCAGCACGACTGAGCGACCACACCGATAAGGTGAGCGCACAGAGGCGTTGTCGAGGGCAGGAGCTGTGTTGTCCGTGCAGATCACCAAAGCCGTCATCCCTGTCGCCGGACTGGGCACGCGGTTCCTGCCCGCCACCAAGGCGATCCCGAAAGAGATGCTGCCGGTGGTCGACAAGCCGGCGATCCAGTACGTCGTCGAGGAGGCCGTACGGTCCGGGCTTGTCCGACGTGCTGATGATCACCGGCCGCAGCAAGCGTCCGCTCGAGGACCACTTCGACCGCGCCGTCGAGCTCGAGCACACGCTCAAGGAAAAGGGCGACACCAACAAGCTGGCGCTGTCCGAGCAGGCGACCGATCTCGCGACCGTGCACTACGTCCGCCAGGGCGACCCGCTCGGCCTCGGTCACGCGGTGCTGTGCGCGGCGCAGCACGTCGGCCACGAGCCGTTCGCCGTCATGCTCGGTGACGACCTGATCGACGAGCGCGACGACCTGCTCAGCACGATGATCGCCGTCCAGGAGCGCCATGGCGGCAGCGTCATCGCCCTCATCGAGGTTCCCCCGGAGCAGATCTCGCTGTACGGCTGCGCGGCGGTCGAGCCGGCCGAGGGCGAGACCGACGACGTGGTCTCGGTCACCGACCTGGTCGAGAAGCCCGACGTCGCCGACGCCCCCAGCAACTACGCCGTCATCGGCCGCTACGTCCTGGCGCCCGAGGTGTTCGGGGTCCTGCGCGAGACCAAGCCGGGCCGCGGCGGCGAGATCCAGCTGACCGATGCCCTGCGCACGCTCGCGTCGATTCCGGCCAGCGAGGGCGGCGGCGTGCACGGGGTGCTGTTCCGCGGCCGTCGTTACGACACCGGCGACCGCCTCGACTACCTCCGCACCGTCGTCCGGCTCGCGGCCGACCGCGAGGACCTCGGCCCCGACTTCGTCAGCTGGCTCTACGACTTCGTCGACGAGCGCCGGTCATGAGCCTCCCGCCGACGGGCGCCGGCTTCGCGGCGTCAGCCGCCACGCCGATCACCGTCGACGGCCAGATCGACCTGATCATGTCGGTGGTCAAGCCGCTCCCGGAGCTCGACCTCACCCTGCTCGACGCCCACGGGTGCGTGCTGGCCGAGGCCATCGTGGCGACGGCGCCGCTGCCGGGTTTCGACAACGCGGCGATGGACGGCTACGCCGTGCGCAGCGAGGACGTCGCCTCGGCGAGCGACGCGACGCCGGTCGTGCTTCCGGTCGTCGGCGACGTCGCGGCCGGCTCCCGCGGCGGCTACTCGGTGCAGCCGGGTCTGTGCGTACGGATCATGACCGGCGGCGTGCTTCCGGTCGGCGCCGACGCCGTCGTTCCGGTCGAGCTGACCGACGCCGGCATCGCCCACGTGACGATCCGTGGTGCGGTGCCGCTGGGCAACGCCATCCGCAGGGCCGGCGAGGATGTCGCGGCCGGCGCCACCGTACTCACGAGCGGCACCTATCTGCAGGCGGCCCAGCTCGGCCTGATCGCTGCGGTCGGCAGGAGCCGGGTGCGGGCCAGGCCGAAGCCGCGGGTCGTCATCGTCTCGACCGGCAGCGAGCTGGTCGAGCTCGGAGAACCCTTGGCACCAGGGCAGATCTACGACTCCAACGGCTACGCGCTGGCCGGTGCGGCACGTGAGGCCGGGGCGATCGCCTACCGGGTCGGTCCGGTTTCCGACGACCCGCGCATCCTGATCAGCACCATCGAGGACCAGCTGATCCGGGCCGACATCGTGATCACCACCGGTGGGGTCAGCGTCGGCGCTCACGACGTCGTGCGCGAGGTCATCGGCCGGCTGGGCGACGTGCAGTTCAGCCGGGTCGCCATGCAGCCCGGCATGCCCCAGGCGTTCGGCACCATCGGCGAGGACAAGGTGCCGTTCTTCGGCCTGCCGGGCAACCCGGTCAGTGCCGCTGGTCTCCTTCGAGGTCTTCGTGCGCCCGGCGATCCGGCGGATGCTCGGGTCGGAGCCGATCCACCGGCCACGGATTCGGGCCAGGCTGACCGAGGCACTGCAAGTCCCCGGCCGGCCGGCGCCAGTTCGTCCGGGTGCGGCTGACCGTCGAGGACGGTGAGTACGTCGCGGCCCCCGTCGGCGGTGCCGGCTCCCACCTGATCTCCTCGATGGCACAGGCCAACGCCCTCGCCGTCGTCCCCGAGGAGATCACCGAGCTGCCGGCCGGGACACCGGTCCCGGTGATGGTGCTCGAACGGCGGCACGGATGACGCAGCGCAGCGGCGCCGGCCTGACCCACGTCGACTCCAGCGGTCGCCGCCCGCATGGTCGACGTCAGCGGCAAGGACGTGACCCGGCGCACGGCCGTGGCGACCGGTCGGGTGCTAGCTCAGCTCCGAGGTCGTCGACCTGCTCCGGGGCGACGGGGTGCCCAAGGGCGACGCCCTCGGCGTGGCTCGCATCGCCGGCATCATGGCGGCCAAGCGCACCCCGGACCTGATCCCGCTGTGCCACCCGATCGCGCTCGTCGGGCGTCGAAGTGGCTCTCGACCATCGCTCGAGGACGCGGTCGTCGATCGAGGCGACCGTGCGCACCACCGACCGCACCGGCGTCGAGATGGAGGCGCTGACCGCGGTCAGTGTCGCGGCGCTCGCCCTCATCGACATGGTCAAGGCAGTCGACCCGGCAGCAGTGGTCACCGACGTGCGCGTCGAGGCGAAGACCGGCGGCGTCCACGGGGACTGGCAGCGACCATCGGGGTCACCGGGGACCGGGTGAGCACCGTGCCCGCGGGTGCGCGGGCCGCGGTCATCACTGTCTCCGACCGGTCAGCAGCCGGCAGCCGCGCCGACCTGTCCGGCCCGCTGGCGGCAGAGCTGCTCGCCGGTCTCGGCTTCTCGGTCGCAGAGGTTGTGGTGGTCGCCGACGAGGTTGACGACATCAAAGTTGTTGTACAGCAAGCGGTTTCGGCCGGCGTCGAGCTCCTGTCGTGACCACCGGGGGTACGGGCATCTCACCGCGCGATGTGACACCGGAGGCGACGCTTGCGTTGCTCGAACGGCCCGTTCCCGGGCATCGCCGAGGCGATCCGGGCCTACTCACGCGACGCCGTGCCCGCCAGCGCCCTGTCCCGCGGGGTCGCCGGTGTGATCGGGCAGACGCTGGTGGTCAACCTGCCGGGCTCGCCCGGTGGCGTGCGCGACGGGATTGCCGTACTGCCAGCCAATCGTGGGCCATGCTCTCGCCCAGCTGCGAGGGGCCGGCGACCACGCGACGCCGTCGTGAGCTACGTGCTCGGACCGGGGCCGTTTCCACCCGAGGCGTGGCCGGTCACCCTCAAGGACGGTCGGCTGACGGTGCGCCCGCTGCGCTGGCGTGACGGCCGACGCTGGGTCGCCTCGAGGCGCGGCTCCGCGGCGGCACTGGCGCCCTGGGAGGTCACCCCGCCCGGACAGGTCACGTCCCCGCCGGCCACCTGGTCCAGCTACGCCGTGACCCTGGCTCGGTTGCGCGACGACGCGGCCGTCGGCAACACGTTGCCGTTCGCGGTGGCCCTCGACGGATCGCTCGTCGGTCAGGTGACGGTCGGCAGCCTCGGCCGCGAACCCGCAGAGGCGGCCTACGTGGGCTACTGGGTCGACAACGCCTTCACCGGCCGTGGCATCGCCACCAGGGCCCTCGCCCTGGTGCTCGACCACGCTTTCGCCACCATCGACGCTGCCCAGGGTGGAGGCCAACATCCAGCCGGACAACCTCGCCAGCCGTCGGGTGGTCGAGAAGCTCGGCTTCCGCGAGGTGGACCTGCGCCCGGCGCACCTGCACGTCGCCGGAGCCTGGCGTGACCACCTGCGCTACGAGCTGACCAGTGCCCAGGCCGCTGGCGGCCTGCTGCGGCTGGCCAGAGCGCTGCACTAGCCGGGAGCACAGCCGGCGGCTCGCACGGGCAGGGAAACTCCCGATGACAACGGGATGTACCGGCTGGACGTCGAACACAAGTCGGGACGAGAAGTAGACAGACGGCGACACACCGAGCCAGGTCCACCGGGTTCGTCACACCTGTCGCTAGCGTCACTGGCGCACACGAGCGGAAGGAGGCCACGCACGATGAACCTGAGCGGGCTCATCCTTGTCGTCATTGTTGCCCTGTGGGGCAGTCTGCTAGTCCCGGCTCTGGTCCGTAAGCACGACACCGTGACCGAGGTTCGGTCGGTCGACCGCTTCTCGTACGCCTTGCGCATCCTCTCCCGCCGTACGCCGTACGTCCCCGGCCGGCGCGAGGTCCTGGCGCAGCGCAAGTCGGCGCAGGAGCGGCGCCCGGTCGTCAGCCCCGCACCCGAGTTCGTCGCCGAGCTGGCAACGGCAGCAGCGACACCCGCCGAGCGGGTCGCCGCTCGCCGCAGGGCCGTCGCCGCCAAGCGCCGCCGCACGGTGCTCCTGCTGACCCTGGCCCTTGCCCTGTGCATCGCCTTGGCTCTCAGCTCCGGTGGCCGCTGGTGGCTGACCGTGGGCATCAGCTCCGTCCTGCTGGTGATGTACGTCACCAACGGGCGGGCCGAGGCCCAGCGCCAGGCAGCCATCGACCGTCGTCGGGCCAGGGCTCGCCGGCAGGCAGCCACGGCAAGTCGCTCGCGCCGCGGTTCCCGTACGCCGGCCGGCTCCGCAAGGGTCGAGGCGCCGGCCACGATGGCCGCTTCGGCGATGGCCGACGGCAGCTGGGCTCCGGTGCCCGTGACGCTGCCGACCTACGTCACCAAGCCGGTCGTCGCGCAACCGACGGTCGCTCCGCCGACCGGCGGCTGGTTCGACGGAGTCGCTGCTGAGCAGCGGGCCGCGCGGTTCGCCTCCGGTAGGTCCTGCTGGCGGTGGCGGCGACGTCTACGACCAGATGAACGAGGACGAGGAGCTGTTCGAGTTCGACCAGCTCGACGACATCCTCGGCCACTCGTCCCAGCGCAGGCGCGCGGTCAACGACTAACGGCAAAGCGGCACGGGCGGGCATGGTAACGTCGGCAGCCGTTCCGGGGCACTAGCTCAGTTGGTAGAGCGCTGCGTTCGCATCGCAGAGGTCAGGAGTTCGAATCTCCTGTGCTCCACCCCGTCAGCGGCAGTTCGAGGTAATGATCTTCGAACAGGCCGAGTGCAGCAGCCGTTCGAGTGTGGTTTGCCCGAGTGCGACCTCACTATCGAGCCGCGCCGCCGATCGAGGGACCCGTCGTCGGCGTTAGGCACCGGATGCGGCTGGGCCCACCGAACGTCCGACACCGGGGGCAACCTCTCTGCCCTTGAACATGAAAGCGGCCCCGCACCTGTCCAGGTGCGGGGCCGCTTTCGGGTGGGCCTACTTCTTCAGGATGACCGTGGCGCTGGTGCCCTGGGCGATGTCACGCGCGGCGTGCACGACGACGCGGTAGTAGCCCTTCGACTTGGCAACGAAGGTCGCCGTGGACTTCGAGGACAGCTTCGCCCTGGCCACCGTGACCCACGTCGAGCCGGAGTGCTTCTGCAGCGCCGCGATCGTACCGGCGAGCGACGGCGACGCCCATACCCTGGCGGTGAGTGCCTTGGCCTTGACCGTGACCTTGCTGGCCACGATCACGGTGCCGATCCCGGTCGGGAAGCCGGTCGCGGTGGCGCGCACGGCGACGGTCCGGTTCGGGGTGAAGGCCCTCGTCCAGGTGCCGTCAGCCGCGGTGGTGGCCGTGCCGACCTTCACCCAGCGACCGGTGTCCAGCTTCCACAGCGTCACCGTCGTTGCCGGGGCACCCACGCCGTTGCTGGTCAGCCGACCACGAACGGACGCCTTGGCGCCGTACACAACCGTGCGGGGGGACGTGAGCGTCGCGGCGTGCACGACCGGACCGGGCGTGGGCGTGGTGGTCAGCAGCGATCCGGCCCAGCCGCCGTGGCCGGAGACGTTGACCGCCCGGACGCTGACGGGGTAGGCATGGCCGGCCTGCAGGCCGGTCAGGTGGTACGACGTCACGCCGGAAGGAAGGTCGATCGAACCCGAGGGTCCGGCCAGCTCCCAGCCGGTGACCGGGGCGTAGTCCTTCGCCTTGCCAGCGGCCCAATGCACCGTCGCGTCCGTCGAGGTGATGCCGGTGACCGTGACGGTCGCCGTCGCCGGGACGCAGCGGCCCTGGTTCACGACATTGTTCGTGCCATCAGCGTCGGTCGCGAAGCCCGTGACCGTGTTGTCGCGGACGACCAGGCCGGGGGTGTCGCTCGCGAGGACGCCCGTGTTCCAGATGTCCATCCCACCGTTGTTGTCCGCCGTGCGGCCGAGCAGGTTGCACTGCACCGTGACGCTGTGGCTGTGCTCGACGTCAACCGCGACGTCGGTGCCGGCACCGTCGAGGACGTTGCGCTCGATGGTGACCTTGCCGGCGTTCAGCGCCAGCACGCCGGTCGCGTTGGTGGAGTTGTCGCCGTCCCAGTCGTTGCCGGTGATGTGGTTGTCGCTGATGACTGCGTCCGCGCCGCCCAGGACGACGACCGAGTTGCCCGCGATCTTGCCGTCAAGCGGAGCGCCGGTCGGCGATGCAGTGGCCCCGATCGTCGAGTTGGTCAGCGTCGCCGACACGTCACCACGGACGTCGACACCGTTCTTCTGGTAGCGGCTGACGGTCAGGTGGTCCATGGTGACGGTCTTGTGCGCCGTGCCTGCCTGGTTGTCGACGAAGACGCCCTTGCCCTCGTTGACGCCGTTGCCGTGAGAGATGCCGTCGATGGCGACGTTGCTGAGCTCGCCCGAGGCGTGCAGCAGCCGGATGCCGAAGATGCCGTCGGGGGAGGAGTTCTTGCTCTCGCCGTTCCAGTCGTCAGTGGTCGCGATCTTGAGGTGGCGGACGTTCATCGAGGCGCCGCTGTTCTGCAGCACAGCACCGTGGAACGTCGTGCCGTTGGCCTCGGTCGCGGTGATGGTGTGGTCGCCACCGTCGATCGTCCAGCCGTCGGGCACGACCAGCGTGGTCGCCGTGGTGCAGTTGCCCTTGAGCGTTGCGGTCTGCGTGGCGTTGTCGACGGTGACGGGGCAGTTGTCCCACCCGGTCGTTGCCAGGCTGGAGTTACTGACGTTGTAGGACCAGGCGCCGCTGGTGTCACCGGCACGCAGCCGGATCATCGGCACGAACGAAGTATTCGCGTCGCCGGGCAGCGTGCCGCTGAACTGCTGGTCAGCGTGGGCGCCGATGAATCCTTCTGCGGCGATGGGGTTGCCGTTCGTGTCGAGCGGGGTGACCGATCCGGTCCATGTGCCGTCGGCATCGATCGTGACGGTGAAGCGCTGCGCACCACCGAGCACCGGCGCGGTCTGCGTGGCGTCGTCGTTGACGAGCGCGCACTCCTCACCAGGGCCGAAGACGAAGTTGCCGTTCAGGAAGAACTTCCCGTTGGCGCAGAAGGGGTTGCCAGCGCCACCGCCGTTGTACTGGCCGAACACGACCGGGTCCCCGTCGTGCTGCGGCGTGCCCAGCGGGTTGCCACCGGTGAAGGTGTCGCCATTGCTGACGAAGGTCTCGCCAGCGATCTGGCGGACGAAGCCGACTGCCTCGAGCTCACCGTCATTGGTCCAGTTGGCGGCGGCGGCGTCCGCACGCACGACCGTGCTGAACGTGGCTTGCCCGGCCGGACCGAGATCGGCCAGCGTGAAGCCCTGGCCGGCGTCGGTGCGGTAGTTGGTGTGCCGGTTGCCGGCGGCGCCGGTGAAGGTGCCGTCGTAGGACGGCAGGTCGAAAGTCGTGCCGGTGCTCGGGGCGGCGACGGCGGCCGCGAGCGGGACGAGGGAAAGGGTGCCGGCCACGACGGCCACGGCGAGCGTGCTGGAGAGCGCGCGGGTCTTGCGCATGCTTGTCCTTACTGCGTTGCGCCGCGGCCTGCGACGTGAGGGCGGCGCTGGCCGCGTTGTTGACGGAATGATAACAAACAGTTGACGGATCGCCAATTACTCGGTGATCTCTTGACCATGACCAGCCTGCGCAGGGGTCAGGCGGGGCCGCTAGCGCACGGCGACCCCGCCTTGCCCTCAGAACTACTTGGCCTGAACGGCCCGGAACTGGCTGGCCTTCTTGGAGGCCGCAGCTGAGTGGTACGACGAGCTCGACGCCGAGGTGGTGCTGGCGCCCGTGAGACCACCAAGGGTCGTCGCCGCACCGTGGATCGCAGCACCGGACGGGGAGTAGCAGGTCACGAACGAAATCGTGGCATACCCAGAGTTGTCGAGCACGAGCCACGAGTTCGGGATGAGGGCCTCGGTGTTGGCATCCCAGTCGGGGCCGGAGTAGACGAGATTGGCACCGGCCTGACCGATGCCCTTGGAGATGCCGCCGCCGGAGACGAACACCGTGCCGCTCGGGCAGTGCGCACCCTTAGCGTCAGAGGTGCCGTCATGCACGATCGTGCCGGTCTTGCCACTGACCCTGGCGAAGGAGCCGGAGGACAGCCCGTCAAGGTAGTCGGACGAGAGCTTGGTCACCGTCTTGGACGAGTTGACCGCCAGCGGGGCGTAGCCCGACTTGGCGTGGAGGCTGAGCGGGGTGCCAGCGGAGTTGGTGACCGTGGTGGTCTTGGTCTCCGTGTTGCCGGCACCGAGCAGCCACGCGTGACCGTTGGACGCCAGTGCCGCACCGGGCAGCACGAGCAAGCTCGCAGTCAGTGCTCCGGCCGTGACAATCGTTGACTTGCGCACGTTGGTACTCCTTGTGAGGATCCGGTCGGGACATCCGGCCAGGCGGAAACCGCTCGGGAGGTCATCCCGAGTAGCACCGTCCGTAGACGTTTCCGTTTGGAGCGACAGCTGGCCCTGATCTCCCTGCTGCGGCCCGGCGCACCTGAGCGAACTCGCCGTGGGGATCCGTGTGGGCGATCACATGCGACAGCTGGTGCAGCACCACGGTGGGTGCGCTTTCGTCGTCGCCTATCCCGATGCAGCAGCGCCAGATGCCCCCGCGTTGTTGACAGAATGATAACTGACAGTTGACGAATCGCCAATTAACTGATCACCTATGAGTCATGACTCCGGGCTACCAGCGTCTGGCCGCCGGCCAGCGGCGCGAGCAAATCCTCGACTCAGCCAATGAGTTGTTCGCCGAGCGCGGCTACGCCGGCGTCTCGATCGACGACATCGCGGACTCCGCCGGTGTGACGCGGGGTCTGGTGCACCACTACTTCGGCGGACGCAAGGAGGTCTATCTGGCCTTGCTCGAGCGGATCGGCGCCGTCCGTGAGGAACGTCTGAGACCGCCCGCGGGGCGCAGCGCCCACGCGCGGGTGGCCGACACCGTGTCGCGGTGGCTCGACTGGACCGAGGCGAACAGGACGATCTGGCTAGCCACCATGGCACCCGGTGAGGACGTCGGCGACCCGGAAGTGGCGCGCGTCGTGGGCGACCTGATGCGCCGTGCGGTCGCGCTGGTCACGGCCTTCCACGGCGACATCGCCGCGGACTCGCCCCGGCTGCGCTTCGCGCTGGAGTGCTGGACGGGACTGAACCGCGCCGCCACGCGACGTTGGTTGCGCGGCGAGGCCACCCGCGAGGCGACCCAGGAGCTGCTCACCTCGACGCTCGAGCACGTCCTCCGCACGTTCGGCGCCAAGGCCTGACCGCGCCCGCACCGCTGACGGGTCTCTTTCTCGCCGGACCGGGAACCCCCCACGGGAGCACGCCGTTCACGAACTGACCGGGTAGCGTGGCAGGCGCCCACCGCGGGTTGCCCCGCCATCAGTCAGTCGTGTCCAGAGGAAGGCGCACACCTGTGACCGTCGGGGATCCCGACCCGGTGCAAGCCGACGACGCCCAGCGCGACGCAGCCTCCCCCAGCGCCGGGAGCACGGCAGCCGACACCGTGGGCCAGCCCGTCGGCGCCGAGGCCACCACCAACGCCACGCCGTCGCAGCGTCGGCCGCGGCTGAGCTTCTGGCAGGAGCTGCCGATTCTGGTGATCATCGCGGTGGGGCTGGCGGTGCTGATCAAGACGTTCTTGTTCCAGGCGTTCTTCATCCCGTCCGGGTCGATGGAGCAGACGCTGCACGGGTGTCCTGGCTGCCGTGGTGACCGGGTGATGGTGAACAAGCTGGTCTACCACCTGCGTGACATCCGCCGCGGCGACATCGTCGTGTTCGACGGCAAGGACAACTACTCGGACGAGAGTGCTCCGACGGCGGAGCCCGGCAACATCGTGAGCCGGGTGATCCACGACGTCGCCGACTTCGTGGGCCTGACCCCCAAGGGCACCGACTACATCAAGCGGGTGATCGGGCTGCCCGGCGACACGGTCGCGTGCTGTGACGCCAAGGGCCGGGTCATGGTCAACGGGGTCGGCATCGACGAGCCCTACGTCTACGTCGACCCCGGTGAGACCGACGCCAACAAGACCTTCACGGCGGTCACCGTGCCAGCGGGCGAGCTGTGGGTGATGGGCGACCACCGCAACATGTCGCAGGACTCACGCTTCGTCGGCGCCGTACCGGCGAAAGACGTGATCGGTCGCGCGTTCGCCATCATCTGGCCGCCGTCGCGGTGGGATTGGCTGTCGCCGCAGACCTACCACGGCGTCCCGGCGAAGATGGCCGGTGCCGCTCCCATGCTGCTGGCGACAGTGCTGGTCCTGGGCACTTCCGGGGTGCGCAGGCGACGCGAACGCCGGCGTCGGCGTTGCCCCGTCGCGACTGGCGGCTAGGACGCGCTTCGTCTTGACCGCCGGGGCTGTGGTGGGCGGGTAGCGTGGCAAGCGTCCCTGAGATCTGCGGGGTCCGACGCTGCCAAACCGTACCCGAGAAAGGCGCGCACCCTTGACCGTCGGGGATTCCGACCCGGTGCCCGAGCCGGGGGCTGACACTGACGCGGTGCAGGGCGGGACTGCCGCTGCGGCCGCCCCCCAGCACCGGTCGCGGCTGAGCTTCTGGCAGGAGCTGCCGATCCTGGTGATCATCGCGGTGGGGCTGGCGGTGCTGATCAAGACGTTCTTGTTCCAGGCGTTCTTCATCCCGTCCGGGTCGATGGAGCAGACGCTGCACGGGTGTCCGGGCTGCCGTGGTGACCGGGTGATGGTGAACAAGCTGGTCTACCACCTGCGTGACATCCGCCGCGGCGACATCGTCGTGTTCGACGGCAAGGACAACTACCCCGACGAGGGCGCGGTCGAGGCCGTGCCGACCAACCTCGTGAGCCGGACGATCCACCGGGTTGCCGACTTCGTGGGCCTGACGCCCAAGGGCACCGACTACATCAAGCGGGTGATCGGGCTGCCCGGCGACACGGTCGCCTGCTGTGACGCCAAGGGCCGGGTCATGGTCAACGGGGTCGGCATCGACGAGCCCTACGTCTACGTCGATCCGGGTCAGACCGACGCCAACAAGACCTTCACGGCGGTCACGGTCCCGGCCGGCCGATTGTGGGTGATGGGCGACCACCGCAACGCCTCGCAGGACTCCCGGCTGATCCGCCCGGCCACGGTTCCGGAGAAGGACGTGATCGGCCGCGCATTCGCCATCATCTGGCCGCCGTCGCGAATGCGATGGCTCTCACCGCGGTCCTATCACGGTGTCCCCGCGGCGACGGCCAGCGCGACCCCGATGATCGTGGGCGCCGCGATTGTCCTTGCTGGTACGGCAATCCGGCGCCGGCGCCACCGCCGGTTGCAGGTCAGATCCAGCTCGGGAACAGCATCCGGCTCTGCCAGGAGCCGACCGAGATCGAGACCCCTGCCAGGACCGGGTAGAGGAACCAGAAGTCGGCGATGACCAGCACGAGATAGCTGCCGACCGCTGTCGCCCCGATGGTTCGCCGGGTGGGTGAGGCGTCCGGTCTTCCGAGCATCGCGCCGAGGCAGAGCACGATCGCCAGGACCATGAACGGCACGATCGGCAGGGCGTAGAACATGAAGCTGGTACGCGGCCGGCTGCCCGTACCAGGGAAGTAGCCGGCGAAGGGCAGCCAGGTCACCCAGGTCGCGATGAAGCCGACGACGATGCCGGAGGCTCGCCAGTCCCGCCGGGCGACCGACCACCAGATCATCACGAGCATCGCGATGATCGCCGGGAACCAGATGGCGGAGGTGCCGACGCCGAGGATCTCCCTGGCGCACTTGTCGTAGCCGCAGCCGTTCTGGCCCCTGGTGGGGCTCGAGTAGAAGTAGGCCACCGGCCGCGCCTGCACCAACCACGACAGCGGCCGCGATGCGTAGGGGTGCGGCGAGTAGAGGGTGCGGTGGAAGTTGAACGCGTCGATGTGATACCTGACCCAGCCGTGCAGCACCGCCAGGACGTGGCCCACGGTGCCCTGACCGGCATGCACGTAGCGATCGTGCTGGTACGCGTGCTTTCCGTCGGACAGGAACCAGCCGGCCCACGTGGACGTGTAGACGAGTACCGGGACCACGCCCATCCAGGCCGGGATCCGCCACAGCCCTTGGCGTACGGTGCCGAACCACGGCCGGGCGCCAGCGGTCCGTCGCGAGCCGACCTCCCAGACCACGGCCAGCAGGGCGAACGCCGGGATGAACCAGATGCCGTCCCACTTCACGGCGCACGCGGCGCCGGTGAACACACCGGTGAGCAGCAGCCAGGGCCGCCAGCCGGTGCCGATGAACACCGGCCCGGGCAGGTCGCCGCGCTCGACCGCGACCAGCAGCTTCTCCCGCACGTAGTCGCGGTCGCGGACGAGGCAGGCGAAGGCGCAGACCATCCAGAACATCAGAAAGATGTCGAGCAGGGCCAGCCGACTCTGCACGAACTCGAGCCCGTCGAGGGCGAGCAGCAGTCCGGCCATCGTGCCGAGCAGGTTGGACCGGGTCATCCGGCGCGCGGTCCGGGCCAGGAACAGGATCGCCAGGCTGCCGAAGACCACAGCGGAGATCCGCCAGGCAAAGGCGCCGTCGTAGACGAAGGGCGGGATCTTGCCGTCGCTCTTGGGGGCAGCCGCGTTGTACGCGCTCTGGTGGATGCGGAAGAAGTTGTAGCCGAGCGAGATCATCCACTTGCCCAGCGGCGGGTGGACAGCGTAGCCGGGGCTGGTGTCGCCCTGGGTCGGGTCCAGCTCGACCCCGTGCTCGTAGAGGTTGAGCGAGTCGTGCGTGTAGTAGATCTCGTCGAAGACGGTGCTGTTCGGCGACCCGACGCCCCAGATCCGCAGGATGAAGCCGAGGATCGTGACCCCGATCGGGCCGGCCCAGCCGACCCAGCGGCTGCCCAGGATCGGTGGCAGCAGCCGGTCGCGCAGCGTTTCCGTCGTGATCGGCGGCAGCTCCTCGTCCCCGGTCGGGTCGGCGAGGTCGGACAGGTCGGACACAGCGGTCATGAGGCGATGTTAGGGGCAGAACGTCTCCGGTCGGGCCAGGTCGGGCTTGCCGGGCTGTCAGGATGGGCGAATGACGGGTGCTGAGCACGTGGCCGGGCGTTTGGTGCTGCTCGGCGCCCCCATCGGCGATCCGTCCGACGCCTCGCCGCGGCTGGCGAGCTGGCTGGCTGCTGCTGACATCGTCGCCGCCGAGGACACCCGCCGGTTGCGTCGGCTCACCCACGACCTCGGGGTGACGATCACCGGCCGGGTCGTCTCCTACTTCGACGGCAACGAGGTCGAGCGCACGCCGGTGCTGCTCGAGGAGCTGCAGGCCGGCCGTACCGTCGCGCTGGTCACCGACGCCGGGATGCCGTGCGTCTCCGACCCCGGCTACCGCCTGGTCGCCGCCGCTGTCGAGGCCGGCATCGCCGTGACGGCGGCGCCGGGGCCGTCCGCCGTGACCACGGCACTGGCGCTGAGCGGGCTGCCCAGCGACCGGTTCTGCTTCGAGGGGTTCCTGCCGCGCAAGCCGGGGGAGCGCCGCTCGCGACTGACCGCGCTGGCCGCCGAGCCCAGGACGATGGTCTTCTTCGAGGCGCCGCACCGGCTGGCCGAGTCGTTGGCCGACCTGTCGGCCGTGTTCGGCGTCGGATCGCCTGGCTGCGGTGTGCCGCGAGCTGACCAAGACCTATGAAGAGGTACGCCGCGGCGGGCTGGCCGAGCTCGCCGAGTGGGCGCTCGGCGACGTGCGCGGCGAGATCACGCTCGTCGTCGCCGGAGCCGTACCCACGGCCGGCGAGGCGCTGCCACCGGAGGCCCTCGCCGACATGGTCGCCGAGCGTGAGGCTGCGGGGGAGAGCCGCAAGGAGGCGATCGCCGCCGCGGCGTTGGAGCTGGGGCTGCAGAAGCGGGTCGTGTTCGACGCGGTGGTCGCGGCCAAACGCCGCTGACCGCTGCGCCGCCACAACTAGGATCAACGCTATGGCTTCCCCTCGTACGATCCTCACCGCCGTCGCCTGGCCCTACGCCAACGGCCCGCGGCACATCGGCCACGTTGCCGGCTTCGGCGTACCCAGCGACATCTTCAGCCGCTACCAGCGGATGGCCGGCAACAACGTGCTGATGGTGAGCGGCACCGACGAGCACGGGACGCCGATCCTGGTGCAGGCCGAGCAGGAGGGCGTGGCGCCGCAGGTGCTGGCCGACCGCTACAACCGGGTCATCGCCGAGGACCTGCAGGCGCTCGGTCTCACGTACGACCTGTTCACCCGGACGACGACCCGCAACCACTACGCCGTCGTGCAGGAGATGTTCACGACCCTGCACAAGAACGGCTACATGATCGAGCAGACGACTCGTGGCGCGATCTCGCCGTCGACCGGGCGCACCCTGCCCGACCGCTACATCGAGGGCACCTGCCCGATCTGCGGCTACGACGGGGCGCGTGGCGACCAGTGCGACAACTGCGGCAACCAGCTCGACGCGACCGAGCTGATCAAGCCGCACTCGCGGATCAACGGCGAGGTGCCGAAGTTCATCGAGACCGAGCACTTCTTCCTCGACCTGCCGGCGCTGTCGCAGGCGCTCGGGGACTGGCTGCAGACCAGGAAAGACTGGCGTCCCAACGTGCTGAAGTTCTCGATGAACCTGATCGACGACCTGCGGCCGCGGGCGATGACCCGCGACATCGACTGGGGCGTCCCGATCCCGCTGCCGGGCTGGGAGGACAACGACTCCAAGCGGCTGTACGTGTGGTTCGACGCGGTCATCGGCTACCTGTCCGCCTCCGTCGAGTGGGCTGCCCGTACCGGAGACCCCGAGGCGTGGCGGCAGTGGTGGACGGCTCCCGATGCCGAGTCCTACTACTTCATGGGCAAGGACAACATCACGTTCCACTCCCAGATCTGGCCGGCCGAGCTGCTGGGATACGACGGCAAGGGCGCCAAGGGCGGGGCACCGGGAAAGTTCGGCTCGCTGCAGCTGCCGACCGAGGTCGTGTCGAGCGAGTTCCTGACCATGGAGGGCAAGAAGTTCTCGTCCTCGCGCAACGTCGTCATCTACGTCCGCGAGTTCCTCGAGCGCTACGACGCCGACACCTTGCGCTACTACCTGGCTGCTGCCGGCCCGGAGAACCAGGACACCGACTTCACCTGGTCGGAGTTCGTCCGGCGCAACAACGACGAGCTGGTCGCGGCCTGGGGCAACCTGGTCAACCGGATGGTGTCGTTCACCGCCAAGAACGTCGGCTCGATCCCGGCCGCGGGCGAGCTGACCGAGGTCGACCGGACGATGCTGGCCGCCACCCGTGACGCGTTCCCGGTCGTCGGCGAGCACCTCGAGCGGTCCCGGATGAAGTTCGGCCTCAACGAGGCGATGCGGGTCATCGGCGAGGCCAACAAGTACCTCTCCGACGAGGCGCCCTGGAAGCTCCGCGAGACCGATCCCGAGCGGATGAAGACGATCTGCCACGTCGCGCTGCAGGTGATCGACGACGCCAAGACGCTGCTCGCGCCGTTCCTGCCCAACTCCTCCCAGCAGGTGCACGCGATGCTCGGCGGCGAGGGCGTGTTCGCGCCGATGCCGGAGCTGCGCGAGGTCGACGAGGAGGGCGGCTTCTCCTACCCGGTGCTGATGGGCGACTACGACACCGGCGCCCGCTGGGAGTCGACTCCGGTACGGGTCGGGGCGCCGTTGGCCCCGCCGACGCCGTTGTTCAAGAAGCTCGACCCCTCGGTAGTGGACGAGGAGCTGGCCCGGATGGCGCCGCCGGAGCCCGAGGCGTGAGCCGACGGGGCGGCGCCGGCGTACGCGAGAACGGTCGGGCCGGGGGGCCGCCGGAGGCTCCGGAGCCGCTGCCGATCCCGGTCGTCGACGCGCACTGCCACCTCGACATCATGGGCAGCGCGACGCCGGAGGCTGTCGCCGAGGCGGTGGCGGCCGCGCAGGCCGTCGGGGTCGGCCGGGTCGTGACGATCGGCGTCGACGTGGCGACGTCGCAGTGGTCGGCCGAGGCTGCCGCGGGGCACCCCGACGTCTACGCCGGCGTGGCGATCCACCCCAACGAGGCCTACCTGTCCACCGACGACGCGCTGGACGAGATCGCCCGGCTGGCAAGACTTCCGCGGGTGCGGGCGGTCGGCGAGACCGGGCCTCGACTACTACCGCGACACGGCGACGCCGGCGCAGCAGCAGCACTCGTTCCGGCGGCACATCGCGATCGCCAAGGAGTCGGGCAAGGCGCTGGTCATCCACGACCGCGATGCTCACGACGACGTGCTGCGGATCCTGCGTGAGGAAGGCGCACCGGACCGTACGATCTTCCACTGCTACTCCGGCGACGCCGCGATGGCTGGGGTGTGCGCTGACGCCGGCTACTTCATGAGCTTTGCCGGCAACATGACGTTCAAGAACGCGCAGCAGCTGCGGGACGCGATCGCGGTTGCGCCGCTGGACCTGCTGCTGGTCGAGACCGACGCCCCGTTCCTGACGCCCATGCCCCACCGGGGCGCGGCCAACGCGCCCTACCTGATCCCGCTCACGGTGCGGGCGATGGCTGAGGCGGCAGCGGTGACGGTTGGACAGATGTGCTCCGCGCTGGCCGCCAACAGCGAGCGGGCCTTCGGCGCTTGGTGACGGGGGCGCTCAACGCGCCTCGTACGGCGTCCGATATTATCGCTAACCGCGGAATAATTCGGGCGCTCACGACCGTCACGGTGAGCACATTCACCCCCGCTATGCACGCTCACCAGGCGCGGTCCGGTTGCACCGTGACATTGCGTGACTGCGCAACATGCCGTTAGGGTGCCCGACGAAGCCCGACAAAGATCGATAGCAGAGGGGAGCACGCGTGCAACGACCGCAGCGGCGTCCCCTCGTGCTCGCGGCAAGGGCCGCGGTCCTGCTCGCCATGGCGGCTGGATCGGTCGGCTACAGCCTCGCCGACAAGTCGGTGTCGATCAGCGTCGACGGGCACACGCGCTCGGTCCACACGTTCGCCGGCAGCATCGAGTCGGCGCTGCACCGCGCCGGCGTCAAGCTCGGCCCGCACGACACGGTGACCCCCGACCTCGACGACTCCGTCAGCGACGGCGGCCACATCGTGGTCGCTCGCGGACGCCGAATCGCCCTCGATGTCGACAACCAGCAGACCACCGCCTGGGTGACTCAGGACACCGTCGGCGAGGCCGTGCTCGGGCTCAACCTGCGCCTCGACGGCGCCTACGTGTCCTCGCCGCTCACCCAGACCGTTCCCGCTGACGGCATGGCCCTGGTCGTACGGCTGCCTCAGGTGGTGACACTGCACACCGCTGCCGGCACGTCGCACCGTGACCACCACCGCGCCGACGGTCGCCGAGCTGCTCGCCAGCGAGGGCATCTCGCTCGGTGCACACGACACGGTGTCGGCGCCGATGGCCGGCTACCCCGAGACCGGGCTCAAGGTGGACGTCGTCCGGGTGACCAGGACCCAGTGGCTCCAGCGAACCAAGCTGGCCATCCCGACCCTGCGAGTGCCCGACCCGCACCTCGCCGCCGGCTCGGTCCATCTTGCCCACGAGGGCCGGACCGGCATGCGCTACCAGTGGTGGATCATCGTGCGGTCCGACGGCCACGTGATCTCCAAGACCCGGATCAAGCTGCGGACGCTTGCGCCCAAGGCCAAGGTGATTCGGTACGGGACCAAGGTCGTGCCCGTGGCCCACACCGTGTCGATCACCCCGACTGCCTCCGCGCCGACTGCGTCAGCGCCGACCCACCACACCTCGAGCAGCTCCTCCGGGACGTCCGGCTCATCCTCCGGCACGACACACCGGCCGACCACGACGTCGAGCCCGCCGTCGAGCCCGCCGTCGAGCCCGCCGAAGCCGCCCACCACGAAGAAGGGTTCCGGCCTCAACTGGGCTGCGCTGGCCCAGTGCGAGTCCGGCGGCAACCCGCACATGGTCGACGGGCCCTACTACGGCCTCTACCAGTTCTCGCTGGGCACCTGGCGGTCCGTCGGCGGCAAGGGCCTGCCGAGCAACGCGTCCTCGGCCGAGCAGACCTACCGGGCCAAGCTGCTCTACGCGCAGCAGGGCCGCGCGCCCTGGCCGGCCTGCGGACACTTGCTCTGACGCTTCTGGGACCGGCGGAGGTCCGCGCCCTTGCTACTGAGCTGGGCGTACGACCGACGAAGACACTCGGCCAGAACTTCGTGCACGACGCCAACACCGTTCGCCGGATCGTGCGTGCGGCGGAGCTGGCGCCCGATGACGTCGTCTGCGAGGTCGGTCCGGGGCTGGGCTCGCTCACGCTGGGCCTGCTCGAGGCTGCGGCCGCGGTTGTGGCGATCGAGATCGATCCCCGGCTGGCCGGACGGCTGCCGCTGACCGTCGCCGAGCGCTCGCCGGAGCACGCGGACCGGCTCACCGTGGTGACAGCGGACGCCCTGGCGGTGCGCGAGCTGCCCGGTCCGCCGCCGACCGCACTGGTCGCCAACCTGCCGTACAACGTTGCCGTCCCGGTCGTGCTGCACCTGCTCGAGATTCTGCCCTCGCTGCGGCACGGGCTGGTCATGGTGCAGGCCGAGGTCGCCGACCGGCTCACGGCATCGCCGGGCAACAAGGTCTACGGCATCCCGACCGTGAAGGCAGCGTGGTACGCCAGGACCCGGCGGGCCGGAGCCGTACCCCGCAACGTCTTCTGGCCGGTTCCCAACGTCGACTCGGCGCTGGTCGGGTTCGTCCGGCACGACCCGCCGGGGACGACCGCGTCCCGCAAGGAGGTGTTCGCGGTGATCGACGCCGCGTTCGCCCAGCGGCGTAAGGCTCTGCGAGGTGCATTGACCGGCTGGGCCGGGTCGCCCATCCTTGCCGAGGAAGCCCTTCGCCGCGCCGGCATCGACCCGACCGCGCGCGGCGAGACGCTGACGGTTGCTCAGTTCGCCCTGATTGCGCAAGCAGGCCACCGATCTCCCTCGTGAAGGAAGCCGACATGAAGCGACGCAGCATCCCGGCCAGGACCGCCACGACGGTGACGGCCATGGGCGCAGTGGCAGCCCTGGCGCTCGGAGCGGGACCCGCTTCGGCCTCGATCGGTACCCGGGTCACGGTGACGGTCACCTGCACCACCGTTCCGACGTTGAGCACCAGCACAGCGCCGGACGGTCAGGTCCGCGGCTTCATCGAGACCGGCTGCGGCAACGACGTCATCAGCTATGTCACCAACCACGTGTCGCCGGGCGGCTGGGCGACGAAGCCGACGCCGTACCGCGGGATGGTGCTGGCCAGCACTCAGGACGCGCAGAACACCTACCTGCTCTACCGCGCGTCCGACGGAGTCCGCGTGACCAAGGTGACCAGGGCGGGCGTCTTCACCAAGGGCAACCTGCTCTCGAAGGCGGCCGGCGGCGGTCTTGAAGGCACGATCGCTGCCCGCGGTGGGCTGTGGGTCGCCGTCTGGACCGAGCCCAAGGCAGGGGGAGGCTTCGCCCTGCACCAGGCCGGTTCGTGGAACTACGTCGTCTCACCGAAGGACCGGTTGCTGCCGGCTGGCGCCGGTGTCGATGACAGCGCTCCGTCGCTGTCGCCAGCGGCGTTCGGCTCGGGCTACCTGCTCGCGTTCTCCCGGCACACGGCCTCGGGCTACCACCTGATGCTGGCGAACGGCTATCCGCGCACGTTCGCGGCAAAGCAGCTCGACACGAGTACGGAGAACCCGCAGGCGAGCGTCTTCCGGTCCGGGAAGTACACCTACGTCGCCTGGGTGCACAACACGTCGATCCGGCTGGCGACCACCGTCGGTCATGCCGGCACGGTCGTGCCGCTCTACCAGGTCCCCGTACCGCAGCCACCGGTTGCCCTCCCGGCCAGCAACCCGCGGCTCGCGGTCGGGTGCGGCCGGCTGTTCGTCGGGTACCAGGCCGACACTGAAGCGACCGGCCATCTGTACGTGAACACCCGGCTGAACGGCCACTGGGTGCAGCATCCCGTGGCCAACGACTCCACGGCCGCTCCCGTGCTCGGTGGCATCGCGGCGCACTGCGCAGCCGGTGCCGTACTGTGGAGCAGCGCCTCCCACATCTATGGAGTGATGGTCGCGTAACCCGACATCCGAGGAGCCAGCCCTGTTCGCCGTGCCCGCCGCTGACACAACGGTCACGGTACGGGTGCCTGCCAAGGTCAATCTGTTCCTCGGTTGCGGGTTGCTGGGCGACGACGGGTTTCACGAGCTGGTGACGGTGTTTCACGCCGTCTCGCTGTTCGACGAGGTGACGGTCCGCGAGGCCGACACGCTGTCCGTCGAGGTCTACGGCGAGGGCGAGGGAGACATCCCGCTCGACGACACGAACCTGGCCGTACGCGCGGCCCGTCTGCTCGGCGAACGACTCGGGATCGCGCCGGACGTGCAGCTGGTGCTGCGCAAGGGCATCCCGGTCGCTGGTGGCATGGCGGGTGGCAGCGCCGACGCGGCGGGGACGTTGGTGGCGCTCGACGCGTTGTGGGGCGCAGGGCTGAGCCGCGAGGCGATGGACGCGCTGGCAGCCGAGCTGGGCAGCGACGTGCCGTTCGCGCTGCACGGCGGCACCGCCCTCGGGCTCGGCCGGGGTGAGCGGCTGACGTCGGTGCTGGCTCGCGGTGACTACCACTGGGTGTTCGCCCTGGCCGACGGTGGACTTTCGACGCCGGCGGTCTACGCCGAGCTGGACACGTGGCGTGCCGGTTCGGACCCGATACCCGAGACGTCGCCGGACGCGGCCCTTGGCGCTTTGCGCAGCGGCAACGCCAGGGCGCTCGGGCATGCGCTTTCCAACGACCTGCAGTCGGCGGCGCTGCGGTTGCGGCCGGCGCTGCGCCGCACCCTCGACGCGGGCAAGGAGCTCGGCGCCCTGGGGTCGGTCGTGTCCGGTTCCGGCCCCACCTGTGCCTTCCTCACCGGGTCGGCCTCCGACGCGTTGACTCTCGCTGCATCCCTTTCCGCCGCAGGCGTGTGCCGTGCGGTCCGTACCGCCCATGGACCCGTCCACGGTGCCCGCATCGTCGCGTCGGAGATCTGATGGCAAACCTCGTCAACCTCGAGCAGGTGACCAAGTCCTACGGGACTCGGACGCTGCTCGATGCTGTCTCCCTTGGCGTCGACGACCGTGAACGAATCGGTGTCGTCGGCCGCAACGGTGGCGGAAAGTCAACGCTGGCAAGGCTTCTGGCCCAGGTTGAGCAACCCGATGCTGGCCGCGTGACGCACACTGGCGGCCTCCAGGTGGCGTTGCTCACCCAGCAGGCGCCGCTGCCGGCAGGGGCGACAGTGCGCTCGGTCGTGGTCGGTGACCGGGCCGAGCACGAGTGGGCCGCCGACGCCGCCTTGCGTGGAATCGTTGAGGGGCTGGGACTTCTCGACCTGCCGAACGGTCTCGAGTCGATCGTGGACACGTTGTCCGGAGGCGAGCGTCGGCGCACCGCGCTGGCTTCGATGCTGGTGTCGCAGCCGGGGCTGCTGATCCTGGACGAGCCCACCAACCACCTCGATGTTGAGGGAATCGCTTGGCTGGCAGGGCATCTCAAGTCGTGGCGCGGTTCGTTGGTGGTGGTCACGCACGACCGGTGGTTCCTCGACGAGGTGTGCGACACCACGTGGGAAGTTGTCGACGGGGCAGTCAACTCGTACGAGGGTGGCTACTCCGCCTATGTACTGGCCAGGGCCGAGCGCGACCGGATCTCGGCCGTCAACGAGGATCGCCGCCAGAACCTGATGCGCAAGGAGCTGGCCTGGTTGCGCCGCGGCCCGCCCGCCCGTACCTCCAAGCCTCGGTTCCGGATCGACGCTGCCAATGCGCTGATCGCGGACGAGCCACCGGCCAGGGACAGTGTCGAGCTGCAGAAGTTCGCCATGGCCCGGTTGGGCAAGACGGTGTACGACGCTGAGGACATCACTGTCGCCATCCCCGGCCGTACCCTCCTCGACCACGTCACCTGGCGGGTCGGTCCGGGGGACCGGTTCGGTGTCGTCGGCGTGAACGGAGCAGGCAAGACCACTCTGCTCAGGCTGCTGGAGGGGTCGCGCAAGCCGGATTCCGGCGTGGTCAAGGTCGGCCAGACGGTCAAGCTCGCCTACCTGTCGCAGGAGGTCACCGAGCTGGACGGCTCACTACGCGTGCTCGAGGCGGTCGAGGACGTCGCCAAGGTGATCGAGCTCGGCAAGGGTCGCCAGATGACGGCCTCCCAGCTGCTGGAGCGGTTCGGGTTCACCGGTCAGCGGCAGTGGACCAGGGTCGGCGAGCTGTCCGGCGGTGAGCGACGGCGGCTGCAGCTGATGCGGCTGCTGCTGACCGAGCCGAACGTGCTCATGCTCGACGAGCCGACCAACGACCTGGACATCGACACCTTGACGGCGTTGGAGGACCTGCTCGACTCCTGGCCGGGTGTGCTCCTCGTGGTCTCCCACGACCGCTACTTCCTCGAGCGGGTCACGGATCGTACTGTCGCGCTCCTCGGCGACGGCAAGGTCCTGGAGCTGCCGGGTGGTGTCGAGGACTACCTCGAGCGTCGTCGTGCTGTGCGAGCGTCGAGCGGTCCCGGGGCTCGGGCCTCCGCTCCGGCCAAGCCGGCGGGGGACAGCAGGGCGATCCGCAAGGACATGTCCCGGTTGGAGCGGCAGATCCAGAAGCTCGACAAGGACGAAGCATCGCTGCACTCCAAGATGGCGCTGCACGCGAGTGACTTCGCCGTGGTGGCAGCGCTCGACGCCGAGCTGAAGGAGCTGCACGCCCAGAAGTCGGCGGCCGAGGAAGCCTGGATGGAGCTCGCCGAACAGGTTGACTGAGCCCCCGCGGCCGCGCGGGTGCGTCCGGCCGCGGCTGCCCCCTGGTCGATCCCTTCCCGCTGTGTATGACTTGCGGGCTCAGCCGCCCGCAGCTCAGACGCGCCGCGAGAGCACCTGTGCCGCCCGCCGGCGCACCCCGCCCGCGGGTGAATGTGGCCTAACCGTCGTCCGGCGACGGTTTTCCCACATTCATCGCGACGGGCGGCCGCGCGCGCGCGCCGTCCGGCCGTGGCTGCCGCCTGGTCGATCCCTTCCCGCTGTGTATGACTTGCGGGCTCAGCCGCCCGCAGCTCAGACGCGCGGCGAGAGCACCTGTGCCGACCGCCGGCGCACCCCGCCCGCGCGTGAATGTGGCCCAACCGTCGTCCGGCGACGGTTTTCCCACATTCATCGCGACGGGCGGCCGCGCGCGCAGCGCCGTCCGGCCGTGGCTGCCGCCAGGCTCGCTCGTCCGGCCACCTACTTGCCAGAAACCATTCCTACCTGTTTACTAGACAACATGATGCCGCCACGTCCCTGCCTCGACCCGTTCTGGGTCGGCCGACGTGGTGACCAGTTCGACCAGTCCTGTCAGTAGGAACTCGCGCGGCACCCGCCATCGGCGGCGTTCGTCCAGTTGACTTCCTCTCACGACTTGGTTGGTTCTGATGAGCACGCAAACTGTGGAAAGCCGGCTCGAGCTGCCTGAGCTCGTCGGCCTTGTCCGTACCTTCGCCGAAGACCCCGACCTGTGGCTGTCGAAGATTCGGTTCTCCGCCCAGAACAGGTGGTGGACCCGGCTGCACGCCGACGATCGTTCCGACGTGTGGCTGCTGACCTGGCTGCAGGACCAGACGACCGAGCTGCACGACCACGGTGACTCGACCGCGGCGTTCACGGTGGTGCAGGGGACTCTGGAGGAGGTACGCCACGATCGTGGCCGACTCTCCAGCGCCGAGCTGCGTCCCGGCCGTACGCAATGGGTCGCGCCCGGCATCGTCCATGACGTCCGCAACGTCGGCGTCCTGCCTGCCGTCAGCATTCATGCCTACTCGCCACCACTCACCTCGATGACGTACTACCGGCAGACCGGAACGGAGCTGTCCCCGATCCGCACGGTCGAGGGTCGCGAGCCGGAGTCGAACAAGTGAGCGTCGACTACAGCCCTCGTACGGTCAATGACCTGTTGGCGGAAGCCAGGGAGCGGCTGCAGCGACTGGAGCCCATCGACGCCTGGATTGCCGTACAGCAAGGCGTTCTGCTGGTTGACATCAGGCCGGAGCTCAATCAGCGTCTCGAGGGCACCATCCCCGGCGCGCTGGTCATCGAGCGCAACGTGCTCGAGTGGCGCCTCGACCCGACCAGCGATGCCCGCCTCCCGGAGGCCGTCTCGCACGACCTGCCGATCGTGGTGTTCTGCAACGAGGGATATACGTCGAGCCTGGCGGCTGCGGCGTTGCAGGACATCGGGCTGTACCGCGCCACGGATCTGGTCGGCGGCTTCCGAGCCTGGCAGGCAGCCGGGCTGCCCACCGTCACGCCCGCGGGGTAGCGCGTACCACCCCGCAAGCATGAGGCACGGTGACGGCGCTCGGCCTAGCGTTGGGGCGGTAGCCCCTCGAGCGCCGTTGCTCACCTCTTCTCAAGGAGATCTCATGTCCGACACCCCCGTCCTCGACACTGTCGCCGCCATCACCGCTGTGTCGATCGCGGAGTTCACCGCCCCGGCCGCCGCTCTGGTGCTCATCCGCCTGGCTGCCCTCGTCGCGGTCGACGCCCCCGAGGCGTCCTACCTCGCGCACATCGGCCCGTCCCTCGAGGTTGGCGTCACCATCGAAGACGTGCAGAACGTGCTCGTCGCCGTAGCCCCGATCGTCGGCACGCCCAAGGTCGTCTCCGCCGCCTCGAAGATCGAGGCCGCGCTCGGCTTCGCCATCCTGGTTGCCGTGGCCGAGCTTGAGGCCGAGCTCGAGGAAGAGGAAGAAGCAGACCTGTCCTAGGCATCGCGCGGTCGCCACCGCGCAAGGTCCGGGTCACCCGGTAGCCTGGCGCGGTGGCGAAACAGCGTGATGAGAAGGCAGTCGTTCCGCAGTCCGAGGATTTTTCCGGTTGGTACAACGACCTGGTGATCCGGGCCGAGCTGGTGGACCGGGGTCCTGCCAAGGGCACGATGGTCATCCGGCCGTACGGCTACCGGATCTGGGAGCTGTTGCAGGCCGACCTTGACGCACGGATCAAGGAGACCGGGCACCAGAACGCGTACTTCCCGCTGTTCATCCCGGAGTCCTACCTCAAGCGCGAGGCTGAGCACGTCGAGGGCTTCTCGCCCGAGCTGGCCGTGGTCACCCACGCCGGTGGCAAGCAGCTCGAGGAGCCCCTTGTCGTACGGCCGACGTCCGAGACCGTCATCGGCGAGTTCATGGCCAAGTGGATCTCGAGCTGGCGTGACCTGCCGCTGCTGCTCAACCAGTGGGCCAACGTCGTGCGCTGGGAGCTGCGGCCGCGGATGTTCCTGCGGACGACCGAGTTCCTCTGGCAGGAGGGCCACACCGCCCACGTCGACGAGGACGACGCGATGCGCGAGACCATGGTCGCGCTCGACTTCTACACCGCGGTCGCCCGTGACATGGCCGCAATCCCTGTCGTACCAGGAGAAAAGACGCCGGGCGAGCGATTCGCCGGTGCGGTGCGCACCTACTCCATCGAGGGCATGATGCGCGACGGGCGCGCCCTGCAGGCGGGCACCTCGCACTACCTCGGCACCAACTTTGCCAAGGCGTTCGGCATCCAGTACACCGACGCGACCGGCGTTCAGCAGCTGTGCCACACCGCGTCCTGGGGCATGAGTACGCGGATGATCGGCGCGATCATCATGACCCACGGCGACGACAAGGGCCTGGTGCTGCCGCCCAACCTCGCGCCGTACCAGGTGGTCGTCGTTCCCATCGGTCGCGGTGAGGGCGGCGAGGCTGCGGCGGCCGCGGCTCACGACCTCGCGGCGAGGATCAAGGCCGCCGGCATGCGCGTGCACGTCGATGACCGTCCCCAGGTCTCGCCCGGCTTCAAGTTCAACGACTGGGAGATGAAGGGCGTACCCCTGCGTCTCGAGCTCGGCCCGCGCGACCTCGAGGCTGGAGTCGTGGTCATGTCCCAGCGACTCAACGCCGACCCCGACGCCGGCAAGCAGCAGCTGCCGCTTGACACCGTCGTGGACGAGTTGCCGGCGATTCTTGAGGCGTACCAAGCCTTTTTGCTCGCCAGAGCCACGGCGTTCCGCGACGAACACACGCAGACGGTGGACGACTGGGACACCTTCGTCACGGCCGTCTCCACCGGTTGGGCCCTGGTCTTCCACTGCGGCCGACCCCAGTGCGAGGACGACATCAAGGCGGAGACGGCGGCTACCCCGCGCAACGTGCCGAGCGACGGGCCCGCCGAGACCGGTGTCTGCGTACGCTGCGGCGAGCCCTCGGCGTACGGCAAGCGGGTCATCTTCGGCCGCGCCTACTAGCCGGCTCAAGCCTGCCGGGCTGACCGTCGATCCATCCGAGGTGGACAGCAGCGAGTACGCGATCACGGTGCCGGCCGGCGCACCGACGGTGCCGCCGCCGGACTTCGCGCCCATCCTGGTCCCCGGCTCGCTGGTCCCCGTCCGGCTGGCCCACCCGTGGCGTCGCGTCGTGGCCTGGGTGATCGACGTGGTGCCGTTCATCCTGCTCGGTCTTGGCCTGCTGGCGCTGGTACGAGGTCGATCGACGCTCGGGACGTTCACCCACGCGATGTGGAGCAAGAACCTCGACACCAAGGACCTCGGCCTCCCGTCACTGAGTCCGACGCAGCCGCTGGAGCCCTCGCAGCTGGCGTCCCTGCTGGAGGTGCTCGGCGTTCTGCTGCTGGTCTTCGGGCTGTGGGTCGCCTACCGGATCGTCGCGGTGGCCATGACCGGCCGCACCGCCGGCAAGTGGCTGCTCGGCATTGCCGTCGTCGACGCCGCTGATCCCCGGCGCAACCCCAGCTATGCCCAGGCCTTCAAGCGGTGGGGGACGCCCCAGGCGGTTGGCCTGATCCCGGTGCCGCTGACCGGCATGGGCCCGTACCTCTGGATCCTCAAGGACGCCAGGAACCAGGGCCTGCACGACCGCGCAGCCGGCACGCTGGTGGTCAGCCGACCACGCTGATGATGAAGGTGTCGTACGGGTGCGGCCCGACCTGCCCGTCGATCTCCTTGAGCGCAGCCTGAACCTCGCGCAGGACCTCGACCGGCAGCTCCAGCGGCGGCTCGTCCGGCTGGTACATCGTGCGCACCGGGTAGTCGACGCCTGGCTCGCCGGCCATCTCGATGTGGCACCCCAGGACGTGGCTGACCGGCCGGGCGTCGGCAAAGGCCACGATGCGGTCGATGCTGTCGACGTACTGAGCCCAGTTCCGCACATAGAGCCGGCCGGGGTAGACGGTGTCGCCGGTGAGCAGCCAGCCGGTCGCGGGATCGAAGTAGGTCACCGCCGCCGGCTCGTGGCCAGGGGTGAACAACGCGTCGAGCACCCGACCGCCGAGGTCGACCTGTGCCGCGTTGTCCTCGAAGCCGAAGAACGCCTGCACATCCTCGAGGTCGGCCGGGACCAGCACGGTGCTGGGCCGGTCGGCGAACTGGTCATCGGCCGCGACGTGGTCCAGGTGGCCGTGGGTGTGCAGGACGAGCAGCTGGTACGAGTCCCGCGGGTGCTTGGCCAGCCACTCGTCGATCAGTCCGTCGACCACCTGCCGAAGCGGCAGGAACTCGGGTTCGGCGGTCGCGCCGGTGTCGAGCAGCACGGCGCGCTCGTCACCGAAGAGCAGGAACAGGAACGGCGCCTCGTAGTCGATCGCCTTGTTCTGCCGCAGGATCACCGAGTGCTCGTCGTGCCAGTAGACCTGGAGGTCCGGATCGGTGTTGTGCTTGGACGACACGGACCCGTGGATCCAGGACACCTTCAGCGGCTCAGAGGTCATGGGTCACCGTATCGCCGGGTCAGACCTTGGTCACCAGCGCGTGCAGCTCACGCTGTTCCGGCATTCCGGAGCTCAGCGGTTCGAGGTAGCGCCGGATCGCCAGCGCGACGGCGGCCCCTTCACCGGCCGCCGAGGCGGCCTGCTTGGTCGAGCCGGCCCGGCAGTCACCGGCAGCGAAGATCCCTGGTACGGAGGACGTCAGCGCCGCATCGGTGGTGATGAAGCCCAGCTCGTCGAGGTCGACGAAACCCCGTACCAGCTCGGTGTTGGGCGTCAGGCCGATGAACACGAACACACCGTCGACGTCGACCTCGCGGGTGTTGCCGGCGTCGTCGGAAAGCACGACATGGTCGAGCCGCCGGTCGCCATGGAACTCCGCAGGAGAGGAGTTGGTGACGACCTCGATCTTGGGGTTCTCGTCGACCTTCTGCGCGACGATCTTGCTGGCGCTGAGCTGGTCGTCGCGGGTGACGATCGTGACCCGGTCGGCGAAGCGGGTCAGGAACAGCGACTCCTCGCCGGCGGAGTTGCCGCCGCCGATCACCATGACGTGCTGATCGCGGTAGAACGGCCCGTCGCAGGTGGCGCAGAAGTGCACGCCCGCGCCGATGAAGTCGGCCTCGCCCGGCACACCGAGCCTCCGGTAGGTCGACCCGAGGGTGAGCAGGACGGCGTACGAGCGGTAGGTCGCCCCGTCAGCGGTGTGCACCACCCGGTAGACGTCGTCGAGCTCGATACCGGTGACCTCGTTGGCGGCGAGAATCTCGACGCCGAAACGCTTGGCCTGCGCCCTGAGCCGGTCGGCGAACTCCGCCCCGCTCACGCCCTCCGGGAAGCCGGGGAAGTTGTCCAGGCGCTCGGTCACTCCGGCCTGCCCGCCCACGCCGCCGCGTTCGATGACGAGCGTGTCGATGCCCTCGCGGGCCGCGTACAGGGCAGCCGTCAGCCCGGCCGGGCCCGAACCCGACCACGATGAGGTCGTAGAAACCGCGGGCGGCAGAGGTTTGTACGCCGAGCTTGGCGGCCAGCTCGGCGTTGGACGGCTCGACCAGGATCGACCCGTCCTCGAACACGATGGTCGGGATGATCGTCCGGCCGTCGTTGAGGTCCTCGACCGTCGCCTTGGCCGCCGCGTCGGCGTCGACGTCCACGAAGTCGTAGTGCACCCGTTGCTCACCGAAGAACTGCTTGGCCCGCTTGCAGTCGCCGCACCACGTGGTCCCGTACATCGTGATCGCCATGGGAACATCCTCGCTCACCCGAGGCCGTGCACCGGCGCCCGGCCGCCCAAACCGAAACGATCTAAGCGATTCCGGGCCCATTCCGCCCGAATAAGCCCCGAAGGTCCTAGATCGTTGAGGATCGGCGGCCGGATCGGGGGAGGACGGGTGTTTGCGCAGGTGCTGGCGCTCAGGAGGTCTTCGCGTCCTTGTCGCGGCGGTCGGTGCTCAGCCGGGGCTTGGCCTCCATGCCGGACAGACCGTTCCAGGCCAGGTTGACCAGGTGCGCAGCCACTTCCTCGCGCTTGGGCTTGCGAGCGTCGAGCCACCACTGCCCGGTCAGCGCGACCATGCCGACCAGCATCTGGGAGTACATCGGGGCCAGCTTGGGGTCGAACCCGCGCCGCTTGAACTCGCGGCCGAGGATGTGCTCGACCTGGCCGGCGATGTCGCTGATCAGGCTGGCGAACGTGCCGGTGGCCGAGGCGACGGGAGAGTCGCGGACGAGGATCCGGAACCCGTCGCTGTCGGTCTCGACGTAGGACAGCAACGCCAGGGCGGCCTGCTCCAGCAGCTCGCGGGCGGTGCCGCCGGACAGGCCCTCGGTGACGGTCTCGAGCATGCGGCTGACCTCGCGGTCGACCACGACGGCGTAGAGGCCCTCCTTGCCGCCGAAATGCTCGTAGACGACCGGCTTGGAAACGCCTGCCCTGGCGGCAATCTCCTCGATGGAGGTGCCGTCGAAGCCCTTCTCGGCGAACAGCGACCGACCCACGTCGAGCAGCTGCTCGCGACGCTGGGTACCGGTCATCCGGGTACGCGGCGGCGGAGCCTTCTTGCGAGGCACCTTGTCCGAGGGGCCGTCCTCGCTCACCACGTGCAGGTCACGGTTCACGAGGCCCGCTTCGAGGCGATCCGTTCGCGAGACGGCCACCGCACTTCGTAGACCCAGCCGAACAGCTCGAACAACGAGATCAGCCGGGCGCTCGAGTCGATCTGGCCGCGGAGCACGCCGTGGCGGGCGCTGGTCGGGTCGGCGTGGTGCAGGTTGTGCCAGGACTCGCCCATCGAGATGATCGCGAGCGCCCAGACGTTGCCGGAGCGGTCACGGCTCTTGAACGGCTTGTCGCCGATGACGTGGCAGACCGAGTTGATCGACCAGGTGGTGTGGTGCAGGACGCACACCCGTACCAGGCTGGCCCAGAAGAACGCGGTGAAGGCCCCGTACCAGGACATGGTGATGAGTCCGCCCACGATTGCCGGCAGGACAAGGGAAGTGATCGCGATGACCGGGAACAGCCCGTGGATCCGCTTCATGTCGGGGTCCTCGAGCAGGTCGGGCGCAAACCGTTCCTGCGAGGTCTGCTCCTCGTCGAACAACCAGCCCATGTGCGCGTGGAACATCCCCTTGCACAGACCGCGGAAGCTCTCGCCGTAGCGCCAGGGGGAGTGCGGGTCGCCCTCCTTGTCGCTGAACGCGTGGTGGCGGCGGTGATCGGCGACCCAGCGGATGATCGGGCCCTCGATCGCGGCCGAGCCGGCCAGTGCCAGCCCGATCCGCATCGGCCGCTTGGCCCGGAAGGAGCCGTGGGTGAAGTAGCGGTGGAACCCGATCGTGATGCCGTGACCGGTGATCGCGTAGGCGACGAAGGAGATCACGACGTCGGTCATGCTGATGCCGCGTCCCCACAGCATCGGGATCGCTGCCAGCAGGGCGAGGAACGGGATCACGACAAAGCTGAACAGCGCGATCTGCTCACCGCGGTGCTTGGCTTTCGAGGTAGGCCGGACGACGGCGGGGCGTGGTCCGCGCTGTCCGGGGATGTCGTCGCTCTGCGCGGGCGCGGAGGGGTCCAGGCCAGGGGCGAGCGCGCTCGGGCGAGGTGGGGTCATCGTGGTCCTCCGGGTCCAGCCAGGTTACCTACGGAAGCGTAACCTGCGGCAGCGCCAACGTCCTGTCCACCGACGAGATTGATGCGTCGGTTATCGGGTCGGGCGGCCAAAGCCTGAGGTTGCTGTCCGGGGTCGATAGCCTGGTGACCGCCATCCCCGGTGGTGTAATTGGCAGCACCCAGCCCTTTGGAGGCTCGGAGTCCAGGTTCGAGTCCTGGCCGGGGAGCTCGTCCGTCCAGCGAGGAGCGCAGTCCATGCCCAGTCCGAAGCGACGGCTGCGATGATGCAGCCCCGCACCGCAGCCGTCGTGATTCTCGCCGCAGGTGAGGGCACTCGGATGAAGTCGCCCGCGACGCCCAAGGTGCTGCACGCGGTCGCCGGGCGCACGCTGCTCGGCCATGTCCTGCACGCCGTCGTTCCGTTGCACGCCGAGCACACCGTGGTCGTGGTCGGCCACGGGCGCGACCTGGTCGCCGCTCACCTCAGCGAGGTCGCACCCGCCGCGCAGGCCGTGGTGCAGGAGCAGCAGAACGGCACCGGCCACGCGGTACGGGTCGCGCTCGAGGCCCTCGGCGACGTCGACGGCACGGTCGTCGTGCTCCCCGGCGACGCCCCGCTGCTCACCGGTCCGACGCTCACCGCGCTGGTCGAGGAGCACACGGCCTCGGCCAACGCAGCGACCCTGCTCACCGCGCGGATCGACGACCCGACGGGGTACGGCCGGATCGTGCGCGACCCCAGCGGAGCAGTCACGGCGATCGTCGAGCAGCGCGATGCCGACGCGGCGACGCTCGAGCTCAACGAGGTCGGCACCAGCGTCTACGCGTTCGACGGGGTGCTCCTGCGCGAGGCGCTGAACCGGCTCACCACCGACAACGCCCAGGGCGAGGAGTACCTCACCGACGTGGTCGCGATCCTCGTTGGCGACGGGCGCCCGGTCGGCGCGGTCATCGCTCACGACCAGCACGAGGTCGCTGGCGTCAACGATCGGGCCCAGCTGGCGAGCGCAGGCACCGCGCTGCGCGACCGCATCGTCCACGCCGCGCTGGTGGCTGGCGTCACCATCACCGACCCGTCCACCACCTGGATCGACGCCGACGTGGTGCTCGAAGGGGACGCCGTCATCGAGCCGTACACCATCCTCAGGGGCCACACGGTCGTGCGTTCCGGCGCGGTCGTGGGGCCGTCGTCGCACCTCACGGACACCGTCGTCGGCCCGTCGGCCACGGTGCTGGCCAGCACCACCTTCGGCGCGTCCATCGGGGCCGGCGCCGCGGTCGGCCCGTACACCTATCTGCGGCCGGGGACGGTGCTCGGCGACAACGCCAAAGCCGGCGCCTACGTCGAGATCAAGAACAGCGAGGTCGGTGCCGGGTCCAAGGTGCCGCACCTGTCCTACGTCGGCGACGCGACCATCGGCGAGCGGACGAACATCGGCGCCGCCACAGTCTTCGTCAACTACGACGGCGTCGAGAAGCACCACACCACCGTCGGTTCGGATGTACGGGTGGGCAGCGACTCCATGCTCGTCGCGCCGGTGACCATCGGCGACGGCGCCTACACCGCGGCAGGGTCGGTGATCACCAAGGACGTGCCGCCGGGGGCACTCGCGGTCGCCCGTGGCCAGCAGCGCAACGTGCTCGAGTGGGTCACCAGGCGTCGCGCCGGCAGCCGTTCCGCAGCCGCAGCAGCCGCTGCGCAGGCCCGAATCGAGACCAGCGAGACCGAACCGCGAGACCGGTCCTGACGTCAAAACCAGGGACAGGCAGAATGGCAGGGCGTCCTCATCCTCGAGCGGGAGTCCCTACGTGACCGGCATCCAGATCAGCGGCCGCAAGACGCTCATGCTCTTCTCGGGCCGGGGCTACCCCGAGCTCGCCGAGGAGGTCGGTGCCGAGCTCGGCACCCAGCCCACCCCGACCACGATCCGCGACTTCGCCAACGGCGAGATCTACGTCCGGTTCCAGGAGTCGGTGCGTGGTTGCGACGCCTTCGTGCTGCAGAGCCACACCGCGTCGATCAACAAGTGGATCATGGAAACCCTGATCATGATCGACGCCCTCAAGCGGGCGTCGGTGTCCCGGATCACGGTCGTGGCGCCGTTCTACCCCTACGCCCGGCAGGACAAGAAGCACCGCGGCCGGGAGCCGATCTCGGCCCGGCTGATCGCCGACCTGTTCAAGACCGCTGGCGCCGACCGGATGATGTCGGTCGACCTGCACACCGCCCAGATCCAGGGCTTCTTCGACGGCCCGGTCGACCACCTGTTCGCGCTGCCGCTGCTGGCCGACTACGTGGCGGCGAAGTACGACACCAGCAACGTCACGATCGTCGCTCCGGACTCCGGCCGGGTGCGCGTGGCCGAGCGGTGGACCGACCGGCTGGGCGGCTGCCCGCTGGCGTTCATCCACAAGACGCGTGACCCGCTGGTCGCCAACCAGGTCGTCGCCAACCGCGTGGTCGGTGACGTTGACGGTCGGGTCGCGATCATCGTCGACGACATGATCGACACCGCAAGCACCATCACCAAGGCCGCCGACGTCCTGTTCGAGGCCGGAGCCAAGGACGTGGTGGTGACCACGACCCACGCCGTGCTGTCCGGCCCTGCCGTCGACCGGCTGAAGAACTCCCGGATCACCGAGGTGGTCGCCACCAACACGTTGCCGCTGACGTCGGAGCAGGTGTTCGACAAGCTCACCGTGCTGTCGATCGCCCCGATGATCGCCAGGGCCATCCGCGAGGTTTTCGACGACGGCTCGGTCACCAGCCTGTTCGGTGGCGACGGCTGAGTCAGACCAGCGTCGGGTCCACCTTCGGTTTCAGGTTCTGCCGAGGTCCGGCTAGACTGCCATTTCCGCGCGTCCCCGCGTGTGCCCGCCACTTCGGTGTGGCGCAACCCTGACGCCACCGCCTGTTGCCAGACCCGCCGTTCGTTCGCACCCCCCGCATGAGGAGAGCACTGCCGTGTCCGAGGTCCGTATCGCCGCTGAGCCCCGCACCGAGTTTGGCAAGGGCGCCGCACGGCGGGTCCGCCGCGCGAACAAGGTGCCGGCTGTCCTCTACGGCCATGGCACTGCGCCCCAGCATGTGTCGCTGCCCAGCCACGACCTGCTGATCGCACTCAAGCACGGGGGCGCCAACACGCTGCTCCGGCTCGAGGGCCTGTCAGACGGCGACCAGCTGTGTCTGCCCAAGTCCGTCGTCCGCGACCCGATCAAGGGTTCGTTCGAGCACGTCGACCTGGTTCTCGTACGCCAGGGCGAGAAGGTCACCGTCGAGATCCCGCTGACCGTCGTCGGCGACATCACCAGCGACGGCATGCTCGACGTCAGCCAGACCACGCTGTCCGTCGAGGCCGAGGCGACGCACATCCCGTCCGACTTCGAGATCAACGTCGACGGCTTCCAGGTCGGCGACGCCATCCACGCCCGCGACATCAAGCTGCCGGCCAACGTCACCCTCGCCGGTGACCCCGACGCCGTCCTGGTCCACGTGGTCGCCAAGCAGACGGCCGCGCAGTTCGACGCCGAGATCGCGGCCCCCGAGGGCAGCGCTCCCGCCCCGGTCGTCGAGGCCCCCGCCGAGGTTGAGTAGTCCACTCAGCGCTGCGGCATCCTGAGACCTAGCCGATGACTGACGACAGCTGGCTGATCGTCGGCCTCGGAAACCCCGGCCCGGAGTACGCCGGCAACCGGCACAACGCCGGCTTCTTCGTCGTCGACCTGCTCGCGTCCCGGATGGGCGCCAAGTTCAAGGCGCACAAGGGCCGGGCTGACATCGTCGAAGGCCGCCTCGGCACCGGGGTCGACAGCCCGCGGCTGATCCTCGCGAAGCCGAAGTCGTACATGAACGTCTCCGGTGGCCCGGTCGCCTCGATGCGCGACTTCTTCAAGATCCCGGTCGAGCGGATCGTGGTGGTCCACGACGAGCTCGACATCCCGTACGGTGCCCTGCGGCTCAAGCTCGGCGGCGGGGACAACGGGCACAACGGACTCAGGTCGCTGCGGTCGTCGCTCGGCAGCGGCGAGTTCTACCGGGTGCGGTTCGGGGTGGGCCGACCGCCCGGCCGGATGGACCCGGCAGCCTTCGTGCTCAAGGACTTCAGCTCAGTGGAGCGCAAGGAGCTCGACTTCCTGGTCGACCGGGCCGCCGACGCGGTCGGGTCGTTGGTCGTCGATGGCCTCGAACGCGCGCAGAATGCCTACAATGCCGATCCTGCCTAACTGGGCAATGCCGATCCTGCCTAACTGGGCAATGCCGATCCTGCCTAACTGGGCAATGCCGATCCTGCCTACCTGAAACCGGAGGCGCACCGATGCTCATCGCGACCACGAACGACCTGCCCGGCTGGCGCATCGACGAGGTGCTCGGCGAGGTCTGGGGCTTGACCGTACGCTCCCGGAACGCCTTCTCGCAGATGGGCTCCGGCTTCAAGTCGATGATGGGCGGCGAGCTCAAGGGGATGACCAAGGCGCTCTACGACAGCCGCAACGAGACGATGAACCGGATGATCGAGGAGGCCACCCGCCGCGGTGGCAACGCGATCGTCGCGATGCGGTTCGACACCTCGGAGATGGGCCCGAACTGGACCGAGATCTGCGCGTACGGGACTGCGGTGCGCGCGACCAAGCTCTGAGGTCACTGAAGGAATCGTCCCGCTGAGCGGGAGGAAGCCTTCAGTGCCGCTGCCAACTCGCCAACCATCCTTGCGCCCCGACGCTCGCGGGCTCGATGATCAAGCATGGCCTCACCGGCGCTACCGATCAGCGCACCCGTTGACCCGGCACTGCTCGGGCGCCGGGAAGACCCGCGCTGGCCGTGGGTCAAGGCGCTGCTCCTGCTCGCCGCAGCCTGGACGGTGCCCACCCTGGTGGCCGCCGCACGGCTGGTGACGCTCTGGCCGGACGGACGGGCTAGCTACGCGGCGTGGGTCTACGCCCCGGAGGCCAAGGGCTTCCTCGCGGCGGTGGTTTTCGCTCTGCTCGGGTTGATCCCGATGGCGCTGCCGGGCAGGTTGCGCAGGTTCCGGATCGTGGTCCTGTCCGTCGTCATCACTGCCGGGGTCGTGGCCGCAGCGCTCGGTGTGCACGAGTCCGTCGCCCGGCGGCACCTCGGTGCGGCGCTGGACAAGAACATCGCAGCCGTCACCGTCGTGGGTGCCGTACCGCTCGGGCCTGTTCTGCACACGGATCCCGGTTCGTTCTATCCGGATGGCCCCGGCCTTCCGGTGCGCAGCCGCGCCTGGGCCGTGGCCGGTCACTCTCGCCAGGCTGCGTGTGCTGCCGTGACCCGTACGGCAGCGTCGGCCGGCTCGTGGGCCGCTGGGGAGGACTGCGCGTTCGTCGGCAGCCACGGCAGGGTGTCCGTGGTGATGTCGCCCGAGGTCGACCGGTCCGGGCGGTGGTACGTCGACGTCGAGGCAGTGCCGGCGGGCTGAGCCACCGCGTCCGCGGGTAGCCTGGAAGCCTCGACCCCCGGGCTGCCAGCCGTCCGGGGGTGTTCGTGCTGTGTTGAGGAGTGCCCCTTGTCTCTCGCCGGAGTGCTCGACGTTCTCGCTCTGGACCCGGCCATCCGGGCTGCCCTCGATGCCGCGAGCGCTGGCTCCGACGGGTTGCACCTCGACCTGACCGCCCCCTCCCCGTTGCGGCCGTTCATCATCGCAGCGCTGGCGGCCAAGGCCGGCCGGCCGGTGCTGGCGGTCACCGCGACCGGACGCGAGTCCGAGGACCTCGTTCAGGCCTTGCGTTCCCTGCTCGAGCCCGACTCGGTCGCGGAGTACCCCGCCTGGGAGACCCTCCCGCACGAGCGGCTGAGCCCGCGCGCCGACACCGTGGGCCGCCGGCTCGCCGTCCTGCGCCGGCTGCGCCACCCCAACATCGGCCCCGACGCCGACCCTGCCACCGGACCGCTGCAGGTGGTCGTGGCGCCGGTCCGCTCGGTCCTGCAGCCCCAGGTGCCCGGCCTGGGCGACCTCGTACCCGTCGAGCTGCGTCCCGGTGACACCGCCGAGCTGGAGGACGTGGTCGCAGCCCTTGTCGAGGCCGCCTACCACCGGGTCGACCTGGTCGAGAAGCGGGGCGAGATTGCCGTACGTGGCGGCATTCTCGACGTCTTCCCGCCCACAGAGGAGCACCCGCTGCGGGTGGAGTTCTGGGGCGACACCGTCGAGGAGATCCGCTACTTCAAGGTCGCCGACCAGCGCAGCCTCGAGGTCGCAGAGAACGGTCTGTGGGCGCCGCCGTGCCGCGAGCTGCTGCTCAACGACGACGTGCGCGCTCGAGCCAAGGCGCTGATCACCGACTTCCCCGGCCTGACCGACATGCTCGACCGGATCTCCGAGGGCATCCCGGTCGAGGGCATGGAGGCACTGGCCCCCGTCCTCGTCGACCGGATGACGTTGCTGCTCGACGAGCTGCCGGCCGGCGCCCACATCGTCGTCTGCGACCCGGAGCGGGTGCGGACCAGGGCGACCGAGCTGGTCCGTACCAGTCAGGAGTTCCTCGAGGCGTCCTGGTCGAGCGCGGCTGTCGGAGGTGCCGTGCCGATCGACCTGGGCGCGGCCGCGTACAAGACGCTCGGCGAGATCCGCAGCGACGCCGAGAACCTGGGCCTGCCGTGGTGGTCGGTCACCCCGTTCAGTGCGGATCCATCCGTCGACGAGACGTTCGACTCCGACACCAGGGTGGTGGGTGCGCGCGAGTGCGAGCCCTACCGAGGCGACGTCGAGAAGGCCCTCGTCGATGTACGGACGTGGCTCGCCGCCGGCTGGCGCGTGGTCGTCGTCACCGAGGGCCACGGCCCGGCCGAGCGGTGGGTCGAGGTGCTCAAGGGCCACGACATCGGGGTACGGCTCGAAGCCTCGCTCGAGGTCGCTCCCGAGCCCTCGGTGGCCTATGTCACAACCGGGTCGTTCGACCGTGGCTTCGTGGCCGAGCGGCTGCGGCTGGCGGTGCTGACAGAGACCGACCTGGCCGGTGCCCGCGGTTCCACCAAGGAGATGGGCCGGATGCCGTCGCGGCGCCGGCACACCGTCGATCCGCTGCAGCTCAAGGCCGGCGACATCGTCGTGCACGAGCAGCACGGTGTCGGCCGCTACGTCGACATGGTCCAGCGCACCGTGCAGGGGGCCACCCGCGAATATCTCGTCATCGAGTACGCCCCGTCCAAGCGCGGTCAGCCGGGTGACCGGCTCTACGTGCCCACCGACCAGCTGGACCAGGTGACGAAGTACGTCGGCGGTGAGGCTCCGAGCCTGGACAAGATGGGCGGCGGCGACTGGGCCAAGCGCAAGGGCCGGGCAAAGAAGGCGGTCAAGGAGATCGCGGCCGAGCTGATCCGGCTCTACTCCGCCCGGATGGCCACCCGTGGCCACCAGTTCGGGCCGGACTCGCCGTGGCAGCACGAGCTCGAGGACGCCTTCCCGTACGCGGAGACTCCCGACCAGCTGCGCACCATCGAAGAGGTCAAGGTGGACATGCAGTCCGAGGTGCCGATGGACCGGCTGATCTGCGGTGACGTCGGCTACGGCAAGACCGAGATCGCGATCCGTGCCGCGTTCAAGGCGGTCATGGACGGCAAGCAGGTCGCGGTGCTCGTACCCACTACTTTGCTTGCCCAGCAGCACTTCTCGACCTTTTCCGAGCGCTACACCAACTTCCCGGTCACCGTACGGGTGCTGTCGCGCTTCCAGTCAGCCAAGGAAGCCGCTGCCGTCATCCAGGGCCTGGCCGACGGCAACGTCGACGTCGTGATCGGGACGCACCGCATTCTCGGTGCGACGGTGCAGTTCAAGGACCTCGGCCTCGTCATCGTCGACGAGGAGCAGCGCTTCGGCGTAGAGCACAAGGAGCAGCTCAAGGCGCTGCGCACCTCGGTGGATGTGCTGTCGATGTCGGCGACGCCGATCCCGCGGACGCTCGAGATGGCGATCACGGGCATCCGCGAGCTGTCCACGATCGACACCCCGCCGGAGGAACGCCACCCGGTACTGACCTTCGTCGGCCCGTACGACGAACGTCAGATCGCTGCCGCCATCCGCCGCGAGCTGCTGCGCGAGGGCCAGATCTTCTACGTGCACAACCGGGTCGAGTCGATCGACCGGGTCGCGGCGCACCTGCGCGACCTCGTACCGGAGGCCAGGATCGGCACGGCGCACGGACAGATGGGCGAGGACGCGCTCGAGGCGGTCATGGTCGCGTTCTGGGAGAAGGAGTTCGACGTCCTCGTCTGCACGACCATCGTCGAGAGCGGCATCGACATCGCCAGCGCCAACACGCTGATCGTCGACCGCGCAGACGTGTTCGGCCTCTCCCAGCTGCACCAGATCCGCGGCCGGGTGGGCCGGGCGCGGGAGCGCGCCTATGCCTACTTCCTCTATCCGCCAGAGAAACCACTCACCGAAACGGCGCACGACCGGCTGGCCACGATCGCCCAGCACACCGAGCTCGGCGCCGGCATGGCGGTCGCCATGAAGGACCTCGAGATCCGCGGCGCCGGCAACCTGCTCGGCGGCGAGCAGTCCGGCCACATCGCCTCCGTCGGTTTCGACCTCTACATCCGGCTGGTGGGCGAGGCGGTCGCGGAGTTCCGCAACGACCCGACCGCGATCGAGCTGCCGCCGGTCAAGGTCGAGCTGCCGGTCGACGCCCACCTGCCGCACGACTACATCCCCGGCGAGCGGCTGCGCCTCGAGGCCTACCGCCGGATCGCCGCAGCCGCCGACGAGCAGGCAGTGCTGGCCGTACGGGAAGAGCTGCGGGACCGCTACGGCGTCCCACCGGTCGAGGTCGACAACCTGTTCGCCGTCGCAGCCTTCCGCGTACACGCCCGCAAGTACGGCATCACCGAGGTGACGCAGCAGGGAAACCACATCCGGTTCCTGCCCGTTGAGCTCAGGGAGTCGCAGGAGCTGCGGCTGGAACGGCTGTATCCGAAGACGCTGGTCAAGGAGGCGATCCGTACGGTGCTCGTCCCTCGTCCGATGACCGCGCGGATCGGCGGGCAGCCGGTGCAGGACACCGCATTGCTCGACTGGTGCACGGCGTTCCTGGACGGCGTCCTGACCCAGGTGCCCCCGGCCGTACCCTCCGCGCCGTGACCGGTAACGTAACAGGCCGTGGACTGCCCAGTGACGAGGCGAACGGAAGGACGACGGTGATCCGCAAGCCGCGCACCATCTCTGCTGGCGTGGGCCTACTCATCGCGGTCGCGCTGGTGAGTGGCTGCCAGCCCAAGGTGGGCACCGCCGCGCAGGTGGGCGACACCCGCATCACCACCGACCAGCTCAACGCGGCGACCGAGGCCGCCGCGCCGCCGTCCTCGGCCGCGTCGTCCGCGGCGCCGGCAAGCGCGCCGACCCAGGACGCCACGCTGACCAAGCTCATCCAGCACCAGCTGCTGCTCGACCTGGCCAAGCAGCGTGGTGTCGTGGTGACCACGGCCGAGATCGACGCGGTTGCTCGCCAGCTCAAGGCGGACAACGCCACCAAGGGCGTCACGCCGTCGGACGAGTCCGTCCGCCTTGACGCTGAGTACGCCGCCACGGTGGTGGCGCTGTCGGAGGACTACGTGAAGACGGGCCATGCTCCCGACGAGGCGCAGGTCATCGTCTTCCCGGTCGCCGACCAGAAGACTGCTGACGAGGCTGTCGCTGCGCTCAACGCCACGCCGGGCGACGGGTTGGCTATCGCCGCCAAGTATGCGAGTGACCCCTCCCAGGTGCAGCACGGCACCGGCCAGCTGTCCGGCCTGCCACCGGAGGTTCAGGCGCTCAAGTCCGGCCAGGCCACGGTGGTCTCCAGCCAGGGCACCCTGACGGTCTGGCAGGTCAACAAGCTGCTGAGCACGACCGAGCTGTCGAAGGACCTCGCGGCGGTGTCCAAGGTGACGGTCAACCCGCGCTTCGGCAGCTGGGACCCCAAGACGATCGCGGTTGGCCCGTTCGTGAGCGAGGTCGTCTCGCCGGCGCCCGGCGCGACCCCGGCCGCAGCGCCATCCGGTGCCGTGCCGTCCGCGGCAGCCCCGTCCGCCGCCGCTCCGTCGTCCTGACGCCGGACGCACCCGTGCCCGACCGCCTGCTGCTCGTCTCCACGAGTCCGCGGGTGGCGCCCGGCTGCCTGACCTGGGACGCCTGGCAGGCGCTGCGGGCGGGCCAGGTCTGGACCGCCGACGCCGGCCACCCGCAGCTGGCGGCGCTCGAGGCTGCGGGCATCCCGGTTGCGCTCGCCGCTGAGGGCTCTGCCGCCGAGCAGGCGGCACGCTTCCGGGCCGCTGCCCGTACCCCTGGAGTGGCGGTCTGGCTGGCCGGGGCCGACGGCGACGAGCGGTTCCTCCGGGCGCTCGCCGACCTGGTCGCCCGCGAGACCGCCGCCGGGACCGTCGTGGAGTTCGAGGTGGTCGCCGGCTCGTACGACCTGCCGGGTGCCCGCCTGCTCGACGCGGTGGCTGTGATGGACCGGCTGCGATCGCCCGGTGGCTGCCCCTGGGACGCCGAGCAGACCCACGCGAGCCTCGGAAAGTACCTGCTCGAGGAGGCGTACGAGGCCTACGAGGCGATCGAGGACGACGACAGTGAGGCCCTGCGCGAGGAGATGGGCGACGTCCTGCTCCAGGTGCTGTTCCACGCCCGGCTGGCGGCGGAGCAGCCGGACGGCTGGGACATCGACGACGCTGCCGGGGACCTGGTGGCCAAGCTGGTCAACCGGCACCCGCACGTGTTCGGCGAGGGCGCCGGCGACGCTCCGGTCGCCGATCCGGACAGCCTCGACCGGACCTGGGACCTGATCAAGGCGCAGGAGAAGGGCCGGCTGTCGGTCACCGACGGCGTGCCCCTCGGCCAGCCCTCGTTGTCCCTCGCGGCCAAGCTGCAGCGCCGTGCCCTGCGCGGCGGGCTGCCTCGCGAGCTGCTCACGGACGGCCTGACGGACGAGGTCGGCGACCGGCTGTTCGCCCTGGTCGCAGAGGCGGTCGCCCACGACGTCGAGGCTGAAGCAGCGCTGCGGCACGCTGCGAAGGCGTTCCGCGACCGGGTGCTCGCAGCGGAGCAGCGGAGGCGTGCGACGGCCGGCCTGGACTGGCAGGGAGCCTGGCAGGTCACCGACTGAGGCCGGCCGAGGCTAGGACGCTGCTGCGTGGTCCAGGTCGGAACGTTCGCGAGCAGGCGCCGGCAGTGAACGGGTCGCATCGCCGGCCGGCTCGGCGTCGGCGTCCTCGGTGGCCTCGTGCGCCAGCGGCGCCGTGATGTGGAAGACGGCTCCGTCGCCGGGGGTGCCGTCCACCCAGATCCGGCCGTTCATCGCCTCGATCAGCTGGCGGGCGATGTGCAGGCCGAGGCCCGTGCCGCGCGTGGTGCTGGTCAGCGCGTCGCCGAGGCGGCGGAACGGTTCGAACACGGTCTCGCGCTGGTCGATCGGGACGCCGTCACCCTCGTCTCGTACGGACAGCTCGACTTCCTGGGCACCGACCCGGACGACGACGTGGACCGGAAGGCCGGCGGGGGAGTACTTCTCGGCGTTGGAGAGCAGGTTGCCGACGACCTGCTGCAGCCGCGAGGGGTCGCACACTGCGATGGCCGGCGTCTCCGGCAGCCGAAGGTCGACGGCGCGGTCGCAACCGGCGGAGAAGTCGCGGGTGGCTCGGCGGACGACGTCGCGCACGTCGGCGTTCTCGAGCCGGATGTTGAACTCGCCGTGCTGCATCCGCGAGACGCTCAGCAGGTCGTCGACGAGCCGCTCGAGCTGGCCGGTCTGCTCCAGCATCATCGCGACCAGACCGTCCCGCTTGGCCTGGTCCGGCATGAAGTCCGGGCGCAGCAGCAGCGTGAGGTAGCCCTTGATCGGGGTCAACGGCGTGCGCAGCTCGTGGGAGACCGTCGCGATGAAGTCCTGCTTGGCCTGCTCGACCTCGCGTTGGGCGGTCACGTCTCGTGCCACCACGACCGCGAACTGCCCGGTGCCATCGGCATCGGGTACGGAGGACACCGCCAGCGCAACCTCGCGGGTCCGGCCGTCGGAGGTGGCTAGCAGGACCGGCATCCGCATGCTCTCGGCCTCGTGGACGTCCGCGATCAGCTGGTCACCGTCGAGCGGGAGGCCGTTCTCGGTGCTGGCGTTGAGCGCGTCGCCAAGCGGCATCCCCAGTGCAGACTCCTGGGTGCGCCCCGTCATCAGCGTCATGGCCGGGTTCCATGAGCAGACCTTGCCCTCGCCGTCGATCAGCAGGATGCCGTCGGACGCGTGCTGGACGATCGCGGCCAGCCGTCCGCGCTCGGCGGACAGCTCCTCGAACAGCCGGGCGTGCTGCAGGGAGATGGACGTCTGGTCGGCGAAGGTCGAGAACACGCTGCGCTCGCGACGCTTGAGCCGGATCGGGCCACGGAACCCGATCACCAGCACGCCCAGCCGGCGCCCTACGCTCTCGAGCGGCGCGAGGGTCGCGGAGTGCAGCCCGACGGACTCCAGCTCCGCGAGCAGCTCGGGGGAGGCCGTCTCCCGGTCCACGGCCGCGACGCCCTCAGCTCGCAGTCCCAAGGCGAGCAGCGCGGGTACGGGCTGGCCGAGCATCCGGCCGTCGGACTCGAGGATCACCTCGGTGACCTCGCTGCCGAACAGGGTGTCGGCACCTCGGCTGACCGCCCGCAGCACCGCCTTGGAGTCGATCCGCTTCAGGCTGAGCGTGGCCGCGTGCAGCTGACGCCAGGTCTCGCCCTCCTGCTGTGCGCGCAGGAAGTTGTTGTAGGCGAGGTAGAGCAGCAGGAAGAAGAACGGGAGCAGGGCCGCGGTGGGGCGGTTCCACTGCCCGACGGCCAGCGTGCCGAGGCCGGCCACGCTGTTGCCGACGAAGACCAGGAACCGCAGCTTGGCTCCGCGCTTCCACATCTCCTTGACCGGCAGGCCCTGGGACCAGGCGACGACGATGGCCACCGCGATGCTGACCCAGAGCCAGTAGATCGCGGTCGCTACCAGCCAAGCGACGGTCAGCCGCGGGGTGAGCTCCTGGGACGAAGCTCCCGGTGAACCGGCTACGAGGGCGAAACCGACCTCGGCCACGATGGCGCCGGTGGCCAGCGCTGCCGCGTTGAACGCGGTCTTGATCAGGGACCGGCGGATGCACAGCTGGCGGATGAGCAGCGTGCCGACAGCAAGGGGGATGTACCAGTTCCAGCTGGTGAGCGAGACACCGAGGATCAGCGCGGCCTCAGCCCAGGTGAAGGCGTTGCCGTTGTGGCCGATCCGGATCTCGACCAGCTTGATGTCGCAGACGAGCACGGCCGCGACAGCCCCGGCGATCATCAGCAGGTCGGGGCGAGGCTCCTTGGTGGCCGCGACGATGCAGCCAATGACGATGACGACAGCAGCGGTGGACAGAGCCAGGACGAACAAGGTGACCCGGACGGGCATCTCGCCAGGGGTTGTGTCCTGCGCCGCTTTGGTGCGCCTCGTCAGTGAGAGCATGCGCGCTCGACGCTGAGTGCATGCCAGGAGGTCGGGTGGCACCCGGCCGCGGGAGCCGCGTCCCAGGACGAGGCGGTCCACTGGTCGGCGGTCCACTGGTCGGCGGTCCACTGGTCGGCGGTCCACTGGTCGGCGGTCCACTGGTCGGCGGTCCACGGTCGCGTCCACTGGTCGCGGTCCACTGGTCAGCGGTCCACTGGTCGGCGGTCCACTGGTCAGCGGTCCACTGGTCAGCAGAGAAGGCACCGCAGCGGACATCGATCTCACCGACGACCTCGGTCGCCTCGGTGGCACCGGGGCAGATCACGGAGACGTGGTGACCGCCGCGGCTGGCCTCGAGCGTGCCGCCGATACCGGTGGCGCCCAGCGTCTGGACCGGCGCCCCGGCCGAGCTGGTGCGCAGAGCCCTCGCGATGTTCAGCTCACCGCCGCCCTGCACGGCGCGGGCAACTCCGTACAGCGGCCTGGCCGACGTCGTCAGGAGGTACTTCACCCGGTCGGGCGTCAGGTGGGGCCGTGCGGCGAGCAGCAGAGCGATGTTGCCGGCAGTGACTGCGGTCGCCTGCGAGGTGCCGCTGCCGCGAATGTAGCCGCCGTCGATCAGCGCATCGGGGTTGTCCTTCTCCACCACGGACCCTGGCGAGCTGACCGCGACCAGCGTGCGGCCGGGCGCGACCAGGTCGGGCTTGCTGACGCCTTCGAAGGTCGGCCCGCGGGAGGAGAAGTCGAGGGAGCTGTCGTCGTAGCGCGTAGCCGTCCCGGAGTCGTCGTACGCGCCCACGGTGATGACCACGGGGTCGTCGCCCGGTTTGGTGATCGTGCCGGCTCCGGGGCCCTGGTTGCCCGCGGCCACCACGACGGTGACGCCCATGCTCCACAGTCGCTCAACGGCGAAGTCGAGCGGGTCGACACTGGTGGGCTGGTGGGAGGGGTTGCCCCACGCCAGGCTGACCACCTTGATGTTGTCCTGCGCGGCGTAGGAGCCGATCCATTGCAGGCCGGCCAGGATCTGGGAGACGTCGGTGGCGCCGCTGCGCCCCGCCACCTTGACCGATACGACCCGCGCAGCAGGTGCGATGCCGGTGTATCGACCGTCTGAGGCGGACCCGTTGCCCGCGATCAGACCGGCCATCACGGTGCCGTGGCCGTAGCTGTCGCGCAGCGCGTCGCCCTCGCCCGAGAGGTCGACGCCGCCGATGACCCGACCGGCCAGGTCGGGAACGGGCGTGATGCCGGTGTCGAGGACGGCGACGGTGACGCCGCTGCCGGTGCCGCCCGCCGTCGAGTCGGTCAGGGTGCGCAGGTTGGCGCTGGAGGTGGCGCCGGCGGCCGGGTCATAGGATTCGCTGGCCGCCTGCATCGTCGCGTCGTCGGTGACCGACACGATGGCCGCCGAGGAGTTGAGCGCCGCGGCTGCCGCAGTCGAGACCTTGGCGGTGAATCCGTTGATGATGGCGAGCGGCTTGCCCACACTGCCACCAGAGGCCCGGACCGCGGCGGCGGCTGCTGCCACCTGCCCCGGAGCCGCGATCACGATCGACGGGCGCAGCCCCGATGCACTGGCCGCCGTCGATGCCCCCGGTACGGCCACTGACGCATTGAGCGTCGTCACCATGAGCGCCGCGGCCAAGGCCGTGACACTGGTGGCGGCGGCAAAGCGCCTTGCGTGAAGCGACATCCGGCACATCCCCAAAACGGTCGGTGCGGCGGCGACGACAGCCCATGGTTGTTGCTGCTCCGGGTTGTCCCCAGCGTGCCATCGGATGCGAGGCAATACCACGAGTCATCACATCATCTCGGAGAAATGACGCACACTGACGGTAATCGGACATGTGGTTCTGGTCCATAGTAACTAGCCCGTCGATATACCGAATCTGCACGGGATCACACTCTGCGTAACCTCCGGTCGTCAAAATGTGGCGATCTGGCATTCTCTGTCCGGTTTTGGCAGAGCTTCCGTTTCCGGCGGGGCCGCTTCCCCCCGCGAAGTTGCCGCCCCGACCGGCCCGCGTCCAGGCTTCGCCGGTCGACCCGATAGGCTGCGCCCGAACTGACCGACCGGACATGTCCGTCCGTTGAGCGCAAGGAGTACGCCGTGGCGACCATCGAGGCCGTTGGTGCCCGGGAGATTCTGGACTCCCGTGGCAACCCCACCGTCGAGGTTGAGGTGGCGCTCGACGACGGCATCATCGCCCGCGCCGCCGTACCCAGTGGTGCCTCCACCGGTGCCTTCGAGGCGGTCGAGCTGCGTGATGGTGACAAGGCCCGGTACAACGGCAAGGGCGTGCTCAAGGCCGTTGCGGCGGTGCTCGACGACATCGGCCCCGAGCTGGTCGGCTTCGAGGCGAGCGAGCAGCGCCTGGTCGATGCCGCGCTGATTGAGCTCGACGGTACGGCGAACAAGTCCAAGCTCGGCGCCAACGCGATCCTCGGCGTGAGCCTCGCTGTCGCCCGCGCCGCTGCCGAGTCGGCCCAGCTGCCGCTGTTCCGCTACGTCGGCGGCCCCAACGCCCACGTCCTGCCCGTACCGATGATGAACATCGTCAACGGTGGCTCCCACGCCGACTCCAACGTCGACATCCAGGAGTTCATGATCGCGCCCATCGGTGCGGCAACCTACGGCGAGGCCCTGCGCTGGGGTGCCGAGGTTTACCACTCCCTCAAGGGCGTCCTCAACAAGCGGGGGCTGTCGACCGGGCTCGGCGACGAGGGCGGCTTCGCGCCCAACCTCGAGAGCAACCGGGCGGCGCTCGACCTGATCCTCGAGGCCATCACGCTGGCCGGCTTCACGCCCGGCCGCGACATCGGCCTGGCGCTCGACGTCGCCGCGAGCGAGTTCTACAACGACGGTGGCTACCGGTTCGAGGGCGCCCAGAAGTCAGCGGCCGAGATGACTGCCTACTACGCCGACCTCGTCGCCAACTACCCGCTGGTGTCCATCGAGGACCCGCTGAACGAGGACGACTGGTCCGGCTGGGCCGAGATGACCACGCTGCTCGGCAGCAAGATCCAGATCGTCGGCGACGACCTGTTCGTCACCAACCCCGAGCGGCTGGCTCGTGGCGTCAAGGAGTCCTCGGCCAACGCGCTGCTGGTCAAGGTCAACCAGATCGGCACGCTCACCGAGACCCTTGACGCTGTCTCGATGGCGCACCGGGCCGGCTTCCGCTGCATGATGAGCCACCGTTCCGGCGAGACCGAGGACACCACGATCGCCGACCTCGCCGTGGCGACCGACTGCGGCCAGATCAAGTCGGGCGCACCCGCCCGTTCGGACCGGGTCGCGAAGTACAACCAGCTGCTGCGGATCGAGGAAGAGCTCGACGACGCTGCCCGCTACGCCGGTGTGTCGGCGTTCCCGCGGTTCACCGCCGAGGCACAGTAGGCGGGTGCCCCAGCAACCCCAGGTCCGCCGCAGCGCGCTAACCAGCAGGGCGGCGGTCCTGGCCCTGGTGGTCTGCACCCTGGTGCTGATGCTCGCCTACCCGGTGCAGCAGTACCTCGCCCAGCGCAACGTCATCGCCAAGCTGCACCGCGCCAACGCGGCGACCCAGCAGCAGGTCGACGCGCTGTCCGCTCAGGCTGCGCTGTGGAAGGACCCTGCCTACGTCGAACGGCAGGCCCGGTCCCGGCTGCACTACGTGATGCCGGGGGAGACCGAGTACGTCCTGACCGGCGGCATCAAGGTCGAGCCCAGTCCTGGTCCTACCGTGTCGGCCGCCGCACCGACGGTGGACAGCTGGTACGTCAAGGTCTGGGGCACCGTACGCAGCGCTGATCATCCGCCGGCTGCCAAGGTCGCGACGGCGCCGCTGCCGGCACCGCACCTGACCAAGGCGCCGACGGCGGTGCACCCGTGACCGACCCGGCCAGCAACCCCGAGCTCGACCCGCGGGACGTGGCCGTCGTGGCGGCCCAGCTCGGTCGCCCACCCAGGGCGATGCGCCGGGTGGCCGCACACTGCCCGTGCGGGCTGCCCGACGTGGTGGAGACCTCACCGCGGCTCGAGGACGGATCGCCGTTCCCGACCTTGTTCTACCTGACCTGTCCCAAGGCCGCCTCCGCGATCGGCCGGCTGGAGGCTGCCGGGGTGATGCGCGAGATGACGGCTCGGCTGGCCACCGACCCCGAGCTGGCCGCCGCGTACGAAGAAGCCCACGAGGACTACCTCCGCCGGCGCGACGCCCTCGACGTGCTGCCCAAGCGGGTCAGCGCCGGCGGCATGCCGACCAGGGTCAAGTGCCTGCACGTGCTGGTCGGGCACGCGCTCGCCGTCGGACCCGGCATCAACCCGCTCGGTGACGAGGCGCTCGCGATGCTGCCGCCCTGGTGGACTGCCGGACCGTGTGTGACGCTGCCCGACTCGGCGGCCGAGTGACCAGGGTCGCCGCCGTCGACTGCGGCACCAACTCGATCCGGCTGCTGGTGGCCGACGTCGTGGGCGAGACCCTGGTGGACGTCTCCCGCCGGATGATCGTGGTCCGGCTCGGGGAGGGAGTCGACCGTACGGGCGAGTTCTCCTCGGCTGCGATCGGCCGGACCCTCGACGCGCTGCGCGACTACACCGACGAGCTGCGCGCGCTCGGCGCCGAACGGGTGCGGATGGTCGCCACGTCGGCTGCCCGCGACGCGGCCAACAGCGCCGACTTCCTCGACGCAGCGACGGAAGTGCTCGGCGTACGACCGGAGATCATCAGCGGCGACGAGGAAGCAAGGCTTTCGTTCCTGGGCGCCACCCGCGGTCTGCCGGCTGACGCTGGCAACGGTGCTCCTTTCCTGGTGGTCGACATCGGCGGCGGCTCGACCGAGTTCGTCCTGGGCACCGACGAGGTGTCCGCGGCGTGCTCCGTCGACATCGGCTGTGTACGGCTGACCGAGCGCTCGCTGCCCTCCGACCCGCCTACCGCGCAGGAGATAGAGGCCGCCAGCGCCCTGATCGACTCCCTGGTCGCCCAGGCGGCCGAGACCGTACCGCTCCGAGATGCGGCGACGCTGGTGGCGGTCGCCGGCTCCGCCACGACTGTCGCAGCGGTGGCACTGGGCCTGCAGGGTTACGACCCGGTGGCGATCCACGCCTCGGTGCTGGCGGCGATCCAGGTGCACGAGGTGACCGACGAGCTGCTGGCGATGACGCGCGCCCGCCGCGCGGCACTGTCAGTGATGCATCCCGGCCGGGTCGACGTCATCGGCGCGGGTGCGCTCATCTTGTCCCGCATCGTCGAGCTCACCGACGTCGACGAGGTCGTCATCAGCGAGCACGACATCCTCGACGGGATTGCCTGGTCGCTCGGCTGAGTCCGCGCCCATGCTTCGCGTTCCCGTACTCGTGCGGACTTTGCCCGCGTCGCCCTCCCACCCCGCGTGCGCCGAGGCGTCGGCCTCTGCGTGGAAGTGAATCCGCTTGCGGCTTCCGGCAAGGGATTCACTTCCACTGGGTCGGTCCGCGCTCAGGCCGGGAAGGCGATGATCTTGCCCATCGACGGGTTGAGCTGCTCGCTGAGATACGCCTCCACCTCGTGCGCCGGCATCGGCCGGGCGAAGTGGTAGCCCTGCGCCAGGCTGCAGCCGAGCCGCCGCAGCTCGCTGACCTGCGAGGCGTGCTCCACGCCCTCGGCGAGCGTGATCAGCTGCAGGGTGACGCCGAGGGCGAGGATCGCGCTGGCGAAGGCGCTGCTGTCGCCCTGCCCGTCCAGGTCGTCCACGAAGGTCTTGGCGATCTTGAGCATGTCGATCGGTAGCCGCCGCAGCTGCCCGAGCGACGAGTAACCCGTACCGAAGTCGTCGAGGGCCATCCGCACCCCGAGCCCGCGGAGCAGGTGCATCACCTCGATCGCGGCTTCGGCGTCGCGCAGCATCAGGTTCTCGGTGATCTCGAGTACGAGGGTCCCCGGCTCGAGCCGGCTGCTGACCAGCATGTCGGACACCTGGCCGACCAGCTCTGGCAGCCGGACCTGCAACGGCGAGAGGTTGACCGTCACGTACAACGGCTCGGGGCGCGGGTAGGCCCGTTGCCAGACGGCGGCTTGGCCGACGGCTTCGGCGAGCACGAGCCTGCCCATCTCGGCGATCAGCCCGGTCTCCTCGGCCATCGGGATGAACGTGTCCGGCTGCAGCAGCCCGAGCTGGGGGTGCTCCCACCGCACCAGCGCCTCGAAGGCCACCGGGCGGCCGGTCGCGAGCTCGATGATCGGCTGGTAGTAGACCCGGAACTCGCCGCGCTCGACCGCGAGGGTGAGGTCGGCCTTGAGGCGGTGCCGCGAGGCAACCTGGGCGCTCATCTCGGGCCGGAACAGCTGGAAGGAGCCCTTGCCCTGGCCCTTGGCCATGTACATCGCGAGGTCGGCGTTGCGCAGCAGCTCGTCGGCGGTGTCGGCGTCGATCGCCGATGCGATGCCGATGCTGGCGCCGACCCGAACCTCCTGGCCGGCGAGCTGCATCGGGAGCCGCAGCGCGTCGGTGATCCGGGAGGCCACCATCTCGGCGTCCTGGTCGTCGACGACGTCCTCGAGCAGTACGGCGAACTCGTCACCACCGAGTCGGGCCGCGGCGTCCTCGGGGCGCAGGCAGCCGGTGATGCGCTGGGCTACGGCCATCAGCAGCTGGTCACCGGCAGCGTGGCCCAGGGTGTCGTTGACGGTCTTGAAGTCGTCGAGGTCGATGAACAGCACCGCGCAGCGGGAGCCACTTGCCACGGCTGTCTCGACGTGCTGGGAGAACAGTGAGCGGTTGCCCAGGTCGGTCAACGGGTCGTGGAAAGCCAGGTGCTTGAGTCGCTGCTCGAGCTCGCGCAGCTGGGTCAGCGACTGCTCGAGCCGGCCGTTCTCGAGGGCAACGCTGGTGTGGTTGGCGAGGGTCTCGAACAGTCGGGCGTCCTCGGCGTCGAAGCTCACGCCGCCGACCCGGTTGCCGACAACGGCCATGCCGAACGCGTGGCTCTCGCCCCTGAGCGCTGTGACCATGGCGTCCTGAAGTCCTTGCGCCTCAAGGAATGCGTCGAAGTCGGCGTCCCCGGTTGGATGGCGCAGCATGAGCGTGTCAGCGGTGTCGCTCAGCCGGGCCCAGACGGCGCGCACCGAGGGTTCGTCGACGGCGGTCATGACCTCGACCTTGTCGTTGTCGGAGACTCGGGTGCGCAACATCTCCTGGCCGTCGCCGATGATGAACAACATCTGAGCCGTCTCGGCGCGGAACATGTCGCGGGCTTGAGCGACCAGTGCGACAACCGCCTGCTCGAGTTCGGGAGTCTCGCTGAGGATCCGGGTCGAGGCGTACAGGAACTCGAGGCTTTCGTGCTTCTCCCGCTCACGCAGGTAGGCCCCGTACGACAGGAACACGGTGGCGATGGGGATGACCAGCAAGACGGTGGTCTGAGGCGAGCGCAGCAGCAGGGTGCCGGCGATCAGCGCGAGACTCGTGTTCGTCACGGCGGCGACGGTGGCCATCGTCAGAACGGTTCGCAGCCGATCGGGCTGCAACTTGCCCTCGGACAGTGAGATTGCCGCCACCACTGTCGTTCCGGAGATGACGGCAGCGGTGATGCCCGCGACGAAGGCTGCCAGCCACACACTCGGACCGAGCGTGGTGAATCGCGGCATCATCAGGTGGAAGACGGCAATTCCAGCAGTGGCGACCAAGGCGTCGACGGCGAGGTTGAAGACCAGCTTGAGCGGCGAGAGCCGTCGGTGGACGCCGAAGGCGAGCGTCGCTCCGATGATCTGGGCGAGCAGGATCCCGCGGGAGGGGCTGAACAGCAAGGCGATGACCAGGGCCACCTCGCTGAGGGAGAACGAGTGGTTGTCCCGGCGAAAGTGCAGGTGCACCAACGAGATCTCGGCCAGGTAGACCATCGGTGCGAGCGCCCACCACTGGATGTGAAAACTCGAGCTCGAAGCCGGTTGATCGCGCAGAAACGCGAAGAACACGCCCGCCGTGATGACCGCGATGGCGCCGGTGAGCAGCACGATGCGACCGCTAGCGCCAAGCGCCCGCACGCGGGAGGTCTCGCTGGTGCTCATGAGCAACACCTTCGGCTCGTACGACGGCCAACCCTTGGTCCGTTCGGACCAAAGGCTGGCGTCGGTGTCCTCCGGCGGTGCCTCGAGGAGGGCAGGCTCGAGGCGGTGCCGGTCTAGCTCCAGCTGCGGTTGTCCCAGACCACGCCGGTCCAGTGCGAACCGGTCCAGTGCGAACCCGTCCAGACCACACCGGTCCAGTGCGAACCGGTCCAGTGCGACCCGGAGACCTTTCCGCCGTCGGCTTCGTCCACCTGGCTGGTGAGGGGACCTGCGGCGGTGTGGACGCCGAAGTCGTACAGCGAGAATCCGTACCCGGTGGCTCGGGCCGTACCGTACATCCGCAGGTAGCGCGCCGTCCCGACAACCGGAATGTTCTGCAGGCCACCGGTTCCGGTCGTCGTCGAGTACAGCGTCGTCCAGGTGTTCGCGTCCGTCGACGCCTGGATCTGGAAGCCGGTCCCGTACGCGGCCTCCCAGTTCAGCGACACCAGGCAGATCGGCTGGACGTTGCCCAGGTCGACCTGCAACCACTGGTTGTCAGCGGCCGCGCTCGACCACCGGCTCACGGGGCTGGAGTCGACGGCGCCGGAGGCGGGGTAGGCCGAGGCGTTCTCGGACGACGAGGCCGTGGCCGGTTTGCCCAGTGCGGCGTTGGCGGTGCCGCACGCCTGCGGCAGGAAGTAGCCGTTGACCTGCATCTCGTTCACCGAGAACCCGTACGGGGTGGCACGGGTGATGGCGTTGAGCCGGACAAAGCGGCCGACTCCGTTGACGGTCACGGTCTGGTTGCCGCCCGTGCCGGCGCTGGTCGAGTAGATGGTTGTCCAGGCCGAGTTGTCGTTCGAGGTCTGGATCTGGAAGCTCTTGGCGTACGCCGCTTGCCAGTTCAAGGTCACCGAGTCGACCTGCGCCGCTGTGCCGAGGTCGACCTGAAGCCACTGGTTGTCCGCGAACGAGCTGGACCAGCGGGTGCTCGAGGCGTCGCCGTCGAACGCCGCCGATGCCGGGAAGCTGCCGTTCTCTTGCGACGAAGCCTGTGCTGGGCGGGTCTGCGAGAGCAACGTGTCGCCTTGCGAACCCCAGACGTTGTTGCTGGCCCAGGAGCCGCCCCAGAGGCCGGTGGCGAATGCGTTGTAGCCGGCCGCGTGGGGGTAGTTGCTGCCCTGTACCGATGGGATGCCGGCGCTGTAGGCGGCCCCCACGTTGAGGGCGCCGGCGCCTGCTGTCGCCCAGGTCATGCCGGGGATCGACTTGGCGGTGCCGGTCAGCAGCGCCTTGACCTGGTCCGGCGTCACGCCGGGGTGCTGCGAGATGATCAGTGCTGCCGCGCCGGAGGTGATCGCCGTCGCCTCGGACGTGCCGCTGCCGCGGAACAGGCCGCTGGTGACGGCGCCACTGGCGGAGTTGGTCGTGTCGATGTAGCTGCCGGTGTCCCGCAGGCTGACGATGTGAGTGCCCGGCGCCACGAGGTCGGGGTTGCGGGCCGAGGTGCCCGTGTTGGAGAAGGACGCCACCGTGTCATCGCCCTGGGCGACCGTGTTGTGGCTGTCCAGGGCACCGACGGCGATGCCGTACGGGTCGGCAGCCGGCAGGTCGATGCCGGCGGTTCCGTCGTTGCCGGTCGCGCTGACCACCGTGATGCCAAAGGTCCAGGCGCGCTCCACTGCGGCGGCAAGCGGGTCGTTGGCGTAGCCGGTGTTGTCCTCGCCGAGGGACAGGTTGAGCACGCGGATGTTCAGGTTCTTGTCGGTCATGTGCTGGGTCGCCCAGTCGACAGCTGCGACGACAGCCGACTCGGTCGTGTTGCCCTGGTTGTCGGCCACCTTGATGCTGACCAGGTTGGCCTCGGGGGCGACGCCGACGAAGTTCGCCGGATCGGTGTACGGGCGGGCCGCGCCGTCGACTCGGCCGCTGATCAGGCCGGCCATGAAGGTGCCGTGCCCAAAGGTGTCGAGGTAGCGCAGCGAGGCGTCGTTGGCCTCGGGGGTGAAGTCGGGTCCGAAGTAGACGTTGCTGTGCAGGCCGTTCTCCGGCACCACGCCGGAGTCGATCAGTGCGACGCCGACGCCTTGGCCGAAGTAGCCGTTCCGGTAGAACGTGCCGGCGCCGATCTGGGCCTGGGTGGACGCGGGAGCGCCGACGTCGCTAGCCGGGTCGTAGGTCGCCGAGAGGACGTGCATCGCGCGGTCGGGCGTGACCGCGAGCACTCCGTCCCGGCGGGTGAGCCGGACGTTGTCGGGGACCGTCGCGGTGAAGCCGTCGATGAGACCGAGGTGCCGGGCGACCGTGCCCCCGGAGTTCCGTACCGCCTGCTCTGCTTGGGCAAGTGCGTGAGGCAGCGCCTGGACGATGACGTTGCGCAAGCTGGCCGAGTGGGTGCTGGCGTCAGCGGTTTGTGCGGTGCCGGGGAGGATCAGCGCCGCGGCCGCGACCGCTGCCACAGCCGAGCGGCGCCGACCCTTACGGTCGCCCCAGCTCACACCGAGTGCCTGCATGGATGCCCCTCCCGCCCTTCGATTCTCTCGTAGTGTCACCGACCGATCACTCTGTGCAATCACCCGATTGCCAGCCATCCCCGAGGAAGCAGGGCCCTCGATTTGCGGCTGCATTTCCGCTTGGTGATCCGATGTCCGAATCGGCACGGCCCCTCGGTCCGCGCATGCCCCGTCGTAATGGACCGAACGGAGCAACCATGGCTGCTCCATCGCGTGCGCACTCTCGATCAACAGCCCCTGATGTGGTTCGCTCGCGTGACCCGGGAGAAGGTGAGCGCATGACACACGACGCGCACGCAGGTCAGGTTGAGCTCGGATCCGCCACGCAGGGCTATCTCGCCACCCCGGCGAGCGGCACCGGGCCGGGGGTGGTGGTGATCCAGGAGTGGTGGGGCATGAATGCCCACATCCGTGATGTGGCTGACCGGCTGGCCGCGGAAGGGTTCGTAGCGCTGGCGCCGGATCTCTTCCACGGCAAGGAAACCAGGGAGCCCAACGAGGCGGAGAAGCTGATGATGGGCCTGGCCATGGACGGCGCCGCGGCGGACATCGTCGCCGCAGCCGACTATCTGGCCGACCATGAGTCGACCAGCGGCCAGGGCATCGGCGTCGTCGGCTTCTGCATGGGCGGCAGTCTGGCGCTGTGGTCGGCCACCCTGTCGGCGGACATCGTCGCCGCCGTTGGCTTCTACCCGGCGATGCCCTGGGAGCGGATGAGCCCGACCTGGAGCAGCTACCAGGACAAGGCGGCGGTGCTGCACGCCGACGAGCACGAGGGTGGCATCAGCGGACCCGCGGTAGTCGCGGCCGAGCAGGCGATCGAGGCTGCCGGCGGCGAGTTCTCCGCGTACGAGTACCCCGGCACCGACCACGCGTTCTTCAACGACACCCGGCCCGAGGTGTACGCGCCCGAGGCGGCGGCGCTGGCCTGGGAACGCACGGTGGCTTTCCTGCACGACCGGGTGGGCTGACCTCGTTGGTGGTCAGCCCCGGCTCGGGTTGGCCGGGCGATCGAGCCGACGCGGCGACGCCGGTGGCTACTTCGCCTGCTGACGTTGAGTTTTTGGCCTCGTCTGCGCAGAGCCTCGCCGTCAACGACGCGCGCATCTCGGTCTGTCGCGCCTGCCCGCGGCTGGTCTCGTGGCGCGAGGAGGTGGCCGAGGTCAAGCGCGCGTCGTTCCGCGAGGAGGACTACTGGGGTCGTCCCGTTACCGGCTTCGGGCCGGACGATGCCGCTATCGCGGTGGTGGGCCTCGCCCCAGCTGCCCACGGTGGCAACCGTACCGGCCGGGTCTTCACCGGGGACCGCAGCGGCGACTGGCTGTACGCGGCGCTGCACCGGGCCGGTCTCGCCGCGTTGCCGACCTCGGTCAGTGCCGATGACGGGCAGGAGCTCATCGAAACGCGGTTGCTGGCGGCGGTTCGTTGTGCACCGCCGCAGAACGCCCCGACGCCCAGCGAGCGCGACACCTGCCGGCCGTGGATGGAACGCGAGCTCGCGCTGCTGCCGTCACTGCGGGTGATCGTGGTGCTGGGCGGGTTCGCCTGGCAGGCGCTGTGGCCGGTGCTCATATCGCTGGGCCACACCGTGCGGTCGCCGCGACCTCGATTCGGTCACGGGGTGGAGGTGACGATGGGCGACCTGACGCTGCTCGGCTGTTTCCACCCGAGTCAGCAGAACACGTTCACCGGGCCGGCTGACCGTGCCCATGCTGGACGACGTGTTCCGTCGGGCACGTGAGCTTGCTGGTCCAGCGGTCAGCGGATCCAGTACAGGAACGCCACCTGGGCCGCGGTGAGCTGGCTCATGTAGACGGTGGCCTCGTCAAGGCCGCCGTTGAACACGTAGTCGGTCGTGGTGGCGGAGGCTGGTGGCGGGTTCGCCCCGGTCCAGCCGTCGGCCCAGCCGGACAGGTTGCCGCAGCCGACCCGGAACCAGCCTGTGCTCGCCTCGGCGACGGTGTTGGCGTTGGTGCCGACCTGAACGCCGTCGATGTAGAGGCGCATGCCAGCGGCGCCCAAGGTTGCAGCTGCCATGTGCCAGGCGCTGTCGGCGTACGTCTTGGGCGAGCTGATCAGCTGGTCCCCGCCGTTGTAGACGCCGAACCAGATCTTGCCCGCGCCGTCCATGTAGATGTGCCGGTCGTAGGTGCCGCCGCTACCGGCGACCGCCTGGCCCGTACGGGGCGACTCGAAGCCGATCAGCTTGCCGCCGGTCGTGTCGCCGGTGGCGGCCTTGAACCAGATGATCTCCGTGAACGTCGACGGCCCGGCCAAGCCGGTGGCCGGGGTCGTCGGGCCGGTGGAGTTGATGCAGGCGGTCGCGCTGTTCGGCTGAACCGCGAGGTTCGGGGTCTGGTCGACCAAGGCACCTGTCGTGAGTCGGATGAAGTTCGCTGCCGCGCCGGATGGCTGGTAGGACCCGGTGTTCCCGTTGCCGGACGAGTCCGCCGCCACGGTCGGCCGTGCCGGTCTCGTCGAGCTTCCAGTACAGGTACGGGCCGAGGGCCTTCGTCTCGTTGGTGTAGTTGTAGAAGGGCACGGTCCAGCTATTCGCGGCGTTGACTGTGGTCGCCGAGTAGGCGGCATAGGCGCTCGGGATGACCAGCGAGATCGTGCCGAAGAACACGAACAGCGAGCGCAGGGCCCACACCCGACGTTGTCGGCGGCGAAGTTTCGGGGTCTTCGTCGCGGAGGCCTGTGCTGTCGTCGCCTCGTCACCGGCCTCCTGCTCCGACGGCGCGCCGGACTGCCGCGGGATGAGGGACGCGGCTGGGTCGTCCGGGTCATCGGGCCCGGCGCGTGCGGACTCCGGCATCGGGTCGTTGTCGCGGGCGATGGCCATCACGGCCAGCACGAGGCTGAGCAAGAACGTCGCAAGCTTGAGCCACTGTCCGGTCTCGGTCCAGATCACCGGCAGCCCGACGAAGCGGACGAGGATCCGGCCGAGTCCGTGCACGTGCGCTGGCTCTACGTGCGCGCTGTCGGGCGTGTGGTTGGCGTCGCCCTTGGTGATCAGCAAACCGGCCTTGTCGACCTGGATGGCCCGGTGGATCAGGATCTCACCGGGATGGCCGGGGGCGTCAAACGCGATGACGTGACCGGTCAAGTCCATCTTGTGCTTCACCGGCGAGGTGAGGACGACGTCGCCGATGCTGATGTGCGGCCGCATCGAGCCGCTCTGCACGAGGTAGGAGTGCCAGCCGAACAGTATCGGCGCGAGCGAGAGTGCCAGGCAGCCGGCGATGAACCAGATCCAGGCCCGGCCGAGCAGACCGAGGGTGAGCGTAACCCGGCTGTAGCGAACGGGTTCGGGAGCGGCGACGTCGACTGGGTCAGTGCTATCGATGTCCGACTCGACGCTCATGTCGCCCCTCCTTTCCTACGGCATCCCCCGGCTGCCAGCTGCCACTGGGTTTGCTCCCGCTGGTCGCCGGTCCGGCACTGGGTGCTGGACCGGCGACCAAGGGGTTCGAGCTAGGTCTACTGCAGCTCCCAATTGAAAACTGCCTTGACGTTCTTGTTCATCAGCAGGTTGTCACCGGCGTTCGTGCCAGTGGTCGCGAAGGTGTAGGTGATGCGGTAGGCGAGTATTGACAGCGGTGACGTTGCCCGCGCCGATAGCCAAGGCGCCGGTAGCGGTGGCGTAGGTGGTCGGCAGGAGCGTCAGAGCGGTGCTCGGCACGACGCTAGTGACGCCAGTCCGCCGGGAACGCGGTGCAGTTGGCCAGTACGTCGGTCGCCGCCGAGACGGGCGCCTGGTCGATCGTGACCTTGATGTTGGCACCGAGCGACGGAGTCGAGTCGGTGAGGGTGCCGCGGTAGAAGCGCAGCGATCCGGCGTAGCTGCTGGTGCTCTTCACCGTGATACATGACGTAGCTGTGTCGCCGGGCTTGAGGTTTGTGTCGTTGAACACTGCGGTCGTCGAACCCTGGTAAGCCGCAGCACCGGCGACGCCACCGTTGTTGGTCAGGGTCATCTGGCCGCTGGTCCAGGACTCGGTGCCGTTGTCCGTTGTGGCGCTGAACGCGGAGTAGCTGCCCTGCCAGGCGAGCAGGCCAACGGCCAGCAGACCGACGAGCGGGGCGATGGATCGTACGACACGCCTGCGGTCGCGGGCGGCCATTTCGGGGCTTGCACTCATGTCAGGTTCCTCCATTGGCGCGACCGAGCCCGGGATAGGGCTCCCGAAGACGCTGCTAGGGGACCATCGGCACAAGTCCTGAAATCTTTACCTGCGAATATCGGGCTCCGGCGTAAGCGGAGGCCCGATTCCTCATCGGCGCATTCAGCCGATAATTGACGCGGCATTCGGGTGAATGAAGCGGCTATTTAGTCGTTGCGGGCGTTCTCGACCCCGGTGATCCGCTCCAGCATCGGCAGGGTAGAGGCGGTCACGGCCAACGCGGCGACGATTCCCACTGCGACCGTGACCCAGAAGGCGGCGCCGGGAGCCTGCAGCGACTCGCCCAGCTGGGAGTCGAGGAACAGGCCGGCCGCGAGGAGCCCCGTAGCGACCGAGACGAACGCCAAGACCAGCAGAGGCACAGCTGTTTCCATGATGACCACCCGGCGGAGCAGAGCGAGCGGTGCACCAGCCAGCCGGAGCAGGCTGAACGGACGCTTACGGTCGGTGAGCCCGGTCACCACGCTGACCGCGAGGCTGCAGCCGGCCACGACCAAGCTGGCCAGGATGACCACGGCGACCAGCTGCTTGTACGCGGTCAGCAGCTTGACCTCGTTGTTCTGCGCGTTGTTCTCGGCGATCGTCGCTGGCAGGCTCACGTTGGGAAACGTGTGCTCCAGCAGCGTCCGGGAGACCTCGATCGCTGAGCGCGAGCCGTCTGTGTCAAGTACCAGGTTTTGTACGGGCAGTGCCGCGACCTCGGCTGCCGTGAGCTTCGACGCCGGCCACACCGTTTTGGCGTCGTCGTGGCTCAGCGAACGGTTGCGCAGAAAGCCCGGACTGACCGATGCCGTTGCAGCGCCGGCGGGACAGCGCCCGAGGGACGGGGACAGCGACAGCTGGGAGCACGTGACGAGCAGCGAATCCGGAAGGACGGTGCAGGCGCCGTGACAGAGCCGTACCTGCGATGACTGCCCGCGGTGCAACGTCGTGACGGCGCGAACGCCGGGCACTGCGTGCAATCGGTCGACCAGACCGGCCGGGACAGCGGAGAAGGTGGTGGTCTGGTCGGGGTTGGTCGGGTAGTGGCCGAGATCCATCGTCACGGTCCGGCTGGCGGACGGCTGCAGATCGCCGCCACCGTAGGCCGCGACCGTTGTGATCACCCCGATCGCGGTGCTGCCGACGAACAGCGCCAGCACCAGGCCGCTGATGGCGCGGAACCCCGCCTTGGGATTGTCGGCCAGCCGCCGGCCGGCGATGAGCACCGCGGGCCGGTTGGTCCAGCGGGCCACCAGACGAGCGCCCATGAGCGAGAGCCACGGACCGGCGATGACCAGTCCGGCCATCGTGAGCAGGATGCCGGAGACGTACGCCCTGGTCTGGCCCGCGGTCGTCAACGGGCGGCCCATCCGGTCGAACCACGCCAGCTCGCCGAGGCCCAGCGCCAGCGGGAGCAGCCGCCAGGCACTCGGCGGCGGCGGGGTGACGCGCCGGGTGACGCCCAACGGCGAGATCGAGACCCGGCGCAGGGCCATCCGGGCGGCAACGGCGGCAGCGACGGGTACCCCGATTGCCACCACCAGGACCTGCATCGTGTTCAAGGTGAGGTCGGAGAGGAAGAACTTCTGGCCGGTGAAAGGGATCCGGGCCAGCACCGGTCGCAGCAGGGCAAAGGCGAGAAAGCCGAGCGCGACACCAGCGAGGGCAGCGACCGTCGACTCGACCGCGGACACCGTCGCCACCTGGCGCGGTGTGGCGCCAACGAGCCGCATCGCGGCGAATCGCTGCTCGCGCCGAGCCGCGGACAGTCTGGTCGCCGTGCCAATGAAGATGAGTACGGGGAACAGCAGGGCGGCGATCGCGACCGACAGGACCAGGTCGATGCCCCTGGCGTCGATGCCCACCGCCAAGCAGGCCGGCCCGCTGCAGCTGCTGGGGTTGCGGGTGCTGATCGCCGTGACGTGGCGTGCCCCCGGTACAGCGGAGAGCTGGCTGGGCGTGTGACCGACGACGATCGCCAGCGAGTCCGGAGCAGGCAGTGCCTCATCGCCGATGATGCCGATCTGCTTGCCGGGGTAGCGCGCGCCCAGCTGATCGGCGGGTGTGTCCGCCAGCAGCGTGCTCAACGCCGGCGAGGCGTAGAACTCGCCGGGGCCGGGCAGGCGCGGGATGCCGGGGGGTACGGGGGAGTGCGGCCCGGTCGCCGCGACGTCGACCTGCCCGATGATCTTCCCGTCGAACTCGTCGGCGGTGAGGTTCCACCACAGCGGGTCGGCCGCTGACGTCTGCTCCTGCGCGACCGGTCCCTCGCCCGTCGTCAACCAGGCGTACCGGCCGTTCTGGGAGTTGACGCCGTTGATGCCGGCCAACGTGATGAGCAGCATGCCGACGCCGAGGCCGACCGCGAGGGTGGTGACGATGAGCCGGGTGAGCGCCTCCCTGCCGCCGTACAGCGTGAGTCGCAGTCCGAGCCGGATCATGTCGCGGCCGGTTCGGCGCTCAGGGCACTGACCCGCCCGTCCCGTACGACGACATGGCGATCGGCGTAGGCGGCGACACGAGGCTCGTGCGTGACCAGCACGACCGTGGTGCCGGCGTCCTTGGTCACGGCCGCGAGCAGGTCCATGACCCGCTCGCCGGTCAGTGAGTCCAACGAGCCGGTGGGCTCGTCCGCGAACAGCACCGATGGCCGCGACACCAGCCCACGGGCCAGGGCCACCCGCTGCGCCTGGCCGCCGGAGAGCTCACCCGAGCGGCGCTGCTCGAGGCCGGCCAGGTCGAGGCGCTCGAACCAGGTGCCGGCCTCGGCGAGTGCCTCCTTGCGGTGGGTACCGGCAAGGAGCAGTGGCAGGGCGATGTTCTCCTCGGCGCTGAGCTCGGGGACGAGCTGTCCGAACTGGAACACGAACCCGAACCGGTCGCGGCGCAGGGCGCTGCGGTCGTTCTCGCGCAGGGTGTCGAGGCGGCTTCCCTCGAACCGGATCTCGCCGGACCCTGGCGTCAGGATGCCCGCGAGGCAGTGCAGCAACGTCGACTTGCCTGATCCGCTGGGGCCCATCACCGCCAAGATCTCACCGGCGTTCACCGTCACGGTCGCGCCCCTCAGCGCAGGTGTCTCGCCGAAGGACAGGACGACGTCACGTGCCTCGAGGATCGGGTCGGCGCTCATCGGCGCACCTCCTTTGCCAGGGCGTCCAGCCGAGCCGTGGTCAGATCGATCCAGTGCAGGTCGGCCTCGAGGTGGAACAGCCCGTGGTCAGCGAGCAAGCCCTGCACCACACCGCCGGTACGGCGCTGGTCGGTGAGCTCGCGCATGCGCTGCAGATGGGCGGCGCGCTGGGTGTCGAGGTAGTCCTCCGCCGGCCGGCCGAGCATCAGGGCGAGGACCACCTTGGCGAACAGCACCGTCTGCAGGTGCGGCTCGGGAGCAACCGGTTCGCGCAGCCAGGTCTCGACCTCCGTCGCACCGTCGTCGGTGATGACGTAGCGCTTGCGGTCCGGACCGGAGCCGGGCTCAGCCTCGCCGACGACGATCTTTCCGTCACGAGCCAGTCGGGCGAGCGTCGCGTACACCTGGCCGAACGGCAGCGGCTTGCCACCGCCGAAGTAAGTGTCGTAGTCGCGCTTGAGGTCGTAGCCGTGGCTGGGTTCGCGCTCCAGCAGGCCGAGGAGGGTGAGCGGCACCGTCATACACGCAGCGTATACCCTCAGAGTATAGCGTCAAGTGAACGTGACCGTCGGGAGAACTTCCCGGCGGTCAGGGGAGCACGTGCTCTAGCGGGTGGGAAAGCGGTGCAGCGATCGTCGAATTCGACAGCTGAACCTCTCTCCCGAAAGGCGAAAACCCATGAAGCGCTTGAAGACTACGGCCTCCTGCGTCACGATCGCCGCACTCGCGGCGGTTGGCACCGGCCTCGCGCCGGCCAATGCGGCGACGAAGTCGCACACCCTGCACCTCACCAGCCGGACCCTGGTCGCTCAGCAGAAGGCGAACAAGCTGAGCGAGACCGACCGGGTGCTCGTTGCCGGCAAGACTGTCGGCTTCTCCGTCTCGCACTGCGTGTTCAACTTTGCCATCGGGCAGGCGGCGTGCGACGGCGCGGTGGCGCTGCCCTCCGGCCTGCTCTACGTCAAGGTCAAGGTCAACGGGCAGACCGGCGCCTCGACCGGCGTGGTCACCGGTGGCACCGGCGCGTACGCCCATGCCAAGGGAACCACCACGGGCAAGCCTGGTTCCAGGCCGAGCGACACCGTGATCACCGTCATCTACCACACCTGATCGCGCGGCGATAAGTTCAGCCCGGTTGACCGTCTGTCGGCAGGAGAAACCATGAGCGGCGTAGTGGCTTCGCGACCCGGGCTGATGGGGGCCGTGCTTGCCCTGTCCGCCGTGGTTTCCCTTGCCGGCGCGGTCATCTCGGTGTGGGTGGCGGCGAGCGACGGTGACTCATTGCTCGTTGCCGCCAGCAGCTTTCTTGTCGTCGTCAGCTTTGTCGTCGTCGGGTCGGTGGTCGTCTCCGCCAGGCCCGACAACGCCGTCGGCTGGCTGCTGCTCGGCGGCGGCGTCGCTTGGGCGGTGGGCAACGCGGCGATCGACTTGGCCTATCACGGCATTGTCGTGGCACCGGGCTCGGTCGCCGGCGCGTCGGCTTGGGCACTCGTCGGGGCGTGCATCCGAGACGTCGGATGGTGGGGGATGGTGCTCGGGCTCCCGGCTGTCTTCCCGACCGGCCATGTGCTCTCGCGGCGCTGGCGATGGCTGCCGATCCTCACCGTGGTCGTCTGCGTCTGCGCGGTCATCGAGACCCTGACCGCCGCCGACGCCGATCTCACCCAGCTGGATCCTTGGCAGAACCCGTTGGCCCTGCCGGCCGACCTTCGCTTCCTCAACGCCATCGCCTTCTTCGGCAGTCTGCCGCTGGGCCTCGGCATTTTCGTCGCCGCGATCAGGCAGCTGCGCGAACGCTGGCGTACCGGGTCACCGCTCGAGCGGCAGCAGCTGACCATCTTCACTGCTGCGGCTATCCCCCCGATCGTCGCAGCTCCGCTGGCACTGCTCGGCGTGGCCCCCGGAGTCATCTTCATCCTCAGCGTCATTCCGCTCCCGTTCGCGATCGGTTACGCGGTCCTCGCACAGGGTCTGTACGACGTGTCCACCGCGGTCAACCGGACCTTGGTCTGGGCGACGTTGTCCGTCGTCGTCGCCGCTGCCTACATCGTCGTGATCGGCGTGGTGGGCACCGTGCTCGACCTGAGCGCCGCCCCGTGGTTGCCCTGGGTGGCGGCCGGCCTTCTCGCCATCTCGTTTGCCCCGCTGCGAGGGATCGTGCAGCGAGCGGTCGATCGGCTGACGTGGGGCAAGTGGGCTGAGCCCTATGCGGTCCTGGCGGACCTGGGGCAACAGCTGGGCGCCACTGCTGACGTCGAGCGGCTGCTCTCGCGCGTGGTCGAGCAGCTCGGTGAGCTGGGGCTGCGGGGCGTCGGGGTGAGCGACAACCACGGCAAGCTCCTGGCCCACAGCGGTTCGCTCGAGGGCGAGCTCGTTCAGCTGCCGCTGCTGGCCTACGACCGCCCCGTCGGCGTCCTTGCCTACCAGGTGCCGACGATGGAGCTGCGGCAGCGTGACGTGCGACTGCTGCACGATGTCGCGGCCCACCTCAGTGGTGTCCTGTACGGCTATCTACTCACCGTTGACCTCCAGCATGCACGCGAGCGGCTGGTTCTGGCTCGCGAGGAGGAGCGACGACGGCTGCGTCGGGACCTCCACGACGGCCTCGGCCCGGCACTCGCCGGGCACCTGCTCCGTCTTGACGTCATTGCCGCGCGGACCGCCGGATCGCCGGTGCGGGCGGACGTCGATGCGCTGCGGGACGACCTGCGGGTCACGATGCTCGACGTCCGTCGCATCGTGGAGGGGCTTCGGCCACCGGCGTTGGACAATCTCGGTCTCGAAGGCGCGCTACGACAGGCGACCCAGCGCCTCACCGCGGGTACGGTGCAGCTCGATCTCCGCGTCGCCGATCTGCCGCCACTGCCGGCGGCCATGGAAGTTGCTGCGCTCAACATCGTCACCGAGGCAGTCAGCAACGCCGTACGTCACGCGGACGCGACGGCCTGCTGCGTCTCGCTCGACCTGATCGGTGGGACACTGCGCATCGTGGTGGCGGATGACGGGAAAGGCCTGCGGCGTAACGATTCCAGCGTCGACGGTCATGGCCTCCAGACGATGCGCGAACGCGCTGAGGAGCTGCGCGGGCGGCTGACGGTCGTGGAGGGGCAGGGTGTCACGGTCACTGCGGAGCTGCCGCTGGCCGCCCTGCCGCAGGCGCCCACCAGCGCGCTCATGGTGGGGTTCGCGTGACCACCAGGGTGCTGGTGGTGGACGACCACCCCGTGTTCCGCGACGGCCTCAGCGCGCTGCTCGGGTCCTTGCCCGACATCGACGTGGTCGCCGTGGCGGCTGACGGCGCCGATGCGGTCACGCATGCTGCTGCCGGTGGCGTCGACGTTGTCCTGATGGACCTCAACTTGCCGACGATGTCCGGGGTGGAGGCAACCGCTGCCATCGCCGGGCTGCCCGAGCCTCCGGCCGTGCTGGTCATCACCATGGTCGACGACGACGACACGGTGGTGGCTGCGCTGCGGGCGGGCGCTCGTGGCTACGTGCTCAAGGGCGCGACCGGTGACGAGATCGCGGCGGCAGTCCGGACTGTGGCCTTGGGCGGTGCCGTGTTCGGGGCGGGGGTGGCTGCGATGATGCTGTCGCTCGGCGCCGGTGGCCCCCGACCCGCACCCCCTGACGACGGGTTGACCGACCGCGAACGGGAGGTGCTCGCGCTGGTGGCCGAGGGGCAGAGCAACGCGCAGATCGCCCGTGCCCTCGACCTGTCCCTCAAGACAGTGCAGAACTACGTGTCGCGGATCCTCGACAAGCTGCAGGTGCAGGACCGGACGCAGGCCGCGCTGCGGCTGCGGGACAGCCGCGGTCGGTGAAGGACAACCCACCACGAGGAATCGCGATTTACCCGCCGGGTAGGGTCGGAGTCATGGCGACTACTGAGCGTCCGCACATTCTCATCGTCGGCGGTGGCTACGTCGGGATGTACACAGCACTCCGGCTGCAGCGCAGGCTCAAGCCCGGCGAGGCCACGATCTCGATCGTCGAGCCCAACTCGTTCATGACCTACCAGCCGTTCCTGCCGGAGGCGGCGGCAGGCAACCTCGAGCCGCGGCACGTGGTCGTGCCGCTGCGCAGGGTGCTGCCGAAGTGCCAGGTGCTTTCCGGCCGGATCTCGGCGCTGAACCACGAGTCTCGTACGGCGACGTTCGTGCCGCTCGAGGGTGAGTCCCGCGAGCTGACGTACGACATCCTGGTCATGGCACCCGGCTCGATCGCGCGCACCCTGCCGATCCCCGGACTGCGCGAGCAGGGCATCGGCTTCAAGGGTGTGGCGGAGGCGATCTTCCTGCGCAACCACGTGCTGACCCGCCTGGACATCGCGGCGAGCACGCACGACCGCGAGCTGCGCCGCCGGGCGCTGACGTTCACCGTCATCGGCGGTGGCTACGCAGGCATCGAGTGCCTGGCCGAGCTCGAGGACATGGCCCGCGACGCGATGAAGTTCTACCACGGGCTCGAGCCGTCGGACATGCGCTGGGTGCTGGTCGAGGCCACCACCCGCGTCCTGCCCGAGGTCAGCCTGCAGATGGGCGGCTACACCATCGATCAGCTGCAGCAGCGGGGCATCGAGGTCAAGCTCAAGACCAGGGTCGAGTCGATGGTCGACGGTCACGTGGTGCTCGACGACGGCACCGAGTACGAGTGCGAGACCATCGTCTGGACCGCCGGCGTCAAGCCCAACCCGATGCTCGGGCAGACCGACCTGCCGCTGGACGACAAGGGCCGGCTCAAGGCCACGGCCGAGCTGACGGTCGAGGGCGTCGACGCTGCCTGGACCGCCGGCGACAGCGCTGCCGTACCCGACCTGACCAAGGAAGAGGCAGGGGCGACCACCGGACCGAGCGCGCAGCATGCGGTGCGCCAGGCCAAGACTCTCGCCGACAACCTCATCCGGTCTCTGCGGGGTGAGCCGCTGGTGCCCTACCGGCACGCCTACTCCGGCTCGGTCGCGAGCCTGGGCCTGCACAAGGGCGTGGCCGAGGTCTACGGCGTCAAGGTCACCGGCCTCGCCGCGTGGTTCATGCACCGCAGCTATCACCTCGCCAGGGTGCCCACCCTGAACCGCAAGGTCCGGGTCATGGCCGACTGGACGCTGGCGCTGTTCTTCCGTCGCGAGATCGTGTCGCTGGGGTCGTTCGCCGACCCCCGACGGGCGTTCGCCGAGGCCTCGGAGCTGCCGGCGTCGAGCGCGCCGCCGGCAGCACCCAAGCCACCGGCCCGGCCGCCGGCAAAGACGGCTGCCGCCAAGACAGCCGCGCCGCGCAAGGCGCCCACTCGCGCCCCGCGCAAGGCCTGACGTGGGGCTGCTCGCGGTCACGGTGATCGGGGTCGACCGGCCCGGCATCATCGCGGCCGTGACCGGCGCTCTGGCCCAGGTCGGCGGCAACCTCGAGGACTCCTCGATGACCATCCTCGGCGGTCATTTCGCGATGTCGCTGATCGTCAAGGTCGACGTCGACGAGGAGGCCGTACGGTCAGCCCTGGTGCCGGTGACCGACGCCCTCGGGCTGGCGGCCTTCGTCGGAGAGGTGACCGTCGAGCCCGACCACACCAGCGCCGGGACGCCCTACGTGGTGTCCGTGCACGGCGCCGACCGCCCCGGCATCGTTTCCCGGGTGATGGGCGTGATCGCCTCGTACGCAGGCAATGTGAGCGACCTGACCACCCGGCTCAGCGGCGACCTCTACGTCGTCGTCGCCGATGTCGAGGTGCCGCTCGAGGTCGACATCCAGGAGCTGCGCAGCTCTCTCGACGCGGCGGCGCAGGAGCTGGGAGTCGAGATCACCGTACGGGCGGCTGACCCGGACGTGCTGTGACGCAGGGCAGCATCCGCGAGGTCGTCGTCGCACCGCAGCGCGTGCTCACCACCGCATCCCTCGATGTCGACCCGTGCGACCCGGACGTGGTGCGGCTCGGTGCCGACCTCGTCGCCACGATGCGCGCCTACCCGGGTTGCGTCGGGCTTGCGGCGCCCCAGATCGGCGACGGCCGACGGGTGTTCTGCCTGGACGTCACCGGTCATCCGAAGGCGAAGTCCTGCGCCGGGCTGGTCGTTCTGGCCAACCCCGAGCTGCTGTCGGCCGAGAGCCCCAAGGTCGGCCGCGAGGGCTGCCAGTCCGTACCCGACCTGACCGGTGACGTGGCGCGCGCTCGCCGGGTGGTCGTACGAGGACAGCTGCTGGGCACGGGCGAGTCGGTGACCTATCAGGCCGACGCGTTCGAGGCGCAGGGCGTTCCAGCACGAGCTCGACCACCTCGCCGGCACCCTGTTCCTCGACCGGGTGGCCGGTGCGCACGCTATCTTCCAGCGGAAGCGCTACTTGTAAGCCCCCGTAGTCCAACCGGCAGAGACAGGCCCCTTAAAAGGGTCACAGTGAGGGTTCGAGTCCCTCCGGGGGCACGCTGCGAGCGTGCAGCGCACCCGCAGTGGTCCGAATGGCCGTTTTTGATACAACCCGAATGGGTCTGTCCCGGCCGCTCCGGGTGGCCGATCACCTGTACGTGAACAAGTGGGCTGACCTGACCCATCTTGCCGGCGCGCGGGCGGAGCCCCCGGCCCCCGGCTGGACCGATCCTGACCAGGCGGTTCTCGACCACATGCGCGAGATCCTCGGGACGTCGCTGTTCCAATGCTGCGGCCAGCCGGACTGCCTCGACTGCGACAAGTAGGCCTAACGGGCGAACGAGTGATCGCTCGATGGGTGCGCGAACCATGCTGTTGCGGGCCGATCCCTTGCGTGTGACCAAATGGGAAAACCTGACGCACCTGCCGGGTGCACGCATCGACCAGTCCTGGTCGTTCGGCGCCAGCAGGGTGCTCCGCTTGCGGGCAACCGTCCGGCACCTGCTCGGGCGACCGGAACCAGTGTCGGCCACCCACGCCGGCTGTCCTGCCTGCGACCGGTAGCCTGCACCACGTGCAGACCCCGCCGGTGCTCGACCTCGCTGCGAGCGAGCTGGACAGGTTGGTCTCCCGCTTGCGAAGCATCGGCGCGCCGCGCCTGGCAGCGCCAGCGGTCCCGCCGTTCCGGAGCAGGGCTGACGCGATTCACCACCTCGTGCGCGAGCTCGTTCTTCAGGCCGACGAGGCGCACGGCTTTCCGGACCGCCTCGATGACGTCCTGCTGGGTGACCAGCTGGCCGTCGTGGGCGCAGATGCCCTGGCAGTGTTGAAGTCTCGGCCGGACGCTGACGCGTTGTTCGTGCTTGGCGAGGTCGTGCTCCACCGGTTCGACCTGGACGCCAGCCTGCCCAAGGGTGCGGTCGCGCGGGTGCTCGGTGACGGTGACCTGGTCGAGCGGCTGCGGCTGCGCTGCCCCGCCTAGCGGGCGGTCTGCAGCGCGACCACGCGCTGGACGGTCGGCAGCAACGCCTCGGTCCACAGCCGGTAGCCGTACGCCGACGGGTGGAACCGGTCAGCGGACAGCGAGTCGGGGTCGGCGCGGAACTGTGGGCCGCAGATCAGGCCGAGCGGCACGACGTCGCCGCCGCCCTCTCGCACCGCGATTTCCTGGACCCTGGCCACCCGCCGGCCCTGCCAGGCGACCAGGTGACGCAGCGGTGGCAGGAAGTTGCGGGCGCCCATGTCCGGGCAGGTGCCGACGACGACCGCGACACCCTCGGCGCGCAACCGAGCCACCGCTTCGTACTGGTGGGCCTGCACCCGCGGCAGCGGCGTCACGTGGGTGGCGTCGTTGGCTCCGATCAGCATGACGACGACGTCGGGGCGGCCGAGCAGCGCGCGCGACACCTGGGGCCCGAGGTCACCCGTACGGGAGCCGGCGATCGCGACGCTGGTCAGCGTCACCCGGTAGTCGGCGGCGATGGCCGCGGCCAGCTGGGCGCCGACGGTGTCGACGGTGGCATCGACGCCCACGCCGGCTCCGGTCGAGTCACCCAGGATGGCGAGGCGGAGCGGCATGTCGGCGGTGTCGCCGAACTGCCCGTCGACCGGTGGAGCGCTGTCGGGCATCAGGTAGGGGCGGGCCCTGGCGATCACTGCCTCGGCGACGAGCAGGGCCGCGGCACCGAGAGTGATGGCCACCGACGTGGCGGCCACTGACTGGAGTGATCGGGCAGGTGCGTTCACGTCTTGCACGCTACGCCCCGTACCCATGATCGGGACGCAGTTCGGCCCGGATTTTTCCGAACGGTCGGGACGAGACGGTGACGACCGCTACGCGCTGATGATCCGGCGCAGGTGCTGGTCGGGGTCGGTGGTCTCGGGGTCGGCCGGGCGAGGGTGCACCTCGTAGTCCTCGGTGTGGTCCATGATCCCGTAGGCGAGCCCGATGCCGGCGCCCACGATGAACAGCACGCCGCCGATGATGCCGAGCAGCCAGGAGGTCAGGGGCATCGCGACACCGATGAGGACGGTGCCCGCGAGCATCGTGTAGACCGCCACCCAGTCGACGAGGGGGGTGTGGTCCGATCCGCCGGGTTGGCTGCCCACCGTCTGCCTCCAAGTGTGTTGGTGCTCTTCGTCATGAGCCTACTCAGTGCGGGCGGAACACCATCAGCAGCAGGATGACCACCCACAGCAGGGCGGTGAACCCGGCGACGGCCGACATCCGGCCGGCCTCGACGGACGCGTCGTTACCGGCCTCGATCGCGGTGAGGGCCTTGCGCTGCTCGCGGGCAGAGAAGAGTACGAGCAGGAAGGCGACGACGAAAGCGACCATCGACGCCGTCAACCACGCGGTGTCGAAGTTGACGTGCTTGTCCAGCGGTACGACCAGGGCGCCGGTGGCGAAGACAGCCAACGTTGCCAGACCGTAGTAGCGGGTGGTCCGGTAGAACCAGCGCAGCAGCGGCACGCCGTCAGCGCCCGACTTGATCGCGCCGGGGGCTGCGCTCATCGCGACGGTCAGCGGGCCGATCACGAAGATCGCGGCACCGACGTGGAGCCACAGCACAAAAGTCATGAGCGCAGCCTATCGCTCGGGCTCCGGGCGGGACTCCTTCGTGGTCCAGGCAAATCCGCCGGCCAGGAGCAGCACGGTGGCGGTGACGCCGAATGCCAGCCCGTACGAGGGATGACTGCCGTGGGAGCCGACATCGGCGAGGTGGCCGGCGATCAGCGGGCCGAGGATGACGCCGACGTCGCCTGACATCTGGTACGCGGCCACGACGCGGCCGCCCCGTCCGCCGGCGATGTCACCTACGACCGCCGCGGGAGCAACGTCGAGCAGGCCCGAACCGAAGCCGAAGATCGCCATCGCGACCAGGTAGCCGACGAGGTCCGGTGCGACGACGAGGGTGGCGACACCCGTCGCGGAGGCCAGGCAGCCGGCCACCAGGACCGGCTTGCGGCCGTGGGAGTCCGCGTACCGGCCGGCGGGGAACAACGTTGCTGCGTTGACGCCCGCGACGACGACGAACCCGAGGCCGGTCCAACCGGGCGACTTGTGCAGCACGTCCACCACGAAGAGCGGGATCAACGCGCTGCGCACGCCGAGCACGGCCCAGGAGTCGGCGAGGTTGGCGAACAGGGCCGCGACGTAGCTGCGGTTGGCGAAGGCTTTGCGCAGCGGCATCGGAGCCTGCGCCGCCGCCGACTCCTTGTCCCGCAAAGCGGTGCTGCGCAAGGCGAGCAGGCCGATCGTGCCGGCGACAGCCAGCGTGGCGGCGTACAGGAAGAACGGAGCCCGCAGGCTCCAGCCGGTGACGAGGCCGCCGAGCGCCGGCCCGGTGATGCCGCCGAGCAGGAAGCCCGCGGAGAACGCACCGGTTGCCCGCCCCCGCTGGCTGGACGGGACCGTACGCAGCAGCAGGGAGTAGGCGGACACCGTGAACATGGCCGAGCCGACGCCGCCGACACCGCGCAGCATCAGCAGCTCCGCGAACGTCTGGGAGAGACCGGCGAAGGCGCTGCTGACCGCCACGATGCCGATGCCGATGGCCATGATCAGCCGTTCGCCGAACCGCTCGACCAACCGGCCGCTGGCGAACGCGAACAGCAGCCGGGCCACCGCGAACGCGCTGATGACGGCGCCGGCGGCGCCTCGGCTGACGTGGAAGCTGCGGGCGAACACCGGGATGGCCGGCGCGACGATGCCGAAGCCGACCGCGACCGAGAACGCCACAGCGACCAGGACACCAACCTCGCGCGGCAGCCCCTGGAGCGGACGTGGTCGGCGCACGTGGGCAATCGTTTCACGGCCGGGGCTGCGATGATCTGGGTTGTGCCCAACCTCATCGACATCACTGACCCCGCCGATCCGCGGCTGGCCGACTTCGCGGGGATGCGCGACCAGACGCTGCGGCTCGCGATCGAGCAGCCGCTGGGCGCGTTCGTCGGCGAGGGTGCGCTCGTGCTGGAGCGTGCGATCCGCAGTGGGTACGTCGTGCGCGCGGTGCTCGCGGAGCCGGCCCACCTGCCGCAGGTCGTACCGGTCATGGCCGGGCGGCCCGAACCGGTCTACGTGGCCGAACGCGACGTCATGCGCGAGGTCACCGGCTATCGCGAGCATCCCGGTCCGCTGTCGTCCTACCTGCGCAAGCCGGAGCTGTCGGTCCCGGCGGTCCTCGCCGACGCCCGTCGGGTGGTGCTGCTCGAGGATGTCGCCAACCCGACGAACATGGGCGTGGTGTTCCGCTGCGCAGCGGGGTTGGGCATGGACGCGGTCATCATCACGCCGAACTGCGCCGACCCGCTCTACCGCCGATCGGTACGGGCGTCGATGGGGGAGTCCTTTGCGATCCCGTGGGCGCGGCTGGACGCGTGGCCGTCGGGGCTGGCGCTCGTACAGTCGCTCGGCTTTGCCGTAGCGGCCATGACACCAGCGCCGGATGCCTTGTCACTACGGGACTTTGCGGCCGCAGCGCCGGAGCGTCTCGCGTTGCTGTTCGGCGCGGAGGGGCCGGGGCTCAGCGAACAGGCGATGGCTGCAGCGGACGTGCGGGTGGCCATTCCGATGGACCGCGACGTCGACTCGCTGAACATCGGAACCGCTGCGGCTATTGCGTTCTATGCCGTACGCAACTAGTTCTCGCAGTCCGGTCCGGCCGTCCCTGGCGCGCTGGGACCGCGGGGGACTATGGTGACCGCACTGGAAGGGGTCCGGATGGGGTGGCAGGACGCCGGCATCGCCTGGAGTGCTCGGGCCCTGGACTGGGCCGAGCTCATGGAGCCGCACTTTCGGCCCGTGTACGAAACTCTCGCAAAGGTCGTCCCGATCGGACCGGGCACGCGCGTCCTGGACGTGGGCTGCGGTGCGGGCCTGGGGCTGGCCGTCTACAGCATGCGCGGGGCGGATTGTGCTGGCATCGACGCCGCCGACGGTCTGCTGGATGTCGCACGGGCTCGAGTGCCCGAGGCGGAGCTGCGGCACGGGTCGATGCTCGAGCTGCCGTGGCCCGACGCCTCCTTCGATGCCGTTGTGGGTGTCAACACCTTCGCCTACTCCGACGACGGCGCTCTCGACGAAGCGCACCGCGTGCTGCGGCCGGGGGGCACCCTCGGCATCGGATTCTGGGACGACCCTGGCGACTTCATGTGGCCGATGACCGCCCTCGGTGCCGCTCTCGCGGCCCACGTCAGCCAGGACCAGGTCGCGAAGCCCTTGCGGATGGCCGATCCGGAGGTTCGCGCCATGGCGCTCGCCGCAACCGGCTTCACCCAGCAGGGGGCCGGCTACGTCGACACCGCCACAGATTTTGCTGACGCGGACATCGCCTACCGAGCGCTGGCTTCCACCGGGATGATCTACCCCATCGTGCAGGCCGGCGCTGAGGGCGAGCTCAAGACGCGCACCATGGAATGGCTCGGTCAGCGCCCCGAACCAAGCAATCAATTCCGTGCCACCTTGGGATGGGTCACCGCAGCTCGCGTGTGAACTTGGCACGTGCGGAGATCGACTGAGCGGTCTACCGAGCCCTCCTAAAGCGGATAGGTGGCTTCCGCGTCGCCGTTGGTCTGGTGCATGCGCCACAACAGCTCAGCGAGATGGTCAGGGCTGACCGTGGGCCCCCAGTCCCGTGCTCCGTCTTCCTGCTTGGACTGTTCGACATAGGTGTGGAAAGCGCTGCTCTCAATGATTGCGCCGACGTAGAGCATGCCCACGTACACACCTTTGTCGGCCAGCTCGGCGTGCAGGGACTGCAGGTAGTTGCGCTGTGCGGCCTGGGCTGGACCGGGACCGGTCAGGTTCGGCAGGCCGTGCAGCGTGCTGCCTCCTTGAGCGGTCAGGATGGCCCCGGCCCCTTGCTCCACCATGTGCGGCAGGAACTGCTGTACCAGCGCGAGAAGCGAATAGACGGCGAGCGGCATGTACGCACTGGCGCGCTGTGGCGTGAGGTCCACCGCGGAAACGAACCCGGAGTCGGACGTGGGCGCGTAGTAGAACCCGTCCAGCTCGCCGACGGCGCCGCGGATCCGGTCGGCGAGCGCGGGCACCGCCTCGGTCTCGGCCAGGTCGGCAGTGATGGCGTGGGCGCCGGCGCCCGTGGCGATCAGCTCTTGAGCCAGCGCATCGAGAGGTTGCGGCCGGCGGCCGACGAGCACGATCTCGTAGCCCTCCTGCGCATAGCGGTGGGCAACCGCTTGGCCAAGACCGGGACCAGCGCCGAAGACGGCGATCGACTTGCTCATGCGAGACCCTCCCTGGCAACGGCGTTGGGCCGACCCGTACAAGACCAGTGTGCCCTTCGCGACATGCCGTGTCAGGTCCTCCGCGAGGCAACGGTGAAGCGACTACGGTCTGTTCTTGGTCAAGGGGAAGAGATCCGGGAGACAGTGTCGGATCCGGGAATAGGTGTTCGTAGTAGGGGTGAGCGGCCGCCCGGACAGGGTGCCGAACCACAGGAGATGATTCGTATGCAGTACCTGCTTTCCGTGATCCACGACTCGCCCGACCTCGGCACCGAAGAGGAGCAGGCGGCCATCGACGTGTTCAACGACCGGCTCCAGGCCGAGGGCCACTGGGTCTTCGCTGGCGGCCTCGGATTTCCCGACACGGCCACCGTCATCGACAACCGGTACGGCGAACCGATGGTCACCGACGGGCCCTTCGTGGAGTCCAAGGAGTACCTCGCCGGCTTCTGGATCATCGAGGCTCCCGACCTCGACGTGGCGCTCGAGCTCGCCACCGAGGGATCGAAAGCCTGCAACCGGAAGGTCGAGGTGCGGCCGTTCCTGTGAGCGACGCCGACGTGCGGGAGGCGATCAGCCGGGCTCACAGTGCGGAGTGGGCCCGGTTGGTCGCAGCCCTGACGAGGCGCTTCGGCGACCTCGATGTCGCCGAGGAGGCTGCAGCCGAGGCGTTCGCGACCGCCGTCGAACGGTGGCCGGCCGACGGTGTGCCCCCCAACCCCGGCGGCTGGCTGATGACCACCGCCAACCGCAAGGCTATTGACCGGCTCCGGCGTGAGAGCAAGCGGGACGACAAGCAGAAGGCGGCGCGGACGGTGTACGACGACAGCCCGCTAGAACCCCTCGGCGTCGTCGACGACGAGCGGCTCAGGCTGATCTTCACCTGCTGCCACCCGGCGCTCGCGATGCAGACCAGGGTGGCGTTGACGCTGCGCATGGTCGGCGGCCTGACCGTGCCAGAGATCGCGCGGGCCTTCCTGGTGCAGGAGAGTGCTGTGCAGCAACGGATCACCCGCGCCAAGGCCAAGATCAAGGCGACTCGCCTCCCGTACCGTGTGCCGTCGACGGAGGATCTCCCGCTGCGCGTCTCCGGAGTGCTCGCCGTCCTGTTCCTGGTCTTCAACGAGGGCTACCTCGCGACCGGGCCCGACACCGATCCGGTACGCCAGGACCTGACCGCTGAGGCGATTCGGCTCACCCGCCTGATTCGCGCCCTCCTGCCGGACGACGGCGAGGTGGCAGGACTGCTGGCGCTGATGCTGCTGACCGAGGCCCGGCGTGCGGCGAGAGTGTCGGCCGGCGGCGAGCTGGTCACCCTCGACGAGCAGGACCGGGCTGCCTGGGACCCGACGCTCGTCGCCGAGGGACATCAGCTGGTGCGCGAGCGCCTGGCCGCGGCTGCTGCTGGGGTGGCTCCCGGTCGTTACCAGATCTTGGCCGCGATCAACGCCGTACACACGTCCGCCCGTGAGGGACGCGACACCGACTGGTCGCAGGTCGTCGCCCTCTACGACCAGCTCGTCCGGCTCGACCCGTCGCCGATCGTCGCCCTCAACCGGTCCATCGCGGTCGCCGAGCTGGACGGCCCGGAGGTGGCGCTGGCCGCGGTCGACCGGCTGGAGGACGCCTTGGCCGACTATCACGCCTTTCATGCGACTCGGGCCGAGCTGCTGCGACGGCTGGGCCGCAGTCAACAGTCCCGTACCGAGTACGACCGGGCCATCGAGCTGGCGGGCAACACCGCCGAGATCGCCTACCTCACCCGCCGCCGCGGCCAGCTGGGGGAGCACCCGCAGGACTAAAGCCACCGCGATACGGGCATGCACGCGATCATGACCGTGACGGATTGGATGCTGACTCCCGCAGAACGCCGGAACCCGGCCACGTGGCTCGACCATGGTGACCAGGCCTGGGCCGCGGGCAACCGGGTCCGGCCGCTGGTTCACGGGTCGGTCTACTTCGCAGCACTGCTCCGGGAGCTGCAGCAGCTCGGCGACGGCGACCAGGTCTATCTCGCCGACTGGCGCGGTGATCCGGATGAGCTGCTCGACGGGCCGGGCACGGCGATCGGGGTCGAGCTGGCCAGGGCTGCCAGCGCCGGTGCTGTCGTACACGGACTCATCTGGCGCTCGCACCTCGACCGGCTGCGGATGAGCAGTGCGGAGAACCGCATGCTTTCCGAGGTGGTCAACAATTTCGGTGGCCAGCTTCTGCTCGACCAGCGGGTCCGCAGAGTTGGTTCCCACCATCAGAAGTTCGTCGTGATCCGCCACCCCGACCGATCGGCGGATGACGTCGCTTTCGTCGGCGGCATCGACCTGAGTCATTCGCGAAACGACACCGCGGACCACTACGGCGACCCGCAGACGCAGGAGATGGCCGCGGCTTACGGGCCGACTCCGCCCTGGCACGACGTACAGCTGGAGATTCGCGGTCCGGCGGTCGCCGACGTGGAGACCTGTTTCCGCGAGCGGTGGGCCGATCCAGCCCCGCTGCGGCAGCTGCACCCGTGGATGTACGTCTCGGACCGGATCCGCGGCGACAAGGAGAAGGCCGGCCGGCTCCCGGTCCAGCTCCCTGCCCCGCAACCCTGCGGGCCGCACACGGTGCAGCTCTTGCGGACCTACCCGAGTCACTCGCCGAAGTATCCGTTCGCGCCCGATGGCGAGCGCAGCGTGGCGCTGGGTTATCGCAAGGCAATTGAGCGGGCGCAGCGCATCATTTATCTGGAGGACCAGTTTCTCTGGTCGGCGGAGGTCGCGCGGGTCTTTGCGGACGCCCTGCGTCGAGAGCCCGAGCTGCGGCTGATCGCCGTAGTCCCGCGTCACTGCGACCAGGACGGACACCGAGCAGTGCAGTCGGCCGGCCTGACCCATCACGAGGCGCTGACCATGATCCACGCCGCCGGTGGCGACCGGGTTGCCGTGCTGGACATAGAAAACCACGCAGGGACTCCGGTGTACGTGCATGCCAAGGTGTGCGTAGTCGACGACACCTGGGCAGCCGTCGGCTCGGCGAACCTGAACATGCGCTCGTGGACGCACGACTCCGAGCTGACAGCGGCAGTCCTCGACGACGAGGGCGACTATGCGCGCGACCTCCGGGTGCAGCTGATGGCCGAGCACCTCGACCGCGGTGCCGACGACGTCGCCGATCTTGCTGACCCAGCGGTCGCATTCGACGCCATGACCGCCGCTGCGCGCACCTTGGACGAGTGGTGGCAGTCGGGCCGGTCGGGTGAGCGGCCGGCAGGCAGGGTCCGCTGGCACAAGCTCCCCGAGATCGATCCGTCGACGCCGCGATGGGCACCGACGATGAACCGGACGATCAACGATCCGGACGGACGGCCGTTCGCCTGGCGGCGCGCCAACCGCTGGTGACCACGGTGACCTCGCCGAACTCAGCGCCGGCCGCGGCGGGCCTTCATGTAGTCGCTCACGACGTACTCGCCGAGTGACTCGACCGACGGGGCAAACACCCGCCCCCCGTTGCGTTCGGCGAGGGACTCCACGAAGCGCACCAGCCGGGGCTCGTCGTCGAGCATGAAGACGTTGATGGCCGCACCGAACCGGGTCAGCTTCTCGACCTCGATCATCGTCAGCTCAAGGGTTTCGGCCATCGGTGGCCACGCGAACTCGGCCCTGCCGTTGCGCAGCAGATGCGCCGTCGGCTCGCCGTCGGTGACGACCAGCACCACCGGCTCGGCGTCGCGGTGCTTGTTGAGGTGTCGCTGCGCCAGCATGAGGCCGTGCTGCAGGTTGGTGCCCTGGACCATGTCCCAGGACAGGCCGGCCAGCTCCTCTGGTCGCAGCCGCCGCGCGTAGTCGGAGAAGCCGATGATCTCGATGGCGTCCTGCGGGTAGCGCGTGGTCACCAGCGCGTGCAGTGCCAGCGCCGTCGACTTGGCCGCGCCCCACGTACCCCGCAGTGCCATGGAGTACGAGAGGTCCACCAGCAGTGCGACCGCGGCAAAGGTGCGGCGCTCGGTCTCGACCACCTCGAAGTCGTCGACGGAGAGCTTGACCGCACGCTGACCGGGTACGAGCGGACCGCCGCGCAGGACGGCATTGCGGACGGTGCGCACCACGTCCAGCGGCTGCTCGTCACCGAACCGCCAGGCCCGGGAGGCGCCGGTCAGCTCGCCGGCCGATCCCGCGTCGGCGATGTCGTGGTCCCCACGTCCGGGAGCGTTGAGCTTGGCGAAGACCCGGCGCAGGGCGGTGTCGCCGATACGGCGCATGCCGCGCGGCGACAGCTCGAGGTCGCCGTCGGAGCGGCGCAGGAAACCCTGTGCCTCCAGCTCGCGCTCGATCCGGCGCAGGGCCTGCAGGTCGTCGACGGCGTTGCGGCCGAGTGCCTGTTCGAGGGCGTCGAGGTCGACGTCGTCGAGCGATGCCCCGGCGTAGCTCTGGGCCAGTGTCGACTCGAGCTCGTCGAGGTCGGCCAGCTCTTCGAGCGCGGTGACCGCGTCGCCCATGCCCATGCCCTCGCGGCCGCGCATCTGCTCGCGGCCGTTCCAGTCGAGGTCCGGCCGGCGGTCGCGCAGGGCACGTCCCAGCCGGTCCATCTCGCTGGCCAGGCCCATGTCGCCCATGACCTCGTTCATCAGGTTGGCGAGCTCGGCCTGCTGCTCAGGCGACAGCGACGCCATCATCCGTTGGGCGGCAGCCGAGCGGCGGGCGAGGGAGTCGACGAGCTCCTCGAGATTGCCTGGCGCGTCAGGGAACATGTCCCCGTACTTCTCCATGAACGAGTCGAACTGCTCCTGCGTGTGCTCGCCCCTGGCATCTGCGTCGAGCATGCTGTTGAGGTCGGACATCATGTCCTTGACCCGTTGCATGTCGGGGCTGTCCGGGTTGCCGGCCGCGCCCTCGAGCGCCTGTTTCATGCCACGGAACTGAGAGTCGAGCACCTCGCGGCGCAGCAGGTCGCGGATCTGCTCGTAGGTCTCCCTGGCCGACGGGGACTGCCACTCGTAGTCGGCCAGCTCGCGCACCGCCCGCGCAGTGTCCCGAGGCAGGGTGTCGAGCTCGGCCTCGCGCAGTCGCGCGTCGTCGGACGGGTCCGGGAACAGTGCCGAGCGCTCCTGGCCGATCGCCTTGTCCAGCAAGGCGCGTGCCTCCTCGAGCGTCCCGTCCAGCCGACCCCGCTGGCGCACCTCGCGTTGCCGCTTGCGTACTTTGCGCAGCATCTCGTCCAACCCGCGCAACCCTTGCGGCCCGTTGCGGAGCAGTTGCGACAAGGCTTCCCGCGGCGACGATCCGTCGAGTACGGCGTCGCCGATCTCGTCCAGCGCCTCGCGAATGTCGTACGGGGGCGCCAGCGGGTCGGGGCCGCCGTGCCAGGCCCCGTACCGATAGTCCGGATCACCCCGGCCGGGCACGACGATCAGCCGCCGTAGACCGTGCGACCGGGCAGCTCGTCCTTGCTGAGCCTGCGGGTCAGGTGCAGTCCCTCGAGCGCGAACTCGAGGCCGCTGGCCGCCAGACCGGGGGAGTCGGCGGCGTCGATGCCAAGTCGTTCGAGCAGCCGGGCGAGACCGGGCACCGGGCCGATGCGCCGCAGCAGCTCCGCTGCCGGCACCAGCTCGCCACTCTCGACGGTCGCCTCTCCCTCGAACTTCGCCTGCACCGGCGCGAGGTCGAAGCCACCGAGTCGCGAGCGGAACGTCTCGGCCGTCGCGCGGCGGAGCAGGTGCACCAGCACCTCGACCTCGCGGCCCTCCTCGCTCGCCTCGAACTCGACCTTGCCGCGAGCCACCGGGATGACGGCCGGCAGATCGGAAACCCTTGCTACGGCGGACTCTTCGCCGGTGAGCACTGCCCGTCGTACGGCCGAAGCAGCCACCGTCTCGGCTGAGCTCACGGCGAACCGGGCGGACACCCCCGATCGGGCGTCGACCGCCGGTGACTCCCGTACCAGGCGGGTAAAGCGGGCCAGCACCTCGATGAGATGGTCTGGTACGTCAGCAGAAACGGCGTTCTCGCCCCACGAGAGCGCAGCCTCCTGGCGGATCAGGACCAGCTCGTCCTCGAGCCGCAACGGGTAGTGGGTGCGGATCTCGGCGCCGAAGCGGTCCTTGAGCGGGGTGATGATGCGGCCGCGGTTGGTGTAGTCCTCGGGGTTCGCGCTCGCCACGAGCAGCAGGTCGAGCGGCAGTCGCAGGGCGTAGCCGCGGACCTGGATGTCGCGCTCCTCGAGCACGTTGAGCAACGAGACCTGGATGCGCTCAGCGAGGTCGGGCAGCTCGTTGAGGCTGAAAATCCCCCTGTTGGTACGGGGAACCAGGCCGTAGTGCACCGTCTCCGGGTCGCCCAGCCGCCGGCCCTCGGCCACCTTGATCGGATCGACGTCGCCGATCAGGTCGCCGACGCTGGTGTCGGGCGTGGCCAGCTTCTCGCCGTACCGAGAGGTCCGGTGCAGCCAGCCGACGGGCAGATCGTCGCCGAGCTCGGCAGCAAGCCGCTGGCAGCGCGTACACACCGGCTCGAACGGGTGGTCGTTGATCTCGCAGCCCTCGACGACCGGCGTCCACTCGTCGAGCAGCCCGACGAGCGTGCGGATCAGCCGGGTCTTGCCCTGGCCGCGCTCGCCGAGCAGGACCATGTCGTGACCGGCGAGCAGGGCGCGTTCGAGCTGGGGCAGCACGGTGTTGTCGAAGCCGATGATGCCGGGGAACCGGTTGGTGCCGGCGGCCATCGCGACGAGCAGGTTGTCCCGGATCTCGGCCTTGACCGTCTTGGCGACGTGGCCGGCCGCGGCCAGCTCACCCCGCGTCGCGATCGTGGGCGCGGTCCGGCTGGACGGGCTGGGGGCAGAGGTGGGAAGGCTCACCACCTCACGCTACGCCCGCACCCGGTTCGAGCGCACTCGGAGGTCGGCCGCTGCGCTGAGCGCGGAACCGGGAATACGAGCCGGAAGGGGGGCCGAGCAGTGGGACGTGGTCAGGCCCGCGCGGCGTCGCGACGAGCGTTGGCCTTGGCCCGGATCTCCTCCTGGCGGCTGGCAGCGGCGTCGAGCTCGACCAGGAACTCGGCGAGGGTGTCCCGCGCCTTCTCGGCCTCGGGCTCGAGGTTCTCGCGCTCGAAGATCTTCCAGTGCCGCATCATCGGCTGGACGACCTCGTCGTGGTGGATCCGCAGGTCGTAGATGCCGGCCTTGGCGATGATCGCGGCCTTGCGACCGAAGTCACTGATGCCGAAGCCCGGCATCTGGAAACCGAGGACCTCGTCGACCACGGCCGGGATGGCCTGGCTCGGGGTGAGGTCCATCGCGGCGCCGAGCAGGTCGCGGTAGAAGATCATGTGCAGGTTCTCGTCGGCGGCGATGCGCTGGAGCAGGCGGTCGGCGACCGGGTCGTCGGTGGCCCGGCCGGTGTTGCGGTGGGAGATGCGGGTGGCGAGCTCCTGCATCGCGACGTAGGAGATGCCGCGCAGCGTGTTGCGGTCGTCGCCGGGCTCGTAGCCGACCTGCATCGTGGCCATGCGCTGGTTCTCCAGCTCGACCGGGTCGACGCCGCGGGTGACCAGCAGGTAGTCGCGCATCACGTAGGCGTGGCGACCCTCCTCGGCGGTCCAGCGGTGGACCCAGGTGCCCCAGGCGCCGTCGCGGCCGAACATCGTCGCGATCTCGCGGTGGTAGCTCGGCAGGTTGTCCTCCGTCAGCAGGTTGACCTCCATGGCCACCCGCGCGGGGGAGGACAGCCGGGACTGGCTGACGTCGTACGGGTCACCGTCGAAATCGCGGCCCAGGCTCCACGGGACGTACTCGTGGGGCATCCAGTCCTTGGTCACGGTGAAGTGCCGGTCGAGCTGGCGGGCCACCACCGGCTCGAGCTCGAGCAGCAGCTGCCGGTCGTCGAGGTGGAGAGCTGTCACGTGGGGCCTCCTGCATCCGGTTACGTTGCCGTAGGTTACGTTACCGTAGGTTGGTTGCCAAGCACCACCCCGGTCCCCCGTACAATCGTGGTCCACGGGGCGACCCACGACGCTGGTGACGGGGGCGACAATTGGCTCGGTTCGGCGACGGGCTGGCGCGTGACGCCGACGTCGTCCGGGCGGCCGAGCAGGCGGTCGCGCAGGCGCTGCCCCAGCTCTCGGGCGCCAAGCCGGACCTGATCTGCGTCTTCATCGGTGGCGACCAGCCCGATGATGCCGGCGAGGTGGCCGAGCGCATCCGTGTGCTGTGCCCCGGTGCCGTGGTTCTCGGCTGCAGCGTCGCCGGCGTGATCGGGGCCGGCGTCGGCGTCGAGTCCGAGCGCGCCGTGAGCGTCTGGATGGCGTCCCTGCCGGGCGTACGCATCCGCGGGTTCCACCTCGAGGTCATGCGCAGCCCCGACGGGATGGCCGTCGTCGGCATGCCCGAGGCCCGCGAGGACGTCGCGGCGACGATCCTGCTGGCCGACCCCTACTCGTTCCCCGTCGACGGCTTCGTCGAGCAGGCCAACGAGCTGATGCGCCGCGCGCCGATGGTGGGAGGCATGGCGGCCGGGGCTCGCGGCCCGGGTTCGACCCGGCTGCTGCTGGACGAGCGGGTCGCCGACCGCGGCGCCGTCGGCGTGATCCTCGAGGGCCCGATCGCGGCTCGCGCCATCGTCAGCCAGGGCTGTCGTCCGGTGGGCCCCACCATGGTGGTCACGCGCTCCGAGGGCAACGCGATCCTCGAGCTGGCGGGGCACAACGCCCTGGAGCGGCTCGAACGTATCGTGGCTGACCTCGACCCCGATGACCAGGCGCTGGTCAGTGCTGGGCTCAAGTTCGGTGTCGCGATGGATGAGTACGCCGAGGAGCACGAACGCGGCGCCTTCATGATTCGCAGCGTTCTCGGCGTCGACCGTGATCGGAAGGCCGTACTCGTAGGCGATCTCGTGCCCGTCGGCCGCACGGTGCGGTTCCAGGTCCGCGACGCCGAGGCCGCCGCCGAGGACCTTGATCTGCTGCTCTCGACGTTCCGCCGGGACGTCGGGGCTACGCAGCGTCGAGGGCGCCCTGCTCGTGTCGTGCAGCGCTCGCGGCAGCGGACTCTTCCAGACCGCAGGGCACGACGTCGAGGCCGTACGGCACAAGCTCGAGACCACCGCTGTCGCCGGGTTCTTCACCACTGGCGAGATCGGACCGGTGGCGGGACGCAACCACCTGCACGGATTCTCCGCTTCGATTCTTGCCTTCGGGGAGGCCGGATGAACGCTCCAGTGCTCGCTCTCGATGTCGGCGGAACCAAGCTCGCGGCCGGGCTGGTTGCCGAGGACGGCGAGGTGCTCTCGGCTGCGCGGGTGCCCACGCCGGCAGGTGAAGGCGCCGAGGCCGTCTGGAGCGCCTTGGTCGATCTCGCCGACGAGGTGCATGCCGAGGCGGGATCACCTGCGCTGCAAGGGATCGGCGTCGGGTGCGGGGGGCCGATGATCTGGCCCGAGGGGCGCGTGACCCCGCTCAACCTGCCGGACTGGGTCGACTTCCCGATCCGTGAGCGACTCCGGCTCAAGCACCCCGGCCTGGTCGTACGGCTGCACAACGACGCTCCGTGCCTGGCGATCGCCGAGCACTGGGTCGGCGCGGGCCAGGGTGTCGACGACATGATGGCCATGGTCGTCGCGACAGGGGTCGGCGGCGGCCTGATCCTCGGTGGCCGGCTGGTGGACGGCGGCACAGGCAACGGCGGTCACATCGGCCACGTCGTCGTGGACCCGGTGGGACCGGTCTGCCGCTGCGGTGGGATCGGCTGCCTCGAAGCCGTTGCGCGCGGACCAGCGGTCGTCGAGTGGGCCCGCGAGCACGGCTGGGTCGCCGCAGCTTCTGCCGCAGGCCCCGAGCTCGCCGCGTCAGCCAGAGCCGGGGACTCGGCCGCGTCTGCTGCCCTGGCCATGGCCGGTACGGCTGTCGGCATCGCGATCGCCTCTGCTGCAGCGCTTCTCGACCTCAGCCTCGTCGTTGTCGGCGGCGGGCTGGCGGAGTCCGGAGAAGCGCTGTTCGGCCCTCTGCGCCGTTCCGTCGAGCGCCACCTGCGGGTGCCGTACGGCAAGCGGGTCGAGGTGGTCCCCTCCGGCGTCGGCCGCCACGCCGGCCTCGTCGGCGCTGCCGCACTGGTTCACCGCGGCGACCGCTACTGGTCCCAGCCCGACTAGAACGGCGGCGGGTCGTCGGGTTCGGGCTCGGGTTGGGGTTCGGGTTCGTCGCGGTAGTCGTGGGGTTCGGTGTGGTAGGTGCGGCCGTGGGGGCTGGTCCAGGTGAGGATGCCGTTGGCGTCGCCGTGGCAGGTCCAGCCGCCGTGGGTTTTGGCGATGTGGCCGGTGCGGGACAGCTTCGCGATGTTGGCTGATGCGGTTCGGCCGCCCTTGCCGGGGACGAACGGTTCGACGTGGTCGCCGTCGCCGAAGCGGGCGGATCGGGCGGAGCCGGGGAACCGGTCGTGGAGGTCGCGGGCCGTGGTGAACCGTCGCATTGGTGGTGGTTGGGTGTAGGTCTCGTCGCCGATGTCGAGCAGGTGGCCGGTGACCGGTTCGTGGACGAAGCGTTGCCAGTCGGCGTCTGCGGCGAGGATGCGGGCGATGTCGGCGGGGATCGGCCCGTAGCCGGGCAGCTCGGCCGGGTTGTCCCGCAGGTGCAGCAGGGTGGGCAGGCTCATCGTGACCTGCACCACGATCTTCGGCCGTTGCGGGCGGGCCGGGTTATCGGCGTCGGGGCCGAGGATGAACCAGGCCAGGGCGTCGGCGAGGCGCTGGTCCTTGCTCCGCCGCGGCTCCGGCTGCGCCCCGGCCCGGGTGGCCCGGTCCCGGTCGGCCCGGTCCGCGGTGGCGAACTGGGCCGCCTTGGCCTCCAACGCCTCCCGCACGGCGACCGTGGTCTGCGGTGGGAGGTAGGCGTGCAGGGCGAGCAGCCCGACCTCCGACGGTTGGGACTCGACGCGGACCCTGCGGTTGGCGTTGCCCTGCAGGTGTTCGGCGACAGCATCGGCGCCACGGGCGCCGAGCACCCACTTGCGCAGCTTGGTCGGTCAGGCTGGACAGCCGGATCTGCCCGGCCGTCGGCAGCACCCGCGCTTCGATGATCCGGGCCACCGCGGGTTCCAGCCCGTCGAGCTTCTCGCAGATCCGCCGGGCCCGGTACTCCGACAGCTCCCCGGCTTCCAGCATCGCCGCGGTCGCGGTCAGCGTCGTGCACAACGCCCGCGAGGTGGCCAGCCGTGCCGTGAGCAGCTGGTCGTTGCAGTCGATCGCCAGTGCCAGCTCGAAGATCCGGGACTGCTCGGCCCGCTCCCGTTCCCGGTCGCGGCCATCGCTCGACCGCGCTCGGCTGTCGCCTGGCTCCGGCGGGCTTCCCGCCGCCCGGTCGCCGGGCTGCCGGCGTCGACGAACGCCACGTTCGCCGCGTGCTGGCGCTGCGCCATCCACCGGGCCTGCCGCTCCCACGCCGCCGCGACCGCCAGCGCCTGCCCGGCGTCCAGCCGGCGGTCGCACAAGGTGTCGAGCAGCCGGATCGCCTCCGGCCCGGGGCCGGTCAGCTCAACCTCGAGCAGCGTCTCGTCAACGGTCAGCGGCACACAACGATAATCAAAGAAGCCGTCGGAAAGAATGTCATCGACCACGCGCGTCGCGGCACCAGTAAATAGCGACTCGTCGTCGCTGAAACCGTGGCTGCCATCTCTCGAACGCATGTTCGAAGTCTACCTGAACAGAGCCGGCCGGACAAGGCCGTCGAGCCAGAAAGTGCCTGCCAGCCAGGGGAACTAGCGGCCAGTAGTGGGGAGGACCGAGCTCAGGATTCCCGTGAATATGCGGCAACCACCACCCCTTGGGCGTGACCGGTACCTCGGGCCGGCGCAGGCATAGCACCTGGTCGAGTCGCCGGCCGACGGCGTCGAAATGTTGTCTCTCGTCCGCCGGAGCAAGTTGAAGCCGAAGGCGTACCTGGACCGCTGCATTTGACAAAGGCAAGGGGCGCCAGGGTCGCAGCCGATCCCGGCTGGCCCGGCTCAGGCCCCCAGCGCGGTCGGCGGGTTGAGCGACCACACCGGGTCGGTGCGCAGGGCGCTGATCCGCCAGCCGTCGGGCGTGCGGGCCAACTCGAAGTGGTAGACCTCGCCGAGCTGGAACGGCGCCGGGTCGCGTACCCCTTCGGCAAAGGTCACCACCAGGTTGGCTCGCACGGTGGCACGGTCACCGTGGATGTCGGCGAGGGTGTTGGTGATGACGTGCTGGATGCCCTGCGGAGCGGTGTGCCTGCTCCTGGCCTGCTCGACGAGAGCGTCATGCCCGGTCACGGTGCCGCCCGGCGTGCTCACTGTGGCATCGGTGACGAACAGCGCGCGCAGCCCGTCGAACGTACGCTCGTCCAGATGCCGTCCCAGAGTCGAGACCAGATCGATGATGTCGTTGCGGTCACTCATCCCTGTAGCTCCTATCGTGGGTACAGTCAATAATTGGTAGGACCCACGGTATGACATTCCGGCTGGAACCACAATGGACGCTGTCCACGAATCGTCTAGCCTTGCGCCATGAACATCGAGACGGCGCCGGAGCGCCTGCGCAGGCTGCCCAGCTGGTTGCTGGCACAGGCCGCCATCGAGTCGAGGCGATCGGTCGGCGAGGTACTGGACGCCCAGGGGGTGCATCGCAGCCAGTACGCGCTGCTGGCGTCGATCGAGGAGTACGGCCCACTCAGCCAGGCGGACCTCAGCGATCGCAGCGGCCTTGACCGCAGCGACGTGGTTCGGTGGGTCGACGAGCTGGAGGCGGCTGCGCTGGTACAGCGGACCCGTGACCCTCTCGATCGCCGGCGCAACGCCGTCACGCTGACCGCGGCCGGGCGGCGAAGGCTGAAGCAGCTGGACGGGGTGCTTGCCAAGGCGCAGGGTGCTTTCCTCGCCGAGCTTTCCCCAGCGCAGCAGCGGAACCTCGTGGACCTGCTGTCCACGCTGCTGAAAATCCCGGCCAGCCACCCACAGTGAGGAGACTCTTCCACCGGATTCGGGGGAACAGTTTCCGCGCAGTCCGGGCACCGGCGAAGTAGCACCGGCCGGTCCGATGTGATCGGACCGGCCGGCGCTTGCTGTGGTACTCCCGTGACGTGGTGCCTGTCAGGTCACGGGTAGTTGATCACCGCACTCGGTGTGGTGTTCGTCGGTGTCTGCGCGCCCGTGTCATCGACGACATGGGTGATCGTGCCGACGTTGCCGAGCGAGACCGTGACCAGGTTGTGCAGGGTCACGCCGGAGGTGGGCACCTCGAAGGCGTGGTAGTTGTTCACGGCCGGGTTGACGTTGAAGTAGCAGTAGCTGCCCCAGCCCCAGCCCTGGAAGCCGGTTGCGCTGCTGTTCACCTTGATGGCGGCGTAGCCGTTGAGCGAGCCGTTCATCCAGGCTGCCTGGTTCGGCGGGTCGTACGGGTTCTCGTTCTGGAAGAAGATGATCGAGCCTCCCGTGCCGTTCCAGACCACTTCGTACTTTTGGTAGTGCTCGACGAACAGGCCGGTCGCCTGGACGTTGTTGCCGTTGACCGTCAGGCCGGTGTCAGCGGTGTTGGACGTCCAGCCGACGCCAGTGCCGTGGTCGGCTCGCCAGGCCCAGACGTGGTCGATGAGCGTGTTGCTCGCGTTGACCACGAGGGACTGGGTCGCCTTGCCGGCTGCGTCGCCGCCGATCCGGAAGAACACGTCCTGGACCGAGGTCGGGTTGGACGCATGCGCTCCGGTCTGGCCGGCCACACCCACTGTCAGCAGCGCCGCCGAGTTGGTGGTGCCGGCGCTGAACAGCAGGCCCTTGATCCGTACGCCGTCCACGTTGGCCACGTGCATCGCGTCGACTCCGCCGTCGGGGATGAGCGTCGGGTAGCCGATGCCCAGCACCACGGTGTTGGCGTTGTTGACGTTCAGCGTCGAGGACAGGTGGTAGACGCCCGGGGTGAAGAACAGGTTGCAGCCGGAGTTGAGCGCCGCCTGGATCGTTGTGGAGGTGTCACCGGCCTTCACCACGTAGAACTGGTTCATCGCGATCGACGAGCCAGCGGTGTTCGGCCAGCTGGCGCCACTGGCGTTGGTACGCAGTGACGGGACGAACACGTGGTACTTGCCGTCGGTCGTGACATAGAGGTACGGGATGTCGCGGGCGACCGGCGTGGTGGCCAGCACCGTCTCCGGCGGGCTCGGGAACGACGCGGCCGGTGCACCGGTCACGCCGGCGAACACCATGTTCCAGACGCCGCCGGCCCAGCTGCCGAAGTTGCTGTTCTGCGAGTACCACTGCTGCTGCGAGACCGAGGAGACCTGGCCGGAGACCTTGGTGTCCGAGATGTAGCCACCGCTGGCGTAGCCGTTGCTGGCCGGGGCGAGCTGCAGGCCGCCGTGGACGTCGATCCGGCGGAACGGAGCCGCCTGTGCGACTGCCCAGCGGTCGCTGCCGCTGCTCGGGTTGATGGACAGGTTGTCGGCCTCGCGCCAGAAGTTCTGGGTCGCGTTCCCCTGGTCGCTCGCGTTGAACGCGTCCACGGTGACGTCACCGTTGATCGTGACGTCGTCCGGGTTGAGTCCGAGACCGGCGACGGTGGTGTAGAAGCCGACGTTGTCCGAGACCGCGTACGTGCCGGGCTTGTACAGCTCGGCCACCCGGTTGTTCGAGAACTGCGCGGTGTTGGTGTCCTTCTGTGCGGCGAAGTCGGTGTTCAGCTGCGCCTGGATCGTCGCGGCGGACATCGACGGGTCGAAGACGTGCACGTTGGGACCGAAGCTCGGCGTGTCCGACTGAGTGCAGGCCGGGGGCGGTGGGGTGCTGCCGCTGAACACGGACATCTCCCAGAGGGAGTAGCCGTAGCCGGTGCCGCGGACGGTGCCGTACATCCGGACGTAGCGCCCGGTGCCGCTCACGGTGAGGGCCTGGACGCCACCCGTGCCAGTGGTGGTCGAGTAGACGCTGGTCCAGTTCGCGGCGTCGGCTGACGTCTGGAGCTGGAATGCCTTGCCGTACGCGGTTTCCCAGTTGAGGGTGATCCCGCAAATGCTCTGGCTCGAGCCCAGGTCGACCTGCAGCCACTGCGGGTCGCTCGCCGCGCTGGACCAGCGGGTGCCGGCGTTGCCGTCGAAGGCGCTTGCCGCCGGGGTGCCGGCGTTCTCGGTCGAGGACGAACTCGCCGGGTGGTTGAGCGCCACGTTGGTGGTGCCACAGCTGCCACCGCCACCGCCGCCTCCACCTCCGCCGGGGAAGGTGCCGGAGACCTGGAACTCCCACAGCGAGTAGCCGTAGCCGGTGGCCCGCGCGGTTCCGTACATGCGGATGTAACGCCCGGAGCCGGTCACAGCGAGGGTCTGTACGCCGCCGGTGCCGGTGGTGGTCGAGTAGATCGAGGTCCACGCGCTGGCATCGGGGGAGGTCTGGATCTGGAACGCCTTGCCGTACGCGGCCTCCCAGTTCAGGACCACCTGCGTGACGTTGGCGGTGGCGCCGAGGTCGATCTGGATCCACTGCGGGTCACTGAACGCGCTGGACCAGCGGGTGCCCGTGTTGCCGTCCGTGGCGTTGCTCGCCGCGCTGCCGGCGTTCTCGACCGACGATGCGGTCGTGGTTCTTCCCTGGGAGATCACCGGGTCGGCGGCGTGCGCCGCTTGCGTGCCGGGGGCAAATCCGAGTGCTGCGATAACCGCGACAACCGCGATCAGGACCACGGTGGTCCTGGACCATCGCCGGCGTTGAAGTGCTGCTTGCATGTGCCCGCCTTCAAAGAGTGGGGGGCGGCACCATCCGGTGCCGAACGTGGCTCGTGGCCGGGCATGGCTACGGGCGGCGGCAGCAAGAGTTATGGCTGCGCCGTACCGCGGTTTGGCCGGGATTGGGTCAGGGATTCACGAGTTAGTTCACGTTGTAGAGTAAGCCGAGAGGCGCGTCAAGAAATCCGAATGACACGTTTTGGTAACAGACGAACCGTGACCTACCGTACAAATCGGATCCGGGGCAAGCGGGGCCCAACCCGACTCAGGCGGGGGCGTTCTCGGTCGGGGCCGTCGCCAGCTCCGCTACGAAGGCGGAGATCTCCTCCGCGACTCGCTCGGGACGATCCTGCGGCAGAAGGTAGCCAGCCCCGCTCACCGGCACCCACGCGGCGCCGGGCACGTCGAGAGCGAGCCGGCGGCCGTACGAGGCGGACAGCAGATGGTTGTCCTCGCCCCACAGCACCAGCGTCGGCGGGGCGATCTCGCGTACCTCGCGCCAGGCCAGTGCCGCGGCGTCCAGGTCCAGGGCGTTCACGAAGTTGAGCAGTCCGCGACCACCCTCGGTGCCGAGCAGCTGCCGGACGTAATGATCGAGCTCGGCCGGCTCGCACTCGGCCCGCAGGGCCTTGGCGACCACCCGCCCGGCCAGCGTCGGGAACAGGCCGAGCAGCCGGACGTAGGCCTCGCGCAGACCCGGCACCAGCAACGGCAGCACCGGTGCGGTCGGCCAGGTCTCGGGGTGCAGCGGGCTGTTGCACAGGACCAGCCCGGCGACCCGCTCGGGAGCGAGCGCGCTCATGTGTACGGCAACCGTGCCGCCCAGCTCGTGGCCGACGAGGACTGCCCGGTCGAGGTGGAGCTCGTCCAGGACCTGCAGCATCAGCCGGGCCTGCGCCTCGAGGGCGTAGCGCTCACGGCGGGCCGGCCGTTCGGAGCGGCCGAAGCCGAGCAGGTCGGGCGCGATCATCGGGTGGACGCGCTCGAGGTCGCGCATGACGTCGTGCCACAGGTAGGACGACGTGGGCAGGCCGTGCAGCAGCACCAGTGGCAGTCCCGGCTTGCCCTCGTGGGTGTCGGCGCCGTGACGGACCACGTGGACCCGCAGTCCACCGGCCAGGACGTCCGTACCGGGGAGTGGATGGGTGTCATGCATGGCGCCACCTCCGAGCTGGTAGGGGCTTACCGAACGCTCGGGGTGGACGTTACCCCGTCCGAGCGCAGGCTAGCGCCCCGATCCTCGCTTCGTCAGCACGAGCGGGCCGTCTGGCGTGATCGCCACGGTGTGCTCGGAGTGCGCTGTACGGCTGCCGTCGGCGCTGCGCAGGGTCCATCCGTCGGGGTCGGTGACCAGCACGTCGGTGCCGGCCATGAACCACGGTTCGATGGCGATCACCAGCCCCGACCGCAGCGGGAATCCGCGCTTTCGCCGGCCGTCGTTCGGGATGTGGGGCTCGCCGTGCATGACCCGGCCGACGCCGTGCCCGCCGAACTGGGTGTTGACCCGCAACCCTGCGGTACGGGCGACCTCGCCGATGGCCGCCGAGATGTCACCGATGGTGTTGCCGACGACGGCACACGCGATCGCGGCCTCCAGCGCCTGCTCGGTGACCCGGATGAGCGCCAGGTCCTCCGGCCGCGGCCGTCCGACCACGATGCTGATCGCCGAGTCGGCCACCCAGCCGTCGACCTCAGCCGCGAAGTCGAGGCTGATCAGGTCGCCGTCGCGCAGCCGGTAGTTGTGCGGCAATCCGTGCAGCACGGCGTCGTTGACCGAGGTGCACAGCACGTACCCGAACGGTCCACGACCGAACGACGGCGCGTAGTCGATGTAGCAGGACGTCGCCCCCCGCTCGCGGATCAGCCGGTGGGCCAGGGCGTCGAGCTCGAGCAGGTTGACGCCCACGGCTGCCGCGTCCACCAGCGCGTCGAGGGTGTCCGCGACGAATCGGCCGGCGGCGCGCATCCGTTCGATCTCAGCGGGCGTGCGCAACTCGATCAAGGAAGGGGACCTCGTAGCCGTACGACTAGCGCTTGTACGGCTCGACCGCGACCAGGTCGACGCTCATCTCGCGGCCGTTGGGGGCGGCATAGGTCACCGTCTCGCCGGGCGCGCGGCCGGTGACGGCCTTGCCCAGCGGGGAGTTGGCGGAGTAGATCTCGACGCCCTCGATGCCGTGCTCGCGAGCACCGATGAGGACCTTCTCGATCTCGTCGTCGCCCGGCCACTTCAGCGAGATGACCATGCCGGGGCCGGCCACACCGGCTGCCGGGGCCTCGCCGACCTTGGCCTGGCGGAGCATCTGGATCAGCTGGCGGATCCGGGCCTCTGCCTTGCCCTGCTCCTCGCGGGCGGCGTGGTAGCCGCCGTTCTCCTTCAGGTCGCCCTCGGCCCTGGCCAGCTCGATCTTGCGGGTGATCTCCTTGCGGCCCGGCCCCGACAGCTCGTCCAGCTCGGCCTGGAGCACGTCGTGCTGCTCCTGGGTCAACCAGACGACCTTGGCATCGCTGGTCTCCGTCACGGATCTCCTCAAAGGTGGCTGACGCGGGTGGAACGAGTGGGTCCTCCGGCAAGGTTAACGCGCAACGGCGCAGGGTGTACGGGCTCAGCTCGCGCCGGAGCCCGTCACGCAGTCCTGCACCTCGCCGGTGATGGCGCGACCCGTCGTCTTGAGCACGGTCGTCACGTGAACAACCTTGCCGTGGGCGCGCACGATGACCTTGGCACGGCCGACCTCGGCGCCGTCCTCGCCCCTGGCCCGCACGATGCACGACACGGTGGCAGACGCCGGCTTCTGCACCTGCCAGTGCACAGTCTCCGACGTGGCGCTGTTGGTGACCCAGTTGTCGGCTGTGCCGGACACCTCGGGTTGGCTGTTGCGGAAGACGACGTAGGTCCCGAGCGTTCCCAGCAGGAGCGCCACCACGATCGCGCTGTTGCGCTGGACGGGGCTCAGCGGGCGGCGCCGTCGCCCGTACCGCTCCTCCAGGTCTTGCTGCGTCACCGTCAAGACTGCCTCTCGTTCGTCGTACTGCGAGAATGGTCCCGCCTCGTTCACCCACCAACGGTGGGGAGCCGTACCGTCCAGGAGCCAGCATGCCCGACCCGAACGCGTTGCCCGACCCCCAGCCCACCCGGCTGCGGCTGATGGCGGTGCACGCGCACCCCGACGACGAGTCGAGCAAGGGCGCCGCGACCATGGCACGCTACGTCGCCGAGGGCGTCGACGTCGTGGTCGTGACGTGCACCGGGGGAGAGCGCGGGTCGATCCTCAACCCGGCGATGGACCGGCCCGAGGTGCTCGAGAATCTCCCGGCGATCCGTCGGGCCGAGATGGACCGTGCCCGCGAGATCCTGGGCATCCGCCAGGACTGGCTGGGCTACGTCGACTCGGGGCTGCCGGAGGACTGGAAGCCGTGGGAACCGCTGCCGGACGACTGCTTCGGCGTGATGGACCCGGAGGTCTCCGCCGAGCGTCTGGTCGAGTGGGTGCGCCGGGAGCGTCCGCACGTGATGCTCACCTACGACGAGCAGGGCGGCTACCCCCACCCCGACCACATCCGCACGCACGACATCTCCATGATCGCGTTCGAGGCCGCTGGTGACCCCAGCCGCTACCCCGACGCCGGCGAGCCCTGGCAGCCGCTCAAGCTCTACTACTTCGAGACGTTCCACAAGGCCAGGCTGATGGCGTTGCACGACGCGATGGAGGAAGCCGGCCTCGAGTCCCACTACAAGGAGTGGCTCGAGCGCTGGGAGGACAAGCCCGAGGACGTCGGTAGGGTCACCACCAGGGTCAAGTGCGACGACTACTTCGAGGTACGGGACCAGGCGCTGATCGCCCACGCGACCCAGATCGACCCGGAGAGCTTCTGGTTCAAGTGCCCGATCGAGATCCAGCGGGCAGCGTGGCCCACGGAGGACTACCAGCTGGCGCGCAACCTGACCGGGTCGACGACTCCCGAGGACGACTTGTTCGCCGGCATTCGCGAGACGGCGCTGGTCGGCGAGTGACCTACGCTGGACCCGTGCACCTCACCCTGGCGTCCGCTGTCCTTGCCAGCAGCTCGACCGACAGCAACCCCGGTGCCGGCCTCGGCCTCGTGATCTTCCTGGTCCTGCTGGTCGGCTGCGTTTTCCTGTTTCGTTCGATGAGCGGCCGGATCAAGCGGCTGCCCGACACTTTCGACGCCTCGGCTGAGCCGCCGGTGGACGAGGCTGAGGCCAAGCCGGACGGCGATCAGTAGTCCGGTCGTTGCCGGTTGGCCTTGATCTGGCCACGTTGCTTCTTCGCGTCGATGCGTCGTTGCTGGGCACCCGCTGACGGCTTGGTCGGCCGGCGCTTCTTCGGCGGCGGTGCGATCGCGTCGCGCAGCAGGGCCGCAAGTCGGGCCTGAGCTGCCTCCCGGTTGCGCAGCTGTGAGCGGTGCTCGCTCGCAGACACGGTGACCACCCCGTCGACGAGGCGGTTGTCGAGTCGTTCCAGGGCTCTTGCCCGGTGTACGGGTCCGATGGCCGTGCTGTTGGCGAGGTCCCACGACAGCTCGACCCGGCTGTCCGTGGTGTTGACGCCCTGGCCGCCGGGGCCGGAGGACCGGGAAAAGCGCCAGCTCAGCTCGTACTCCGGAATCACGAGCGAGCGATGCACCTCCAGGTCTGCGGCCATGCGTCCATTTTGCCGGTCGGCTGGGAGAATGGCCGTATGGACTATGTGAAGCTCGGATCGACCGGCCTCGACGTCTCCCGCATCTGCCTTGGCACGATGAGCTATGGCGACTCCGCCAAGGGCAACCATCCGTGGAGCCTGGGTGAGGACGTCGCGCGCGAGCACATCGGGCACGCCGTCGACCTCGGTATCAACTTTTTCGACACCGCCAACGTCTACTCGGCGGGAACCAGCGAGGAGTACGTCGGCAGGGTGCTGCGCGAGGTGGCCCGCCGGGACGAGGTGGTCATCGCGACCAAGGTGCACGGCCGGATGAGTGAGGGCCCCAACGGCGGCGGCCTGTCCCGCAAGGTGATCCTTGCCGAGATCGACAGCAGCCTTCGCCGGCTGGGCACGGACTTCGTCGACCTCTACCAGATCCACCGGTGGGACCCCTTGACGCCGATCGAGGAGACCCTCGAGGCTTTGCACGACGTGGTGAGGGCCGGCAAGGCCCGCTACATCGGCGCTTCCTCGATGTATGCCTGGCAGTTCTCGAAGGCGCTCTATCTCGCCGACCTGCACGGGTGGACCCGCTTCGTGTCCATGCAGAACCACTACAACCTGCTCAACCGCGAGGAGGAGCGCGAGATGCTGCCGCTGTGCGCTGACCAGGGCATTGGGGTTCTGCCCTGGAGTCCGCTTGCTCGTGGCCGGCTGACGCGTGACTGGGACGCGACGACGGAACGCTCGGAGAGCGACGCATTCGGCAAGACGCTGTACGACACCTCCGAGAGCGACAGTCACGTGGCCGCAAGAGTTGCGGCCGTTGCCGAGGCCCGCGGCGTGCCCCGTGCGCAGGTGGCGCTGGCCTGGGTGGCGCAGAGGTCGCCGGTGACGGCGCCGATCGTCGGGGCGACCAAGCTGAGTCACATCGACGACGCAGTGGCCGCGCTGTCCCTCGACCTCACGGCCGACGAGATTGCCCTGCTCGAGGAGCCGTACACTCCGCACGAGATCGCCGGTTTCGGCTGAGCCGACAGGGTCTAGTCGACGCCGGCGATGATGGCGCGCAGCGCGGCGACATGGGTGCTGAGGGCGCTACGACCCTTGCTGGTCAAGGAAATCCAGGTTGTACGTCGACCGGCCTGTGTTCCCTTGCTGCTCTTGACATAGCCGGCGGTCACGAGGGCGCCAACATGCTTGGACAGCACCGAGTCGCTCACCTCGAGCCGGTCGCGCAGCGTGGCGAACTCCGCCCTGGACACGGCCGTCAGCATCGTCATCAGGGCTAACCGGGCCGGAGGTTGCAGGGTGGGGTCGAGTCCCTCCATCAGGAGCCGATCACCAGGGCGACCAGCCCGACAAGGGCGGTGCAGCCGAGGATCGCGAGCCACAGGGTGGACTCGGCGCGGGCATTGGCGGCCGGGTCGTCCTGGTAGGCGCGCCACCAACGTCGCCCGCTGACGACGTAGCCGACGCCCCCGAGCACAGAGCAGATCGCGACCAGCCACCACAGGTCGTGCAGGCTGGCCCACATCGCGCCCGCCAGCGCGAGTGCGTAGGACACCGAGGCGGTGTTGGCCGTACCCCCGACGACGCGGCTTGCCATGCCGGCGACCCACACTCCGTTGGCTGTGCGGAAGCGCCAGAGCTGGACGCAGCCCACGAGCAGGAACATGGCGACGCCGGCAAGCAAAACCCAGAGATACCAGCCACTTTTGCTCGAGACCGATACGGCAGCCGTGGCGATCTGCACCGTGATCGCTGCACCGATCGAGCTGTAGAAGTGCGACGGCAGCACGAGGCCGGCGGTGAGGGTGGTCCGGGAGCTGTCCGCCTTGGCAAGCGCGGCTGCGGCCTCGGCGGGCGACATCGGGTCCATTGAGTTTTCCATGTTGGAAAGTATGACTCGTACTTTCCAACCTGGCAAGTACGGCAACGGGGCCGCCCGGTCGCCGGAGGGTTGTGGGCGGGACCGCGCATCAGAAGCGAGACTGCCGTCATCGCTACGTGATCAATCGAATTCACAGGGTGAGTATTTGTTTGTCGCGCTTACTTGGCGACATTTTGTTGGGTCTGGACAGTATTTCAACGGCGGCTCCCCACTCTGTGTCAGGGACATTCGGTCACGGACTAAGGGGATTCATATGCACCTCAACAGGCCGGCAGCCTTCGCTGCCGGCGTATTCGCGACGATCGTGCTCGGTGCCGGGACCGCGGTCGCGGCCAACGGTGGCAGCTTGGTTCTGGGTCACAACAACGCCGAAACGGCGGCAACGACCCTGACCAACACTCACGGGACTGCCTTGGCCCTCAAGGCAAAGGCGGGCCACGCGCCGTTCACGGTCAACAACACGACCGAGGTCAAGCACCTCAACGCCGACCTGCTGGACGGCAAGTCGGCCGCCGACTTCGTGGCGATGAAAGGGCACACGCGGACCGACTACCTCAACGTCATCTACACCGGCTCCCGCGCGACGCCGAGTGTGATCGCTGCGAGCAACATCGCCCCGGTCACTGTTCCCGCCGGCGCCTATCTGGTGAGCGCCTACGTCGACTTCTACAACCCCGAGGCCACGATCGGCGACTATGGCTGCTACCCCCGTTTCGTCACCGGGCCGACCAGCTCAAATGGCCGGTACATCGATGCCACCGTCTCCAGGTACAGCAGCAGCTCATCCCAGCAGGTGCGCGTATTCACCGGGCCGACGACCATCTCGCTGACCTGTTTCGTCTACACCGGCGACGCGGACAACCTGGCCAAGATTGAGCTGGCTGAGATCACTGCCAGCCGAGTGCTGATCGGAAACCCGGCGCCGGCGGCCACCACCGCCGGGACGACGAGCACCAAGCGCTGACTGTCGCACACGTGACGCGCTCACCCGGCCCCGGCCGGGTGAGCGCGTACGACGTGCTGCGAGCGGGCAGCCGATCGTCGAAGGTCCTGCCCGGTTGGTCCGCGTCAGGCCGATGCCGGCCAGGCTTCCACCGGGTTGGGCTGTCCCTTGCCGGTGGTGATCAGATCGCGCAGGCTGCCGTTGATGTAACGCCCCCACTCGCTGGAGCACAGCTCGAAGCACTCGTAGTCCGGCACCAGGCCCTGGTGGCCGAACCGGACGACCGTCTGCCCGTCCTGCTCGGCGATGTCGAAGGTGATCCGCGTGTTCACCCATTCGCTCTTGTCCTGCGTGAAGTCGAAGTGGTTGTCCAGCACGAGCCAGGCGACCCGGCGGTTGGCCTCTGCCTCGGTGATGCGCATGGTGCAGGTGTGCACGTCCCGGTAGTGGTACTTGAACTCGGAGCCGAGGGTGGCGGTGTCGCCTTCGGTCTCCTCGGACCACCAGCCGCGGACGTTGGTGATCGCGGCGAACACCTCGGCGGGGCTCGCGTCCACAGCGAAGGACGTGCTGAAGCTTGGTGCGGTCATGACGTTCTCCCATTCGTGACGATCTCGGCTATGTCGCATCCCGCTCGGCCTGCTCGGCGATGCGCTTGATCGTGGCCAGCCGGCGGTCCCAGTCGGAGGCGAGCGCCGCCATCCAGCGGGCGGTCGCGTCGAGGGCTGCCGGTCGTACCGAGTAGCGAACCTCGCGGCCGACCCGGCTGCCCGCCACCAGTCCGGCAGCGGTCAGCACGGCCAGGTGCTTGACCACGGCCTGGCGGGAGACGGGGAGCCCCTCGGCCAGGGTGGTCGCCGTGACCTCGCCCTTGGCTGCGAGCAGATCGAGCAGCTGCCGCCGGGTCGGGTCGGCCAGTGCGCCGAGGACGTGGTCGACTGCCACGCCGGCTCCGGGCGTTGCTTCGGTCACGCGGCCGGCTGTTCGGCTCGCTTCTTGAAGGCCTCGAGAACCTGCGGCCAGCCACCGGTGTTGTCCTTGACCGCTGCCGCGCGTACCTCTTCGGTTCCGGCCATCGTGGCGAAGCCGCTCTCGACAACGCGCAGCCGGGTGGAGCTGCCCTCCGGAGTCAGCGTGAACTCCACCAGGGTGCTGTTGGCCACGGTGAGCGCCTCGCCAGGGAAGCGGTGTGTCCACCGGTAGGCAAGGTAGGTCTGCGGCACGACCTTCTCCACCCGTACCGGAAACTCGCCGTGCTCGCCTGTGGCAAGCGTCACGTCGCCCTCGTGGGCGACGGTCCCGGCCAGGTTGGCCTCGTCGGCCACCCAGCAGCCGGGCTGGGCGACGAGCGACCAGACTCGTGCCACCGGCGCCTCGATCAGGGTCTCGCGCTCGATCCGATCTTCACTCATCTGATCTCCTTCTGTGGGCTCGACTTGATGCAACTCCAGGGTTGCACATCGACCGAGCTAGTGCAACCACAGGGTTGCACTTGGCCCAACCGCGGCGGGCAGATGCAACCGATCGTCGACACCGTTGGTGTACCTGTCGTACGGCAGTCGCTGCGGCGAAGGGAGTACGCGGTGGAGGATCGGGGCGAGGACTTCGACGCGTTCTACGCCGCGACCTCGCGGGGGCTGCTCAGCCAGCTGCACGGGCTGACCGGCGACTGGGCCGAGGCTGGCGACTGCCTCCAGGAGGCGTACGCCAGGGCCTGGCAACGGTGGCCCTCGCTGCGCAAGCAGGGCCTGCCGATCGTATGGGTGCGGGTCGTCGCGTTTCGGTTGGCTCGCAGCAGGTGGCGACGCGCGCAGCACGGGTTGTCGCTGTATCGCCGTCACTGCGTGGTCGCCGACGTACCTGGCCCGTCTCCCGATGCGGTGGCGATTGCGGCTGCCTTGCGTCAGCTGCCGGAGAACCAGCGAAGCGTCCTGGTGCTGTACCACCTCGCCGACCTGAGCGTCGCCGAGATTGCCCGTGAGCTGGAAGTGCCCGAAGGCACGGTGAAGGCCCGGCTGTCCCGTGGCCGCGCTGCGCTTGCCGAGCTGCTTCGCGACGATCTGGAGAACTGCCGTGACTGACCCTGTCGACCCACGAGACCCGTTCGAGATCCTGCGCTCGAATGCCCGTCGTGCCGCGGTGCCGAGCGTGGCGCAGGTCCGAGAGCTCGGCCGGCGGCGTCAGGTGCGGATGCGCGTGGTAGCCGGTGTCGGCATGTTGGTGCTACTGACCTCGGGGATCGGCGTAGCCGCTGCCGTTAGCAACCACGGTGGCCCGGCCCCGGTCACCCAGGGCGGTGATGTCACCGGGTCCCCCACGAGTTCGGCCCCTGTGACGGTGCTGCGGCCGCCGCAGAGTCCGAGCCCGATCCGATCGCTGACGCCGCCGCCGATCGTGACGACGAAGCCGCCTACCATGACGCCCCCGCGCACGGTCCAGCCTGATCTCCACATCGCGTTGACCATCACCTCCCCCGCCGGCTCGCGCGACGTGACCTACCAGGCGGTGGTGACCGGCACGGTCTGGCAGGCGCACACCCTGTCGGGCCAGCCGATCAAGGGGTCCGGCGAGGAGCAGATCACCGGCACGACGGTACGCGTCGATGGCGCTCGCGTGGGTGGGTCCGACGGCGGCGACGTCGTGTGCGTGAAGAAGGCCCTCGTGCCCGAGCGTTCGACGTGGACGTCGGCCGCGCCGATCGTGCTGACACCCGGCACCCACCAGCTGGTCTTCCAGATCAGGTCGTGCCTGCTGATCGCGGAGACGTACGTCAAGGTCGTGGTGAACTGACGCCGCCGCCCATCCGGGTCGTCCGAGAACCCACGTGAGAGGCTGGCGCCGTGAACCGACTCGGCAGCGCGACCAGTCCGTACCTCCTGCAGCATCAGCACAATCCGGTCGACTGGTGGGAGTGGACCCCCGAGGCGTTCGCCGATGCCGAGGCCCGCGGCGTGCCCGTACTGCTCAGCGTCGGTTATGCCGCGTGCCACTGGTGCCACGTGATGGCCCACGAGTCGTTCGAGGACGAGGCGACGGCCGCGTTCATGAACGAGCACTTTGTGTGTATCAAGGTGGACCGTGAGGAGCGTCCCGACGTCGACGCGGTCTACATGGAGGCCACGACTGCCATGACCGGGCAGGGCGGTTGGCCGATGACCGCGTTCCTGACCCCGGCGGGTGAGCCGTTCTACTGCGGCACCTACTTTCCGCTCACGCCGCGCTACGGCATGCCGTCGTTCCGCCAGCTGATGGAGTCGGTCGTACGTGCTTGGGTCGAGGACCGTGACCGCGTGCAGGAGGCGGCCGCACATATTGTGGCCCAGCTCGCGGCACGGCCGGTCGGCGGTTCGGGTGAGCTGGCCGCAGACCAGGTTGATACCGCAGTTGCCCTGCTGGCGCAGGGTTTTGACGCGGAGCGAGGCGGATTTGGGGCTGCGCCGAAGTTCCCTCCGTCCATGGTGCTGGAGTGGTTGCTGCGCCACGCTGCCCGTACCGGGGACCAGCGATCCCTCGACATGGTGGAGCGAACAGCGCAGGCGATGGCCCGCGGCGGCATCTATGACCAGCTGGCCGGTGGCTTCGCCCGCTACTCAACCGATGCGTCCTGGGTAGTGCCGCACTTCGAGAAGATGCTTTACGACAACGCCCTGCTGCTGCGGGTCTACTGCCATCTATGGCGCCAGACCGAGGACGCGTCGATCCGCGCTCTGGCCGGCCGGATTGCCGAGGAGACAGCTGATTTCCTGGTACAGGACCTGCGTACACCGGAGGGCGGATTCGCTTCAGCTCTCGATGCGGACACCGAGGGCGTCGAGGGCAAGTTCTACGTCTGGACGCCGGAGCAGCTGGTTGATGCCCTCGGCGCCGACGACGCGGCGTTCGCAGCAGACATCTTCACCGTGACCGAGGGCGGCACGTTCGAGCACGGCAGCTCGGTCCTCCAGCTGTTGACCGACCCTGACGACAGCGAGCGAGTGGCGTCAGTTCGCTTGCGGTTGCTGCAGTCTAGGGCGATGAGGGTTCCCCCCGCTCGGGACGACAAGGTGGTCGCAGCGTGGAACGGACTGGCCATCGCTGGCCTCGCTGAGGCAGGCATGTTGTTCGCCCGTCCGGACTTCGTCGAGGCGGCCGTGCAGTGCGCCGCACTGCTCGAACGCCTCCACGTTCGCGACGAAGGCCGGTTGCTGCGCACCTCGCGCGACGGTCGGGCGGGACGTAACGCCGGAGTGCTCGAGGATCACGGCGATGTCGCAGAAGGGTTGCTGGCGTTGGCTTCTGCCACTTCGGATGCCCGCTGGCTCACCCTCGCTGGCAGGTTGCTCGACGCCGTGTTGGCGCACTTCTCCGACGGCAAGGGCGGCTTCTTCGACACCGCGGACGATGCCGAATCGCTGATTCGCCGACCGCAGGACGCCACTGACAACGCCACACCGTCCGGGGCAGCGGCGGTGACGGCTGCTTTGCTGTCGTACGCGGCTCTCACGGGCTCCGACCGCCATCGGGCTGCGGCTGAGGCGTCGATGAGTTCCCTGGTGCCACTGCTGGTGGAGCACCCGCGTTTCGCCGGCTGGGCGGGGGCCGCCGCTGAGGCACTGCTGTCCGGACCGGCCGAGGTCGCCGTCGTGGGGGACGGGTCCGACCCGCGAACCTCTGCGCTCGTGGTGTCGGCATGGCGGTCACCATCGCCGGGCGCGGTCATCGCCACGGGTGACCCGGCGCTGCCCCCGTACACCGAGCTCTTGGTTGACCGGCCGCTCGTGGACGGTGCGCCGGCGGCCTACGTGTGCCGGCGCATGGTGTGTCGTGCCCCGGTGACCGACCCGGTCGCGCTCAGCGAACAGCTCAGTCGCTGAGCCTTTCGCGGGTCGCGGGGTCCTGTCGGTAGAAGCGCTTGAGCACGTCGTACAGCTCGGGCTCGAAGACCAAGAGCTCATGCGGCTGCTCGAAGAAGACCTCGGTGGCGACGGCAAAGAACTCGCCGTGGTTCGTTGCCCCGTACCACCGCATGGGCGGACGCGGTTGGCCGGCCACCAGGTCCTCGTAGACCTCGGTGCACACGCGGAACCAGTCGGCGCGGACGTCCGCCGGCAGCAGCGGCGTCCCGTCGACCGTGCCATCACGCATGTCGAGCTTGTGCGCAAACTCATGGAGTACGACGTTGTGACCGGGCTCGCTGCGATGAGCGCCTGCCAGCGCCTCGTCCCAGGCAATGACGATCGGCCCACGGCCGTCCTCCGCCAGCCCGAGCACGGTGAGCCGGTCGGCGGTGACCGTTCCCATGGACGGGCCGGCTCGTTCCCCCGAGGTCTCGACGACCGACGGGTGGACGATGATGCCACTCACCAGACGGTAGTGGTCGGTGCTCAGCCCGAGCACGAGAAGCGCTGCCTGGCAGGCGATCACGACCCGGACCGTGTCGTCCAGCGTGAATCCCCGCGCTGCTTCCCACTGCTTGTGCTTGAGCAGCTCGTCGGTGATCTGCAGCAGACGTTGCTGCTCATCGGGGTCCAGCAGGGCCCAGATCGCCAGGTGCCGCTCGATCAGCGCCTCGCCGTTCGCCGGCAGGCCGGCCCGGCGAAGTCTCAGCCGCACGATGCTGCCCCGGATCCGGCGGGGACCGCTGTGGTGACGGGAGCAGGGTTCACGAGCCGAGGTTACCTGGCCGTGTTCCTAAGAGATCGCGGCTTTGACCAGCTCCGCCAGCTGCTTCTCCACCGTGGGAGTCCACTTGGTCAGCGCGTACGCCACCGGCCAGAAGTCCCCGTCGTCAAGGTTGGCCTGGTCCTGGAAGCCGACGGTCGCGTACCGGTAGTTGAACTTGCCGGCGTCCTGGAAGAACACCACGACCTTTTCCGCCGCGTTGGCGTAGGCGGGCATCCCGTACCACGTCTTCGGGGTCAGGTCGGGCGCCGTAGCCGTGATCGTCTCGTGCACGTGCTGGGCGAGCTCGCGGTCCGCCGGCGCCATCTTGGCGATGGCTTCGAGGGTCGCCTTCAACAGGTCGGCCTTCTTGGCGTCCTTCTTGCCTTGCGCGCGCAGCTCTGCGGCACGCTGCTTCATGGCGGCGCGCTCGTCGGCGCTGAAACCATCGTCTGCGGGCTTGGCGCTCTTCGCGGGCATGAGGTCCCTCCCTCGTCTGCGGCTCCCGGTGGCGCCGCTCGTGGGAAAGCCTAGGCGGCGTCGCTGGCAGGGCGCTTCTTGATTCCGGACCGGTTCGGGCGGCGCGCCCGAGTCCGCGCTGAGCGAACACCCTTGGCCGCCTTCTGCATGCGTGTAATGGTGTAATCACCGCAACAGAAGGAGCCCCAGATGTTCCCCAAAGGACGCCCCGGAGGCCCCCCGTGGGCCCGCGGCAACGACGCACCACCGCCAGCTGACGACGTCACCGCCTGGCTCGCCGGCCGGCTCCCGGACGAGTGGTACGTGGGCACGCCCGACGTCCGGGTCGACCGTGACGAGATCGTCGTCGTCGGCGAGCTGACCGCACCCACCATCGACGGTGAGCCGGACGCCGCGGCCCAGCAGGCCGCCGTCGCCGGGCGGATCACCCGGTTCCGCGAAGAGACCCGCGGCAAGCGGATAGCGATCGCGGAGGAGGCCGAAGATCGCTACGGCCGCAAGATTGCCTGGGGAGCAAGGATTGGCGAGACCGGGGCGGTCTTCACCAGCCTCGCCGTACCGGTGATGACCCGGCTGCGTTTCGACGAGCGTCAGGTTCTCGACACCCTCGTCGATGCCGGTGTCGCCCGCAGCCGCAGCGAGGCGCTCGCCTGGGCGGTCAAGCTGGTCGGCCAGCACGAGGGCGACTGGATCCAGCAGCTGCGCGACGCACTGGTGGCCGTACAGGAAGCCCGTCAGGCCGGTCCGGCGACCTGAGCCGTTCGCGACCGGACCAGCTCCGAGACCCGGTCCGCTGCGCTGTCGGCAGGTTCGTGCTCCCAGATCCGGATCACGGACCAGCCGGCCTCAGCCAGTCGCCGGGTCGAGTCGGCGTCGCGGTCGCAGTTGTCCTGCAGCTTGCGCGACCACCACTCCGCGTTGGCCCGCGGGGCGGTCCGGTGCTCCGGGCAGGAGTGCCAGAAGCAGCCGTCGACGAACACCGCCACCCGCGCCTTCCGGAACTCCAGGTCGGCCCTGCGCCTGGTGCCCGGAACGGTGGGACTCTGCAGCCGGAATCGCAGCCCCCGTCGGAACAGCTCGCGGCGCAGAGCCACCTCGATGCCGGTGTCCCTGACCTTCTGAACCCGCATTCGCGCGGACACGTCAGGGCCCGAGGCCGGCGGTCTCACGAGCTGCTCACGATGTCGCTCGTCAGCAGGCTCGTGCCCGGCATCGCGAGATCGTCAGCACCGGGCCGCTCGTCGCCCAGGATCCAGCCGACCAGCCGGGCCAGCTGATAGCTCACCAGCGGTGGGACGGCATCGCCGATGTGGCGATAGGCGTTGCTGGTCCGGGCATCGAAGACGTAGTCGGCTGGGAAACCGTTGAGGATCCCCATCTCTCGTACGGAGCACAGCCGGTCCTGGTCCGGGTGGGTGTAGCGGCCGTTGCCGACGTGGCCGCACTCGCGCTTGATGGTCGGCGCCGGCCGGTCCCACCACATCCGCCCGTACACGTCCGGATGGCTGCCCAGGTCACCGATCGCCAGCCGAGCCCGCATCGACGGGATCAGCAGCTCCGGCCGGTCGGCCAGGTCCGACCATGAGCCACCGTCGTGTGGGATCGCCTCGGTCCGGCGGAGCAGGCTCTCGCTCCGGATCCGGGGCGATACATGCGCCGGGTCGTACGGGTCCCGGCCGCCGTTGGCGAGCTCGGGCAGGTGCCAGATCGCCCGCCGCACGTGCGTTGCTTTGGCGTCGACGCGCAGGCCGGCCCACAGATCGTCCATGGTCCGGTGCGGCAGGCCGCTCGCCGTCGCGACGACGAGGGCCCTCTCGCGTCGCTGCGGAAGGCCGAAGTCGTTGAGGAATCGGGACTGTGCGCTCACGGTGTAGCCCAGCGTCCCGCAGGTCCCGTACCAAGGCGTCGAGGTGCCAGCGGAAGACCCCGTTGACCAGCTCGCGGGCGTTCTCCATGACCAGCACCCGCGGCTGCCACTGGCGCACGAACATCGACATCCGCGGTACGAGTGCGTTGCGGTGGTCGTCGCGCACGTGGTTCAGGGAGTTGGTACGGGAGAAGCCCGTGCACGGCGGGCAGGCGATGAGCACGTCAGGGCTGGCGGACAAGCCCATCGCCGCGCCGAGGTCGGACGGCTCCGTCACCCCCAGGTCGGCTTCGACCGGCGTGAGCCCCAGGTTGGCCTCGTAGGTGGAGTTGCAGGCGAGCGTTCCGGCCGGTGCGCTTGGCTTGCCCAGCTGGGCATCCGCGGCTCCGACCAGCCGGAAGCTGCCGGTCGCTGCGAACCCGGCGCTCGCCCCGCCGCCACCGGAGAACAGGTCCACGACGGTCGCTGCCACGGCCGAACGCTCTCAGGCCAGCGAGTAGGCCGCGATGGAGACCGCGACGTACTGCAGCACGAAGGCAGCGATGGTCAGCGCGTGAAAAACCTCGTGGTATCCGAAGATCCGGGGCAGCGGGTCGGGTCGCTTGAAGCCGTACACGATCGCCCCCGCGGTGTAGAACACTCCGCCGACGGCCAGCAGCACGAGTACGGCGACCCCGCCGCGGTGCAGCAGGTCGGGGATGACGAACACGGCGACCCAGCCCAGGGCGAGGTAGACCGGGACGTAGAGCCAGCGGGGTGCGCTCGGCCAGAGCATCTGCAGGCCGATGCCCAGAGCGGCTCCCAGCCAGACCACTGCCAGGACGACCCCGCGCGTGCGTCCGTCCAGGACAATGAGCGCGAGCGGGGTGTAGGTGCCGGCGATGATCAAGAAGATGTTGGCGTGGTCGAACTGGCGCAGCAGCGTCCGGACCCGCTGGGAGCCGTGCCAGCGGTGGTAGAGCGTGCTGATGCCGAACAGCATGCAGGCCGACAGGGCGTAGAGCGTGCAGCCAAGCCGCGCCCTGGGGGTTCGGGCCAGGCTGACGAGCACGATCCCGCCGGCGACGGCGAGCGGGAACGCGATGCCGTGGAGCAGACCACGGAGCTTGGGCCGGCTCGCGAGCATGTCGAGATAGGCCTGGGCAGCGCGACGTCCGGCGTCGTCGAAGGCGGCGACCGGCTGGCTCATGCGGTCACGGTAGCGCGATGCCGGTATTCTCTGCCGCACGGGGACGGATCGAGCGAGAGGGGTCGCCATGGGACTGCGCGACCTCGTCTACAAGGTGTACGAGAAGCGGCTGGAGCAGCTGCTCCGCGACGTGCCCGGACCTCGTCACGTCGGCGTCATCCTCGACGGCAACCGGCGCTGGGCGAAGTCGGTGGGAGCCCGTGACGTCTACCGGCAGGGCGCCGATCGGATCGACGACCTGCTCGAATGGTGCAGCGACGCCGAGGTCGAGGTGGTCACCCTCTGGCTGCTCTCCACGGACAACCTCAGCCGGCCCGATGACGAGCTCGAGCCGCTGTTCCGGGTGATCGAGCGGACCGTGCAGGGCCTGGCGGCGCCGGACAAGACCTGGCGGGTGCACCCCGTCGGCTCGCTCGACCTGTTGCCCGAGGTCACGCAGCACATCCTCAAGCAGGCGGACGAGAGCACCGTGCACAAGCCCGGGCTGCTGGTCAACGTCGCCATCGGCTACGGCGGTCGCCGCGAGATCACGGACGCCGTCCGGTCGATGCTGCTCGAGGCAGCGAGCAACGGGGTCCCGCTCGAGGAGCTGGCCGAGGACCTCGACGTCGAGCACATCGCCGAGCACCTCTACACCAAGGGCCAGCCCGACCCCGACCTTGTCATCCGCACGTCAGGGGAGCAGCGGCTGTCCGGCTTCCTGCTCTGGCAGAGCGCGCACAGCGAGTTCTACTTCTGTGAGGCCTTCTGGCCGGAGTTCCGGCACGTGGACTTCCTCCGTGCGCTGCGCGCGTACGGCGAACGCCACCGCCGCTACGGATCCTGATCATTTCCTCAGGCGGGCTTGGCGTTCTCGTCACATGAACGACACATTGCCGATGGCGTGTCGTCACGCGCCTGACACGGCTCTCGGCCTACCTTCTCAGGTGACGGACGGCGTCGTGCCGGACGTCCGGGAGGCCCAAGCGTGCAGCTGTCGCTGCGAGGATTACGCAGAGGGGCCGGCACCCGGCCCTCGAGGCCCGGTTCCGGACCGCTCGAGGTAGCGGGCGCAGAGGTGCGCGCCCTTAGGGGATCCCCGTGAACGAAGGCTCACGTCCCGCTGAAGGCCAGTCGCCGGCCCGTCGCACCTACGTGCTCGACACCAGCGTGCTGTTATCAGACCCCGCGGCGATCACGAGGTTCGCCGAGCACGAGGTCGTTCTCCCGCTCGTGGTGATCAACGAGCTGGAGGCCAAGCGCAAGGATCCCGAAATCGGCTACTTCGCCCGGCACGCCCTGCGCATTCTGGACGACCTGCGCCAGCGGCACGGCCGGCTCGATCAACCTATCCCCATCGGCGAGGACGGTGGCAGCGTACGGGTGGAGCTCAACCACTCGGACCCCACGGTGCTGCCACCGGGATTCCGGATCGGTGACAACGACAGCCGGATCCTCGCCGTAGCAGGCAATCTTGCGTCCGAGGGCTGCAATGTCGTCCTCGTGAGCAAGGACCTGCCTCTACGCGTCAAGGCCGGATCGGTTGGCCTGCCTGCAGAAGAGTTCCGCAACGAGCTCGCCACCGACGTCGGCTGGACTGGCATGGCTGAGGTGGAGATCAGCGACGAGGACGTGGATGCTCTCTACGCCGACGAACACCTCGAGCTGCCGGATGCGCGCGAGTTTCCTTGTCACACAGGACTTGTGCTGCTGTCCAACCGGGGGAGCGCGCTCGGCCGGGTGCTGCCGGACAAGTCGGTACGCCTCGTGCGCGGTGATCGTGAGGCGTTTGGTCTGCACGGCCGAAGCGCTGAGCAACGTGTCGCGCTCGACCTCCTGCTCGACCCCGACGTCGGCATCGTGTCCCTCGGTGGCAGGGCTGGCACCGGCAAGTCTGCGCTCGCACTGTGCGCCGGTCTGGAAGCGGTCCTCGAGCGCCGGCAGCACAAGAAGGTCGTGGTCTTCAGGCCCTTGTTTGCCGTAGGAGGACAGGATCTCGGCTACCTGCCGGGCACCGAGGCAGAGAAGATGTCGCCTTGGGGACAAGCAGTTTTCGACACGCTGGGTGCCCTCGTGCACGCTGACGTGGTCGAGGAAATCATGGCCCGCGGGATGCTCGAAGTGCTGCCGCTCACGCACATTCGCGGTCGTTCGCTGCACGACTCGTTCGTCATCGTGGACGAGGCACAGTCGCTGGAGCGCAACGTGCTGCTGACCGTACTTTCCCGTATTGGTGGGGCTTCTCGCGTTGTGCTGACCCATGATGTCGCACAGAGCGACAACCTGAGGGTCGGTCGGTACGACGGCGTCGCCGCAGTCATCGAGGCGCTGAAGGGGCACCCGCTGTTCGCTCACGTGACGCTGACAAGGTCCGAGCGGTCGCCGATTGCAGCCCTGGTGACTGACATCCTCGGAGATCTCGCCGTCTGAGCGCTTCTCGAACGCGGTCGGCGCTTATCATGCGCCGGCCGCGTTCGGCTGTACGACGCGCGGACACATCTTTGTTTCTTACAGAAACACCCTTCACGCGCTCGCGCCACAACGCGAGATGTCCTGCTGCATATGGGTTCTCTCGATGGTGAGCCCGGGCTGCCCCGGCGCCGCGCCCGAGCGCCGGGACGCGGCAAGCGGCGTCCCATCAAGGTGCCGTCCGCCGGAAGCCCCAGCGGCCCCATTCGGCACAAAACGGGCATATTCCCCCGACTTTTGTGGTCTATGTCACTCTCCCAGCCCTGATTCGACCCTCACGCCGGGCCAGACTGGACAGGCGGCCCGCTCTGCACAGCAGTAAGACGGCAGAGTTCGAGGGGTCCGCAGGGTGTGCAGCAGGACACAGAGGACGCACGACGTCCAGTTCTGATCGGGGCCACCGCGAAGCAATCAGGGCGCTGGCAGCGTGACGTGAGTCCACGAGGACATTGCGCTGCTGGCCGCACGTTTGCGGCGTCGCATCATGCGGCGCCCATGACGGAAGGACAATCTGTGATCCGAACACCCAGCCGCCGCGTGACCATCGCCGGAGCTGCTCTCGGCTCCGTGAGCCTCGCGGTCGGTGTTCTCGGCCCGATCGCCGAGGCTTCGGCCGTCACCCCCGCAGCTGCCCACGCGACGGTTGCCAGTGCGCACGCGGACCTTCTGCACCAGGCCGCCGCCGTCGCCGCCGTGGCAAAGGCGACGTCCACCGTTCCGCCCAAGCCCAAGCCGAAGCCGAAGCCGAAGCCCAAGCCGAAGAAGCTGAGCGCGCACGCCATCGGCTGGGCCCAGGTCAAGACCCATCACTGGAGCTACGCGCAGTACACCTGTCTCGACAAGCTGTGGACCCGCGAGAGCGACTGGAAGGCGCACGAGAGCAACGGCGGTTCCGGGGCCTACGGCATCCCGCAGTCACTGCCCGGACGCAAGATGGCGACCTTCGGCCGGGACTGGCGGGACAACCCGACCACCCAGATCAAGTGGGGTCTGTGGTACATCGCCGACCGCTACGGCACGCCGTGCGCCGCCTGGGCGCACAGCCAGCGGCACAACTGGTACTGATCCAGCGAGCAGAGCAGGTCGAACGGGCCGATCAGGCCCAGGCGGTGCCGCGGGCGGGCTTGGCCTTGCACGGCTTGGCCTTGCTCGGCTTGGCGCCGGTCCAGTTGACGCCGTGGGAAGGCTTGACGGCGGCCCAGGCGGTGCCGCGGGACGGCTGAGCGTGGCTCGGCTTGACGCCCGCCCATGCCGTGCCGCGAGACGGCGTGACGTGGGTGACGTGGGTGATGTGACTGCCTGTGCTGGCCGACGCGATGGCCGGCGCGGCAGCAGCGCCGAGGCTGGCTGCGACAGTGAGCGCAATGGTGGCGGCAGCGGTGGCAAGGCTTCGACGAGACATTTTCACGTTCTCCTAGGAACCCCTGTGGGGTGACGCCCCGAGCGCCACGCTCAAGGACTCGTCCCAGTGTGCCCGAGCCTTGAGGCGCTTTCGGGCGAACGTGAAGATCGCTCCAATCTAACTAGACATTCAATGGTCTAGTCCGATCCGGATGATCATGGCGATAGACCGTTGGGAGGATGTCGCCCCCGATTTCCTACGCCACAGGCGGTCGCGTCATCGACAGCACGTCCAGTGCGGCGTCGAGCTGCTCGGCCGTCAGCAGTCCACGCGCGACATAGCCTCGATCCTCCACGACTTGGCGTATGGTTTTGCGCTCTGCCAGTGCGGCCTTGGCGACCTTGGCGGCCTCCTCATACCCGATGTACTTGTTCAAGGGCGTGACGATGGACGGCGAGGACTCCGCGAACTCGCGGCAGCGCTCCTCGTTGGCCTCGATCCCGTCGATACAGCGGTCGGCGAACAGCCGGGCGATGTTGGCCAGCAGCCGGATCGACTCCAGGATGTTGCGCGCCATCACCGGCAGCATCACGTTCAGCTCGAAGTTGCCGGCCGCGCCGGAGAACGCGACAGCGGCGTCGTTGCCGATCACCTGGGCGCACACCATGTTCAGCGCCTCGGGGATCACCGGGTTGACCTTGCCCGGCATGATGCTCGAACCCGGCTGCAGGTCAGGCAGGTAGATCTCGGTGAGTCCCGTACGCGGACCCGAGCCCATCCAGCGGATGTCGTTGGAGATCTTGAACAGGCTTACCGCGATCGTGCGCAGCTGGCCGCTGGCCTCGACCAGGCCGTCGCGGGCGCCTTGCGACTCGAAATGGTTGCGGGCCTCGGTCAGTGGCAGTCCGGTCGTACGGGCAACCTCGGCAATGACCTTGGCAGAGAACCCTGCCGGGGTGTTGATGCCGGTGCCGACGGCCGTGCCGCCGAGGGGCAGCTCGGCAAGGCGAGGCAGCGACGACTGGAGCCGCTCGATCCCGTAGCGGACCTGAGCGGCGTAGCCGCCGAACTCCTGACCCAGCGTGACCGGTGTCGCGTCCATGAGGTGCGTGCGGCCGCTCTTGACCACCGTTGCCCACTGCGATGCCTTGCGCTCCAGCGCCTCCGCCAGATGCTCGAGCGAGGGTACGAGCTCACGCACCACCGCACTGGTGGCCGCGATATGGATCGACGACGGGAAGACGTCGTTGCTCGACTGCGAGGCGTTGACGTGGTCGTTGGGGTGGACCGGGGAGCCGAGGGCCTCAGTGGCGATGGTGGCGATGACCTCGTTGGTGTTCATGTTGCTCGACGTGCCGGAGCCGGTCTGGAAGACGTCGATCGGGAAGTGGTCGTCGTAGCCGCCTTCGGCCACGGCGACGGCGGCAGCGTTGACAGCCGCCGCCATCTCGGGGGTCAGCACGCCGAGCTCCGCGTTGACCGTGGCAGCTGCGGCCTTGATCCGGGCCAGCGCCTCGATGTGGGACCGCTCGAGGGTCTGACCGGAGATCGGGAAGTTCTCCACCGCGCGCTGGGTCTGCGCCCGCCACTTGGCGTTCGCGGGCACCCGTACATCACCCATGGAGTCGTGCTCGATCCGGAACTCGCTGTCGGTCATCGTGCCTGTCCTCAATCTCTTGCCGGTCGGTTACGGGACGAGCCTGCCACGCCGGGTGGCGGTACGGTGAGGCGGTGACCTTGCAACCGGGGAGTTCCGCCGACGACGCGCACGTGCTGGCCTCCGACGCCGAGCGCGAAGCGGTCGTCGACCAGCTGCGGGCCGCCACGGGTGATGGTCGGCTCACGATGGAGGAGCTGGCCGACCGCTCCGACACCGCCTACCGGTCCCGTACCAAGGCTGAGCTCGCCTCGTTGACCCGTGACCTGCCGGCAGCGCCCGCCGGTGCTGCATCGATGCCGATGGTCACCGGTGCGATCGAACCCAACGACTCCTTCATCGCGGTGTTCAGCGGGTCCGAGCGTAAGGGTCATTGGCGGGTGCCGCGCAGGTCCAAGGCGGTCGCGGTGTTCGGGGGAGTGGCGCTCGACCTGCGACAGGCGGAGTTCACCGCACACGAGGTCTTCCTGGACGTGACCGCGGTCTTCGGCGGGGTCGAGATCAACGTGCCCGAGGGGGTCGAGGTCCACCTGTCCGGGTGGGCGGCCTTCGGCGGCAAGGCCAGCAAGGTCTCGCCGGCGCTGTCCTGGTGCCCCGGTGCTGCACATCCGCTGCAAGATCGCCTTCGGCGGCGTCGAGGTCAACAGCAAGCCTTTGGACACCAGGGGAGCTGTCCGCTACGGCTGACCCAGCGAGGAATAGTAGAACCAGTCGATGTCCGCGACAGCAGCGGTTTCCTCGCCGTTGCCCGTGGCGTAAGGCCCGACCAGCAGGCCAAAGAAGTAGCCGTTGACGTGTTGGCCCAGCCAGCCGATGTCCAGGGTGGTCACAGTGCTCCACGGATCGCCGCGGCGGCAGGCCATCACCGCCAGGGACCGGCCGCGCGCCTCTGCGCCCAGCTGAACAGGGCCGTTGCCGAGCACCACCTCTGTGACGCGGACGTCGACCGAGGACTCGCGCCGGATGACCGCAGCCACGTTGCCGTCGTACTCGAGGCGGAGCTGATCGGTGTCGTTGACCCAGAGCACGAGCCCGGCTGTGTCGGAGGGCAGGACGGGCGCGAAATCGAGGTCCATGGCCGCCCGCCAGTGACTGTGCTCGACCCTGCGCAGAACCGTGCTCGGGTTGCCGAAGTCGTACGTGGTGCTGGTCTGGGCATTCAGCCGGAGGTGGCTGGGTCGGTCGGTCACGGACCACCACGTGCTGCGCGGCGTGCGCAGCATCGACCACTCGGGGCCGAGCTCCTCGAAGTCGTCCCGCGCGGGCACCGCTGGCCATGGGTGGAGCGGCAGTGACGGCCCCTCGAGCGTGAGCGGCACCCGGCCGACCCCCGGCGCAAAGACCGGCCAGCCCTCCTCCCACGCCACGGGTACGAGGAACGTCTCGCGGCTGGTGGCCCACCATGGGCCGTCGCTCGGTCGCGCCGCCAGGAGGACCGCCCACCACTCGCCATCCTGCGTCCGGATGAGATCGGCGTGGCCGGGCCCGACGACGTCGGCCGTGCGACCCAGGTGGCGCGACGTGAGCACCGGGTTGGCCGGGCAGCCTTCGTACGGTCCGGTCACCTCGCTGCTGCGCGCGACGACGACGGCATGGTTCCACTCGGTGCCGGCTTCGGCGACGAGCAGGTAGACGTGGTCGCCGATGCGGTAGAGGTGCGGGCCCTCGGCCCAGCGTGCGGCGACGAGGGCACCGGTCCAGACGAAATGTCGCTCGCCCAACAGCTGCCAGGTCGAGCGGTCGAGCTCCTGCACCCAGACCGTCGTCAGGCCAGGGGCGTTGTCGTGGTCGCGCTCAACCGTGCCGCAGTACCAAACTCTGCCGTCGTCGTCGAACAGCAGCGAGGGGTCGAAGCCAGGGGCGCCGGCGATCCACACCGGGTCGGTCCACGGCCCGGCCGGATCGGTCGCCGTGACGACGAAGTTGCCGCCAGCAGGGGCGTTGACGAGCGTGCACACCAGGTGGAAGACACCCTCGTGGTGGCGCAAGGTCGGCGCGTAGATGCCGTCAGTCATCCGGAGGCCGTCGAGGTTGAGCTGGGACGGCCGGTTCAGCGCCGCGCCGATCGGTCGCCAGTGCACGAGATCGCGGCTGTGGTGCAAGGCGATGCCGGGAAATAGCGCGAAGGTGGAGGTCGCCAGGTAGTAGTCGTCGCCCACGCGGCAGATCGACGGGTCGGGATGTGAGCCGGGAAGGACGGGGTTGTCGAACCGGGTCACCCGTCAACCTCCTTGCCTTCGAGCACCGAGGGGTGCACCTCGGGAACATGATCCACGATCCGGCGGCTTCTTGCGGTCGTCACGAGGCCGCCGCTAGAGTGACCCGCACGTGATGGTGCGAGGAAGCCGGTGTGAGTCCGGCACGGTCGCGCCACTGTGAGCAGGTCGCCTTCGGGCGAGTTGTGAGTCAGATCTTCAGCCATCACGACTCGCCCATCGACCAGGGGACGCAAGATCCCTGAAGGAGGCACCACGTGAGCAACCCTTCCGTACCCGCAGCCGGACCCACTGCCGTACCCACTCCCGTCGTCCTGCCGCTGCGCGCGGCGGTGATGTGGCTGACCGGGACGGTGCTGTTCGCCCTCGGGCTCTACTACTTCATCGGTGTCGACCAGGGCATGACCTCGGTGTTCGGCCACAACATGGCCATCCACGAGTTCGTCCACGACTCGCGTCACTTCCTCGGCTTCCCCTGTCACTAGCTCCGTGACGCCCGAGTGAGGGACAGCTCACCATGGAAAAGAAGCTCATCGGCCGCGGGATCCTCGCGGGCGCGGTTGCCGGCCTGCTCGCGTTCCTGTTCGCCCGCATCTTCGCCGAGCCGATCATCAACCAGGCCATCAAGTACGAGTCGGCACGGGACGCGGCTCAGGACGCGCTCAACAAGGCCGCCGGTCTGCCGTCCGTTGCGGACGGCCCGGACATCTTCAGCCGGACCGTCCAGGCCAACATCGGCATCGGCGTCGGCATGGTCCTGTTCGGCGTGGCCATGGGAGCGCTGTTCTCCGTCGTCTACACCGTCTGCCTCGGCCGGGTAGGCAATCTGCGTCCGCGGGTGCTCGCCGTACTGCTGGCCGGGTTCGGCTTTCTCGGGCTCTACTTCGTGCCGTTCCTGAAGTACCCGGCCAACCCGCCGGCGATCGGGCACGAGGCGACGATCCGCGACCGCGGTGAGCTCTATCTGGTCATGGTGCTGGCGTCCGTGGTGCTGCTGGTTCTGGCCGTGATGGCCGGCCAGCGGCTGGCCAAGCGGTTCGGCAACTGGAACGCGAGCCTCATCGCGGGGGCCGGCTACATCGTGGCGATCGGCATCGTGATGGCGGTCCTGCCCGAGCTGGGTCACCTCGCCTACAACAAGACGACGTACGGGCTGCACGCGACCGAGACCCCGCTGCCGCTGACCGACGCCAAGGGAGTCATCGTCTTCCCCGGCTTCCCTGCCGACACCCTGACCACGTTCCGGCTCTACTCCGTCTTAGCGCAGATCCTGTTGTGGGGATCGCTCGGGCTGCTGTTCGGCCCGATGGCGGAGCGAGTCCTCGCGCCGGCAGCGCCGGCCAGCGCCAAGGCCCCTCGAGCCGCTCGCGGCGAGCCGGCCGGTCCGAGCGGCCAGCTTGCGTGACCGGCTGGCCCGGCTCGGCCCGTACTTCGCCGTCGACCGCCCGGACTCCTCCGACGAGGCGTCGTGGCGGCCGCTGTCCGTCCTGCTGGACTCGCCGGCAGCGCTGACCGAGCGCGTGCTCGCGGTACGTGCCGCGCTCGGTGGCGGGCAGGTCGAGGTGCGCACCGCCGTGTCCGTCGCCCAGCTCGGCCTCGTCGCCCGGTTGGTCTCGCCGATGCTCGGGGTCGCGGTCCTGTCCGGGCGGCTGCTGCGGCTGGATCCGCAGCAGGCGTGGTGGCAGCCGGTGCTCGGCGGCCCGATGCCATTGGCGGTCGGCGACCGCGCGCTGGTGGGGGTCCCGTACGACGGAGTCCTCGGTGCCGGACTGGCCGAGGAGCTGACCACGGGTCCGGTACGGGCCTTGGTCGAGCTCAGCGCGTCCCTGTCGGTGTCGCGCACCGTGCTCTGGGGCAACGTCGCGTCCGCCGTCAACGGCGCTGTGGTCATGGTCGCTCGGTCCCGGCCGGACCTGGCCGACGCCGCGGCCACCTTGGGCCGCCGGCTGCTCGAGACGGCACCGCTGCGCGGCACCTCGACCGGCACCGTGGGCGGCGACTTCCGCCGGCTCAGCTGCTGCCTGATCTACCGCGTGGCCGGGCCGGGACCACGGGCCGTGTGCGGCGACTGTGTGCTCTCTGCGACGACTTGAGCACAGCAGGTGTGAGACGACCAAGATCGGGGGAGGTGCTGTCGCGCGTGACTGCTACAGGCAGTCAACGGACAGGCACTTCTTGTGTCTGACGGCCAGACCGGTATGGTGTGGCGCCTGGGAATGCAGCGTCGCTTTCCCGCAGGGGCCATCACGACTTGTGAGGGGCTAACGGATGTTTCGACGCACCAGGGCGCTGACCGCGACGATCGCGGCCAGCGCCGCAGTTTTGGCCATGGCAGCAGGACCCGCACTTGCGACCACGACCTCGGCGGTGGTGAAGACCACAGGCAAGCCGGTGCGGCTGACCGCCTTCGAGAACCGCCTGCTGCGACTGATGAACCACGACCGTGCCGTACGCGGACTGCACCCGCTGACGATCGCGCCCTGTGCTGAGGACTTCGCCCGGCGGTGGACCCGCACGATGGCGAGCCGCGACGCTCTTCAGCACAACCCCAAGCTGTACGCGATGTGGGCGGCGAACAGCTGCCGCAACGCGTCCATGCTGGCCGAGAACATCGGTCACTCCGGGAAGAGCGCCGACGCGATCTACGTGCTCTACCTGAAGTCCCCGGAGCACCGCAAGAACATCCTCAACCCCAAGCTGAAGTACGTCGGGGTGGGCTCGTGGCAGCGCAGTGACGGAACGGTCTTCAACACGATCGACTTCTCCAACGGCGGCTCGCCGACGTACACCACCGTCAAGCTGCTCGCGCAGCCACTGAAGCCCTCCTGAGCTCAGGCAGCTCGCAGGTTCTGCGGATCCGCGGCGCGGGCCAGGCGGCGGTCGAGCACCAGGACAGCAAGGCCTGACAACAGGTGCAGCGCGCAGGCCGTCGCTGCCGTGACCACCACCACGGCGACCGCGCACGGCAGCACACCGGCCCTGGTCAGGACGATGCTGAAGATCGACCCGATCAGGGCGCCAAGGCCGGCGGCGGGCGTCGCCGAGACGGACAAGGCCTGCCACTGCACCCTGCGCGCCGTGGGTCGGTCGACGCCCAGCGCGTGCAGCCCGGCTTGCAGGCGCAGGGTGCTGGCGAGGTGCTCGGCGGCCGCGGTGTAGAGGCTGACCAGCGCGACCGCCACGGCGCAGCAGGTCGCCGCAACCGCAAGCGCAGCTCCCTGCCTGACGAACTGCGGGTCGCTGGCGTCGGGCATCAGGGTCGCCATCGGCACGCTGACGCCGACGGCCAGGCCGCAGAGCAGGAGTACGGCGGCACCGCGGCCGGGCACCAGCGGGTCGGCCAGTACCCGACCGGTGGCGAGCAGGGCCACCCCGCCGGGTCGTCGGCGCCACAGGCGTGCGCTGATCACGACGACGACCCTGCCGAGGCTCAGCGCCAGCACGGTCATCAGCAGCAGGGCGACCGCAGTGGCCAGGTAGCGTTCACGAACATCGGAGCTGGGGTCGTTCAGCACCAGCGCGATCAGGGCGACCAGTGCGACGGCGGCCACGGCGAGCCGGGTGCGGCCGATCCTGGCCGGGGCCGGCCGGACATGGACGGTCGCCGCGGCGATCCCTGCCGTGAGGGTGGCGATCACGACCAGGACGCCCCACGTCACGAGGTCCCCTGCGTCGGGTGTCGGCAGCAGGCGATGGTCGGGCGAGGGCGCGACGCCGAGCGCGAGCCAGAGCAGCAGGTAGGCCGGACCCGCAGCAAGCGCTCCGACCAGGGCCGGCGCCATGGCGTCGATCGCGGCGAGGATGCCGCTCTGGTTCGGGGTGGCTCCGACGATCGACAGCACCTCCACCCGGCGCCGTCGGTCGGCCTCGCCGATGCGGATGGCCTGGAGCCCCAGTGCCAGCAACGGAACCGTCAGCAGGAAGATGCCGAGCACGACGCCCGGTCGCAGGCCGGCCTCGCCGACGTAGGACGACAAGCCGGGCACCGTCGTGTAGTCGGAGCTGCTGAGCCCGGCGAGACCCGGCAGTCGCAGCAGCCGGAACCCTGCGATGACCAGCGCCCCCGACATCGCGACGGTGCTGGCGAGCAGTGCGCCGCGGCCGCGGTTCCGGGCCGCGGAGACCCCCGAGAGCAGCAGCAGGGTACGCGCGCTCATGTCAGCGCCACGTCGTACTCGACGGCTCCATCGCGCAGCCGGACCTCGCGGTCAGCCCTGGCCGCCACGGTGTTGTCGTGCGTCACCAGGACCAACGCCGCGCCTTGGTCCCGTACCGCTGACAGGAGCAGGTCGAGCAGCAGCTCACCGCCACGACTGTCCATGCTGCCGGTCGGCTCATCGGCGAAGATGACGTGCGGTCCGGTCACGAGCGCCCTCGCCACGGCGACTCGCTGGGCCTGACCGCCGGAGAGCTCGCCGGGCAACGTGTCCTCGGCACCGTCAAGACCGGCTCGCTGCAGCCAGCCCGATGCGGCAGCGCGGGCCGCCTGCCGCTCGACGCCGTCGAGCAGCAGTGGCAGGGCAACGTTGTCGATGACGCGCAGATCCGGGAGGAGCTGGCCGAACTGCAGGATGACGCCAACCCGCTTGCGCCGGATGAGGCTGCGCTCGGTGTCGGTCATCGTTGCGAGATCGCTGCCCAGCAGGGAAGCCTGGCCGGACTGCAGCCGCAGGATGCCGCTGGCGACCAGGAGCAGCGTCGACTTGCCGGACCCGCTCGGCCCGGTCACCGCAACGGTCTCACCGGGGGCGATCCGCAGCGACACCCCCTGCAGGGCGACGGTTCTGGGATAGGCGTGCTGCACGGCTCTCAGCTCGACCACGGCTTCGGTCATCGAGATCCCCCTTGGGTGTCGTTGGCGCGTTCGAGTGCTGCGTCGAGCCAACGCAGGTCGGCGTCGAGGTGGGCGATCGTGTGGTCCCTGGCCAGCCGGGCAAGTGGGTCGTCCGGCAGTGCTTGATCGGTCAGTTCGCGGATGCGGTGAAGGTGGGCTGCGCGCTGCCTCGCCACGAAGGCGGTCGCACCGCCGGGGCTGTGCAGCGCGGCCATGGTCTTGCGCACCAGTTCGTCGGCCCCCCTGTCTGCCGACGACTCCGGTTCGGCCAGCCATTCGCTGACCCGCGCTGCGCCCAGCTCGGTGAGGGCGTAGACCGTACGCTCCGCCGCTCCCTCGCTCTTGGTCTCGATGACCTCTATCAAGCCGTCGCGCTCCAGCCGGCCGAGCGTGGAGTAGACCTGCCCGTACGCGAGCGGCCGGGTGTCAGGGAACCAGTGATCGTGGCCGCGCTTGACGTCGTAGCCGTGGCTGGGGCCGTCCCGGAGCAGCGCCAGGAGAACTTCCGCGGTGGGCATGGAGCAGACCCTACACCATGTATAGGTACTGAGTGAATATTGCTGTGTGCGCGGTGCACCGTATCGATGCTTGGGCCGCAGAGCGGCAGTTGCCGGCGGCGGTAGGACACCATGGTCGGCGTGGCAACCAAGAAGCGCGGCACGGAGGTCATCTCCGACATGGTGCTGTCGCTTGCTGCAGTACTCGTCGTCATCGTGCCGCTGTGGGTGCTCATCCCGCACCACACGCAGCAGCACGTGACCGTCGTCGACTACAAGCCTGTGCTCAGCGAGGGCCGTCGGGCGTCGACCGTTCCGCTGCTCGCGCCACAGGGCCTGCCCAGCACGTGGCGGCCAACCAGCGTGTCCGCCGCCGGTGGCCACGGCAAGCCGTTCCGGTTCCACCTCGGCTACCTCACGCCGAGCAACCAGTACGCGGCGACGGAGCAGTCCAACGGCACGTCAGCAGCGCTGGTCACCTCCGTCGCTGGCCGGAAGCCGCAAGCGCTGCCGCCCGTACACATCGGTGCGGCGACCTGGCAACAGGTCAAGGGAGCCGAGGGGCGGCTCACCCTGGTCGCACCGCCGGGGCCCACGGCGGTCGTGGTGACCGGCACTGCCGGCCTGCCGGAGCTGACGACCCTGGCCGCGTCGCTGCGTTGACCGGGCGCGACGTCGCCTGAGATTGGGCCGTCCGGCTCACAGTTCGGCCTTCTCGGCCACCGATAACTGCTCCGTGGCGCTCATGGACAGCTCCTTCGACGATCGCGAGTCGGACGCTGCCGTGCGCTCGGCGCTGCTGGCCGAGCGGTCGGCGTACGACGCCATGCGCCGGCTGGTTCCGGATCTCGACCTGCCAGCGAGCCGGCGAAGTCCGTTGACCCCGGCACAGCAGGCCGCCGTCGACCGTTACCACGAGCTGCGCGACCTGCTGGAGGCTCTCCGCGGCACCCACCGAAGGCCGGCGCCGAGCGGATTGCGCCTCGTCAGGAGATAGCCCGGCCTCGTTCCGCTCGCTCGAGGCGGCGGCCGATGCTGATGTGGTTGTTGACGTTCGTCACGCCAGGCGCCGACCAGGCGGCCAGCTCGGCCTGGTGCCGCTCGGCCCAGGTGCGCACGTGCCCCTCCAACGTGACATCCCCGCCCACCGCGGTGACGCTCACGTTCTCGCCCTCCAGCTGTGCGCTGCGGATGAGGGCAGCGGTGATCGCCTCGTGGATGCCGTCGGGGGTGAAGGTGGGCCGGACGGTGATCTCGTTCGACAGCCCGCCGATGCCGTGCAGCCCCCGCACCGCGCGCTCGCAGGCGTAGCGCTGGTACTGCCAGGGGGTGTTGCCGGTCAGCGTGACGTGTCGGTGGTGGACGGTCACCGTCACGCAGTCGCTGGGAACGTCAGCGGCCCGCGCGAGGGCCTCGTTCGCCGCGTGGGCGATAACCGCGTCGCTGACCAGGCCGAGCACGTTGCGCACCATGATCTGCTCGGCCACCGAGTTGACCCCCCGCACGCGAAGGGCAGCCTTCTCGGCCTCGCGTCGCTCCGGGTAGGTGCTGACCTCACCGGTCAGCGTGACGGCACCGCGGTTGACCATGACGTTGATGTACGTGCTGTCGATGCTCGGCGTGAAGGCGAGCTCGTCGGTGACCGCGGCCTGGATCTCACTGTCGGTGCTTTCCCGTGTCGTCATGGCTTCAGGGTGACGCTGTGGCCGGGGCGCCAACAGGGTCCAACGTCCCGATTGAGGTGCGTCGCACGTCCTCATCCCGGCGCTAGCCCTGTTGCGCTGCAGCCGTCTCGTCGGCCTTGAGGCGTACGGCATCCAGGCGTTCCCTGGCGCCCGCCAGCCACTGCTCGCAGATCGCTGCCAACGCCTCGCCACGCTCCCACAGCACGAGCGACTCCTCGAGCCCGACACCACCGGCCTCGAGCCGGCGCACCACCTCGATCAGCTCGTCCCTCGCCGCCTCGTAGCTCAGCGTCTCCTGCTTCTTGGCCGGTCCGGTCACGTGGTTCCTCCGCTGGTTGTCACGTCGAAGCGCCCACCGGCGACCCGTACGGCAAGGTGTTCGTCGGGGACCAGCTCGGCAGGGTCTCGTACGACCGACCCGTCCTGGCGCTGGATGACCGCGTAGCCGCGGTCGAGCGTTGCCGCAGGGGACAGCGCAACGACGCGCGCCCTCGTGTGCGCGAGGTCGTTGGCGGCGTGGTCGAGGGCGTTGGTGAAGCGACGTCGAGCACGGTCGACCAGGCTCTGGATCTCGTCGGAGTGCTTGCGCACCAAGGCATGTGGGTCGGCCACCACCGGACGGCTGCGCAACGCCGCCAGGCCGGTGGTTTCGCGCTCGATCCGCGTCACGATGGTCCGGCGAGCCCGGTCGCGGAGGCCGGTGATGCGGGTCAGCTCCTCGGCGACGTCCGGGACGACGTGCTTGCCGGCGTCGGTCGGGGTCGAGGCGCGATAGTCGGCGACGTGGTCCAGCAACGGGCTGTCCGGCTCGTGCCCGATCGCGCTGACGACGGGAGTACGGCAGCCGGACACCGCCCGGCACAGGGCCTCGTCGGAGAACGGCAGCAGGTCCTCGACCGAGCCGCCGCCCCTGGTGATGACGATGACGTCGACCTCCGGGTCGCGGTCGAGCCGAGCCAGGGCGTCGATGATCTCGTTGACGGCGTAGGGACCTTGCACCGCAACGGCCTCGGTGTGAAAGACCACGGCCGGCCAGCGGCGCTTGGCGTTCTCGCAGACATCGCGTTCGGCTGCGCTCCCGCGGCCGCAGATCAGGCCGACTGCCGTGGGCAGGAACGGCAGCGGCTTCTTGCGGTCGGCGGCAAAAAGCCCTTCAGCAGCAAGGAGAGTTTTGAGCCTCTCGATCCTGGCCAGCAGCTCGCCGACCCCGATCGGCCGGATCTCGTACGCCTGCAGCGACAGCGTCCCCCGGCGCAGGAAGAACTCCGGCTTTGCCCAGACCGCGACCCGCGCCCCGTGGTCGAGCGGTGGGCTGACGGCGTCGAGCACCTGGCGCGAGCAGGTGAGTTGCAGGGACACATCCGCGATCGGGTCACGCAGGGTGAGAAAGCAGGTACTGGTGCCCGGTCGCTTGCTGATCTCGGTGAGCTGGCCTTCGATCCAGACCCGGCCGAGCTTGGCCACCCAGTCGCCGATCGCCTTGGCGACCGTACGGACCGGGATCGGGTTGTCCGCGGTGGACTCGAGGGGCACCCGGTCAGCCTAGCGACTTGAAGGTATCGAGCAGAGTCATCGCCAGCCGGCCCAGCAACGACTCCGCCGCGCTCCGAGCGAGGTGATCTGCGCTGTAAGGGGTCGAGTTCAGCAGACCGAACGTCGCGTGCACGCAGGCTCTGGCCTTCTCCTCGTCCGACCCCGGGTGTGCGCCCAGCAGCTGCTCGACCCACAGCTCGACGTACTGCCGCTGCAGCCGGCGCACGCTGTGCTGGTCAGTCTTGGACATGCTGGCGAAGTCACGGTCCTGCACCCGGATCAGCTCGGGGCGGCTGGTGGCGAAGGCAACGTGGTGCCGTACGAGGCGATCGAGCGCATCGTGCGGGCTGATCGACTCGGCCACGCAGGCCCTGCCGCCGGAGAGCAGGGCTTCGCTGATGTCCGTCAGCAAGGCGCCCAGCAGGGCCTGCTTGCTCGGGAAGTGCCGGTAGAGCGCTGGTGCCGTGACCCCCGCGGCCGACCCCAGGTCACCGACGCTCATGCCGTGGAACCCGCGCTCCGCCATGAGCGGGGCTGCCAGGTCGAGCAGCTGTCTGCCGCCGGTCCAGCGTCATGTCTGTCACGTCCCCGAGCCTATCGGCTCTGGACGGCAAAGTGAACGAGCGTTAACGTGATGTTAACGAGCGTTCACGGACGGAGTCACCCATGATCGATCACCGGCTGACCGACGAGCAGGAGCAGCTGCGCAAGACGGTCGAGGAGTTCGCCCGCGAGGTCGTAGCGCCGGTCGCAGCGGTGCACGACGCAGCCAAGACCTTCCCGTACGACGTCGTCCGCCAGATGGCCGACATGGGGCTGTTCGGGCTGCCGTTCCCCGAGGAGTACGGCGGCATGGGTGGCGACTTGTTCGCGTTCTGCCTGGTCATCGAGGAGCTCGCCCGAGCCGACTCGAGCGTCGCCATCACCCTCGACGCCGCGGTCGGCCTGGGGGCGATGCCGATCTTCCGGTTCGGGACAGAGGCGCAGCGGCAGGAGTGGCTGCCGTCAGCTCACTGCTGGGACTGGCGCTGGGCGCGTTCGGTCTCACTGAACCCGGTGGCGGCACCGACGCAGGTGCGACCACGCACCAAGGCGGTCCTTGAGGACGGCGGCTGGAAGGTCAATGGCAGTAAGGCCTTCATCACCAACTCCGGCACGGACATCACGTCGGTGATCACGACCTTCTGCGTCACCGGGGTCAAGCAGGACGGTCGCAAGGAGCTGTCCTCGATCCTCGTTCCGGTGCCGCATGCCGGTGTCACGGTCGCGCCTCCGTACGACAAGGTCGGCTGGCACGCGTCCGACACGCACGAGATCGGCTACGTCGACGTGGTCGTGCCCGAGGACAACCTGCTGGGGGAGCGGGGCCGGGGCTACGCCAACTTCCTGCAGACCCTCGACGAGGGCCGCATCGCGATCTCCGCACTCGCGGTCGGCCTGGCGCAGGCGTGCGTCGACGAGAGCGTCCGCTATGCCAACACCCGCCATGCCTTCGGGACGGCGATCGGGCGCAACCAGGCCGTGGCGTTCATGATCGCTGACATGGAGGCACGCACGCACGTCGCCCGTACCGCCTACTACGACGCGGCCTCGCGCATGCTCCGGGGCCAGCCGTTCAAGAAGCAGGCGGCTATCGCCAAGCTGGTGTCCAGCGCCACTGCGGTCGACAACGCCAGGGCTGCCACGCAGGTCTTCGGCGGCTATGGCTTCATGAACGATTACCCGGTCGCTAGGCACTGGCGCGACGCCAAGATCCTCGAGATCGGCGAGGGCACGAGTGAGGTCCAGCGCATGCTGATCGCCCGCGAGCTCGGCCTGTGAGCGGTCCCGAGCTCGGCACCCGGCTCAAGCCGACTTCGGTTGAGGCGTCGGTCAACCGGGAGTTCCACCGGGGCTTGGTCGAGGACCTCCACGCGCGGCTTGCTGTTGCGGCTCGCGGCGGCTCGGAGCGTGCCCGGGCACGCCATGTCGAGCGGGGCAAGCTGTTGCCGCGCGACCGGGTCGCGCAGCTGCTCGATCCGGGAGCGCCGTTCCTCGAGCTCTCGCCGCTGGCGGCAACGGGACTGTACGGCGACGCCGCGCCGGGCGCCGGCCTGATCGCAGGCGTCGGTCGGGTCAGCGGGCGCAACTGCGTGATCGCCGCCAACGACGCGACCGTCAAGGGCGGCACCTACTTTCCCGATGACGGTCAAGAAACACCTGCGGGCGCAGGAGATTGCGGCCGCCGACCGGCTGCCCTGTCTCTACCTGGTCGACTCCGGTGGCGCTTTCCTGCCGCACCAGGACGAAGTGTTCCCCGACCGTGACCACTTCGGCCGGATCTTCTACAACCAGGCGACCATGTCGGCCCGGGGGATCCCCCAGCTGGCAGCGGTTCTCGGCTCGTGCACGGCCGGCGGCGCCTACGTGCCGGCGATGAGCGACGAGTCCGTGATCGTCCGCGACCAGGGCACGATCTTCCTCGGCGGACCGCCGCTGGTGAAGGCCGCCACCGGCGAGATCGTCACGGCCGAGGACCTGGGCGGTGGCCTGCTGCACGCCCGTACGTCCGGAGTCGTCGACCACCTCGCCGACGACGACGCCCACGCCTTGTCGATTCTGCGCTCCATCGTCGACGGTTTGCCGTCCCCGCGCAGCGTCGCGTGGGAGATGCGTGCCCCCGAGAAGCCCGCGATCGACCCGGACGACCTCTATGCCGTCGTACCAGCCAACCCGCGCCGGCGCTACGACGTCCGCGAGGTTATCGCCCGCATCGTTGACGGCAGCCGGTTCCTTGAGTTCAAGAAGGAGTACGGCACGACGCTGGTCACCGGCACGGCGCACATCGACGGCCATCCGGTGGGCATCATCGCCAACCACGGTGTGCTGTTCTCCGAGTCGGCGCTCAAGGGGGCGCACTTCGTCGAGCTGTGCGACGCGCGCGGGATTCCGTTGGTGTTCCTGCAGAACATCACCGGTTTCATGGTGGGTCGCGAGTACGAGGCCGGTGGCATCGCCAAGCACGGGGCCAAGATGGTCACCGCGGTTGCCTGCGCCCGAGTCCCGAAGTTCACCGTCGTCATCGGCGGCTCGTACGGCGCCGGCAACTACTCCATGTGCGGCCGGTCCTTCTCGCCACGGTTCCTCTGGATGTGGCCGAATGCTCGCATCTCGGTGATGGGGGGCGATCAGGCCGCCGCGGTGCTGGCGACCGTGCAGCGGGAACAGCTGGAGTCGCAGGGGCTCTCGTGGTCGGACGAGGATGAGGCGTCCTTCCGGGACCCGATCCGCGAGCAGTACGAGCGTCAGGGCAGTCCGTACTACTCGACCGCCCGGCTGTGGGACGACGGCGTGATCGATCCTGCGGAGACCCGTACCGTGCTCAGCCAGGCCCTGGGTATTGCCTCGACGACACCCCTGCCGCCGGTTCGCCACGGCATCTACCGGATGTAGCCGGCCATGCTGTCGATCCCCGCCGTGGAGATGGAAGGCCTGCCGACGCACGTCACGGTCTATGAGGTTGGTGCCCGCGACGGTCTGCAGAACGAGTCGACCGTGCTGCCGGTCCACGTCAAGGCCGAGTTCATCCGGAGGCTGGGTGATGCCGGGCTGGGGGTGGTCGAGGCGACCAGCTTGGTTCGGCCGGACCTGGTGCCGGCGCTGGCCGATGGAGACGAGCTGCTGGGGCTGCTCGACCTGCAGGGTCCCGTACGGCACCCGGTGCTGGTGCCCAATCTGCGTGGCCTCGACCGAGCGCTTTCCCTTGGTGTGCAGGAGATCGCGGTCTTCGCCAGCGCGACCGAGGCCTTCGCTCAGCGCAACCTGGGTCGCGGTCTCGAGGAGTCGCTGGCCTCGTACGAGGTCGTGGTTGGTCGGGCCAAGGAAGCCGGCTTGCGGGTCCGCGGCTACATCTCCATGTGCTGGGCTGACCCGTGGGAGGGTGCGGTCGACCCGTACGCCGTGGTCGCAGTGGCCGAGCGCCTGCGCAGAGCCGGAACCGACGAGATCTCGCTCGGTGACACGATCGGAGCGGCAACCCCTGGCGCGGTCGTCCGGCTGCTCAACCTGATGCTGACCGCCGGCATCGGCCCCGACGTGCTGGCGGTGCACTTCCATGACACCTACGGTCAGGCGCTGGTCAACACGCTGACGGCGTTGAAGTCCGGGCGTCACGACGGTGGACTCGTCGGCCGGAGGACTCGGCGGTTGCCCGTTCGCCAAGAGCGCGACCGGCAACCTGGCGACGGAGGATCTCGTCTGGATGCTGGACGGGCTCGGTATCCACACCGGGGTCGACCTGGCCTCGCTGGTGCGTACGAGTGTCTGGATGTCGGAACAGCTCGGGCGACCGAGCCCGTCCGCAGTGGTGCGCGCGCTGGCGGCCGGCAATGTCTGACCTCGTCGTGTCGGAGAACGGCGGAGTCCTGCGGCTGATGATCGACCGCGAGGACAAGCGCAACGCCCTGAGCGACGAGCTGGCCGGTGCGATCAGCGCGGCGCTGTCCGCCACCGACGCTCGCGTGGTGCTGCTGTCCTCCCGAGGGGACAAGGTCTTCTGCGCCGGCGCGGACCTGTCGGTGATGACCGATGCCGACGCCGACGAGGGCCGCGGTGGTGTGCGCCGGGTGGTCGAGGCGATGCGCGCCTGCCCGGCCCCGGTGGTCGTGCGGGTGCAGGGTCTCTGCCTGGCCGGGGGAGTGGGACTCGTGCTCGGGGCCGATCTGGCGATTGCTTCGGCGTCGGCGGAGTTCGGTCTGCCCGAGGTCAACCTCGGACTGTGGCCGTTCATGGTCAGCGTGCTGCTGGCGCAGCATGTCTCGCCCAAGATCGCGATGGACCTGATGCTGACCGGGCGGCACGTGGGTGCCGCTGAGGCTCTGGCGCTGGGGCTGGTATCCCGCGTGGCGGCTGACCGGGACCTGGACGCCGAGGTCGAGCAGGTGCTGGCGCAGGTGGCCGCGGCCGCACCTTTGGCTGTGCAGCAGGGAAAGCAGGCGTTCCTGCAGCTGCTGACGACGGGCTCGTCGCTGCGCGAGATGCAGGACCGGCTGACCGCGCTCGCCCGCACCGAGGACGCCGCCGAGGGCATCGCCGCCTTCCGTGAGCGACGTGCCCCGCACTGGCAGACGCGCTAAATGGCAGCGGGAAAGGCCGCTAATGGCCGTGCTGGAGGAGCGGCAGGATCCGCGGCGAGATGCGCTGCTTCAGCGCGATCTCGGTACGGGTGCGCACCACTCCGGGCACCAGCAGAACCCGCTGCAGGATGTCTTCGAGGTGGGCGTTGTCGTGGGCGACCACCCGGCAGACCATGTCGGCCTCGCCGGTGGTGGTGAACGCCTCGAGGACCTCGGGCATCGCCCGTAGCCCCTCGACCACCGCGTCGAGCTTGCCCTGCGCCAGGTGCAGGTGGATGTAGGCACTCACGGCGTACCCGAGCGCGGCCGGTCGCAGGGTTGGCGCGTACGTCGCGATCACGTCGCCCCGCTCGAGCCGGGTGAGCCGCGCCTGGACCGTGCCGCGGGCCACACCGAGCACCCGGGCGTACTCCCGGGTCCCCGCCCGCGGCTCCTCGATCAGCATTCGCAGCAGGGCCAGGTCCAGCTCGTCGGGCTGCATGTTCCGTTGGCTCCTCACAGCAGGAGGCCGTGCCGGGTGGCAGTGATGGACGACTGGTCCATTGGCCCAACACGCTTCATCCACTGTAGATCCGCGGCCGAGAAATACCTACATTCGAAGCCACCGGACCAGGGAGCGTGCGTATGACTCTCCTGAGCGACCAGCCCGTCGGCTTCTCCCTTGACGACCGCTACCGCAAGGTCGAGGGCACGGTCTACCTCACCGGTGTTCAGGCGCTCGTCCGGACCATCCTGGCCCGCGCACGCATCGACCGTCTCCGTGGCGTCGACCAGGCCAGCTTCGTCTCCGGGTACGAGGGATCGCCGCTCGCCGGTTTCGACCTCGAGCTCCAGCGGCACCAGGACCTGCTGGCCGAGTACCGGATAACCCATCTCCCGGCGCTGAACGAAGAACTGGCGGCCACCGCCGTCGCAGGCAGCCAGCTGGCCCGTTCGGTCGCTGAGCTCACCAGCGCGGGGGTCAGCGGCTACTGGTACGGCAAGGCGCCGGGTCTGGACCGCGCCACCGATGCCTTCCGGCACGCCAACTTGAGCGGAACCGACGGCCACGGGGGAGCCGTCGCGTTCGTGGGTGACGACCCAGCAGCCAAGTCGTCGAGCATTCCCTGCTCGTCCGAGATGTCGCTGGCCGACCTGGCGATCCCGACGTTGTTCCCTGCCGACCCGGCGGAGACGGTGCTGTTCGGGCTCCATGCGGTCGAGCTGTCGCGGGCGAGCGGCCTCTGGTCGGCCGTCAAGGTCAACACGGTCGTTGCGGACGGGGCGTGCACGGCGGTCGAACCCCGTACCTGGACCGCGCCCGATCTCTCCGACCTTCCCGGTGGTCTCGTCGCCTACCGGCACCAGCCGAGCGCGCGGCTGCTCGGCAGCACCCTCGCCGAGCTCGAGCTGAGCCTGCACCGCACCCGGCTGCCGATCGCGATGGAGTACGTCAGGCGCAGCGGTCTCAACCGCATCTCCGGCGCCGGCAACGCTCACCTCGGCATCGTCGCTGCGGGCTCCACCTATCTGGCCGTACGCCAGGCTCTGGCGATTCTCGGCCTGGACGACGTCGAGCTCGAGCGCCGTGGCACCCGGCTGCTCAAGCTCGGCGTCGTCTACCCGCTGGAGCCTTCCGTCGTCGTGGAGTTCGCGACCGGGCTCGACCAGATCGTGGTGGTCGAGGACAAGCGGTCGTTCATCGAGGACGCGGTCAAGTCGATCCTGTACGGGCGGACGAATGCACCTGCCGTACTCGGAAAGCGCGACTCCAACGGGGGCTACCTGTTCAGCGGTCTCGGCGAGCTGGACGCCGATGCGATTGCTGTCGCCCTTGCCCCGGTCCTGACCCTGGCCGGTGTTCAGGTCACCGCTCCGCCGCGGCCCCGGACCTACCTCCCGCTGGCCGGATCGCCGCGCCTGCCGTTCTTCTGCTCCGGCTGCCCGCACAACTCCTCGACGCAGGCCGAACCAGGCGCCCTGGTCGGCGGCGGCATCGGCTGTCACACCATGCTGCTGCTGATGCCGGGCGATCGCGGGGGAGAGATCACAGGCGTCACCCAGATGGGCGGCGAGGGCGGGCACTGGCTCGGCATGGCTCCTTTCGTCACCAGGGACCACTTCGTCCAGAACATCGGCGACGGGACCTTCGCGCACTCGGGCAGCCTCGCCATTCGTGCTGCGGTGGCCGCCGGCGCCAACGTCACGTTCAAGCTGTTGCGCAACTCGGCCGTCGCCATGACCGGGGGGCAGCAGCCGATCGGCGAGCGCACGCTGCCCCAGCTGGTCGCGCTCCTGCGTGCTGAGGGGGTGGTGCGGATCGTCGTCACGACCGACGACGTCAATGCCGCCCGCCGTCAGCTTGGGCGTGGGGAGGACGTACGCCACCGCGACCACTTGCTCGACGCACAAAGGGATCTGGCTGCGACCCGCGGTGTGACGGTGCTCATCCACGACCAGGAGTGCGCCGCAGAGCTCCGTCGCAAGCGCCGCCGCGGCAAGGCGCCGACCCCGGCCCAGCGGGCGTTCATCAACGAGCGCGTGTGCGAAGGCTGCGGCGACTGCGGCAAGAAGTCCAACTGCCTGTCCGTGCAGCCGGTGGACACTGAGTTCGGGCGCAAGACTGCGATCGACCAGTCCTCCTGCAACTACGACTTCTCTTGCCTGGCAGGCGATTGCCCCTCCTTCCTGACGGTGGTGCCGGGGACTCGCGCCCAGCTCTCGACCTCCGCGGTCGACGAGCCGGAGGAGCCACAGCGACTGGTCTCGGCGGACCAGTTCTCGATGCGGATCGTCGGAATAGGCGGTACGGGGGTTGTGACGCTGGCGCAGATCGTCGCGACGGCGGCAGCGATCGAGGGCCGGCACCTTCGGGCACTCGACCAGACCGGTCTGGCGCAGAAGGGCGGCGCCGTCGTGTCCGACCTGAGCATCAGGGCTACGCCGTGGGAGGGTTCGGCCAGGCTCGCGTACGGGACCTGTGACCTCTACCTCGCCGCAGACCTGCTCGCCGGCACCGATTCGCTCAACCTGCGGGTAGCCGACCCGTTGCGCACCATCGCCGTCGCGTCGACCACCCAGATGCCCACCGGAGCTGCTGTTGCCGACGTCCATGCGATCAGCCCCGACGGCCGGCAGCAGCTCGAACGACTGGCCATGGCCAGCAGGCAGACCATCGGCATCGATGCTGCGCATCTCGCGGTGCAGCTGCTCGGCGACGAGCAGTACGCCAACGTGCTGATGCTCGGTGCTGCCTACCAGTCCGGAGCTGTTCCCGTTGGTGCTCAGGCGATCGAGGCGGCGATCCGGCTCAATGGCACGGCTGTCGAGCAGAACATCGCAGCCTTCCGGCACGGCCGCAACGCCGTGGCACACCAGCCGGAAACCGTTGCAGAGCCGGCACAATCCCTCGACGACCTCGTCGCGAGCCGAGCAGCGGACCTCGTCGCTTACCAGGACAACGCCTACGCCGAGCGCTATCGGCGGACGGTCGATGTCGTGCGCTCCTACGAGGCAGGGCTGCTCGGGACCGAGGAGATCGCCGAGACGGTGGCGCGCTACCTCTACAAGCTGATGGCCTACAAGGACGAGTACGAGGTCGCACGGCTCAGTCTCGCGCCCGAGCTCACGGACACGATCGAGGAGCAGTTCGGCCGTGGCGCTCGCTACTCCTACCGGCTGCACCCGCCGGTTCTGAGGTCCCTCGGCCTCAACCAGAAGATCAGTCTGGGCGCCTGGTTCCGACCGGGTTTCCGTACCCTGCAGGGGATGCGGCGCTTGCGCGGCACCTCGTTCGATCCGTTCGGCCGCACCGAGGTGCGCCGGACGGAGCGGGCGCTGGTGGAGGAGTACACGCACCTGATCGACGAGGTGCTTGCCGCGCTCACTCCGTCCAACGCGGCCATCGCCGCCGAGCTGCTCTCCCTGCCGGACCTGGTCCGCGGCTACGAGCAGATCAAGCTCGACAACGTCGCGGTCTATCGTGCCCGGACGCTCGAGCTGCTCGACGTGTTCCTGCACTCGGCCTGATGAGGCAGTACCAAGACTCCACGGTCATCGTCTCCGGTGGCGCCTCCGGGCTCGGTCGAGCCGTGGTCGAGACGATGGCTCTTGCTGGCGCCGAGGTGGTGCTGCTCGACCTGCCGGGCTCGGGCGGCGAGGGGGTGGCGCTCGGCCTGGGAGCCAGGGTGACTTTCGTGCCCACGGACGTGACCGACGAGGATCAGGTACGGGCCGGCGTTGCCTCTGCGCGGTCGCCGGTAAGGGCTGCGGTGTGCTGCGCAGGGGTGGCGACCCCTGGCCGAATCCTTGGCAAGCGCGGGCGCCTACCGACCAGCGACTTCGCGCGCGTGGTGCAGGTCAACCTGGTGGGCACGTTCGCGGTGATGAGCGTCGCGGCGGAGGCGATGTCGGCCAACGAACCGGTTGACGGGGACCGAGGCGTGATCGTCTGCACGGCCTCGGCTGCGGCGTACGACGGCCAGATCGGCCAGGCAGCCTACGCGGCGAGCAAGGGCGGCGTGGCTGCTCTGACGTTGGCGGCGGCCCGTGACCTCGCCGATCGGGCGATCCGGGTCATGACCATCGCACCGGGCCTGTTCGATACTCCTTTGATGGCAGGCCTTTCCGACGAAGTACGGGTCGGTTTGGCGCAGACCGTGCCGCACCCGCAACGCCTTGGGCGGCCATCGGAGTTCGCAGCCCTGGTCCGGCACGTCATCGAGAACCCGATGCTCAACGGCGAGGTCATCCGCCTCGATGGAGCTCTGCGGATGCCGCCTCGCTGACTGGGCGCCGCCCGGGCTGTCCTGTTGTTGCGATTGATCGACGGGTACGGGGCCCGGTGCCGAGTGGTCGGGGTCCTGCTGTGACGTGTATGAGCTGCTGATGACTTGCGGCATCAGATGCCAGCAGCTCCTGAGCTGCGGGCCTGGGGCGCAGCAGCTCTGCAGCAGGTCATACACGGTGGGAGGGTGGGGTCAGCAACCTTCGTCGACAGTCGGGTCGTTGCCCCGGAGCCGTACGAGACCGGCTGAGCTCAGGTCGAAGGTGCGACGCGCAGGATCAGAGCGTCCCCTTGTCCGCCGCCACCGCACAGGCCGGCAGCGCCGATGCCTCCGCCGCGCCGGCCGAGCTCGAGCGCAAGGTGCAGCACCAGCCGGGCTCCGGACATGCCGATCGGGTGCCCGAGTGCGATTGCTCCGCCATTGACGTTGACCCGGTCGGGCTCGACGCCGAGGTCCCGGATCGACTGCAGCGCGACGCAAGCGAACGCCTCGTTGATCTCGACGACCTCGAGGTCCCGTACGGCCAACCCCTCACGCTCCAGGGCTCGCTGAATCGCACCTGACGGCTGCGACAGCAGCGAGTTGTCCGGACCGGCGACCATCCCGTGCGCGCCGATCTCGGCCAGGACCGGCAGCCCGCGCTGCGCGGCAGTCGCCGCCGAGGTGATCACCAAGGCGCAGCCGCCGTCGGACAGCTGCGACGAGGACCCGGCCGTGATGGTCCCGTCGGTGCCGAACGCCGGCTTGAGCCCGGCCAGCGCCTCGGTTGTCGTGTCCGGCCTGATGCCCTCGTCGGCGGTGACCTGCACCGGCTGGCCGCGCCGCTGCGGGATGGCCACCGGGACGATCTCCGCCTCGAACACGTCGTTGGCTCGAGCCTTGGCCGCCAGCTGGTGCGACCGCGCCGCGTACGCATCCTGGTCGGTTCGGGAGATCCCGGCGCTGCGCGCGTGCCGCTCGCTCACCGCGCCCATGGCGACGTTCTCGAACGGGTCGGTCAGCCCGTCGTACGCCGTCGCGTCGAGCAGCTCGACCGAGCCGTACTTGTAGCCCTGCCGGGACCTCGGCAGCAGGTGCGGCGCATTGGTCATCGACTCCATGCCGCCGGCGACCACCACGTCGACCTCGCCGGCCCGGATCAGCTGGTCGGCCAGCGCGATGGCGTCCAGCCCGGACAGGCACACCTTGTTGACGGTCAGGGCCGGCACGGTCATCGGGATGCCGGCCGCTACGGCCGCCTGCCGCGCGGTGATCTGGCCAGCACCGGCCTGCAGCACGTGACCCATGATCACGTAATCGACGTCGGCACCGTCAAGACCGCTCCGTTCGAGCGCGGCGCGGATCGCAACGCCGCCGAGCTCGACGGCCGAGAGGGACGACAGACTGCCCAGCAACCGCCCGATGGGCGTTCGCGCTCCTCCGACGATCACCGATCCGTTGCCCAGTGCCATGTTTCAGCCACCTAGTCGTTGAACCTCGTCCTGCTGTCACCGCTGACGCAGGGCCGCTCAGCCATTGTGTCTCGCCTGCGTGCCATTCTGGTTCCGGCAGCGTCGAAGCTTTCCTTGCGAGCCGGAGGTTCTCCCGCGGTGATCGGCCACGTCGTGGAGGTGCAGCCGGTCGGCGAGCGCCTGGCGACGGCCGACCAGCTGGCCTGGTTGCTGGCCGAGGTCGCCAGCGATCCGGTCGAGGTCGACGGCGACGTCGCCGAGATGATCGCCAACCGAGTCATCGACAACGCCGGAGTGGCCATGGCCGCTCTACGCCGGATGCCCGTCGTCAACGCCAGGGCACAAGCTCTGGGTCATCCAGCGGCTCCAGGCGCGAACGTCCTCGGTGCGGCGGGCAGGGTGTCCTGCGAGTGGGCGGCGTGGGCCAACGGTGTCGCGGTCCGCGAGCTCGACTTCCACGACACGTTCCTGGCCGCCGAGTACAGCCACCCCGGTGACAACATCCCGCCGCTGCTCGCGGTGGCGCAACACCGGGGTTGCTCAGGTGCTGATCTGGTCCGGGGCCTGGCCGTGGCCTACGAGGTGCAGATCGACCTCGCGAGCGGCATCTCACTGCACGCGCACAAGATTGACCACGTCGCTCACCTCGGTCCGTCGGTTGCCGCGGGCATCGGCACGATGCTGAGGCTGCCGACTGAGGTGGTCTACCAGGCGATCCAGCAGGCCCTGCACACAACCACAGCGACCCGACAGTCACGCAAGGGCGAAATCTCCAGCTGGAAGGCCTACGCGCCCGCCTTCGCCAGCAAGGTGGCCATCGAGGCCGTGGACCGGGCCATGCGGGGGGAGACCTCACCCTCGCCGATCTACGAGGGTACGGATGGGGTGATTGCCCAGCTGCTCGACGGGGCCTCGGCTCGCTACACCGTTCCCTTGCCGGGCAAGGGGGAGGCCAAGCGAGCCATCCTTGCCTCCTACACCAAGGAGTACTCCGCGGAGTACCAGAGCCAGGCCTTCATCGACCTCGCCCGTCGGTTGCGCAACCGCATCCCCGCCCTGGGGCGAGTCCGTTCTGTCGAGATCCACACCAGCCACCACACACACTTCGTGATCGGCACAGGCGCTGGCGACCCGCAGAAGCTGGATCCCTTGGCCACCAGGGAAACCCTGGACCACTCACTGATGTACATCGTCGCCGTCGCCCTCGAGGACGGCAGCTGGCACCACGAAGCCTCGTACACCCCGGAGCGAGCATCGCGTCCCAGCACTGTTGCGCTGTGGCACAAGATCACGACGTACGAGGACCCTGAGTGGACCCGCCGCTATCACCTCGCCGATCCACGGTTGAGGGCCTTCGGCGGGCGCGTCGTCGTGACGCTGGACGACGGCACCGTCGTCGAGGACTCGCTCGCGGTAGCCGACGCGCACCCGATGGGTGCGCGCCCGTTCGGCCGCAAACAGTACGAGGAGAAGTTCCGTCAGTTGGCAGAGGGTGTTGTCGCTGAGGCCGACCAGCAGCGCTTTCTCGCTGCTGTACAAGGACTCTCAATCCTGTCCGATCTCGATGACCTGTTCCCGCAGGTCATTCCCGGCTACCTCGACGACCTCCGACCGAAGGATGGGCTGTGGTGAGACCCGGCACGACGACGTCACCGGCACAGCGCCGGGCGAGCCTGCGCGAGTCCTTGCGCAGCGGTCGGTTGCTCCGGTTCCCCGGGGCGATCAGCCCGCTCACCGCCGTCCTGATCGAGGAGCTGGGTTTTGATGGCTGCTACGTGTCCGGCGCGGCGTTGTCGGCTGACCTGGCGTTGCCGGACATCGGGCTCACCACGCTGAGCGAGGTGTCGGGTCGTGGCGAGCAGATCGCCGGTGCCACCGACCTGCCCACTTTGATCGATGCCGACACCGGGTTCGGCGAGCCGATGAACGTTGCCCGTACGATCACAACCCTTGAGGACAAGGGACTCTCGGGCTGCCACATCGAGGACCAGGTCAACCCCAAGAGGTGCGGTCACCTCGACGGCAAGGCCGTGGTGCCGACCGATGAGATGGTCCGGCGCATCCGGGCAGCTGTGTCGGCCCGTCGAGACGACAACTTCGTCGTCTGCGCGCGAACCGATGCGCGGTCGATCGAGGGCGTGGAGGCCGCGATCGAGCGGGCCAAGGCCTATGTCGACGCCGGTGCCGACATGATCTTCCCGGAAGCCCTTGTGGACGAGGCAGAGTTCGCCATGTTCCGCGCTGCGGTCGACGTGCCCCTGTTGGCCAACATGACCGAGTTCGGCAAGTCGCCGCTGTTGTCTGCCGGGACGCTCGAGTCGCTGGGCATCAACCTGGTTATCTATCCGGTCACCCTGCTACGACTGGCCATGCGGGCGATCGAGGACGGCCTGCACACAATCCTTGCCGAGGGCAGTCAGGACTCGATCGTCCCGAAGATGCAGACCCGCAAACGGTTGTACGAGCTGCTGCACTACGACGACTACTCGACCTTCGACGGAGGCATCGCGAACTTCCGGCACGAGCAGCACTGAGAGGACCAGCGATGGCCGCGGATGCCAATGTCTTCAAGGGATTGGCCGGGGTCGTGGTCGACACGACAGCGATCTCGATGGTCAACGCTGACACCAATTCCCTCACCTACCGCGGCTACCCGGTCCAGCAGCTGGCCGCCTCGTGCAGCTTCGAGGAGGTCGCTTACCTGTTGTGGCACGGTGAGCTGCCGGACCCGCAGCAGCTCGAGGACTTCGTCCGGGCCGAACGCAGTCAGCGCGACGTTGACCGGCAGATCCTCGACGTGCTCGGCAGTCTGCCCACCGACTGCCACCCCATGGATGTTCTCCGAACCGCGGTCAGCCTGTTCGGCGCGGCTGACCCGACCTACGCCGACACCAGCGTCGAGACCAACCTGGCCAGGTCCTTGAGCCTGATGGCCAAGCTGCCGTCGGTGGTGGCGTTCGACCAGCGCCGCCGCCGTGGTGAGCCGGCCCTACCGCCCGATCCCGAGCTGGGGTTTGCTGCCAACTTCCTGCAGATGTGCTTCGGCTCCGAACCCTCTCCGGAGATCCTGCAGGCTTTCGAGGTCTCGCTCGTCCTGTACTCGGAGCACGGCTTCAACGCCTCCACGTTCACGGCGAGGGTGGTCACCTCGACGGAGTCAGACCTCTACAGCGCCGTCACGGCAGCGATCGGCGCGCTCAAGGGGCCGCTGCACGGCGGCGCCAACGAGGCCGTGATGCGCATGCTGCTCGAGATCGAGGAGCCATCGGCAGCGGCGCAGTGGGTCCATGACGCGCTCGCCCGCAAGGCCAAGATCATGGGCTTCGGGCATCGGGTCTACAAGCATGGCGACTCCCGAGTACCCACGATGGCGGCCTCGCTGGAGCGTGTCGCGACGTCGCTGGGGGCCGACAAGCTGCTCGCACTCTCGGCTGCGGTCCAGGAGGCAATGCTGACGGAGAAGAACATCTACCCCAACCTCGACTTCCCCACCGGGCCGGCCTACTACCTGATGGGGTTCGACATCCCGCAGTTCACTCCGCTGTTCGTCCTCAGCCGGATCACCGGGTGGACGGCGCACATCATCGAGCAGCAGCAGGCCAACGCGCTGATTCGGCCCCTGAGCGAGTACGTCGGCGCACCCGAGCGCGAGGTGCCGACTTGACCGTCAGCCGGTCGACTGCTCCTGGTGCAGCTGGGCGATGCGGGTCTCGAGCAGCGCGAGGTGACCTTCGCGACGGGCATGGGTCCGCTCGTGATCGAGCAGGGTCTCCAGCTCGGGGATCGTCAGGGTGCGGGCCCGACCACGCAGCGTGCCGAGCGACATGGCCTCGAGCTCGTCGGGGGTGATGCCGGCTGGCTGCTCGTCCTCGACGACGACTTCTTCCACGACGACGAGGGGTACGACCCGCGGCTCGGCCGGCGTCTCCTCGTCGTCGACCGCTGCCACGAGGAGCAGGTCGAACGGGTCAACCTCTGTCGGCTCCTCGACGATGATCTCGGGGCCGAGGAAGCGCCCGGCGAGCAAGTCGGTGAGCCGGCCGCGCACCTCCGCGCCGCGTACCCGCAGGGCGGTGTAGTCACGCTGCGCGCGATCGGCGGCCTCCAGCGCGACCGACGCGGCCCGGATCGGCGCCTTGACCATGAGCACCGGCAGCTCGCGCAGGCTGCTGACGCCGACCGAGAGCAGACCGAGGGTCAGGTCGACGGCGACCTCGGCCAGGTGGGTGGCGGGCACGGGAGTGCTGGTGGGCTGTTCCCTGCTGTCGGCCATGTCCGTTCTCCCTGCTCGAGTGCGTTGGTGAGGCGTCCCACGTACCATGACAGCATGACCCCGCCTCCGGATTCCCGCACCGGCCGCGTGCTGCTGGCCAAGCCGCGCGGTTACTGCGCTGGGGTCGATCGCGCCGTCGAGACGGTCGAGAAGACGCTCGAGCTGTACGGGGCCCCCGTCTACGTCCGCAAGCAGATCGTGCACAACCTGCACGTCGTACGGCGCCTCGAGGAGCTCGGCGCGATCTTCGTCGACGAGACCGACGAGGTGCCGGAGGGCGCGATCGTGGTGTTCTCGGCGCACGGTGTTGCTCCCGTCGTGCACGAGGAGGCCAAGGCCCGCGGCCTGCGCACCATTGACGCGACCTGCCCGCTGGTGACCAAGGTCCATGCCGAGGCTCGCCGGTTCGCGGCTGCCGACTACGACATCCTGCTGATCGGCCACGAGGGCCATGAGGAGGTCGTCGGCACGACGGGGGAGGCGCCAGCCAACATCCACCTCGTGGACGGCCCGGCCGGCGCCGCCGGCGTCGAGGTGCGTGACCCCGGGCGGGTGGTGTGGCTGTCGCAGACCACGCTGTCGGTCGACGAGACCGAGACCACCGTCGACGCCCTGCGCCAACGGTTCCCGCTGCTGCAGAGCCCGCCCTCGGATGACATCTGCTACGCCACCCAGAACCGGCAGGTCGCGGTCAAGCAGATCGCCGCCGAGTGCGAGCTGGTGATCGTGGTCGGCTCGCAGAACAGCTCCAACTCGGTGCGCCTGGTCGAGGTCGCTCTCGATGCCGGAGCCTCGGCGTCCTACCTCGTTGACGACGCCTCCGAGATCGACGAGGCGTGGCTCGAAGGCGTGTCCACCGTCGGACTCACCAGCGGCGCGTCCGTACCCGAGATCTTGGTCAAAGCAGTGCTCGAATGGCTGGCAGCACGTGGTTTTGCTGACGTCGACGAGGTCACGGCTGCCCAGGAGCACCTGCTGTTCGCGTTGCCGCCGGAGCTGCGTCGAGGCTTCGGACCTGCGCCCGTACGATCTGGGTCGCCGTCAGCCTGATCCGGTCGGAGTCCTGCGCAGGTCGCGGCTACCCCGCCCCGCCCGGTGCGGCCTGGAGCCGCAAGATCAGCAGCGGCAGCATCCGGCCGGCTGCTATCGGGCTCACCGTCTCGCCGATCCGGACTGCGCCGCACCTCAGGTAGAACGCCTCGGCGTGCGGATCGGACTCGATCTCCAAGGTGGTCAGGCCCAAGCCGGCGGCCGTTGCCACGGCACGCTGCAGCATTGCCCGACCGACGCCTTGGCCGATGGCGACCGGGTCGACGAAGAGGTCGTGCAACCACCCAGCCGGGGGTTCGCCGCCGATTCGCGAGAAGGCCAACAACCGGCCATCATGCTCGGCTACCTCGAGCCGGATCCCGTCGCACCAGGCCGGGTCGATCCTGAGCTCGGTGCGACAGGCCTCGAGGAACGCCGCGTCGTAGCCCCAGTGGGCCTTGCTGCGCACCGCCAGATCGCTGAGCGCGTCGGCTTCCTCCGGCCTCGCCGGACGGAACTTGACGGCAAACGGCTCGCTCGAGCTGGATGTCATGGTTGTGAGTCTCGTCCGAACCGGCAGAACCCGACCGCTCGATGGCGGCTCAGCCCCGCCTAGCGGCGGCGGGCCTGGCTCCGGGCGAGACGAGCCTTCACGATGGCACGGTGACGCATCCCGCGGAATCCCGTGGTGAACAGCGTCAGCCCCTCGGCGACGAACAGCGCTGGCGCCCCGAGCAACATGGCGATCAGCATCTCGTTGCGCAGCTGAGAGGCGAACGGGACGCCGGCCACGCTCGGTCGGAAGGCAGCGCAGGCGAGCGCTCCGACCAGGAAGGCCAGCGGTGGCAGGATCGCCACGGCGCCGAGGTCCTCGAGGTGCACCACCAGCGCAACGCCGACGCAGACGAGCACGAACGTGATCGCGAACACCCAGCCGAGCCCGTCGCCGGAGTGGCGGCCGTCGATGGCTCCGCCGAGGGCGGCGAACAGGACCACGAGCGACACGGCGCCGAGCCCGGTCAGTCCCCGCTTGTCGGCCAGCTTGAGCCCGCTCGTGCTGGGACCGGTGGGCTGGCTCGGGCGCGGGGTTCTCGTACGGGGGGCCGGCTCTTCGTGAACGACCTGCAGGTCGGGGTTGGCCGCGGACGGCGGCGGAAAGCTGGGCGGTGGCGGCACCGGCCTCCGGGTGCCCTCGTGCTGGTATGTGGTCACGTCCGCCTCCTGATCACGTGGCCGGGTTGCGCCGTCCAGGTGCGGACAAGCGGTTCCCGTACCCGAAACGGTAGACCGATGGGACGGGGTTGGTGTCCGATTCGCACCTCGGCGCGCGGACGTTATCGAACCGTGTCGGCGCGCCGCAACGGATTGTGTCGGTGGGGATGCCTACGGTCGCGTCATGAGGTTGTTGCACACGTCCGACTGGCACCTGGGTCGCTCCTTTCACGGGGTCGACCTGATGGGTGCGCAGTCGGCGATGGTCGACGGGCTCGTGGACGTCGTTCGGTCCGAGCGTGTCGACGCCGTCTTGGTTTCTGGTGATCTCTACGACCGGGCGCTGCCACCGGTCGACGCCGTTGAGCTGTGGGGCCAGACGCTCGAGCGGCTGACCGACGCCGGTGCAGCCGTCATCGTGATCAGCGGCAACCACGACTCGGCCCGCCGGCTGGCCGGTGGGGCGCGACTGCTCGAGAAGGCTCGCGTGCACATCCGCTCCGAGGTCGCCCGCTGCGCCGAGCCGGTCATCCTCGAGGACGCCTACGGCGAGGTGGCGTTCTACCCGGTGCCCTACCTCGAGCCGGACGTCGTACGTCCGCTGCTTTCTGCCGACCCGACGGCGCCCGACCCCGACCTGCGCACCCACGCCGCGGTCCTGCGCAGCGCAGTCTCGCTGTGCCGCAACGACCTTGATCGTCGAGCCAGGCTCGGGATGCGCTCCGTGGTGATGGCGCACGCATTCGTGGCCGGAGGCGCGACGTCGGCCTCCGAGCGTGAGCTGGTGGTCGGTGGCGCCGGCCAGGTGCCGCCGGGCGCGTTCGCCGGGTTCGACTACGTCGCGCTCGGTCACCTGCACGGCCCCCAGGTGATCGGCGACGGATCGGTGCGTTACGCCGGGTCCCCGCTGGCCTACTCGTTCTCCGAGGAGCGTCACCACAAGGGCGCCTGGCTGGTCGAGCTCGGTGGTCAGGGCCTGCAGACCGTCGAGGCGGTGCCGACCGTGACGCCCCGTCCTCTCGTACGAGTGCGCGGCACGATGTTCGAGCTGACGACCTCGCCGGAGTGGACCTTTGCCGAGCAGGCTTTCGTGTCAGCGGTTGTCACCGACACCGCGTGCCCGGTGGGGGCTATGGCCCAGCTGCACCGGCGGTTCCCGTTCGCCGTCGAGCTCAACTGGCAGCCCGAGGGCGGACTGGTCGACCTGACCGGTTCCTACGCCTCGCGGGTCACCGCGATGGACGACCTCGAGGTGGTCGAGTCGTTCGTCCGGCACGTGCGCAACCTGTCGCCGACCGACGGCGAGCGGGCCGCTCTCGCCGACGCGATCGACGACGCGATTCGTCGGCGGGTCGAGGTCTGATGCGGCCACATCTGTTGGAGATCAATGCTTTTGGCCCGTTCGCGGGCACGGTGTCGGTCGACCTTGACGACCTCGGCGCGGCCGGACTGCTGCTGCTGCACGGCGAGACCGGCGCCGGAAAGACGTCCGTCCTGGACGCCTTGGGTTACGCGCTCTACGGCGAGGTGCCCGGTGACCGCGGCATCCGCGGGCTGCGCAGCGAGCACGCCGGTGGACTCGACGAGACGTGGGTGCGGCTGACGTTCAGCGTCGGCGGTCGCCGGCTGCGCATCCGTCGCTCGCCCGAGCAGTCGGTCGCCAAGCAGCGCGGCGAGGGCAGCACAACCAAGCGGGCCTCCGTACTCCTTGAGGAAGTCGGCCCGGACGGTCTTGGCGTCGCGCTGGCGACCCGGCTCGACGAGGCTGGCCTGATCGTCTCCGACGCCGTCGGCATGACTGCGTCGCAGTTCTTCCAGGTCGTGCTGCTGCCGCAGGGGCGGTTCGCGGAGTTCCTGCACGCGCCCGCCGCGGCGCGACAAGCGTTGCTGCAGCAGCTTTTCAACACCGAGCGGTTCGCCGATGTCGAGGCGGCGCTCAAGGCCCGGCGAGACGTCCTTCGGGCCGACGTCGACGTTCTCGTACGCGATCGCGACGCCGCCGTCGGCCTGCTCGGTCAGGTGTCGCTCACTGCACCGGACCTGGTGCCGGCGCCGGGGGCGCACACCGCGGCCGACTGGGCTCACGCGCGCCAGGTTTCACTGGCTGCTCTCGCAGAGGCGGCGGAGGCAGAGGCTGAGGTTGCCGAGGCGGCCGTTGCCGCTGCCCGCGGGTCGGCTGAGGCGGGAGCTCGACTGGCCGAGCGGCAGCAACGGTTGACTACTTTGCTTGCTCAGCAGGCAAACTTGGCCGAGGCAGGCGCCGACTTCGACGTGCTGAGGCAGCGGCTGTCCTCCGCCCGGCTGGCCGCGCCGCTGGCGTCGGACGTGGCGCGCTATCTCGACCTGCTCGACCAGCGGCCCGGTCTGGTGATGACTCGAGCCGCCGCGATGGGACACCTCGCCGAGGCCCGGGCCGACTGCCCCGGCGTCGCCGGCGAGGGCTCGGCGTTGAAGCGGGCGGCGTTCGACCGGCTGGCCGTGGTGACACCGGTGGTCGCGGTCGAGCGCGACCTCGCAGCCCGCGAGCAGGTCCGGGCGACGGCGGCCGCCGAGGCTCAGGCGGCCGAGCAGCGTCACGTTGCCGCGGAGACCGAGCTCGAGGCCGCACGCGAACGTCATGCCCGGCTGGCGTCGTCGTTGGCGGTCGACGAGGTCAAGATCCACGAGCTGGCCAACCTGTCGGCGACCGTGGAAGCCTTGCGGTTACGGGCTTCTGCTGCGACGCAGCTGCCAGTGGCCGAGGCATTGGCCGTAGAGGCCGACGGGCTGTTGCAGACAGCGAGAGCCGCCGCGCTCGACGCCAGGGAGCGTTGGCTCGACCTGCGCGACCGCCGGCTCCTCGGCATTGCCGCCGAGCTCGCCGCGGGTTTGGTCGACGGCGAGGCGTGCGCCGTGTGCGGGGGCGTTGACCACCCGCACCCCGCCGCTCCGCGTGCCGACGCGGTCACAGAAGTCGCTGAGCAGCAGGCTCACGAAGCGGCCGAGCTCGCCGACCGCGACCTTGAGCCACTGCGCCAGGCCGTGCAGCTAGCGACGTCAACGGTGGCCGAGCTGCGGGCCAAGGCTGGCCAGCCGATCGCAGCCGGGGCGTTGGCGCGGGCCGAGAGCGAGCTGAGCGCGGTTGAGCTGCTGGCTGGTGGACTGGCGCTGCGCCGGGCCGAGCTCGAGCAGGCGACGGACGCGCTTGACCAAGCCGCGGTCAGGGTGGTGGCCACGGACGAGGCGCTCACGGTGGCCCGTACGGCGCTCGCAGGCCTGACCGGGTCGTTGGACGAGCAGCGGGCTCAGGTCGAGGCGGCCCGTGAGGGGGCGAGCTCCGTGGCTGAGCGTGAGAGGGTGCTGCGGGCTCTGACCGAGGCGGTCTCGGCGGCTGTCGACGCCGAGGCAGCCGTCACCGAGCTGGACCGCCGTCTTGCGTTGCTCGAGGCTGAGCTTGCTGCGGGTGCCGAGGCGGCTGGGTTCGCCGATGTCGACGCTGTCGTGGGCTCTGTCCTGGCTCCTGCCGAGGCGACCTTGCTGGAACAGCGGCTGACCGATCACGACGGGGCGGTGGCTGCGGTTCGCGCGGCCCTCGCCGACCCTGATCTTGTCGTTGACGTCGAGCCGGTTGTCGATGTTCAGGCTCTTGCCGACCTTGAGACCTCTGCGCGCGAGGTGCTCAGCCGGGCGTACGAGCGCCGAGCGGATGTGGCCTCGCGTGCCGCTCAGGCGGCCACGCTCACGGCGACGATCGAGGAGCTCGAGGGCCGGCTGTCGCCCGTGCGCAGCCGCTACGACGAGGTCGCGGCGCTTGCCGAGCTGGCCAGCGGGGGAGCCGGCAACCGGCTGCGCATGTCGCTCACCTCGTTCGTCCTGGCCGCCAGGCTCGAGCAGGTGGCGGCCAGGGCCAGTGTCCGGCTGGCGCACATGACCTCCGGCCGGTTCACGCTGCAGCACAGCGACGAGGTGCTGGACGCGCGGTCGAAGTCGGGCTTGGGGCTGGCCGTCCAGGACGTCTGGACCGGCACCCAGCGGCCCACGTCGTCGTTGTCGGGCGGCGAGTCGTTCATGACCGCGCTGTCGCTGGCCCTCGGGCTGGCCGACGTGGTGGCTGAGGAGGCTGGTGGGCGTCGCATCGACACGTTGTTCGTCGACGAGGGCTTCGGCACGCTCGACGAGTCGGCGCTCGACCGGGTGATGGAGGTCCTGGACACGCTGCGTGACGGCGGTCGGCTGGTGGGGGTGGTCAGCCACGTGGCCGAGCTGCAGCGCCGGGTGCCGGCCAGGCTCGAGGTTGTCCGTACCGAGTCAGGGTCGTGGCTCAAGCCCCATCATCAGCCGCTGCTCGACTGACCGGCGAGGGTCTTGCTGAACCACAGCTGCGCGTACGGGTTGTCGTTGTAGCGGACGACGCGGACGTAGCCGTGACGCTCGTACAGCGAGATCGCCTCGGTGAGCGAGGCATGCGTGTCCAGGACGAGGGTGAGCCGGCCGGATGCTCGCGCCTGCTCCTCGAGGCCGCCCAGCAGCCGGGTGGCCAGGCCCTGCCCGCGGACTCCAGGGCTGACCCACATCCGCTTCGCTTCTGCCGTCGAGTCGTCGAGGTAGTGCAGAGCGGCGCAACCCACGATGGCGTTCGCGAGCGTGGCCAGGAGGAACAGGCCGCTCGGCGGGTTGTACGCGGCGGCGCCGTCGAGGGCGCCGGTGGCATCGAAGCCCTCGGGGAATCGAGCGTCGAGCTCGGTGAAGTACTGCGTCATCGCCCAGCGCGCCGGCTCGGAGGCCGCGTCGGCGGGACGGATGATGATCTCGCTCACGGGTCCACGGTAGTAGCGCTCAGTAGACTCGGGCCTCGTGTCCCTATCTATCGGCATCGTCGGCCTGCCCAACGTCGGCAAGTCCACCCTGTTCAACGCGCTGACCAAGAACGACGTGCTCGCGGCGAACTACCCGTTCGCGACCATCGAGCCCAACGTCGGTGTCGTCGGCGTGCCGGACGAGCGGCTGACCAAGCTGGCCGAGATCTTCGGATCGCAAAAGCTGATCCCGGCTGCGGTGTCGTTCGTCGACATCGCCGGCATCGTGCGTGGCGCGTCCGAGGGTCAGGGTCTGGGCAACAAGTTCCTGGCCAACATCCGCGAGGCCGACGCGATCTGTCAGGTCATCCGGGTGTTCACCGACCCCGACGTCGTGCACGTCGACGGGCAGGTCTCGCCGAGTGCGGACATCGAGACCATCAACACCGAGCTGATCCTTGCCGACCTCCAGACGATCGACAAGGCGCTGCCCCGGTTGCAGAAGGAGGCGCGGCTCAAGAAGGGCGGTGCCGAGCAGGTCGCGGCGATCGAGCAAGCCCGTAGCGTCCTCGACTCGGGCAAGACGGTGTTCGCGACTGGGCTCGACCTCGAGCCGCTGGCCGAGCTACATCTGTTGACTGCCAAGCCTTTCCTGTACGTTTTCAACCTTGACGAGGAAGAGCTCGGCAACACCGACTTGCAGGCAGATCTGCGTGCGCTGGTGGCTCCGGCTGAGGCAATCTTCCTTGACGCCAAGATCGAGTCCGAGCTGGTCGAGCTGCCGGACGATGAGGCGCTCGAGCTGTTGCAGTCGCTCGGGCAGCCCGAGAGCGGCATCAACATGCTGGCGAGGGTCGGCTTCGACACCCTTGGCCTGCAGACCTACCTGACCGCGGGGCCGAAGGAAGCGCGGGCCTGGACGATCCACAAGGGCGACACCGCGCCCCAAGCCGCCGGCGTGATCCACACCGACTTCCAGCGTGGGTTCATCAAGGCCGAGATCGTGTCGTTCGACGACCTGGTCGAGACCGGCTCCGTCGTTGCCGCGAGGGCCGTGGGCAAGGCCCGTATGGAGGGTAAGGACTACGTCATGCAGGACGGCGACGTGGTGGAGTTCCGCTTCAACGTGTAAGCGCGTCGCTCAGCGTGAGGCACTGCTCGTCAGCAGCGCCTGAACCGTGCAATCTTCCGAATGCCCCTCAATTCGGAACCTGCTCCCGTACATTGGTCGGGTCGTGGACGGAGTCGTCCTCGTGCCTGAGGCTCGCGCCCAGCTGTCGTCCGGGGGACACAACTTCACGTTCGGCTGGATGATGCCAGCCGGTTGGGACCCGAGGCGCTTCACGACATCGGGGTCGACGCCCACGCGCGTACCGACCTCAGTGAGCTGTGGATCCGGTGAGGGAGCCCAACGGCTGGGGCTGTGCCTCCACGCGTTGGCGCGGGAGGCCCACGACACGCACAACACCCCCCTCGAAAGGAAACTGCTCATGCGCCGAAAGTCCCTAACCCGGTGGACGTACGCCGTTGCTTTCACCGCCCTGGTCACGATCCTCCCGCTGTCGACTGCATCGTCCGCGTCTGCGTCCGGTGGGGCCGGCGGTTGGATCACCATCTGCTCGTACGACCACTCGGCGCCCGATGACCCGATCGTCTTCCCCGGGCAGCCCGGTGCCAGCCACTTGCACGATTTCCTGGCGAACAGGTCCACGACCGCCATGTCCGGCTACAGCGACATGCTGGCTGCGCCCACGACGTGCGGCACCGCAGCGGACAAGGCCGGTTACTGGGCGCCGGCCCTGTACCGCAACGGCGTCAAGGTGCCCCCGAAGGGGTCCTACGCAACCGGTGGGGCGACCCGGAACTCGTTCTACTACCGGGCTGACAATGTGAACGCGTCGTACCACATCACCGCGTTTCCCGCGAACTTCCGGATGCTCGCCGGTAACGCGAAAGCCACGTCCGAGGCTGACTCGCCCAAGCTGGGCAAGGAGATCTACTGGGGTTGCTCGAACAACAGCCCGGACGTCAAGGCGAAAGCACCCATCAGCTGCCCGACCGGCGCGATCACCCTGCACGTCGGGTTCCCGAACTGTTGGGACGGCGTGGTGACCCCGAACGAGACACCGCACCTCCGTTACCCGTCGTCGTACACCTGCCCGGCCGGGTTCACCACGGTGTTGCCGCGGGTGATCTTCCGGCTGGAGTACCCCGTCGGCACGTCCGCATCGGGGATCACTCTGTCGTCGGGGGCGTACTACACCGCCCATGCCGACTTCTGGAACACGTGGGACCAGGCGGGGCTGCAGCGGCTCGTCGACCGGTGCCTCAACGTGCACAAGGACTGCGGAAACAACCCGGTCGCCTGACCTGGTGTGTTGATCGGTGCGTCGCCTCGGTCACCGCGAACGCAGGTGATCGAGGCGACGCTCGACGATTGCGTCTTCAGGGAATCCCGACACGAGCTCCAGCATGCCGGCGACCTCGGCTTTGAGGTCACGGCGAGGCACGGCGCCGTACCCGGCCGACTCGTAGTAGCTGCCCAGCGCGTCGATCAGGTCGTCGCGGGTCATGCGCAGGTCGCGGACCCGAGCGGTCGTGGTGGCCAGGTGGGAGTTGAGCCCGGAGAACGCACGCCCGCAGCCACACCCACCGTCGGGGTCGCGCCGGTCCGACGCGCAGACGAGCCCGAGCCACACCAGCTCGCCTTCGATGGTGTAGCTGAAATCGTTCGGCCTCTTGCCCTGGCCTGTCGACGTTGCGGTGAGAACTTTCATGACGGGGATCGTGCCTGCGCGGCACCTCGGGCCACCACTGTCGTGATGCCCCTGTGGACAACTGGTATCGGCAGTTGTCCACAGCGGCGCCCCGGCGGTGAGAACGATCATGTGGTCGATCGCGTGGCATGCTGAGGCCTGCCGCGGGCCTCCTGTCCGCTGTGCTCTGCAGAAGCGGACCGGCGGAGGAGGCACCATGTTCGGCAAGCACTGGACGGCGGCGCGGGCGGTCGTGGTCGACAAGCGCACGGTCAAGACCACCGGCGACGGCATGGTGACGATCTACGAGTACGTGGTCGACGTCACGACCGCGTCCGGCGAGGTCTTCCGGGCCAAGGCCGAGGAACCTCGCATCGCGACCGACTTCCTCAGTCCCAGCATCGGGCAGGCGGTGGGGGTCGAGTACGAGCCGGACAGCCACAAGGTGCGCTTCGACAAGAACGACCCTTCGGTGAGCCTGAAAGCTGTGCGGAAGGCGCGCGACGACCATTTCGCTGAGTCGCTTGCCCAGCCCCCGAGCCCGGGGGCTGGCCCGTCGACCCCGGTCGGGGTGCCGTCGAACGGTTCGTCCGACCTCAGCCAGGTCGCCGCCCTGCTGCAGGCACAGGCGGCTCAGACCCAGGTGGTCCAACTCGGCTCCGACTCACCCGAGGCCAACGCTCTGCGCGAGGCGTTGTTGCGCGCGATGGGTGGGGTGCCGGCCCCGCAGCCTCCCGCCGAGGACGGCTGACATCGCGGCCGGTGCACACTGGTGCCGTGACTGATCCGGGGCTGAGTCCGCACCATGCGGCAGCGCTCACCGAAGCCGTCGAGTTCTTCCGCGATGACCCGACCGTGCTGGCCGTACTCTTCGGAGGCTCCACCGCCAGGGGGCAGGCCCGTCCCGACTCGGACATCGACCTGATCGTGATCGTGACGGCCGAGGAGTTCGCCCGACGGAGCGCCGAGCAGGACCTCGAGGTCGTCCGTGGGCTCGACCACCATTACGCCGGCGGCTACTTCGACGCCAAGATCCTCGACCAGGCGTTCCTGCGTGATGTCGACGAGCACGGCACCGAGACGGCCCGGTGGGCCTTCGGTGGGGTCCGCCTGGTGCACGGCGGCACACCGGAGATCGAGGCGCTGATTGCCCGCATCCCGGTCTACCCCGAAGCGGCCAGGGACGAGAACATCCTCGACTTCCTGGCCCAGACAATGCTGCTGCGCTGGTTCGTCGGCGAGGCGGTCAAGCGCGACGACCCCTACCTGCTCAGCTATGCCACCTCGCGGCTCGGTCTTTACGCCGGCCGGGTGTTCCTCGCCTGGAACCGGATGCTCTACCCGTTCCACAAGTGGTTCCTGACCGAGGTCGAGCGCGCCCCCGAGCGGCCGGCGGACCTGCCGGATCTGATCAGGTCTGCGGTCTCGCGACCCGGCGTCGAAACTGCCGAGGCGCTCGCCGACGCCGTACTCGGCTACCGCGACTGGGGGCTGGACCACCAGCACGCGGTGGCCCGATTCATGCGCAACACCGAGTGGCCATGGAGATTCGGGCCGCCAGCGCTCGAGGACCGTTAAAGCTCGTCTCGTACGGCGGCGAAGGCATCTGCGGCGCGCACGAGGTCGTCGTGCGAGTGGGCTGCGGAGATCTGCGTGCGGATGCGCGCCTTGCCCATGGGGACGACGGGGTAGGAGAACGCGACCACGTACAAACCCTTGTGCAGCAGGGCTTCAGCAGTCGCGCCGGCGACCACTGCGTCCCCGAACATCACCGGCACGATGGGGTGATCGCCGGGCAGCACGTCGAAGCCGAGCTCGGTCATCCGGCCGCGGAACCAGTGCGTGTTCTCGCGAAGCGTCGTCCGCAGCTGGTCCGAGGTCTCGAGCAGGTCGAGCACCGTGAGGCTCGCAGCGACGATGGGCGGGGCGACGCTGTTGGAGAAGAGGTACGGCCGCGAGCGCTGGCGCAGGAGCTCGACGATCTCGCGACGACCCGAGGTGTAGCCGCCGCTGGCACCGCCGAGGGCCTTGCCGAGAGTGCCGGTGATGATGTCGACGCGATCGGAAACTCCATGCAGCTCGGGGGTTCCGCGTCCGGTTGGGCCGACGAAACCGACCGCGTGCGAGTCGTCGACCATGACGATCGCGCCGTAGCGGTCGGCCAGGTCGCAGATCTCGTCGAGCGGCGCGACATAGCCGTCCATGGAGAACACGCCGTCGGTGGCGATGAGCCGGTGTCGCGCGGCGGACGCAGCCTTGAGCTGCGCCTCGAGGTCGGCCATGTCGCGGTTGCGGTAGCGGAACCGTTGCGCCTTGCACAGCCGGATGCCGTCGATGATCGAGGCATGGTTGAGCTCGTCCGAGATCACGGCGTCCTCGGGGCCCAACAGTGTCTCGAACAGCCCACCGTTGGCGTCGAAGCACGATCCGTACAGGATGGTGTCCTCGGTGCCGAGGAAGTGGACAGCCGCTGCTCGAGGAGCTTGTGCGGCTCCTGGGTGCCGCAGATGAAGCGCACCGATGCCATGCCGAAACCCCACTGCAGCAGGGCTTCTCGTGCTGCCTCGACGACCTGCGGGTGGTCGGCGAGACCGAGGTAGTTGTTGGCGCAGAGGTTGAGCACCTGGTCGTCGCCGACGGTGATCTCAGCGCTCTGCGGGGTGCGCAGGACCCGTTCGCCCTTGTACAGCCCGGCCTCTCGGATCTCGTCGAGCCGGGCCGTCAGGTCGGTGCGCATCGTCGCGAACACGTCAGCTCCTCGTCCAGTCGAGTACGACCTTGCCGCAGGCGCCGCCGGCAGCAGTGTCGAACGCCTTCTCCCACTCGGTGTAGGGCAGCACGTCGGTCACCACGTTCGAGATGTCCAGCCCCGCTTGAAGAAGCACCGACATCTCGTACCAGGTCTCGAACATCTCGCGACCGTAGACGCCCTTGAGGGTGAGCATGTTGAGCACCACCCGCGGCAGGTCCAGCGACACCGGACCAGCAGGCAGGCCGAGCAGCGCGATGCGGCCACCGTGGGTCATGTTGGCGACCATGTCGCTGAGCGCCTCGGGATGGCCGGACATCTCGAGCCCGACGTCGAAGCCCTCGCGCATGCCCAGCTGTTCCTGTACTTGCGCCAGCGACGTCGTACGGGTGTCGACCGCGAGGGTGACCCCCGCGCTGCGGGCCAGCTCGAGGCGGTAGTCGCTGACGTCGGTGATGACGACGTGGCGCGCGCCCGCGTGCCTCACCACAGCTGCCGCCATGATGCCGATGGGGCCGGCGCCGGTGATCAGCACGTCCTCGCCGAGGACGCGGAACTGCAGCGCGGTGTGCACGGCGTTGCCGAAGGGGTCGAAGATCGCGGCGACCTCGAGTGGCACGTCATGGGTGTGCCGCCAGGCGTTCTGCGCGGGGATGGCGACGTACTCGGCGAAGGCGCCGTCGCGCTGCACCCCGATGCCGATGGTGTTGGCGCACAGGTGTCGGCGCCCGGCGAGGCAGTTGCGGCAACGCCCGCAGACCACGTGCCCCTCACCGCTGACCAGGTCACCGACCTCGACGTTGGTCACCGCGGCGCCGACCTCGACCACCTCGCCGACGAACTCGTGACCGAGGATCACCGGGGGCGACATGGCCGACTGCGCCCAGGCGTCCCAGGACAACAGGTGCAGATCAGTGCCGCAGATACCGGTCCGCAGGACCCGTACGAGGACGTCGCCCGGACCGACCGTGGGCTCGGGGACGTCCTCGAGCCACAGCCCCGGCTCGCCTTTGAGCTTCACGAGAGCCTTCACCCCCGGCACGCTAGGCCCTGACCGCTGGCCCCGGCAAACGGGGCGGCCGGCCGAGCGCCGTGTCGGTGCTGCCGTCTAGCCTGATGCCGACGTGGGCGGTGCGATCGGGGAGTGAGTTCGGTGGCTGACGAGGACGATGTACGCGAGCTGGCGATGGCTCTTCCGAACGTCGAGGAGATCCCCAGTGAGGGCTTCGACTTTCGGGTCGCTGGCAAGGGATTCGTCTGGTCCTACCCTGAGCGGCGACCGGGGGAGCGACGCCGGATCCGTACCGACATCGCAGTGCTCTACGTCGGCGACGAGGCGGAGAAGCAGGCGCTGCTGCTGGGGGAGCCGGACGTGTTCTTCACCACGCCCGGCTACGACGGCTGGCCGCTGGTGATGCTGCACCTGGACAAGGTCAGCGTCGAACGGCTGGACGATCTGGTGACCGACGCCTGGCGGATGCGGGCTCCGGGAGACGAGGGGAGCGGTGCCTAGCGCCGCACGTCGGACGGCTCGTACTCCAGCGTCAGCGCGCCCGCGATCGCAGCCTCGGCGTTGTCCTCGGCCAGCAGCTCCTCCTCCGGAGTGAGGACCCCAGTGACCCGAGCTGCCCTGCGCGGCAGGATGTAGCTGATGACCGCGGTGATCAGCAGCAGCACCATCGCGATGACCGACGCCACGGTGTAGCCCACGTTCTCGGGATAGATCGCCCCGGCCGGCGTGTGTGCGGTGAGGATCGTCGCGCCCAGCGCGCTGCCCATCGAGTAGCCGACGGTGCGCAGGACCTGGTTCAGGGCCAGGGCGCTGCTGGTCTCGCTGACCGGCGTTGCCGCGATGATCATCCGCGGCATCACGGCGAACGAGGCGCCGATGGACAGACCGACGATCGCCATCACCAGGAAGATCTCCCAGAGCTGGCTGCGGTTGGTGGCGAAGATGGCCAGGCCGACGACGAACATCAGTACGCCCAGGGGCAGCAGCTTCTCAGCGCTCACCCACTTGCCGAGCCAGACCACCAGCCGGCTGCTGAAGAGGCTGGCGATGGACATCGGCAGCAGGGCCAGGCCGGCGACGACGACAGAGGCGCCGAGCCCGTACCCGGTGGAGGTCGGCGTCTGGACGTAGCGCACGATCATCGACAGCAGCATGTACATGCCGACGCCCGCGAGCAGCCCGGTGACGTTGGCGGTCAGCGAGGTCGGGTGGCGCATCAGGCGCAGGTTGACCAGCGGCGCAGCAGACCGTAGCTCGTGCCGGATGAAGACCGCGAGCAGCAACGCCGACGCGAGCAGTACCAGGAGCAAGGTCGGCGACGCCCAGCCCCAGTCCTCGCCCTCGCTCAGGCAGACCAGGACGCCGGCGAGAGCCGTGCCCAGCAGAATTGCGCCCGGCAAGTCGAAGTAGGCCTTGGGCTTGTGCGAGCTGACCGGTACGACGGTGGCGGACAGGGCCATGGCGATCACCCCGAACCCGGCCGCCATCCAGAAGCCTGCGTGGAAGCTGAGATGCTCGGCGATGATGCCGGTGATCGGGTAGCCGAGGCCGACGCCGACGACGGCAGTCACCGAGAGCACGGCCAGGGTGGATCGCGCGCGGGCCGGGTCGAGGTGGTCGCGAGCGACGCCCATCGCGAGCGGCAGCAGGGCAAGGCCGACGCCCTGCATCCCCCGGCCGAGCAGGAGGAAGCCGAAGCCGAGACCGGGCAGGGCGGCCAGAACGCTGCCGGCCGACACGACGCCCAACGCTCCGACGAGCGCCCGACGTCGGTGCGGCCCATCGCCGAGCCGGCCGGCGACGGGGGAAATGACGGCACCGACGAGCAGGGTCAGGGTGAGGGACCACTGCGCCGTGCCGAGCGAGACGTTGTAGTCCTGGGCGATGGTCGGCACCAGCGGCGAGCCGAGGCTGCTGACGACCGCAACGAGCAGACCGACATAGACGAGTACGGGTACGAGGGCTCGGCCACGCCAGGTTGCGGGATCGACGACGATCGCGGCGGGGCTGCTGGCGGGCACGACGCACTCCTCGGGCTCAGAACGAAGCTGTCACCCACTCTAGACCGTTTGCATATGCAAACTATTCCGGGGTCCCCTCGTGGCCGGAGGGTCCGCGCATCAGTCCAGGATCCCGAGCAGCTCGCGCCAGTCGTGGATGGTGTGGTCAGCCGCGCAGCCCTGATGCTGTTTGGCCCCCTGGTCGGAGTTGAACATGACCGTCGTCATGCCCATCTCGCGCGCCCCGAAGATGTCGCGGTGCATGTCGTTGCCGACGTACATCGCATTCTCCGCCGCCACTCCCAGGCCGTCCAACGCGATTTGGAACAGCCGGCGGTCCGGCTTGCGGAAGCCGTGGTCGGCCGAGACCACGATCGGGTCGAAGTAGTCGGCGAGGCCGGCCTTGTGCAGCTCTCCGCGGGCGTAGGAGGACTGCCCGTCGGTCACAACTGCCAGCTTGAACCGGTCGCGGAGAACGTCGAGCACGTCGCGTACGTGTGGGTAGAGCCTGAGCTTGCGCCGGGAGATGCCCCGGTACATCTCGGCGAGGAACAGCGGCAGCTGCTCGAGCTTTTCCGGCGGAAGGCTACGGGTGTAGTCGGTGGCGTGGTCGTTGATGATCGTCCGCCAGATCGCGACGGCGTCGAACTCCGGATACTCCTGCGAGCTGGTCCGTTGCTGGTGCTTCATCGTCCGGAAGTAGAGGTCCCTCACCTGGTGCCGGCGCAGGTCGATCCCCTGGTAGGTAAGGAAATGGCCGGCCGCGCGGAAGCACGCCTCCGAGTCGTCCTCGGTGTGGATCTCGATCAACGTGCCGTTGACGTCGAACACGATCGCCTTGATCTCCATGCCTGCCCTCACTGCTGCCCCGGCGACGTTCTAGCTAGCACGAAGCAGCGTCTTCGCCTGAGCGATCAACGTAGCGCCGTACTGGTCGCCGATGTAGTCGTTGCGCGCGATCCGCAGCAGGTTGAGGCCCATGTAGTACGGCGCGCGGCCGGAGATGGAACGGAACGCCCCCTGACGGTCCGGGAAGTGGCAGGCGTACTCCCACAGGAAGTGGCCGATGAACGGCTCGGACCGGTGGTGGTCCCCGGTCGCCTGCATGAACGCGTGCTGCAGCTCGCCGGCGACGCGACCGAGGTCGAACATCCGGTCGCCGCGCTTCATCCGCTCGAGGTCGATCGCCCCGACGTTGAGGCCGTCGCCGAACAGGAAGTTGGCCGGGGTGGCATCTCCGTGCAGCCACACCTGCTGGTCCTGCCACATCTTCGGCTTGTCCCGCCAGCAGTCGCCGAGCCACAACAGCTCGTCGACATCCCACTGGCCGATGCGCCGGCGGCGTTGCAGCTTGCGTACGAGCCGGGCGTAGTAGTTCGCGTCGTGGTCGAAGTCGACCATGTAGCCGTTTGCGGTCCGGATGTGCTGCGTAGCAAGGAAATAGGCGAGTGACTTCAGCCGCCAGAACAGATGGGCATCGTCGCGGCGCTGGGTCGCGCGCCGGATCGCGGAGCTGAACTGCTCGCCGGCGTAGTACTCCAGCGCGAGCACCGAGTTGATGTCACTGTCACAGCCCAACGGCCGGATCACGTGATGGGGGGAGCCGACCAGGTCATAACCACGGAGGCGCTGCAGGCTGTCGTACTCCTGGTGTGCCGCCCACGCGGCCTTGTCCTTGTCCCAGCCGAACTTGGGCCCGTAGAACTTGCAAATTATCTTGCTGCCACTGAACTTTTCTTCGTAGGCGTAGACCTCGTTGCTCCCGTTGAGGCGAAACGCGCGGAAGGCCGGACCGGACTGCCGTACGCCCATCTGGTCCCAGAGAATGCTGGACAGAAACCCGTGCAGCCGGTCCTGCCCGGCGACATATCCGACGTACTTTCCGAGCACTGGAGCTCCCCTGCGCACACACCGAGGGGGAGGGTTCAAACTGCCCCTGACCGTTCACACGGTAGATACCCGGCGTTTCGGCGGTGTGTCGTCCCTGTTCATCCTGGATCACTCTTGCGTTGACCGGCGGCGAGCGGTGAACTGGTGCCGTACCACGTGGTCGGAGGGAGTCGCTGTGCTGCGAGCGCTCGATCTCACGGGGTCGACGATGCGCGAGCCGATGGGGCCGTCGGTCGATGGCCTGTCGAGCGCCAGCTTCGAGCGGGTGGTCATCGATGGCGATTCCTATGTCATCAAACGCCTGTCGTACGAGACCGACTGGGTGATGCGAGCCGTTGCCGACGTCGGCGTGCCGAGGGTGGTCCGGATGTGGTCCAGCGGGCTGTTCACTCGCCTCCCGTCCAGCATCGACACGGCGCTCGTTGACGTTGCCTTCGATCCGGAGACCGGTCTGGCAGAGTTGCTGATGCGCGACGTGGCAGCTGCATTTCTGCCGGACAACGCCCCAATTTCCCTTGACCAGCAGGCGTTGTTGGTCGAGACGATGGCTGAGATGCACGCAGCCACCGCCGACCTGACTGATGACCTGGCGCTTACCGAGCCGGCCCAGCGATGGCGGATGCTCGGGCCCGGCTTTGCCGTGGAGGAGGCTGAGCGCGGGCCGCTGAGCGGAGTCCCCGCGCTGCTCGGGCCGATGTGGGAGCGGCTGGGTGCCCATGCTCCGCAGCTGCACGGTGTGCTGACGGCGCTGGCCACTGACCCGACGCCACTCGTCAACGCACTGTCGACCACCCCGACCTCGTTGGTGCACGGCGACTGGAAGGGCGGCAACCTCGGCATCCTCGACGATCGCACCGTCGTGCTGGTCGACTGGGCCTTCCCCGGCATCGACGCCCCGTGCGCCGACCTCGGCTGGTACGTCGCGGTCAACTGCGACCGGCTGCCGGAGAGCAAGGAGGCAACGATCGAGCGCTATCGCACGGCCCTCGAGGCGTACGGCGTGGACACCGCACCGTGGTGGGACCGGCAGCTGCCGTTGGCGTTGACCGGCGCCGCCGTACAGATGGCCTGGAGCAAGTGCGACCAGCCCGACGAGCTCGCCTGGTGGTCGGGTTGGGTCACCAGGGGCAGCGCGTTGATGTGACGGCCGATCCGCTCCGCCAAGCCTACGAGGCCGGCGCCGCATCATGGGCGGGCGGCCCGGACCGCGTCTACGGTGTGCTGGCTGCTGCTCTCGTCTCGCGCGGACCGGACTGGCACGGCCGCCGGGTGCTCGACGTGGGCGCCGGCAGTGGCACTGCCACCCGGCTGCTCGTCGCTGCGGGGGCTGCCGTCGTCGCCGTCGACGCCGCGCCGGCTCTGTTGTCACTGGCCCGCGCCCGGACGGCCTGTCCGGTCGTCGCTGCCGATGTCCGAGCCCTGCCGTTTTCCGCCGCTGTGGCGGATGCGCTGGTTGCCGGGTTCGTCCTCAACCACTTGTCCGAACCCTCCGACGCGCTCGCCGAGGCGTCCAGGGTGGTCCGGCCGGGCGGGTGGGTGCTGGCGAGCACCTGGCACCGCGAGGACGACCATCCGGTTCGGCACGTGGTCGAGGACGGGCTGCTGGCCCACGGCTGGCGACCGCCGACGTGGTACGCCGACCTGAAGCAGCGGACGTCCTCCCGGACCGACACGGCGGACGGACTGGCTGCGGTGGCTCGCGCGGGGAAGCTCCGGGACGTCAGCGCTGACCGGGTGGAGGTCACTGTGCCCGTCTCACCCACGGACATGGTCAACTGGCGGTTGGGCATGCCGCACACCGTCCCCTTCCTCCAGGCGATGTCCGCCGACGAACGCGAGTCGTTGCGACGAGGTCTGTACGCCGAGGCCGGGAGTCTGCCACCGCTGGTGTGCAGCACCGTGATGCTGACCGCCCGTACCCCGCGGTGACTCAGGGTGGCCTGACGACGCACCACTCGTTGTCCTCGGGGTCCAGCAGCACTTGAAAGGACCCTGCGGCGTCGGAGTGAACCGGGCCGACCGTACGGGCACCGAGCTCCACCGCCTGAGCGGACGCCGCCGCGATGTCCTCGACCACGACATCGAGGTGCAACCGGTTCTTGACCGTCTTGCCCTCGGGCACGAGCTGGAAGGCCAGCCGGGTCCACCCCGGCGGATCGACGTAGCACCAGGCGTCGTCCCGCATCGTGGCCGCGCCGCCGAGGACGGACGCCCAGAATCGTGCGAGCGCCATCGGCTCGGCGCAGTCGACCACCACCTCGTCGATGTGTCCGATCATGCCCGCGATCGTAGGCCATTCGCGGACGGGTTGGTGCCGAGGTGTTTGGCAGTATCCTGAATCGATTCAGAAGTTGGGCGGTTCGGGCTTGGCGAGGACAATCACAGGAACGAGCAAAGCCCGGGCATGTGACGAGTGGGGAACCTCGACATGGAGATGGACCAGTCCGTACCTCCCGAGCTGGCTGTCGGCAGCGAAGCACCCGACCGCAACCTGGCCCTCGAGCTCTGTCGGGTCACCGAGGCCGCGGCGATGGCCGCCGGTCGCTGGGTCGGCCGGGGCGACAAGAACGGTGCCGACCGGGCTGCGGTCGACGCGATGCGTCGGCTGATCGGCACGGTGTCGATGAGCGGTGTCGTCGTCATCGGCGAGGGGGAGAAGGACGAAGCCCCGATGCTGTTCAACGGCGAGGAGGTCGGCGATGGCACGGGCGCGGAGTGCGACGTCGCTGTCGACCCGATCGACGGCACCACCCTGGCGGCCAAGGGCATGAACAACGCCATCGCGGTGATGGCCGTGGCCGAGCGCGGGACGATGTACGACCCCTCGGCCGTGTTCTACATGGACAAGCTCGTCACCGGGCCGGCGGCCGCACACTCCGTCGATCTCGAGGCGCCGGTGGCCTACAACGTCGAGGCGGTGGCCAAGGCCAAGGGCGGCTCGCCCGAGGACGTCACGGTGATCGTGCTGGACCGGCCGAGGCACCAGGACCTGATCCGCGAGATCCGCGACACCGGCGCCCGGATCAAGTACATCAGCGACGGCGACGTGGCCGGCGCGATCATGGCCTGCCGTGACGGCACCGGGGTCGACCTCCTGCTCGGCATCGGTGGCACCCCGGAAGGGATCATCACCGCCTGCGCCGTCAAGTGCACCGGTGGCGTCATCCAGGCCAAGCTGTACCCACGTGACGACGCTGAACGCCGACGCGCCACTGACGCCGGCCACGACCTGAGCCGGGTGCTGCTGACCGATGACCTGGTCCGCTGCGACAACGTGTTCTTCGCTGCCACCGGCATCACCGACGGCGAGCTGTTGCGAGGCGTCCACTACCGTGGCGGCGGCGCCGACACGCAGTCCCTCGTGATGCGCTCGCGTTCGGGCACGATCCGTACCGTCACCTCGGAGCACCAGCTGGTCAAGCTCAAGGCCTATAGTGCGATCGACTACCAGCAGCACCGCTGACAGACAAGGAATCCCGTGCGGATAGCGTTGTTCGCGACGTGTCTGGTGGACACGCTGTTCCCAGATGTCGGGCGAGCCACGGTGGCGGTGCTGGAGCGCCTCGGCCACCAGGTCGAGTTCCCGTTGGAGCAGACGTGCTGCGGGCAGATGCACGTGAACACCGGATATCAGCCGGAGGCGCTGCCGCTGGTGCGGCGCTACGTCGATGTTTTCGAGCCGTACGAAGCCATCGTCGTGCCCTCGGGGTCGTGCACCGGGTCGGTCCGTCACCAGCATGCGATGGTGGCCCGCAAGTACGGCGACGAGGCGCTCGCGGTGCGAGCGGAAGCCGTGGCGAGCAGGACGTTCGAGCTGTCGGAGCTGCTGGTGGACGTGCTCGGGGTGGACGACGTCGGTGCCAGCTACCCGCACCGGGTGACCTATCACCCGACGTGTCATTCGCTGCGGATGATCCAGGTCGCTGACAAGCCGTTGCGGTTGCTGCGCCAAGTCCGGGGCATCGAGCTGGTGGAGCTGCCGGCGGCTGAGTCGTGCTGCGGCTTCGGCGGCACGTTCGCGGTGAAGAACGCGGAGGTGTCCACCGCGATGCTGGCGGACAAGATGACCAACGTCCTCAGCACGGGTGCTGAGATTTGCACCGCTGGGGACAGCTCCTGCCTGATGCACATCGGCGGTGGGTTGTCCCGGCTCAGCACGGGGGTCCGTACGGTGCACCTCGCGGAGATCCTCGCCTCGACGGCAGGTCCGTCGTGACGACGTTCCTCGGTTTGCCGACGGCACAAGGGGTCCACGGGCATCTGCACGGCGACGCCACGTTCCCCGAGGCGGCGCGTACGGCGGTCGCCGACAGCGGCCTGCGCCGCAACATCGGCCACGCCACCGCGACGATCCGGGCCAAGCGGGCTGCGGTGGTCGCGGAGGTGCCGGACTGGCAGGCGTTGCGCGAAGCTGGTCGGGCGATCAAGGCCGAGACGATGGCCCACCTGGATACCTACCTTGAGCAGTTCGAGGCCGCGTTCACGGCGCGGGGTGGGGTGCTGCACTGGGCCCGTGACGCCGATGAGGCCAACCGCATCGTGACCGAGCTCGTGCTGGCTACGGGCCACCGCGAGGTGGTCAAGGTCAAGTCCATGGCCACTCAGGAGATCGGGCTCAACGAGGCGCTCGAGGCCGCGGGAGTCGAGGCCTACGAGACCGACCTGGCCGAGCTGATCGTGCAGCTCGGCCGCGACCGGCCGTCGCACATCCTGGTGCCGGCGATCCACAAGAACCGCTCGCAGATCGCGGAGATCTTCCGGCGGGAGATGCCTGACGTACCAGCCGATCTCAGTGACGAACCGGCCCAGCTGGCGGAGGCGGCGCGCCAGCACCTGCGCCGCGTTTTCCTGTCTGCCAAGGTGGCGGTCAGTGGTGCCAACTTCGGTGTTGCCGAGACCGGCACCTTGACAGTGGTGGAGTCCGAGGGCAACGGGCGAATGTGCCTGACCCTGCCCGAGACGCTGATCACCGTGATGGGCATCGAGAAGCTCGTCCCTGCCTGGGGTGACCTCGAGGTCTTCCTGCAGCTGCTGCCGAGGTCCTCCACGGGGGAGCGGATGAACCCCTACACCTCGACCTGGACCGGCGTGACGCCCGGTGACGGCCCGCAGGCTGTGCACCTGGTGCTGCTCGACAACGGCCGCACCGCAGCGCTGGCCGACGAGGTCGGCCGGTCGGCGTTGCACTGCATTCGTTGCTCCGCCTGCCTCAACGTCTGCCCGGTCTACGAACGCACCGGCGGCCACGCGTACGGCTCGGTCTACCCGGGGCCGATCGGCGCGATCCTGTCCCCGCTGCTCACCGGCATGCACGACGAGCCGGAGAACGCATCCCTGCCCTATGCCTCGACGTTGTGCGGCGCCTGCTACGACGTCTGTCCGGTGATGATCGACATCCCGTCGATCCTGGTCCACCTGCGCAGCCGCAAGGTCGAGGAAGCCAAGACCGCGCACCGGGTGCCGTCGGCCGAGGCGATCGCGATGGCCGCACTGTCCTGGACGATGGCCGACCGCCGCCGGTGGACCACGGCGCAGCGGCTGAGCCGGTTCGGCCGGCTGCTCGGGCGCCGCGGCCGGATCCGGTCGCTGCCGTTCCCGGGCTCACGATGGACCATGAGTCGCGACGCACCGATGCCCCCGGCTCAGACGTTCCGCGAGTGGTGGGTGAACCGGTGACTGCACGTGAGGAGGTGCTGGCCAGGGTGCGCCAAGCCCTGGGCCCCGAGCGGCAAGCACCGCAGGTGCCGCGCGACTACCGTCAGCACGGGTCCATGGCGCCCGGCGAGCTGGTCACGCTGATGGCCGAGCGGCTGCGCGACTACAAAGCCGCTGTGCGCACCTGCGACGAATCCAACCTCGAAGCCACCATCGCCGACGCGCTGCGCGACCGGGGCGTGCGCACCCTCGTGCTCCCCACCGGGCTGTCCACCCTCACCTTGCCCGAGACGGTCACGGCGGTCGTCGACGACGGGCAGCTCACAGCAGACGAGCTCGACCGCATCGACGCCGTCATCACCGGCTCCACCGTCGCGATCGCCGAGACCGGCACGATCATCCTGGACACCGCACCCGACCAGGGTCGTCGCGCCATCACCCTCGTCCCCGACTACCACCTGTGCGTCGTGCGCAGCACCACCATCGTGGCGACGGTGCCCGAAGCCATCGCGGTGCTCGACCCCACCAAACCGCTGACCTGGATCAGCGGGCCGTCCGCCACCAGCGACATCGAGCTCAACCGCGTCGAAGGCGTCCACGGACCGCGCACGCTCGAGGTCATCCTGGTCGGTCAGGACAGCTAGCCGGCCACCCTGCGGGTGCGCCGGCTGGAGTCGCGGACGATCAGCTCGGGCTCGAACACCACCTGGCGATGCTTGTGGCCGGCAGTCTTGTCGGCCTCCTCGATCAGCAGGTCGGCAGCCGTACGCCCGAGCTGGTGGCGCGGCTGGCGTACGGAGGACAGCGGGACCATGGCCGCTGAGGCGAAGTCGATGTCGTCGTAGCCCACGATCGCGATGTCCTGCGGGACCCGTACTCCTTGCATCGACAGCTCCTGGAGGGCTCCCAGTGCCAACAGGTCGTTTGCGCAGAACACAGCGGTCGGTTGCTTGCGCTTGGGCATCGCCAGCAGGTTCTGCGCCGCAGCCTTGCCTGCGGCGACGTTGAGCCCGGTGGTGGCCTCGATCGTCAGTGCGGCCGGGTCCAGCCCGGCCCGCTGAACAGCCGCCTTTGCACCGCGCAGCCGGTCGCTGACCTGGGCGATGGTCATCGGCCCACCGAAGAAGGCGATGCGCCGGTGTCCCGACGACAGCAGGTGGGTGACGGCGAGGTCGCCGCCCTTGCGGTCGTCGACGGACACCGAGCACTGGTCGCGACCGGTCGCCTTGCGATCGAGCAGGACCACCGGCGTGCCGCGGCGGCGCAGCTCGGTCAACCGTTCGCTGATCGACTCGGTCGGGGTGATCAGGATGCCGCGGACGCGCTGCTCCTCGAGCAGCTCGAGGTAGGCGTCCTCCTTGGCCGACTTCTCGTCGCTGTTGCACAGGATGACGGCGAGGCCGGCGGCGTTGGCCGCATCCTCGACGCCGCGGGCGACGTCGGTGAAGAACGGGTTGGCCACGTCGAGCACGACCAACCCGACCGTACGGCTGCTGCCGGCACGCAGGTGTCTGGCCGACTCGTTGCGGACGAACCCGAGCGCCGAGATGGCAGCCGAGACCCGCTCGCGAGTCTCGGGCGAGACCCGGTCGGGGCGGTTCAGAACGTTGGACACGGTCCCGACGGAAACGCCGGCTCTCGCGGCCACGTCCTTGACGCTCACGGTGGCCGGCACGGCGCTCCTTGCGGGTTCATGAATTCATGGGTTGGGCACAGAGTAGTGGACTTCCGGTCTCGGTTGGGTAACGGGCCGCGAAACCGTTGACAGGGGTTACCGGCCGCTCCTAACATCACGCCGTACTCTTCACTGAAACGATTCATACACCCGTACGACCGCCGCGAAGAGAGCCACGAGGACCTTGTCGGTGTCTACTGCGACCGAACCGATCGAACCGACCGACCCGCAGCCCGATCCTCCGCTGCTGGTGCTGGATCGTGCCGTCAAGAGCTTCGGTGCCGTACGGGCGCTGGAGGACGGGTCGGTCACGCTCTACCCCGGCGAGGCGCACGCGCTGCTCGGGGAGAACGGTGCCGGCAAGTCGACCTTGGTCAAGATCCTGGCGGGTGTTCACCAGCCTGAGTCAGGCCGGCTGCTCATCGACGGGGAGCCGGTTGTCTTCAACGGGCCGGCGGCGTCGCGCGCAGCGGGCGTCTCGATCATCTACCAGGAGCCGACGCTGTTCCCGGACCTCACGGTGGCGGAGAACATCTTCGTGGGCCGCCAGCCGCTGCGGTGGCTGCGCCGGATCAACCCGGCCGAGATGAACGCCAGGGCTCGTGCCGCGTTCACCCGGCTGGGTGTGGACATCGACCCCGGCCGACCTGCCAGGGGCCTGTCGGTCGCCGATCAGCAGATCGTGGAGATCGCGAAAGCCATCTCGTTCGACGCCAGGGTGATCGTCATGGATGAGCCGACCGCGGCGCTCACCCTCGTCGAGGTCGACCGGCTCTTCGACGTCGCCAAAGCCTTGTGCGCCGAGGGGGCGGCGGTGCTGTTCATCTCGCACCGCCTGGAGGAGGTCTTCCAGCTGTGCCAGCGGGCGACCATCATGCGTGACGGGCGCTTCGTCCGTACGGCGGAGGTTGCGGACCTCACCATCGACAACATCATTCGTTCCATGGTCGGGCGTGACCTCGACGCGCTGTTCCCCAAGACCGAGACCGAACCGGGCGAGGTCATCCTGGCCGTCGACCGGCTCACTCGCGAGGGCGTGTTCACGGACGTCTCCTTCGAGGTCCGTCGTGGCGAGATCGTCGCGCTGGCAGGTCTTGTCGGCGCCGGCCGCAGCGAGGTGGCCAGAGCGGTCTTCGGGATGGACCGCCGCGATGCGGGCACGGTCACTGTCCGAGGCAACGCGCTGCCGAACGGTTCCCCGAGGGCGGCGATGGCTGCCGGCGTGGCACTCGTCCCCGAGGACCGGCGGCAGCAGGGACTGGTCATGGAGATGGCCATCGACCACAACGTCGCCCTCGCCTCGCTCGCCAACCTCCGGGAGAACGGACTGATTCGCCGCAGCCGCGAACGGGCGCTCGCCGCACGATGGGCCAGCCGGCTCCAGCTGAAGTACGGCAGGGTCAAGAACCCGGTCGCCACGTTGTCGGGCGGTAACCAGCAGAAGGTGGTGCTGGCCAAGTGGCTGGCTCGCACGCCCCAGGTGCTGATCATCGACGAACCAACCCGTGGTATCGACGTCGGGACAAAGGCGGAGGTGCACCGGCTGCTGGACGAGCTGGTGGGTCAGGGCATCGGGGTGCTGATGATCTCCTCGGAGCTGCCCGAGGTGCTGGGCATGGCGGACCGGGTGCTGGTGCTTCGGGAGGGTCGGCTCGTCGCAGAGATCGCCCGAGCCGACGCCGATGAGGACACGATCATGCGAGCGGCGACCGGACAGCTGGCGGTGTCGCCGGCATGACGACCATGACGTTCTCCGACCGGGTCCGCAGCGGCGACATCTTTCTACGCGCCCGCGAGCTCGGCATCGGCATCGCCATCATCGTGGTCTTCGTCTACACCACGGCGCAGAACAGTGGCTTCGCCAGCGATCTCAGCCTGGAGCAGCTGCTCAACGGTGCCGCCCTGATCGCCTTGCTCGCCGTCGGCGAGACCATGGTGATCGTCACCCGCAACGTCGATCTCTCGGTCGGGTCGGTTCTCGGGCTGTCGGCCTACATCGTCGGTGACTTCTTCAAGAACAATCCCCACGCACCGATCTATCTCGGGTTTCTCCTCGGCATTGCCGTCGGCGCAGTTGTCGGCGCGATCAACGGCGCCATCGTCACGTTCTTCCGGGTGCCGAGCCTGGTGGTCACCCTGGCGTCGCTGTACATCGTGCGCGGTGTGCTCGCCATCATCGTCAGCGGCGACCGGATCGAGTCCTCGAGCATCCCGCCCGACTATCTGAAGATCGGCTACAAGACCTTCCCCGGCATCGCTTGGCTGACCTGGCTGGCCGTCCTCGTCATCATCATCGTCGCCATCGCGACCTACGCCATGAAGTCCTTCCGCTGGGCACGTGACATCTACGCCGTGGGTTCGAACCCCGAGGCCGCCGAGCTGGCCGGCCTGCCCGTCGCCAAGCGCATTTTCACAGCATTCCTGATCAGCGGGTCGCTGGCCGGTCTCGGCGGCGCACTCTTCCTCGCCGAGTTCGCCACCGTCGACTCCACCGGTGGCTCCGGCTACGAGCTGCTCGTCATCTCTGCAGTGGTGGTCGGCGGGGTTGCGATCTTCGGCGGCAGCGGCACCGTGTTCGGCGCAGCACTCGGCGCCCTGCTGCTGAACATGATCAACCAGTCCCTGATCGCCCTTCAGGTGTCGTCGTTCTGGACGACGGCCGTTGCCGGCGCCCTGCTGCTGCTCGCCATTGCCTTTGACCGATGGCTCGGCCTGCGGGTTGCCAGCCGACTCCGTACCGGGAGAGGAGGTGCTCATGTCGACTGACACGGCTGTCGCGCCGGTGTACGAGGGAACGGCGGACGCACCGCCGATGTGGCGCAGCCTGCTCCGGTGGGAGACCGGACTGGTGTTCGTCCTGATCGCCACCCTGATCTATGGCGAGCAGGTGTCGTCGCACTTCTTCACCACGACGAACATCTTCTTCATCGGGCTGAACATGGGCGAGATCGCCATCATGGCGTTGCCCCTCACCCTGATCGTCATCGTGGGCGAGATCGACCTCTCGGTCGCCTCCATGCTCGGGTTGTCCAGCACCCTGCTCGGCTACCTCTACCTGCACCACTGGCCGATTCCACTGGCGATGCTGGCCGTACTGGTGGTCGGCGTAGCCGGCGGAGCGCTCAACGGCTGGCTCGTCACCGGGCTCGGTCTGCCGTCGATCGCCGTCACTATCGGCACTCTCGCCCTGTTCCGCGGGTTGGCCGAGATCATTCTGGGCGCTCAGTCGGTCAGCTGGGCGTCCGTCGGCTTGACCAAGATCGGCACCAAGCCGATCAGCGGCACCCAGATGGCGTGGTCCATGTCCATCTTTCTGGTGATGGCTGTCGTCTACGGTGTCGTGCTGCACGCGACGAAATCCGGCCGTTCGATGTACGCCATCGGGCTGCAGACAGAGGCGGCTCGGTTTGCCGGCATTCGCGTGAAACGTATCAAGTTCTTGCTGTTCACCATGAGCGGCTTGATCTGTTCGTTCGCCGGCATTCTGTGGACGTTGAAGTTCGCCACCTCGCGCTACGACGCGGCGACCGGCCTCGAGCTCAACGTCGTCGCCATCGTGCTCTTCGGCGGTGTGTCCATCTTCGGCGGGCGCGGCTCCATCTTCGGAGTCTTCCTCGCCGTCCTCATCTTCGGTTGTCTCCAGACTGCGCTGACCCTGCAGAACGTGGATGCCCAGGTGCAGAACGTCGTCATCGGCGGGCTGTTGTTGTTCAGCGTCATCGTCCCCAGCGGTGGCGATGCAGTACGGCGTCTCAGAGCAAGGCTCGTTCGTCGAAGTTGACCGACCCGTACCAACGTTTCGTGGCTTTCCGCTCCTGATCAGCAGCCCCCACCAGCAACTCCCACCGGTCAGGACCGGCTCGCGACGACCTCACGTCCATTCAACAGAGGAGAGCAACCATGTTCCACAGTTCTCGGGTGCGCCGGATCGGCTCGGCCGCACTCATGGTCTCGGCGGCGAGCCTGGCTCTCGCTGCGTGCAGCTCGGGGTCCTCGACGCCCGCGGCAGGCACGACGTCGTCGGCAGCGGCTCCAGCCACTTCGGCCGCCGCAGCCGCCACCTCCGCGGGCGCGGCGGCAACCTCCGCGGGTGCCGCGGCAACCTCTGCGGCCGGGGGCGCGACCAGCGCCGCCGGGGCCGCGCCGGAGGTGAAGAAGGGCCTGCACGTCTTCTTCATCCCCAAGGACACGCAGAACCCGTACGAGGTCATCGCTGACCAGGGTGGTGCCAACGCCCTCAAGGAGCTCGGCGGCACCGTCACGGTGAGCAGCGGCACGGCCGACACGGCCGCGGCGCAGATTCCGTCGATCCAGGCGGCAATCCAGGCGAAGGCCGACGCCATCGTCATTGCCGGCAACGACCCGGCGGCCCTGTGCCCGTCGCTGGCCACCGCTGTCGCAGCCGGCATCAAGGTCGTCTCGTTCGACTCCGACGTGACCTGCCCCGACCACCTGTTCATCAACCAGGCGAACACCGAGCAGATCGGCACGTCCGAGGTCGACCTGCTGGCAAAGCAGATCGGGTCCAAGGGCGACATCGCGATCCTGTCCGCCGCGGCCACCGCGACGAACCAGAACGCCTGGATCGGCTACATGAAGCAGCAGCTGAAGAAGTACCCGAACATGAAGCTGGTCGACACGGTCTACGGCAACGACGACCCGGCGACCTCGCTGACCGTCCTTCAGGGACTGCTGACCGCTCACCCCAACCTTCGCGGGATCATCTCGCCCACGACGGTCGGCATCAAGACGGTCGCGCAGTACCTGCAGACCCACCCGGCGCTCAAGGGCAAGCTGACCTTGACCGGTCTCGGCCTGCCGTCGGACATGAAGCCGTACATCCACGATGGCACGGTGGAGTCCTTCGAGCTGTGGAACCCGAAGAACCTGGGCTACCTGGCAGGCATGGCTGCTGCCAACCTCGCCTCGAAGACCTTCACCGGTGCTCCGGGTAGCTCGTTCACGGCGAGCAAGCTCGGTAAGTACACGGTTCTCGCTCCGTCCGGGACCACCGGGCCGTCGATCATCCTCGGGCCGCCGACGGTCTTCGACAAGACCAACGTGGACCAGTTCAACTTCTAGTCCACCCGGTTCCTGCACCCAGCCGGGAATGACCCGGCGGCCCGCCACGGCGAGGTGGCGGGCCGCCGGATCCGGCGGCATCACTTCCGTAGCACTTGACCCGACGGCGGAGGACCCTCATGAGCCAGCGAGTCTGCTTTCAGCTCAACGTAGCGGTCGACCGTCTCGATGAGTACGTTCAGCGACACGCAGAGGTCTGGCCCGAGATGCGCCAAGCGCTGACGGACGCCGGCTGGCGCAACTACTCGCTCTTCCTCTCGCCCGACGGCGTGCTGACGGGCTACTTCGAGTGCGACGACCTCGAGGCCGCACAGGCCGCGATGGCGGCGACCGAGGTGAATGCACGGTGGCAGCAGGAGATGCAGCCGTTCTTCGCCGGGCTCGGCGGCCAACGTCCGGACGAGGGCATCACTCCCATTCCCGAGATCTTCCACCTCGAGTGACCATGCCGATTCCCAGCTGCTGTACGGAAATCCGTCATGCATCACCGGCGCCACCATCAGGACTCGAAGGACACTTCGCATGAGCGACATCAGCACCGTCAAGGCAGAGCTCGCCCGACAGTGGGTGGACATGCCCTCCTGGGCCTTCGGCAACTCCGGCACCCGGTTCAAGGTCTTCGCCCAGCCCGGAGTCGCGCGGGACCCGTACGAGAAGCTGCAGGACGCGGCCCAGGTGCTCAAGTACACCGGCGTCGCTCGCTCGGTGTCACTGCACATTCCCTGGGACCGGGTGGAGGACTTCGCCGACCTGGAGAAGCACGCAGAGGGGCTCGGGCTGCAGCTCGGCGGGATCAACGCCAACGTCTTCCAGGAGAACGCCTACATGCTGGGCAGTGTCACCAATCCCGACCCCGGCATCCGGCGCAAGGCGATCGACCACCTGCTCGAGTGCGTCGACGTGATGGACGCGACCGGGTCGCGGGACCTCAAGCTGTGGTTCTCGGACGGGACCAACTACCCCGGCCAGGACAGCATTGCCGACCGGCAGGAGCGACTGTCCGTCGCCCTGCACGAGGTTTACGCGAGACTCGCGCCGAACCAGCGGCTGCTGCTGGAGTACAAGCTGTTCGAGCCGGCGTTCTACACGATGGACGTGCCCGACTGGGGTACGGCCCTCGTCCACTGCCTCGCACTGGGCGACCAGGCGCAGGTCGTGGTCGACACCGGGCACCACGCGCCGGGGACGAACATCGAGTTCATCGTCGCGATGCTGCTGCGGGCCGGGAAGCTCGGGGCGTTCGACTTCAACTCCCGCTTCTACGCCGACGACGACCTGATGGTCGGCGCCGCGGATCCGTTCCAGCTCTTCCGGATCATGACAGAGGTCGTCCTCGGCGGTGGCCTTGATGCCGGTGTTGCGTTCATGCTGGACCAGTGCCACAACATCGAGCCCAAGATCCCGGGCCAGATCCGTTCGATCATGAACGTCCAGGAGGCGACGGCCAAGGCTCTCCTGGTCGACCAGTCGGCCCTGGTCGGCGCTCAGCTGGCGGGTGACGTCCTCGGTGCCAACGCGGTTCTCATGGATGCCTACAACACCGACGTACGGCCACTTCTGGCGGAGGTGCGGATTGAGATGGGACTCGACCCTGAACCGATGAAGGCCTATGCCCGGTCCGGCTACGGTGAGGCAATCGCCGAGCAACGCGTCGGTGGCACGCAGGCCGGTTGGGGCGCCTGATGGCCGCCACCCCGCCCGAGGTCGCCGCGCTGCTCGCTCGCAGCAACCGGCTCGGGGCTGACCCGACGAACACCAACTATGCAGGTGGCAACACCTCGTGCAAGGCGCACGGTGTGGACCCGGTTACAGACGCCCCGGTGGAACTGTTGTGGGTCAAGGGATCCGGCGGTGATCTGGGCACCCTGACCGAGTCCGGACTAGCGGTGCTGCGCCTGGACCGGCTGCGCTCGCTGGTGGGTGTCTACGGCGGTGTCGACACCGAGGACGACATGGTGGGGGCATTCGACTACTGCCTGCACGGTCGCGGCGGAGCAGCGCCCTCGATTGACACCGCGATGCACGGCCTCGTGGACGCGGCTCATGTTGACCATCTGCACCCGGATGCCGGCATCGCCTTGGCCACCGCGGCCGACGGGCCGGCCCTGACCAAGGAGTGCTTCGGGGACCGGGTGCTCTGGGTGCCCTGGCGCCGACCTGGTTTCCAGCTGGGGCTGGACATTGCCGAGGTGCAGCGGGCCAATCCGGAAGCGATCGGCTGCATCCTTGGCGGGCACGGCGTCACGGCCTGGGGCTCCACCAGCGACGAGTGCGAGGCTCGCTCCCTCGAGATCATCCGGACGGCACAGGCGTACCTCGACAGCCACGGCAAGGCGGAGCCGTTCGGCCCCGCCAGGGACGGCTTCGGACCGCTCTCGCCGGCCGAGCGCCGGGCCCGTGCGGTTGCGTTGTTCCCGTTGTTGCGGGGACTGGCGTCGACCGATCGCGCCCAGGTCGGTGACTTCACCGACGACGCCGCGGTTCTCGAGTTCCTCGAGTCCTCGGCGGCGCCCCGACTGGCCGCGCTGGGGACGTCGTGCCCGGACCACTTCTTGCGTACCAAGGTCCGGCCGCTGCTGCTCGACCTCCCTCCTTCCGCGCCGATGGAGGAGACGATGGCGCGCCTGCTGGAGCTGCACGCTGCCTATCGCTCGGACTATGCCGCCTACTACGAGCGCAACGCCGATGAGACGAGTCCTGCCATGCGCGGCGCGGACCCGGCGATCGTGCTCGTGCCGGGTGTCGGCATGTTCAGCTTCGGAGCCAACAAGCAGACCGCCAGGGTCGCCGGCGAGTTCTACGTCAACGCCATCAACGTGATGCGGGGGGCTGAGTCGGTCTCGACGTACACCCCGATCGACGAGCGGGAGAAGTTCCGGATCGAGTACTGGGGGCTGGAGGAAGCCAAGCTGCAGCGGCTGCCCAAGCCCAAGCCGCTGGCCACCAGGGTCGCACTCGTGACCGGTGGCGGATCCGGCATCGGCAGGGCGATCGCGATCAGGCTGGCGGCTGAGGGTGCCTGCGTGGTGGTCGCCGACCGTGACCCGGCTGCCGCTGCGCTGGTTGCCGCCGAGCTCGGCAGCGTCGACGTAGCCGTTGCGGTTCGCGCCGACGTGACCAGTGAGGCTGATGTCGCGGCCGGTTTCGCGGAGGCCGTGCTGGCCTTCGGTGGCGTCGACCTGATCGTCAACAACGCCGGGTTGTCCATCTCCAAGCCACTCCTCGAGACCACCGTCGAGGACTGGGACCTGCAGCACGACGTGATGGCTCGTGGCTCGTTCCTGGTTTCCAAGGCTGCTGCGGCTGTCATGGTCGACCAGGCGATGGGGGGCGACATCATCTACATCAGCAGCAAGAACTCGGTGTTCGCCGGACCGAACAACATTGCGTACGGGGCAACGAAAGCGGATCAGGCCCACCAAGTGCGTCTGCTCGCCGCTGAGCTCGGCGCGTACGGCATCCGCGTGAACGGTATCAACCCCGACGGCGTCGTCCGGGGGTCCGGCATCTTCGCGAGCGGGTGGGGTGCCAACCGGGCTGCTGTCTACGGCGTCGAGGAGTCCGAGCTGGGCGCCTTCTATGCACAGCGAACGCTGCTCAAGCGCGAGGTGCTGCCGGAGCACGTTGCCGACGCCGTCTTCGCGCTCACCGCTGGTGACCTGTCGCAGACCACCGGGCTGCATATCCCCGTGGACGCCGGCGTGGCAGCGGCGTTCCTCCGATGACCCCGGATCGCCTGCTGCTGCAGGGTTTGAGCGACGCGGACGAGCCTCAACGGCCTTCACTTGCTGGTCTCGAGCGGGTCACGCCGCGCAAGACCAGGATCGGACTTGTGGCCGGCGGTCTCGGTGCCTACTGGCCGCAGTTCCCCAACCTGCTGCCCCAGCTGCAGAAGTCCGCGCTCAGGGTGAGTGAGCGGATGAAGGCGCTCGACTGCGAGGTCGTGGACGTCGGCTTCATCTCCGACGCTCAGGACGGCGCCCGCGCGGCGGAGCAGCTCCGCGAGGCCGGCTGTGACCTGATCGTCGGGTTTCTCACCACCTACATGACAGCCACCATGCTGCTGCCGATCGCCCAGCGCAGCGGTGCTCCCGTACTCGTGATCAACCTGCAGCCGAGCGAGGTCATGGACCACGCGACGTTCGGCACGGGGGAGTGGCTGGCCTACTGCGGTGCCTGTCCGCTGCCGGAGATCGCCAACACCTTTCTGCGGGCCGGCGTTCCGTTCCGTTCCGTCTCCGGCTACCTCGAGGAGGACCGGGCCTGGCGCAAGATCACCCAGTGGGTCAAGGCCGCCGGCATCCGGGGGGCACTCAAGCACGCCAGGCACGGGCTGATGGGACACCTCTACCCCGGCATGCTCGACGTCTCGACGGACCTCACCCTCGTGTCCGTCCACCTCGGTGGTCACATGGAGGTGGTCGAGTTCGACGACCTGAGGGTACGGGTCGACGCGGTCACCGACGCCGAGATCCGGGACCGGCAGGATCTGGCCCGCGAGGTCTTCACCCTCGACGACAGCGTGGTCGAGGACGACTTCCGTTGGGCAGCAAAGGTTTCCGTGGGCCTCGACCGGCTCGTTGACGACTTCGGTCTCGAGAGCCTGGCCTACTACCACCGCGGCCTCGAGGGGGAGAAGCACGAGCGTCTCGGGGCAGGCATGATCCTGGGTGGCTCGCTGCTGACCGCGCGGGGCATTCCCGCAGTTGGGGAGTACGAGCTGCGCACGTCGCTGGCGATGCTGGTGATGGACCGCCTCGGCGGCGGCGGCTCCTTCACGGAGTTCCAGGCGCTCGACTTTTCCGCCGGCGTGGTGGAGATGGGCCATGACGGTCCCGCCCATCTCGCCATCAGCGAGGGCAAGCCCTTGCTGCGTGGGCTGGGGATCTACCACGGCAAGCGCGGCTATGGAGTCTCGGTCGAGTTCGATGTGCGGCACGGTCCGGTGACCGTGTTCGGCATCGGTCAGCAGCGGGACGGCAGCTATGTGTTCGTTGCCTCCGAGGGCGAGGTTGTCGCCGGGCCGTTGCTCCAGATCGGCAACACCACCTCGCGGGTCGACTTCGGCTGCAACCCCGGCGAGTGGACCGATGCCTGGAGTGCCAGCAGCGTCGGCCACCACTGGTCGCTGGGTACGGGACACCGCGTGGCGGAGCTGCGGGCGACCGCCGAGCTGATCGGGCTCGAGCTGGTCGAGGTACGACTTTGACCGATCCGACGTTCGTCGCGGCTGACCTCGGCGCCTCGAGCGGTCGGGTCGTGGTCGGGCGCCTGCTCGCCGGCAGGGTCGAGCTGACGCAGGTCAACCGCTTCACCAACGGTCCGGTCCAGGTAGGCGGGACCCTGCACACCGACATCTTCACCTTGTACAGCGGAATTCTCGATGGCCTCCGTACGGCAGGGCGACTGTTCGGTCCGCTCACGACCGTCGGAATCGACTCGTGGGCCGTCGACTACGGCTTGCTCGACAGTGCGGGTGAGCTGCTGGGAATGCCGGTGCACTATCGGGACTCGCGGACCGAGGGCGTGGTGGACGCTGTACTCGCCACCGTCCCGGCAGCCGAGCTCTATGCGATCACGGGCATCCAGATGCTGCCGTTCAACACGATCTTTCAGCTGGCCGCGGAGCGGGAGACTGCGGCCTTCGCCTCCGCAAGGACGATGTTGATGCTGCCCGACTTGATTGCCTACTGGCTCACGGGGAGCGTTGGCGCCGAGGTCACCAACGCTTCCACAACAGCGCTGTACGACGCGACGGCGCGGGACTGGTCGGCAGCCTTGCTGGCGCGCCTCGAGCTGCCGCGTGGGATCTTCCCGCCGTTGGTGCAACCGGGCGCGACCATCGGCCGGCTTCGTGATGAGGTGCTGGCGGAGACCGGGCTCGCCGGCCCGGTGCACGTCACAGCTGTCGGCAGCCACGACACAGCCTCAGCGGTGGTTTCCGTGCCGGCGCAGGATGCTGACTTCGCGTACATCTCCTGCGGGACCTGGAGTCTGGTCGGGGTCGAGCTCGATCGACCGGTGCTCACGGTGCAGGCGCGGGCTGCCAACTTCACCAACGAGGTGGGCGTTGACGGCACCATCAGGTTCTTGCGCAACGTCGCAGGGCTCTGGCTGCTGCAGGAGTGTGAGCGCGCCTGGTCGGCGGAGGGCCGTGGCGCTGACCTCGCTACGCTGCTGCGCGAGGCCGGCGATGCCGTCGCTTTCGCCGCCCTCGTCGATCCCAACTCCGCGGAGTTTCTGGCGCCGGGAGACATGCCGGCCCGGATCGCCCGATACTGCGCTACCACCGGCCAGTCAGCCCCGGCCAGCCGGGGAGCGGTGGTCCGGTGCATTCTCGACAGCCTCGCGCTCGCCTACCGCAAGGCCGTACGCGAGGCTTCGGAGCTGTCAGGTCGCAGTGCGGCGGTGGTGCACCTCGTGGGCGGAGGTGCGCTGAACACCTTGCTGTGCCAGCTGACAGCGAACGCCTGCGAGCGACCGGTGATCGCCGGACCGGTCGAGGCCGCGGTCCTCGGCAACATTCTCGTCCAGGCAAGGGCTTCCGGCGCCGTCAACGGCTCGCTGGCCGAGCTGCGCGAGGTTTCCGCGCGCAGCTCGCAGCTGCGCAGGTACGAACCCGTTGACGCTCAGGCGTGGCGACGCGCCGAGCAGCGGTTCGACCAGCTGGGCTGACCGGGCGCACTCACGCGAACCGGGTGATCCGACGACCCCGTTCGGGGCGGCAGGATCAGCGGTGAGGCAGTGGAACCACCGACCTCACGACGCGAACGAAGGGAAAACTGACATGTCCACATCCAGCGGCGGTGGCAGCATCGCGACACCGCCGAAGGTCACCGGGTGGGTCGGCTTTATCTGGTTCGCCGCCATCATGCTGATGCTGTCCGGCGCGTTCAGCATGATCTGGGGGATTGTTGGCCTGGCAAGGGATGAGGTGTTCCTCCACGGGCCGAAGGGCAATGTGCTCAACCTCGACTACACGGCCTGGGGCTGGATCAACCTGATCGTGGGAACCGCCGTCTTCGTTGCCGGTTGCGCGCTGTTCACCGGCAGCCGGATCGCGGCGTTCGTTGCCCTTGTGCTCGCGGCGCTGAGTGCGATTGACAACCTGCTGGTGCTCAACGCCTACCCGGTGTGGTCGGTGCTCATCATTGCCTTGGACGTCCTGGTCATCTGGGCCATCTGCTTCCACCTGCACGAGCTACGAGGCAGCGAGTAGCCGCACCTCAGAGCAGCTCGAGCTGCCGGGCGCGGGACACGGCATCGCGCCGCCCCGCGGCCGGCAGCTTGCGGTAGATCGCCGCGATGTGAGTCTTGATGGTGTTGATGGAAACCCCCAGCTCGTCCCCGATCTCGCCGGTCGTCATGGCGGTGGCGAGGCGCTTGAGCACCGCGGTCTCACGGTCGGTGAGCGGTTCGGCCAGCACCGGAGGCGCCGCGGCCGGCTCGTCGAGGTTGATCGTGGCGGTGGTCGAGCGCGGCCAGGCCGCCCCCGCCTCGGGGTGCCGACCCAGGAGTCCGGACAGGAGCGGTCGGGCCAGCACGAACGGGAGGGTGAGCGCTCCGGTCGCGAGTCCGGTGGCTCGGAGCACCTCCTCGACCGCCTTTGCCTCGTCACCCGCCAGCTCGGCCACTTTGGCGGAGACGAGGAATGCGCTGATCAGGAGCGGCAACGGTGCCGTGGCGTCCGAGGCAGTGAGGACCGGCCGTAATGCCCGCGCGGCAGCGGGAGCGTCGCTGAGGGCGACAAACGCCTCGGCCTCAGCGACCGCCAGCGCCGGCGCGGTCCTGCTACCCGCGCCACAGGCGAGCAAGGACAGTGCGGCGCGCGGACGTCCCTGGCTGCGGGCGATCTCAGCCAGAGCCTGCAGCCGGGCGTGCGCGAGCTGGGTGGGCAACCCCGGCGACAGCTCAAGGGCCGCCAGCTCGGCCTTGGCGTGGGCCACGTTGCCCTCGGCCAGCAGCACGCGGGCCCTGGTCAGCGCAATCGCGGTCGGCAGGCACGGATCTGGGTCCCCGTCGCTCGCCTGCTGAGCTCGCCTGAGCGAACGCGACGTTGCTGCGAGGTCGGTCCGGAGGTGGGCAGCGATCGCTTGGGCAAGGTGATGGATGGCCGTGCGCTGAAGCGCCGACCACTTGCGGATCAGCGCCTGCGACCGCAGCGCGCATTCCCTGGCGTGCTCGCTGCGACCGGAGACGGCATAGGACAGCTCGAGCATTGCCAGGGCCTCGAGCTCGAGCTTGGGCAGGTCGTCCCGGCGAGCGCTGGCAGTCGTCTCCTGCAGGTGGGACTCGAGCGACTGGCCAGGGCCGTCCTCCCACAGCCGGGCACGTGCCTGACCAAGCCGTACCGCCACTGACAACCCGTTGATGGCGCGTACGCGGTCCGGTCGGTGTCCGTTGTCGAGCAGGGCGGCCGCGGCGCGGTCGAGGGACGCGATGGCGTTGGACCGTTGCGCCGCGACCACCTCGACAAGCGTCGCGGTTGCCTCCACGTCGGCATCGAGACTGTCTGCCCTGGCCTGCTTCAGGCGTGAGGCTGCCAGCGCGAGTCGCCCGGCCATCACGGCGACTGCCGCTTGCGCTACCCGAAGCTCGCCGGCACTGCTGGTGCTGGACGGCTCAATGGTGAGCAGCGTCTCGAGGCCCGGCCCGCAGAGGTCGCGGCGCTCGACGAACGTCCGGGCGAAGCCGCCGTGGACCAGCACCGAGGCGGCGCGTGACCAGTCGCCCGCCTCCACCGCGTACCGCAGGGCAGAGGTCTCGTCGTGGTGGTCCTCGTACCACTGCGCAGCCCTGATCCGCAGCTCGGCCAGCTCGTCGCCGTACTCGCGGCGGAGCAGGTGCCGCAGGACCTCCTGGAACAGCTGGTGGTAGCGGTAGCTGCCCGGCTTGCCACGGTGCGGCAGGACGAAGGAGTTGGTTCGCGACAGCTCCGCGAGCAGGTCGGCGCTGTTGGCGATGCCGGTGATGGCAGCAGCCAGTGGACCGGACACCGTGCCCAGGAAGCTGGTTTGTACGAGCAGGCGGCGTACGTGAGCCGGTTGCCGGTTGAGGACCTCCTCGATGAGGTACTCACCGACGGTTGTCTGGTCCACGACCAGCTGGTTGACGAACCGGGACGGGTTGCGGGACCCGGCCAGGCTGATGGCCGACAGGCGCAGGCCGGCCACCCAGCCCTCGGTCCGGGCGCTGAGAAGCGTGAGCTCGGCCGAGCGCAGGGCCACTCCGTGGGCGGCCAGCAGCGCGTGGGCCTCGGCCTTGGTCATGGCCAGGTCATCGAGGCGGATCTCGAGCATCTGGCCGGCCAGCCGGTAGCGGTGCAACGGGAGCAACGGGTCGCTGCGGGTGCTCAGCACCAGGTGCCAGCGCGGGGAGCCGTAGCGGATGATGGCGTCGATCTCGGCAAGGATGGTGGCATCCGTGATCAGGTGCGCGTCATCGATCACCAGCGCGAACTCGGCACTGCCGGGCACCGACTCGATCAGCGCCAGCAGGAACGGAGTCGGGTCGTCACGATCGTGCGGCAGGGCGGCCAGAATGTCGGCGTCGGAGGTGATGCCGACCGCCGCGAGCGCCCTGCCGACCAGGCCCCAGAATCGCCTCGGCTCGTTGTCGGTGGCGCCCATCGCCACCCAACCGGTGGGCAGGGCCTCCTGGCTCACCCAGTCGGAGAGCAGCACGGTCTTGCCGGCCCCTGGACCGGCCGAGACCAAGGTGAGCGGGCCGATCGCGCCGTCGTCGAGGCGCGCGCTGAGTCGGGACCTGGACACCAGGTGGGCTGGGATCGCCGGCGGCGTCACCTTGCTCGTCGCCCGTGCGCGCCGGCCGCCTGAATCCGAGTCGCTGCCCCGCCAGCTGCCTGACAGAACGGTCACGCGCACCGCCAACCCGCTCGTGATCATGCGGTAGCTGATCACCGCCGATAGGGCACGCTAGCACGCGTGAGAATGGCGGCGCGGGCTCAATTCGCGACGATTCCGCGACGGCTCGGTGAACATTTGGCTCTGCTTTGCCGGGCTGTGTGAAACGAGTCACAGCAGCCGTGGATCCGGGCGTTCGAGCGGCAAAATCCCGCGCTCAGTGACCCGTCGATAACGGTGCGTCGACATTCAGTGGAACGGTCCAACCTTTAGCCAACCTGGGGTCCGGACACATTTGTGATCTGGTCGGTCGCCGGGGGTCGGGCCTGGCGTACCCGACGGATGTCGACCAGCTCCAGGCCGAGTGCTCGTACCCGATCCAGCAAGCCGTGCAGCGCGGCCTGGTCCATGTCGGCGGACAGGACCGTGGACGTGGGTTCGGTGTCGATGGACAGTCCGCTGAAGGCCTCTCTCGCGGCAGGTCCCAACGTCCCGGACACCCGGATCTCATAAGCGGCACGGGCCACGGTGACCTCCGCAGGTGTGGGTTCGATGACAACCTCAGCATCGACCTCGCGGCACCTTCGCGCCTCACCACATCGGGATGAGTGGCCGGAACTGCGACCACCACCTACCGTCGCGGACGCGTGGCCCCCTGGCCGGGCCGGCCATCCGGCGCTCATCCGCAACGGGTGATCCTGCTCGGCGCGGCACCGCCTTACGGTTAGCGGGAGTGCCGTGGGGGATGAGCGTGGTCCGGCAGGCAGGCAGTCCGGCACGCGGCCACGCGTCGAAGGGATACGCGATGGGAACCCTGACCGTCTGGAAGTACGCGGACCCTGACCAAGCGGCAGCCAACCTGAAGACGCTGACGGACCTGGAGAGCCACGGCCACATCGAGGTGTACGACGGGGCGGTCGTGAGCTGGCCGGTCGGAGCCAAGAAGCCCAGAACCAGCCAGCTGCACTCGACCGCGCGCGCGGGAGCCCTGGGTGGCGTCTTCTGGGGCTTCCTGTTCGGTCTGCTCTTCTTCGTTCCGCTGCTCGGTGCAGCGCTGGGGGCCGCGACCGGGGCCCTCGCCGGGTCGCTCACCGACGTCGGCATCGACGACGAGTTCATCCGCAAGGTGCGAGAACAGGTGACTCCCGGTTCGTCGGCGCTGTTTCTACTCACGGGCCATGCGGCGATCGAGAAGGTGTACGAGGCACTGGGGGAACAGCAGGTGGAGCTGCTCTACACCAACCTGTCGGCGGACCAGGAGCAGACACTTCGTGAGGCCTTTGCGGAGGCATGAGATCGTTACCGTCCCGCTAGCCCTTGATCGTGGCCCTGTGGTCACCGTCTTGAGGAAGTCCGTCTCATGAGCTCCGAGGAACCGCCGGCGGAGTCCGTACCGGAGCCGAGTCCGGCCCAGGGCGCGAGCGCGGCCGATCAGGCCGCAAACGCCAAGGAGCTCAGCCGTACCAAGGCCGCGGCGGCTCGGGCCAAGCTCGCTCGTGACCAGCTGATCGCGTCGAGGGACGACCACGCCTCCGTCGACCTGGCGCTGTCCATCTCCGAGCACGACATCGCTACGGGCGGGGCCTTGATGGCCGGCGCGTTGGCCTTCCGGTTGTTCCTCTGGGTGCTCCCGGCCGTACTGCTGCTGGTGGGCCTCTCGGGGTTCGACTCCAGCAGCGGCGAGGACGCCAAGAACGCCGGGCTCGGTGCCGTGACCGCACACACCATCGACCAGGCGTCGGAACAGGCCCACCACTCCCGCTGGTACGCCGTACTCATCGGGGCGTTGCTGCTGTTCATGGCATCCGGGGCGCTGATCAAGACCATCCGGGTGGCCGTGTCCCTCACCTGGCGTCAGCCCATTCGTAAGCTGCGCAACCAGGTGATGGGCCGGTTGATCACGATCGCCGTCATCTTTACCTGCCTCGCCCTGATCGTTGTGGCCGGCTGGATTCGCAAGAACTCGCCCGGTATCGGCATTGCGGCGACATTGTCCGTCGCGTTGATCTGGGGCGGCGTGTGGTGGGTCGTGTCCGGCTGGCTGCCGCACCCGGACGACCTGCCCTGGTGGGGACTGCTGCCCGGCGCCGTGGTGGTCGGGCTCGGTGCCGAGGTCCTGCACCTGATCACCATCTACTACATCTCGCCACGGATCAGCAGCTCGTCCAACTTGTACGGCCCACTGGGGATCGCCGCAACCATCCTGCTCTGGGCCTACCTGGTGTCCCGGTTGTTGCTGGCCTCCATCGCGGTGGACGCCACGTTCCATGCCCGGCACAAGCGGCTCAACCCTGAGCTGGGTCCGATGTCGTTCTCCCAGCTGCAATGAACAGCTCACCAGCCATGCGCGAGAGTGACTGGGACGCAAGGGATCCGGACGTTCTCGCGTACGAGAGCGCGACCTTCCTCGATGTCGACATGATGGACTGGGACAACGTCGGGATGGTCTTCACCGACTGCACCTTCCGTAATGTGAAGTTCAACGTGTCCCGGCACTCGGACGCCGCCTTCATCAACTGCACTTTCGCCGGTTGCTCGTTCTTCGACGCCACCTTCACCCGCTGCAAGCTGGTCGGCAGCAAGTTTCAGCGCTGCACCTTCGCCCTCACCAAAGTCGTCGGTGGCGACTGGTCGTTCGTCGGTCTGGCCGGCGCGGACCTGGCCCAGGCGGACTTCAGTGGTGCCCGGATGCGTGAGGCGGACATCAGCAGCGTTGTGGCCAAGGGTGCATCGATGCGGGACCTCGATCTGTCCGGCGCCTGGACCGGCAGGGCTGACTTCACGGGCGCCGACCTGCGTGGCAGCGACCTGTCCTCGTTCGACGTCGAGACCGTCGTCCTGCGCGGCGCCGTCATCACGGCTGAGCAGGCCGTTGTGCTCGCCACGATCCGCGGTCTGGACGTGCGTCCCGGCTAGCCGAAGGCCGAGCCCCGGTTACATGGATGTCGCCCAGCGGTCAACGGTTCGATCCCTGGACTTCATCAGCCGCCAACCTGCATGTCACGAGTCGGCAACACCTGCTGCTTAGCGTCTTGGACATGAAGCAACGAGTTCTGCAGCAGGCCAGGGTCGGCACGGTCCTGTCCGCCCGACGCCGCTCGTGCAACCAGTGCGGCACCCCCCAGGTTCACAGCCTGGTTCGCAGTGGAGTCCGGCGCTTTCTGCGCTGGGGTCCGCCTGCGTACTGCCTCGACCAGTTCGCCATGTGCAATGCTTGTCTGACGCGCCAGCCGCTCGACGGCTGGTTCGACGGGTCTACCGAGCCCGTAGCAGCGCCTCTCATCATCACTTTGCCGGAATACGATCCGGTCGAGCGAACGTTGCAGGAGGCGTGAGGCCACACTTGGCCTCAAGGTTCCGGCCGAGCTGCCGAGAACTTTCCCGAGGGCGTGCTGCAGACAAGCGCCGCCCGGTGGTCGCGATAACAGCCAGCGACGCACCCACAGACCAGCACCATTGATAAGGAGCAAGCCATGCATGACCCCGACTACGGCCCCTGGGACGACTGAGTCCCCGTAGGACCACAAACGTGAACGAGACCCGGTGCGCATTGCGCGCCGGGTCTCGTCGTGTTCGCGGGATTCTCGGGTCTAGCGTGAGGGACATGACAACACAGCCGGACGGGCAGACGGACTGGTGGCGCAGCGCGGTGGTCTATCAGGTCTACCCCCGCAGCTTCGCCGACGACAACGGGGACGGCATCGGCGACATCGCGGGCATCCGCTCCCGGTTGCCCTACCTCGCTGACCTCGGCGTCGACGCGGTCTGGGTGAGTCCGTGGTACCCCTCGCCGATGAAGGACGCCGGCTACGACGTGTCCGACTACCGGGCCATCGAGCCGGTCTTCGGCACCCTGGCCGAGGCCGAGGCGCTGGTCGGCGAGGCGCATGAGCTGGGTTTGCGGGTCCTGCTGGACATCGTGCCCAACCACACCTCCGACCAGCATGTGTGGTTCCGGGCAGCGGTCGCGTCGCCACCCGGTTCGCCGGAACGGGCTCGCTACCTGTTCCGGGACGGGCTCGGGCCGGCCGGTGACGAGCCGCCCAACGACTGGCGGAGCCAGTTCGGGGGCCCGGCCTGGACCCGGCTCTCCAACCCCGACGGCACCCCGGGCCAGTGGTACCTCCACCTGTTCGCCCCCGAGCAACCCGACCTGGACTGGGAGAACCCGGAGGTACGGGCGGACTTCGAGGCCACGCTCCGGTTCTGGTTCGACCGCGGCATCGACGGCTTCCGGATCGACGTCGCCCACGGCCTGGTCAAGGCGCCGGGGCTCGTCGACGTCGGCAACCTGGTCTGGCCGCTGCCGCCAGAGGGGACCGTAGCCCAGGGCGAGCACCCGCACTGGGACCAGCCACGGGTGCACGAGATCTATCGCGCCTGGCGGGCGATCGCCGACTCGTACGAGGATCCGCGGGTGTTCGTCGCCGAGGCCTGGGTCCAGCCGGCGGAGCGGCTGGCCGACTACGTCCGTACCGACGAGCTGCACACGGCCTTCAACTTCGAGTTCCTCAACTCTCCGTGGCGGGCGAACTTCCTGCGCGACACCATTGACCGGACACTGGCGGCCCACCGCGCGGTCGGCGCCCCGCCGACGTGGGTGCTGTCCAACCACGACGTACTGCGTGAGGTCTCGCGCTACGCCCGTCCACAGCCGTTCGTGGTGGCCAGGGTGTGGCTCGAGGACCTGCTCGACCTGCCGGTCGACTTCGCCCTCGGCCAGCGGCGAGCGCGAGCCGGGGCGATGCTGATGCTCGCGCTGCCCGGCGGGGCCTACGTCTACCAGGGCGAGGAGCTGGGCCTGCCCGAGGTCGAGAACCTGCCCCGCGAGGTCCTGCAGGACCCTGCTGCGCTGAACAGCGGCACCGGCCAGGGCCGCGACGGCTGCCGCGTGCCGATCCCCTGGTCGGGACAGGAGTCGCCGTACGGGTTCAGCCCTCCCGGTGCTGCCGCGCCGCCGTGGCTGCCCCAGCCCGACGAGTGGGCCAGCAGGTCGGTCGAGGCCCAGAGCCTGGCTGACGGTTCGACGCTCGAGCTGTACCGCCGGGCGCTGCTCCTTCGTCGGCGGATTCCGGCGCTCGGCGACGGAGACCTGACCTGGTTGGACTCACCGGCCGGTGCGCTCGCTTTTGCGAGGGACCCCGGCTTCCAGTGCTGGGTGAACGTCTCCGCCGAGCCGGTGCTGCTGCCGCCCGGCAAGGTGGTGCTCGCCAGTGAGCCGGTCGTGGCCGGGCGGCTGCCGGCCGACGGTGCCGCGTGGCTGGACGTCCGCGGAGCCTGAGCGCGCCTTCAGGTTCACGATCTTGGTGTCGATATCTCGAGCCTGACGGCGGACCGTCCGGCGTCGAGGGGGCAGCCAACCATGTCCATTCCGCCACCGCCGGGCGCCGGCGAGTTCTTCGGAGCGCCTTCGTCGCCTCCGCCGGCACCGCAGTACGGCTACGCCGTCTCGGCTCCTGCCACGCCCTCACCGACGATGAGCTACCCGGGTTACGGCGCCCCCGCCGCCGGCTTCGGCACCCCGCCGCCGTCAACCCCGTACCGCCAGGCCTCGGTCGGTGGGCGGACGCCGGAGCTGGTGATCGTGGCCTGCACCCTGCTCGTGGTCTTCGCGGCGGTCGGGCTGTACGTGGCTGCCGCGATCAGCTCACTGAGCTCCCTCGTCGGCGGCGTCTCCAGCGGCGCAGGTGATGGCAGCTCCAGCCCCCATCTGGGCAGCTACGCCCTGGTCTGGGGATTCTGTGGCGTGGTCGACCTGGGACTGGCCTACTTCCTGCGCCAAGGCAACCCGGTAGCCCGGATCGCCACGTCGCTCGTGTGTGGCGGCTGGACGCTGTACTGGCTGCACGGACTGGTGAGCATCGCTACCAAGAGCACGTTTGCCGCGGGTGTGGGCCTGGGCCCGATCGTGGGCGTCGCCGAGCTCTTGCTGGTCGGGCTGGCGGTCGCCAGTGCGCTGCCCGCCGTCGTGCTGTGGCTGCCATCGACCAAGGACCACTTCGTCTGACGGAATCGAGCCGATGGGTTCGAGGTTGGCGTGAGAACCGACCACGTCACTCCCGGAGGATCCATGACCACGATCACTGACTCGTCCACGTTCACCTTCGCCGGCGGCCGCACCGTGCACCGGCTCGGCTACGGGGCGATGCAGCTGACCGGACCCGGCGTCTGGGGTCCGCCGCGGGACCGGGCTGAGGCTGTTGCCGTTGTACGACGCGCCGTCGAGCTCGGTGTCGACTTCATCGACACGGCCAACTCCTACGGCCCGTACTTCAGCGAGGAGATCATCGCCGAGGCGCTGCTCCCGTACCCGGAGCAGGTCCTGGTTGCCACCAAGGCCGGTTTCCTGCGCACGGGTCCGGGCGTCTGGTCGGTGTGCGGGCAGCCGGAATACCTGCGCCAGGAGTGCGAGATGAGCCTGCGTCGGCTCGGCCTCGAGCAGATCGAGCTGTTCCAGCTGCACCGCGTGGACCCGAACTTCCCGCTCGAGGATCAGGTGGGCGTGCTCAAGGACCTGCAGACCGAGGGCAAGATCGGGATGATCGGGCTCTCCGAGGTGTCGACCGACCAGATCGAGGCGGCCGCCAAGGTCGCCGAGATCGTCAGCGTCCAGAACCTCTACAACCTGACCACCCGCCAGTCCGAGGACGTCCTCGACTACTGCGACAGCCGCGGCATCGGTTTCATCCCGTGGTTCCCGATCGCCAACGGCGACCTCGCGCGCCCCGGCGGTCCCGTCGACCAGGTCGTCAAGGCGACCGGCGCCACGGCGGCCCAGGTCTCGTTGGCCTGGTTGCTCGCCCGGTCCGACGTCATGCTGCCGATCCCCGGCACGTCGAGCGTCGCGCACCTCGAGGAGAACTGCGAGGCGGTCGGCGTGACCCTTACCAACGAGCAGGTTGCCGACCTCAGCGCCGCGACCTCCTGAGTGAAGGTTGTCGTCGGGGCGGCCCTGATCGACGGCGGCCGCGTGCTCGCTGGTGAGCGCGCGACGCCGGCCGAGCTGGCAGGGCGATGGGAGTTCCCCGGCGGCAAGGTCGAGGACGGAGAGAGCGAGCAGGAGGCCCTCGTACGAGAGTGCAGGGAAGAGCTCGGCGTCGAGATCGTGGTGGGCGAGCGCATCGGCGGCGACCTGGTGACGGCCGGCGGCGCAGTGCTGCGGATCTATGGGGCGCGCGTCGTCGCTGGCGAGCCGGATGCGCTCGAGCACCGTCGACTTCGCTGGGTCGCCGCTGACGAGCTCGCCAGTCTGCCCTGGTTGGACACCAACCGTCCAGTCCTGATCCCGTTGGGAGCGCTGTTGCGGATTTCGTCGTGATTACCGCTCCGTGACGACGAAAACAGTCGTTGACAGCGAGGCTGAGTGCGCAGACGATCAACCCGTACCGGGGGGACCGGCGACGGCTACAGGCCACCGCCGTTGCCGCACGTCTCCCCGGAGGTTGACTGCATGGCGACGACTCAAGACCCCGCTAGCACCGCAACGGCTGACGAGACCAGGCTCCACGAGTTGGGCTATGCGCAAGAGCTGCACCGGGGAATGGGCTGGTTCTCCAACTTCGCCGTCTCGTTCACGATCATTTCGATCCTGACCGGCGGCATCACGACCTACTACCTCGGCATGGTGGGCGGCGGTCCGCGCGTCATCATCTGGGGCTGGCTGTTCGTCGGCGGCATGTGCTGCCTGGTGGGCGCTGCGATGGCCGAAGTGTGCTCGAGCTATCCCACTGCCGGTGGGTTGTACTACTGGGCGGCCAAGCTCGCACCTGAGGGTCGGGCGCCGATCTGGTCCTGGTTCACCGGCTGGTTCAACCTGCTCGGCCAGGTGGCCGTCACCGCGTCGATCGACTTCGGTCTGGCCACCTTCTTCGGCTTCTTCCTGTCCCTGGTGACCAACTACCAGGCGCACCCCCGCAGCCTTTTCCTGATCTACACGGTCATTCTGGTGCTGCACGGTGCGATCAACACGATGGGCGTCAACGTCATCGCCAAGATCAACAACATCAGTGTGTGGTGGCACCTGATCGGTGTCGCGGTCGTCGTCATCGTGCTGTTCACGCTGCCCGACCACCACCAGTCGATCAAGTCGACGTTCACCGCCTACTACAACGGGCTCGGTTGGGGCTTCCAGGGCAAGATCGTTTGGGTGGCACTCGTCGGCATGATGCTCGCGCAGTACACGATCACTGGGTTCGACGCGTCGGCTCATATGACCGAGGAGACGCGCGACGCTGCGGTCAGCGGCCCACGCGGCATCATGACCTCGATCTGGGTCTCGGTGGTGGCAGGTTTCGTGCTGATGATCGGTCTGACCTACGCCATCCCGTACGCCATTGGTGGCGACCAGTACACCGCAGCGGCCAACTTGGGTGTCCCGGCGGCGGCGCAGATCTGGGTCGACAGCATCGGCCGGCACGCCGCCGAGTTCCTGATGGTGGTCGTGCTCGTGGCGCAGTTCTTCTGCGGCGCAGCATCCGTCACCGCCAACTCACGGATGATCTACGCGTTCTCCCGCGACGGTGCGATCCCCGGCTCCAAGTACTGGCACCGGATCAACCACCGCACCCGGACGCCCACCAACGGCATCTGGTTCGCGGTCGTTGGCGCCTTCATCCTCGGCCTCCCCTCGCTCTACACCCACAAGGGCTATGCGGTGGCGTTCTTTGCGATCGTGTCCGTCGCGGTGGTCGGCCTCTACATCTCCTATGTGATCCCGGTTCTGCTGCGCCGCATGCGCGGTTCGAACTTCGAGCCGGGGCCGTGGAATCTCGGCGGCAAGAGCGCCATCATCGGCTGGCTGGCCATCATCTGGGTCGTCATCATCTGCGTCCCGTTGCTCGGCCCGCAGTTCTCGCCGATCACCGTCAACACGTTTAACTTCGCCCCCATCGCGGTGCTGGCCGTGATCGGTTTCGCCGGCATCTACTGGATGGTCTCGGCCAGGAAGTGGTTCAAGGGGCCAGTCGTTCAGGGTTCCGCCGAGGAGCTGGCCGCTATCGAGCGTGAACTGACGCTGTGACTCACGCACCTCAAGGGCGCCTCGGCCTCGACGAGCTGATCAGGCTCGTCGAGGCCGGTCGCGTCGACACGGTCCTGCTGGCGATCACCGACATGCAGGGGCGGCTGCAAGGAAAACGTATGGCAGCACAGCATTTTCTCGACGACACGGTCGAGCACAACGCTGAAGGCTGCAGCTATCTGCTCGCCGTCGACGTCGACATGAACACCGTGGACGGCTATGCGATGTCGTCGTGGGACAGCGGCTACGGCGACTTCGTCATGAGGCCCGACCTGTCCACGTTGCGGCACGTGCCATGGCAGCCGGGCACCGTACTGGTCATCGCCGATCTGCTCTGGCACGACGGGACACCCGTACCGGCTTCGCCTCGCCAGATCCTGAAACGGCAGACCGAACGGCTGGCCGAACGGGGCTGGACCGCCTACGTGGGGACAGAGCTCGAGTTCATGATCTTCCGGGACACCTACGAGGATGCCTGGCGCAAGGGCTACCGGGACATGACCCCGGCCAACCTCTACAACGTCGACTACTCCTTGCTCGGGACAGCTCGGGTTGAGCCCCTGCTGCGCAGGATTCGCAACAGCATGGCAGGGGCCGGCCTCACCGTGGAGTCCGCCAAGGGGGAGTGCAACTTCGGCCAGCACGAGATCGCCTTCAAGTACGAGGAGGCTCTGAGGACGTGTGACCAGCACGGGATCTACAAGAACGGCGCCAAGGAGATCGCGGCCGAGGAAGGCCTGAGCGTCACCTTCATGGCCAAGTACGACGCGCGCGAGGGCAACTCGTGTCACATCCACCTGTCGCTGCGTGGCGAGGACGGTGAACTGGTCTTTGCCGGCGATCGCGAGCACGGCTTCTCGCTGTTGTTCGAGCAGTTCCTGGCCGGGCAGCTCGCCTGCCTGCCCGAGCTCACCTTGCTCTTCGCTCCGAACATCAACTCGTACAAGCGTTACGTTGCAGGCAGTTTTGCCCCGACGGCCGTAGCGTGGGGCCGCGACAACCGGACGTGCGCGCTCCGGGTCATTGGCCACGGCCAGTCGCTGCGGCTCGAGAACCGGGTCCCCGGCGGCGACGTCAACCAGTACCTCGCGGTCGCAGCCCTGATTGCCGCCGGACTGCACGGAGTCGACCAGGGGCTGACGCTCGAGCCGGAGTTCGTCGGCAACGGCTACGAGTCGCACGGCACGCGGGTGCCTGCGACGCTGCGCGAGGCGGCCGAGCTGTTCGAGCACAGCGCGGTCGCTCGTGCGGCCCTGGGTGACGACGTCGTCGACCACTACGTCACGATGGCAAGGATCGAGCTGGCTGCTTACGACACCGCTGTCACCGACTGGGAAAGGTTCCGGGGGTTCGAACGCTTGTGAGTCTCTCGTACGACCTGGTCAACCCTGCGACGGAGCAGGTGGTGCGCACCGTCGCCCAGTTCGATGCGGCTCGGACCGACGTGGCGATCTCCGTGGCCGCTCGGGCCTTCCCGGCCTGGCGAGCGGTGGCCCCCGCCGACAGGGGGCGGCTGCTTCGGCGCTTCGCCGAAGCCATCGACGGTGACCTGGAAAACCTGGCCCGGCTCGAGGTGCTGAACGCTGGGCACACCATCGGTAACGCGCGGTGGGAGGCCGGCAACGCTCGCGATGTGGTCCAGTTCTTCTCGGCAGCGCCGGAACGGTTGTACGGCAGGCAGATTCCCGTGGCCGGCGGTGTGGACGTCACGTTCAAGGAACCGCTCGGGGTCGTCGGCGTCATCGTGCCCTGGAACTTCCCCATGCCCATTGCGTCCTGGGGTTTCGCTCCTGCGCTCGCGGCAGGAAACACGGTCGTGCTCAAGCCGGCCGAGCTCACCCCACTGACAGCGATGCGGCTCGGTGAGCTGGCCCTGCAGGCCGGCCTGCCGGAGGGGGTGTTCCAGGTGCTGCCGGGCCAGGGATCCGTTGTGGGACAACGATTCGTGGACCACCCTGCCGTACGCAAGGTCGTCTTCACCGGATCCACCGTCATCGGCAAGCAGGTCATGCGCGGGTGTGCCGACCAGGTCAAGCGGGTGACGCTCGAGCTCGGTGGCAAGTCGGCGAACATCGTGTTCGCCGACGCCGACCTCGAGAAGGCTGCTGCGACCGCTCCCTACGCCGTGTTCGACAACGCCGGACAGGACTGCTGCGCACGGTCGCGAATCCTGGTCGAGCGCTCAGCGTACGACCGGTTCATGGAGCTGCTGGAGCCCGCCGTCCTGGGCGTGAAAGTCCTTGACCCGTCGGACGAGTCGAGTGAGATGGGTCCGCTGATCAGCGCCAAGCAGCTCGAACGTGTCTCGTCCTACGTCCCTGACGACGCGCCGGTCGCGTTCCGTGGCAGCGTGCCGGAGGGTCCCGGATTCTGGTTCCCCGCAACGGTTCTCGCGCCGGTCGACCCGCGAGCGAGCGTGGCTGTCGAGGAGGTGTTCGGCCCCGTCGTAGCGGTCATCCCGTTCGAGGACGAGGCCGATGCGCTGCGGATCGCCAACGACTCCGAGTACGGCCTCTCTGGGTCGATCTGGACCCGTGACGTCGGCCGTGCGCTGCGGGTCTCCCGCGGTCTGGAGTCGGGCAACCTGTCCGTCAACTCCCATTCGTCGGTTCGCTACTCGACCCCGTTCGGCGGATTCAAGCAGTCCGGGCTGGGCCGCGAACTCGGGCCGGATGCCCTGGACTCGTTCACCGACGTCAAGAACGTCTTCATCGCCACGGAGGTTTGAGTGACAGGCAGGTTGGACGGACGGGTCGCGGTCATCACCGGCGGCGCCAGCGGGATCGGCCTCGAGACCGCACGCCGCTTTGCCTCGGAGGGCGCCAAGGTCGTCGTGGCCGACCTCGCTGACGGTCCGGGTCAGGCGGCTGCCGACGAGGTCGGTGGCATCTACGTCCACGCCGACGTGACCGATGCCGACGCTGTTCAGGCGATGTACACAGCAGCCATCGAGCACTTCGGCGGCCTGGACATCTGTTTCAACAACGCCGGCATCTCCCCGCCGGACGACGACTCCATCCTCGACACCGGCATCGAGGCCTGGCGCCGGGTGCAGGAGGTCAACCTCACCAGCGTCTACCTGTGCTGCAAGTACGGCATCCCGCACCTGCTCGAGCGGGGCAAGGGATCGATCATCAACACGGCGTCATTCGTCGCCGTGATGGGCGCCGCCACATCCCAGATCTCCTACACCGCAAGCAAAGGCGGCGTGCTCGCCATGACGCGTGAGCTCGGTGTGCAGTTCGCCAGGCAGGGCGTGCGGGTGAACGCGCTGTGTCCCGGACCGGTCAACACGCCATTGCTGCAGGAACTCTTCGCCAAGGACCCCGAGCGCGCCGCGCGCCGGCTGATTCACCTGCCGATGGGCCGTTTTGCCGAGCCGCGGGAGATCGCAGCTGCGGTCGCGTTCCTGGCCAGCGACGACTCGTCGTACATCACCGCATCGCAGTTCCTGGTCGACGGCGGGTTGACCGGCGCCTACGTCACTCCGCTCTAGTCACTGCTCGCGGCGTCGACCAGTGCGTCGAACAGCCGGCCGTCCTCGCTGACCTCGGGATGCCACAGGGCGCCGACGGCAAAGGTGAGGGCGGGATCCTCGATGCCTTCGACGGAGTCGTCCTCGGCGGTCGCCGTGACCACCAGCCCGTTCCCGATCCGTCCGATGCCCTGGTGGTGGTAGGACCGGACGATCGCTGACCCGTTGAGGGCCGCGGCAAGCCGGCTGCCCTCGGCGAAACGGACCCGATGGGTGCCGTAGACCCCCGGCTCGGGCCGGTGCCCCTCGTGTCCCAGGACATCGGGAAGATGTTGTACGAGGCTGCCGCCCCTGGCCACGTTGAGGATCTGGGCGCCACGGCAGATGCCGAGCACCGGCACGTCGTGCTCGAGCGCCGCCACCGCCAGCGGCAGCTCGGCACCGTCCCGGTCGGACCGAACGCCAACGGTCAGCGGGTGCGGCGCCTCGCGGTAGGTGGCCGGGTCGATGTCGGCGCCACCGGCCAGGATCAACCCGTCCAGCCGTCCCAGCAGGACGTCGGGAAAGACGGCAGCCGAAGGCGGGATGAGGACGGGCAGCCCGCCGGCCTTGGCGACGGCTTCGACGTAGGCGTGCGGCAGCAGTGCGGCCGGCACGTCCCAGACGCCCCAGCGGGCCGGCTCGACGTAGCAGGTGATGCCGATCACGGGTGTCATGCGGTCCTTGCCCAGCGGTAGAGCCGCACAGTGGCAACGGCTGCCAGCACGTACAAGAGCCTGGAGTAGAGCCGATAGGGAAGCCGGCGCAGCTGCCGCTCGAACGGGAACCACAGTGGGAGGCCGCTGCTGGTCGCGATGTCGCGGACGAAGTGCAGTCCCACGCCGGTCGCCATCGATGCGAGCATCGCGCGACGCCTGCGCGAGGCCAGCGCCAGCAGGCCGAGGCCGGCGATGGTCGGGGCGGAGTGGGTGAACGGGCGTCCGCCGGCCACCTGCACGCTCGGCAGGGGGAGGTTGACGTAGAGCGGCAGGTGGTCCAGGTCGATCAACATGGAGGACGCTGTGGCGACGGAGGTCGCCGCGGGGTGGGCCAGCATGCGGCGCGGGCCCGCGAGCGCCAGCAGCACAAGCAGCGACGTTGCCAGGTGGGCTGACTCGTCGCGGGCGCCCATCTCGAGCGTCGACATCGTCGAGGAGCCGCTGCTGTCGAGTGCGCGCACCACTGCGACCAGGAGCCAGGGCAGCGCCGCCACCCCTACCCGTCGACCGGCCACACCATGAGTCTAGGTGCCGGGGCCCACCCGGGTACGCAGCAGGCAGAACTCGTTCCCCTCGGGATCGGCGCGCACGTGCCAGCCGGTCGAGCTCGGTCGCCTGGTCGCTGTCATAGGCGTTGACGTCTCGTCCTGGAAACTGTCCGCGACCTCGTGGTCAATGCATGGAGTCGAGGATCAGCCGCAGGTCGTCCACCGTCGTCAGCGGATTGACGATGGCGAACCGCATGCAGGTCTTGCCCTGGTGCTTGGTCGGCGTGACGAAGGCGATCTCGTCGTCCAGCAGCCGAAACGACCACGCGTCGTAGTCAGCCGGTGACCACCCCAGCCGCTCGAACACCAGCACGGTCAGCTCGGGCTCGATCAGCAGCCGTACGTGCTCGGCCGCGTTGATCAGGTCGGCGCCGGCTCTCGTCACGGCCAGGGTCTGCTCGATCGCGTCGCGGTAGGCGTTCGTGCCGTGCACCGACAGCGAGAACCAGAACGGCAGACCGCGGGCCCGTCGAGTCAGCTGTACGGCAAAGTCCGACGGGTTCCACTCGCCCTCGACGGTCACCGGGTCGAGGTAGTCGGCGTGCTGGGTGTGCGCCGCCCGGCCGAGGGCCGGGTCACGGTAGATCAGGGCACAGCAGTCGAACGGCGCGAACAGCCACTTGTGCGGGTCGACGATGAATGAGTCGGCCTTGTCGATGCCGGCGAAGAGGTGCCGAACGCTGGGTGCTGCAAGGCCGGCGCCGCCGTAGGCGCCGTCGACGTGGAACCACCAGCCGTACTCGCTGGCGACCTCGGCGATACCGGCGAGGTCGTCGACGATGCCGAGGTTGGTGGTGCCTGCCGTGCCCACGACGGCGAAAATCCCTTGGGCAACAAGGGGATCCAGGGCGCGCACGGTGTCCCGAAGCTGTGCCCCGACCAACCGGCCGCGTTCGTCGCCGGGGACCTCGATGACGTCGACGTCCATGACGACGTGCAGGGCGTGCTTGATGGACGAGTGCGTCTCCCTGGTGACGCAGACAGCCCACCGGCCGGGCATCTCGGTCCTGGTGCGCTTGGCGTGCTCGCGGGCGGCGACCAGCGCGGCGAGGTTGCCGCCGGTGCCGCCCTGCACGAAGGCACCCCCGGACACGGCCGGCAGCCCGCACAGGTCGGCGATCCAGCGCAGGGCCTGGTTCTCCGCGTACACCGCTCCGGAGCCCTCGAGCCAGGAGCCCGCATAGACGTTGGACGCCCCGACCAGCATGTCGAAGGCGTTCGCGGCGACCGTGGGCGCGCTGGGGATGAACGAGAGGTAGCGGGGATGGTCGACGGACAGGCAGGCCGGCGCGAGCACGTCGTTCCACAGCCGTATCGCCTCGGCACCGCCCAGGCCCTCAGCGGTGATGGTGGCGCCCGCCGCGGCGCTCAGCTGCTCCGGGGTCTGCGTACGGTCAAGCGGCGCGTCGAGCTGGAGCCGGTCCAGGCAGCCGGCCGCGAGCGCCCTGGCCGTGACGTCGTCGTCGTGGGTGTAGTCATGCACAAATCCCGATGCTAGTGCCGGGGAAGTACCATAGGAGACTCATCAGCCGTCGCGAGTGACCTCGGCTGCTCCCGGATCCCCAGAAATTGAAGGCTGACGCGTGCCCACCCCGGACAACAGCGAGACCCGTGCCACCCGCGATGACATCCGTAACGTCGCGATCATCGCGCACGTCGACCACGGCAAGACCACCCTCGTCGACGCGATGCTCTGGCAGTCGGGCGCCTTCTCCGAGCACCAGGCCGAGAACGACTCCGTTCGCGAGCGGGTCATGGACTCGATGGACCTTGAGCGTGAAAAGGGCATCACGATCCTCGCGAAGAACACCGCCGTACGGCACAACGGCATCACCATCAACATCATCGACACTCCCGGCCACGCCGACTTCGGTGGCGAGGTTGAGCGTGGGCTCGAGATGGTCGACGCCGTCCTGCTCCTGGTGGACGCCTCCGAAGGGCCGCTCCCGCAGACCCGGTTCGTGCTGCGCAAGGCGCTGCAGAAGCGGATGCCGGTCGTCCTCGTCATCAACAAGGTCGACCGCCCCGACTCGCGGATCGCTGAGGTCGTCGACGAGACCTACGAGCTGTTCCTCGACCTCGATGCCGACGAGGACCAGATCGACTTCCCGATCGTCTACGCCAGCGCCAAGGCGGGACGCGCGTCGCTGAACCGGCCCGAGGACGGCGGCATGCCGGACAGCCCCGACCTGGAGCCGCTGTTCCAGACGATCATGAACACGGTCCCTGCGCCTTCCTACATCGTGGGCAGCCCGCTGCAGGCCCACGTCACCAACCTTGACGCATCGCCCTACCTCGGCCGCCTCGCGCTGTGCCGCGTGCACTCCGGCACGATGAAGAAGGGTCAGACCGTCGCCTGGTGCAAGGCCGACGGCACCATCGAGCGGGTCAAGCTGACCGAGCTGCTCGGCACCCAGGCGCTCGAGCGGGTCTCCATCGAGGAGGCTGGCCCCGGCGACATCGTCGCCGTCGCCGGTATTCCAGAGATCACCATCGGCGAGACCCTGGCCGACCCGGACGACCCTCGGCCGCTGCCGGTGATGACGATTGACGAGCCGTCGATCTCGATGACGATCGGCATCAACACGTCGCCGCTGGCCGGTGAGAGCGGCAAGAAGCTGACCGCCCGCCTGGTCAAGAGCCGCCTGGACGCAGAGCTGATCGGCAACGTCTCGATCCGCGTGCAGGACACCGAGCGCCCCGACACCTGGGAGGTTCAGGGCCGCGGTGAGCTGCAGCTGGCCATCCTCGTCGAGATCATGCGCCGCGAGGCTTTCGAGCTGACCGTCGGCAAGCCGCAGGTTGTCACCCGCATGATCGACGGCAAGCTGCAGGAACCGATGGAACGGCTCACCATCGACGCGCCGTCGGACTACCAGGGCGTGCTGATTCAGCTGCTGGCACTGCGCAAGGGTCGGCTCGAGCAGATGGTCGACCACGGCACCGGCTGGATCCGCATGGAGTACATCGTTCCGGCGCGCGGGCTGATCGGCTTCCGGACCGAGTTCCTCACCGAGACTCGCGGCACCGGTCTGCTGCACCACGTGCACGAGCGCTACGAGCCGTGGCACGGCGAGCTTCGCACCCGTCCGACCGGGTCGCTCGTCGCTGACCGTCGCGGCCCGACGACCGGCTTCGCACTGGCCAACCTGCAGGAGCGCGGCACGATGTTCGTCGCGCCGGGCACCGAGGTCTATGAGGGCATGATCGTCGGCGAGAACTCCCGCTCTGACGACATGGATGTCAACCCCACCAAGGAAAAGAAGCTCACCAACATGCGCCAGTCGTCTGGTGACATTCTGGTGCCGCTGATTCCGCACAAGGTGCTCAGCCTTGAGCAGGCGCTGGAGTTCTGCCGCGAGGACGAGTGTGTCGAGGTGACCCCCGCGACCGTACGCATCCGCAAGGTGATCCTCGCCGGCCAGGAGCGCAACAGCCGTCGGGCCAAGAACGCGATGCGGGCCCGCGAATCCGCTTCTGACTGACCCGGGGCACGGGGGCTGCGGCGGGGCTTGAGATGCTGACCCCGTGCAGACCGTCGCGGAGCTGTTGTCGGCGCGGCCCTACCCGGGCCGTGGCTGCATCGGCGCGCGTACCCGCAACGGCGACCTGACGTTCCTTTACTTCTTGACCGGTCGGTCGGTTGCCTCGCGGGCCCGCCAGCTGCAGGTCGTCGGCACTGACATCGCAGTGGCCAATGCGGCGGGCGCCAACCTCGACATCCTCCGGCACTACGTCGCGGGAGTGCGGCGTGGACGCTGGTCGGTCATCGGGAACGGCGACCAGGTCGTGCCGATCGCGCTGGCGCTGGCGACGGGGGAGTCCCTTCCGTCCGCGCTGGCGCGGCACACGTACGAACCGGATCCGCCGATCTTCACGCCCCGCATGGTCCTGGCGTACGGAGGACCCGACGAGTCCTTCGTCGGATGGGTCGGCCGCGACAGCCGTGGCTGCGCGGTGCGTCGCGTGCAGCGCTGTGACCCGGTCGCTGGTGAGGCACTGGTCATGACTACCTACGCCGGCACGGTCGATGAGGTGGTCACGGGGGCGGAGCCGGTGAGCGTTGCGGTCGTCGCCGACACTCGCGCGCAGCTGTTGAGGGAAGCCTGGAACGCCCTCGACCCGGAACTGCGGGTCGCCGCCTTTGCCGTCGCGCCGGACGACCCGTCTGCGCGGCCGGCCTTTATCGCCGAACGCTCGGCCCCGCTCGTGCGCTGAGCTGCGGAAGGGCAGGGTGCGACGATGTGCCGGTGCGGATCGTCATCCTGGGGACCGGCTGTCCCGTGATCGAGGGTGTCACCGTCGGGCCGCAGCGCGGCCGCGACGTTGTCGACGCCCTGCCAGCGGACGGCACCGACAAGCGTTGGGAGCTTGAGGCCCAACTGGTGGGCGCTACGGATCTGCGTGGCCCCTACGTGCACGGCCGGCCGGGTGGGCGTTTCCTCTACCTGTCATGGCAGGCGGAGGGGCTCGTGTTCCGGCGGGCAAAGCTGATGTTGGACATCGCCGTCCCTCTGTTTTCGGTGGCAGGGGTTCTTGCCACGGTGGGCCTTTCGATGCCCGACGGGAGCCCGGTGTGTGCTGCCGTACGGCCACCGGCGGTGAGCTGGTCCGGGTTGCTGTCGCCGGGACTGTGAGTTGCGGGCATATGGGCCCGCAGCTCAACGGATCGGTGAGAACCCTTGCTACGTAAGGGTTTGCGGGTTTGAGATAGTTGTCCACAGATTCGTTGCGGGGGTGGATTCGAGGGTGGCTCACCGGTAGAGTCGAACACATGTTCGAGGACTCGAAGGTGGTTGACCCGGCGGTGCTGTTCCCGGCACTGGCCGCGGCGATCGACGCGCTGACCGTGCGCCCGGACCCGGCCACGCCGGCGGCGGTGGTGCGCGCGCAGGCGCGGGCGTTGGTGGTGCTGACCCGCCGGGTGCAGGCGCTGCTGCTGGGACGCCTGGCGGTGATCGACGGCCAGGGTCTGGCCGAGGGCGACGGGATGGGCTCCACGGTGGCGTGGGTCCGCGCCTTCACCAACGCCGGACCGGCGGGTGCGCGCGGGCTGGTGGACGCGGCGCGACTCGCGGACCGGTTGCCGTCGCTGGGGGCGGTGGCCGCGGCGGGCCAGGTCGCCCCGGAGCACCTGGCCGCGTTCGCCGCGGTGACCAGGGACGTCCCGGCCGAGGTGGTCGCCGGCCATGAGTTCACCGTGACCAACCTGGCCCCGCACGCCCGCCCCGCGGACCTGCGCAGGCTCGGGGAGAAGATCCGCGACTGCCACGACCAGGGAGCGGCCACGGACAACCCGGCCCACCTGCACGAGCGCAGGCAGGTGAACCTGGTCCGGACCTTCCAGGGCGGCTGGGACCTGCACGGGTCGTTGGACCCCGAAGCCGGGGCGTCGGTGCAAGTCGTGCTGGACGCCTTGTCGGTGAAGCGGGGGCCGGAGGACACCCGCACCCCCGGCCAGCGCCGCGCCGACGCCCTCGTCCAAGCCGCGCAGCTGGCCCTGCGTTCCCCCGGGCTGCCGGACGTGGCCGGGGACCGACCCCGGGTCACCTTCCTGGTCCGCACCGACACCACCACCACCACCCCGCTGCCCGGTGCCGGCACTACTGGCGGAGGCGTGCTTGGCGACGGCGTGGCTGACCGCGGCGCGGCTGACCGCGCGGCTGACGGTTGGGGCTCGGTGGCGGGGAGTCCGATGCTCGACGCCGCGCTGGCCGGGTTGGTGCACCGGATGTTCCACCACGTCGACGGTGCGGTCACCGGCCACGGCCCCGGCGCCCCGCTGGCCGAGTCCAACCGGAAGGTCGAGACACCGGAAGGGTGCAGCTGCCACCGCGACGGTGGTGGCCGGTGCCGTGGGGCCGTGGTGGCGGTGGTGGGATTCCTGTGCAACGCGCCGCGGGGACCGCACGCGACGCCTCGGCACCGGGTCAGGCCGCGGCACCGGGTCACCCCCCTTCCGGGATGCCGGTCACGGTGTTCGGTGGTGGTCAGCACCTGATCTCCGGCTGCGACGAAGACGCTGGCGACCGAAACGATCGAACGGATCTGCTGCAACGCGATTATGAACCTCACCCTGGTCGACCGCTGGGGCGACCCGCTGCACCTGGGCCGCAACTCCCGCTCGCACTCCCCGACCCAAGGCCGGGCAGTGATCGTGCGGGACGGCCACTGCGTGTTCCCCGGCTGCGACGTCCCCCCGGCGCGGTGCCAGATCCACCACCTGATCTTCTGGTCCCACGACGGCAACACCGACATCGAGAACCTGGCCCTGGTCTGCTGGTTCCACCACCACCTCATCCACGAAGGCCACTGGACCCTGCACCGGGCCCCAGCGACCCTCGCGGACGACAACCCCGGCAGGGCCGACCAGCCACCGACCTGGGTCGCGACCGACCCGACCGGCCGGCAACTCCGCCAACACCGACAACCCGCCGCCTGACCCGCCGGGTCAGGCGCACCACCACACCGGCACGGGCACAAACCCCAGCCGCACCAGGGGAAAGCAGCCACCCGCCGCTGCCGGGCTAACGCCCTGTTGGTTGCTCGCCAGGTTCGCCAGCCACGGCCTGCCTGCACCTGCCCGCCTGCCCTGGCCCGCCACGGTGCGACAGTGCCGTTGCGAACCTTCTCACGTTCGCCGTGACTTGCGGGCCGATCAGCCCGCAAGTCATACACCGCGCGAGGGGCACCAACCCGGGGCCCCAGTGTCCGCTTGTCTCGGCTGCGCGGCCGGCGTCGAGGCGACTGCGGAGGCCGGGATAGGTCCGAGCCTTGTGCGATGCTCGGAAAATGAGCGATTCCCCGAAACCGGGTCGGCTGCGCCCTTACCGCGAGTCCGATCAGGTTGCTGTCTATGACATCTGCGTACGTACCGCTGATGCCGGTGGCGACGCTCGAGGCATGTGGGCCACGGATGAGCTGATGGGTGACTTGTTCGCGATTCCGTACACGCTGCTCGAGCCCGATCTTGCGTTCGTGATCGACGAGGGGGGACGGGCCGTCGGGTACGTGGTGGGAACGGCTGACACGCCAGCGTTCGCTGCCGCTTATCGCGAGCAGTACATCCCGCGGATGCTCGACCGTTACCCGGTGCCGGACAGCGCACCGGAGACCCCGGACGAGCACATGATCGCCATGCACCACAACCCGGAGCGGCTGCTCATCCCCGCGCTCGTCGACTATCCGGCCCACCTGCACATCGATCTGTTGCCGGACCAGCAACGCAAGGGCTACGGGCGGTTGCTGATGACCACGATGTTGTCAGCACTGGCAGACCGCGGTGCCCCGGCCGTACACCTGGGAATGGTGACGACCAACAGGCCGGCGCGACTGTTCTACGACAGACTCGGCTTCCACGAGATCGACGTGCGCGAGGCAGGAGTGCTGACCTACCTGGGCCGAAGCACAACCATCGAGTAAGCGCGCCCGAGCCGCCTAGTAGACGAAGCTGCCGGCGAGGCCCGCCAGTTGCGCTGCTGTCTCCGCGAGCTGATCGGCAGCCCGCTGAGCCGAGGTCACACCCTCGGTCGTGGCTGCGGCGGAGTCCGCGACCGAGTCGATGTTGCCGGTGATCGCGGAGACGCCGGTCGCGGCATCCTCGACCCCGTTGCGCATCATGCCCGCGGTGATGGTCTGCTCCTCGACCGCGTGCGCGATGGTCGACTGGTTGCCGTCGATTCCTCGTACGGTTCCGGCGATGCGAGCGATCACGTCGACAACCTCCCGTACCGAGCCCTGCATCGCCAGGACGACCTCGGCGACATCGTCCGTGGACCGAGCGGTCGTGCGGGCGAGCGCCTTGACCTCGTCCGCGACCACGGCGAAGCCTCGGCCGGCGGCACCGGCCCTGGCTGCCTCGATCGTGGCGTTGAGAGCCAGCAGGTGGGTCTGCTCGGCCACGTCCCGGATGACCGTGACGGTGGTGCCGATCTGGAGGGAGGAGTCCCGCAGCGCCTCGAGCATGCTCTCCGCCCGGTCGGCCAGTCCTGCGGCCTCGCGAGCGGTGGTCGCTGCGTGCGACGCGTTGTCCGCCACCTCGCGCATCGACCCGGACAGCTGTGCGGTGCCCGTGGCAACAGTTTGGACGTTGTCGTTGACCGTGCGGGCGGCGCTGGAGACGCTGCGAGCCTGGCTGGCCGTCTCCTCCGCGCTCGCTGCGAGCTGCTGGCTGACGGCCGACAGCTCGTGAGAGGCGCTGTCGACGATCTTGGACCGTTCAGCCATCTCACCGAGAGCGGCTCGGATGTCGCCGACCGCCGAGGTCAGCGCCCGCACCATGCGGCCGATCTCGTCGTTGCTGGCCTTGCCGAAGTTTGCGGTCAGGTCGCGCTTGGCCAGCTGCTCCAGCCCGGCCACGCACTTCTCCAGCGGCTTGCGGATCGAGCGGCTGATCAAGGCGGCGAGGAGGAACAAGGCCACGGCCGCAGCACCGACGGCTGCGATGAGCACCAAGCGTTCCACGGTCACGGCACGGGCGGCCGCGGCCTTGGTGGAGACAGCTGCTGCGTTGAGCCCGGTGCGGAAGAGGTTGGCGTCGGCGTCGTACTTGTCGAACGCGGTGTCGAAGACCCGAGCGGCGGCTCGTGCCGCGTCGTTGTCCTTGTCTGCCGCCTTCACTGCCTTGCGACCGAGAGCCATGACGTTCATGGCGCTCTGGTTCAGGTTGACCGCCTGAGCCCGCAGCTTGCCAGGGAGTGTCTTGTTCCCCGCGAGTGCCGCCTGGGCCGAGGTCCACTCCGCAGCGAAGTCGTTGAACTCCGCGGCGACGTCGGCCACATCAACAGCCTGGAAGACCGCGATGGACTCCCAGACGTCGCGAGCAACACCGTTGTGGGCGACCTCGCCGTCGAGCTGCTGCGTCATCAGGTCGGCCAGCTGGCTTTGCCGATGAGACGCACTTGTCGCGTTCTGGGCACCCCAGAGCCCGGTCCCACCGACAGCGACGAGGAATGCGATGGCGAGCAAGCTGATCGCAAGGAGCTTGCGGCGGATGGTCCAGAGCACGGTGGGACCCTTCGACTAGACGTCTCTTCCAGGTCCATCGGCAAGGATGGCCACAACTGGAACTGGAGCCCCGGACCGGTCGCCACGGTGGCGGAGTTGTCGGAGTCCTGCATAGGGTTGGCCCATGTCCTCAACTGAGTCCTCGCTCGATGGCGGCCGTCGCCTTCTGCTGGTCCACGCCCACCCTGATGACGAGACGATCGGGACCGGCGTGACCATGGCCAAGTACGCCAGCGAGGGTGTCGCCGTCACGCTTGTGACGTGCACGCTGGGCGAGGAGGGCGAGGTCCTCGTACCAGACCTCGAGCACCTGGCGGCGGACAAGGACGACGCTCTCGGGCCTCAGCGCATCCTCGAGCTCGACGCCGCGATGCGGGTGCTGGGTGTCACTGACCACCGTTTCCTGGGCGGGCCCGGCCGGTGGCGCGACTCCGGCATGATGGGCTTGCCCACCAACGACCGGCCCGACTGCTTCTGGCAGGCCGATCTCGAGGAGGCGACGCGGGCATTGGTCGAGGTGATCCGCGAGGTGCGACCACAGGTCGTGGTCACCTACGACGAGAACGGTGGGTACGGGCACCCCGACCACATTCAGGCCCATCGGGTCGCTCTGGCGGCTAGCGCCGCGGCAGGCGAGGATCGCTGGCCGGAGCTGGGGGAGCCGTGGGCGCCGGCGAAGTTCTACTACACCGCGCTGCCGAAGTCCGTGCTGCAGGCGGGCATCGACTACTTCCGTGAGCGGGGCGAGTCGAGCTTCTGGGGGGAGGACGTCACCAGCGCCGACCAGCTGCCGATGGGAACGCCGGACGATCTGGTGACCACGGCGATCGACGGCCAGGACTTCTTCGAGGCCAAGATGGACGCCATGCGGGCGCACGCCACCCAGATCGCGGTCGACGGCCCGTTCTTCGCCCTGGCCGACGGCGTCGGCATGACCTCGTGGGGCCGCGAGTACTTCCAGCAGGTGCAGGGCGTACCCGGCGAGCGCCCGGAGGGCCAGCAGTGGGAGTCCGACCTGTTCAGCGGACTCGAGCCGTAGTCGCGCACGACGGACCCCGCGGCGTGGTGACGATCGTGAGGGTGACGATCGGTGAGATCGACGCAGGATGAGCCGAGTGGTCCGCCGCCAAACGGGTGAAATGGTCACCGAGAGTAGCGGTGGCGGGTGTTCGCCTGAGAGGATCGGGGTGCACCACGAAGCGTCACGGGCTCGGGTCCTGGATCCGGCTCTCTCCGTATCGGCACCGAGCGTCAGCGGCTTGAGGGGTTTCGCCAAGAAAGTTTTGGCCCGCCCGTCCGGGCTCTGGCGCTCACCCACCTCGCAAGGGGCATCGCATGTCGCTCTCCTCCCCACAGGCCGTCACTCAGCTGAACAGCGACACGGTGCTGGAGGCGCGCGAAGCCGATGTCGGGCGGATGCGCGACAGCCGGATGCACAAGCGGCAAGCCAAGCTGGCCCTGGTGGTGCTCGCGGTAGTGGTCTGGGTTGTCGTACGGACGGCGCGTGGGGTCTGGGTCCTGCCCAGCCTCCCCCCGATCAACTGGACGCTGGTGGCACCGTTCGCTTTCTTCATCCTGCTGATCGCGATGGTCGGTGCACAGTTCTTCCTCACCGGCCGGTCGCCGCACGTGGTCATCCGGCCCGAGCAGATCAACATCAGCCTCGACGACGTGCGAGGCATCGACCCGGTCAAGGACGAGGTCGTTCGGTCGCTCAACCTGTTCCTGCAGCACACCAGCTTCGAGCGTGAGATGGGCGGCCGTGCTCGACGTGGTCTGCTCTTCGAGGGTGGTCCGGGTACGGGCAAGACGCACACCGCGAAGGCGATGGCCAGGGCTGCCGGCGTTCCGTTCCTGTACGCCTCGGCCACCTCGTTCACCTCCTCCATGCAGGGCGCCACGTCCCGCAAGGTCCGCGCCTACTTCCGTACGCTGCGCAAGCTGGCCCAGCAGGAGGGCGGTGCGATCGGCTTCATCGACGAGTTCGACGCCATCGGCGGTGCCCGTACCGGTATGGCGAGCATGACCGCGGCGCCTTCTCTGTCCCACGACCACTCAGCCTGCGGTGGCCTGATCGGGCTGCCGGCGACCTACGCGACGGTGGCCGCGTCCAACGGTCCGGTGGTCAACGCGCTCACCGCGCCCGGCGACGCCTCGATGGCGGTCAACGAGCTGCTCGTACAGCTGCAGTCCTTCGAGGAGCCGGTTGGCATGGCCAAGTTCGCCGGCAAGCTGGTGGACAAGGTCAACCTGTTCCTGCCGGATCGCCGGGCGATCAAGAAGACGCCGGTCAAGTCCGCCAACATCATGCTCATCGCCGCAACCAACCGGGCCGACAACCTCGATCCCGCGCTGCTGCGCCCCGGCCGGTTCGACCGCAGGCTCACCTTCGAGCTGCCGGATCGGCACGGACGTCGCGAGCTGGTCGACCACTTCCTGTCCCGCAAGGCCCACGACGCCGACCTGAACCAGGACGGCGCCCGCGACGCGATCGCCGCCGTGACCGGCGGCTTCACGCCCGCGATGCTCGAGGGCATGTTCGATGAGGCGCTGATCAATGCGGTCCGGTGCGGGCGCGACGCCATGAACCGTCAGGACACCGAGACCGCTCGGCTCACCATGACCGTGGGCATGGGCCAGCCCAAGGCCTACACCGAGAACGAGCGCCGGATCATCGCCACGCACGAAGCCGGTCACACGACGGTCGCGTGGTTGGTGGCACCGCACCGCAGGCTCGAGGTGCTGTCCATCGTGAAGCGTCGGGACTCCCTCGGCCTGCTCGCTCACGGGGACCCCGAGGACGTCTACACCCGGTCGAGCCACGAGATGGCCGACCTGATCAAGATCGCGATGGGCGGCCAGGTCGCCGAGATGCTGTTCTTCGACGACATGAGCACCGGTCCGGGCGGAGATCTGCTGTACGCGACCAACGTGGCCGCCACGATGGTCGGCGCCGTGGGCATGACGGACACCTTGATCTCCTACCTCGCGATCCAGAACAGCCCCTTCACCGACACCAACATCGTCGGCCGGGTGCTGGCGGACGCCGAGGGCCGGGCCAGGGTCGAGAAGGTGCTGCAGGAGCAGCGCGAGGCCGTCATGGGCCTGTTGTCGCGCAACCTGCACCTGGTGACGGCGCTGCGTGACGCGCTGATCGAACGGGATGAGCTCATCGGCAGCCAGATCACCGACGTCCTCGAGAACGCTCAGGCCGCCCAGACCGGTCAGGTCATCGACCTGCGGGACGGCGCGTTGCCCGCGATTTCGCCGACGGTTGCTGCGAGCGAGCCGATGGGTCTGCCGGGCCGCGACTAGTCTGGCCCGGTGACAGAGCCGTTGCCCGAGGCTGACCAGGCCACTCAGCCAACCGGTCCACCCGGGTGGGTCAACGGGTTCATCACCACGCTGACCTACGTCGCGGTGTTCGTCGCGGCGTTCATGCTGGCGCTGATCGGGGCGTTCCACATCCCGAGCCGACCGTCGCTGCTGGGATGGCACCTGCCCGTCGCCGTGATCTTCGCCGTCATCGGCAACCTCGCGCTCGGCGTGCTGGCCGGCTGGGGGCTGCGCGGCAGGTCGGGAGCTGCCGTCGCGTTCATCGGCTGGATCCTCGGGGTCGGCGTGGTGATGTTCGGCGGCACCGACGACGTCGTCGTGGGCGGCGCCGCTGGCGACTGGGTGCCGCTGGGCTTCCTGTTCGCCGGCTCCGCTGCGTGCGTCCTCGCCGTGGGGATCTCGGTCATCTTCGCCGATCCCGCTGCGCGCCGGCGCTCGCGTCCGCCCGGTGGCTCGGATCCGAAATCTTCACTCCGGACGTCCGGACGCCGATGACCGGCTGAGGGTCCGGCGTCCGCCGGTTCCGACCGGCGAGGCGCAGGAGGGTCACGTGCCCATCGAGGTACCGGACACCCGTGCGTTCTCCGGTCCGCCGCGCCGTCGGCGCCCTGCGGCCGACACAGCCGCCGTGCCCGACGCCGCCGCCGTGCCGGACGCCGCCGCCGTGCCGGAGGGCGCCGCGCCGCAGCTGCCCGACCAGGCAGAGCCCGCTGACGTTGCTGAGGTTGTCACGGCTGCAAGCTCCCCGTCTGCAGCATCATTGCCCGCGTCAACCGGGCTCGCCAAGCCGGTCCGGCGGCGTACACCCGCCACGAAGCCGGGGGCCGAGCCGGTTGAGGTCAGCGAACCGACGGAGCCTGCGCCTGGTGCGGTCGAGGCGTCAACGCCCACCGCGTTCTCCAAGCCGATCCGCCGTCGTGCCTCTGTCGCGAAGGCGGAGCCGCAGCCCGAGCCGGTGCCCCCGGTTGAGGCCTCTACGCCGAACGGGCAGGCCGACCCGGAAACCTCGTCGTTCTCCAAGCCTGTTCGGCGTCGCAGCGCAATGGCGAAGCCCGCGCCGCAGCCCGCCGCGTCTGCACCGTCACCAGCCGCACCGCCCGCAGCCGGGCCAGCTGTTGCGGAACCGCCTGCGGCTGAACCGTCCGCGGCCGAACCGTGCGCCGCCTGCGGCCGAACCGCCTGCGGCCGGGTCAGCGTTCAGCCGGCCAGTGCGCCGTCGGCCCAAACCCGGGCCCGACGACGTTGCCCCATCAGCCGCCCCATCAGCCGCCGATGCAGTCGCTGCAGCAGCCGCGGCTGAAGTTGCCGCGCCGAGCGAAGTTGCCGCGCCGAGCGTTGTTGCCGCGCCGAGCGTTGCACTCGTGGTCGGCACGGAGGTTCCCGCCCCCGCCGACAGGAGCGCGGACCCTGCCCCGGACGCGGCACCCGACCCTGGACCTGACCCTGCGCCGACAGCCGCTGTCCGTGCCGACGACGCCACACCCGATCCGGAACGTTCCGAGGAACGTCGGGGGACACAGGGTGCTGCTGTCGAGCTGGCTGACGTGACGGACACGGTGGTGGTTCGACTCGGTGGCACTCGCTATGCCGTGCCGATGGACGCGGTGGCCGAGGTCGGCCGCCCTCCGCACGTAACCCGTGTCCCCGGGGTACCGGCGTGGGTCGCCGGCGTTGCCAACTGGCGCGGCCGGATCCTGCCGGTGGTCGACCTGCGCGTACTGCTGGGCGCACCGACACCGGACCTGGGGCTGGCCGGGCGGATCATCGTCCTGAGCCGCGAGGGCATCACGCTGGGACTGCTGGCCGAACGGGTCGAGGGCGTCGTCAGCCTCGAGTTCGACCAGCTCGAGCCGGTGCTGCTGACCTTGTCCCGTTCCACTGCCTCGGTGCTGGCCGGACAGCTCACGCACCCCGACGGGCCGATCGCCGTGCTCGACCTCGAGACGTTGTTCGGGCTGAGGTCCCAGCTGCCGAGGGTGCGTCGGGCGGGCTGAGCCGTACCCAACGCTTCACCCGATTGTTGTTCACCCTTCAGGACACGCCACTTCGTCCCGATGGTTGGCCGAGGGCTCGTTCTGGGAGGACACCGGTGGATTTTGCCAAGCGCTTGTCGCGCGTAGTCGCGGCGGCGACGTGGAGCAGCCTGCTGCTCGCGATCGCCGGCGTCCTCGTGATGCACAAGTACGACACAACGGTGACCGTGCACCTCATCGCGTTCGGACTCTGGTGCATCGTCGGCGCGCTGGTGGCGCTGGCGTTGAGCCTGCTGCCCGTACTCACCCGGAACAACGCCAAGCTCGAGGAAGTCGCGTGGATCTACCGGCTCGCACTGCTCCTCGCTGACGTCCTGTTCGTCTCGGCCGTCGTGACGGTCAGCGGCGGTCTCAACGGACCGATGTGGATGTTGTACGTCCCGCTGGTGCTGTTCGCGTCCGTGGCTACCCGGCAGTGGCAGGGCATGCTCGTCGCGTTCGCCTCGAGCCTCGGCCTCGTGCTGGCCGGCTGGGTGTCCCACACGCTGGTCTCGGCGAACCTGGCGGTCGTCATCGTGGTCGGCACCCTGATCCCGATGGTGGCCTGGTTCAACGGCACCCTGGCTTCTGCGGTGTGGACGATGCGCCAGACCGCCACCGACGACCACGACCGTCTCCAGACCCGGGTCATGGAGCTCACCGAGGACCTCGCGATCGCTGCGAGCGGCAACCTTGCCGTCAACATGAAGATCAAGCCCGAGGACAGTGAGGCTCTCGCTGACCTGGCCATGGCCTTCGGTCAGACCCTGGGCGACCTGCGTCAGCTGGTGACCCGCATCCGCAGTGGCGGCGAGCAGATTGCCGCAGCAGCAGGCGAACTCGTCGCGACCTCCGAAGAGCACGCGGCCAGCGCGACCGAGCAGTCGTCAGCCGTCAGCGAGACCACGTCCACCATCGAGGAGCTGGCTGCGACGGCGGCGCAGATTGCCGAGACCGCTGAGGCAGTCGCCCGCTACGCCGCTGAGACCCTGCGTCACGCCGAGGAGGGTCGTACGGCCGTCGGTGCATCGGTGGCTGCCATGGACACGATCGCCACCCGCGTCGACTCGATCGCCACCAGGGCGCTGTCCCTCGGCGAGAAGTCGCAGGAGATCAGCCGGATCATCGTCGTCATCAACGACCTGTCCGACCAGACCAACCTGCTCGCGCTGAACGCCGCCATCGAGGCTGCCCGTGCCGGTGAGCACGGTCGTGGCTTCGCCGTGGTCGCCGCCGAGGTGCGCAAGCTGGCCGAGCGGGCTCAGGAGTCCACCGGCCAGATCTCCTTGCTGGTCAGTGAGATCCAGGGCGAGACCAACGCCACGATCATCGCTTCCGAAGAGGGTGCCAAGGAGGTCCGTACCGGAACTCAGCTGGCGCGAGGTGTTGTCGCCGCCCTCGAGCGGATCTCCGGGATGGTCGACGAGACCACCACCGCCGCCAAGGAAATCTCGATCGCCACGCAGCAGCAGCGCTCCGCCTCCGACCAGGTGGTGGCCGCGATGACCGCGGTCTCGGACGTCTCCCGGCAGTACGCGGTCGGATCCCGTCAGGCCGCAGCCGCCGCAGCCGAGCTCAACCAGCTGGCCGCCGAGCTGCGGGCGTCGATCTCCCAGTTCCGCACCTGATCCGCTTTCCTCAGCACACCAGGGCCCCATCACTCGTCGATCTAGGACTTTCGGGGCTCATTTCGCTCCGGGAAGCCCCAAAAGTCCAAGATCGTTTCGCAAGGCGCCGGCGCTGAGCGCTGCGTAGGTGTCACCCACCTCTTGGATTACCTCGGCTCTGCGCTTGAAGTAGGCATCGGCGGAGTAGCGCAGGTTGTGCCATTGGATCGCCAGCAACTTGTTGTGCCGACGCAGATCCTTGGCCCGTACCGCCGGTTCCGCGTGAACCTCACCGTCGTACTCCACGCCCATCCGGATCCCGGCGAACCCCATGTCGAGGCGAGCGACCACCTTGCCGGCCGCGTCCCTCGTCACCAGCTGGGTCTGCGGCCGAGGCAGACCAACGTCGAGCACGACCAGCATCCGCAGCCGCGTTTCCATCGGGCTCTCGGCGCCGGGATCGGCCAGCTCAGCGACCCGTGGGATCTGCCGAATCCCGCGCAGGCCGCCGTGGACTGCCGCGTAGTCCATGAGCTGATCGGGCGTCACGAGGTGCCGATGCCACAGCGCGTCGACCGCGACCACAGCCTCGACGAGGGTCAGCCGACGGGCGAGGTCGTACGCGGTGCGCAGCGGCGAGGTCACCAGGACACCGTGCCGGCGCACGATGTCGCTCGCGTCGAGGTGTGCCTGCAGCGGAACAAACAATCCTCTGCCTTGCAGAACGGTTCCCCGCGGCGCTGTGACCTCGAGTGGTCCGTCGCCTCGTGTGGCGATGTCCAGGCCCAGCAGCCACGCCGCGGACAGACCGGACAGCACCGCGTCCTTGGGCAGCACCATGGCGATCGCGGCAAGTCGCAGTTCCGGGCAGTCGGGGGCGTCGGCAGCCACGTAGACCTCGCGGCACACCCTGCGAAACCGCGGCCCACGCAAAACGTCGGGGGAGACGCCGAGTGCGCGGGCATGGTCGCCTCTGAACGGTCGACCGTTCAGCAGCTCTGCGGGCGCGTGGGCGGGGCGCATGCCCGCACACTCTTGTCGATCCGCGGCAATTCCGCCCCTGTCTGTCCACAGGCGCCCGCCCGCCAGGGGAAACGATCTAGGCGATTCGGGTTCCATTCTTGCCGAATGGGCCCGCAATCCCCTAGATCGTTTCGAGGGAAGTGCGACGGGGGCAGCAACGGGCGGACGTACGGGTCAAGGTGGGTGCGCAACGTGACGACGCCTAAACGGTGGCAGGCTGGACTGTCGACGACCCTGAGCTGATCGCGACGTTCCGGGCCGAGGTCGAGGAGCGTCTCGCGTCGCTTCAGGCTGGGCTGCTGCAGCTGGAGGCCAGCAAGACGCCGAAGCAGGCGATCGCGCTGCTGTTCCGCGACGCCCACACGGTCAAGGGCAGCGCCCGGATGCTCGGCCTCGACGGCGTACTCCAGCTGGCGCACACCTCGGAGGACCTGCTGGGCGCTTTGCGCGACGGTCGCTTCAGCATTCGCAAGGACCTGATCGACCTGCTGCTGGCCGCCTGCGACGCCATCGGCCGGGCCATCCCCGGTGCAGCCCACCAGCTCGCCGACAGTGACCTCACCCCGATGAACGCCGTGCTCAAGCAGGCCCTCGCCGGTGAGGAGGGGCTCGTCGCACCGCCGCTGCGGGCCGACGAACCCGATGCAGCCGAGGAGCAGCAGGAGGAGCGTCGCGCCGGCTCGGACTCGGTGCGGGTCTCCAGCGAGAAGGTGTACGGGCTCCTCGACATCGTCGGCGAGGCCGAGCTGGGGGCGCGGCGGGTGGAGCAGTCGTCGGCCCAGCTGCTGTCGGTGGCGACGGACCACGCAAAGTGGACCAAGGCGCTCAAGGACAGCATCGACATCACCTCGCTCAGCGAGGACGCGGCGCTTGCGCTGCACCGACTGACCCAGGCCGATGACGGACTGCGCGACATGGCCCGCGGACTCCGCGAGCTGGTGGAGGCGCACCTCGGCCAGATCGCCAGGGTGCGGGACGACTCCATGGGCCTCGCGATGGTGCCCGTACGACGCGTGTTTGCCGCGCTGCCAAGGATTGTGCGCGACGTGGCGACGGCAACGGGCAAGGACGTCAAGCTGGACCTTGTCGGCCAGGACGTAGAGCTGGACAAGCAGGTTCTCGACGGTGTCGCAGATGCCCTCAAGCACCTGGTAATCAACGCGGTGGACCATGGTTGCCAGACTCCAGAGCAGCGTCGGGCCGCCGGCAAGAAGGGACAGGCCTCGGTACGGGTCGCAGCCCGGTCCTCCGGCGGGACGGTCGTTCTCGAAGTTGTCGATGACGGCAACGGCATCGATGAGGATCGGGTACGGGCCAAGGCCATCGAGAGCGGGCTGCTGCCGGCGGACAGTCTCGCCACCGGGCCTGCCCTGTGGCAGATGCTGTTCGTGCCAGCGTTCTCCACCGCCGGCTCGGTCACAGAGACCAGCGGACGCGGCGTCGGCCTGGACGTCGTGCAGACCGCGGCCGAGGAGCTGGGCGGGAACGTCGAGGTGTTGTCCGTGCCCGGCAGAGGGACGACCTTCCGGCTGACCCTTCCGGTCACGCTCGGTGTCCTGCGCTGCCTCGTCGCGCGTGTGGGCGACGAGGTCTACGCGATCCCGGTCTCAGCGGTTGTCGCCTCGATGTCCTTGCGCGACACGGAGATTCACCACCTCGCCGGTGCTCCCGTGATCGTGCGTCAGGGCCAGAACGTGCCGTTGCTCGACCTCGGCGCCACCCTGGCGGTGGCCGGTGAACGGGCACCCAGGGCGGCCCTCGTCGTCCGCCACGGTGAACGTCAGCTCGCCTGGGCTGTCGACCGGCTCGAGACCGAGATGGAGCTCGTCGTCAAAGAGCTCGGCCCGTTCCTCGGCCGGCTGCCTCTCGTCACCGGTGCCACGATCTCCGGCGATGGCACCGTTGTCTGCCTGCTCGATCTTCGCGAGCTCGCTGACCAGGCGACCGGCACGTCGGCGGGGGTGGTCGCACCCTTGGCCAGCACCGCGCGCACCGACGGCGCGGTGTCCGGACAGGATCGTGGTCCGGCCGAGCGGCGCCCCAAGGTGCTCGTGGTCGAGGACTCGGTCGGCGTGCGCGAGCTGGAGCGGGTCATCCTCGAGGGAGCCGGCTACGAAGTCGAGACCGCCGTCGACGGGTTGGACGGCGCGTCCAGGCTAGGCTCGGAACCGGCGGACCTGGTCCTGTCCGACGTGGAGATGCCGGGCATGGACGGTTTCACCTTGACCCGCACGATTCGCCGTACGAAGGGCTGGGAGCAGGTGCCGGTCGTGATCATGACTTCGTGCGGGGACGACGCGGACCAGCGCGCGGGTCTCGAGGCCGGCGCCAGCGCTTACCTGTTGAAGCAGCAGTTCGACCAGACCTCCCTCGTCGACATCGTTCGACGTCTCATCGGCCGTTAAAAGACTCTCGAGCAAGGGACCCACCGCATGCCGACCGTGGTCATCGCCGACGACAGCCCCACGCTGCGCCGCATCGTCTCCTCCGTCCTGACCAAGGAGGGTTATGACGTTGTCATTGCAGAGGACGGCGTCGAGGCCGTCCAGGCTGTCTTCCGTACGATGCCCGATGCCTGTGTGTTCGACGTCCAGATGCCGCGGGTGTCCGGCTACGTCGCCGCCCGCGTGGTCAAGGACGACTGGATGACGTCGGACATCCCGATCATCCTGCTGACTTCGCTTGACGCCGCCAGCGACCGCTACTGGGGCCAGATGGTCGGCGCGGACCGCTACCTGAGCAAGGACTTCGAGGCACCCGAGCTGGCCGAGGCGGTCGCTGAGGTGCTCGCTGAGAAGGCCAAGGCGCGGGGTGGCGCCCCCAACCTCAAGGCCGACCCGCTCGAGCTCACCGCCGACGACGTGCTGCAGCGGGTCTGCGACATCCTGGACCGCAAGCTGTTCGAGACCTCCGTGCAGGCCGAGGTGATCGGGCTCGCCGGTGGGAGCCTCACCTTCGAGGCAACCATCGAGGAGCTGCTCAAGCAGCTGCAGCGGTTCGTGGACTACGACCTGTGCGGGGTGCTGATCCCCGAGGAGCGGGTGGCGTACGTGGGCGTCGCGCACGAGACCGCTGTCTCGCACTACGACGAGTTCCTCGATGCCGCGGCCGGGAGCCTCACCGAGGCCACCGGCATCGCCCTGCCGGCCGAGATGATCGACGCGCGGGTGGCCGACCCCGAGGGCCTGCTCGACGAGGACGACGACGCAACGCCGATGGCGACCTACCTGTCGATGCCGCTGCGCGGCCGCGGTGGCAAGGTGGTCGGCCTGCTGGCACTGTCCAGCGCCACCAAGAACGCGTTCGGTGAGGCAGCCCTGTCGACCCTCAAGCTCATCGCCACCCCGGCGGCCATCGTCATCGCGAGCGCTCAGACCAGCCAGCCCGCCTGAGCTCGCGTAGGGTCGGGGGATGACCTCCGAACCGGCTGCCGACGGTGTTGGGCCGCTGGACTACCGGCATGCGCTGGGACGGTTCGCCACCGGCATCGTCGTCGTGACCACCGCTTTCGGTGGCGAGGACCACGCGATGACGGTCAACTCGTTCGCGTCCGTCTCGCTCGACCCGCCACTGGTGCTCTTCTCCTGCGAGAAGATCGCCCGCTTTCACGACGCCATCACCCATGCCGGCATCTGGGCGGTGTCGATTCTCGGGGAGCACCAGCGGGAGGCGTCCCGCTGGTTCGCCTCACGCGGCAGGCGTTTCGAGGGGCAGTTCGATGCGTTCGAGACCCGGCGCGGCTCAGCGGTGGATGCCCTGGTGCTCACCGGTTCTCTTGCCGTCGTCGAGTGCCGGACGGTCGGCGTCTACGACGGCGGCGACCACTCGGTGATGGTCGGTGAGGTGGTGGCCGTCGACGTTTCGGCGCCCGAGGAGCCCCCGCTGCTCTACTTCGAGGGCGGCTACCACACCCTCAGCGGCTAGACCCGTCGAGCCTCGATCACCAGGGCGTGCTCCGGGTGCAGGCCAGGGGCCTGCAGCCCGACCTCGCTGAGCACCCGGCCGGTGCTGTCAAAATCGCCGTCCAGCCAAGGGATCGTGACTCGTTCGAGCTGGTCCGGTAGCGGCTCCGGTGATGCGACGCTGACCCGATAGGTCGCCGTCGGATCGAGCCCCGGCAGGCGAAGCGTCCCCACCCGGGAGGCGACCGACGTGGTCAGCCGGACGAACGCGTACAACGCCTCGCTGTGGTCGTGCGCCACCACACCGTGCAGCCAGTAGGCCGGGTCGGGAGAGTCGCCACGCACCGTCTCACCGGTGTGGATCAGGTGACGCGTGCGCTTGTAGAGCGCGATCCACCGGGCCAGCTCGGCCCGCTCGTCGTCGGTAGCCGCCGAGACGTCCCACTCGATCCCGAAGTGGCCGAACAGTGCTGTGGCCGCACGGAAGGACAGGTCGTGGGTGCGCTCGGTGGTGTGCGAACGGGTCGGACCCACGTGGGCGCCCATCAGCTCCGGCGGCAGCAGCAGGCCGGTCCAACGCTGGATGGACTGGCGTTCGAGCGCGTCGTTGCAGTCGCTGGTCCACACCCGGTCGGTGAGCTCGAGGATGCCGAGGTCGACCCGGCCTCCGCCGCTGGCGCAGCTTTCGATCTCCAGCCGCGGGTGCCGGGCCTTGAGCGCCCGGAGCAAGCGGTAGAGCGCCTCGGTCTGGGCGTGGACTCCCGGCTTGCCGCCGACCGTGGATGCGGCGACGAGTTGGCGGTTGTGGTCCCACTTGACGTAGGTGATCGCGTACTCGGTGAGGATGGCGTCGAGGCGCTCGAACAGGTAGTCCCAAGCGGCGGGCTGGCCGATGTCGAGCACCTGCTGACGACGCTGGTCACCGGGCAGACCGCTTGCCGCGCCGAGGATCCAGTCCGGATGGGCCCTGGCCAGGTCGGAGTCGGTGTTGATCATCTCCGGCTCGAACCACAGGCCGAACTCCATGCCGTGCTGGCGTACGGCTTCGGTCAGCGGGTGCAGACCCTGCGGCCACACGCCCTCGTCGACGTACCAGTCGCCCAGCCCGGCCGAGTCGTCGCGGCGGTGCCGGAACCAGCCGTCGTCGAGGACGAACCGCTCGACGCCCAGGCCCTGAGCGAGCTCGACGAGCGGCAGCAGCCGGTCGAGCCGGTGGTCGAAGTAGACCGCCTCCCACACGTTGAGCGTCACCGGCCGGGGCCGGTTGGTGGGGGACGGGTGCTGCGGCCGGGCGCGGAGCCACTCGTGGAAGCGGGACGAGACACCGTCGAGCCCGCGGTCGCTCCAGGACCCGTACACGATCGGGCTGGAGTAGGACTCGCCGGGAGCCAGTGTCAGCTCTCCGGGCAGCAGCAGCTCGCCGGCGGCGAGGACGGCCTCGCCGTTGTAGGTGCGCTCGGCCCACCAGACGCCGTTGCCGGCCCAACCCAGGTGAATCCCGCGCGCCTCGCCGGAGCGAAAGCCGGCGCCCGGAGTGGTCGCCAGCAGGACGGTGGGGGAGTCGAGACCGCTGCGACCGCCGCGTGCTTCGCGCAGCCAGGTGCCGACCCCGAAAGGGCGGCGCTGCGGGGAACGCTCGCGGGCCCAGCGACCGGCCAGGTCCAGCAGCTCCTGCGCATCCGCGGGAACGGGCAGCGCGACGGCCAGACCGTCGACGTTGTAGGAGCTCTCGCCGTCGTTGCGTAGGGTGTGCCGGACCCGGATCAGACCCTGCGCCGTGAGCTCGAGCTCGGTGACCAGGCCAAGTCCAGCGTGCACGGCGGTCGCGCGGACCGTGAGTCGTACGGACTCACCGTCCTCGTCGACCGACGCGGAGTCGAGGTCGAAGGCAGGGGCCCAGCCGGAGCCGTCGGGACGAGATCCGGACAGCCCCGGTCGGCCCAGCCAGCCGGACGCGTGCTCGGGGAGCAGCGCCAGCCGGACCGGGACGTCCGGGCCCTGGCCGATCGCGGAGGGTGCGCTCGCCCGCAGCACGGAGAGCAGTCCGGCCTCGTCAAGGTCGCCGAGATCGGCGCCCCAGTAAGCAATGCCGGGCAGGTGTGGGCCAGTGATGTCGACGACGACACTGACTCCCCCCCGGCGCAGATGAACCGCGCTGGGCATATGAGATCAGCCCTTGGTCGCACCGACGGTGAGACCACCGATGAACTGGCGCTGAAGCACGAAGTAGACGATCAGCGTGGGGATGGCCGCCAGCAACGAGGCCGCGGCGATCAGGTTGTTGTTGGTGAAGTATTGCCCCTTGAGGCTGTTCAGGGCAGACGTGATCGGCTGCTTTCGACCGGTGTGGATCAGGACCAGTGCCCAGAAGAAGTCGTTGTAGATCCAGGTGAACAACAGCGTCCCGAGCGCCGCGAACGGGGCACGGCACAGCGGCAGCACGATGGCGTAGTACTGACGCCAAACTGAGGCGCCGTCGACCATCGCGGCCTCGGTCAGCTCGTGCGGCAACGTCTTCATGTAGTTGCTGAGGACGAACGTGCAGAAGCCGACCTGGAAGGCGACGTGGATCAAGATGATGCCCCAGTACGAGTCGTACAAGGTCCCCGAGTCGCTCATCCACAGGGGCAACGGGATCTTCAGGTACATCCGGAACAACGGGGTGATCAGCACCTGCTGCGGGAGCAGGTTACCGGCCGTGAACAGCATCAGCAGGGCAAGGTTGAACTTGGAGCTGTACCGGGACAGGCCGAAGGCCACCCAGGAGGCGAACATAAGGGCGAAAAACATCGCCGGCAGCGTGACGATCAGCGTGTTCATGTAGTAGTGCGGGATGTCCGCCTGGTTCCAGGCGGTGGTGAAGTTGTCGAAGTTGAACGGACCCGCGAGCGACACGTAGCCGTGGGTGGCCGTGCTCTCGTACGGGCGCAGCGCTGTAAAGACAGCCCACGCCAGCGGGAAGATCCAGACCACGGCAGTGATGATCAGGAAGGTGTGCAGCAGGATCCGGGCTGGCCCCAGCTTCTTCTTCTTCTTGCGGGGGACAACGGGGGGTCGGGCCGGCGGGGTGATGACGGCGGTGCTCATTGTTCCTGCTCCCTACGGAACGCGTTCACCAGGAAGAGAATGATGAAGGTCAGGCTGATCACGAGCAAAATCACCGCGATCGCGGAACCGAACCCGATCCGGCTGGCCTCGCCGACGATGTTGTTGTAGATCAGCACCGACAGCAGCTCGAGGCCGTTCGTGCCGCCGTTGATGATGAAGACGATGTCGAAGGCCCGCAGCGACTCGATGACGGTGACAACCAGCACGACGATGTTGACCGGCTTGAGGGCCGGGAACACCACGTAGCGGAAGGACTGCCACGCGTTGGCACCGTCAATCTCGGCGGCCTCCTTGATGGACGTGTCGACGCCCTTCAAGCCGGCAAGGTACAAGATCATGATGTAGCCGACGTGTTTCCAGATGGCAGCGACCAGTACGGCCCACAGGTTGATGCTCGCATCACCAAACCAGTCGACTTGCGCGCCGGTCAGGCCGTCGATGAGGCCCTGGTCCTGGCTGTAGAGCAGCGTCCAGATGAAGCCGACCAGCGCGAGGGACAGCACCACCGGCACGTAGAACGCGCTCTGGTAGATGCGGCTGCCCTTCAGCTCCCGATCAAGGAGCACCGCGAGGAACAGGCCCAGCGGGGTCGCGATGAACAGCAGGGCGGCCAGCCACTCGAGGTTGTGATGAACGGCCGGCCAGAACGGTGGGTAGTTGGTGAAGATCTGGTGGTAGTTCTCGGTGCCGGACCACTGGATGGTCTTGACGCCACCGATGCCGTCCCAGGTGGTGAAGGACAGGAACACCGAGGCGATGGCCGGGAACCAGACCAGCGACACGTGCAGAAGGGTCGGGATGCCGATCATCAAGCACAGGACGATCTTGTCCGTGCGCGTGAAGCGTCGGCCGCCGCGCCGGCGGGAGGACTTCTTGACTCCCGCCGGCGCGTCGGTCGGACGTGGTGAGGCTGTCAGCGCCATCAGCTTGCCTTCCGAACTGGTGCTGCGCACAGGGTCAGATAAACGCGGAGCATAGTCCGGAAGTGCCTTTCAATCTCAGGTCTTGAACAGGACCGCTGCCTGCGACTGCATGCTCTTCGTGATGCTGGCGATGTCCTTCGGGTTCTTGATGAAACCCTGGAACGAGGGGATCACGACGGTGGACGCGAAGTCGGGACGGGTGTCGCGGTCGAGGAACTGAGCAATGTTCTTCGAGCTGGCGATGAGCTCGGCCGACTTGTTCTGCAGCGCGGTGTAGTTGGTCTTGCTGGCGCCGTTGTTGGCTGCCACGTCGTTGGAGTCGGTCTTGAGGTAGGCCTCCTCCGCCGCCGGGGTGGCCCAGAACGCAGCAGCGCCTTGGCGCCCGCCTCGTTCTTGGGCTTGGCGGCCATCATCAGACCGTCGATGGGGGCATCGATGGAGTCGGTGCCGTACTGGGAGTCGATCTCGGGGAACGGGAAGAAGTCCAGGTCGGCGATGTTGGCCGCCGTGAACTGCTGTCCGACGAAGGAGCCGAGGAGGTACATGCCCGACTTGCCGGCCTGCAGGTTCTGAGCGGCTTCCTGCCAGGTCCGGCCCAGGGCGCCGGGCTCGCTGAACGGGAGCAGCTCGGCCCAGTTGTTGAAGGTGGCGACCGTCTTCGGGTCGGACCAGGACTCCTTGCCGGCCATCAGGTCGACGTGGTACTGGTAGCCGTTCGTGCGCATGTTGATGATGTCGAAGGAGCCCATGGCCGGCCAGCCGTCCTTGTCGGCAAAGCCGATCGGGGCGATGCCGTCCGTCTTCATCTTGGCAGCGAGGGTCTTCAGGTCGTCGAAGGTCTTCGGGATCTCGTAGCCGGCCTTCGACCAGACCGACTTGCGGTAGAAGACAGCCCACGGGTAGTTGTAGATCGGCACGAAGTACTGCTTGCCGTTGTAGGTCGAGGCCTGCTTGAACGCGTCCGAGAAGCCGGTCGTCTTCGCCCAGACGTCGGAGATGTCGCCGGCGAGGCCCTTGGCCGCGAAGAACTGCATGCGGTAACCAGCGAACCAGGTGAACACGTCGTCCGGGGTGCCCTGGAGGTAGGTGTTGATCTGCTCCTGGAACGTGTTGTGGTCGACGGTGTTGGTCTTGACCGTCGCCTCCGGGTTCTGGGTCATGAACAGCTTGTTGGTGGCCGCGTAGGCAGCCTTCGGCACGGCGTCCGAGCCGTTGGAGCCGAAGGTGATCGTGCCGGTCGCCTTGGCGGCGGTCCCGCCGCCCGATGTCGCAGGGGCGCCGGAGGTGGCGGAGGCGCCGGAGGTGGCGGAAGCAGCCGTGGCGGGCTTGGAGCTGTTGCTGCTGCAAGCAGCGAGGCCGGCGACACCGGCGGTGCCGGCGATGCCCGCGAGGAGGGTTCGACGGGACACCGGGAAGCCGACGTCGCGAGGATTGGGTGAGCGCATCGAACGGGTCATGCACGGCTCCTTGTGAGGAATGATCGCCAGAGGGTTGGTGCACGATCGCACACAACTGCTCACAATCTTGCCGCTAAGTCGAACAGTGTCAACGAGTCCCGAGTAACAGTACGGACACGAACATCACGGTCGGGAAACGAAGCCATCACGACTGAGCCGACCTCTGCAGGCTCAGGCTGATCCGGGGGACACTGGGCAGTTGCGGCAACAAACGTTCGTCGGAAGTGTTCGAACGTGTTGCTTTTTTCTGGACTTGAGCCCGCCTCGTGTGGCATTCTCCAGCGGACGCGTACTGATCCGATCGGCCCTCGGCTTTGCGAAAGTGGCGGTGACATGCTCGCTCCGCAGCGACAGCGGTTGATCCTGCAGGAGGTCCAGCTCCACGGCGGCGTACGGGTCAGCGATCTGGTCCGTCGCTTCGGCGTCTCGACGATGACGATCCGGCGCGACCTCGAGGCCTTGTCCTTGCTCGGATTCGTCCACAAGGTTCACGGCGGCGCGACGCTGCCGATGATGCGCGCGACCGACGAACCGGGCTTCGCGGTGAAGTCCTCGCGGCAGCAGGCGGAGAAGGAGGCGATCGCCAGGGCTGCGGCCGCGATGGTCTCGCCCGGCAGCTCGGTGGCCATCAGCGCGGGTACGACCACCTTCGCCATGGCAAGGCACCTGATCGACATCCCGGGCCTCACTGTCGTGACCAACTCGATCCCGGTCGCCGACATCCTGCACCAGAGCCAGTCCCTGGACCGCACCGTGATCCTGACCGGAGGGGTGCGCACCCCGTCCAACGCCCTCGTCGGAACCGTGGCGATCGCGGCGCTGCACTCGCTGCACGTGGACATGGTCTTCATGGGCGTACACGGCATGGACGACAAGGCCGGTCTGACCACGCCCAACCTGCTCGAAGCCGAGACCAACCAGGCCATGATCGGCTCCGGCGGTGTCTTCGTCGTGGTCGCCGACCACACCAAGTGGGCGACGGTCGGCCTCAGCCGGTTCGCCTCGCTCGCCGAGGCCGACGTGGTGGTGTGCGACGACCTGTTGCCGTCGTCCTCTCGCGACGCCGTCAACAACGTGACCCGGTTGGTGACCGTCGGGCTTACCGACTCAGTGGGTCCAGGTCTGGCCGGTCGCGGTGTCAGCGACGACGACTCCGAGTCCGGCAAGCTCGTCCCTGAGCCGGTCTGACGCGGCAAAGTCCTTGGCGGTACGCGCTTGCGCGCGTCGGTCCAGCAGCTCTTGCGCACCCGGCGGCAGGGGCGTCACCACGGGAGCCCTGCCGACCTCGCGGGCGAGGTCGAGCCCGAGCAACCGGTCGAGGTAGGCGAACGCCTCGAACTTCGCGCCCGGTGGCAACGACTCGTCGCGCGCCAGCCGGTCGAGCAGGACCAGGGCTGTCGGGGTGTCCAGGTCGTCGTCGAAGGCTGCGACCACGGCGTCGACAGCGTCGCGTGGCAGCGCGACCGACGGTGACTCGGCCCACTCGGCAACCCTTGCCCGCCAGCGCGAGAGCCGGCGATCGGCAGCACTGAGCGCGTCCCAGGTCAGGTTCATCTGCTGGCGATAGCGGCCGGTGAGGAAAAAGAGCCTGACAGCCAAGGGGTCGAGGCCGCGGGCGGCGACATCCTCGAGCCGGATCACGTTGCCGGTGGACTTCGACATCTTGCGCCCGTCGGCGAGCAGGTGCTCCGCATGGACCCAGTGTCGTACGACGTCCTTGCCCGCGGCTGTGTTGGACTGGGCTCGCTCGTCCTCGTGGTGCGGGAAGCGAAGGTCGATGCCGCCGGTGTGGATGTCGATGACGTCACCGAGGTGCTCGAGGCTCATCACGGAGCACTCGATGTGCCACCCCGGAAACCCATGCCCCCAGGGGGAGTCCCACACCATCTCGCGGTTGGCCCCTGCGCTCTTCCACAATGCCCAGTCGGCGTGGAATCGCTTGGCACCACCGGTTTCCGGGTCGACCCGGTGTCCCGGCCGCAGGTCGTCGAGGCGGTTTCCGCTGATCTCGCCGTACGACGGAAAGCTGCGGGCGTCGAAGAAGACCGAACCGTCCGTCGCTGCGTAGGCGTTGCCGGATTCGATGAGCTGTCCGATGAGCTCGATCATCGCCGGGATGCACTCGCTCGCTCGTGGGTTGTGGTCAGCCGGCCGGATGTTCAGGGCAGAGCAGTCCGCATGGAAGGCAGCCTCGTAGAACCTGGCGATGTCGAACGCACTGCGCCCTTCCGCCCTGGCCTGCGCGAGGACCTTGTCCTCCCCGGACGGGTCGATCTCCGCGTCGTCGGCCAGGTGCCCGACGTCGGTGATGTTCTGGGCCACCGTCACTCGCAGGTGATGCAGCTCGGCCACCCGTCGGATCAGGTCGGAGAGCAGGTAGGCGCGCAAGTTGCCGACGTGGGCGAACCGGTAGACCGTCGGTCCGCAGGTGTACATCCGCAGCTCGCCCGGTCGTGCCGGCACGATCGCCTCGACCTTGCGGGTACGGGTGTCGGTGAGCCGCAGCATGGCTCGACCCTATGCCGACGTGCGCTGGCCGTCAGTCGGCCGGAGTCGCAGGACGCCGGCCGCCGACGGGGTGAACCCGCACGAGTCGACGTAGAACGGTCGCAGCTGCTCATCGAAGTCGACGTGCAGCCACTCACATCCCGCTGCCGCGGCGCCTGCACGTGCCGCTGCGACCAGCCGGGTGCCGATGCCGAGGCGCCCGTAGTCCGGCGAGACGATGGTGTCCTGCAACCAGGCGTGGACCAGGCCGTCCCAGACCACGTTGACGAACCCGGCCAGGGTTTCCCCGTCGCGGGCTACGACCCAGCCGAGGCTGTGGCTGGCGACGAGCGAGTGCCAGTCGCACTCCTCGTCGCTGAAGCGACGGGTGCCGAAGGCGGCCGCATGCAGCGCGTTGAGCTCGGTGCTGGTGAAGTCACCTCGCCAGCTGACCCGAATCGCCATGGACGCCTCCTCAGTTGCAGCGTGCGCGGGACACCTTGGCCGCAGCTCTGGCGACGTCGGCACCGTCGGGGTTGCCGGGCTCGATCGCGGCGGCAAACCGTTCGAACTCATCGGCGGCTTCGAGGAAGGCGCCGAGCCTGACCAGCAGCTCGGCCCGCTCGCGCCGGAGGTCGACCGGGTGGCGTGGGAGCAGGAGGGACAGCTCGACGGCCCACAAGCGAGTGGCCACGTTGTCGAGCGAAGCCGTGAGCCCGGCCGCGTACACCCGGATGTTCGTGAGCAGCCGCATCAGGACGTCAACGGGGTCGGTTGGGCGCAGATGCGCTGGTACGAGGGCAATTCCGGCCGAGTCGACGGCAAGCCGCTCCGCCTCGGCCAACGACACGACGAGTCCGCCCCGGTAGGCGTCGACCAGCACGTGGTCGCCGTCGGGGTCGCCGACGCCGACGAGGAAGTGGCCCGGCATGCCCACGGGATAGGTCGGGATGCCGGCCCGTCGGCCCACCTCGACCCACAGCACCGCGAGCAGGATCGGCAGCCCGCGGCGGCGCCGGATCACCTCGTGCAGCAGGGAGGACCGCAGCTCGCCGAAGTCCTCGCGACGGCCCGAGTAGGGGTGCAGCGCCTCGCCCAGCCGAGCAGCGGACACGGCTGCAGGCTCGCCGTCGACCCCGCGCGGGATCGCGGCAACCATGGCGTTCAGCGCGGCCTCGGCAGCTGCCAGGTCCAGGTCGGGCTCGGTCTCGGCGCCCACGAGCAGCGCTGCGAGGGCCAGGTCGACCGGTTCCGACCGTACGAGCGCGGCGAATCGTTGCCGGGATGCGGCCGTCACGACAGCAGCCGGTAGTCGTAGCGGTGGTGGTAGCCGAAGCCCATCCCGGCGTAGAGCGAACGGGCGGCCGTGTTGTGGAGGTCGACCTGGAGGTGGGCGTAGCGTGCGCCGCCGTCACGCCCCCAGCGCAGCAGCCCGCCCATGATGTGGCGTGCCAGCCCGCGCCGGCGTTCGGGCTCGGCCACCTCGACCGCTGAGAAGCCCAGCCAGCGCCCGTCGATTGCGGCACGGGCGATCGCCACCGTCTCGCCGTCCACCACGATGGAGGCGAAACCGGCGTTGGTGTGGTGAGTCAGCACCGCGTAGCCGCTCTGCGGCAACGCCCCGCCGCGGTAGTGGTAGCTCGCGAGCCATGCCGGCGACGGGACGTCCGTGATCTCGACGTCCGGCAGCTCGTCGTCGGGGACTCCCAGCGCCTCGAGAGCCGCCCCGACGTCCCCGACCATCACGTCGGCCGAGTCGCCCAGCTGCCAGCCGCGGGCGGCGAGGTCCATGGACAGGGCCTCGGTGTCCGGCTGCGGCAGCTGGAACCGGGGACGTAGGCCCCGCTCGACGTACCAAGCCTCGACCCTGGCCAGTGCCCGGTCGAGCGGCAGGCCGGGGTCACCGAGGGGCAGCACGCTGTTGGCCCGGCCGGTGAAGCCGTTGCCGGCCCGTAGGCGCCAGCCGCCTACCCGTTCGGTCTCGAGGGCCTGCCAGCTCAGCGCCGACATCCGCTGCACCTCCGCGACGGAGACGTCGCTGGCTGCGCGCAGCATCGCGGGGGGTACGCGTTTGCCCGCGACCATCGCCTGCTCGGGCACGTCGACGAGCCCGGACCGGGTCCCGATCCGCAGCGTGGCGTGATCCCAGGAGAGCAGGTCACCGACCGCGTCGCTGAGGCGCGGACCACCGGCAGGACCGTCCGGATCGGGGCTCAGCGCGTACCTGACCATCACCCGCTCGCCCACATCGGCAGGGATCAGCGCGGTGGTGTATCTCGGATGGTGCACGGATCGGCTCACCCCTGGTGGTACCTCGCGGGCCTGCTGGCGATACTAGGGGCCGGACCGACCGGGATCTCGTACCCCGGCCGCCGCCAGCCGAGGAGGGAACACCCACTGTGACCTACGTCATCGCCGAGCCCTGCGTCGACCTCAAGGACAAGGCCTGCATCGAGGAGTGCCCTGTCGACTGCATCTACGAGGGCAACCGGATGCTCTACATCCACCCGGATGAGTGTGTCGACTGCGGCGCGTGCGAGCCGGTCTGCCCCGTCGAGGCCATCTTCTACGAGGACGACACGCCTGCGCAGTGGAAGGACTACTACAAGGCCAACGTCGAGTTCTTCGACGACCTCGGCTCGCCGGGCGGTGCTTCCAAGGTCGGTCTGATCGACAAGGACCACCCGCTGATCGTGGCGCTCCCGGCCAACATCAACGGCACCGAGGGATAGCACGTGGCTTCGGTCACCTCTGTGACGACGCCGGGCCGGCTCAGCTCGCTGAGTCCTCCAGGGTCGAGCCTGCCCGACTTTCCCTGGGACAGCCTGGTTCCGTACGGCGTCACGGCGCGCGCCCACCCGGACGGCATCTGCGACCTCTCGGTCGGCACCCCGGTCGACCCGACGCCCGAGGTGGTGCAGCAGACGCTGAGGGCAGCCTCCGACGCGCCCGGCTACCCGACCACCCTCGGCACAGTCGCCCTGCGCACGGCCGCCGCGGACTGGCTGGTGCGTACGGCGGGCGCCGCGGCGGTCGATCCGGCGACCGAGGTGCTGCCGACGATTGGCTCCAAGGAGCTGGTCGCGCTGCTGCCACTGCTGGTCGGCGTCAGGCCAGGGTCCCGCCTGCTGTTCCCCGAGCTGGCCTACCCCACCTACGACGTCGGCGCCCGGCTGGTCGGGGCCGTCCCGGAGGCCTGCGCGGACGTCACCGCGGCGGACCCTGCCGGTGTCGCGATGGTCTGGCTCAACTCGCCGTCCAACCCGGCCGGCCAGATCCTCGACGAGCAAGCGCTGCGCGCGGTCGTGGCCTGGGGCCGCGAGCACGGCGTCCTCATCGTCAGCGACGAGTGCTACCTCGAGTTCGGGTGGGACGTGCAGCCGGTAAGCCTGCTCAACCCGGCGGTCTGCGGCGACTCCTTCGACGGGCTGCTGGTGGTCCACTCGCTGTCCAAACGGTCAAACCTGGCCGGATACCGTGGCGGCTTCGTGGCCGGTGATCAAACGTACATCTCCACGCTGCTGGAGATTCGCAAGCACCTCGGGCTGCTCGTGCCAGCTCCGGTCCAGGCAGCGATGGCTGCTGCGCTCGCCGACGACGCTCACGTCGCGGTCCAGCGCGACCGCTACCTGCGCCGGCGGACCCTGCTACGCGCTGCGCTGGAGTCAGCCGGGTTCAGGATCGATCACTCGCTCGGCGGCCTCTACCTGTGGGCGACCCGAGGCGAGCCGAGCATGCAGACGGTGGGCTGGCTGGCCGACCGCGGCATCCTGGTGGCGCCGGGCACGTTCTACGGCGCCGCCGGCGCTGAGCACGTACGGATTGCCTTGACCGCCACCGACGAACGTATCGAGGCCGCGGCCGCCCGCCTCGCCGGCTAGCCACCGGGGCGGCAACGCCTACTCGCCGGCGACGATGACCTCGACGCCGGCCTCGCGAAGGCGCAGCACCTCGTCCTTGTCGGCCTGCCAGTCGGTGATCACGCAGTCGATCTCGGCCGTGGCGACGGTGAGCGACATCGTCTCGACCCCGACCTTGGTGTGGTCGACGAGCACCACGACCCTGGCTGCCGATGCGGCGAGTCTGCGGTCGACGGCCGCTGTCAGCACGTCGGGCGTGGACAGGCCCCGAGCGGCCGAAAGTCCGTTGCCGGACAGGAAAAGCGTGGTGACGTACAAGCCGGCCAGCGACTGCTCGGCGATCGGGCCGACGAGCGCATGAGTGGCGCTGCGGACGAGCCCGCCGGACAGCAGCAGGTGGATGCCGGGAGCGCCCTGCAGCGCCTGGGACACCAGGATCGAGTTGGTCACGACGGTGAGCTCCTCACGCGTCGTGAGCCTTCGGGCGAGGGACAGCGTGGTCGTGCCGGGGCCGAAAGCGATCGCGTCGCCGTTGTCGACCATGCCAGCGGCGATCGCGGCGATGGCGTCCTTCTCGGCGGCCGCCAGCTGGGCCTTCTCGAGGAACGGCGCCTCGTGGCTCACGATGTTCGGCGCTGCCGCACCGCCGTGGGTGCGCCGGATCAGGCCTTCCTCTGCCAGGTGACGCAGGTCGCGCCGGGCCGTGACCTCCGAGGTGTCGACCAGGGCGGCGGCTTCCCGAATGGAGATTCCGCCGTGCTGCTGGACCGCTTCGAGTATCAGTCGACGGCGCTCGCTGACCCGCATGGTCCGAAATCTAAGCACACCGAACATCAGATGCGCGTCATCGGGCTGACAATCTGATCGTCTGGTCAAAACTTCGTAAGTTCACGTAACTTTTCGTTCGTAGACCTGCTGGCTGGAGCTCCACCGGGTCGCCGGGGAGTCAGGTCCGTGCTTCGCAGTTCAGGGCTGCGCAGACACATAGGCAGAAACGGGCTCTTCGGCGGTCGCGGCTGGTGAGGTCGACGCGATCGGCCAGCGGGGTGACGAAGGTGGCGCTCTATGTCACTTCAGCGGTCCTGGCCGGGATCGCCGGAATTCTGCTCGCAGCCCAGACCAGCTCGGGCGATCCGACGGTCGGAAACGGTGAAGAAACGGATACTCGTACGGGCGCGGCAACGTTGATCATTCGCTCTTTCTCGATGCTGGCCTTACTGTCTATGGGGCATCGTCACCGACTTGCTTGTCCAAATGAGCATCAGGGCCGCGGCGAACGCGGCAATCACTCCGGGAGATGAACCCTTGGTACGCCATCCTCGCTGCGCCTCCGCGGGTCGCTGGCTCACGCTCGGCCACCCCGGGTGACCGACGTCGTGAGCGATGTGCTCGGGGGATCGGGCCGGACGGGCTCCTCACCGATCATCAAGACGCTGATCCATCTGGCGGATGGTCGGGAGCTGTTCTACTTCGACGAGGTGCCGATGGATCGTTCGGCGGTGGACAGCCGCGACCTGCCGGTGACGAAGACGAACTCCTTGATGCGGTTCGACCCGGTGCTGGGTGAGTGGACCGTCGTGGCGTCGCACCGGCAGTCGCGGACCTACCTGCCGCCAGCGGATCAGTGCCCCTTGTGCCCGTCGACGCCGGAGCGAGCGTCGGAGATCCCGAGCTCGTCCTACGACGTGGTGGTGTTCGAGAACCGGTTCCCGTCGCTGGCCCGCGGGTCGGAGGTGGAGGAGCCGACGGCGGCGCCGTTCGTGACCGAGCCGGGTAACGGTCGGTGCGAGGTGGTGTGTTTCACCTCTGACCACAACTCGTCGTTCTCGGCCTTGCCGTTTCACCAGGTCCGCACGGTGATGGATGTGTGGGCTGACCGCACGGCGACGTTGTCGGCGTTGCCAGGGGTGGAGCAGGTGTTCCCGTTCGAGAACCGGGGGGAGGAGATCGGGGTCACCTTGCACCACCCGCACGGGCAGATCTACGCCTACCCGTTCTTGTCCCCGCGGGTGGTACGTCAGCAGTTCGTCGCAGCGGAGCACTTCGCGGCGACCGGTCGGTTGATCTGTTGTGACGTGGTCGCCGCGGAGTCGCAGGCGACCAGGGTGGTGGCGTCCTCCGAGCACTGGGTCGGGTTCGTGCCGTTCGCGGCGCGGTGGCCGTTCGAGGTGCACCTCTACCCGCGTCGTCATGTCGCGGACCTGACCGAGCTGACATCGGTGGAGCGGGACGAGTTCTCCGTGATCTACCCGCAGGTGCTGCAGCGTTTCGACCGGCTCTTCGACCGGCCGGTGCCCTACATCTCGGCGTGGAACCAGGCGCCGGTCAACGCCGGTCGTGAGCTGGGCCACCTGCACCTGGAGCTGTTCTCGTCCCGGCGCTCGGCCACCAAGCTGAAGTTCCTGGCCGGCAGCGAGTCGGCCATGGGTGTCTTCGTCAATGACGTGCTGCCGGAGTCGGCCGCGGAAATGTTGCGTAATGCCAACTGACGTTGTCAAACGGCTCAGCGCCGAGGATGTGGCTGACCGGTTCGAAGCGGTGTTCGGCGGCGCGCCCGAGGGCGTCTGGGCTGCACCCGGCCGGGTCAACCTGATCGGTGAGCACATCGACTACGTCGGTGGCGTGATGCTCCCGTTTGCGATCGACCGTGACATCCGGATTGCAGCTCGCCGCCGAGACGACGGCATCGTGCGCGCCGCCTCGGCGCAGCAGGAAGGTCTGGTCGAGGTAGCCCTCGACGATGTCGAGGCCGGCAGCGTCGACGGCTGGCTGGCCTACATCGCCGGCGTGGCCCGCTACGTACGAGACCTCGGCGGACCGAACGGCGCCGACATCTGGGTCACCGGCAACATCCCCGGCGGGGCCGGGCTTTCCTCAAGCGCGGCGCTCGAGTGCGCTGTCGCGGTGGCGATGGTCGACCTGGGCGGCGTCAAGATCGAGCCGCTCGAGCTGGCCCTGCTGTGCCAGCGGGCCGAGAACGTCATCGTCGGCATGCCCTGCGGCATGCTCGACCAGACCGCGTCGATGATGTCGACCGCGGGTCATGCGCTGCTCATCGACGTGTACGACCTGAGGATCGAGCAGGTCCCGTTCGACCCGGCGGCAGACGGACTCACGGTGACAGTGATCCAGACCAACGCGCCGCACCAGCTCGTGGACGGGCAGTACGCCGAACGCCGCGACTCCGCGGAACGGGCCGCAGCCATTCTCGGCGTCGCCAGCCTGCGCGAGGTGGTGGACGTTCCGCTGGACGAGATCGAGTCGCGGTTGAACGATCCGCTGCTGTTCAAGCGGATCCGGCACATCGTCACCGAGACCCGGCGCACGCTGCAGTCCGTCAAGCTGCTCCGGGCCGGTGACCTGCGCGGGATGGCGCCGCTGATCACCGCGTCGCACGCGTCCTTGCGCGACGACTACGAGGTGTCCGTACCCGAGACCGACACCGCAGTCGAGGCAGCGCTGTCCGCTGGCGCCCTCGGTGCCCGCATGGTCGGGGGCGGCTTCGGTGGCTCGGTCATCGCGATCGTGCCCGCCGACCTGGTCGACGATGTCGATACGGTGGTGCACAAGGCGTTCGCCGAACGGGGCTTCATCCCCCCTGACGTTTTCGACGCCCTACCGGGACCGGGAGCACGGAGACTCGCATGAAGTTGCTCGTTACAGGTGGCGCCGGCTACATCGGCTCGGTCGTCACCGCGGTTCTGCGCGAGGGTGGCCATCAGGTCACCGTCCTCGACAGCCTGGTCACGGGTCACCGCGACGCGGTGCCGGCCGAGGTCGAGTTCGTGCAGGCCGACGTTGCTGACAGTGCTGCAGTCCGAGCGGTGCTCGACGGCAACGGCTACGACGGCGTGCTGCACTTCGCGGCACTGTCGCTCGTCGGCCAGTCGGTGACCGACCCGGAGAGCTATTTCGCCAACAACGTCGCGGGCTCGATCGCCCTGGTGCGCGAGGTCGTGGCCGCAGGCGTGACCCGGTTCGTGTTCTCCTCGACGGCGGCCACCTACGGCGAGCCAGAGGTCGTCCCGATCACCGAGGACGCGCCGACCAAGCCCACCAACCCGTACGGCGCCTCCAAGCTGGCGGTCGACGAGCTGCTGCGGTTCACCGCCGCTGCCCGGCCGCTGTCGGCGACCAGCCTGCGCTACTTCAACGTGGCCGGGGCCCACGGCTCGATCGGCGAGCGGCACACCGTCGAGACCCACCTGATCCCCAACGTGCTGGCCGTTCCGGCGGGCAAGCGGCCGGCGGTCGGCGTCTTCGGCACCGACTACCCCACGCCGGACGGTTCGGCCGTACGGGACTACATCCACGTTGTCGACCTGGCCAAGGCGCACGTGCGTGCTCTCGAGACCTCCGACGAGGCCGGGCACCGGATCTTCAACCTCGGTCTCGGCCGTGGCTACTCCGTGCTCGAGGTGATCGACACGGTGCGCGCGGTCACTGGCCATCCTGTGCCGGTCGAGGAATCCCCCCGGCGCGCCGGCGATCCGGCGACGCTGGTTGCTTCCAGCGCCAAGGCCAACGAGGTGCTCGGCTGGAGCGCCGAGCGCAACCTGACCGCCATGGTCACCGACGCGTGGCAGGTCTACCAGCAGCAGGGCTGACGGCCTGGCCCACCGCGTCAGGATCGTGAATGCGGGGAGACCGTCTCCCTCCGACGGTTAGCCCGCATCGTCGCGACAGCTTCTTGTCCACGCGGCCGAAACCGGCGGGACCGCCGACTCGGCGTTTCGGTAGGCTCGCGGACATGACCGCGACCCCCGAAACTGCCGTGCCCAGCCCGATCTCGCCGCTGATCGACGAGCTGTGGGAACGACGTACCGAGCTGAGCTCGGCCGACACCGAGGCACGAGCCACAGTGGTCGAGGCCATCGATGCTCTCGACGCCGGCACGGCACGCATCGCGTGGGTGGACCCCGCGACGGACAGCGTGGTGGTCGACGAGCGGGCCAAGCGTTCGATCCTGCTGGGCTTCAAGGTGCTGGCCATGGTCGAGTCGTCTGCTGGCGACTTCCAGTACCACGACCGGGTGCCGTTGAAGACGCGGTTCGACGGTGTACGGGTGGTGCCGGGCGCGATCGCCCGTTGGGGCTCCTACCTGGCCCCCGGCGTGATTCTCATGCCGAGCTTCACCAACATCGGTGGCTACGTCGACTCGGGCACCCTGGTCGACACCTGGGCGACGGTCGGGTCGTGCGCGCAGGTGGGCAAGAACGTCCACCTCTCCGGAGGTGTCGGCCTCGGCGGCGTGCTCGAGCCGCCGAACGCGAAGCCGGTCGTGGTCGAGGACGACGCGTTCGTCGGATCCCGCGCGATGGTCGTCGAAGGAGCCAGGGTTCGCCGTGGAGCCAAGCTCGGTGCTGGCGTGATCCTGACCTCGTCGACCCGGGTCTTCGACTCCGCGACCGGCGAGGAGCTGCCTCGCGGCGAGGCGCCGGAGCGTGCGGTCTGCGTCATGGCCAACCGGGTGAAGTCCTTCGCCGGCGGTGATTTCAGCCTCCCGTGCCTGCTGGTGCTGCGTCGCCTCGCCGAGGGCGAGATCCACGACAAGCTGGCACTGAACGACACCCTGCGAGAGCACGGCCTCGCGACATGACCTCGGTCGAGGCTCCGCTCGATGAGTTGGTGACCTTCCTGGTCGACACCCCGTCCGTGAGCGGCAACGAGCAGGGGCTGGCCGACTGGGTCTTCGCCGAGCTTTCGCGGTACGCCCATCTCACCGTGGTTCGGGACGGGAATGCCGTCGTAGCAAGGACTTTGCTCGGCAGAGACCAGCGCATCGTCCTCGCCGGACATCTCGACACGGTGCCGATCGCCGACAACGTCCCGTCGCGGCGCGAGGGCGATCGGCTGTTCGGCTGCGGCGCATCGGACATGAAGGCAGGGGTCGCTGTCATGCTGTCGGCGGCAGCGACGATCGTCGAGCCGAGGCACGACCTCACCTTTGTGTTCTATGACTGCGAAGAGGTCGAGGCCACCCGCAACGGCCTCGGCCGGCTCGAGCGCCACCACCCGGAGTGGCTCTCCGGCGACCTGGCCCTCGTGCTCGAACCCACCACAGGCGAGATCGAGGCCGGCTGCCAGGGCACGCTGCGGGTCGAGGTGACAGTCCCTGGTACGAGGGCGCACTCGGCGCGATCGTGGCTCGGTGACAACGCCATCCACAAGGCCGGCGAGCTGCTGCGCCGGCTCGACGTGTACGAGGCCCGGCAGCCCGTGGTCGACGGCATTGCCTACCACGAGGGGCTCAACGCCGTCGGCATTCGCGGGGGCGTGGCCGGCAACGTCATCCCCGACGAGTGCATCATCGTCGTCAACTACCGCTTCGCCCCCGACCTCTCCGGCGATCAGGCGCTGGCCCACGTGCGCGAGGTCTTCGCGCCGTACGAGTGCGTGCTCACCGACCTTTCCGAGGCTGCACGACCCGGGCTGGATCGCCTGCTGGTCAAGGACTTCGTCGCAGCGACCGGTCGAGAGCCACGCGCCAAGCTCGGCTGGACCGACGCGGCGCGGTTCTCCGCGCTGGGGATCCCGGCGCTCAACTGGGCCCCGGGGGATCCCAACCTCGCGCACACCAGGGGCGAGTACGTCGACCTGCCCCAGCTCGACGAGTGCGCCGCGGTGCTGCACCGGTGGCTGACCGGCCCCTGATCCGTTCGGCCGCGGATGCGTCATGCAGCTGCGTTCCGCACCGGTGCTCGAGCCGGCCAGCGCCGGGCTCGGAATCAGCTGCCGGTGGCTGCCTTGATGTTGCCTCTGTTCTGCGCCGAGTTGTCGACGTAGCCTGAGGTCATGGCCGGATTCCTCAGCTTCATCATCTGCCTCGCCCTCAGCGTCGGGTTGGGCATGACTGCCTACAAGCGGTCCCAGCGCGGCGACGGGCGCGGAGCCACGCGGATGGGTGCCTGGGCACTCGTACCGCTGGGTCTGTGGCTGGCCGGGTTCATCCGGCTCGGTCGCAAGGTGGGCGACGCCATTGGGCACTGGGGCGTCAACCTCGTGTTCAACCCGCTGGTGTGGCTCGGCATCGCCATGCTCGGCGTCGCGGTGCTCGTCTTGATCACGGTCGGCTTCACCGAGGCGAGCGACAAGGAAGAGGAGTCGGCCGTCGAAGGCAAGACGCCCCGCTCGGTCGGTTCCGGCAGCAAGAAGGTGTCCGCGTCGGCGACCAGCGACGACCCCGAGGTGGACGCGATCCTGCGCAAGCACGGCGTCTCCTGACGCTCGCAGCCGTTCACGCGCTGGTTACGGGTGCCCGCTAGCCTGGCGCTATGACGAGGGAGTCAGCGAGCTACGAGGACCGTGACCGGGTAGAGCGGCGCGCGCAGGCCGACGCCGCGCGCGAGGAGGGCTCCGGTTCGTCCGGGACGCCCGAGCGCCAGCTCGGCCCCAACACCCTGCGCAGGGGGCAGATCAACGCCTCGACCACCGACCAGCGGCTGCTCGACCACCGCGGTCCGTCGGACTGGGTGCACACGGACCCGTGGCGGGTGCTGCGGATCCAGTCGGAGTTCGTCGAGGGGTTCGGTACCCTCGCCGAGCTGCCCAAAGCCGTCTGCGTGTTCGGGTCGGCCCGGACCAAGGTCGACGATCAGGAGTACGAGGTCGGCGAGCGGCTCGGTGAGGCGTTCGCGCGAGCCGGCTACGCGGTGATCACCGGCGGTGGCCCCGGCATCATGGAGGCCGTCAACAAGGGCGCCGTCGCAGGCGGTGGCATGTCGGTCGGCCTGGGCATCGAGCTGCCGTTCGAGCAGCACCTGAACGAGTGGGTCGACATCGGCATCCAGTTCCGTTACTTCTTTGCCCGCAAGACGATGTTCGTGAAGTACTCGCAGGCCTTCGTCGTGATGCCCGGCGGGTTCGGCACCCTGGACGAGCTGTTCGAGGCGCTGACCCTGGTGCAGACCCGTAAGGTCACCCGCTTCCCGGTGATCCTGTGCGGCAGCGCCTACTGGAACGGCCTCATGGACTGGTTGCGCGGTCCCGTGCTCGACAGTGGCAAGGTCTCAGCCGCTGACCTCGACCTGATCGAGGTCAGCGACGACGTCGACGCGATCGTGGCCAGCGTCCTGGCTGCCCACCACGCCCCGACCGGCCACCTGCTCGGCGGGACGGCCCGCTGATGCAGATCTGCGTCTTCTGCGCCTCGAGCACCACGATCGACCCGCGGCACGCCGCCCTAGCGGCTGAGCTCGGCACGGAGATCGGCCGGCGGGGTCACGGACTGGTCAGCGGCGGCGGCAGCGTGTCGTCGATGGGCGCCATCGCCTCGGCCGTACGCGCGGCGGGCGGCCACACGGTGGGCGTGATCCCGCGTGCGCTGCTCGACCACGAGGTGGCGGACGAGGATGCGGACGAGCTGCTCGTGACCGAGACCATGCGCGAGCGCAAGGGTCTGATGGACGCCCGCTCCGACGCGTTCGTCGTGCTGCCAGGCGGCATCGGCACGCTGGAGGAGCTGTTCGAGGTCTGGACCGCCCGCACGCTCGGCATGCACGACAAGCCGATCGTGGTGCTCGACCCGGAGGGCGTCCTGGATCCGGTACGGGAGCTCGTGGCGGGGCTGGTCGAGAGCAAGTTCGCGCGGCCGGTGGTGCACGACGCCGTCGCCTGGACGACGACGGTCGCGGCGGCGCTTGCCGCCTGCGAGGCTCCGGCGGGCGCTGCTGCCGCACCGACGGACGAAGAAAGGCTCGAGGCCGAACCGGCCTGATCGGGGTGGCTTGTCACCACATCCGGGCTCGGACGTGACAGGATCGGCGGCACCGGATGGCAGGTGTCCCAGGAAGGCAAATTTGTGCTCGGCGTCTCAATCGTCCTGTTTGTGGTGCTCCTTGCCGTGCTCTTCGCCGTGGCCGCCGTGACGGCTGGTTTCGGTGACCTGATGAAGCCGACGTTTCAGGATGTCCGCCCGGTCGGCATGCCGGAGCACGTGGTCGGCCCGAACGATCTCGAGGCGCTGCGCTTCAACGTCGTGCTGCGCGGCTACAAGATGACCGAGGTTGACGCCGTGCTCCGCCGGTTGTCCCGCGAGCTGGCCGAGCGCGACGCCGTACTCGCCGAGCTGCGCAATCAGGGTGTCCGCACGTCGTTCCGGCCGGAGCCGCCGGTCTCCCCGCCGGCCCAGCCGCCGGCTGCCGCTGTCGCACCTGTCGCTCAGCCGGTCGCCGAGCCGGTCGCCGCGCCGGAGCCCGACACCGGGTTCGATCCCGCGGCCTACCGCACCGTCGGGCAGGACGAGCCGACGGCTGAGTTCTTCCCGACGTTCGCCGACGACACCGCCGTGCTGCCCGTCGTCGAGGACGAGGCGGCGGAGCCCGAGCCGTCCGGCGACTGACCCCACCGCGAAACGGTCCGACAGCAGTGCCACAGTGGGCACATGCCCGAAATCGTGCTCAGCGTTGACGTCGATCTGCCCGCCGACCAGCTGTGGGCTGCGGTCACGGACTGGCCGGCCCAGCAGGAGTGGATGCTCGGCACGACCGTCCGAGGCACAGCGCTGAACGGGCAGGGCCTCGGCGGCGGCATCGAAGGCTTCACCGGCATCGGCACGGTCGGTGTCCTCGACACGATGACGATCACCCGGTGGGACCCGCCGAGGCGCTGTGAGGTCCGCCACGACGGCCGGATCGTGCGCGGCTCCGCGGTTTTCGAGGTGGCAGCACTCGACGAGCATCGTTCCCGCTTCATCTGGGCCGAGTGGCTGACGCCGCCGCTGGGTCTGCTCGGCGCTGTTGGTTTCGCGTTCGCCCGCCCGCTGATCGCCGTCGGCGTCCGACTGTCGCTGGAGCGGCTGGCCCGGTGGGCCCCCGAGCACGCCGCATCGAGCGCTGCGCCGGTCACGCTGTGAGTCGAGGGGCCGAGCCCGGTCCGGACGGGGTGCTGCGCTGCCCGTGGGCGCTGTCCGCGCCGGACTACCTCGGTTACCACGACGACGAGTGGGGTCGCGAGCTGCACGGCGACGACGCGATGTTCGAACGGCTGGTGCTCGAGTCGTTCCAGTCCGGGCTGTCGTGGCTGATCATCCTGCGCAAAAGACCGGCCTTTCGTACGGCGTTCGCCGGGTTTTCCATCGCGGCCGTGGCCGAGTTCGACGAGGGGGACGCCGAACGGCTGCTGGCCGACGTCGGCATCGTGCGCAACCGGGCCAAGATCGAGGCGGCGATCGCCAACGCCAGGGTGGCCCTGTCGATCGACGGCGGGCTGGCGGCTCACCTGTGGTCGTTCGCCCCGGCTCGGCCGGCCAAGGCGCCGAAGTCGTTGGACGACCTCACCTCGACCACGCCGGAGTCCGTCGCGCTGGCCAAGGACTTGAAGAAGCGCGGCATCAGCTTCGTCGGCCCGACCACTGCCTACGCGTTGATGCAGGCCACCGGCATGGTCAACGACCACCTGGTCGGTTGCGCTGCGAGGCGTCGCTAGCCGGTGCGCAGGTGGTCGCCGAACAGCTCGAACAGGGCAGAACGCACGCGCAAAGGCCCCTCCTCCGCGCCCTGAGGATGCCGGAACGGCCCGCTCCGGAACCGGACAGTTTCCGCTGGGCCCCGAATGCGGGACAATGTGACGGCGAGATGCCATCTCAGGCAACTTACCTGCGGCCGCCGTCGGCGGTCGCGTGTCGGTCCAGGCTTACGCCGTGCGTTCTTGCGGCGACAGTGAGCGAGGGGAGTCAGCATGGCGGCCATGAAGCCGCGGACCGGTGACGGTCCGCTGGAGGTCACCAAGGAGGGCCGGGGCATTGTGATGCGCGTCCCGCTCGAAGGTGGCGGCCGGCTGGTGGTCGAGCTCACCCCCGACGAGGCCGACCAGCTCGGCGACGCGTTGAAGAACGTCGGGACCTGACCTCACGATGTACCGATCGACAGCGGGGGCGGCTGGACCGCCTCCGCTGTTTGTCGTTCCCGTGCTGGCCGGCCCGACGTTGAGGAACGGGAGCGTTCACCCATGAGTCCCCGCATGCGCACCTCGCAGGCCCCTGCACGGCTCGCCGTCCGGCTGAGCACGGGCACGCACCTCGGCGGCACTGCCACCTACGCGCTGGCTACCCGGCCCGGCGACTCCGGGGCCGTGCTCGTCCCTACCCGTGCCCTGCCCGACCTCGACCTCGGGGGCGTCGACATCGCGGCCGCCTTGGCCCGCGAGTCCGCCAAGGGCGAGGCGGGGGAGGTCATCGCGGCGCCGCTGGCAGCCGGTGGCTGGGTCTTCCTCGTCGGCACCGGCGACGGCTCGGTGGTCGCCCTGCGCCGGGCCGCATCGACGCTGGTCCGGCGCGCCCGCGCCGCCGACGTCGAGACGTTGCGCACCACGCTGGTGTGGTCGTCCTCGGGCGAAGCCGTCCGCGCGGTCACCGAGGCGCTGCTGCTGGCCTCGTACACCTTTTCCTTGCGCAGCGAGCCCAAGCCGTCGAGCCTCGTCGCAGTCGAGCTGCTGGTACGCAAGCCCGACCCGGTGGAGGCCTACTGGCGACGTGGCGTGGCCACTGCCAGCGCCACCGTGATCGCGCGCGACCTGGTCAACATGCCGTCGCAGGAGAAGACGCCGCAGTGGCTGGCCGAGCAGGCGACCCGCCTGGTGGGGCCGTCGGTCCAGGTGCGCGTCCGCGACGAGGTCGAGCTTGCCGCCGGAGGCTTCGGTGGCCTGATCGGGGTGGGCATCGGCTCGCCGCGTCCGCCTCGGCTGATCGAGCTGTCGTACCGCCCGGCCGGTGCGCGCCGCCACGTTGTCCTGGTCGGCAAGGGCATCACCTTCGACACCGGCGGCCTGTCCATCAAGCCCAACGACGGCATGCTGGCGATGAAGACGGACATGTCCGGCGGTGCCACCGTGATCGGTGTGCTGCTGGCGGCCGCCGAGCTCGGCCTGCCGGTCAACGTCACCGGCCTGGTCGCCGCTGCCGAGAACATGCCGTCCGGCAGCGCCCAGCGCCCCGGCGACGTTCTGACGCAGTACGGCGGTCGCACGGTCGAGGTGCTCAACACCGACGCCGAGGGTCGACTCGTGCTGGCGGACGCGCTGGCCTACGCCGATGCCGAGCTCGAGCCCGACGTCATCGTCGACATCGCCACCCTCACCGGCGCTGCCTCACTCGGGCTGGGCAAGCGGCACGGCGCACTGTTCACCAACCGCGACGGGCTGGCGTCGGCTCTGGTCAGGGCCGCCGACACCGCCGGCGAGCGGCTGTGGCGGCTGCCGCTGGTCGAGGACTACCGGCCGTCGCTGGAGTCACCGGTCGCCGACCTGCGCAACATCGGCGAACCCTCGTACCACTACTCCGGCGGCGCCATCACGGCCGCGCTGTTCCTGCGCGAGTTCGTCGGGGACCGGGCGTGGGCCCACCTCGACATCGCCGGCCCCGCCCGCGCGGACAAGGACGAGGACGAGGTCACCAGGGGCGGCACCGGCTTCGCCGTGCGCTCCCTGCTGCGCTGGCTCGAGGCCGGCGCCCGCGCCTGACCTGTCAGACCAGGGACGCGTACAGCCGGCGGGTCCGCTCCGCGATCGTTGCCCAGCTGAAGTGCTCGACCGCGCGCTCGCGACCGGCCTTGCCCATCAGCGCTTGCTGCGACGAGTCGGCGAGCAGTGCGTTGACGGCGTCGGCGATCGCGGAGCAGAACGCCACCGGATCGACGGGCGCGCCGTAGGGGTCGGCGGGGTCGGGCTCGATCGGCACGAGGTGCCCGGTCACCCCGTCGGCGACCACCTCGGGGATGCCGCCCGTGGCCGTGGCCACCACCGGCGTCTCGCAGGCCATCGCTTCGAGGTTGACGATGCCCATCGGCTCGTAGATCGACGGGCAGACGAAGACACTGGCGGCGCTGAGGAACTGGATGGCCGCCTCCTTGCTGATCATTTCCTTGATCCACACCACGCCGTCGCGGGTGGCCTGCAGGTCGGCGATGGCCGCGGCCACCTCGGCGCCGATCTCCGCGGTGTCCGGCGATCCGGCCACGAGCACCAGCTGGGCACTCGGGTCGAGGTCACGGGCGGCGCCCAGCAGGTACGGCAGGCCCTTCTGCCTGGTGATGCGGCCGAGGAAGAGTACGGACGGACGGTCGGGGTCCACGCCGTACTGGTGCAGTGCCGACACGTCAGGCGTCGGCGCGTACTCCGCCGTGTCGATCCCGTTGTGGATCACGGAGATCTTGGCCGGGTCCACGCCGGGGTAGGACGCGAGGATGTCCGGCACCATGCCGGCGGAAACGGCGATGACGGCGGCAGCAGCCTCGATGGCGCTGCGCTCGCAGTAGGAGGACAACGCGTAGCCGCCGCCGAGCTGCTCGGCCTTCCACGGCCGCAGCGGCTCCAGCGAGTGCGTCGTCATCACGTGCGGGATGCCGTGCAGCATCGAGGCGACGTGACCGGCGAAGTTGGCGTACCAGGTGTGCGAGTGCACGAGGTCGACGCCGGCGAGCGCGGCAGCCATGGACAGGTCGGTCGACATCGTCAGCAGGGCCGCGTTGGCGCCTTCCGCGACCAGGCGCGGGTCCGGTCTGTGGGCGACCGCCGACGGTCGGTCGACGCCGAAGCAGTGGACGTCGACGTCGAGTGGCGGTGCGGCCAGTGCGCGCAGCTCGCGGGCGAGATACTCCACGTGAACACCGGCACCCCCGTAGACCTCCGGCGGGTACTCACGGCTCAGCAAGGCAACGCGCATGGGCTGACCCTAGCGCCGCAGCGCGGTTGTTTGCCGGGTCACCCCCGCGAAAAGTGACTGCCCTTGTCGACAAGGCATAGTGTCTGGGCCATGGAGAACCGCAAGAAGGTCCTCGCAATGGTCCTGGCCGGCGGCCAGGGCAATCGGCTGCTGCCCCTGACGGCAGACCGGGCCAAGCCAGCGGTTCCCTTCGGCGGCATCTACCGCCTGATCGACTTCGTGCTGTCCAACCTGGTCAACGCCGGCTTCCTCAAGATCGTCGTGCTGACGCAGTACAAGAACCACAGCCTCGACAGGCACATCACCCAGACCTGGCGGATGTCGACGCTGCTGGGCAACTACGTCACCCCCGTACCAGCGCAGCAGCGGTTGGGCCCCCGGTGGTTCTCCGGCTCGGCCGACGCGATCTACCAGAGCCTCAACCTCGTCTACGACGAGCAGCCGGACTACATCCTGGTCTTCGGCGCCGACCACATCTACCGCATGGACCCGATGCAGATGCTGGACGCCCACATCTCCTCCGGCGCGTCCGCGACGGTTGCCGGCATCCACGCCCCGCTGAAGGAGGCCCACCAGTTCGGCGTCATCAAGACTGCCGCCGACGGCCGGGCCATCGCGGAGTTCCTCGAGAAGCCGAAGGAGACCGCTGGCCTTGGCCTGCCGGGTCATCCCGACCAGGTGTTCGCCAGCATGGGCAACTACTGCTTCACCACGTCGGCCCTCCTCGAGGCCGTCAAGAAGGACGCGTACGACGACAGCTCGGCCCACGACATGGGCGGCAACATCATCCCGATGTTCGTCGGCCACAACGACGCGCAGGTCTACGACTTCGACGCCAACAAGGTGGTCGGCGCGACGGAGCGCGACCGTGGCTACTGGCGTGACGTCGGAACTCTCGACGCCTACTACGAGGCGCACATGGACCTGATCTCGGTCCACCCGGTCTTCAACCTCTACAACCACGACTGGCCGATCTACACCCACCACCGGCCGCTGCCGCCGGCCAAGATCGTGCACGACAACACCCGCGTGGTCGACTCGATGCTCAGCAACGGCGTCATCGTTGCCGACTCGCTGGTCGCCGGCTCGGTGCTCTCACCGAGGGTCAAGGTCGACGACAAGGCCGAGGTGATCGGCAGCGTGCTGATGGACAACGTGCAGATCGGTTCCGGCGCGATCGTCCGCAACGCCATCCTCGACAAGAACGTCATCGTGCCGGCTGGCGCTCGCATCGGCGTCGACCTCGAGCGGGACAAGGCCCGCTTCACCGTCTCCGACAACGGGATTGTCGTCATCGGCAAGAACGCGACCATCGACACCTGAACCGTCGAGGTCTAGTCGGGCGGGCGGGCGCTCAGCGCCACCACGGCCGCGACGGCTCCCCACAGCGCGGCGCAGAACACCGTCGACGCGAGGTCGAGGCCAGCGCTGCCGGAGAGCCGGTCGGCGCCGAGTGAGCCAGAGAAGCGCAGTCGTGTCGCTTGCGCCAGCACCAGCCACAGCACCGCGTTGCACGCCAGCGCACGGCCGAACTCGGCCCACGGCTGGACGCCGGCGGGCGTGCCTCGCCGAAGCCGATGTCCTGCCACGGCTGCAGCTGCCAGCGGTACGAGCAGCAGCAGATAGGCCTGCGCCCGTACCCCGCCGCTGACCAGTCCGTTGCCCAGAGTGCCCGACAGGAATGGGATCGGCGAGGACAAGTTGGCGGTCAGCCGGCCGCCGAGGGAGAACCCGCCGAACCACACGGTCCCGTCGCCGAGGAGGGCTGGTACGGCGCCGAGGGCCTTCGCCGGGAACCGGCCCCACCAGATGGCGGCGCCGATCGCCGTCACCACCCCGACCACGGCGATCACCGCCGTCGCCCGCATCGTCGCAGCCATCGCCCGGTCCCAGCCGTGCCCCGGCCGGTGCCCGGCCAGGGCGTAGGCGCCGCCGGCCACCACGGCCATCCCCAGCCCGGCCGGCAGCCAGCCGACGGAGAAGTGCACGACGACCCCGTTCCCGTACGACGGCAGCCGCGAGCTGACGCACAGCCCCAGCAGCGCCGCGATGCCGGCCGCCGTGACCGCGCACACGGCGGCCTCGGGCAGCGCCGCCCGCCGACCTCGCCACCACGCGACGCTGACCAGCACCGCGGTGATGGTCATCGGTACGAGGCGCAGCTGGCCGTGGTCGACGCCCTTGCTCAGGTGCAGCGGAGCACCCACCGCCATGGCGACCAGGTAGCCGGCGATCCTCAGCCAGTCGGCCGGGGAACCACCGTGCCCGCCTGGTCGGTAGGACAGGCTGGCGATGGCAGTCACGACGAACGCCACCGCGAGACCGGCAGCGACCACGGCGATCCCGCTCACGACGCCATCCCGTACAACAGCATCGGGTCGCCGCGCGCCGCCGTCGGGGATCATCGGCCTCACCGTACCGGGCGTGATGGCGCCGGTCGTTACGCCGGACCGAGGCTCAAGGGCACGCGGTCTTCCGTCGACATCCCAGCCATGACCACGACGCCCGGCAGCACCCGGCCAGCAGCCGGACCCGTCATCAGCGCTCACCGCGTCGGCCCGGTCATCACCACCCTCGCCGCCGCGCTGAGCGCCGCCGTCATGTTCGGCCTCGGCGTGCTCGCCGGCATGGCGGTCGCGGCCATCCTCGGGCTGCACGACAGTGCCCGTACGGACGTCATGCTCGGGGTCGGGACCGCCTTCGCCCTTGGCAGCGTGGTCGCCTCGGCCCGTCGGCACCTGATCCGCAAGTAGCTACTGCAGGCGCAGGGCCAGCAACCCGTCGCCGACCGGCAGCAGCAGCGGCACCAGCCGCTGGTCGTCGCGTACGGCCGACAGGAACTCGCGCATCGCCACCGTGTCGGCGTCGCGCAGCACGCTGTCGGCCACCTTGCCGCCGGAGAGCACGGACGAGAACACCACCAGGCCGCCCTGGCGGAGCAGCCGGATCGCCTCGGCCAGGAAGGACGGGTAGTCCGACGGGCGGGTGTGGCAGAACACCATGTCGTAGCCAGCGTCAGCGAGCCGGGGCAGCACGTCGAGCGCGTTACCGGTGATCAGCCGGGCGCGGGCGGCCGGGATCCCGGCTTCGGCGAAGGACTCGCGGGCCAGCCGCTGGTGCTCGGCCTCCACGTCCACGCTGGTCAGCACGCCGTCGGGGCGCATGCCGCTGAGGAGCCACAGACCGGAGACGCCGGCGCCGGTACCGATCTCGGCAACAGCCTTGGCCTCGACCAGGGCGGCCAGGAAACGCAGCGTGGAACCGACCAGCGGGTCGACCTCCGGCAGGCCCAGCTCTCGACCGCGTTCGCGCGCTGCGAGGACCGGGGCGTCCTCGGTCAGCCAGCCCGAGACGTAGGCGATCGCCCGGGCGGTCTCAGGTGCGGCGTCGCCGCCTCGTGAGCTGACCTGGCTGATGGTGTCCTCCGGGCGATAGGGCTGTCGTTCGGGGCAGCATAGGGCACGGTGGGTCCCGGCGCGATCACCTCCCGGTCCGGACATCGCAGTCGCGGGTACGGGAACCAGCACGCCGCCCGGTGCGTTCATCAGGAGCAGGCGCCCACACCGGGTCCCGTCAGGGCCAGACGAGAGCAGGCGAGCAGGTGGCAGTCAGCGCGACGAGGATCCCATCTGGTGCCCCCGCGGGATCCACCGCCTGTCCGGTCTCCAGGCTGGTGCGCTTCGGCCGCGCCGTGCGACCCACAGCAGATCCACAGGCGGCGGACCGCAACCGGATGGCCGTCTCGCTCGTCAGTAACGGTGTGGAGACAGTCGAGAAGTGGACCCCGCCGACCTGGGACGCCGTCGTGCGCGAGCACAGTGCGCGCGTCTACCGGCTCGCCTACCGCCTCACCGGCAACCAGCACGACGCCGAGGACCTGACGCAGGAAGTCTTCGTCCGGGTCTTCCGCTCGCTGGCTGACTACCAGCCCGGCACGTTCGAGGGTTGGCTGCACCGCATCACCACCAACCTGTTCCTGGACCAGGTCCGCCGCAAGGCCAAGATCCGGTTCGAGGGTCTGCCGGAGGACGCGGAGCGGATCAAGGGCCGCGAGGCGACTCCGGCCCAGGTCTACGACGACCAGCACTTCGACCACGACGTCCAGTCCGCACTCGACGCGCTGCTGCCGGAGTACCGCGCAGCCGTCGTGCTCTGTGACATCGAGGGGCTCAGCTACGAGGAGATCGCCGACGTCCTCGGGATCAAGCTCGGTACGGTCCGCAGCCGCATTCATCGTGGCCGAACCCAGCTCAGGGCGGCGCTGTCCCACCGTGCGCCGTCCACCAGCCGTGGCTCCCGCCGGCCCGGACTGTCCGGTGTGGACGACGAGGCCACGTCGTGAGGTCGCCGCGCGGTCGCCAACAGGATCGATGCCTGGGCGACCTGGCCGCAGCCCTCGCCGATGGCGAGCTCGGCTCCGACGCGCGGGACGTTGCGCTTGCCCACCTGGTCCACTGCGACACCTGCCGCGACGACGTGGCTGGTCAGCGTTCGCTCAAGACCCGGCTCCGCGACCTCTCCGACCCGGCGATGCCGGCCGGCCTGCTCGACCGGCTGGTCGCGATGAGCGACCTCGACGGGTTCGACGGGTTCGACGGCGGTGCACCCTCCGGCGAGCTCGAGCTGGTGGGCGCCCCCCCGCGGCACCGGGTCGCACTGCCGCCGTCGCCGCGGCGGGTCCTCGGTCGCTCGGACCGGCTCGCCAGGGCCCGCGCCCACGTCCGCGTGCCCCGTGGCGTCCGCTACGCGATGGCCGGAGCCTCGGTGCTCGCGCTCGGAGTCAGCGCCTTTGCCCTGGGCGGCTCCCCGCAGAACGCGCCGACGGTGGTTCCCAGGGTGGGCAGCTTCACGATGGAGAACGCCTCCGTCACCAACGGGCTGCCGTTCAACGAGGTGTCTCCCACCGCCACGTTCAAGCCGGTCCTCGTCGGCGCCACTCGGTGAGCTCCCGGCTTTCCGTGGTTCCGGCGTTCTGCCGACCGCGGCGGACCCTGCTTGCCGCAGCATGCGTCGCCGGGGGTGCCCTCGTCCTTCCGATCGGTGCTGGCTCGTCGAGCGCCAACGCTGGCGGTCCCACGGTGGGTCTGTCTGCACTGACCCCGAGCAGCAACGGGGCCGAGGCTGCCACCCTCCTCGAGCGGGCCTACGCGAGGTCGCGGTCGCTGCGCTACCACGGCGTGCAGCTGGTCACCGTCGACAACCGGACCCGCCGGGTTGCGGTGACCCACGTTCCCGGCCACACGTTCCTGTCGGCGCAGGCCTCCCCGGTCTACGAGACCGATGACAGCACCCCCACCAGTCCCTCCGCTGACCCGCTGTCCAGGGATCCGCTGGCCCTGCTCAAGGCGCACTACCGGTTGATCCAGGTCAGCACCGCGACCTTGCTGGGTCGTTCGGCGACTGTCGTCGACGCCGTCACCCCCAGCGGCACGGTGGCTGCTGAGTTCTGGATCGACGACCTGTCGGCGCTGGTCGTGCGGCGCGAGTCGATGGACAGCCGCGGCAACGTCCACTCCGACGTGAAGTACACCGAGCTGTCCTTGGACACCACGACCACCCGGACGCCGGCCGGTGCGACCCGGCTGAGCCCGAGCGGCGTCCCGCACAGCGCAGGGAGCTGGGCCAAGTTGCGCTCGCAGGGCTGGTGGGTCGGTGCCGATCTGCCGGGTGGGCTGAGCCTGTACGACGTCCGCGAGGCCACGGCCGACGGGAACCCTGTGCTGCACCTGACCTACTCCGACGGCATCTCCACCGTCTCGGTCTTCGAGCAGCGCGGCCGGTTGGCCACCGCTGCGAACGGCGCAGCACTGCCGGGCTGGCGCACGGTCACGCTGGCCGATGGCCGTAGCGTCGCGCAGGCCGACGGGGCCGGGTTGCGGGCCGCCTGGCAGGCCCGTTCGCTCGTGCTGGCCATCGTCGCGGACGTCCCGAGCACCTCCGTCCCCGCGGTCATTGCGTCGCTGCCGTACGGTCCGGAGCCGGCTCAGCACCGGTCCGCGCTGGGCCGGATCCACCGCGGACTGGGGCGAATCGCCGCGAGCATCAACCCCTGGGGCTGATACCCGTACTCTGTACGGCAGGAGGTACGGGATCCCGTGTTCGGCATCGGTTGGCCAGAGCTTTTCGTCATCATGGCGATCGCCCTCATCGTCGTGGGCCCCGAGCACCTGCCGAAGTACGCCGAGGACGCCGGCCGGCTGCTGCGCCGGCTCAAGTCGCTGGCCCAGGACGCCACCGTCGACCTCCGGTCGGAGATGGGCCCGGAGATGGCCAACCTCGACTTCGACGACCTGCGCAACCTGCACCCCAAGCGCATGGTGCAGAAGTACATCGACGGCCTCGACCTGAACTTCGACGATGACGGCACCGATGCTCCGGCTGCGGCCGCAGCCGACCGCTGTGCCCGGCCGCCGCAGCACGGGCGCGCCCCTCGTCGACGGCGACCCGGCCCCGTACGACACCGACGCCACCTAGCACCGGCAACGCTCCGGCCCGGGCGCGGGTGACCTGCGCCTAGTGGGTGGGGGAGATGCCCAGCGGGCGCCCGACCAGGCCGCGGGCCCGTGAGGACAGCCGATCCGCGATGGCCCGCAGCTCCTTGGCAGCCGGCGCGTCCGGGTCGTCCAGCACCAGCGGCCGGCCGGTGTCGCCGCCCTCGCGCAGCCGGATGTCGATCGGGATCGAGCCGAGCAGCGGCACGTTGGTTCCGGTCGAGCGGGACAGCGCCTCGGCCACCGACTGACCGCCACCGGCACCGAACACGTCCACCGTCTCGCCGCAGTGCGGGCAGGGCAGACCGGCCATGTTCTCGACCACGCCGGCGATGGTCTGCCGGGTCTGGATCGCGATGGCGCCGGCGCGTTCGGCCACCTCGCGCGCGGCCAGCTGGGGGGTCGTCACGACGATCAGCTCGGCATTGGGCACCAGCTGGGCCACCGAGATGGCGATGTCACCGGTGCCCGGCGGCAGGTCGAGCAGCAGCACGTCGAGGTCGCCCCAGAACACGTCGGCGAGGAACTGCTGGAGCGCCCGGTGCAGCATCGGCCCGCGCCAGACGACGGGGGAGTTGCCGTCGGTGAACATGCCGATCGAGATGACCTTCACGCCGTGGGCCGACGGCGGCATGATCATCTGCTCGACCGGGGTGGGCCGAGCCGTCGTGCCGAGCATCCGGGGGATCGAGTGGCCGTAGATGTCCGCGTCAACCACACCGACCTTGAGCCCGGAGGCCGCCATCGCGGCGGCGAGGTTGACCGTGACCGAGGACTTGCCGACCCCGCCCTTGCCGGACGCGACCGCGTAGACCCTGGTCAGTGAGCCGGGCTGGGCGAACGGCACCTCCTTGTCCGGGGTGCCGCCGCGCAGCCGGGTGGACAGTGCCTTGCGCTGCTCGTCGCTCATGACGCCCAGGTCGACCTGCACCGAGGTGATGCCCTCGACCGCGCTGACGGCTGCGGTGACGTCCCGGATGATCCGGTCGCGCATCGGGCAGCCGGCCACGGTGAGCAGCACCCGGACCCGGCACGAGCCGTCGGCGGCGATCTCGACAGCCTGCACCATGTCGAGCTCGGTGATCGGCTTGTGGATCTCGGGGTCGTTGACGGTGGCGAGCGCGCCGAGGACGGCCGCCGACAGCGGGTGCTCGCCGGAGCCGGCCCCGCTGCTGGGTTCGCTGGTTGTGGTCACCAGCCCATGCTACGTGCGGGGCGGCGGGGTCAGCTTGGTCAGCAGCCGGGCCATCTCGGCGAGCTCGTCGTCGTCGAGGCGGCTGGTGACGTGGTCGTGGACGCCGCGCAGGTGGGTGACCGAGGACTCGCGCAGCCGTTGCATGCCGCGGTCGGTGAGCACGGCCAGCGTGCCTCGCGCATCCTCGATGCAGGGCGCGCGTTCGACCAGCCCCTCGCGGACCAGCCGGTCGACCAACCTGCTCAACCCGCTGCGCGAGAGCAGGACGCGATCGGCGAGCTCGATCATCCGCAGCGAGTGGTTCTCGGCCTCGGCCAGCTGCACGAGCACGTCGTACGAGGCCAGTGGCAGGTCCTGCTCGGCGATCAGCTCGGCCTCGAGCCGGCGGGTGATCTGAGCATGGGCGATCAGCAACGTGCGCCAGGCGGTCAGCTGTTCAGGCGTCGGCGTCCGTACATCCGGCTCGTACTCGACTGCTTCGCTCATGGCCTTCGGTCCTGCCCGTGCTGCGATTCCCCGTACCTCATCGTACGAGAACTGCCCGAAGATCGCTTACTCGGTGTGACCGTGTTGGGGTGGGAATTCCGATGATTCGTCGGATTGATCGAGGATTGCGGCGTTTGCAGCGGGTCGGTACGGGTCGGTGTCCCTACTCTGCGCGGCGGTCTCGGCGCTGGTCCGGCACCATGGGCACACCCGCCACTCCGGCTCGAGCGGGCGCGAGCAGGCTGCACAGTGGCCACGGTCGATGGCGGTCGCGCACCACGGGCAGACCACCATGTCCTCGGCCACAGCACGTTCGCAGCGCCGGCAGGCACGACCGTCCCCGGCATCGACCCTGGTGACCCGCAGCACCTCGTCGTACGTCGTCTCGCCACGGGCGGCCTTGGCCAGTCCTGCCGCCCGTAGGGGCAGCATGTTGGCTGCGCGAGCGGCGGCGCGCAGACCCTGTTCGGTCGGGGTGGACAACAGCACCCGGCGCACCGCGGCGGTGATCGGGAGCACCTCGAACACCGCCGTTCGACCGCGGTAGCCGGAGTCACCGCAGTCGGGGCAGCCGCGGCCGGACATCGGCGTCGCGTCGGCGATGTCGCCGCTGCCCAGGCCGAGGAGCTCCAGGGTACGAGCCTCGGGGACGTAGGGCCGGACACAGCTCGAGCACGGTTTGCGGACCAGTCGTTGTGCGACCACCATGGTCAGCGACGAGGCCACCAGGAACGGCTCGGAGCCCATGTCGACCAGCCGGGTGACGGCACTCACCGCGTCGTTGGTGTGCAACGTGGTCAGGACCAGGTGGCCGGTCAGTGAAGCCTGCAGTGCGAGGTTGGCGGTCTCGAGGTCGCGCACCTCGCCCACGAGCACGATGTCCGGGTCCTGCCGCAGCACCGCCCGCAGGCCGCGGGCGAACGTCATCCCCGTGCGCTCGTTGACCTGCACCTGGTTGATGCCCGCGAGCGACATCTCGACCGGGTCCTCGAGGGTGACGATGTTGCGTGCTGCGCTGCGGATCTGCTGGATCGAGGAGTAGAGCGTGTTGGTCTTGCCCGATCCGGTCGGCCCCGTGATCAGGACGAGGCCCTGCGGCGCGACCAGTCCGGCGAGCAGGGTCTCGAGCTGCTGGCTCTCGAAGCCGGCCTGGCTCAGTGCTGCGACGTTGTCGCCACGGCTGAGCAGCCGGATGACCAGCTTTTCGCCGTGCACCGTCGGCAGGGTGCTGATCCGGGCGTCGATCACCAGGTCGTCGACCAGCAGCCGGGCCCGGCCGTCCTGCGGCTTGCGCCGTTCGGCGATGTCGAGGCCGGACATGACCTTGATCCGGCTGCCGACGGCTGCTGTCGCCCGCTTCGGTACGGTCATCGCCTCGCGGAGCAGGCCGTCGACCCGGTAGCGGATGCGCAGATCCTGCCGCTGCGGCTCGACGTGGATGTCGCTGGCACCCTGGCGTACGGCCTCGGCGAACATCTCGTTGACCAGCCGGACGACCGGCGCGTCGGTGACGTCGGCCCGGTCTCCGGCGCCGCTGGGGTCCTCGAAGCTGCCGAGCCCGGACAGCATCGAGGCGAGGTGCTTGCCGCCGGAGTCGTCGGCCAGCGCCCAGGCCCGGCGCACGTGGTCGCGGACCTGGCTGTCGGCGGCCACGGCGACGATCAGCTCGGTGGCGCCGGTGTAGAGCTTGACGTCATCCAGGGCGACGACGTCCGTCGGGTCGCCCATTGCGACCCGGAACCCGCCACGCGGGGTCCGCGACAGCAGCAGGATGCCGTGTCGTTCCGCCACCGCGCGAGGCAGCAGGCGCGGAATCTCCGGGTCGAGGGAGATCCGGGTCAGGTCGATCAGCTCGAGGTCCAACGCCGCTGCCAGAGCCTGCGTGATGTCCCGTTCGGCGACGAGACCGCGCTCCACCACCAGCGGACCGAGCCGCAGCCGCGGCTCCCCGGCCGGCACGTCGGCCTGCGCGGCAAGGGACTCGGCGAGCTGCAGCTCCGTGAGCACACCCTGGGACACCAGGACCTCGCCGAGCCGGCGCCGCCCGACGGAACGCATGCCGGGGAGGTCAAGGTGCGGGTCCGTGCTGGCTGAACTCAGGTCAGAGGTGCTCACCTCGACCTTGTCGGCGGCGTTGGCCGAGCGTTGAACGGCCAGTCGAGCGATCGTGCTGCGCCGTACGGCTCAGGCGCTCTCGGGTTCGTTCTGCTCGTCGCGCTCCTCGAGCTCGTCCAGCAGCCGCTGCAGCTCGCCGCGGATGAAGTCGCGGGTGGCCACCTCGCCCATGGCGATGCGCAAGGATGCCACCTCGCGGGTGAGGTACTCGGTGTCCGCGATGGAGCGCTCGTCCCTGGCGCGGTCCTCGTCGTTGGTCACCCGGTCGCGGTCGGCCTGCCGGTTCTGGGCGAGCAGGATCAGCGGCGCGGCGTAGGACGCCTGCAAGGACAGGATCAGCGTCATCAACGTGAAGTGCGTCGAGCTCCTGTCGAACTGCGCGGTGTCCGGTCCCCAGGTGTTCCAGACCAGCCAGATCACGATGAAGATGGTCATGTAGAAGATGAAGCGGGCGGTGCCCATGAACCGGGCGAACCGCTCGGAGAGCCGGCCGAAGGACTCGGGGTCGTAGTCGGGCAGGTTGGGCCCGCGACGGCGCTCGCGCGGTTGGTCGACCCGGCTGCGACTCTCGCGACGGCTCTCGCGGATCCGCCGCGACTCGGAGGTCACTCGGCCACCCGAACGTCCTGCTCCGGCTGCTCACGCCAGTCCTTGGGCAGCAGGTGGTCCAGCACGTCGTCGACGCTGACGGCGCCGACGAGCCGGTCGTTGTCGTCGACGACGGCTGCGGCCACGAGGTTGTAGGTCGCGAGATGGCTGGTGATGACTCGCAGCGGAGTGTCCGGGGACAGCGGGTCGATGTCGTTGTCGGCCAGGCCGCCGATCAGCGACGACGGCGGCTCGCGCAGCAGCCGCTGGATGTGAGCGACGCCGAGGAACCGCCCGGTCGGCGTCTCGTTCGGCGGCCGGCAGATGAACACCTGGCTGGCCAGGGCCGGCGTGATGTCCGAGGTACGGATGTGGGCCAGCGCCTCGGCGACCGTCGCGTTGGGCGGCAGGATCACCGGCTCGCTGGTCATGAGGCCGCCGGCCGTGTCCTCGGCGTACTCGAGCAGCCGTCGTACGGGAGCAGCCTCGTCCGGCTCCATCAGCTCGAGCAGCCGTTCGGCGTCGGCTGTCGGCAGCTCGGCGAGCAGGTCGGCAGCGTCGTCGGGACCCATGGCTTCCAGGACGTCGGCAGCTCGCGCGTCCTTGAGCGCAGCGAGGATCGAGACCTGGTCGTCGTCCGGCAGCTCTTCGAGGACGTCGGCGAGGCGCTCGTCGTCCAGTGCTGCTGCGACCTCGTTGCGCCGCTTGTCGGACAGGTCCTGCATGACGTTGGCGAGGTCGGCCGGTCGCAGCTTCTCGAACACGGCCAGCATGTTGGCGGCGCCCTGGCTTTCCTCGGGCAGCGACAGACCTTCGACCTCGCCCCACTTGACCACCTTGAGCGGGCCGCGGCGGCGGATGCCTTTGCCGGGGTTCTGTACGGCCACTCGTGTCAGGTGCCAGTCCCTGGTACGGCTCTGCTCCATCGCGGCGTCCATCACCGTCGCACTCTCACCCGTGTCGAGGAGGCTGACCTGGCGGTCGAGCAGCTCGGCCAGGATCAGCGTCTCGCCGGGTCGCTTGTCGAACCGGCGCAGGCTCACCGTGCCCGTACCCAGCACCACGGCGTCGCCGTCGGCCGAGATGACTCGTCCGATCGGGACGAAGATGGCTTTGCGGTGTCCGATCTCGACGACCAGTCCGAGCACGCGTGGTGGCTCGCGGGTGGTGCGCAGGGTCACGACGGCATCACGCACCCTGCCCACCTGGTCGCCCTGGGGATCGAAGACGGCCACGCCGGCAAGGCGCGCCACGAAGATCCGGCTCGGCGCGCTGCTCACGGCGTTGAGATTACCGCCGAGCGCCACCGGGGCCGCCTCGCCGCGCGTGGGGCGCTGGCTCCGGTACCGGACGGCAGGCAGGCACTAACGTCGGGTGCATGCCGACTCTGCACTACCGCGTCGTGGACGTCTTCACCGATCGCCCCTTCGCTGGCAACCCGCTGGCGGTGGTGCTCGACGCCGATGACCTCGATGGTGACGACATGGCCCGCATCGCCCGCCAGTTCAACCTGTCCGAGACAGCGTTCCCCGTGCAGCCCAGTGACGAGGAGCGCGCGGCAGGTGCCGACTACCGGCTGCGCATCTTCACGCCGGCCGGCGAGATCCCCTTCGCCGGGCACCCCTCGGTCGGTACGGCCTGGGTGCTCGCGGCGCTGGGCCGGGTCAAGCCGGGAACCGTTCGGCAGGCGTGCGGTGCCGGGGTGCTGCCACTTCAGGTGGCTCAGGACCGCGGCCCGGTCGTGCTCACCGGCGGCACGCCGGCTGTCGGCGACCCGGTGCATCCTGTCGACGCGCTGACCGCAGCGTCGTTGTCCCCCGGCACCGATCTGGCGGGGGTGGTGCGCGCCGCCGGCTGCGGCTTGAACTTCGTCTACCTGCCGCTGTCCGACGACCGGGATCTTGCCAGAGCCACCCCGGACCTGGCGGCCGTGCGCAGGGTCGAGGCGGGAGCTGCCCGCCAGGGGCTCGACGCCTTCGTCTGGGACGCCGACGGCCGTACCGCGCACTGCAGGGTCTTCACCACCAGTGTCAGTTCCGGCGAGGACCCCGCGACGGGCTCCGCCGCGCTGGGTCTGGGTGCCTACCTGGTCGGAGCCGGGCTGCTGCCGGCCGACGGCGAGTCGCGCTACTCGGTACGCCAAGGCGCCGAGATCGGCCGGCCGTCGCGGCTGGAGTGCACGGTCGTCGCCAGAGGCGGGACAGCAGCCGTGTGCACGGTGGCCGGTGACGTGGCAGCGGTGGCCTCGGGTGAGATCCGGCGTCCGAGCACCCGCCGGTGAGAAAGCTCAGCGCTCGCGACGCGGGCGCTTTCGGGTCGAGCCGCCGACAGTGAAGGGCATGGGGACGTCGGTCGCGGCCGGGCTGGGCGGCGGGGGAGTCGCCAGCGACCCGGTCGGCAACGAGTCCGGAGCCTCGGTGAGCACGCCGGTCGGTGTCAGCGCGTGGATGCGGCACTGGGCTGCCCAGCGATCTGCAGCGGTGCTCAGGTCGGGCAGGTTGAGTCGCTTCGCCAGCAGCAGCGGCGCGATGGCGGACCACTCGTCGCTGCCGGCGCTGAGCTCGGTGACGTCGGCCTCCCAGGTCAGCAGTCGGGGGCCCTTGTCCTTGCTGCGGACCGTGACCAAGGCCGTGGCGCTGTCGTCGAGACCGGGGCAGGACTGCTCGCCGGGGCCGGTCAGCAGGTACGCGGCTCCGGCGTGCCAGAGCAACCAGACGGCACTGGGGGTCCCGCCCTTGGTGGCAACCCACACCAGCCCCGACTTCTTGGTCGCCTCGTCGATCAGCAGGGGGGCGAGGTCGGGGGAGGTCCAGGCCTGGTTCACGCCGAACAGCGTCTCACGAACGCGACAGGGCACGGCGCAGCGGTGGTGAGCGGGCGCACCGCTGCCGTGACCCGTCCGCCGCTGGCCGACCTGCCCGTGCTGGCGGTCGGAGTGATGGCCGTGTCGACCTCGGGCCCGTTGATGGCGTCGGCTGCGGTCCTCGTGCCCGCGCTCGCCATCGCGATGTGGCGCAATGTGCTGTCCCTCGTCGTACTGGTGCCGGCGACCCTGCTCAGACGCCGCGGGGAAGTGCGTGGCCTGAACCGGCACGAGGTCGAGTTTGCCTGTGCTGCAGGGTTTTTCCTCGCCCTGCACTTTGCAACCTGGGTGCCGAGCGTGACGTACACCAGTGTGGCTTCCGCAACCGCGCTGGTCGCTACGCAGCCGGTGTGGCAGGCGGTCATCGCCAGGCTGCAGGGCCACCACGTACCCCGGCCGGTCTGGCTCGGGATCGCGCTGGCGGTCGTCGGTGCCGGGTTGCTGGCCGGTGCCGACTTCTCGATCTCGCGGCGATCGCTGATCGGCGACGGGCTGGCTGCGGCCGCTGCCGTCTTCGCGGCGGTCTACATCGCTGCTGGCGGGGTGGTCCGCCGTACGGTCACGGCCACGACGTACACCACGGTCTGCTACTCGGTCGCATCCCTCGTCCTGCTCGGGATCTGCCTCGTCGGTGGGGTGGACCTGTCCGGGTGGCCGGCCTCGGGGTGGTGGAAGATCATCGCCGTCACCGTCGGTGCCCAGCTGCTGGGGCACTCGCTGTTCAGCACCGTTCTCAAGACCACCAGCCCGACCGTCGTGTCCTTGTGCATCCTGCTCGAGGTGCCGGGCGCCGCGCTGCTCGCGATCGTGTGGCTCGGTCAGATGCCGAACCTGTCGGCGCTGCCGGGTGCCCTGCTGCTGCTGCTCGGGATCGCGGTGGTCGCGGTTGCGGGAGTCCGGGCCGAGGAAGTCTCCCCGGACTAGCCCGCACGACCGGGACAATTGCCGCATGGGGGTTGACTCCGGACTGATCTGGGGCGAACGTTCGGCTATGCGCAAGGTCCACCGATGACCCGCCAGGCTGCCCCATGACCAAGGTGCCACCCAGCTGTCCCCGGTGTGGCCGTGGCGTGCGCGAGCCCGGTCTGTGGTCCAACTCCTGGCAGTGCGAGCAGCACGGAGAGGTCCGGCCCTATCTGCCGGCCGGCCAGATCAGCCCAGACGGTGTGGCGATGCTGGCCAAGGCGGCGGCCGTCCCGGTCTGGCTGCCGCATCCGATGATGAACGGGTGGGTCGTGACCGGCATTGGTTCGTGTGGTGACGACCGCAGCGGGGCCGCGGCCACCGTGGTGTGCTGCTCCGGTCCGGGCCCGCTCGGCGGGCCGGCTGACCTCGTCCTGGTCTCCGAGGAGCCGGCGATCGGCCTCGGTGCGCGTTTCGCGGGCCTGAACGGCACCGACCCCGGGGAGCTCACCGGCCGGCCGCCAGCGGGAAAGCTGCACGCGGACGGGCATCCGACGCCGTTGTGGCAGGTGGACTCCATGCGACCGGAGGGCGGGGACCGGGCGGCGTTCGTGGGTGAGGCGTGGGGGATGTGGCTGTGGGCGATCCTGTGGCCGGCCAGTGCCGGGCTCCTGCTGCTGGAGGACCTCTACCTTGCCGATGTCCGCCAGGCCGGGCCGGCGGCGTACGAGATGCTGGGGTACGGCACGGAGTCGCCGCGCATGACCATGCCGCGCCTCGCCGGCGCTTCGTGACGGCCGCTTCGTTGGTGGCAGCCGTTGAGACTCCGGTGGGCCATGGACCCCCGTACCCTCAACGGACTCGGGGCAGCGCTGCGGCTAATGCCCGCTGGTCGACGTGAAGTGAAACCGCGAGATGCGCATCGCCGGAGTGGCCCAGGTGCCGTCGAAGGTGTCCGCGGAGACTTCGCACTCGGACCCGATCGCCTCGACGTCGCTGAGCGCCTCGAGAACTGACTGCGTGAAGCGCAGGTTTCGTACGGCTGCGACGATGCGGCCGTCCTCGACCAGGAACGTCCCGTCCCGTGTCATGCCGGTGATGGTCGAGGTCATCGCGTGGACCAGGTTGGTGTAGTGGAACCGGGTCACCAGCAGCCCGCGCTCGAGTCCGGACACGAGCCGGCTCGGGCTGTCCGATCCGGGCTCGATGATCAGGTGCGACGCGATGCCACCGTTGTGGTTGGGCGCCGGGAGGGCGTGCCCGGTCGAGGAGGTGCCCGCGAGCGCGGCGCTGGCCCGGTCGTGGGTGACGCCCACTGCCACGCCGTTGGTGATCAGTGGTCTGCGTCGGGTGGGCGTGCCCTCTGGATCGAACGGGATCCCCGGCAGGACAAGCGAAGTGGCGTCGTCGACGATGTTGACCAGCGGCGAGCAGACCTGCGTGCCTATCCGCCCGGACAGCGGGGACCGGCCCTCGTGGACGGCCTTGCCACCGAACGCGGACCAACCCAGCCACAGGGCGAGAGCTTGCGTTGCGCCCGGCTCGAGGACCACGGCCCAGTGGCCGGCGTCGACCTCCCGCGGGTGGACGCCCAGCACCACCTTGTCGGCTGCCGAGCGGCCGAGCGCCGCCGCATCGAGGCGGTGGACGGCGGTCACGCTGTTTTGTGCCCACCCGGTCGAGTCGCCGCCGCTGGCCAGGATGCTCGCCCCGGCCCTGCTCGTCTCGGCATGCGCCCGGACACCGAGGGAGTTGACGACGGCGAACTCCAGGTGCTCGGTCTCCGCCGTCCCCGCGCCGTAGACGTTACGCGGCAGCTCGGCCAGCATCCGGGCGACCAGGTCGGCACGCAGCGCCGGGTCGGCCGCCACAGTGGCGGCATCGACCGGGGTGGCTTCCCGGTAGTGCGCGGGCGGAGCGAGCCCCGGCCACTGCGGATCCGGCGGCGTGAGCGCGGCGATTTCTCGGGCCTGGTCCGCGGCCTCGCGGATCGCCTGCGGCGTCAGGTCGTTGGTGCCCACCACGCCGACCCGGTTGCCATCGACCACGACGCGCACCCTGGCCGTGCCGTCGGACCGGACGACGTTCTGATGGATGCGTGAGTCGGCGAACCGGGTGAGCGCTGAGTCCCGCCCCTGCAGGTAGACCTCGACCTCGTCCGCGCCGGGTGTGCCGAGCGCGGCCTCGCCCAGCTCGAGCAGACGGTCAGCACCGTAGGCGGTCACCGTACCCCCACCGTTGCCCGGAACCGCCCGGTTGAGGCGCCGTGACCCACCCTGGCGCCCTGCCCCGGCTGTCCCTTGCCGCAGTTGGGCACGCCCCAGGTGAGCCAGTCGTCGGAGCCGCCGAGGGCGTCGCAGGAGCGCCAGAAGTCCACGCAGCGTCCGGCGTAGCTGCCGTTGCGGTAGAGCCGCCCCAGCCGGCCATGCTTGATCTCGTACGCCATCTCGACACCGAACTGGAAGTTGTCCCGCTGGTCGTCGATCGACCAGGACCGGTTGGTCACCAGCAGCACCCCGTCGTCGGTGTCCGCGATGATGGAGGCCTGGTCGCCCTCCCGCGGGTGCAGCGAGACGTTGTTCATCCGGATCAGCGGGATGGAGCCCCACGACTCGGCCCTGGCGGTGCCGTTCGAGCGCAGCCCGAGGTCGGCGGCCGTCTCCCGGTTGGTGAGGAACCCGACCAGCAAGCCGTCGCTGATGAGCGGGTTGGACGACGCGGCCACCCCCTCGTCGTCGAAGCCGAACGTGCCCATGCCGCCGGGAGTGGTCGCGTCGGCGGTGATGGAGACGATGGGCGCCGCGTACTGCAGCCGGCCCCTGTCGTCGATCTCGACGAAGCTGGTGCCGGCGAAAGCCCGTTCCATGCCGAGGATCCGGTCGAGCTCGAGCGGATGGCCGACCGACTCGTGCACCTGCAGCGCGAGCTGGCTGGACTCGAGCACGACGGTGGCGTCCTCCCGGTACGGCAGGTCGGGGGCGCTCAGCAGCGCCACGGCCTCCTGCGCCGTGCCGAGCGCGTGGCCGACCAGGTCGAGTCCCAGCACCGCCTCCCAGCCGCCGGTGACGAACTGGCCCCGAAAGCTGTTCGGGTACGAGCGGTTCTGCACCTCGCCGTTGCCGATGGCCCACGCGCTGACACCGCCGCCGACCTGCAGCACCGTCTGCTCGATCCGCGAGCCCTCCGTCGACCGGAAGACCGTGCGCTTTCGCCACGCGTCGGTCGTGGCCTCGGCGTAAGCGATGCCGTGAGCCTCCCTGGCCGCAGCAGTGGCCGCGAGCAGGTGTGCGGCCTTCTCGGCCAGCGGCACCTCGAGCGGGTCACGCAGGTGCGGCGTCGTGTAGGTTCCGGACACCGGCGGCGTGTCGTCAAGGCGCACCCGGTTACCGCCGCGGACGTGACCGCTGGCCTTGGCGATGTCGACGGCCAGTGCCGCCGTCGCACGGATCGCGGCGACGTCCAGCGTCGAGGTCGAGGCGAAGCCCCAGGCCCCGTCGAGCAGGATCCGGATCCCCACGCCGCGCGAGGAATCCCGCGACACCGCCTCGACGCGGTCATCGCGCACGTCAACCGACTCGGTGTCCTCCCGGACGGCACGGATGTCGGCGTACGGCACGCCGAGGCGGCGCACCTCGTCCAGGGCGCGGTCCGCGAGCTCTGCCAGGGAAGCGCTCATCCGCGCAGTCTAGGGCGAGTGGGCGGGCGGTTAACGTGGGCGACACCATGAAGCGAGCTCCGCGCATCGACCTGCACGCCCACTCCAGCGCGTCGGACGGGACCCGGCCGCCGGGCGACGTGATGGCCAGGGCCGCCGCTGCCGGTCTCGACGTCGTGGCCCTGACCGACCACGACACCACCGGGGGGTGGGCAGCGGCGGCCGAGGCTCTGCCCGGCGGCCTCACCCTCGTCCGCGGAGCCGAGATCTCCTGCGCTGTCAGGGATCCAGCGTCCGGAGGCATGATCGGGCTGCACCTGCTGGCCTACCAGTTCGACCCCGCCGAGCCGGTGCTGGCTGGCGAGCTGCTGGCCCTGCGCGATGACCGGCAGCGGCGGGCAGCGGCGATGGTGGACCGGCTGCGGGACCTCGGTGCGCCGGTCGACCATGACACGGTTCTGCGCCTCGCCGCAGACGGAGCCGTCGGCCGGCCACACATCGCCCGCGCGATGGTGGAGGCCGGCGTCCTGCGAGAGGCCGCGGACGCGTTCACCCCGGAGTGGATCGGGGACGGGGGTCGAGCCTGGGTCGCCAAGCATGCCCTCGACCCTGTCGAGGCCATCGCTCTCGTACGAAATGCCGGCGGGGTAACGGTTTTCGCGCATCCGGGGGCTTCGAAACGCGGGCCGGTCGTGGCCGACGACGTCGTTGTCGCCATGACGCAAGCCGGTCTCGCCGGGCTCGAGGTCGACCATCCCGACCATGACGAGGGGACGCGGCGGCGGCTGCGGGCGGTGGCGGCAGAGCACGGCCTGATCGTGACCGGGTCCAGTGACGACCACGGGACCTTCACCGGCGACCGGCTCGGCTGTGAGACCACGGCGGTCGAGGCCTACGAGGCTCTGCTGGCCATGACCGGCGGTCCGGCAGCCTGATCTCAGGCGGTGTCCCAGGTCGGCGTCTCGACGTTGCTCGTGCGCGGCGGCGGCAGGATGTGCGCCGGTAGCATCCGGGTCCACTGCTCGAACTGCTCGCCGGTCATCGGTGCCCCGAGGTAGAAGCCCTGCACCAGGTCGCAGCCCAGCGGCAGCAGCTGTCGCCACACTTCGGCGCTCTCCACGCCCTCGGCAACCACCCGCAGCCCGAGGTTGTGGCCCAGCTCGATGGTGGAGCGGACGATCACGGCGTCGCCGTTGGCCCCGGCCATCTTGGACACGAACGAGCGGTCGATCTTCAGCTCGTCGACGTCGAGGCGGCGCAGGTAGGAAAGCGACGAGTAGCCGGTGCCGAAGTCGTCGATGGCCAGTCGGACCCCGTACTCGCGCAGCCGGCTGAGCACGGCGATGGCGCGCGACGGGTCGGCCATGATGGTCGACTCGGTCACTTCCAGGGTCAGCGCTGTTGGCGGCACGCCGTACCTGCGCAGGACGTCGGCGACGTGCGTGGGCAGCTCGAGGTTGGTCAGGTGCCGTACGGACAGGTTGACCGCCATCCGCAGCGCCAGCCCGTCCTTGAGCCACCGGGAGAGCTGGCTCACGGCCAGCTCCAGGACCTGCATGGTCAGGGGCTCGATCAGGCCGGTGTTCTCGGCGGTGCTGATGAACTGTTCCGGCATCAGCAGGCCGAGGTCCGGGTGCTGCCAGCGGACGAGGGCCTCGACACCGACCACCTGCCCGGTGCGGACGTCGCACTGCGGCTGGTAGTGCAGGGTCAGCTCGTTGTTGTCGACCCCGCGGCGCAGGTCACCGAGCAGGGCGAGGCGCTGCGGGGTGTGCAGGTCCGCGTCCGGGCTGTAGAGCGCGAAGCAGCCGCGGGACTCCTTGGCGGTGTAGAGCGCGACGTCGGCGCGGCGAAGCAAGGTCTCGCTGTCCTCGCCGTGCAGCGGGGCCAGGGCAATGCCGATGCTGGCCTGGATGTCGAGGGAGATGTCGGACACGAGGAACGGGTCTCGCAGCGCCCTGCTGATGCGGTTGGCCAGCTCGCGGGCCGCACTCTCGTCAGCACCGTTGGCCACGAGGGCGAACTCGTCGCCGCCGAGGCGGGCGACCGTGTCCGCCTCACGCACAAGACCGGCGAGTCGCTCGCCGACGGCCCGGATCAGGGCGTCGCCGATGTGGTGGCCGAGGGTGTCGTTGATCTCCTTGAAGTGGTCCAGGTCGACGATCATGACCGCGGCTTTGGTGCTGGACTTGGGATCGCTGCAGATCGCCTCGACCTTGGAGCGCAGCTGGGCTCGGTTGGGCAGGCCGGTCAGCGGGTCGTGCATCGCCTGGCGCTCGCGTTCGAGGAACAGGCCGGCTGTGCGCTGCACCGCAAGGATCGGCAGCATCAGCAGGGGTACCAGCCAGACGCTGAAACTCATGACGGCGGCGACGACCGGGGCGAGGGACACCAGGACGACGCCGCTGATCAGGAAGTGCAGGTTCTCGCGCAGGTGCTCCCGGACGGACTCACCCGACCGTACGGCGACGGCGACGCTGATCATGGCTGTGTTCAGGACCAGCAGGGTTGCGGCGGCGGCCAGCGCAGGCAGCACGTCCTTGCCGGAGAAGGCGGTGTTGTTGTCCAGCAGCGCCTCGCCGCGCAGCGCCGCGTACACGACCTGAGCTCCGAGGAAGGCGATGGTGTAGCGCGCCACCGAGAGCACCATCGCCCCTAGCGGGCGACGGCGGATGATGCCGTCCAGCAGGACCGCGATCACCTGGGCGCCGATGGCGATGCCGATCGAGCTGACCAGCATCAGCACCAGGCCGAACGCGGTCGAGACCGAGAGCTCGTCGGTGCTGGACTGCTCGCGGGTGAGCCGGATCGGCCGCAGCTCACCGAAGATCTGGACCGCGGCGATGACGGCTACGGCGGTCATCGACGCGTGCATCTGGTGCGTCGAGATGGTGGCCAGCACCACCACGAAAAGGATCATTCCGGCCGCAACCAGGCTGCTGAGCAGCAAGGTGACACCTCTTGGCCGGTGAATGTCCACGCTCATCACTCGGCACGCCGGACGGCCCAATCAAGCCTGGCGGACGGCGGACCTTGGCTGCCGACCGATGAGTTGCCCCATCGGGGGTAGTCCATAGGAGGACACGAAACGAGAGGGAGACCCTGATGCTGACCGAGAGCAAGGCTTTCAGCGGGTTCGCCGCGCCCGACATCGCGGCCGCCAAGGAGTTCTACGGGCAGACCCTGGGGCTGCGGGTGACCGAGGCCAACGGCATGCTGACCCTGCACCTGGCGGCCGAGTCGGGCGACAGGGACACGCTCATCTATCCCAAGCCCGACTTCGAACCCGCGACCTACACGATCCTCAACTTCCCGGTCGACGACATCGACAAGGCGGTCGAGGAACTTGCTGCCAGCGGGGTCGAGATGACGAAGTACCCCGGCACCGACGAGCACGGCATCAACCGGCAAGGCGGGCCACTCATCGCCTGGTTCACCGACCCCGCGGGCAACATCCTCTCGGTTCTGCAGAGCTGACGGCTACGCGGTCAGGTCGATCAAGGGCATGGTCGACCAGAAGCCGCACTGGTGCTCGGCCTTGTACGCCGTGGACGTGATCACCTTGCTGGCGCCGGTCCGCAGCGAGAGCACCTTGCCCTGCGGTCCGAAGCGCGGCCAGTTCTGCAGACCCGCGACGTGCGGGCTGCCGTGCTTGGTGAAGGCGCCCCAGTACTGCACCATCTGGTGGGCCAGCTTGCGCTCGGAGGCGTTGAACAGCGGGGCGATGGGCGTGCCGTTGTTGAACGACGGCCAGATGTACGCCAGCTCGGCCGCATGTCCGGCACCCCACACGTAGCCGGGGATCTGGGTCAGGCCGGGTCCGGTCCGGTTGGCGAACTCGTACGCATAGGTGCGGGTGTAGTGCGCGAACGTCCGGGTCAGGGTGCGGTTGGTGCAGCCTCCGATGCCGGCGATGAGGCCGGCGTCGGTCTCGATCGCGCCGACCAGGTAGGCGGCGGTGAACTTCGTCGACGTCGACGGCCACGGGTAGTGCTTGAGCACGTCGCCGGCCCTGGCGCCGAAGGTGCTCGAGACGAAGCCCTCGTACGCCGTGCGGTTGGCGCCGATGAAGCCCTGGGCGAAGGTCCGGCCCTCGTCACGGTTCGAGCCGATCAGCACCGGGACCCGCTGGAACCGGCCGGCGTGCACGGCGGTGTTCAGCGGCTCGGGGAAGGTCAGCGTGCCGGAGACGAAGGCGGCACTGAAACCGTTGCTGGCGTCCAGGAGCTTGCCGACCGGTGCCGCGCGCAGGCACGCGTCCTGGGTGGCCGGACTGCTGCAGCCGGCCGCGGTAGCGAACGACGTGCCGCGCTGCTCGGCCCGCGCCGGGGTCTGGCTGTAGCACGATCCGCTCTGGATCATGGCCTTGGAGAACAGCCCGCTGGAGCTGGTGGCGACCAGGTGGCCGCAGACCGACCAGCCGCCGGCTGACTCGCCGTCAATGGTGACATCGCTGGCCCGGCCGCCGAACGACCCGATGTTGCGCTGCACCCAGTGCAGGGCTGCCTGCTGGTCGAGGAAGCCGTAGTTGCCGGCGTCGTCGCCCTCGTTCGCGAGCCCCGGCGTCCGCAGGAAGCCGAAGACGCCGAGCCGGTAGTTGAAGCTGACGCCGATGACGCCGGTCTCGCGGACCAGCTTGGACTCGTCATTCTGTGCGCCGCTGCCGTTGACCAGGCCGCCGCCGTGGATGAAGACGTGGACCGGCAGCTTCTTCTTGGCGGGGGTGCCGGCAGGCCGCCAGACGTTGATGACGAGGCAGTCCTCGGTCTCGCTTCGCGGGCCGTTGGTGCTCGGCAGGACCGGGCACGGGTTACCGAACGAGGTGGCGTTGCGGACGCCCATCCAGGCCGCCGCCGGCCGCGGGGCCTTCCAACGCAGGGCGCCGGTGGGCGCAGCCGCGTAAGGGATGCCGAGGAATCTCTCGACGCCTTGCGACGTCGCCCCCTTCACCTTCCCTCGGTCGGTCATCACCACGTGGGAGCTGGTCGCGGCTGCGGGCGTGGCCGCGAGTACGAAGGGCGTCAATGCGACCGGGACGGCGACCCGGGCGAGCACCGTGGACCAACGTGACATGTGCGTCCTCCTCAATGAGCACGGTTCCGTCGGCCGAAATATCAGGAGAAAACCGACAAAACGGCCGACGGGGGTCGTGCGTGAGTGCCCCGTCGGTGGGCCGCCAAACGGTCATCCGTACGGCATCCGGTCGAACATGCGTTCGATGCCTGTGACATGCTGGATGGATGGCCGGCGGCATGAACGCACCTCGCGACCGGCCCTCGCTCGCCGAGCGGTCGGCGTTGTCCCGTACGGCATCACGGCGCGAGACATCGGCTGCCGGCACCCGGCACTGCTGGGTCAGCGGGCTGCCCGACCATCCCGGTCGCTGGCCGGGGCTCCTGCTCGAGTGGCGCAAGGTCACGGCCACCGTGTGGCAAGGGCGCGTCGTCTACGCCGTCGACGACGGGCGGCAGACGATCCTCGTCCAGGAGTGGCTGTCCGGGGCCTGCCTCGAGCCGATCGGCTGAGGCCTCGGCTGCGTTCTCACCTGGCGTCCTACCGGGCGTCCTCTGCCATCTGCAGGAACATCCGCTTGCTCGCGAGCTCGGCCTCGGCGGCCTTGGCCGCCTTGGCGTCACCGCGGGCGTTGGCCCTGGCGACCTTGTCCTCGAGCTCGGCGACGTTGCGGCGAAGCTGGCCGATCATGCCGGTGTCCTGGGCCGGCTGACGCTGCCAGCGCGCCTCGGAGGCCTCCCGTACCCGGTCCTCGACCGCCTCGAGCCGGCCCTCGAGGGAGTCGATGACCTCGCGGGGTACCTTGCCGATCGCCTCCCACTCGTCCTGGATCTGCCGCAGCTGGGCCTGCGCGCCGACCAGGTCCGAGCGCGGGTCGATCCGCTCGGCCCGCTCGAGCAGCGCTTCCTTGGCTTTCTGGTTGGCCGCGAACTCGGAGTCGCGGGCCGAGAACGTCTCGGCCCGGCGGGCGAAGAAGGCGTCCTGGGCGGTACGGAACCTGTTCCACAGCGCGTCGTCCTCCGCCTTGGGCGCGCGGCCCGCGGCCTTCCAGCGGTCCATCAGGTCGCGGTACTTGCGCGCGGTGTCCGTCCACTCGCTGGAGTCGGACAGCGCCTCGGCCTCGCGGATCAGCTGCTCCTTGCGCTGCCGGGCGTTCTCGCGCTCGCGGTCGCGCTCGATGAAGGCGGCGCGCCTGCGCTCGCCGAAGGCAGCCCTCGCGGCGGACAGCCGCTTCCACAGCGCGTCCTCGTCGCGGCGGTCACCGTGACCGGCGGCAGTCCACTCCTCGACGATCGCCTTGAACCGGTCGCCGGTCGCGTTCCAGGTGGTCGACTCGACCAGGCCCTCCGCCTCCTCGACCAGCCGTCGCCGTACGGCCGTAGCCGCCATCCGCGCCTGAGCCCGCTCGGCCTTACGCTTGGCCAGCACCCCGTCGACCTCGCCGAGCACCGCCTCGACGGCGGACAGGTCGCCGAGGACGTCGGCGGTCGGGAGCGACTCGCGGATCTCGGCCGCCGCCTTCAGCGCCTGCTCGGGAGTGGTCGTGCCAGCAGCCAGCCGGTCGCGGACGAGCCGGGCCCTGGTCATCAGGTCCTCGTAGCGTCGACCGTAGTAGGCGAGGCCCGCAGCGGGGTCACCCGTCATCCACGACCCGATCGCCCGCTCTCCGTCGGCCGTCGTGAGGTAGACGGTGCCGTCGGCGTCCACCCTGCCGTACTGGCTCGGGTCAGACTCGCCGTGGCTGTCGGTGGGGGTCATCGGTTCGGTCACTCCGCCATTGTGTCCGGTCGGACCGTGGACGCCGGGCAACGGCGCGGGTCAGGCGCGGATCGTTATCTCGACGGCGCGGGGGGAGGCGCCTGCTGGAGACCGTAAAGGCCAGGGGACGCCGGAGTCCAGCCGGGGCCCGCGCCGCGCCAGAAGTCCAGCAGCACGCCGGCGGTGGCGGCTGGCTGCTCGACCGCCGGGGAGTGCACGGCGCCGGCGATCACCGCCTCGCTGGCACCGAGGCGCGTGGCCATGTCGTGCTGCGTCGCCGGTGCCCAGGCATCGTCGCTGTCGCCGTAAGCCACCAGGACCCGTACCCCGGAGTCGCGCAGGTCCTTCGTCCGGTCGGCGGCGCTGACCAGCTCGTCGCCCATGACCCGCAGCCCGGTGGCGTTGTTGTTGTGGAACCGGCGGTAGAGGAACGCGCCGACGTCGGCGGGAGCCGGCTCGTCGCCGGCGCTCGCAGCGACCAGGTGGTCCCACACGGCCGACGTGCCTCCGGAGAGCAGCACGGGGCGCAGGATCGCGACCCGTTCAGCGCGCTCGCCGCCGAGGGCGCTCGGCCCGGAGTCGAGCAGGGTCAGTGACCGGAACGACCGCGGGGACCGGATGGCGCCCGCTCGCGCCACGAGCCCACCGAAGGAGTGTCCGACGACATGCACCGGGCCGACCCCGAGCACCTCGATCAGTGCGAGCAGCTCGGCGGCCAGCGCCGTGATGTTGTAGGCCGCCGGATCGTCGGGGCCGGTGGACTCGTGCTGCCCACGCTGGTCGTAGGCGACGACCCGGAAGCCGGCGTCGGTCAGGGGCTCGAGCAGGGACAGGAAGTCTTCCTTGCTGCCCGTGTAGCCGGGTACGAGGACCGCCGTGGCTACCGGGTCACCGACGGGCGCCGCGTCGAGGGCGTGCAGGGTTCCCGCGGGCAGCGCGAACGAGACCGGCTCAGCGCCGGGCGGAACGACCACCGACATGGGCGTACTCACGCCTGCGCCCCCTTCCGGGTTCGCTCGACCCTAACGCCAACGAGCGCACCTCCGCCGTCGCGGGGGTGCGCTCGTGGGAAGTGCTGGGAGAGGTTGGGTCAGACGCCGTTCGCGACGTCGTCGAGCGTGAGGTTGTGGACGATCATGTCGGTGACGCCGTCGAAGCGGCCGCACTCGACGCAGCGCACGCCGACCGCGAGCCAGCTGACCCGAGGACTGCCGTTGCCGTCCGGCTCGGCGTGGACGCCGATGGCGACCTCGGCGATCGACTGCTGGCAGCCCTTGCAGCACCACATGGCCGGGTAGTTCCAGTGGTCCGCGGAGTCGAGCAGGTGCGAGACCTCGCCACAGGACAGGCAACGTCGGCGTGCGATGCCGTTGTGCGGGTCGCCCTCGATGTAGAACCACGTCGCGGGCGTGTCGCCGTGCTTGTCGCTGCTACATGCCGTCTGAAGCGTGTGGGTCACCGCGGGACAGCCGCTGAGACCGGACATCCACGCCTTCAAGTCCTCGGCATCTTCGCCGACTCGGTGACCCGCCACCGTCTGCAACACCATGTGCAACCTCCTTGGCCCACAACCACGTCGGCCGCCCGGACGCCGATCTTTACGCGATTGGCCGACCGATTCCGGCGAACGGCTCAACCGAGGCCGCTCGTTCGCGCCGGAGCTGGACACAGCGGCACAAAGGGGGCATACCGGGGCGCCGGTCGGGTCAGCGTGGCGATTCACGCCGCCTCCGACCGGGAGGATTGACCAGGTGACGGTGGGGCTACTCGGTGGCGGTGGTGGGTGCCGCGTCGTCGGCGGCTGCCGTGCCGGCGCCGCCGCCCGAGCCGCTGCCCCGTCCGCCGCGGCGGCGGCGACGGCGGGCGGGTGCCGTGCCGTCGGTGCCGTTGGCGGCGGGTGCAGTGGTGGCGGGTGCATCGGTGCTGGTGGGTGCATCGGCGTTGGTCACGGCAGAGGACTCCGCGGCACCGTCCGCTGTCGCCGGGCTGGCGGTGGACGCCTCCGCACCACCGGCAGCTGGCTGGCCGCTGCGGGTACGGGTGCGCGAGCGCTGGCGCGGGGTGCGCGGCGCCCGCTCGACCTTCTCGCCCGGCTCGGTGTCGGCGGACGCACCGGAACGCGAACCCGAACCGGAGCCGCCGGAGCCGCTGCCGCTCGAGCCGCCGCGTGAACGCGAGCCGGACCCTGACTTGCCAGCACCGCCGGCGGGCTTGCGCGAACGGCCGGTCTCGCCGAGGTCCTCGAGCGTCTCGGCGTCGAGGCCGGCCCGGTGCCGCTGGGCCCTGGGCAAGGTGCCGGTGACCGTACGCGGGATGTCGAGGGCCTCGTACAGGGAGTCCGACGTCGAGTAGGTCTCGGGCGGGTCCGGGAACGGCAGCTCGAGGATCTGGTTGATGCTGTTCCAGCGGGTCAGCTCATCCCAGTCGACGAACGTGATCGCGGTCCCGGTCTCGCCGGCCCGGCCGGTGCGCCCGATCCGGTGCAGGTAGGTCTTCTCGTCCTCGGGACACGTGTAGTTGACCACGTGGGTGACGTCCTTGACGTCGATGCCGCGAGCGGCGACATCGGTCGCGACCAGGACGTCGACCTTGCCGGTGCGGAACGCCCGCAGCGCCTGCTCGCGCTGGCCCTGACCGAGGTCTCCGTGCACGGCTGCGGCCGCGAACCCGCGCTCGGTCAGGTCGAGGGACAGCTTGTCGGCCGCCCGCTTGGTGCGGGTGAAGATGATGGTCAGCCCGCGCCCATCGGCCTGCAGGATGCGAGCGAGCATCTCCGGCTTGTCCAGCGGGTGCGCCCGGAACACGTGCTGGGCGGTGGTCGGGACCGTGCGGTTCTCCTCCGGCTCCTCGGCGCGGACCGTGGTCGCCTGGCGCATGTAGCGCCGCGAGAGGGTCAGCACGGCTGAGGGCATCGTCGCGGAGAACAGCATCGTCTGCCGGTCGGTGGGCAGCTGGGCGACGATCTTCTCGACGTCGGGGAGGAAGCCCAGGTCGAGCATCTCGTCGGCCTCGTCCAGGACCAGCGCCCGGATGCCGGTGAGGTTGAGCATGCCCTGGCGGGACAGGTCGAGCAGCCGACCGGGGGTGCCGACGACGACCTCGACGCCGGCCTTCAGCGAGGCGACCTGAGGCTCGTACGAGCGGCCGCCGTAGATCGTCAGCACGCGCACCCCCCTGGTCTTGCCGGCGATCTCGATGTCGCTGGCGACCTGGATCGCCAGCTCGCGGGTCGGTACGACGACCAGGGCCTGGGGGCGTCCGTCGCCGGGTGCGTCGACCCGTTCGAGGATCGGGACGGCGAAGGCCAGCGTCTTGCCGGTGCCGGTGCGGGCCTGGCCGATGATGTCCTGGCCGGTCAGCGTGAGCGGGATGGACAGGGTCTGGATGGCGAACGGCGAGACGATGCCGACAGCCTCGAGGGCGTCGCAGGTTTCTTGCCGTACACCGAGATCGCGGAACGTGCTCAGGGCAAACGCCTCTCAAAGGGCGGGGAGGTCGACACGAAATCGGGCTCCGCTCGCGCCGCGCAGACCAGCAGGCGGCAGGCGCGGGAGCAGCGACCTGGCGACCGCACCGCTGCGGTCGTCCGAAGCCCTGGCAGAGCAGCTCGGGTCCGGAAAAGGACCGTGACTGTGCCACCAGTGGACTCGGTTACGGGTTCAGTCTACCCGCCGCGCCCGATAGGGTCGGGACGCAGCCCCGCCGATCGTGTGTCGGGGCGCAGCGAGTCATCATCATGGTGACCGCACGGACCGGTTGCTGGTCGGCCAACGCGAGGAGTGCCCGGTGTCGGAAGCGCCTGACGAGCAGGCGGCGCAGGTCGAGGCCGAGCCTGCGGTCGACCTCGGCCGTGCCGCCGTCACCGACCTGCTCGGGGTGCTGGCCTACGGCCAGCTGATCGCGTTCGAGCACCTCGCGGACGATGCCCGGCTGGCCCCGACGCTGATGGACAAGGCTGAGCTGGGTGGCATGGCGGTGGCCGCGTACCAGCACTACGAGCTGGTCGCGGGCTACCTGCGCCGGATCGGGGTCGACCCGGTCGTGGCGATGAAGCCGTACGTCGAGCCGCTGGACGACTTCCATGAGCTGACCGCGCCCAGCGACTGGCTCGAGGGGCTGGTCAAGGCGTTCGTGGGCGACGGCATCGCCACCGACTTCTACCGCGAGGTGTCCACGTTCCTCGACGCCGAGACGCAGGCGCTGGTGGGCGAGGTGCTCTCCGACAGCGGGCATGCGGAGTTCGCGATCGAGCGGGTGCGGGCGGCGATCGAGGCCGACCCGAGCGTGGCAGGGCGGCTGGCGCTGTGGGCCCGGCGGCTGGTGGGCGAGGCTCTGGTGCAGGCTCAGCGGGTGGCGGTCGACCGGGAGGCGCTGACCATCCTCATCGTCGGCGGCGTCGAGGGCTCGGGCGGCCTCGTTGAGCTCGGCCAAATGCTGGCCAGGCTCACCGAGGCACACACCAAACGGATGGCGCTGCTCGGGCTGCGGGCTTAGCCGCTCAGGAGCCGAAGCCGACCCGGCGGCCCTCGGGCTCGCCCAGCTCGACGTAGGCGATCTTCTCGGCGGGGACGAAGACCTTGCGGCCCTTGTCGTCAACCAGGGTGAACAGCCCGAAGTCGGCCTTGAGTGCCTCGGTCAGCAGCTTTTCGACCTCAGCGGGAGCTGCGGCAGTCTCGACAACCAGCTCGCGGGGTGCGTACTGCACGCCGATCTTGACCTCCACCAGGGCCTCCTGATCTTTCGTACGGGCGCGAATGCCTGTTCGGCCAGGCTAGTCGACCAAGGAGCCGCGAACGGTCGCTGGACCTACGCCGTCGGCGAAACCGCCTCGTCCGTACGGGGAAAACCGGAGATGCCGCGCCAGACGAGGTTGCCGAGCAGCCGGATGGCGTCCGCACGCTCGATCGCGCCGGGCGACTGCAGCCACCAGCGGGCAGCGACCTCTGCCAGGCCGGTCATGCCGACGGACAGCAGGTGCGCCTCCGCCGGGCTCGAGCCGGTGTCCAGCGCGATCGTTTCGGCCACCGTCTCGGCGCAGTCGGTGTGCATGCGCTCGACCCGCGCGGACACCAGCGGGTCGTGGCGCAGGTCGGACTCGAACACCAGGCGGAACGCGCCGGCCGCGTCGGTAGTCTCAGCCGTCACGAAGTCGAAGTAGGCGGCGACGCAGCTGTCGACCCGGGTCTTGTTGTCCGTCGTCGACGCCATCGCCTCGCGGACCCGGCTCACCAAGTCGTCGCAGTGGACGTCCAGCAACGCGAGGTAGAGCTCGAGCTTGCTCGGAAAGTGCTGGTACAGCACGGGTTTGCTGACGCCGGCACGTTCGGCAATGTCGTCCATGACGGCGGAGTGGTAGCCCTGCGCCACGAACACTTCCTGGGCCGCAATGAGCAGCTGCTGGCGGCGGGCGGAGCGGGGGAGTCTCGGGCTGCGAGGCTTGGTCCCTGACGACTCGGCCACGTCCTCGGAGGAGCTCATGTTCCGTCCCTTCCCCACCGGAGCGCCCTCAGTCTACTCGTGAGTAACCCGTGGCCGGCACGGCGTTCGGAACCGCCCGGTACGGCGCGGGTCAGACCGGATAGACGTCGAGCTCCGTCGCCTTGACCGCGCACCACACCGCCACGCCGGGCACCAGCCGCAGCTCGGCCACAGCGGCGGCGGTCAGGTCCACCAGGACGTTGGGCGGGCCGTCCACAGCAGCCCTGATGGTGTCGCCCCGCCCTTCGAGGCTGCGGACCCGGCCGGCCCACACGTTGCGCGGGGAGCCGTGCGGCTGCGCGTCGTACAAGGCGATCGCGGACGGGCGAACCGCGACGTAGACCGGGCCGTCCCGGTGCGCGGCGATGGTCAGCGCCGGTCCGTTCTCCAGCTCGACGCTGGTGCCGTGCGCGAGCCCCGGGAAGAGGTTCAGCCCGACCAGCCGCGCGACGTAGTCGGTGCGCGGTGCCCGCGCGACCTCGACCGGCGTACCGGACTGGACCACCCGCCCGGCCTCGATCACCACCAGCTGGTCGGCCAGGACGAGCGCGTCGAGCGGGTCGTGGGTGACCAGGACGGTCACCGCATCCAGGCCGGCCAGGTGGTCGCGCAGGTCGGTGCGAACGGACATCCGGGTGCCGGCGTCCAGCGCTGCCAGCGGCTCGTCGAGCAGCAGCAGCCGCGGAGACGTCGCCAGCGCCCTGGCCAGGGCCACCCGCTGTGCCTGCCCCCCGGAGAGCCGACCCGGTCGTAGGTCCGCCTGACTGGTGAGCTCGAAGCGCTCGAGCAGCTGCTGCGCGGTTGCCCTGGCTGCGTCGCGGTCCACGCCACGGGCGCGCAGGCCGAAGGCGATGTTGTCCCGTGCCGACATCGTGGGGAACAGCAGGTAGTCCTGGAAGACGACGCTGACGGACCGGTGCTCCGTCGGCGTGGATGTCCCCGCGGCGGCGTCGGCGAGCACCGTGCCGTCGAGGCAGACGGAGCCACCCCGCAGCGGCAGCAGGCCGGCGAGGGCTCGCAGGATCGTTGTCTTGCCGGCGCCGTTGGGGCCGAGCAGTCCCAGCACCGACCCGGCGGGGACGTGCAGGGAGACGTCAACGGTCATGGCGCCGCGATCGACCACGACCCTGGCATCGAGGGTCATGTGCGCAACCAGCGTTCGCGAAGACCGGCCAGCACGGCGATCGAGACCACCAGCAGGACCAGGCTGAGCGCGATCGCGGCCTCCGGATTGTCTTGCAGGGCAAGGTAGACAGCGATCGGCATGGTCTGGGTACGGCCCGGAAAGCTGCCGGCGAACGTGATGGTGGCACCGAACTCGCCGAGCGCTCTGGCCCAGCACAGGACGGCCCCTGCGCCGATGCCGGGCGCCAGCATCGGCAAGGTGACCCGGGTGAAGGCGTACCACCGAGAAGCGCCCAGAGTTGCTGCTGCTTCGTCGAAGCGCGGGTCGAGCACCCGCAGCGACGCCTCGACCGAGACGACCAGAAAGGGCATCGCCACGAAGGTCTCGGCGACGACCACGGCCGTGGTCGTGAACGGCAACGAGTAGCCGGTGGCGTCGTACAGCCACCTGCCCATGACGCCGTTGCGGCCGAACGCGAGCAGCAGGGCGACGCCGCCGACAACCGGGGGGAGTACGAGCGGCAGGGTCACCATGGCGCGCACCAGCGAGCGGCCACGGAACTCCACCCGAGCGAGCATCCAGGCCAGTGGAACCCCTAGTACCAGGGCGATCAGCGTCGCTAGTGTCGCCGTCTCGAGAGAGAGGCGCAGCGGCGTCAGGACGTCGTTGTCGACCAGCAGGGATGGCAGCTGGCTCCATGGCGCCCTGATCAGCAGTGCGACGACGGGCAGCAGCAAGAAGGCGACTCCCAGCAGGGCTGGCAGGAGCAGCCCCGCTGGCAGGGAACGGCGGCGGTGCGACCTTCTGCTCTGCTCCTTGGTGGTCACAATCGGCTACGGTGCCAGGAATCCTGCGGCCTGCAGGACCGTGCTGCCGGCACTGGAAAGCACGGCTGCGATGAACGCTGCGCCAGCAGTGGGGTTCTTGCCGCCGGTGATCCCAACGATGGGGTAGGTCGCGATCGCCTGGTCGGCCTCGGGGAACGCCACGCCGAGCACCTTGGCACCGGCAGCCTTCACGTCCGTCTGGTAGACCATCCCGGCGTCGGCTTCCTTGAGCTCCACCTTGGTCAGCACGGACTTCACGTCGGGCTCGAGGCTGACCGGTTTGGGCACCAGCGTGGCGGCGTCGTAGGCCTTGATGGCAGCGGCGCCGCAGGGAACGGTTGCCTCGCAGAGCACCAGCTTGACGCCACTCCTCGTGGTGTCGGCGAGGCTGGCAATCTTAGCCGGATTGCCTGGTGGCGTTGCGATCTCGAGCTTGTTCTTGGCGAATACGACCGGAGTTCCGATGGCTGCCTTGGCGTCGGTCACGACGGCCATCGTCTTGGTGCTTGCGGCTGCGAAGACGTCCACGGGCGACCCCGAGGTGATCTGCGATGCGAGCAGGTCCGAGCCACCGAAGTTGAGGGTGACCTTGACGCCGGGGTGAGCCTTGGTGAACCGGCCCGCCAGCGTGGTGAAGGTCTCCTTGAGCGAGGCAGCTGCCGAGACCACGACGGTGCCGGTGATCGGCGCGGCACCGGTGGTGGTCGCAGCCGCGCCGGACGAGCCGGCCGCCGGGGTGGAGGAGCCGCTGCCGCAGCCGGCGAGCGCGAGCGATGCGGCGGCTGCAACGGCGATCAGGGAGAGCTGGCGGCGCACGGTGGCTCCTCGGATCGGGGGTGGCTAGCGCCGGTCGGACGGAAGCTCGACGACGACATTGGTGGACTTGATGGAGGCCAGCGCACGGACACCCGGCTCGAGGCCCAGCTCGTCCGCGGCCTCCCGGCTCATCAGGGAGACGATGCGGTGCTGGCCGCACTGCATCTCGACCTGAGCCATCACCGCGTCCCGCTTGACGGCTGTGACGATGCCGACCAGCCGGTTGCGGGCCGAGACCGCTGCCCCGCCCGGCGCCGGTGGCTCGGCGGCTTGGGCGACGGCGAAGGCGGCCAGCTCGCGGCCGTCGATGCCGCGGTGGCCGGGGGAGCGCTCGACGACCGGCAGCTTGCCGGCGTCAGCCCACCGGCGAACGGTGTCGTCGCTGACCCCGAGCAGCTCTGCGGCCTCGCGTACCGTGAAGATGGGCATGCCACAGCCTACTGCCGCATCGGCGGGTCCTGCCGGGAAAATCAGCCGCAACTACGTGTTGGCTCACGCTGAAGCACTGCGCACGCGCGCTGTGCGTTGGGCGGTGGCGCGCTGCACGGCCGGGTCGCGCAGCGTTCCGTACGAGAACAGCCAGTCGCCCGTGGGTCGTCTGCCATGGGCCGAAATCCTGCCAGGACGGGTCCGGCCGCGATCCCGCCGGCCCTTGCAGCGGTCGCAGTATTCGACACTGTGGGCATCGTCGCCGTGCGCCGAGTGCTAGAACGGTCCTGACCTGAACAGCGGTTCGTGACACACCCGGTCGGAGCATTCAGACAGCGGCTGAACAGGCGCCGGGTGCGATTCAGAGAACGGGGCGCATGGCCGATAGTAAGGAGATGAGTGGCGAGGGGCTGATGGACGGTCAGGACACCGATCCCGTCGTTCCCCGAGCCGTTGCTGTGTTCGGCAGCTTCCGTTTCGGTCCCTACTACGACGACCTGATCGCGGGTGTCGTCGCCGCAGCCGAGGCGGTCGGCAGCAGCGTGATCGCCGTGCAGACGGCCGTGGGCGTCAGCCCCTTCAACCCCGACGATCCTGCGCAGCGGCATGTCACGAGGGCCGGGTGGGACCGCTTCGACGGCGCGATCGTCGTGCTGCACGCGGTCTCCCGCGACTACGTCGCCGACCTCCGCGCAGCTGGCAAGTTCGTGGTCGCGGTCGGGCAGGACATCAGGGGCACCCATGCTGCGATCACCCTCGACAACGCCGGTGGCGTACGCAGCGGCGTGACCCATCTCGTCGAGCACGGGCACAAGGCGATCGGTTTCGTCGCCCCCACCTGGCACGCCGACGCCGACGAGCGTTACCGCGCTTACGCCGACTGCATGCGGATGCTCGACCTGGACGCGCTGCCGGTCATGGGCCATGACCTGCCGGCCGAGCTGACCATGGAGGACCAGGGCTACCTGGCCGCGCAGGCGTTCATCGACGCTGGCCGGCCGTGCAGCGCCGTCATGCTGGCCACCGACCTGCTCGCCTTTGGCTTCATCCGTGGTCTGCGGGACGCCGGCCTGTCCGTGCCCGGCGACGTCGCGGTCGTCGGCGTCGACGACTTCGACGAGTCTGCCGTCCACGACCCGCCCCTGGCGACGGTCGCGATCAGCTTCCACAAGGTCGGTGAGATCGCGTGCAACGTCGCCCTTCGCGGCGGATCCGGCGAGGCCATGGAGGAGCGCTACTACGTACCCCAGCGCTTCGTGCCGCGCGAGTCCTGCGGCTGCCTGCACGGAGCCGAGTCCGACGGTGCCGGCTGGTCGGACACGCCGATCGCCACGCTCGTCGACACTCTGGTCGAGGCCGCCCAGGAGGACGCGCTGGAGGGCAGCGTCGACCGCAACCATGTGGTCGAGGTGGCCGGTCGGGTCGCCACCTTGCTCAACCCGCCGGCCGACGGTTCGGTGGCGGTGCCGAGCGTGGAGTCGGTGGCGGACGAGATCAACAAGCTCTGTGTGATCGACCGGTCGGTTCAGGCGGCCCGTCGGGCCATCCGCGACCTGGCGCAGGCGCTCGTGAACGACTCCGAGGACCCGGTCGAGCGGGCCAAGGTGCCGCTGGTGGCGCTCGACCTCTACGACGCCATCTGGGCCGGTCAGCTGCAACGAAGGCTGACCGTGCACTCGGCGCTCAAGCGGGCCCAGATCAATCACTACTTCATCGGCACGAGCCTGCTCGGGCGCGATCGCGGCGACTTGCGGTCGCTGAGCTGGCTGGCGCAGACCGACGCCCAAGCCGGGGCTCTGGGGCTGTGGGAGCCGGGGCTGCCCGGCCGGATCGCCGTCCACGGCATCTACAACCAGGATCGGCAGGACCCTGCTTCGATCACGCTGCCGCAGAGCGACGTCCCGGTCGAGTCGTTCCCGCCCACCTGGATGCTGCGTGACGCCAGCGGTGTCGGCCGGCTGGTTGTGCTCACCCAGATCCGGTTCGAGGATTCCGACTGGGGCGTGCTCGCCGTCGCCGGTGGGCCGGTGCTGCAGTCGTCGGTGATCCAGGAGACGTTCCTGCAGTGGTCGTTGCTGATGTCCGCGTCGCTCGACCAGGAGAAGGCCAACGCCGACCTCGACCGCCAGGCTGGCGAGCTGACGGCGGCGTACGAGACGGAGGTCGCCCTGCTCGAGGAGGTCAGGGTCAGCGAGGAGCGCTACGCCCTCGCCGCCGAGGCGGCCCACGACGCGCTGTGGGACTGGGACATCGCGAGCAACAAGATCTTCTACTCCAGCCGCTGGAAGGCCTTGCTGGGCTTCCGGGACAACGAGATCGGCCCCGCGCCGGAGGAGTGGTTCGGCCGGGTGCATCCCGATGACCGGCAGGCCGTCCAGGCCCAGCTCGACCAGGCGCTGAAGGGGGTTGAGCAGTTCTTGGACTTCGAGCACCGGCTACGGGTGTCCACCGGCGAGCACCGGTGGATCGCGTGCAGCGGGCGTTCGGTGAGCGACAAGGATGGCCGGCCGATCCGCCTGGTCGGCTCCATCTCCGACGTGACCGTGCGCCGCCTGCTGCAGGAGCAGCTGCTCCAGGAGGCGATGTTCGACGGGCTCACCGGGCTGGCCAAGGGGACGCTGTTCAAGGACCGGCTCAACCAGGCCATCGAGCTGTCCAAACGGCGGCCGGACTACTGGTTCGCCGTGCTGTTCGTCGACCTCGACGGCTTCAAGGCTGTCAACGACCGCTGGGGCCACGCTGCCGGCGACGAGGTGCTCGCCGGAGTGGCCAACCGGCTCAAGGATTCCTTGCGTACCAACGACACTGCGGCACGGCTCGGTGGAGACGAGTTCGCCATCCTGCTCAACGACGTGGGCCACGTCAGTGAGCTGCCGCTCATCATCGAGCGACTCGAAGCCCTGATCCGGGTGCCGCACACGCTCGGCAACCACGCGGTGTCGGTCGGCGCCGCCATCGGCTACGCCGTCAGCGGGGCCGAGGCCACGGCTGACGCGATGCTGCACGAGGCCGACACGTCGATGTACCGCGCCAAGCGACGCAGTCGCGGCATCTCGGTCAAGCCGGTAGCCAAGGCTCACTAGCCCAGCTCGGCGAGCCGCGTGCTCAGGTGGGTACGCTCCACGTCGTTGCCGGTGAGCGAGATCGCCTTGCTGTAAGCGGTTCTGGCCTCCTCGAGCCGGCCCAGCGAGCGCAGGAACTCCGCCCGCGCGGCCGGCAGGTAGCCGTAGCCCGACAGCTGCGGCTCGGTCTCCAGCGCGTCGAGTGCCTTCAGCCCGCTGGCCGGACCGTCGGCCATGCCGACAGCGACCGCCCGGTTGAGCGAGACGACAGGCGACGGCCAGACGGTGGCCAGGACGCCGTAGAGCGCCACCACCTCACGCCAGTCGGTGTCCTCGTACCGCGTCGCTTCTGCATGCACGGCAGCGATCGCCGCCTGAAGTGCGTAGCGAGCAGGAGGCCTGCGGCGCAAGGATTCTCGTACGAGCGCAGCCCCTTCGGCGATGGCTGCGCGGTCCCACCGCGACCGGTCCTGATGCTCCAGGACGATCAGCTGTCCGTCCTGTGTCGTCCGCGTCTCGCGCCGTGCGTCGGTGAGCAGGATCAGCGCCAGCAGGCCCGCGACGTCGGCGTCGTCCGGCAGCATCGAGCGCAGGATCCGGGCGAGGTCCAGAGACCGCTCGACCAGGTCCCGCCGGGTCAGGTCCGAACCCTCCGGAGCGGTGTGGCCGGCGGTAAAGACCAGGTGCACGACCGACAGGACTGCGGCGAGCCGCTCGGGGAGCTGGTCGGGCGGGGGTACGCGGAAGGGGATCCGCGTCGTCGCGATCTTCTTCTTCGCCCTCGTGATCCGGGCCGCCATGGTCGCCTCGCTGACGAGAAAGGCGCGGGCGACCTCGGGTGTACGCAGCCCGCAGACCAGCCGCAGCGTCAGGGCGATCTGTGCGTCCGTCGTGAGCGCCGGGTGGCAGCAGATGAACATCAGCCGCAGCCGGTCGTCCGGGATCCGGTCGCGGTCGCCGGCCGAAGGGTCGGGCTCGCCCTCCGGCTCGATCAGCAGCGGGAGCAGCCGCCGGCCGGTGGCCTCGCGCCGTACGAGATCGAGGGCGCGTCTCCTGGCGACGGTGGTCAGCCACGCGCCGGCGTTCGCGGGAAGGCCATCGGCCTGCCACTGCGTCAGTGCTTGGGCGTAGGCCTCCTGCACGCACTCCTCGGCGAGGTCGAGGTCGCGGGTGACGCGCACCGTCGCGGCGAGCACGTAGGCCCACTCGCGACGGTGCGCCTCGGCGACCTCGCCGGCGACCGCTGCCGCAGCGGCGGTCATCTACTCAAAGGTCATGATGGGCCGGACCTCGACGCCACCGAATCGGGCCGGGACCTCCTTGGCGATCGCGAGCGCCTCGTCCAGGTCGGCCGCCTCGATCAGGTAGTAGCCGCCGAGCAGCTCCTTGGTCTCGACGAACGGTCCGTCGGTGACCACCCCGTCGCGGATGGACGTCGCGGATGACGACGGCCCCAGCGCCTCGCCGCCACGCAGCGACGCCGCGAACTTCGTGCCGAACTCCTGGTGGGCGACCATGACCTCCTTGTAGACCTGCTCGCCGCCCTCGGCGTACGCGGCTTCACGCTCGTAGATCAGTACCAGGTACTGCGCCATTGTCGTCTCCTCTCGTGGGACCCCTTGGCGGGCCCGTCACGATGACGTCGAACGGGCCGGTCCGGGATCGACAACCACCGCCAGTCGAGTGTGACCCCAATGTCGACACTTGATACCCCCAGGGGGTATCTTTGGCGAATGGAGGCTGCCGGGTACACGGACAACAAGGCCGCCGTCCTCAAACGGCTGCGCCGGATCGAGGGCCAGGTGCGCGGCCTGCAGCGGATGGTGGACGAGGACACCTACTGCATCGACGTGCTCACGCAGGTGTCCGCGGCCACCAAGGCGCTCCAGGCCGTCGCGCTGTCCCTGCTCGAGGACCACCTGAACCACTGCGTGACCCACGCGATCGAGGCCGGCGGCCCCGACGCGACCGCCAAGGTGCGGGAGGCGACGGCTGCGATCGAGCGGCTGGTACGGGCATGAGCGCGCTGGCGGACGTCGGCAACAGCCTGTCCGAGGCGTGGTGGATGTTCTACGACGTGTTCTGGGCGTTGGTGCTGGGCTTTGTGCTGTCCGGAGCGGTCCAGGCTTTCGTCTCCCGCGCGGCGATGCAGCGGTCGCTCGGTGACCGCCGTCCGCGTACGGTCGCGAAAGCCTCCTTCTTCGGGATGGTGTCCTCGTCCTGCTCCTACGCCGCGTCGGCCTTGGCGAAGTCGCTGTTCGTCCGGGGCGCGGACTTCACCGCGGCCCAGGCGTTCATGTTCGCCTCGACCAACCTGGTGGTCGAGCTCGGCATCCTGCTCTGGCTGCTGATCGGCTGGCAGTTCGCGGTGGGCGAGTTCGTCGGTGGCGCCATCATGATCGTCCTGCTCACCTGGCTGCTGCCACGGGTCGTGTCCCGGCCGGCCGTCGAGGCTGCGCGGGAGCGGCTGCGCGGCGCGGACACGCACGGCGGCCACGAGGGGCACGGCGAGGGGGGCGATCCCGCAACCTCCTGGCGCCAGCGGGCGCGGACGCGAGCCGGCTGGTCAGACGCGTCCGGCTACACGGTCAGCGACCTGACCATGGTGCGCCGCGAGCTGGTGCTCGGCTTCATCGTCGCCGGGTTCGCCACCGTGATGGTGCCGACCTCGGTCTGGCAGGCAGTCTTCGTGACCGGCCACGGATTCTGGTCCTCGCTCGAGAACGCTGTCGTCGGTCCGTTCATCGCGATCATCAGCTGCGTCTGCTCGGTGGGCAACGTCCCGCTGGCGGCGGCGTTGTGGCAGGGCGGCAGCAGCTTCGGCGGGGTGATGGCGTTCCTGTTCGCCGACCTGATCGCCTTGCCGCTGCTGTTCATCTACCGCAAGTACTACGGCACGCCGCTGATGCTGCGGCTGCTGGCGGCCTTCTGGGTGACGATGAGCACTGCCGGCCTGACCACCGAGTACCTGTTCCGCTGGCTCGGCTGGCTGCCCACGACCAGGCCCGAGACGATCGCCTCCGGCCACGTCGGCTGGAACTACACGACCGTTCTCAACATCGTGGCCCTGATCGGGCTCGGGCTCGTGTTCTGGCTCTACCGTACGAGGGCCGCCGGCGAGCGCTACGCCAAGGACCCGATCTGCGGGATGCAGGTCGAGGTGGCCCACGCGCCGGCGACAGTGGTCCTCGACGGGACCACGCACTACTTCTGCTCCGACCACTGCGCGCACCGGTTCTCCGGGCGGATCGGGGTGGGGCACTAGCCGGTCTCAGGTCGGCAGCCGCTGTCCAGCCTGCAGCAGCGGCGCGAACAGGTCGCCCATCGCCTCGACCCGTTCGAGCACGTCGGCTGCGGTGAAGACCAGTGGGTCGCCGCCGTGCGCTGTCAGCTCGACCTCGTCCCAGGACACCGGCGTCGAGACGGTGGGGTGGGCTCTTGCCCGCAGCGAGTAGACGGACACCGTGGTCTTGGCCCCGTTGTTCTGCGACCAGTCGACGAGCACCTTTCCGCCGCGCAGGTCGCGCTTCATGTTGCTCACGACGAGCCCGGAGCTACTGCCGGCGAGGGCGTCGGCGACCGTACGAGAGTAGGCGTGAACGTCCTCCCACGGACGTGCGGCATCGAGTGGCACGTAGAGCTGAAGTCCTTTGCTGCCCGATGTTTTCGGGTAGCCGACCAGCCCGTCGGCCGCGAGTCGCTCGCGTACGAGCAGCGCCACCTGGCAGCACTCGACGACCGTGGCCGGCGCGCCGGGGTCGAGGTCGAAGACCAGCAGATCGGGGTTCTTCACCGCCCCCCGCGGCCCCACTCGCCACATCGGGGTGTGCAGCTCCAGGGTGGCCAAGTTGGCCGCCCAGACCAAGGCCGGCAGCCCGTCGATCACGGTGTAGCGGATCGTGTCGCGGTTCTTGGTCGACCCCGGTGACGGCAGCTCGACGACGCGTACCCACTCGGGCCGGTGCGACGGCGAGTTCTTCTCGAAGAAGGACTTGCCCTCGACCCCGTCCGGGTAGCGCTTGAGCGTCAGCGCTCGATCGGCGAGGTGGGGCAGGAGTACGGGCGCGATCCGGGAGTAGTAGTCGATCACCTCGCCCTTGGTGAAGCCGACCTCGGGGTAGAGAACCTTGGCCAGGTTGGAGAGTACGAGCTCGCGGCCGTCGACGGCGACGGCGACCTTGGTCGACTCAGGGCTCACGGGTCACTCCTTCCGCACTTCTGCCGCCGACTTGTCCGGGCGCAGTCCACGGTACGAGGGATGGCGAAGCCGGCCGTCACCGGTCCACTCGCCGAAGCGCACCTCGGCCACCATGCTCGGCGTCACCCAGTGCACGTCCTTGCTGTCCGCGCGCGGGATGTCCGTGGCGAATGGGGAAGTCTTGCGGGCGAGCCGGGCCAGCAGGGTCGACAGCTCGTCGAGGATGCGGTCGGTGAAACCCGTGCCGACCTTGCCGGCGTAGACCAGGTTGCCGGCGTCGTCGTGGATGCCCATCAGCAGGGCGCCAACCGTGCCCGCGCGGCGGCCCTCGCCGGAACGCCACCCCGCGATGACCACCTCCTGGGTGCGGAAGTTCTTCACCTTGGTCCACAGGTCGCTCCGCTTGCCCGGCAGGTAGCGGGAGTCGAGACGCTTGGCCACCACGCCCTCGAGTCCCTGGGCGAGCGATGCGGCCAGGATGTCCTCACCGTCGACACCGACGAAGTCGCCGGGTGTCGACCAGAAATCGCCTGCCAGCCCGAGAGAGTCGAGCAGCCGCCGGCGTTCGGACAGCGGCTCGTCCAGCAGTGATCGGCCGTCGAGGTGGAGCAGGTCGAAGATCAGGTAGTGGATCGGGACCTCCTCGCGCAGCCGGTCGAGCGCCGCGCTCCTGGTCACGTGCATGCGTTGCTGCAGCCGCCCGAAGCTGGGCCGGCCTTCCTCGTCGAAAGCGACGATCTCGCCGTCGAGCACGGCCTGGGTGCTGCCCATGGCCTCGGCCATCGCCCGCAGCTCGGGGTACTGCGCCAGCACCTCGCGGTCGTTGCGGGTCAGCACCCTGGCCCGGCCGCCGTCGACATAGGTGACGGCGCGCAGGCCGTCCCACTTCATCTCGTACGACCAGCTGTCGCCTTCGGGCATCGTCCCGGCAACGGCGAGCATCGGCCTGATCAGCTGCGGGACCGGCGCAAAGCCGGGCTGGGTTGCGGGATCCATACGGTGGATCATCCAGTTCTTGCCTCCGGTGCGGAAGAGGACGTAGCGCCCCTGCAGCCGCTGGCCGTGCAGGACGACCTTGACCTTGCCGTCCTCCCACTCCTCCAGGTCGTACGTGCCGGAGTCCCAGATGGTGACCTGCCCGCCGCCGTACTGCCCCTCGCCGATGCGGCCCTCGAACGAGAAGTAGTCGAGCGCGTGGTCGTCGACCTTGACCGCGAGCCGGTTGGTGCCGGGGTCGAGCGGCACGCCCTTCGGGATGGCCCATGAGGGCCCGACACCGTCGTGCTCCAGCCGGAAGTCCCAGTGCAGCGCGGTGGCGTGGTGCTCGTGGACCACGAAGACCGGATCGGCCACGCCACGCCTCCGCCCTGACATTGTCGTGGTCCCGAGGCAGGATCACGCCATGACCGAACCTACCCGAGTGGCGCTGGAGTCAGGGAAGACCTGGACCTTCGCGATCGCGTTGGACTGGCCGGGCTGGTGCCGGCGCGGCAAGGGGGGTGAGGAGGCAGCCATCGAGGCGCTCGAGGACTACTCCGCCCGCTATCGCACCCTGGTGGGCCCGTCATTCAAGCCTGGCGAAGTCGAGATCATCGGACGGGTCGAGTCGGACATGCATGCCGACTTCGGCGCGCCGGGCGTGGCCGGACCCTGGGACGACGAACCGCTGTCGGCGAAGGAGTTGGCCCGAGCGGTTGCGCTCCTCGAGAAGTGCTGGCAGGGCTTCGATCGGGTGGTTGCCGGAGCACCCGAGCAGCTCGCGAAGGGCCCTCGCGGTGGCGGCCGCGACCGGGACGCCGTCGTCGACCACGTCCGCGAGGCCGAGCGAGCCTACGGCCGCAAGATCGGGGCCGGGGTGCCGCCGCGGACACCGTGGCCCGACCAGCGTGCAGCCGTGACTGAGTCCCTGCGCTCGCCTGCGTCGGACCCTAAGTGGCCGCTGCGCTACGCGATCAACCGGATTGCCTGGCACGTCACGGATCACCTCTGGGAGATCCAGGACAAGAGCTGAAGCCGGTTACAGGTGGGTGGACTCCAGGCGGCGCATGGTGACGTCCACCCTGAGGTCACCGAAAGCACCGCCCTGGTAGACCCCGCGCAGCGGCACGACGTCGCTGTAGTCGCGGCCGTGGCCCACCTTGACGTGCCGGTCGCCGGCCGGCTGGTCGTTGGTCGGGTCGAACGCCCACCACTCGCCGTCTCGGACGAGCACCTCGACCCAGGCGTGGCCTTCGCCGCGGAACGCGATGCCCGGCTCGAGCGGGACGGAGGAGAAGTAGCCGGACACGTAGCGGGCGGGCACCCCGGCACAGCGCAGCAGGGCGCAGGCGACATGGGCAAAGTCCTGGCACACGCCCTGTCCCTGGGCGAGCACGTCGTTGACGCTGGTGCCGACCACGGTGGAGCCGGTGGAGTAGGTGATGTTGGCCGTGAGGTAGTCGTTGACCGCGCGGGCCGTGGCCACGACGCTGTCCTGCTTCAGCGACTTCGCGAGGGCCTCGACCGTCTCGTCCCAGGTCACCATCGGCGAGGCCAGGGTGAACTCGATGCAGGGGTTGTACGGGTCCATCTTCTTGCGCACCGGCGCATCCATGATCTCGTCGGCCGTCGGCCTGGCGACGCAGGAAACCGTTGACCTGCCGGTGATCTCGATGGAGGTGTGGGATGTCTCGACGTCGAACGGCTCGGCCAGCGTGCCGAAGTAGTCGCGGTAGGGCGCGTGGAACCGCGGCGGTGGATCGACGACGAGCTCGGCGTCCAAGCAGGTCTGCCACGCGTCGCTGAGGGGGTGCAGCCGGGCCTCGTTGATGCTGAGCCGGACCGGGTTGGGGTAGTCGTAGCGCGTGGTGTGGACGACCTCGATGATGCCGTTGGCCAGGTGGGTCGCGAGCTCGCTCATGCGACGCGAGCCGCTCGCATGTAGGCCGTGACGACGGCGCTGTGCAGCGCGCGGCACTGGTCGAGCACCTCGCGGTAGCGCACCGGCCAGACCGCGTCGTCGTTGGTCTCGGGGTCGTCCTCGGGGATGGCCACGGCGTCGCGCAGGGTCGCCGCGATCATCGACGGCTCTCCGCCGGTGAGCCGCGACACGGAGTCGAGGCAGAACCACACCGAGCGAGGGCAGGACGGCTCGCGCAGCAGCACGTCGCGCACGCTGCGGTCGGTCAGCTGGTCCGGCCCGGAGGTCCGCAGCACGTCCGGGGCGGCGCAGGCACGCAACGAGATCGCACGCATGTGCACGGCGAGCGGGTCCGACGGCTCGCGGTCGGCGACGGCCTTGGCTCCCAGCAGCAGGATGCGCAGCGTCATGTCGGCCCGCTCGAGCAGCATGCCGAGCTGCAGGAAGGTCCACGTCTCGTCGCGCTGCAAGGCGGTGTGCACGACACCGAAGAAGGACTGGGTGAGCTGGGGCACGACCCGCAGCAGCTCGCCGACCGAGCCGTTCTGCTCGATCAGCGGCTCCAACGTGCTCGCCGCCGTGTTGAGCGACTCCCAGGCCTCGACCGCGAGCTGCTGCTGGCTGCGACGGGCGTTCTCGCGGGCCTGGTGCAAGCAGTTCAGGACGGAGGAATCCGTTGCGGGGTCGGCAATGTAGTGCCAGGCCACGGTCTGCAGGTTGATGGGCGCACTGGACAGCGAGCTCTGGTCGCGGCCGAGGACGGCAAGGATCTCCTCCGGCAGCAGACGGTCGTTGGGCGAACCGGCCTGCAGCAGCCCGTACAAGTGAGTCGAGAGCAGGCGTGCCGTGTCGTCGGCGCGCTCCATGTAGCGCCCGATCCAGTAGACGTTCTCGGCAATGCGGCTCAGCATGGTGCATCTCCCGCGTCGGCCAGGGTCTGGTGCTGCTGCTGGGGCTGCCCGGAGTAGTCCTCGGCGAGGCCCGGACCGGCCAGCATCGGCGGCGCGACCGAGGTCGAGCGGGACTCGCCGACTCCGACCCAGGACTCGCGTACGGGAGAGGCGTCGCGGACGACCCAGGTGTCCTTGGACCCGCCACCTTGGGACGAGTTGACCACGAGACTGCCCTCGGGCAAAGCCACCCTGGTCAGGCCGCCCGGCAGGACCCGTACGTCATCGCCGTAGACCGCGAACGGACGCAGGTCGACCCGGCGCGGAGCGAGTCCGTCGTCGACCCTGGTCGGGTGCTGCGAGAGCGACACGATCTCCTGGGCGATGTAGGCCATCGGCCGGGCCTCGATCGCGACCCGCAGCTCGGCCAGCTCGAGCTCGGAGGCCTGCGGCCCGAACACCATGCCGTAGCCGCCGGAGCCGTCGACCGGCTTGACCACGAGCTGGTCGAGCCGCGACAGCACGACCTCGCGGTGGTTGTCGTCGCCGCACAGGTAGGTGTCGACGTTGCCGAGGATCGGCTCCTCGCCGAGGTAGTAGCGAATCATCGCCGGCACGTAGGTGTAGACGGCCTTGTCGTCGGCCACGCCGTTGCCCAGCGCGTTGGCGATCGAGACCAGCCCGGAACGCGCGGCGTTGACGAGGCCGGCGCAGCCGAGCAGGGAGTCGCTGCGGAACGCCAGCGGGTCGAGGAAGTCCTCGTCGACCCGGCGGTAGATGACGTCGACCCGGCGCGGACCGGCCGTCGTACGGACGTAGACCCCGTCGGACTCGACGACCAGGTCGCCGCCCTCGACCAGCTCGACGCCCATCTGGCGGGCCAGCAGTGCGTGCTCGAAGTACGCCGAGTTGGCAGACCCGGGGGTCAGCAGCACGACGTTGGGGGAGTCGCCGGCCTGGGGCGGCGCGGAGTAGCGAAGCGCGTCGAGCAGCAGGGTCGCGTAGTGGTCGACCGGCTGGATGGTCACCGCGTCGAACAGCTCGGGCAGAACCCTGGCCATGATCTCGCGGTTCTCCATCAGGTAGCTCACACCCGAGGGCACCCGGACGTTGTCCTCGAGCACCTTCCAGCTGCCGTTGTCGTCACGGATGACGTCGAGACCGGAGACGTGGACGCGTACGGACCCGGCGGGGGACACGCCCCAGCAGGCGCGCTGAAAGCCGGGGCTGCCGAGCACCACCCAGGCGGGCACGATCCGGTCGTGCATGATCGCCTGGTGGGAGTAGACGTCGTCGAGGAAGTGGTTGAGCGCCTTGACCCGCTGCCGGACGCCGGTCTCGATCACCGACCACTCGTCGGGTGCCAGCAGGCGTGGGATCAGGTCGAGCGGCAGCGGCCGCTCCTCCTGCCGTCCGTCGGCGTAGACGGTGAAGGTCGCCCCTCGGGATCGCTGGAGCTTGTCGCAGAGCTCTGCCCGGTTTCCGAGCTCGTCGATGCCCAGGGCTTCGAGGACTTCGACCAGCCGCGCGTACGAGGGCCGCGGTGTGAGGTCGGCCTCGAGGGCCTCATCGAGGTGCTCACCTCTGCGATAGTTTCGGAACAGGTCGCCCACCCGTTCACCGTGGCTCAGGGACATGTCAGGAGTGTGTCCTCGACGTAACGAGATGGACTAGCCGGACGGGGAATCGGGAGGAACACGGGCAAGTCCTCTCGGCGCTGCAACTGCCCCGCGATCATGGATAACCGTACGCTGCCTCGGGTAGGTAGCGTTTCTGGCGGGTACCCGGAGCCCGAAGATCGGGCGCACCCCGGCGAGCGGCGAGGAGCACCATGGCGGCGATGCGCAGCATCTGGAAGGGCGCGATCTCGTTTGGGCTGGTGACGATCCCGGTCAAGCTCTACTCGGCCACCCAGGCCCGTGACGTGACGTTCCATCAGGTCCACGCGGCCGACGGCGGCCGGATCAAGTACAAGCGCACCTGCTCGATCGACGGCGAGGAGGTTCCGTACTCCGACATCGCCAAGGGGTACGAGCTGCCGAGCGGGCAGACGGTGGTGCTCACCGACGAGGACTTCGCGGACCTGCCGCTGACCACGAGCCGCACCATCGACGTGCTCGAGTTCGTCCAGCAGGAGGACGTGGACCCGATCTACTTCGAGAAGACCTACTACCTGGAGCCGGAGAAGACGGGGGTACGGCCCTACGTGCTGCTCCGTGAGGCGCTCGAGGACTCCGGCCGGGTCGCTGTGGTCAAGGTCGCACTGCGCTCGCGGGAGGCGCTGGCGACGCTTAGGGTCCGCAACGGAGTCTTCGTGCTCGAGACGATGCTGTGGCCGGACGAGGTGCGCGAGCCGGAGTTCTCCTTCCTCGACGAGGAGGTCGAGGTCCGGCCCCAGGAGCTGGCCATGGCGGCATCGCTGATCGACACCCTGGCCGGCACGTTCGACCCTTCGCAGTACACCGACTCCTACCGCGAGGCGCTGGAGCAGCTCATCGACGCCAAGGTCGCCGGAGAGGAGGTCGTCACGCCGGTCGACGCCGCGCCCACCGCCGGCACTGTCGTCGACCTGATGGCGGCGCTGCGGGCCAGCGTCGAGGCGGCACGGGCTGGTCGTACGGGTGGTGCTGCGCCGGCGGAGGACGGCGCCGGGGACGGCGCGGCGGACGCCGCCGCGCCGGCTGCCGCCGAGAAGGCGACTGCGCGCAAGCCAGCGGCCAAGACCGAGCCGAAGGCTGCCGCAAAGGCGCCGGCAAAGAAGACTGCAGCCAAGGCGCCGGCAAAGAAGACGGCGGCAAAGGCGCCGGCCAAGAAAGCCGCCACCCGCCGGTCCGCCTGAGCAGCCGGTTTCGCTCAAGGTCGAGGCTCCAGCCGCCGATCCCTGAGACCAGCCGCACCAGGATCCCTGGAGCGTGCTCGCGCTCGCTTGACCTGGAGGCCCGGTGACGATCGGCGACAACCGCGACACCCGCGACATCGTCGCGGCGTTGCGTGCTGTGCCGGGCGTGGCCGATGCTGACCTGGAGCCGGACAGCGACGGTGCTGGGCCGGGTACTCTGCGGCTTGGCCTCCTGCCCGGTGTGGACGAGGTGGCTGTGGCGACGTCGGTCGGCCGGCTGCTCCGTGAGCAGTTCGGGCTGGGTGTCGACGCCGACCGGGTTCAGCTGATCGAGGACAGTGAGGTGCCGATCGAGGTGCCTGCACAGCGCGAGGAAGAGCGCAGCCCCCGCCCCTCCATCCAGCGCATGCACCTGGTCTCGAGCGGTCTCGACATCACGGCCACGGTTACCCTCAGCCACCACGACCGGACCTGCGTCGGCGAGTGCACCGGTACCGCGACCCAGAGCGGTGTCCAGCGCGCCGTTGCCACCGCGACGCTGCGATCCGTCGAGGGTCTGCTGGACAGCCGGGTCCGGTTCGAGCTCGAGCACGTCGAGGTCACGCCCACCGGCCGCGACCGTACGGCGCTCGTCGCCATCACCATGCTGTCCGCTGCCGGCGGGGAGAAGCTCACCGGTGCGGCCGTGGTCCGTGAGGATGCGCGCCAGGCCGTGATCCGGGCGACGCTCGACGCGGTCAACCGCCGGGTCGAGCGGATGCTCGCGGACTGAGCCCAACCGGCCAAGCTATTCGGGCCGACTGAGCCTGACCGGCCGACTGAGCCTGACCGAACGCGGACTGCCCACCGTCGGCTGGTTCCACCCTGCACCTCACGTTTACCCCGCGGGTAGTCTCGTCGCGTGGCTGACGTGGTGTGCCTGCAAGGCGGCGCTGAGTTCACGCCCGCGTGCGTCCCGATGGATCGGGCCGTGCTGTCCCTCGTCGGCCAGGGGCCGGTGGTCGTGCTGCCATCGGCAGCGGGTCAGGGCCGCGACTACGACACGGCCGGCGCCAACGCCGTCGCCTACTACACCGGTCTCGGCGTCGAGGTCGCCGTCGCGCCCGACCCGCGGCTGGACCTCGGTGCGGCCGTCGACGCCTTGCGCAGCGCCGTGCTCGTGGTGCTGCCGGGAGGTTCACCGGCCCGTCTCGTCGAGGCGCTGGTGGGAACCGCCCTCGGCGCGGCCCTCGCGGCCGTACCCGCTGTCTCCGGGGCCAGCGCCGGCGCCATGGCGCTGTGCGCGACGACGGTGCTGCCCGATGTCGCGGAGCACCCGCTCGTGCCGGGCTGCGGCATCGTCGGCGGACACGCTGGTCGTGCCCCACTTCGCCGGCTCGTTTCGCTGGGTCGACCCCGAGCACCACGCCCCGGCCCTGCCCCGGCTGGTCCTCGGACTGCCGGAGTGCTCAGGGGTGATCGTGACCGAGGGGCGTTTCCTCGCCGCCGGGGTCAGGGCCACGACCGTGTTCCAGGACGGCACTCGCCGGGTGGTGCCGGTGGGCGAGAGCTGGCAAGCCCCGTCGTGACCGAACCCACCGAGCCGCCGCCGCCCCTGCCGGCCCTGCCGCACTTGCCGTCGCCCGACCAGCCGCCGGTGCCGCCGTGGCCGGGGGAGCAGCTGGCGGTGGGTGGCCGCGTCCTGTTCGTCCGACGGGCGGTCCAGGACGGCGCCGACCCGGCCGTCTTCGTCCACGGCCTGGGGGGTGCGTCGACCAACTGGACCGACCTGATGTTCCTGCTGCGCGAGCGCTACGACTGCTGGGCGCCGGACCTGCCCGGCTTCGGTCTCTCCGGCCCGCCGCCCGACGACGACTACAGCCTCGACAGCCACGTCAGGGCGACCACGCGGCTGATCGAGCAGGTGGTCGACGCGGCGGGCAAGCCCGTACACCTGTTCGGCAACTCTCTCGGTGGCGCGGTCACAACCCGGATCGCGGCCACCCGCCCCGACCTGGTGCGGACCCTGACGATGGTCTCGCCGGCCTTGCCCGTACTCGATCCGAGGCTGGCACCGGACCTCCGGCTGCATGCTGCTGCTGGTGCCGGGTGTGGCCCGGATTGCTTTGTGGGCAACGGAACGGCAGTCCGCACCCGATCGGGTCACCGCCGTTGCCGAGCTCTGCTTCGCCAACCCGGACTCCGTGCCGAAGGCGAGATTCGACGAGGCCGTCGAGGAGCTCGAACGACGCCGCACCCTGCCGTGGTTCGACAGCGCGCTGATGGCGTCGATGCGGGGTCTGGTGCTGAGCTACTTCGTTCGCGGACCGCGCAGCTTGTGGCAGCAGGCGGCCCGGGTGTCGGCACCGACCCTGTTGATCTGGGGGCGCCACGACAAGCTGGTGACCGTCAAGATTGCCCCCCGCGCCGAACGTGTGCTGCCCGGCTCGCGGCTGGTGGTGCTGGAGAACTGCGGCCATGTCGCCCAGATGGAGGATCCGGTACGCGTCGCGCGGGAGTTCCTGATCAGCGTCGCCGGCTAACCATTCCTGCCGCGACGTCGAAGAACCCCGCCGCACTTGCGTACGACAGGGTTCTTCGGCTCAGCCCGCCTGCGGACAGGCTGTGGTCCCGGTGCCGGATTAGTGCTCCTTGGTTGCCGGACCAGTTAGTCCTTGGTTGCCGGACCAGTTAGTCCTTGGTTGCGTTGTGGTACGCGTCCTTGACCTTTTCGCCGGCTTGCTTGAGGTTGCCGGAGGCCTGGTCCTTCTGGCCCTGGGCCTTCAGGCTCTCGTTGTTGGTCGCGTCACCAACGCCTTCCTTGATCTTGCCGGTGACTTCTTGCGTCTTGTTGGCGATCTTGTCGTCGGTGCCCATTCGCAACCTCCTCGTTGACGTTGTCTTCCTGGTATGCCCCGTTGACGCGGGCTAACCCATCTCGACCGTGATCAACACCTGCGGCCGGTTGCGATGAACCGGTCGCGGCTAGCTGACCCGCAGCAGGTGGAGCTTGCTGCCGGAAACGACGACGAGGGCGGGGTACGGGCCCATCGGGGTGCCGCTGAGCGCGTACGGGATGTTCAGCGCCGGCCCGAACGCGCCGCCGGAGCCGACCCCGTACCGGTGCAGGCACTGCTGCGTGGTCGAGGCGGGACACTCGTCGCCCTCCGGTCCGTTGGACACCTCGAGCAGGCCGAGACGGGTGTTGCCCAGGGTGGACGAGGCGTTGAACTTTGCCCGGTTGCCGGGCCCGGCCAGCGTGCTCGTCTTGTACGCGTAGGTGCCGGCGTCCGTTCCCTGACCCGCGTCGAAGCGCACGACCACGCTCTTGCCGGCCACGAGCAGAGCCTGCACAGCAGCCGGCCCGGCGAGCTGCTGGTCGACCGCGAGGTGGGTCTTGGCCGTGGTCATGATGCCGCCGTTGCTGAGGTGGATGATCTGCGAGCTGCGGTTGGTCACGTAGTAGACGCCGCTGGAGTCGGCAGCCAGGGAGAACGTGTCCGGCACCCCGTTCAGGGTCCGTACCCGCCCCGTTGCCGCCGGGTTGATCTCGACCATCGAGCTCGGTTTGCGGGCGTAGCCCAGCGGGGTGAGCAGGCCCCACACCCGGTTGCCAGCCACGATGACCTGGCTCAGCGACCGCGGGTAGCTGCTCAGCGGCCACCGCCGGACCAGGGCTCCGGTGCTTCGCTTGTAGGAGCTGATCGACCTCGGCGTGCCCACGTAGAGGTAGGCAGCGTCCGAGGCCAGGGCGGTGATGACGCCCTGGCCGGTAATCGTCCTGAACGGCCGTGCCGGGCCCGTACGACCCGCGACCCACACCGTCTGCAGTCCGTGCGTCTTGGTCGCGACGTACACCGTGCCGTTGGGGCCTTCGGCAGAGATTGCTTGATAGCTCGAGCTGGAGGTGAGGGTGCCGCCGATCGCGACGGTCGAGGAGATGTGCAGCCCGGTCGAGGCTGAGGCGCTCGAGACCGTCAGCAGGGGGAGGGCGGTGGCGGTGGCCGCCGCGGCCGCCAGCGAACGCCAACGTCGCGACCGTACGGGACCGTGCACGTGCTGAGCTGCGGCGATCGACATGGGACGGCTCCTTAGATGCAGTGGCTTCTTCGACACGGCTGCGCGGTCAGGCTACGGGTGCCGCGGTGAAATCGACATGAGGTGAACTGCTCATCCGACACGCTGGCGCGTCTCAGGGTGCGGACTGTGGAATGCGGGCGGCTGCCGCTGTGGTTGCGCAGGTGCGAGGCTGGAGCTCAGCCCGTACACCATTTGTTGGAGGATCCGTGTCGAGCCCCGTCACCGCTTTGCCGCCACTCGTCGAGCCGGCTGACTCGCTGACCGTGCAGGAGGTCAACCGCTACTCCCGCCACCTGATCATTCCGGACGTCGCGATGTCCGGGCAGAAGCGGCTGAAGAACGCCAAGGTGCTTGCTGTCGGCGCTGGCGGGCTCGGCTCACCGGTTCTCATGTATCTCGCGGCCGCCGGTGTCGGCACCCTCGGCATCATCGAGTTCGACGTGGTCGACGAGTCCAACCTGCAGCGCCAGATCATCCACGGCCAGAGCGATGTCGGGCGGCCCAAGGCCGAGTCGGCGCGCGACACCATCAAGGAGATCAACCCGCTGATCGACGTGGTGCTGCACGAGGTGCGGCTCGACTCGTCCAACGCGATGGAGATCTTCGCCGACTACGACCTGATCGTGGACGGCACCGACAACTTCGCCACCCGCTACCTCGTCAACGACGCCTGCGTGCTGCTGAACAAGCCGTACGTCTGGGGCTCCATCTACCGCTTCGACGGTCAGGCGTCGGTGTTCTGGTCGGAGTACGGCCCTTGCTACCGCTGCCTCTACCCCGAGCCGCCGCCGCCCGGCATGGTTCCCTCGTGCGCCGAGGGCGGGGTGCTCGGCGTGCTCTGCGCCACGATCGGCTCGATCCAGGCGACAGAGGCGATCAAGGTGCTGACCGGCATCGGTGAGCCGCTGGTCGGGTCGCTCGTGGTCTACGACGCGCTGGACATGGAGTTCCGCAAGATCAAGGCTCGCAAGGACCCGGAGTGCCCGATCTGCGGCAAGAACCCCACGATCACCGAGCTCATCGACTACGAGGCCTTCTGCGGCACCGTGTCGGACGAGGCGGTCATCGCGGCGCAGGGCTCGACCATCACCTCGGCCGAGCTCAAGGCGAAGATGGACGCCGGCGAGGACTTCTACCTGGTCGACGTTCGCGAGCCGGCTGAGTACGAGATCGTCAGCATTCCCGGCTCGACGCTGATCCCCAAGGGCGACATCGTCTCGGGCGCAGCGCTGGCCGACCTGCCCCAGGACAAGCCGGTGATTCTCTACTGCAAGACCGGCGTACGGTCAGCAGAAGCGTTGGCAGTGTTGAAGAACGCTGGCTTCCGCGACGCGACCCACGTACAGGGCGGCGTGGTCGGCTGGGTTCGTCAGATCGACCCGTCGCTGCCGATCTACTAGGACTCGCTGCTCGCGAAAGCCCCTGCAGGCCAAGGCCTGCAGGGGTTTTCCGCGTTCGGGCTCACGTCAGCTGTGCCAGGAACTCGTACTGGCCGATGTTCGCCTGGTGGACTGCGCCCAGGCCGTCGTCGTCGCAGGTGATGACGTGGAACTGCTCCACCTCGAGGCTGCGCGCCTGCGCCGGTCGGCCGAAAAGCGGGGCACCGGTGTGGGTGCCGCGCAGGATGACCCGAGCCGCGACCTGGTTGCCCTCGGCCAGCAGGTCCTCGACGGACACCGTCAAGTCGGGCATCGCGGCGCGCAGCATGGTGATCGCGCCCTTGAGGTGAGCCCTCATGTCCGGCTCGTCAGGCCCGAACGGGTGCCGGTCGACGGCGTCACCGGCGATGCACTCGTCGACCACCTCGAGCTTGCCCAGCCCCATGGCCTCCACGAACACCCGGCGGGTCGTCTCCTTGTTGCGCTGCAGGACATCCATGCCACGTTCTCCTTTTCGGTACAGTACAACTGTATTGGATACGGGTAGCATGTCTCGTATGTCGACGCCTGTCAATCGGGTCTACCGGTCGCCCGCTCGCGCGGAGTCCGCGCGACGTACGCGCCGCAGCATTCTCGATGCGGCGCTGCGGTTGTTCACCGAGCAGGGCTACGCCCGGACCACCTTGACCGAGATCGCGGCTGCGGCAGGCGTGTCCGTGGAGACGATCTACAAGACCTTTCGCAACAAGCGTGGGCTGCTCCAACAGCTGGCGGACATCACGGTCGGCGGGGACGACGAGGCGGTGCCGATGTTGGAACGCGCCGATCCGCTGGCCCTGCGCGACGAGCCGGACCAGCGCCGGCAGCTGGCGATGTTCGCCGCCGGGATGGCCGTACAGATGGAGCGGGTGCGGCCCTTCGACGACCTCCTGCGCAGCGCAGCCGCTGTCGATCCCGAGGTTGCCGTCCTGCGGGACGACCTGCAGCTGCGGCAACGACGAGCGGCGATGACGATGATTGCCACGTGGGTAGCAGCTCGCGGCCCGCTGCGCGACGGCATCTCGGTCGACGAGGCAGCGGCCTCGATCTGGACCCTGACCAGCCCGGAGGTGCACCACATGATGCGGGTCGACTGGCGTCGCACTCCGGCGCAGTACGAGGACTGGCTGCGAGTCACTCTCGAGGCGAGCCTGTTGCCGGGCGCTGCCTCATGACCGGCGGTGCCTCATGACCGAGGGCGCGCCGAGCGAGCTGGCCGAGGCGATTCTCGCTGCTGTGGAACGGATCCCGCCGGGCAAGGTCGCATCATACGGGGACATCGCTGAGCTGGTCGGCACTCGTTCGGCGCGCTTCGTCGGGCAGGTGATGTTCCGGTACGGGGGCGGAGTGCCGTGGCACCGCGTCGTCATGGCCTCGGGCGCACCCGCGCCGCATCACGCCCGCGAGCAGCTCGACCTGCTCGTTGACGAAGGGGTGCCGCTCACCGCGGACCGAAGCCGGGTCGACATGAAGCGTGCGCGCTGGAACCCCTGAGCGCCTCTGCCGTTAGTCGGGATCGGGCGGGTCCGGGTCGCCGCTGTCGCCCGTTGCCTTGTCCCCGTCGCCCCGGTCGGGTCGGTAGTCGTGCGGCCGGGTGAGGTAGGTGCGCCCGAGTGGCGTCGTCCACTCGACGACCCCGTTGCCGAGGTGCTTCGGGATGAAACCGCCGAAAGTCTTGGCGCGGTGGCAGTGTGGGGACAAGGACTGCAGGTTGTCCGACTTGGTGTCGCCGTCAGGGTCGAAAGCGATGATGTGGTCGGTCTGGGCCCGGTCGGCCGAGCGGGTGGATCCGGGGAACCGGCAGACGACGTCACGCGCCTTGATGTAGCCGTCGTGCACCTTGTCCGGCCGGTAGACCCGCCCGACGTCGAGCAGGTGCCCGTCGACCGGGTCGTGGATGAACCGCTGCCACTCGGCATCGACCGCGAGGTGGCGGGCGAGGTCGCCGGGGATCGGTCCGTAGCCCTTGAGCTCACCGAGGTTGTCGCGCAACCCGTACAGGGTCGGCAGGTCCATCGTCAGCTGGACACGCACCTTGGGCGACATCGGGGTGGTGGGGTCACCGGGAACCGACCCGAGGACGGCCCCGGCCAGGACGTCGGCCAGCCGCTGATCCTTGCCCCGGCCATCGAAGGACTCCCGGCCGCCGGCAGCCTGTTCGAGATGCTTGCGCACCGCCAGGGCCACGACAGGGGTCCAGTAGGCGTGCATGCCGATCAGCCCGTCGGCGTTGCCGTCGTCGAACTCGACCCGCTGACCCTTGAGGCCGTCCAACCAGGTCTTGATGACCTGCGCGCTGTTGACCTTGACCCTGGCCCTGCCGATCCGGCGCTTGAGGTCCCGTGGCTGACCCTGTGCGGCCTTGGGCAGGACGATGGCCTCGAGCTCGAGCGCCTGTTCGGCGGAGAGGTCGGCCGTGGCCGCCACGATCAGCCAGGCTCGGTAGGCGTCGATCTGGCCGGCCTCCAATGCGGCGCCGGTGAGCCGCAGCGTGCCGTGCAGCTCCCTGGCTGTCTCGACCTTGTCCCTGGCGCGGTCCTGACCGCAGTCCAGGGCCGCGGCAAGCTCGAGTGCTGCCGGGTCGACGGTCCGGACCGCGTCCTGCTCGGAGAGCGGTTGCGGCGGCTTCGGCCCTGAGCAGGCGGCGATCGCGTGCGCCTCGAGGCCGGCCAGCCAGGCGATGATCGGCTGGAGCAGCTGAACAACCGACAACCACTGGTCGGCGGACAGCTCTCGTGCGGACAACGCCGTGAGCAGCTCGGCAGCAGCCGGGCCCGGCGCGGTCGCCGCCGCCAACGCCAACAGGTCGGCGATCTCCGGCGCTGGTGAGTCGGCCACCGCTGCTGACAATTCCCCCAGCCACGCGGGCATCTCATCGGGGTCGCAGTGGTCGTCGCCCAGCCAGGACGGCGCCTCGTCGAGATCGCCCAGGTGCTCGATCGCGAACCAGCCGGCACCATCGTCCCGGTTGGGAACGAGGGCGCAGCTCGAGGCCGGCGTCGCATCGTCTTCCATGCCAAGGACGCTATCGGGACCCACTGACAGAAACGGTTCGGCCAGCCCATCCGCGCACAAACTTCTCCGCCGGGTTGAGGCAGAGTGCCTGCAGCGCAAGCGATCCGAGGCAGCAGGATCAGGTATGCGCCGTCGTCACCCGGATCGTCTGTCGGATGCTGATGCCTCCGTCAGGGTCGCGGATGCCGTCGATCGCCTCGTACACAACCGATCTGACCTGCTCGACGGACTCCGGCGGGACGCGTTCCCAGATCACCCGCATGCCGTGCGACCAGGACCACGCCCACCACTCGTCCTTGCTCGCGAACGTCGTGACGTTGCCGTGGTGCACGTGCCTGACGTCGCGGAAGCCAGCATCCTCAAGCATTGTCGTGCCAGCATCGTCGGATGAGAAGGGGCCAGTGCTCTGCGTCGAACGCCGCTGCGGCATGCCCTCCGGCAGGAACGGCGCCACCAAGGCGTAGACCGCGTTCCAGCGCGCATCGTCCATGGCAAGGGTGGAGTAGGCGAGCCGACCGCCGGGACGCAGCAGCTCGCGGTAGCGGCGAACGGCCACCGTCGGGTCGGGCAGGAAGAAGAGCACCATGCCGGAGACCACGACGTCGTACGGACCCTGCACCGGCGGGTCCTGCGCGTCGCCGAGCACGACGGTGGCGTTGTCACAGCCGAGCCGATCGAGGTCGGCGGAAAGCCGCGTCACCATGCCGGGCGCGAGGTCGACGCCCTCGACCGAACCCAGCGACCCCACTGCCTCTGCCGCCGGCAGCAGAACAGCTCCGCGCCCGGACCCCACGTCGAGCACGCGTTCTCCCGGCCGCAGCTGCGCTGCGCTGGCAACGAGCCGCCCGAGAGCGCCGAAGTAGTCGACTCCGGTCTGGTCGTAGGTCTCCGAGGCGCGGTCGAAGATGCCAGCGACGTACTGCTTGGCCTGCTCGTCCGTGGGCATGTGCCGATGTTCCCAGTCATGGCCCGGGGGGTCACGGCATTTCGTCCGGGGCTCATGGTCTGATGGTTCTCGCTCGTTTCGCGGCTCATGAGGGGAGGCAACGCCGTGGCAACCGACAGTCCCTACCGGCTGGTGCGTGCCGCGCCGCCCCCGGTGGCGGTGCCCCGCCTCGACGCGTCCCAGCAGGCGGTGGTCGATCACGACAGCGGACCCCTGCTCGTCCTTGCCGGTCCGGGCACGGGCAAGACCACCACGTTGGTCGAGGCTGTCGTCGAGCGTGTGCGCCGTGGTGCTGCTCCGGACGCGGTGCTGGTGCTGACCTTCAGCCGCAAAGCCGCGGACGAGCTGCGGGAACGGATCACGGCCCGGCTCGCCATGACGGTGAGCGAGCCCTCGGCCTGGACGTTCCACGCTTGGTGCTTAGCCCTCGTGGCTGCCTACGGCGAGGTGGGCGACGCTGGCCTGCCCAGGTTGCTGTCCGGACCCGAGCGGCTCGCTCGCATCCGTGAGCTGCTGCTGGGCGCCGCCGAGGGAGAGGGTTCGACTCGTTGGCCGTCCGCGCTGGGGGCGGCGCTGGCCACCTTCGGCATGGCGCGCGAGGTTGCCGACCTCCTCGACCGCGCTCGCGAGCGCGGCCTCGCACCCGCGGATGTCGCTGCCCTGGGCGAGCGCGAGCAACGTGAGGACTGGGTCGCGGCAGCGGCGTTCTTCCAGGAGTACGTCGACGTCCTCGACCGGCGCGAGGAGATGGACTACGCAGAGCTCGTACGCCGGGCCCTGCTGCTCCTCGGTGATCCGCTGATCCTGGCCGAGGTCCGCGGGCGCTACAGCGCCGTCTTCGTCGACGAGTACCAAGACACCGACCCGGCGCAGGAGCAGCTGCTGCGGCTGCTCGCCGGCGGTGGCGGCGACCTGGTTGCCGTTGGCGACCCTGATCAGTCGATCTACGCGTTCCGCGGCGCCGACGTCGCCTGCATCCTGCGCTTCCCGGAGCGTTTTCGGACCACTGCCGGCGCTGAGGCACCGACCCTGACCCTGAGCGTGTCCCGGCGGGCCGGGGCCGGCCTCCTGGCCGCGTCGCGTTCGGTCGCTGAGCGGATTCCGGCGCCGGGGCTGCCGGTCGACCGGTTGCGAGCCCATCGTGCGCTGACGCCGGTGGCGACGGACGGCAGTGTCGAGGTGAGGCTGTTCGGCACCGTGTCCGACGAGGCCGTCGCCATTGCAGACGTGCTGCGCCGTGCGCACCTCGAGGAGGGCCTCGACTGGTCCCGCATGGCGGTCCTCGTCCGGTCGGGTGTGCGCACGATCCCGGTGCTTCGCCGGTCCCTGGTCGCAGCCGGCGTTCCGGTGGCCGTCGCGGCCGACGAGGTGCCGGTCGCGCGTGACCCGGCCGTGGCCCCGTTCCTTGCCGCCCTGTCGGTCGCGTCCAAACCGGAGTCGTTGACCGAGGACGGAGCACGCGAGCTGCTGCTGTCGCCCCTCGTACGGGCGACGCCGGCTGACCTTCGGCGGCTCGGTCGAGCCCTCCGTCAGCTCGACCGGGCCCGGCTGGAGGGCTACGAGGAGACCGGCGACGGGGCAAACCGGCTCCAGCTGCCGGGCTCCAGCGCCGCCTTGATTCGCGAAGCCGTTCTCACTCCCGGTGACGCGATCATGCTCGACGAGCGCACCGGCAGGTCGCTCCGCCGGCTGCACGAATTGCTGGACCGGGCGCGGTCGGTCATGACGTTCGATCCGCTCAGGCCCCAGCTGGGGGCGATTGCCGGTGCGGAGCAGGGACTCTGGGCGTTGTGGGAGACGAGCCGGCTGGGTTACCGCTGGTTCAGGGCCTCGGCTGGTGGTGGTCAGGAAGGGCGGTCGGCTGACCGCGATCTCGATGCGGTGGTGGCCATGTTCGAGTCCGTGGCCCGGTTCGAGGAGCGACGTCCGCGGGCCGGCGTCCAGGCCCTGATCGACGAGCTGCGGGCCCAGGAGATCCCTTCACAGTCGCGCCGGGAAGGCGTCCTCGCGGGTGGGGGAGCGGTCCGGTTGCTCACGGCCCACCGTTCCAAGGGACTCGAGTGGGACCTGGTCGTCGTGGCGTCCGTTCAGGACGGCACCTGGCCCGACGTTCGCCGCCGCGCCTCGCTGCTCGACGGCGACCGGCTCGACCGCAGCGGGTCGCTGCCGGCGCCGACGGCGGCCTCCCTCGTCGTGGACGAGCGCCGGTTGTTCTACGTCGCCGTGACCAGGGCACGGCAACGGCTGCTGGTGACGGCGGTGCGTTCGCCACTGGACGACGGCGAACGGCCATCGCGGTTCCTCGCCGAGCTGGGGCTCCCGGTGCCGGACAAGATTGAGCGGCCGACCCGGCTGCTCTCGCTGGCCTCGCTGACCGGTCGTCTGCGTCGCGTGCTGGTCGACGAGGAGTCGTCCGAGCCGCTGCGCGCGGCAGCTGCCGAGTCGCTGGCCCGGTTGGCCCAGCTCGGCCCGGACGGCCTGCCGTTCGTGCCCTCAGCCCATCCCGACCACTGGTGGGGCATGCGCGAGCCGAGTCCCGGCGCGGCTCCGGTACGTCCCGCCGAGGCGCCGGTCGCGCTGTCGGCGTCGGCGGTCGCCGGTTTCCAGGAGTGTCCGCTGAAGTGGTTCCTCGAGCGAGAGGCGAAGGCAGCGCAGGCATCGACGGCGTCCGCCGGCTTCGGTCTCGTCGTCCACGCCCTCGCCAGCATGGTGGCGACCGGCGCAGTCCCGGCCGAGCTGCCGGTGCTGCTCGACCGGCTCGACCAGGTCTGGGGATCGCTCGGGTTCGATGCGCAATGGCAACGAGAGGGCGAGCACGTGCAGGCAGCCAAGGCGCTCGAGCGTTTTCTCAACTGGCACGCGGACGCCCGTGGTCGCGAGTGGGTCGCCTCTGAGTGGGAGTTCTCTGTCCCGTACGAGGACACCAGGATCAGCGGTTCCTTCGACCGGGTCGAGCTCGACGCCGACGGACGCATCGTGGTCGTCGACTTCAAGACCTCGAAGTCCCCGCCCGGCGAGGAGAAGGTCGCGAACAATCCCCAGCTCGCGGTCTACCAGCTCGCGGTGCTGGCGGGCGCCCTCGAGGGCAAGGTGCCGGGGGAGCCGGTGTCGGGCGGCGCTGAGCTGGTCCAGCTGCGCACCGGCCGGGGGGTCAGGTCGGGTGGCGACGGACTGCCCAAGATCCAACCGCAAGCCCCGCTGGGACCTGGCGATGACGGAGACGGTGGCGCCGGGGAGGACTACCCCGTCAGGGCGGACAGTGCCGACTGGGCAGGCGATCTTGTCCGCTCGACGGCCGCCGGCATTCGCTCCGAGCTGTTCGTCGCCAGGGTCAACGAGCGTTGCAACACCTGCGTCTACCAGCGGGCCTGCCCCGCGCAGGACGCCGGCGCATCGGTGGTGTCCTGATGGGCGACGAGCTCACCCCGGCCGCAGACGGCCGCTACCTGAGGGCGCTGCTGGACAAGCCGTTCACCGATCGTCAGCTAGAGATCGTGACCGCGGACCTGCAGCCCCAGCTGGTGATCGCGGGCGCCGGGCTCGGGCAAGACGACGGTCATGGCGGCGCGGATCGTGCACGCGGTCGCCTGGCACGGGGTGCGCGCCGACGGCGTCCTTGGCCTGACGTTCACCAACAAGGCGGCGTCCGAGCTTGCCGACCGGGTTCGCGCCGCCCTCGCTGCGCTGACGCGACCCGACCGGGGCGGCAGCCCGAGCGATCCCTACCAGCCCGAGCCCGACGACCAGCCGACGGTGTCGACCTATCACGCCTACGCCGGGTCCCTGATCAAGGACCACGCCTTGCGGATCGGGCGCGAGCCCGACTCGCGTCTGTTGAGCGAGGCCGGACGCTGGCAGCTGGCGCTGCGGATCGTACGAGCAGCGCCTGGTCCCTACTCCAGCTGGAGCTGGATGCCGCGCACCGTCGCCGAGCGTCTCCTCGAGCTCGATGCCGAGATGTCCGAGCACCTGCGGCAACCGGTCGAGGTACGGGAGTTCGACGCCAGGGCGATCGCCAGTGCTGGTGCCGCGACCGGTGCGGTGAAAGCGCTCGGAGAGATCGCCGACCATTGCCGGATTCGCGACGACCTGCTCGACCTGGTCGAACGTTACCGAGCACGCAAGTCCGAGCTCGACCTGGTCGACTTCGGTGATCAGGTCGCGCTCGCGGCCGAGATTGCCCAGTCCTGTCCGGAGGTCGGTGCGGCAGAGCGCGAGCGGTTCCCGCTGGTGTTCCTCGACGAGTACCAAGACACGGGGGTGGCCCAGCGGGTCCTGCTGTCCCACCTGTTCGCTGGAGGGCATCCGGTGACGGCTGTTGGCGACCCGTGTCAGTCGATCTACGGCTGGCGGGGGGCATCGATCGGCAACCTGCTGCGCTTCCCCGAGCACTTCCCCGGCCCTGGCGGTGGGCGGCCGCTCTACCTGCTGACCAGCTTTCGCAACGGCAAGCACATCCTTGACGGCGCCAACACCATCTCCGACACCCTCCGGGCGCAACACCCCGACCAGCGCCGGCCACATGTGCGAGGTGCCGCCGCTGGAGCCCGGTCGCAGCGTGACCGGAGAGGTGCGCACTGCGCTGCACACGACCGTCGTCGCCGAGGTCGAATGGCTGGCCGAGCGGCTCGAGGAGTGCATCGCCAACGGGACCGCACCGGGCGAGATCGCCGTACTCTGTCGACGCCGCAGCGACTTCTCGCTGATCAACCGGGTTCTCTCCGAGCGCGGAATCGCCGTGGAGGTCGTCGGCCTCGGCGGCCTGCTCGAGATGCCCGAGGTTGCCGACGTCGTCGCCGTGCTCGAGGTGATGGCCGAGCCGACTGCTAACCCGGCGCTGGTCCGCATCCTGACCGGTCCGCGATACCGCATCGGCCCACGCGACCTCAAGGCGCTGGGCCGCCGTGCAGCCTTCCTCACGCGCGACCTGCTGGCGGACCGCAGCATTGCCGACCCCGACGGCAACCGTGCCCTGGCCCGAGCGGCGGCATCAGTCGACAGCGTCGACGTGGTCGCCCTGACCGACGCGCTCGAGAGTCTCGGCGATCCCAGTGACTACTCCGCCGAGGGTTACGCGGGCCTGGTCGAGCTGAGGGGCGAGCTGACCCGGTTCCGCTCGCTGCTCAGCCAACCGATCGTCGAGGCCGTGGTCGGTGTCATCAGCGCTATCGGCCTGGACGTCGAGATCGAGGCGTCGCCCGCCGGGCTTGCAGCGGCGAGGGCAGCCAACCTCTCTGCCTTCCTTGACCACGCGGCGCGGTTCGAGGGCATCGAGGGCGAGTCCGACCTGGCGGCCTTTCTGGCCTACCTCGGCGCTGCCGCGGAGAAGGAGAACGGACTCGACATCGGCGGCGTGTCCGCGGCCGACACCGTCAAGCTCATGACTGTGCACAAGGCCAAGGGGCTCGAGTGGAGCGTGGTCGCACTGCCCGGACTCGTCGACGAGGTCTTCCCGTCCAACCGTGGCCGCGCGCGCTGGACCCGCCGCGGCGAGGCTCTCCCCAATGACCTGCGGGGGGACGTCGATGACCTGCCGACGCTCGCGTCCTGGACCACAGCCGGCCTCAAGGAGTTCGACGCGGCGTGCGCCGTCCAGGACGGCGAGGAGGAGCGGCGCCTCGCTTATGTCGCCATCACCCGAGCGCGCGACCTGCTGCTGGCCAGCGGTTACCGGTGGAACACCACCCGCAAGCGGGCCTGCCGGCCGTCCGCCTTCTTGGCCGAGCTGCGCGAGGCGGTGCCGCCGCAGGCTCAGTGGGACGACCCGTGGGACGAGGACCCCGGCCAGGACAACCCGTTGCTGGCAGGCGGGGTCGACGACGTGGGCTGGCCGGCGCCTTACCGTCCGGGGCCGCTCGAGCGCAGGCGCAGTGCCGCTGCCCTGGTGCGCGAAGCCGCCGCCGGGCTCGAGGGGCTCCCCGACGCGGTCACGCTCGACGGGCAGTCGGCGGGGGCGGCCGGGGACTCGATCCGGACGCCGGACGTCGTGCAGTGGCAACGAGAGGTGGGTCAGCTGCTGGACGAGCTGGCTGCTGCCAGAGCACCGATCCGCGACGTGCTGCTGCCGCGGACCCTGTCGGCCAGCCAGGTGGTGGCGCTCGCGGACGACGCAGACGACTTCGCCCGATCGCTGGCCAGGCCGATGCCGCGCAAGCCCAGCGCGGCGGCTCGCCGGGGCACGGCGTTCCACTCCTGGGTGGAGCGGCTGTTCGAGGCCAAACCGCTGTTCGACACCGATGACCTCGAGGGCGCAGCCGACGAGGAGTGGCCAGAGAACCTGGAAGCGCCGGAGCACGAGCTCGCCGAGCTGCAGGCCGCGTTCGCCCGAACGCCCTACGGCGACGTGGTCCCGCACGCGGTCGAAGCCCCGTTCGAGCTGGTGGTCGGTGGCCGGCTGCTGCGCGGACGGATCGACGCCGTCTACCGCACTTCGGACGGCTTCGACGTCGTCGACTACAAGACCGGGCTGCTGCCGACCAAGCCGCACGCCGTCGCGCTGCAGCTCGCCATCTACCGGCTGGCGTGGGCCGGCATCGCCGGTGTACCGGTCGAGTCGGTCGGCGCGGCGTTCCTCTACGTCCGCACCGGCGAGCTGGTGCGCCCCGACCTGGCGAGCGCAGACGACCTGGCGGGCCTGCTTTCCGGTACGGATCCCGCCCTGGAACTCCCGTCGCACGGACCTGCGACGCACGTGCAGGTCGGCGTGCCCCCCTCCGCTGCCACACCTGCCGCTGCCGCACCTGCCGCTGCGACACCTGCCGCGGCGGCGGAGGACGTTGGTCAGCTCGCGCTCGACTGGTCCTGAGTACGGATGTCGGCGCCGGCCGGCCGGTACCAAGTGGGCCGCGGTGGGCATCGAGTTCGTTGAAGGCGTCCGAGCCCCCGACGGCCCGACAGCGATCGTGGTCGCCAACGACCGGACGCGGCTTACTACCACCCGGCCCTGACCACGGTGCGCCTCGACGTGGCCGGCGAGGCTCGTCACGCAAGTGCCGGCGTGGAATCTGTGGAAACGTTTGTTGAGGGGTCATGTTAGCGGTAACTTGATTGCCCACGGTGGCCGCTGGCGACCCGTTTGCCAGGGAGGTTCCTTCGTGCGCTCTCAGCGGCCCATCAGTGCTGAGGACCGGTTCACCATCGGCGTTGACTACGGCACGCTGTCGGGGCGCGCCATCGTGGTGCGCGTGTCCGACGGCTCGGAAGTCGGCTCTGCCGTCCATCCCTACCCGCACGCAGTGATGGACGCCTCGCTGACCTGCGGCCCGGCGGCTGCGTCCGGGCGCCCGGTCGCGCTCCCCGTCGACTGGGCCCTGCAGGTGCCGCACGACTACGTCGCGGTGCTGCAGCACGCGGTCCCAGCCGCGATCCGGGCCGCCGGCATCGAGCCGCACCAGGTCATCGGCATCGGCACGGACTTCACCGCCTGCACCGTGCTCCCGGTCCTGGCGGACGGGACCCCGCTGTGTGAGCTGCCCGAGCTTGCCGACCGGCCGCACGCCTACGTCAAGCTCTGGAAGCACCACGCCGCTCAGGGCCAAGCCGACCGGATCAACGAGCTGGCCCACAGCCGAGGCGAATCGTGGATCAGCCGCTACGGCGGTTTGATCTCCAGCGAATGGGAGTTCGCCAAGGGTCTCCAGCTCCTGGAGGAGGACCGCGAAGCCTATGACCGGATGGATCACTTCATCGAGGCCGCCGACTGGATCATCTGGCAGCTGACCGGGCACTACGTGCGCAACGCCTGCACCGCGGGCTACAAGGGCATCTATCAGGACGGCAAGTACCCGGACCGCGACTTCCTGGCCGCGCTGGACCCTGACTTCGCCGGCTTCGCCGAGGAGAAGGTCGCCCACGAGATCGGTCAGCTGGGTGATCCGGCAGGTGTGCTGACGGAACAGGCCGCGCAGTGGACGGGGCTGCCGGCCGGCATCCCGGTCGCAGTCGGCAATGTCGACGCGCACGTGACCGCAGCCGCCGCGCAGGCCACCCAGCCCGGCCAGATGGTGGCGATCATGGGCACGTCAACGTGTCACGTCATGAGCCACGACCGCCTGGTCGAGGTCCCCGGCATGTGCGGTGTCGTCGACGGGGGCATCGTCTCGGGCCTCTACGGCTACGAGGCCGGGCAGTCCGGCGTGGGTGACATCTTTGCCTGGTACACCGCCAACCAGGTGCCCGGCGCCTACTTCGAGGCGGCCGAGAGCGCCGGACTGTCGATTCACCAGTACCTCACCGACCTCGCCTACCAGGAGCCCGTTGGCGCCCACGGTCTCGTCGCCCTGGACTGGCACTCGGGCAACCGCTCGGTCCTCGTCGACCACGAGCTGTCGGGCGTGGTGCTCGGGCAGACGCTGGCGACCCGACCCGAGCAGGGCTACCGGGCGCTGCTCGAGGCCACTGCCTTCGGTACCCGGATCATTGTTGAGACCTTCGGCGCGGCCGGTGTGCCCGTCACGGAGTTCATCGTGGCGGGCGGCCTGCTGACCAACCCGCAGCTCATGCAGACCTACGCCGACGTGCTGCGGCTGCCGATCTCCACCATCGCCAGTGAGCAGGGGCCCGCGTTGGGCTCCGCCATCCACGCGGCCGTGGCTGCTGGTGCCTACCCTGACATCCGGGCGGCTGCCGCCGCGATGGGGGCCGTCGACCGGGCGGTCTATGTGCCCGACGAGCAGGCCGCCGCCTCGTACGACTGCCTGTTCGAGGAGTACGTGCGGCTGCACGACTGGTTCGGCCGCGGTGGTAACGAGGCGATGAAGCGGCTGCGGGCCATCCGACGCGAGGCTCTGTTGTGACGACCCTCAGCCCGGACATCGAGGCTGCTGTGGCCAGGACCCGCGAGGACGTTGCGCTGTTGCACGCCGAGCTGGTGCGCTACCGCCTAGTGGTGTGGACAGCCGGCAACGTCTCGGGACGGGTTCCCGGCACCGAGCTGTTCGTGATCAAGCCCTCCGGCGTTTCCTACGAGCAGCTCACCCCCGCTTCCATGATCCTTTGCGACCTGGAAGGCAACGTCGTCGCGGGGACGGCAGGCAGCGAACGCTCGCCGTCGAGCGACACCGCGGCGCACGCCTTCGTCTACCGCAACATGCCGCAGGTTGGTGGCGTGGTGCACACGCACTCCCCGTACGCCGTGGCCTGGGCGGCGCGCGGTGAGGAGATCCCGTGCGTCACGACCGGCATGGCCGATGAGTTCGGCGGCCCGGTCCCCGTGGGTCCCTTCGCCGTGATCGGCGACGACTCGATCGGCCGGGGCATCGTCGAGACCCTGCGTGGCCATCGCTCCCGTGCGGTGCTCATGAGCAACCACGGCCCGTTCACGATCGGGGTGACGGCAAAGGACGCGGTCAAAGCGGCCGTGCTTGTGGAGGACGTCGCGCGGACGGTGCACCTCGCCCGGCAGGGCGGTCCGCTCGTCCCGATCCCCCAGGAGGCGATCGACCGCCTCTACCAGCGCTACCAGAACGTCTACGGCCAGCCGACCGACGACCGCCGCGACTCTGTCGTGGATCACCGCCCCCCCAACGACCGAGAGAGTTGAGATGTCCACTACTTCCCTGGCCACCACGTTGGACTCCTACGAGGTCTGGTTCGTCACCGGGAGCCAGACGCTGTACGGGGAACAGACTCTGCGGCAGGTAGCCGACCAGTCCCAGCAGGTGGCGGCCGGCCTGGACGGCACCCCGGTGCGAGTGGTCTGGAAGCCGGTCCTCACCGACGCCGACAGCATTCGCCGGCTTGCACTCGACGCCAACTCCCGCGACGACGTCGTTGGTGTCATCGCGTGGATGCACACCTTCAGTCCAGCGAAGATGTGGATCGCCGGGCTCGACGTACTCCGGAAGCCCCTGCTGCACCTGCACACCCAGGTCAACGTCGAGCTGCCGTGGCAGGACATCGACTTCGACTTCATGAACCTCAACCAGGCCGCGCACGGTGACCGGGAGTTCGGCTACATCCAGACCCGACTCGGGGTGGCTCGCAAGACCGTTGCCGGTCACGTGTCCGACCCCGCCGTCGTCCGCCAGGTCGAGGACTGGCAGCGTGCTGCGGCCGGCTGGGCGGCGTCGCGGACGCTCAAGCTCGCCCGCTTCGGCGACAACATGCGCTTCGTGGCGGTGACCGAGGGCGACAAGACAGAGGCCGAGCTCCGGTTCGGCGTCCAGGTGAACACCTGGGGGGTCAACGAGCTCGTTGCCGCGGTGGCGGAGGCCACCGACGCCGACGTCGACGCGTTGGTCGAGGAGTACGTCTCCCTCTACCAGGTGTCATCGGAGCTTTTGCCCGGCGGTGACCGGCACGCCTCCCTGCGTGACGGCGCAGCAATCGAGATCGGCCTGCGGTCATTCCTCGAGGGTGGCGGGTTCGGGGCCTTCACCACCAACTTCGAGGATCTGGGTGCGCTGAAGCAGCTGCCCGGCCTCGCGGTCCAGCGGCTGATGGCCGAGGGCTACGGGTTCGGGGCCGAGGGCGACTGGAAGACCGCGATCCTGGTACGGGTCGCCAACGTCATGGGCGCCGGGCTGCCGGGAGGCGCCAGCCTCATGGAGGACTACACCTACGACCTGGTCCCCGGCCAGGAGCGGATCCTGGGCGCCCACATGCTGGAGGTGTCCCCCTCGCTGAGCTCGGCCAGGGCGAGGCTGGAGGTCCACCCGCTCGGCATCGGCGGCAAGGAGGACCCGGTCCGCCTGGTCTTCACCGCGGACCCGGGGCCCGCGGTCGTTGTCGCGCTCTCCGACATGCGGGATCGCTTCCGGATGGTCGCGAACGTCGTGGAGAACGTCGCGGCGCCGGACCTGCCCAAGCTCCCGGTCGGGCGGGCCGTATGGAAGCCTGCTCCGGACTTTGCGACCTCCGCCGCGTGCTGGCTTGCTGCTGGTGGCGCGCACCACACGGTCATGACAACAGCGGTGGGCATCGACGTCTGGCGCGACTTTGCCGAGATCGCCAGGACCGAGCTCGTCGTGATCGACGAGACGACCACGGTTCGCGACTTCCGCAACGAGCTCCGGTGGAACCAGGCCTACCACCGACTCGCTCAGGGCATCTGAGCTGTCGCTGGCCCGGGACTGACGACCGGGGTCACCGCGCCGAGATCGTCGACTGACGCAGGATCAGGTGGGTCGGCAGCGGTGTGTCCTCGGTCGCGGTGCCCGGCTCCTCGATGGCGATCAGCACCTTGTGCATGATGATCTCGCCGAGGGTCCCGAAGTCCTGCCGGACCGTGGTGAGCGGCGGGTAGAGGTAGCCGGCCTCCGGCACGTCGTCGAAGCCAACCACGCTGATGTCCTCGGGGACGCGCAGCCCGCGCTCGCGCAGTGCTGACAGCAGTCCTATGGCCATGTGGTCGTTGCCGACGAAGACCGCGGAACCGGCCTCGATGTCCTTCTGGGACCCGATTCGGTAGCCGCTGGCGGCTGACCAGTCGCCTAGCTTGACGTCAGAGATCGCGAGCCGGTTGGCTGCCAGCTCGTCACGCCAGCCGCGGGACCGCTCGATGGCGTCGAGTGCTGTGGTCGGCCCGCCGAGATGGAGGATGTGGGTGTGGCCGAGCTCGACCAGGTGGCGTACGGCTGACCTGGCTCCCCGGTACTGGTCGATCGAGACGATGAGCGGACTTCGACGGGCTGTGGATGCGGAGGCGACGACCGGCACCAGGAGGTCCAGGCCGCGGATCAGCTCCAGCACCGCCATGTCGTCGACGACGAGGACGATCGCCTCCACCCGCTGTCGGAGCAGGCTCTCGACCACGGCACGGATCCCGCTCGGATCGTCCGACGGAGCGCTCACGGACTGCACGTTGTAGCGGGCAGCCCTGGCCGCAAAGTTGAAGTGCATGGCGATGGACGTCGGCCCGTAGTCCGAGATGCCGGGGGTGACCAGGCCGATGGTGCGCGTGCGGCGGGTGACCAGGGCGCGGGCAGCAGGGGACGGGCTGTAGTGCAGCTGGACGATGGCCTGCTCCACCCTGGCGCGGGTCGCGGGCCGGACGTTGGGGATGTCGTTGATGACGCGCGAGACCGTCTGGTGGGACACGCCGGCAAGGCGGGCGACGTCGAAGATGTTCGCGGTCCGGCCGGGGGCAGCGCCCACCCCGTCCCGCCCCGGCTCACTCATAGAAGTCGTCCGGCCTGGCCACCAGCGCTGTCAGCGAGTCCACGTTGAGCTCGTCGGACGGGATGGTGTCGAGGACCCGACCCGCGAGCAGGATCGACACCCTGTGTGCGACCCGAAGCACCTCCTCGAGCTCGGCGGAGATGAACATCACGGACAGGCCGTTGTCCGCGAGCTCGCCCACCAGGTTCTGGACCTGGACCTTGGCACCGACGTCGATGCCGCGGGTGGGCTCGTCCAGCACCAGCGCACGCGGTGAGAGGGCGAGCAAGCGTGCCAGCAGAACCTTTTGCTGATTCCCGCCGGAGAGCGTCCCCGCGGGGCGCTCGACATCGGCGGGTCGGATGTCGAGGGCATCGACCCAGCTGTTCGCGAGCTCCCGCTGCCGGGACGGACGGAGACGACGGAGGAAGCCGCGCTCCGCCTGTAGCGCCAGACTGATGTTCTCCCGGACGCTCAGCTCACTGATGATGCCTTCCGTCCTGCGGTTCTCCGAGGAGTACACGATGCCCAACGCAATGGCAGCCCGTGGCCCGGACAGGCGGCAGCGGCGTCCCTGGACGGAGATGATGCCGGAGTCCAGCTTGTCGAGGCCGGTGATGGCGCGGGCAAGCTCGGTCCGCCCCGAGCCGAGCAGGCCGGCAACGCCGAGCACCTCGCCTTCCATCAGGTCCGCGTCGGCGTTGCCGATGCCGGAGCCGACCGTTACCCCCCGCGCGCTCAGGAACGGTTGCCGGGTCTCCTCCGCGACCCGCAGGCGCGGCCTGGCACGCAGTGCGGCCGCGCTGCGCCCGAGCATCGCCTGGACCAGGTCGATGCGCAGCAGCTCCGTGGTGAGAAACTCGCCGATCAGCCGTCCGTCGCGCAGGACCGTGACCCGGTCGCTGATCTCGTACACCTGGTCCAGGAAATGAGAGACGAACAGGATCGCGACACCGCGCTCCTTCAGGTCGCGGATCACCCGAAACAGCTCGGTGCACTCGTCCGCATCCAGGCTCGATGTCGGCTCGTCGAGAACCAGCACCGTGACGTCCGTCGAGATGGCCCTGGCGATGGCGACCAGCTGCTGGACCGCCAGCGAGTGCGTGCCGAGCAGCGACGCCGGGTCGATGTCCAGACCCAGGTCGGCGAGCACGACCTCGGCCTGCCGACGCATCCGCTTCCAGTCGATGACGCCCATGCGCCGTGGTTCGCGTCCGAGCGCGATGTTCTCGGCGACCGAGACGTTCGGCAGCAGGTCGATCTCCTGGTAGACCGAGCTGACCCCGGCCTGCTGGGCCTCGTGCGGCGTGCCGAAGCGCACAACGCTGCCTTCGAGCAGCATTTCGCCCGAAGAGAGCCGCACTGCCCCGGTGATCGCCTTGATCAGTGTCGACTTGCCGGCCCCGTTCTCGCCCATGAGCGAGTGAACCTCGCCGGGGAAGAGGCGGAAGTCGACGCCGTCGATCGCGGCGTCGGCGCCGAAGTACACCGTTGCCCCATGCAGCTCCAGGCGCGGTTGCGTGTCCACAGAGCCATTCTGGCCGATGGGGCCACCGCCTATCTTCGACGCTCCGACCGGAACACGATCATCCGTTGCACCACGATGAACACGAGCAGGAGCAGGCCGATGGTGATGCGCGTCCACGACTCCTCGGCGCCTGCGTACGAGATCACCGAGTGGATGGTGCCGTAGACGAAGACTCCGATCATCGAACCGAATACGTATCCTGTGCCTCCGGAGAGCAGCGTGCCGCCGATCACCACTGCGGCAATGACGTCCAGCTCGGTCCCGATGCCGTTGCGCGGGTAGCCGGCGCCGCTGTACGCCGTGAGCAATAGACCGGCGATGCCGCCGCAGGTTCCGCTGATGACGTACACCAGCAGCTTGGTTCGGGCGACGCTGAGACCCATGAGACGGGCCGACTGCTCGCTGCCACCCACGGCGTACACGGTCCGGCCGAACCGGGTGGCCACCATCACGATTGCTCCGATGAGTACGACCAGCAGCGCGATGATCCCGGTCGGTGTGATGTACCAGTTGCCCCAGCTGAACCGTTTGGACTCGAGCCACAGCACGCCCGAGTGCTCGACGCGAATGGACTCGAGGCTGACCACGTATGCCAGCCCCCGCGCGAGGAACAGGCCAGCCAGCGACGCGATGAACGGCTGGACGTCGAAGTACTGGACCAGGACCCCGATCAGCAGACCCACCGATGCGCCGACCAGGATCGTGATCGGCACCGCAATGTAGGGGGAGACCCCGTCGTGGAGCATCTTGGCGCACAGGATCCCGGTGAGCGCCAGCACCGAACCGACGGACAGGTCGATGCCCCCCGTGACGATCACGAAGGTCATCCCGACGGCCAGGACGAGAAGGAACGCGTTGTCGAGCAGCAGCGCTGACATGTTCCGCGCCGTGACGAAGTTGCCGAAGTAGAACTGGGCGCCGACGAGCAGCACGATGAAGATCATCACGGCCGCGAACGTCGGCATGAGCGAGGAGTGCCTGCTCAGAAACGTGCGCATGGGCGACGCCGCGGCCGGGGACCGAACCTCGTCGGCGGTGATGCTGCTCATGCTGCGACCTTCTCTGCTTCGGCTTGCGACGGTGTGCTTCCGGGCCGAGCACGTCGCGCGAGCGCCCTTGCCGTCTGGTGCACGCGCGGCGACTGGATCAGCACCACGAGGATCACCACGACTGCGAAGAACACCGGAGCCTCTGCTGACGGCACTCCGAGGAACAAGATGGTGGAGTAGAGCGTCTGGATGATCAGTACGCCGATCACGGTTCCCGCGATGCTGAACTTGCCGCCCAGCAGGGAAGTGCCGCCGAGCACGACGGCCAGGATCGCGTAGAGCTCGATCAGCACTCCCGCGGCGTTGGCGTCCGCAGCCATGATGTTCGAGCTGTAGATGATGCCGGCGATGCCGGCCAGCGTCGCGCTGGCGACATAGGCCGCGAAGACGATCCCTCGGGACCGGACGCCGGCGAGCCGGCTGGCCTCCGGGTTGATGCCGACCGCCTCAGTCAGCACACCCAGAGCGGTACGGCGTTCGACCAGTCCGACGACGGCGATCATGACCACGGAGATGATGAAGGCGAACGGCAGCCACACCAGGTAGCCGCTCGCCACATAGCCCAGCGGCTTGCTGACGACGGTCGTGATGAAGCCGCCCGTGATCAGCAGGGCGACTCCGCGACCGGCCAGCATGAGCACCAAGGTCGCGATGATCGGCTGGATCTTGACCACTGCGACCAGGAAGCCGTTCCACATCCCCAGCAGTACGGACAGCCCGATCCCCGCCGCCATGGCGAGCAGCACCGTGCCGACGGCGCCAGGGCTGCCCGAGTCGGAGATGAGCCTGAGTGTGACGGCCCCCGAGATCGCCATCACCGCGCCGACCGAGAGGTCGATCCCTCGGGTCGCGATGACGAGGGTCATGCCGAGCGCCACCAGCATCAAGGGCGCGCTCTGGCGCAGGATGTCGATGGGTGCTCCGTAGAGCTTGCCGTCTCGCAACGTGATCTCGATGAACCGCGGACGCACCACGGTGTTGAGGACGATGAGCGCGAGCAAGCAGACCAGCGGCCAGAACAGCCGGAGCTTCATGAGTCGGGTCACGCTACGCTCCCTTGGCTGTCGTTCGCCATGAAGTCGATCAGTCCGTCGAGGTCGGTTGTGTGCGAGTCGAGGAAACCGATCTGGCGCCGATCCCTCATCACCACGATGCGCTGCGCCATTCGAAGCACCTCTTCGAGCTCGGACGAGATAAAGATGACGGCCAGTCCCTGGGTGGCGAGCTCGGCGACCTTGCGCTGGATCTCGGCCTTCGCACCGACGTCGATCCCTCGGGTCGGCTCGTCCAGGATGATCAGCTGCGGAGAGGTGGCCAACCACCGGGCCAGCAGGACCTTCTGCTGATTGCCACCGGACAGATTGCTGGCGAGCATGCCGGGATCGGCCGGTCGGACCCCCATCGAAGCCATGAACTCCGACACCACAGCATCCTGCTCGGACCGCCGGATCCGGCGCAACCAGCCACGCTGAGCCTGCATGCCCAGGATGATGTTCTCGGCCACGGTGAGATCTGCGACGATGCCATCAGCGCGGCGATCCTCGGAGGAGAACGCGATTCGATGATCGACCGCCGCTCTTGGCGACGACACCTTGACCGGGACTCCGTTGAGCTCAAGCTGCCCGTTGTCCGAGCGGTCGGCACCGTAGAGGAGCCGTACCAGCTCCGTGCGTCCGGACCCCAGCAGCCCCGCGATACCGACGATCTCTCCGGGGAAGACGTCAAGGTCTGCTGCCTCCAGGACCCCCCGGCGCGCGACGCCCGTCGCGCGCAGCAGGGGTACTCCGCTCCTGTCGATCTGTCGTTCGGCGGTGGCGGAGATCGCCTCCAGCTCGACCATCTCGCGGCCGATCATCTTCGTCACCAGCTGTCCTCGCGGGAGGTCCTGGACGAGGTACTCACCCACCAGTCGGCCGTCCCGGAGCACCGTGATGCGGTCGGCTATCTCGTAGACCTGGTCAAGGAAATGGCTCACGAACAAGACGGCGACGCCCTTGTCCCTGAGGTCGCGAACGACCGCAAAGAGCCGCTCGACCTCCTCACGGTCCAGGCTCGAGGTCGGCTCGTCGAGGATCAGCACCTTCGCGTCCCGCACCATCGCGCGGCTGATGGCCACCAGCTGCTGAACCGCGATCGAGTGACTGGACAGCAGCGACTGCGTGTCCAGGTGCAGCCCAAGGTTGCCGAGGTGGCGTGCCGCCTCGGCGTGGACCGACTTCCAGCTGATCCCGAGGCCACCTCTTGGCTCGTGGCCCAGCATGACGTTCTCGCCCACCGACAGGTTCGGGCACAGGTTGACTTCTTGGTACACGGTCGAGATCCCGGCGTTCTGGGCATCGCCGGTGTTGGTGAACACCCGGTCCACTCCGGCTACCGCGATGGTGCCGCTGTCGATGGCGTAGACGCCGGTGAGCGCCTTGATCAAGGTCGACTTGCCTGCGCCGTTCTCGCCCATGAGAGCGTGCACCTCGCCGGCCCGCAGCGCGAAGTCGACGTTGTCGAGGGCGAGAACGCCCGGAAATTGAATCGTGATGGCCCGCATCGCCACGACGGGTGCAGTGATTGTCGGCGCTGGCATGTCTTCAGCCCATCCCTCGGTGATGTGACTGCGCCGGAGCCGGTTGGAACGCGGCTCCGGCGCAGTCGTTCAGCAATTGACAGAGCTGAGGATCAGTACGCCCGGGTCGGGAGCGCTGCCTTCGCCTCGGCTGCCGTGAAGGCACCGTCGTGCGCGTAGTTCTTCTTGTCGACCGGCTGACCGGCCAGCACCTTCTTGACCAGCGCAGCAGCCTGGTCGCCGAGGAGCGGGTTGCACTCGACGATGTAGTTGATCTTGCCGTCGATCAGGGCCTGCAGACCGTCGTGGACACCGTCGATGGAGACGATGTGAATGTCGGTGCCCGGCTTGCCGCCGGCCGCCTCGATCGCTTCGATGGCTCCGAGCGCCATGTCGTCGTTGTGAGCGAAGACCAGGTTGATGCCCTTGACGCCGTACTTCTGCAGGAAGCCCTCCATGACCTTCTTGCCACCGTCACGGGTGAAGTCGCCTGTCTGAGAGGCGATGGTCGTGATCTTGGTGCCCTTGATGGCCTCGGCGAAGCCGGCGGCCCGGTCGTTGGCCGGCGCGGAGCCGGTCGTGCCCTCGAGCACGACCATCTTGGTCGGCGTGGCGCCGTAGGTCTTGGCGGCCCACGTTCCGGCCGTCACACCCTCCTTCTTGAAGTCGTCACCGACCCAGCTGGCGAACAAGCTGTCCGCCGAGGACGTGGTGCGGTCCTCGAGGACCACCGGGATCTTGGCGGTCTGCGCCTCCTTGAGAACGTCGTCCCAGCCGTCGCTGACGATGGGCGCGATGACGATCGCGTCCACGCCCTGGCTGATGAAGCTGCGCACAGCCGTGATCTGCGCTGCGGGGTCGTTGTTGGCGGCGTTGAACACCAGGTCGAAGCCGTTCTCCTTGGAGAACGCCTTCTTCATGTTCTCGGTGTTAGCGGCGCGCCATCCCGACTCCGAGCCGGTCTGCGCGAAGCCGACCTTGATCGTCTTGCCGTTCGCGGCTGGTGCCGCGCTGCCCGTGGCGGCGCCGGTGGCAGCAGGGGCTGCGGCGCTGGTGGTGGAACCGCTTGCGGAGCCATTGCTTGAGGAGCTACCACAACCGGTCGTGACGACCGCCAAAGAACCCATGATTGCTACACCGGCTAACAGCGTCTTCTTCACGCCAGACCTCCTCGAATTGGGACCGGCCAACTGTGCCGGCTTCTCGTGGGACTTCGCCCCACCGTGCCGGTGATGTTAGCCCTCACATTTTCTTCATGGGAAGGTGTTACCGATAACATGTTGGTAACTCTCCGGGCTCGGCGTCGTTGCATTCGAGGCCAAAACCGGACAAGCCGAGAGTCATCGCCACACGCGTAGAACCATCGGCGCTTTGGCCGCTGGTTGGAGTCGTTGGCGGAGGGGTTTTTCCTCGCTGCGTTCCCATGGCGCGCGCTCACTTGGCCTCACCTGGCCGCCCGCCGGCGGTCGGCCCGAACCGTTCCTCGCCTCGAGCCCGTGGTCCAGACCGATGCAGGAATAGGGTGAGGCGCATGGCAGACCTCTCGGGTCGCGCGTTGCTGGGCGTCGGCTCCTACAGCGACCCGGTGCCGCACGGGCCCCAAGCACACGGCAGAGGACTTGAGATCTTGGATCTCGACCAGGACAGTGGCGATGCCATCGTCCTGTTCACCTCCGCCGACCTGGTGAACCCCGGGTTCTTCATACGGCATCCGTCACTGCCCGTCGTCTACGTTGGATCCGAGTCGTGGACGGCAGCCGGAACCGTGACGTCGCTGCGGTTCAGCCCGGACTTCAGGACCCTTCTCGCCACGGAGACCTTGCCCTCCGGTGGGGATCTGCCCTGCTACCTGTCGGTGGTCGGATCCCTTCTGCTGCTGGCCAACTACGGCGACGGCTCTCTCGCCGTGTTCCGGTTGGGGATCGATGGGGACCTGCTCGAGCAGACGTCCCTGCTGCGGCTGTCCGGCAGCGGGCCCGACCCGGAACGTCAGACCGGACCGCATGCCCACTGCGTGACCGTCCATCCGTACAACGGCTTCGTCTACGCGACCGACCTCGGCAGCGACGCCGTACTCCGGCTCTCGCTGAACGAGGCTGACGGCGTCCTCACGGTCGAGGACCGGCTGCAGCTCGCTCCCGGCGCGGGCCCGCGCCATCTGGCCTTCGCACCTGACGGCAGGACCGCCTTCGTGGTCGAGGAACTCGCGTCGACCCTCGCGATCCTCGACATCGACGCCGAGGGCAGTCTTTCGCTACGCCAGCGGTTGTCGCTCCTGCCGGAGACCCCGACCGCCGTCAGCTTCGCGGCGGACATAGCAATTTCCCTCGACGGGACAACCGTGTTCGCCTCCAACAGGGGACACGACAGCGTGGTGGTCGTCCAGCTCGGAGCCGATGGCTCATGGCGCGCCGTGAGCTGGGTCGCCACCGGTGCCATCCCCCGCGGCCTGGCGTTGAGCCCCGACGGGGGCTCGCTGCTGGTCGCGTGCCAGGAGGCCGACGTGATTGACAGGTTCGCGGTGCGGGACGGTGGTCTGGTTGCCCTGGCGTCACTGCCTTCCGCCACGCCGACCTGCGTGCGCTGGCTCACCGGGATCTACTAGCGCAACGGCGTGAGCCCCGTACACCCGACCAGGCTGTTCCACTGCTCGAGAGCAAGGTCGGCGGACTCGCCCGTGAGCAGGACGGGCACTCCGCCCTGGATGCGTGCCGGCATCCATATCGCCTTCGAGACCGTACGACCCTTGATCGTCAGCTCGAGCACCCCCGATCGCGTGTTGGGGGTGATGCCGCTCTTGTAGAAGACGAAATTGCCGAGCCCGTAGTCGATGTAGGCCTCGCCCAGACGACCGGCACCCACCTGCACGTGGGCGTGCGCGCCGACTACGACATCAGCCCCGGCGTCGACGAGCTGCTGAGCCAGCGTGCGCTGCGCCGAGATCGGGCAGGTCGACTGCTCACGCCCCCAGTGCAGGTAGACGATCACCGTGTCGGCGTGGGCCCTGGCCGCCCGAACGGCGCCGACCAGTAGGGGCACGTCGTACGCGCTGGCCAGCCCCGGCTTGTCGGGGCCGGCGCTCCAGGCGTAAGCCAGCTTGGCGTCGAGAACCTGTGTGGCGCCGAGGATCGCGACCCGGTTGCCTTTGACCGTCACGGTGTACGGGGCGTAAGCCTGTGCAGCGTTCTCCCCGATCCCGACGACCGGGAAGTGCGCAGCCCGAGCAGCGTCCAGCGTGTCCTGCAGCCCGACGGGGCCAAAGTCGACCCCGTGGTTGTTGGCCATCGTGACAACGTCGATCCCGGCCGAACGCAGCGCGGTGAAGGCGGTCGGCGGGGCCCGGAAGGTGTACTTCTTCGCAGCCGGTGTGCCTCTCGTCGTGACGGCCGTCTCCAGGTTGACCATCGCCAGGTCGGCCTCGGACAGCACGCTCGAGATCGGCCCGATGGCGGTCGTGGGGTCGGCGCGCAAACGGATGCCGTCGACGCCCTCGAAGTGGACGTCACCGCCGAAAGCGATGGTGTACGCCGAGGACGCGGGCTTGGGCGGGGCAGCTGGTTTGAGCGGCGCTGCCGAGGTGGCACCAGCAGGAGCAGGCAGGGATGGCGCGGGCGGGGCCGGTGCTGTGGCCGATGGTGCTGCAGCCGATGGCGTTGCAGTCGGTGCCTTGGCCGCGGCGATGACGTGGCGAGCCGGCGTTGACGGTGCGGGCGGCGCGGTGCCTGCGTCGACGCTGGCGGCAGGCGCGGGAAAGGTTCCGGCAGCAGTCACGGGTTGCAGGGCCGTGCTGCTGCCGCACGCGGACGCCGCTGCAGCGGTGACGAGCAGCGCCGCGGCGACCCGAAACCGGGTGCCGGACCGTGCTCCGGGTGAGCTCACGGGTTCAGCGTCGCACGGCAGCCGGCGGATCAGCCCTTGATCGGCACCGGCTCGCCGCCAGGGCCGTCGGTGGCGTCGTCGATCCGTGCCCCTGTCCACGAGACGACGTGCCAGCCGGCCGCTGGGTCGCCCTCCGCAATGACGATGCCGGTGTTGCCGAGCGCGTGGGTGCCGGCAAAGTCGGCGTCGACGTTGTCGGCACGTGCGGCGACCCACATCCGGATCGCCGCGCCGTGGGAGAACAGCACCGCGGCGTCTGCTGTAGCAGCTTCGGCCACGACGGTGTCGTAGCGTCCGAGGGTCGCCGCACCCGACTCGCCGCCGGGCATCGGCACCTCGAGATCGCCTGTGGCCCAGCCGAAGACGATCCGCAAGTAGGTCTCGACGGAGGCCTGGTCGCTCCGCATCTCGAGGTCGCCGGCAGTGACCTCGCGCAAGCCGTCTCTCACGAGGACCGGCAGGCTGCGTTTTGCGGCGAGCGGTGCTGCGGTGAGCTGGGTCCTGGTCATTGACGAGGCATAGATCCTGTCGATGGTCTCGTCCTCAAGCGCAGCCACGACCGCTTCCGCCTGCAGGGTGCCGAGCTCCGTCAGCGGCGGTCCCGGCACGGCGGTGTCGAGCTGGTGCCCCACGTTGCTCTCGGTCTGACCATGGCGTACGAGGATCAGCCTCACGTGCCGTCACCGGTCAGGTCGGCCAGGTGGGGCGGGTCTGCGCCGGGGCGGCTGCAGGTGACCGCTGCGGCGCGCAGCCCGTACGCCACGGCACTGCTCAGGGTGTCCTGGCTCAGGCCGTCCAGGCGACCGCCCAGTGCGCCGGCCTCGTGCAGCGACGCCAGCAGGCCGGCGCTGAAGGTGTCGCCGGCGGCCACCGTGTCGACCACCGTCGTCGGCGGGGCCGGCAACCGGATGCTGCCGGCGCGGGTGACGGCGAGCGCACCAGCAGCCCCCAGGGTGACGACGACGACCGATGGGCCGAGGCCGAGCCAGCGCTGGGCGACGCTCTCCGGCTCGGCCTCCGGGTAGAGAACGGCCACGTCGTCGCTGCTCGCCTTGAGGATGTCGGCGAGGCCGCACCAGCGGTCGACGGTGGCGCGCAGCGCATCCACGTCCCCGTCCACGGATGGGCGCACGTTGGGGTCGATGCTGATGGTCGCGCTGCTGCTCGCCCTGGCCAGGAATCTTTCGAGTACGGGACCGCCCGGCGGCAACGACAGCGCCAGCGAACCCGCGTGCACAGCCGCGACGTCTTCCGACAAGGTCCCCGGCAGCTCATCGTCGGCCCACTGCCAGTCGGCCGTACCGACGATGTCGAAACGGTACGAGGCACCGCCGTCCGGGGCCAGCTCGACGATGGCGAGGCTGCTCGGCTCGGTCGCGTCGACGGCGAGGGAAAGATCCACGCCGTTGGCCTCGAGGTTGCTGCGGAGCCGGCGACCAAAGGCGTCGCGGGAAAGTCTTGCCAGCAGTGCGGTGTGCACCTCGAGCCGGGCAAGCGCGATGGCCGCGTTAGCGGGGCTGCCGCCGGGGATGGCGGTCCAGCGAGCGCCGGTGGGGTCGTCGGGCACGAGGTCGATGAGGGCTTCGCCGCAGATCACGATCACCGGGACAACTTAGCCGCTCAGTCGAAGTCGGCGTACGCCGCACAGTGGTCGGACAGCCCCAGCGCCATCGCCCCGCTGTCCCGCACCTGCAGCTGGCCCCAACCGAGCAGGATGTGGTCGAGCTGGACCTTCGGTCCGGTGGACGGGTAGGTCGGGGTGCGGACCACCCGCGGCCAGCGGGTCACCGAAGCCGCCAGGTTGCCCGGCAGGTTCAGGTCACCGGCCAGGACCACGGGTCGCGGCCAGTCGGCCAGCTCGCGGCGCAGGGTCCGCAGCTGCCGGACGTTCCAGCCGGGGACGAACGACAGGTGGGTCCCGGCGACGGTCACCCGGAGCCCGCCGTACTCGACCACCGCCAGGATTGCCGCCCTGGGCTCGTCCTCGAGCAGGACTACCCGTCGCTTCGGGCCGGGCATCACGATCGGCGACCGCACCGGGGCCGGCGGCAGGTGCAGGACGCTGAAGCGCAGCACCGGCAGCCGGGACAACAGTGCCACGCCGTACGCCGGACCGCCGTCGTCGGTGCCCGGATCGCACGGCCGCCAGGTCCCGCCGGGGGTGCCCAGCAACGTCGGCTCGAACCGGTGCCAGCCGGCACCCATCGCGGCGGCTGCGATGGACGCCAGGTCATGATCGCCCGAACGCTCCTGGCCACGGTCGACCTCCTGCAGCGCCAGCACGTCGGCGCCCAGGGTGTGCACGGCCTCCGTCAGGCGAGCCGGCTCAACCCGGCCGTCCTGCAACGACCGGCCGTGCAGGAGGTTGAACGTCGCGATCCGCATCGCCTGCGGACGCTACCTCGGCCGAACCAGCCCCCCAGCGGCGCCACCCCGCCACCCACCCTCCGCCGCCACCCCGCCCCGGCCACCCCGCCACCCCGCCACCCCCGACCTCCGCCATCCCCGACCTCCGCCAAGTGGGGCGGGGGCATTGGTGTGTCGCACGGCGTGGCGTGCCATTTGCCGCGCGGACGGTCGGTTGTCGGAGACCCATGGCCCAGCGCCGCGGCGGGCTACGGTGGGACGGTGATCCTCCGCACCCCAGCCTTGTCCCGCGCTGCCGTCGACCGGTCCAACGCCCGCCGCACGGATGCGGCGTGGCTCGCTGCAGCCGCCGCGCGCCGTGACACCAGGGTCTTTCTCGTCGACGACGGCAAGACGCTCGTCACCCTCGATCAGCAGGCGCCGAGCTTGGTGTTCTGGCGCGGCGACGAGGCACCCGAGGGCGAACGCTACTTTCTCGGCGAGCTGGACGACATCGCCTACTTTGCCGTCGCAGCAGCACTTCCGCCGCGCGAGGACGCGACCCCGGCCGGCATCCGCGAGGTGGGCGTGGCACTCAATGATCGTGATGCCGGCCTCCTCGTCAACGCTGTCGCGCTCGACAACTGGCACCGCACCCACCCGCGGTGCCCGCGCTGCGGCGCAGCGACGGTAGCCGACCAGGGTGGTCAGATCCGCACCTGTCCGGTCGACGGATCCAGCCACTTTCCCCGCACCGACCCCGCCGTGATCATGCTGGTGCACGACGGCGACGACCGGTGCCTGCTCGGTCGCCAGCCGACCTGGCCGGAGCGCCGGTTCTCTTGCCTGGCAGGCTTTGTCGAGTCCGGCGAAGCCGCGGAGGCAGCCGTCATCCGTGAGGTGGCAGAGGAGGTCGGTGTCACCGTCACCGACGTCGACTACCGCTCCAGCCAGCCCTGGCCGTTCCCCTGCTCGTTGATGCTGGGGTTCCGGGCCAGGGCGACCGACGAGCAGATCACCCTGCCGGACGGCGAGATCGCCGAGGCGCGGTGGCTCACCAGGGCCGAGCTGCGGGCCGCCATGGCCAGCGGCGAGGTCCTCCTGCCGCCGCCGGTCTCCATTGCGCACCAGCTGATCACGGAATGGCTCGACGAGCGGGAGGCGGCGTGAGGTACGGAGTTCTCGGTACGGGCATGGTCGGCCGCGCCATCAGCACGCGGCTGGCCGGACTGGGCCACGACGTGGTCATGGGGAGTCGGGACGCAACCAACCCGGCCGCGCTGGAATGGTCGGCGCAGCAGGCAAATCCGGTCGCCATCGCGACCTTTGCCGACGCAGCCGCCCACGCTGAGGTGGTCGTCAACGCCACGGGTGGGGCTGTCAGCCTCGACGTGCTGACGCTCGCCGGCACCCTGCACCTCACCGGCAAGGTCCTCGTCGACATCTCGAACCCGATCGACGGCGACTCCGGCTCTCCGACCAGGCTGACCGTCGCCAACACCGACAGCATCGGAGAGCAGATCCAGGCCGCGCACCCCGGCGCGCTCGTGGTGAAGACGCTGAACACGGTCACCGCCGATGTCATGGTCGACCCGTCCCTCGTACCCGGTGACCATGTCGTGTTCGTCGCCGGTGAGGATGCCGGCGCCAAGGCTGTGGTCACCGCAATGCTGGGGGAGTTCGGCTGGCCGGCCGAGCGGGTGCTCGATCTCGGCGGCATCGTCAACGCCAGGGCGACCGAGATGTACCTGCCGCTGTGGATCGCCCTGTACGGCGTCGCCGGTGGCCACTTCTTCAACATCTCGCTGAACCGCGGCTGACCGAATCCTGCCCAATGTCGAATAACGGCGACGAATTCGGACCGCGGAGCGGACCTACGGGCCCAGCCGGCTCAGGGACATCGTCCGGAAGGCGTCCACGACCGGCCAGGTGACGTTGCCCTGCGCCACCACGGTGCTGGGTTTGGCTGGCACCGTACGACCGGGTTCCTTGCTCACCGCGAACGCCTTGATCGAGGCCGGGCTGGGGCTGACCCGGCCGATCGGGAGTACGGCAGCACTGCCCGCCTGGACGTCGAAACCGCCGACGGCCACCGGATCGCCCTCCGACGGGACAGCCCACAGGACGTACCGAGACGTCGCCGCGTCGTTGGCCGGCAGTGCCGTCGGGATCACCCAGGCCTTGTCACCGATCAGCTCGACAGTGGCTGTGTTCTGCGTGTCACCGTGCAGCGCGACGAAACGTGGCTCCTGGTTGGCCGGCCGGTTGAGGGTCCACAGGCCACCGGCGACCACCGCCAGCAAAACGACACAGGCCGCCGCCGCGAGCCGCACCCAGGTGTCGGCCAGCCGGCCGCCCTTGCGTTGCCGATGGCTGTCGAGCTGGTCGGGAGAGCTGATGACAGCCATGCGCGGCTGGTCGTCGGACTCCTCGTGGATCGCCGCCATGAGCCGAGCCTTCAGCTCGGGCGGCGGCGCGACCTGGTCGGCGGTCGTGGCGAGCTCGGCCATGACCGCCTCGGTGTCGGCCTGCACGGCAGCGCACTCCCGGCAGGTCAGCAGGTGGGCCTCGAACCGCTGCTCGTCCTCGGGTTCGAGCGAGCCGAGCGCGTGCGCGGCCGCCAGCTCCTCCCACTGCTCGTGATCGCTCACGGTGCCCCACCTCCCGTCCCGTGCTCGTCGTAGCCGGACAAGCCGCTTCTCAGTCTGCGCAGTGCTGCCAGCGTGCGGGTCTTGACCGTGCCCAGCGGTGTGTCGGTGAGCCGAGCGATCTCCTGCTGGGTGTAGCCGCCGAAGTAGGCCAGGACCAGGGTCTCTCGCTGCGGCTCCGGCAATGTTGACAGTGCCGTGCGCACCTTGGACCTGCGCAGCTCCGTCCAGGCCTCGCCGTCGACGTCCTGACCGCTGTCGATCGCCTCGAGCACCTCCGCCGGCGCACGTCGCGACCGTTGCCGCTCCTCCTTGCGGACGACGTCGACCGACTTGTGGTGCGTGATCGACAGCAGGTAGGTCGACAGCGACCCGCGCTCGGAGTCGAACCGCCCGGCGTTGCGCCACAGGGTGAGGAACACCTCTTGTACGACGTCCTGCGCGAGGCCGGTGTCGACGACGATGCGCTTGGCCAGCGAGTAGCACGCGGTTCCGTAACGGTCGTACAGGGCCTCGAGCGCCTGCCCGTCGCGCTCAGCCACCAGCGCGCCGAGCGTGGCGTCGCCGAGCTCGGCGTACGACGCGAGGTCGCGATCTGCGGGCACGAGGGTGAGTCTCACACAATCCGTTCGTGCCAGACACCCGAGCGGTTCAGGTGGACGGGATGCGCTGCCACGGGGAGGTGGGCATCCGTGGTGCCGGCCACGGATGCCCACCCCGGTGTGGCGCGGGGCGGCCGGAACCGACCCTCACGACCTCTATTCGCTGTGCCCGGCCGATCGGTTCACGTCAGGTGGGACTTTTTCCGGGATTTTCGGTGCCGGGGACCGGTGCAAGATGCTTGCAAGGTTGTGCAAGAGAATTGCGGACATCGGGTAGGGTGTTGTTCATGGCCAGACGACTCGCGGAAGTAGCAAGCAAGGTCGGCGTCAGTGAGGCGACGGTGAGTCGCGTCCTCAACGGAAAGCCGGGCGTCTCGGCGGCCACCAGGGAGAGCGTCCTGACGGCGCTCGACGTCCTCGGCTATGAGCGGCCGACCCAGCTGCGCGGTGACCGGGCCCGGCTGGTGGGGCTGGTGCTCCCGGAGCTGCAGAACCCGATCTTTCCGGCGCTGGCCGAGGTCGTCGGCGGGGGCCTCGCCCAGCGGGGTTTCACGCCGGTGCTGTGCACACGGACCGCCGGCAGCCTGTCGGAGGCGGAGTACGTCCGCATGCTGCTCGAGCAGCAGGTCTCGGGCATGGTCTTTGCCGGCGGTGCCTACGCGGAGCAGGACGCGTCGCACGACCACTTCGTCCAGCTGCACGAGCGCGGCGTGCCGGTCGTGCTCATCAATGCTGCGGTCGAGCACCTCGGGTTTCCCGCGGTCTCCACTGACGACGCGGTGGCGATCGAGCAAGCATTTGCGCACTTGAGATCCCTTGGCCACCAACGGATCGGAATCGTCTTGGGGCCACCCGACCACGTGCCGTCCCAGCGCAAGCTGGAGGCGTTCGTTGCAAGCGCTGCGGCCAGTGGCCTTGGCGACGAGGCCCCGCTGGCCGAACGGGTGATGTTCTCCATCGAGGGCGGCCAGGTTGCCGGCACCCGCCTCGTCAATGCAGGTGTCACGGGCATCATCTGCGCGAGCGACCCGCTCGCCCTGGGGGTCATCCGGGCCGTCCGGCGGGCTCGACTCGACGTGCCGGACGACATCTCCGTCGTCGGCTTTGACGACTCGGCGTTCATGAACTGCACCGACCCGCCGCTGACCACTGTCCGTCAGCCGATCGAGGCCATGGGCCGTGCCGTCGTCGCGTTGCTCGGCAACCAGATCGACGGCGCGCCGCCCAGCTCGGACGAGCTGCTGTTCGAGCCCGAGCTCGTCGTGCGGGGCAGCACCGGGCCGATGCGACCACGGGTTACCGCCGGCTGATCGCTCGCCGCGAGGCGCAGCGGCAGGCTCCACCCTCGCCCAAAAAGGGAGGGATCCATCCGGATCCCTCCCTTTTTCGTGCGCGAATCCGAGGCTGCAACGGTCGAGATCGCGCATCCGGCGCTTGAGTGTCACGATTTTGCAACATTCAGCCAAGGTATTGCTTGAAGGTGTTGCCGTGGCTACTGTTCACCCCAGCCCGAACGGAGCAGGTGTCTCCGTCCGGCGCCCTCGTCGGATGCAGCTGGGCAGGTGGCCAGCGCCAGCCTGCGGGGCGCAGGCGCGGCAACCGGTCCACGACCGAAACCAGGAGGAAACGTTCGATGAATCACCACAGAGCGACCGCACTGCTAGCAGCAGCCAGCGTGATCGCGCTTGCCGGCTGCAGCAGCAACAGCAGTTCGGGGGCGAGTCCAGCCACTTCCGCAGGTGCCACCAGCGCAGCGGCTCCGGCAACGTCCACGGCACCCAGCACCGCGCCGACCTCCGCGGCCGCGTCCGCAGTCGCCAGCTCCGGAGCGCCTTCCGCGACGGCATCGGCTGCCCCCGTCGTCGCACAAGAGCCGTCGGCCAAGACCACCATCTCGGTTGACTGCGAGCCGCCCAAGACCCAGGCGCTGCCCCGCAAGGACTGGGAGGCCGACGTCAAGACGTTCGAGGCCGCCCACCCGCTGATCACGATCAAGAGCATCGACACGAACCCGTGCGTCAACCCGACGACCTTCAACGCCAACCTCAAGGCCGGCAAGGTCGCCAACGTCTTCTACGTCTACAACACCGACGCGCAGGACGTGATCAACAAGGGCCAGGCGCTCAACATCCAGCAGTACGCCAACACCATCCCCGGCTACAACGACATCATTCCGGCGGTGGGAGCCGTGTTCAAGAAGGGCGGCTCGGCGACGGGTGACCTGTACGGCCTGCCGAGCAAGAACTACACCCTCGGCCTGGTCTACAACCGGGAGCTGTTCACCAAGGCCGGTCTCGACCCCAACAGCCCGCCGACCAGCTGGAACGACGTCATCGCCGACGCGAAGAAGATCACCGCGCTGGGCAACGGCACCATCGGCTACGCCGACTACAGCGCCGGCAACACCGGTGGCTGGCACTTCACCGCTGAGATGTACTCGCAGGGCGGCGACATCACCGCCGACGGCAAGACCGCAAACTTCAACAACGACAAGGGGACTGCGGTCCTCAACAACCTGCACACCATGCGCTGGGTCGACAACTCCATGGGCACCAAGCAGCTGCTCCAGTACGACGACCTGAACCAGATGATGTCGTCGGGCAAGCTGGGCATGCACATCGGTGCTCCTGACCAGGTGCAGCGCGACCACGACAACTTCAAGGCCGACTACACCAAGCTCGGTATGGGCCCGATGCCCGGTGGCCAGAGCACGCTGCTCGGCGGCGACGGCTACCTGTTCAACACCAAGGACACCGCGGACCAGGTCAAGGCCGGTCTGCTGTGGCTGGAGTTCGAGAAGCTGACCCCCGGCCAGGGCCAGTTCAACTACGCCCGCTCCTCTGCTGAGAAGCAGGCGGTCGGCCTCCCCGAGCCAAACATCTGGACCGGTGCCACCGCGGCAGCCGACACGGTCGCCAAGAACAAGTACCGCACCGTCCCGGCGGCCAACTTCGCTCCGTACGTGACGGGCACCCCGAAGCTCCGTGGCAACGTCGAACCGCCGAACGCGCAGGCGATCTACGCGGACCTCGACAAGGTCATGTCCGCGGTGCTGACCAACAAGAATGCCGACATCGCCGGGCTGCTCAAGACCCACGCGGCGACGGTCACCACCCTGCTCGGCCAAGCAACTCCGTAGCACAGGCCAGCAGAACCCCGTGAGACAGGGCACCTCTTCCGACCGTCGATCAAAGGCGGTCGGAAGAGGTGCCTACCAGCCCCTGTCGTGACCCACCCGTACGAAAGCAGATCCTGATGGCCATCGGCGTGTCCAACCGTGGGAGCTCGCCCTCCCGGTTGGCGAACGGTGTCGCGCGGCGCCCCAAGCGCAAGGCGCCGCTGCCCCAACGAGCCAGGCGCAACGCGATCAGCTATCTGTTCCTCGCCGGCGCACTGGTCTGCTTCTCCTACTGGTCGTGGCTCCCCATGATCAGGGAAGCCATCTCGAGCTTCCAGTTCGACAACGCCGTGGACAAGCCGACCTGGGTGGGCTGGAAGAACTACAGCGCCGTCTGGCACGACCCCGCTTTCGTCCCCGCCTGGAAGGCGACCGTCACCTTCGCCTTGATGGCTTTGGTCCTCGGCTACGCCGTCCCGTTCGTCCTCGCCGTGATCCTCAACGAGTTCCGCCACGCGAAGGCCTACTTCCGGCTGCTGGTCTACCTGCCGGTCATGCTGCCGCCGGCCGCTGGCGCGTTTCTCTGGAAGTACTTCTACGACCCGGACGCCGGCCTGTTCAACACCGTCCTCAGAGCGCTGCACCTGCCGACGTCACAGTGGATCTACAGCGAGAACACGGCCCTGTTCTCCCTGGTGCTGTTCTCCACCTGGATCAACATGGGCAGCGGCACCCTGATCTACCTGGCTGCGCTGCAGGGCATCCCCGGTGAGCTGTACGAGGCCGCCGAGCTCGACGGCGCCGGAATCTTCCGGCGGATCTGGAACGTCACGATCCCGCAGACCCGGCTCGTCCTGTCCCTGATGCTGCTGCTGCAGATCGTGGCGACGATGCAGGTGTTCATGGAGCCCTATCTCATGACGAGCGGTGGGCCCAACGGCGTGACGGCGACGGTCGTCTACCAGATCTACCAGTACGCGGTGCCTCAGCAGAACATCGGCTTCTCGGCGGCGCTCGGCATCATGCTGCTGATCATCCTGGGCGGCTTCTCGCTGGTGTACCTCTGGCTCAACAACCGCAGGGAACAGGACTAGTCATGGCCGACACCACTCGTACCCTGGTCTCGTCGTTGACGCTGAGCACTTGGCGGGGCAAGTGGATCTACCGCATCCTGCTGACGGTGTTCCTGGTCGGCTTCGCGATCGCCTTCCTGTTCCCGCTGTACTGGATGGTCGCCAACGGGCTGAAGAACACCGAAGAGGTGATCCAGAACCCGCCGACGCTCATCCCGCACGAGCTGGTGTGGAGCAACTTCAGCACAGCATGGACCGACCTCGATCTCGGCCGGCTGATCGGCAACACAGTCGTCTATGCGCTGGGTGCCCTGATCTTCCAGCTGGTGTTCGACGTGTGCGCCGCGTACGCGCTGTCCAAGCTGCGGCCCGCGTTCGGCAACGTCGTGCTGTTCGCGATGCTCGCGACGCTGATGATCCCGGCCACCGTCCTGGCCGTGCCAGCGTTCCTCATCACGTTGAACATGCCGCTCATCCACGCCAACCTGACCAACTCGCCGTGGGCGATCTGGCTGCCGTCGGTGGCGAACGGCTTCAGCATCTTCCTGCTCAAGCGGTTCTTCGACGCCGTGCCGGACGAGCTGCTGCAGGCAGCGGCGATCGACGGAGCCGGCCCGGTGAGGACCATGTGGTCGGTGGTTCTTCCGATCGCCCGGCCGGTCATCGCGGTAATCTCGATCTTCGCAGTGGTCAATGTCTGGAAGGATTTCCTGTGGCCACTTCTGGTCCTGTCCGGAGATCATGCGACTGTCAACACCGGCTTGGTCCAGCTGCAGAACGGCACCCCGCCTGAGATCACCAATGCAGCTTTGGCGATCGCGTCTGTGCCGACAATCCTCTTCTTCCTGGTCTTCCAACGGAACATCCTTGCCGGGCTCGGCGCCGGGGCGATCAAGGACTAGCCGGCCGCCTCGCGTCGCCGCTCGTCACGCAGTACGTCATGCCTATCGAAGGGAATCGCACCAATGCTCGAGACTGAGGCAAGCGGGTCGAACGGCCTGACGTGGTGGCCCCATGCGGCGATCTATCAGGTGTACGTCCGCAGCTTTGCCGACGGAAATGCCGATGGGACAGGCGATCTCGCCGGTGTCCGCAGCCGGCTCGGCTACCTGGCCGACCTTGGCGTTGACGCGATCTGGTTCAACCCGTGGTACCCATCACCCATGGCCGATGCCGGCTACGACATTGCGGACTATCGCGACATCGAGCCGGTGTTCGGGACCCTTGCTGAGGCGGAGCTGCTGATCGCCGAAGCGCACGCCCTCGGCATCCGGGTGATCATTGACATCGTTCCCAACCACGGCTCCGACGAGCATGCCTGGTTCAAGGCGGCGCTGGCAGCCGGCCCCGGCTCTGCCGAGCGGGACCTGTTCTGGTTTCGACCGGGGCGCGGCGAAAGCGGTGAGCTGCCGCCCAACAACTGGAACTCCATCTTTGGTGGGTCGGCCTGGACCAGGGTCACCGAGCCGGACGGCACGCCGGGGGAGTGGTACCTCCACCTGTTCGCGCCCGGCCAGCCGGACTGGAACTGGGAGAATCGCGTCGTGCACGAGGAGTTCGAGGCGGTGCTGAGGTTCTGGCTCGACCGTGGGGTCGACGGGATCCGGATCGACTCAGCGGCCTTGCTGGTCAAGGACTCCACCCTTGCGGACTTCACTGAGGGGGAGACGCCGGGCCAGCACCCGTTCATCGACATCCCTGAGGTGCACGAGGTCTACCGCGCCTGGCGCCGGCTGACCGACAGCTACCCCGACGAGCGGATCCTGATCGGTGAGGTGTGGCTGCCCGACCGCGAGCGATTCGCCCGCTACCTCGGCGCCGACGAGCTGCACACGGCCTTCAACTTCGACTTCCTCGGCGCGGCCTGGGACGCCGACCGCATGCGCGAGGTCATCGACGGCACGCTGGCCGACCACGCGGCTGCCATGGCCTCACCGACGTGGGTCTTGTCGAACCACGACGTCGTGCGCCACGTCACCCGCTACGGCAGAGGCGACACGTCGTTCTCGATGGACGACCGTCGGCTGGGCGAGTTCTCCGATCTCGAGCTGGGGACGCGCCGGGCGCGTGCAGCCATCCTGGTCACGATGGCCCTGCCGGGGGCGATCTACGTCTACCAGGGCGAGGAGCTCGGACTCGGCGAGGTCGAGGACCTGCCGACAGACGCTGCTTCAGGACCCGATCTGGGTGCGGTCGGGCTACACCGACAAGGGGCGTGACGGCGCACGGGTGCCGATTCCGTGGTCCGGCGACGTTCCCCCGTTCGGCTTCAACGACGCGGGCGTCGAGCCATGGCTGCCGCAGCCGGCCGAGTGGAAGTCGCTGTCGGTTGCCGCCGAGTCGGGCGACCCCGACTCGATGCTGGAGCTCTACCGGGCTGGACTGCGCAGTCGGCGGGAGATCTCCGCCCTGGCGACGGAGGGTCTCCGCTGGCTCGGGTCGGCGCCGGGAGCGCTGGCATTCCGGCGCGGTGAGCACTTCGTGTGCGTTGCCAACACGTCGCTGTCGCCGGTGCAGCTGCCGGCGTACGAAGAGGTGCTGCTGAGCAGCGTTTCCCTTGACGGCGGCGAGCTGCCCAGTGACGCGGCTGTGTGGTTGCGGGTCTCCGGCTAGCGGCCGGCGAGCTCCGGCGGCAGCGGCACCCCGTGGTCGGTGACCGATGCCACGACCTCTCGAGCGAGGTCGTGCACCTTGCGTCCCCGTGACCGGGATGCCTTGCGCAGGCGGTCGAAGGCGGCCCGAGGAGTGCAGTGCTGGCGCTCGGCCAGCACTCCGATCGCCTGCTCCACCAGGACTCTCGCGGCGAGGGCGTGCTCGAGCTGGCTAACCGACAGGCGGAGCTGCTCGACCTCGGTCAGCTCGCCACCGTCGGGCCGGCTCGGCCGGCCGCGCGGGGTCAGCTCGGCCGAGATCAGGTCGGCCAGCACCATGGCGCTGGTGAGGTCGGTGCGCCCGCACGAGCCGTCGGTGCCGGGGCCGGCGACCTCCCAGCCCTCGGGGGTGCGCAGGATGACGAGGCCCTCGGCTTCCTTGACCGCCAGCTGGGCAGCCACGATGCCGGCCAGCTCCTGGAGCACGGCCAGCGCGGCGTCCGGCACCGGGATGCTGCTGTGGTCGATGCCGCACAAGGTGCCGATCAGCTGTCCGTCGGCGTCGGTGATGGGCACGCCTACGTAGGACGTGATGCCCATGGAAGTCCGTACCGGCGTGTCCTGGAAAACCGTGTCGAGGTCGGCATTGGCGGTCGAGGACTTGCCGGAGGCGAGCATCCGCGCGCACAGGCTCTCACCGGAGTCGACGCAGAATCCCTCGGAAAGACCGTCCCACTGGCCGCGGATGCGTTCGAATCGAAAACGGTCGTCGCCGAAGCCGCCGATGAACACGACCTCCATCCCGAGCAGCGTCGCGGCGGTCGCTAGCGCTGCGTCGATGGCGGGGTGGTGCAGCTGCTCTGCTGTGGGCCGGCGCCGAGGGAGTACCGGAGGTGCCTGGGGAGCAACAGGGGTATTGACGTCGGAAGGCATGGGGCGCACACCTCATTGGCAGGGGTCAGGTCGACACACGCGGCATTACCCCAGGGCACTGGGTTGGCCCATCGTGCACGTCGACGACCCACTTGTCGCCGTCTACGACGCAAATGATGTCCAGAACGTTACGAAAACCTGTGACAAACCCCGCCCGTTACTCGCCCGGCTGGAGCTCGAGCAGCTTGGCCGAGACCTGGGCGAAGGTCGGGTTGGTCATGGCCGACCCGTCGGCAAACCGAATCGTCGGAACGGTCTGGTTGCCGCCGTTGATGGTCTCGACGTAGGTCGCTGCGACCGGGTCATCCTCGATGTCGACGACGCTGGAACGGGACGCCCTCCCGTTCGAGCTGCTTCTTCAGCCGCACGCAGTAACCGCACCACTGGGTGCTGTACATGGTCAGCTCGGTTGCCGTGTCGACCGTCATGGGTGCGGATGATCCTCTCGAGAAAACGGGTCAGGTACGAAGTTGTCCACCGGTGCGAACGTCGGTGCCCGGCGTGCTCTTCCCGCCTGCCAAGATGTCGGCATGCCCCCTGGCTCCTTGACCCCGTCCGAGGCTGTTCTCGCCTCCCTCGACCCCGACCAGCGCGCCGCTGCGGAGGCCGTCAAGGGTCCGGTCTGCATCCTCGCCGGAGCCGGGACCGGCAAGACCCGCACGATCACCCACCGGATTGCCTACGCCGTGCTGACCGGCACCGTCGAGCCCGAGGCCGTGCTGGCGGTCACCTTCACCGCCAGGGCCGCTGGCGAGCTGCGCGGCCGCTTGCGTGGCCTGGGCGTCGGCGGCGTGCAGGCCCGCACCTTCCACGCGGCCGCGCTGCGCCAGCTCACCTACTTCTGGCCCCAGGTCATCGGCGGTGAGCCGCCCCGGCTGGTCGAGAGCAAGCTTCGCCTCGTCGCTGAGGCCGCCACCAAGTCGCTGCGGGTCTCGCTGCCGACGGCCGAGCTGCGCGACGTCACCAGCGAGATCGAGTGGGCCAAGTCGTCCCTGGTGACGCCGGAGACCTACGCCGCTGACGCCGTACGGGCTCGCCGTCAGCCACCGCGGCCGCCCGAGACCGTGGCCGCGATCTTCGAGGCGTACGAGACGGCCAAGACCGCGTCGGGGCAGCTCGACTTCGAGGACCTGCTGCTGCTGACCACCGGCCTGATCGAGGAGCACCGCGACGTCGCCACCCGGGTGCGGGCGCAGTACCGCTACTTCGTCGTCGACGAGTACCAAGATGTCAACCCGCTGCAGCAGCAGCTGCTCGACGCCTGGCTGGGTCAGCGCGACGACCTGTGCGTGGTCGGCGACGCTCACCAGACCATCTACTCCTTCACCGGCGCCTCCCCGGACTACCTGGTGAACTTCACCAGGCGCTGGCCGGCGGCCGAGGTCGTACGGCTGACCCGCGACTACCGGTCGACGCCGCAGGTGGTGTCTCTGGCCAACGGGGTGCTGGCCAAGGCCAGCGGCGGAACGAGCTCGTTGCGCCTCGCCCTGGTCGCGCAACGTCCCAACGGGCCGGAGCCGCTCTTCCGCGAGTTCGACGACGAGACTGCCGAGGCAGCGGCAGCCGCAAGGCGGATCGCAGAGCTGATCGCGGGCGGGACACCGGCCAGGGAGATCGCGGTGCTCTACCGGGTCAACGCGCAGTCGGAGACCTACGAGCAGGCCCTGGCAGCGGCCGGCATCGCCTATCTCGTCCGCGGTGGCGAGCGCTTCTTCGAACGGCGCGAGGTCCGCGAGGCGGTGACCCTGCTCCGCGGTGCTGCTCGCTCGACCGACTCGGCCGGTGACGACGACGACGATCTGCCCGCGACCGTCCGGCACGTGTTCGCTGCGGCCAACTGGAGCCCGGAACCACCGTCCGGTACGGGCGCGGCCCGCGAGCGCTGGGAGTCGCTGAATGCGTTGGTCCGGCTGGCCGAGGAGATGACCGCGGCGGTTCCCGAGGTCGGGCTCTCCGACCTGGTGACCGAGCTCGAGGCACGGCAGTCGGCCCAGCACGCGCCGCCGGTCGACGGCGTGACCCTGGCCTCGTTGCACGCGGCCAAGGGGCTCGAGTGGGACGCGGTTTTCCTGGTGGGCCTGGCCGACGGCACCGTGCCGATCGTGCACGCCGAAACCCCTGCCCAGGTTGAGGAGGAGCGCCGGCTGCTCTACGTCGGCGTGACCCGTGCCCGCGAGCACCTGTGGCTGTCCTGGGCGCTCGCTCGCAGCCCCGGCGGCGCGCGCTACCGCAAGCCGTCACGGTTTCTCGACGGCCTGCTGCCAGCGGGTCTTCGCCGGCCGGCCGCAGCCGCAAAGTCCAGCGGACCGGCCACGTCGCGCAAGCGGGCCGCCAACGTGCTGTGCCGCGTGTGCGGCAAGGTGCTCTCGGGTGCCGTCGCCCGCAAGCTCGGCCGCTGCGAGGACTGCCCGTCCAACCGCGACGAGGAGCTGTTCGAGCGGCTGCGCGAGTGGCGGCTGGTGACGTCCAAGGAAAGGTCCCAGCCCGCCTTCGTCGTCTTCACCGACGCCACCCTGTCGGCCATCGCCGAGGCCAAGCCGCGGTCCGTGGCCGAGCTGGTCGCGATCCCCGGCGTCGGCCAGCGCAAGCTCGACGAGTTCGGCGCGGCTGTGCTGGCCCTGGTCGCCGAGTCCGGCTGACGACCGCTACAGCTCCAGGGTCATGAAGGTGCTGTACGAGCTCTCCCGGTAGTCCCCGAACGGGCCGCACTCCATGAACCCTGCGCTGGCGTACATCGTCCGGGCGGGTGCGAACGCCGGCATCGACCCGGTCTCCAGACTCAGCCGCTGAAGGCCACTTTCGCGAGCGACGGTCAGCAGGTGGTCGAGCATCGCCCGGCCGATGCCACGACCGCGTGCCGCCGCAGCGACGTGCATCGACTTGAGCTCGCCCTGTCCGTCGCCGAGCAGCCGCAGGGCGCCGATGGCCAGCACCTCGGCGTCGACCCGGTAGCTGTAGAACGTCACGGCCGGGTCGAGCAGACCCGAGACGTCGAGGGCATGCATGTCCTCGGGCGGACTGTGCTCGTTGCCGAAGTCGAGGTGCCGGCGCAGCAGCGGGCGTACGTCCACTGCCGCCGGGTCATCGACACCGATCAGGTGCTGGTTTCCTTGTGCCACAGGCGAACTCTACTGCGGATCAGGCGACGTCCCGTCGTTGCAAGGTGACCGCGGCAAGCACGACGGCAGCTGCCGCGATGATCGCGACGATGATTGCCGAGCTGTCGGCGTGCAAGAAATGCTGCTGCATCCTCAGGCCGCCGAGCGTCCTTGTGTTGGTGAAGTAGTCATAGTTGCCGCGGACGAACGCGATCAGATGGGCGAACAGGCCATGGTTTCGCCACCAGGCGCTGGCGATCCCGGCGACGATCTCGCCGGCAATGAGGTATCCGCCGACCAGCGCGAGAACTGCCACCGTGTGCCGGGTGACGGCGGCGAGGGCGGCTCCGATCAGGGCCACCAGGGCGAGCAGCCCGACGACTCTGCCGTACTGCGAGGCGATCTGCCAGAACAGGTGCGTATCTGCACCTTGCGTGGTCCCGCGTAGGTCAGCGGCCAGCCAGCCGCCGCCCTCGAGCAGCAGCATCAGCGGGATCGCCAGGGCCAGCAGTCCCAGCACTGGCGCGACCAGCTTTGCGGCCAGGACTCGTTGGCGTCGAGGCTCCCACGTGAGCAACGACGCGAACGTGCCCGACTGCCACTCGGCTCCGACGCTGCTGGCGGCGAGCACCAGGCCGATTGCCATGAAGATGAACGCCGCACCGGTGATCAGATCCCTTGCGTGGTCGGCAAAGTGGAACCTTGGGTCGTTGTAGAACTCGTTCACGGTGCCCTCCCGACGGCAGTCAGCCGCCGTCGGTCCGTTCTGTTGGTGCGATGCGGCAATGGCGAGGCAGTCCTTCAGCCGGTTGGCCGGCAGCTCCCGGTCGCAGTCCTGTTTCGTCGGGCCGCCCGAGCTGCCCTCCTTGACCGCGTGGGCGAGACAGTTCTGATACTCCGCTTGAAGAACGACCGTAGCCCGCTTCTCGGCCGCGGCGACGTTCTTGTCCGACTTGGCAGCGATGAGGCCGTCCACCGCGAGGACGGCTATCAGGCCGGCGACGGCCGCGACCCGGAACAACCGCCGGGACATCAGTCGGCCCATCTCCACCTTGAGCAGCCGCATCATGCCGGCACCTCCAGGTCGTCGGTCAGCGCGAGGAAGACGTCCTCGAGGTCCACTGTCTCGGCGTGCAGCTCGGACAGGTAGTGCCCCTGCGATGCGAGCAGTCGGGTGACGTCTGCCGGCTGTGCGGCTCCCTCGACGATGAGGGCTGCGCCGTCTCTTCGTACGAAAAGCCCTGCTGCTACGAGGATCTCGCTTGCAGCCGACAGATCATCGACACCGACGCGCAGCCGTCCGGAGGTTCCCTCAGGGGCGAGCACCTGGCCCACTGGACCGGTGCGTACGACCCGGCCGTGACTGATGATGGTGACCTCGTCACACACCTGCTGCACCTCGGCGAGCAGGTGTGAGGACACGACGATGGTGACGCCGGAGTCGGCCAACGTCCGCATGAGGGTACGGATCTCGCGGATGCCAGCCGGGTCGAGGCCGTTCGACGGTTCGTCGAGGATGAGCAGGGTTGGTTCCTTGAGCAGGGCGGCTGCGATGCCGAGGCGCTGGCGCATGCCGAGGGAGTAGCCCTTGACCCGCTCGTCAGCCCGGTCCGCCAGGCCAACTATCTCGAGCACCTGGTCGACCTTGGTCCGCGGCAGGCCGGCCACGTCGGAGAGCAGCTCGAGGTTGCGCCGGCCGGTGAACGGGCGAAAGAACTTCGGCTCCTCGATCAGCGATCCGACGGTAGGCATGGCGAGCGGCAGGTTATCGGGTACGCGGTGCCCGCCGAGGCGCACGTCGCCGGCGTCCGCACGGATCAGCCCGAGCAGCACCCGCAACGTGGTGGTCTTGCCCGACCCGTTGGGGCCGAGGAAGCCGTGCACCCGGCCGCCGGCCTCGATGTGCAGGTCCAGGCCGTCGAGTGCCGGTCGTGGCTTGGCGCGCAGGTTCTTGCGATAGCTCTTGCGCAGGCCGGTGATGTCCACGGCGAGGGCGGTCATGGTCGGCCCGTTGGGCGGTACGAGGTCATGTGCCGATCATGTCGGCATCGCCCAGCAGCGGGTACCGGGGAAGACCCCGAGATCACCCTGACATGCGGCAGGGTGCTGGTCAGAGACCCGGAAGGGCGCGGAAAACCACGCCACCGGCCGGTGCGGTGACCCGCAACCCGGCCGAGGCCGCCGGCACGAACACCGATCGGCCACCGGTGAGCTCGATCGTCTCGCCGTCACCGTGGACCGTCACCGGCCCCTCGGTGCAGACGAGGATCTGCGGGAAGCCACCGGCCACCTCCACCGGCTCTGCACCGACCGTGAGGCGTGAGAGCCGGAACTCCGGCGTGGGCGTGACCCAGGCGTCCTCGACGTCGGACAACGCAGTCATGGGCGTCGGCTCAAGCGGCCCGTGGCCGAACTCGAGCACGCTGAGCAGCTCGTTGATGTCGATGTGCTTGGGGGTCAGGCCACCGCGGAGCACGTTGTCCGAGCCGGCCATGATCTCGACGCCGACGCCGCTGAGGTAGGCGTGCAGGGTGCGCGGGCGCAGGAAGATGCCCTCGCCCGGCGCGAGCCGGATCAGGTTGAGCATCAACATGACGACCACGCCGGTGTCGCCGGGGTAGTCCTCGGCAACCCTCGCCGTCCACTCGTAGCTTGCCGTAAAGCGACCGCCGGCCGCGGCAAGCAGCACGCAGGACTTGGTGACCTCGGCGACCAGGGCTGCTCGGTCCGCCTCCGGCCAGCTCAGCAGCGACGCCAGCATGGCGCGTACCGAGTCCGAGTCCTGTTTGGCGGCGAGGTTGTCCGCGAACTCCTTGAGGGCCGGCACGCCGAGCTCGACCAACAGCTCGGCCAGGTCGGAGGCGGCGCGGAATCCGCACAGCCCGACGAAGGGCGTGAGCGCCACGATCAGCTCTGGCTTGGAGTACGGGTCGCGGTAGTTCCGGTTGGCGGCGTCACGCGGGATGCCGGCGGCGTCCTCGGCGTCGAAACCGGCTCTGGCCTGCTCAGGGGTCGGGTGCACCTGCAAGGACAACGCCCGGTCGGCTGCCAGCACCTTGAGCAGGTAGGGCAAGCGGGGCCCGAACTCCTGAAACGTCGCTGCGCCGAGCTCCTCGAGCGGGTTGAGCTCGATCACGTCCAGCAGGCTGACCTGTCCGGCCCGGTCCAGCTGAGAGGGAGCGCCGGGGTGGGCCCCCATCCACAGCTCGGCCTCGGGGCTCGATGACGGCTCGCGGCCCTGCAGCGCGGCGATGGCGGATCGGGATCCCCACGCGTACGGCTGGATCGCGTTGGTGAGCAGGTCCATGGCTCCATACTGCCGCACTGTCCGCCGATTCTGTGAACGGGCGGGGCCTGAGCGTGACATTTTGACACCCGGTGAAATAGAACCCGAATAATCCATTGCAGAGCGTGCACGGGGTGCTTTAACCTGCGTGTACTGGTCACGCAGGTTGACCGGTTCGGCGCCGCGGAGCGGCTCGGCCAGGACGAAGGAGGTGCACCGTGATTTCGACTGTCATGACGAAGACTGAGGTAACGGTGTCTGCCTGCGTGCGCCTGCGTCCGACCACTGGCCTCACCACCGGCCTGACCACTGCCGGTTGGCAGAGCCCCGCCTGGCCCGCCGTACCCACCTTCGTCACCGGTATGCCCGCTGCCTATGCCACCGAGCCGTTTACCGCTGGCACCTTTGCTGACCTGGGCGACCTGTCTCTCATGGCAGGCGCGTCGGTCAAGCAGACGGCAACCAAGGCAGCAGCCCACGCCGCCAAGCGCAATGACGCCACCCTTATCGGGACCAACGCTCCAGCTCCGCCCGGCTAGCACCCCTCGCCGGAAGGACCTCAGGCCGCGGAACCCGATTACGGGATCCGCGGCCTTTGTCGTGTCCGGCTCCGCTCAGAAATCACCACCGACACCGTCATCCATTTGCAAACCGAGCAGGAAAGTCGCCAGGAGGTGGCCGAGATGTACGACAGCGCTCTCGCGCTGGTGGAACGGACCGGAGTCGAGCTCCCGTGCTGGAGCACCGACCCCGAGCTGTTCTTCGCCGAGTCCCCAGCCGAGGTCGAGCAGGCGAAGGCGCTCTGCGTCGGCTGTCCGCTGCAGACCGAGTGCCTCGCCGGCGCCCTCGAGCGGCGCGAGCCGTGGGGCGTCTGGGGCGGCCAGCTGGTCCTCCAGGGCGTGGTCGTGGCCCGCAAGCGGCCGCGGGGACGTCCCCGCAAGGACGCGACCGAGGTGGCCGCATGACCGCGATTCGCCTCGCCGGAGACCTTGACGAACTCACCGATACCCGTAGGAGTCACCTGATGTTGCTCATCCAAGAAGATCTCGCGAGGGCGCGGATAGATCGGCGCCTGAACGAGGCCGATGCCGTCCGCGTCGTACGCATCGCTCACGTCAGGCGCGCACGGCGCGCTCAGGGCCGGGTCGCTCGCCTGGCGCTGCGAGCCCGGTTGCTCGTGGCGTACGGCAGCA